>NZ_JARUXN010000002.1:473835-748562 GCF_031451415.1 Caballeronia sp. LZ028 | reverse complement strand
GGCGATTGCAGTGAGATGGAGACGTTAGTAGAGAAGCACGCGCGGACCCGATTGACCGGTCGGCCGCGAAGCGGGCCGGAGCTATTTGGTGCTGAACCCATTTGTTATGTGGTGCGATGTGGCAGACCGTGCGCGAGCCAAGCCCGGTTGGGCCTATGAGGGCACTCTTTAGGCGAGTGCCGCCTAGGACGAGAGAACTACCCAAATTGCGTGTGACCGCGGGCATCAGTAGCTGCTTTCTTTGCTTACTTTCTTTGCAGCAGCAAAGAAAGTGAGTGCCGCCCCGCACAGGGGCAGTGCCAATAGACCGACGCGAAAGCGGGATCCGGCGAAAGCGAAAGCACGGCGAACAGAGGGCGATTCAAACTTCAAACAAGAGCCCGACTAGCCCGCCCCCGCAACCAATTGATGCTGGCAAAGAGCAGAACAGCAAACACGATCAGCATCGTAGCAACAGCAAGAATGGAAGGATCGATGGAATCGCGAATACCGCTCCACATCTGCCGCGGCACGGTTCGCTGATCCGGCCCGCCGATAAAGAGAATGACGATAACTTCATCGAACGAAGTAGCAAACGCGAACACGCTGCCGGTAGCCACAGCCGGCGTAATGAGCGGCAAGGTCACGCGCCGGAAGGCGATCCACGGCGTCGCCCCGAGCCCCGACGCAGCACGCAAGAGACTTTGATCGAAGGACAACAACGACGCCGTCACGGTAATCACGACAAAGGGCGTGCCAAGCGCCGCATGCGCGAAGATCACACCGGGATAAGAGTTGACGAGCCCGAGCGGCGCAAAGATCAGATAGAAGCCGGCCGCGACAACGACAATCGGCACGATCATCGGCGAAATGATGATCGGCATGATGACCGAGCGCAGCGGAAACTGCGAACGCGAAAGGCCGAGCGCTGCAAGCGTGCCGAGACACGTCGCGATCAACGTCGACGCCGCACCAATGCCGATGCTGTTCAAAAGCGAGCGCTGCCAGTCGGGACTCGTGAGCGCCTGCTCATACCAGCGCAACGAAAACCCCTGCAACGGATAAGAAAAGTAGGATCCCGAATTGAACGACAAAGGGATGATCGCGAGAATCGGCGCGACGAGAAAGAACAGCACGAGCGCGGTATGCACGCGCACCCATCGGGAAGCGATGCGTTCGGTCAGCACCCGGTTGCGTGATTCCGTCATGGAAGAATGGCCCCTTAACCGAAGCGCAACCGGTCGATGCCGACGATGCGGTTGAACAGGAAATAGAAGATCGCGGTGAAGATCACGAGGTACGCCGAGAGCGCGCCCGCAAGCCCCCAATTGAGCTGCGTATTCGTCTGCAGCGCGATGAGCTGGCTGATCATTTCATCGCCCGCGCCGCCGAGCAGCGCGGGCGTGATGTAGTAGCCGAGCGCGAGCACGAAAACGAGAAAGCATCCCGCGCCGACACCCGGCAACGTCTGCGGTATGTACACGCGCACGAACGCGGTGAACGGATGCGCGCCGAGCGATTGCGCCGCGCGCAGATAGACCGGCGACACGCCTTTCATCACCGAGAAGATCGCCAGAATCATGTACGGCAGCAACACATGCGTCATGCCGATCAACACGCCCGTGCGATTGAAGATGAGCGGCAGCGGATGCGTCGCGAGACCGAGTCCCATCAAGAGGCCATTGATGACACCGCCCGGCTGCAGCAACACATACCACGCAGTCGTGCGTACGAGCAGCGACGTCCAGAACGGCACGATCACGAAAAGCATCAGGCGGTTGCTGCTTTGCGTCGGCAGATTCGCGAGCAGCCATGCGACCGGATAACCGAGCACGAGGCACAGCAGCGTGACGGACGCGCTGATCGATATCGTGCGCAGAAACGCCTGTCGATACACCGACGAGTTATCCGCCACGAACGCGACGTTGCCTTGCGGCGTCACTTGCGCATCGACGGCGGCAAGCAGATAGTCCGGCGTCGGCGACGTGGCCGCGCGTTTCAACAGACGCCAGATCTCCGGCGAATTCCAACGTTCATCCATGTCGATCAAAACCGGCTTCCACGCGGGCGGCGTCTCCTCGCGCACGCTGCGCGCGGTCCGCATCAGCAAGCTGCGAAACTCGGGCTGCGCGAAGTTGAGCCTGCGCGCGACGGTGCCGAGTTGCCCGTTCTGTTGCGCATCCTTCAGGCCCGAGGCGAGCAGCGCGAACAGATGTTCATCGGGCACGCCGCGGCCGTCCCAGGCATCGAGAGCACGAGTGAGCGCCGGCATGCTGTCCGGCACCTCCTTGTTCTCGACACTGCGCGCAAGCAGCATCGCGATTGGCGCGATGAACGTCGACAGCAAAAACACGATCAGCGGCAAGGCAAGCAACAACGCCTGCACCGATGCGCGGCGGCGCGCTCTTTGATACGAGGCGCGGCCATCGGCTCTCGTCGGAGAACCGGCGGCGTGCGCGTGAATCGATGCAGGCATGTCGTTACTCTCATCCATGAACAGCGTTATTGCGTGAGCCAGACCTGGAAGCGCTTGTTGATCTGATCTGCGTTGTCGGCCCAAAAGTTCGCGTTGATCTGCACCGCGCGCTTGAAGTTATCCGGCGCGGTCGGCATGTCGGCGAGTCGCTGCTTGTCGACGAGCGCGACCGCATCCTTACGCGGCGGCGCATACGCGATGTACTTCGAGAGATCCGCCGATGCCTTCGGCTGCGCTTGCGACACGATGAACTTCGCCGCGGTATCGGCGTGCTTCGCGCCCGTCGGAATAGCCCACCACTCGAAGTCGTAGACTTGCGCGTCCCACACGGCCTTGAACGGCTTGTTGTCTTTCTTCGCGGCGTCGTCGATGCGGCCGTTGTAGGCCTGCACCATCACGACCGCGCCATCGGCGAGCAGTTGCGGCGCCTGCGCGCCCGATTCCCACCACACGATGTTCTTCTTGATCGTGTCGAGCTTCTTGAACGCGCGATCGACGCCGGCGGGCGTGCCGAGCACCTTGTAGACATCTTTCGGGTCGACGCCATCGGCGATCAGCGCCCATTCCATCGACACCTTCGGCGACTTGCGCAGGCCGCGCTTGCCGGGGTATTTCTGCAAATCGAAGAAGTCGTTGACAGTGGTCGGCGCGGTCTTCAGCTTGCTCGCGTCGTAGGCATAGACCGTGGACCACACCATGCTCGCAACCGCGCAATCGCTGATCGAGCCGGGGATGAAGTCGCTCGTCTTGCCGAGCATCTTCTTGTCGAACTTCTGCAGCAGGCCTTCATCGCATGCGGTGATCGCGTCGTTGGTTTCCAGATCGATGAGATCCCACGTCGTGTTCTTCGCCTGCTCCATCGCGGAGAGCTTGGCGAGGCCGCCGTCATACGATTCGGTCGAGAAGTTCACGCCCGTTGCCTGCGTGAACGGTTCGAACCAGGCTTTCTTGGCGGCGGCTTCGAACGCGCCGCCGAACGTCACGACGGAGAGTGTCTCCGCCGCCTGTGTCGAGATAGTTGCAAACGCAAATACTGCGAGTGCGGCGCATTGTGCTTTGATGTGATTGCGCATGTCAGTTGGCTCCTGCGGGTGCGGTCGGGATGAGAGAAGGTGAGGGCGGTGTGCTCGGGGCAATCGCGGGCGCGTTTTTTGGCGCCATCATCGCGAGAATCTTGCAGTCGTCGTGACGCCACGCGATATCGATCGTGCTGCCTGCGCAGGGCAATGCGTGACGCTGGGTATTGGGCACTTTGACGACGATGGAATCGCGCGAGCCGAGCTTCAGATGCACGCGATGATGATCGCCGCAGTACACGAGCTCCTCGACGCGTGCGCGCACGACGTTGCTGTGCTCGTCCGCGTGCGCGTCTTCCGTGCCGGGAATGTGCGCGCGTTCGGGGCGCAGCGCGAGCATCGCTTCATCGCCGGCGCGCAGGCCGTGCTCGCAGCGTCCGCGAATGACGCTGCCGTCCGATAGCGCCAGCGTCGCCCATTCGCCGTTCGCACTGACGACGCGCCCCGTGAGCCCGTTGTTCTCGCCGACGAAGTTCGCAACGAACGCGTTCTGCGCGTTCTCGTAAAGCTCGCTCGGCGTCGCGGCCTGCTGGATGCGGCCATCGGAAAAGACGGCGACCCGGTCCGACATCGTCAGCGCTTCGGCCTGATCGTGCGTCACGTAGACGATCGTCAGCGAAAGCTCGCGGTGCAGCCGCATGATTTCGTATTGCATCGTTTCGCGCAGGCGCTTGTCGAGTGCGCCGAGCGGCTCGTCCATCAGCACGACGCTCGGTTCGAACACGAGCGCGCGTGCGAGCGCGACGCGCTGCTGCTGCCCGCCGGAAAGCTGTGAGGGTCGCCGGCTCGCGAGATGGGGCAACTCGATCATCTCCAGCGCGCGCTTCACGCGCGTCTTCTGCTCGGCGCGGCTCACGCGTCGCACGGAAAGCGGAAAGGCGACGTTCTCCGCGATCGTCAGATGCGGAAAGAGCGCGTAGTTCTGAAAGACCATGCCGATGTCGCGCTGATGCGGCGGCTTGTCGTCGAGACGCCTGCCATCGAGACGAATCTCGCCTTGCGTCGGCGTTTCGAAGCCCGCGAGCATCATCAGCGTCGTCGTTTTACCCGAGCCGGACGGACCGAGCAGCGAAAGAAATTCTCCCTTGCGCACGTCGAGGTTCAAATCCTCCACGACGTAATGGGCGCCGTCATACGATTTGCTCACGCCGGAGAAGGAGATGAAGGAAGGGGCTGACATCGTGTTCGTGTCCTGTCTTTCAGTGCTGTGCGAGCTTCGTCGCGATATAGCGCGCAAAGTCGAAATTGGGCCGTTCAAGGTGGCTCAGATTTCCGGGCTTCGCGAGCGGCGCATGCACGCCGCGAAACACCGCTTCCACGCCGCGCCTGTCTTCCGCGTTCACTTCGTCGAGCAGCTTCTTCAATGTCGACATATGCGCGTTCGCTTCCGCGTCGGCGATGAATTCAGGCGCGAGACCGCCGCCGAAGCGGATATGCACTTGCCCGACGCCGCGCGGCTGCAACACGAGATACCAGAAATAGCCGGGCGTAAGCGTGACGAGATGCGTCGGATAGATCGCGAGCAGTGCGGTCGTCTTGCGCCAATGACCCGTTAAACGCGTGTTATCCGGATGAGCATTGCCAATGGGCAAGCTCGCTTCCTTCGTGATCCAGTGATAGTTGAACGCGGGATAACCCGGTGGACATTCCATCTCTTCGAGCTTCGAATGCGGCCCTACGGTCGCGCGATGCAGCATTGGCAAGTGATAACTTTCCATGAAGTTTTCGGCGAGGATCTTCCAGTTGGTATCCCACACATGCTCTTCATAGAAAGTTTCGATGTAGTCCGTCATGCCATACGCGCCGATCAATTCGCTCAGTTCGGCTAGCTGCGTTGCGACGGGCGGCGCGCTTTCATCGAGCGTCACATAGATCCAGCCTTGCCATTCCTCGCAGCGCACGGCGGGCAGCCTATAACTTTCCTTGCAGAAGCCTTCTTGCCGGTCCATGAGCGGCGCGCCCTTCAATTCGCCGTCGAGTCCATAACTCCACGCGTGATACGGGCACACGATGCGCCGCTTGTTGCCGCGCCCTTCGAGCAGCACCGACATGCGATGCAGGCACACATTCGACATCGCCTTGAGCTGCATCTGCTCGTCGCGCAATACGACGATCGGCTGCGCGCCGATCTGCGCCGTCAGGTAATCGCCGGGTTCCTTCAACGCGCTCGCGCGGCCGACGCATTGCCATTCATGCGCGAAGATCTCGCGCTCTTCGAGTGACAGGAAGTCGGGCGATGTATAGACGCCAGGCGGCATGGCGTGCGCATCGCTGAATGGTCGTTCGCAATTCGACCGTAACTGGTCGATGAGCGTGTCCACTGCGATCATGAAGCCCTCCTTGTCTCGACTCGTGAGAGCGCGCTGGCGCGGGCTTTGACCGCATTGCGCTCGACATGGACATCAATCTATCAAGCCAAATTGCCAGCCAAAATATTGTTTTCGGATACAAAGCAAAGCTTTTATCTATGCAGCGCCGATAACTTCACGTGTCGATATGCAGTCGCCTAATATAGTTCTCGCAGAACGACGAGAAGCGATGCACCACTTGCCGCGGACGCATCGTGCGAGATTGCGCGATGCCTAACGTAGTCGCGTTGACGTTGTCCTTGAAGCGCTTAATCACGAAGTCCTCGCCATCCACCGTGCGATTCGACTTCAGCGGAAAGTTGAGGATGCTATAGCCGAGGCCGTTCGCCACCATGCCGCGCACGACTTCCGGTTGCGATGACCGGAACGCGGGCACGGGACGGCTGCCGACCGCATCGAAGAGCGCGGCGAAATACTCGCGGCTATGCGGCAGATCGAGCATCACGTAAGGCTCCGATTGCAAATCGGCGAGCGATACCTTGCGCGCTCGCGCAAGCCGATGCGTCTTCGGCAAGATCGCATAAGGCGGCAACGAAAGCAGCGGCGTGAACGCGATGTCCTCGGTCAAGTCCAGACTATAGGTGAGGGCGATATCGAGCGAACCGTCATGCAGGCCGCGCAACAAGCCGTCCTGATGCGCTTCGACCGTGCGAAACGAAATGCCCGCGTGCCCTGCCGTGAAGCGGCTGATGAGTCCCGGCATCAAAGGCGGTGCGAGCGACACGAGACAGCCGAGCGCGATGGAGCCGGTCATGCCGCCATCCATTTCTTTCGCGGCCATTTGCAGTTCTTCCGCGATCTTCAGCAGATTGCGCGCTTGCCCGAGCAGATCGCGGCCGGCCTGCGTGAGCGACAGACCGCTCGCATGATGGCGAATGAATAGCTGCACGCCGAACGATGCTTCGAGATCGGCGAGGGCGGTCGATATCGACGGCTGCGAAATATGCAGTTTTTTCGCGGCGGCGGTGAAGGACAAGGCTTCGGCAGCGACCACGAAGTAGCGCAATTGCCGCAGCGAATAGCGCAAGGGATGGCTTTCCATCGATGACATTCCGGAAATGGAGCTTCGATGAGCCGCATTGTGAAGTGCTCAAAATTCATTGCATAGCCAAATCCGATGCCGTGCATTTTTTAAATATATTTTTCGGATTCGACCGGGACGCGTAGATTTTCACGAAGACATCACGGATACAACGGCCTTTCAGAAGGACATAGCCATGACAGTGGAAACAACGTCTATCGACACGCTCGTGGTCGGCGCGGGCCAGGCTGGCGTCGCGATGAGCGAACACCTGAGCAAGCTCGGCGTGCCGCATCTTGTGCTCGAACGCGATCGCATCGCCGAACGCTGGCGCACGGGCAGGTGGGATTCGCTCGTCGCCAATGGTCCCGCATGGCACGATCGTTTCCCTAATCTCGAGTTCGCGGATTTCGACCCCGATGGTTTCGCATCGAAAGATCAGGTCGCGGAATACTTCGTCGAGTACGCGAAGAAATTCGATGCGCCCATTCGCACCGGCGTCGAAGTGAAGAAGGTCGTGCGCAATGCGGGGCGGCCGGGCTTTACCGTCGATACATCCGACGGAACCATCGAAGCGAATCGCGTGGTCGTCGCGACGGGTCCGTTTCAGCGCCCCGTGATTCCGCCGATCGCGCCGTCGTCCGCAAAGCTCACGCAGATCCATTCCGCCGACTATCGCAATCCGCAGCAACTGCCCGAAGGCGGCGTGCTCGTCGTGGGCGCGGGATCGTCGGGCGTGCAGATCGCCGATGAATTGCAGCGCGCGGGCCGGCGCGTGTATCTGTCGGTCGGCGCGCACGATCGTCCGCCGCGCGGATATCGCGGACGCGATTTCTGCTGGTGGCTCGGCGTGCTCGGCGAATGGGACGCGGAAGTGATGAAGCCGGGCCGCGAGCATGTGACCATTGCCGTGAGCGGCGCGCGCGGCGGCCATACGGTGGACTTCAGGCGCCTCGCGCATCAGGGCATCACGCTCGTCGGTCTGACGAAATCGTTCGACGATACGCGCGTGAGCTTCGAAGCCGATCTCGCGGATAACATCCGTCGCGGCGACGAGAACTATTTGTCATTGCTCGATGCCGCCGATGCCTATGCGCAACGCAACGGCCTCGATCTGCCCGAGGAGCCCGAAGCGCGCCATATTCCCGCCGACCCGGAATGCATGACGCATCCGCTTCTCGAACTCGATCTCGCGCAAGCGGGTGTTACGTCGATCATCTGGGCGACCGGTTATGCCGTCGATTTCAACTGGCTGCAAGTCGATGCATTCGATGACAAAGGCAAGCCGAAACATCAACGTGGCGTCGCCAAAGAACCGGGCATCTATTTTCTCGGCTTGCCGTGGCTTTCGCGGCGCGGCTCCGCGTTCATCTGGGGCGTGTGGCACGACGCGAAACATATCGCCGATCACATCGTCACGCAGCGCAAATACCTCGCTTATTACGACGCGCCGCAACGTGCTGTCGAGACGAAGCGCGAAGAAGGCGTGGCCGATGCATCGCGCGTCCACAAGGTCAGCGAGATGGGCGTCAACTGATCAGAAACTATCCGGAATCAAGGTGCATTCGATGAGCCAACCTACGCATACCCGTATCCGCATGTTCAACACGAAGGATACGTACCCGAATCAGACCCTCGATAACGATCTCTGCCAGGCCGTTCGCGCGGGCAATACCGTTTATGTGCGCGGTCAGATCGGCACGGACTTCGACGGCAATCTCGTCGGTCTCGGCGATCCGCGCGCGCAGGCCGAGCAGGCGATGAAGAACGTGAAGCAGTTGCTCGAAGAAGCGGGCAGCGATCTCTCGCATATCGTCAAGACGACGACTTATCTCACCGATGTGCGCTTTCGCGAGCCGGTGTATCGCGAAGTCGGCAAATGGCTGAAGGGCGTGTTTCCGATTTCGACGGGCCTTACCGTCGTCGCGCTCGGACAACCCGAATGGCTGATGGAGATCGACGTGATCGCCGTCATCCCCGATGGATGGACGCCGCCTCAGGAGCGCGCATGACATTCTCGATCGTCGGACGATGTGAAGAGACCGGGCAGCTCGGCATCGCGATCAGTTCGTCGAGCATCGCGGTGGGCGCGCGCTGTCCGTGGGTGCGCGCGGGCGTGGGCGTCGTCGCGACGCAGAACGTCACGCTGCCCGCGCTCGGTCCGCAAATTCTCGATTACATCGAAAGCGCCAAGCTCGATGCGAACGCCGCACTCGAACGCGCGTTGAGCGCGAACGAATGGAGCGAGTATCGGCAGGTGACGGTCGTCGATGCGCAAGGCCACACCGCGTTCTTCAGCGGCAAGCAAGCGCTCGGCACGTATCACGCGGTCGCGGGCAGGCAATGCGTCGCGGCGGGCAACATGCTCGCGGGCGTGCATGTCATCGAAGCGATGATTCCCGCATTCGAGAACGCATCGGGCCAGCTTGCGGATCGTCTGCTTGCCGCGATGCATGCGGCGATCGCGGCGGGCGGCGAAGCGGGGCCGGTGCATTCGGCTGCGCTGAAGATCGCGGGCGAGCAAAGCTGGCCGCTCGTCGATCTGCGCGTCGACTGGGCCGATGACGATCCCATCGGCAAGCTCGATGACCTGTGGCATGCGTACGAGCCGCAGATGCAGGACTACGTGACCCGCGCATTGAACCCGACCGCTGCGCCGAGCTACGGAGTGCCGGGCGATGAGTGACACGACGAGCCGCGATCTGCTCGACAAGCTGATTAGTTTCGCGACCGTCAGCCGCGATTCGAATCTCGCGCTGATCGAGTTCGTTCGCGATTACCTCGCGCAGTTCGACATCGAAAGCGAGCTGTTCTACAACGCGGAGCGCACGAAGGCGAATCTGTTCGCGACGATCGGACCGCGCGATCGCGGCGGCATCGTGCTCTCGGGGCATACGGATGTCGTGCCGGTCGATGGCCAGCCGTGGACCGTCGATCCATTCCGTCTCACGGAAAATGATGGACGGCTCTATGGCCGCGGCACAGCCGACATGAAGGGCTTTCTCGCGTCGGTGCTGGCCGCCGTGCCGATGTTGATCGAGCGCGAACTGAGATTGCCCGTGCATCTGGCGTTTTCATACGACGAGGAAGTCGGATGCCTCGGCGTGCGGCCGATGCTCGCGCAACTGGAGAAGCGCGCGCACAAGCCCGTTCTGTGTCTGATCGGCGAGCCGACATCGTTGAAGCCGGTGCTCGGTCACAAGGGCAAGCTCGCGATGCGTTGTCAGGTGAAAGGCGCGCCTTGTCATTCCGCCTATGCGCCGTATGGCGTGAACGCGATTCAATATGCAGCGCGCCTCATCAATCGGCTTGAAGAAATCGGCGAACGGCTGGCGCAGCCCGAGCATCACGACGAGCGCTTCGATCCGCCGTATTCGACCGTGCAGACGGGCGTCATCAAGGGCGGTCGTGCGCTCAACATCGTGCCGGCGGAATGCGAGTTCGATTTCGAAGTGCGCGCGCTTCCCGGCTTCGAAGCGAGCACGGTCGCCAGGGATTTGCAGGCGTACGCACAAGCCGAACTGCTGCCGAAGATGCGCGCCATTGAACCCGAGACGGACATTCGCCTCGAAGCGCTATCCGCGTATCCCGGACTCGCGACATCGCCCGAAAGCGAAGCGGCGCGTCTCGTCGCGCTCTTGAGCGGATCGTCGGAATTCGGCACGGTGGCGTTCGGCACGGAAGGCGGACTCTTCGATCAGGCAGGCATTCCGACTGTCGTATGCGGTCCCGGCAGCATGGATCAGGGACACAAGCCCGATGAGTACGTAACCCTCGAACAACTCCACGATTGCGACGCGATGCTGATACGCCTCGCCGATCATCTTTCGACCACAGCCTGATTTCTCACACGCCGCAGGCGATACGGGCGCGATGCGCGTCAGGGCATCGCTTTGCCGCGCACAAACTGGAGACAACTTTGACTAGTGCATCACGCAACGCTTCTCCGTTGATCGAGAAGCACACCATCGGCTATGTGCCGCCCGAGGATCGTCACGGCAAAGTGCGCGACCTGTTCACGCTATGGTTCGGCGGCAATATCGCGCCCTTGCCGATCGTGACGGGCGCGCTCGGCGTGCAGATCTTTCATCTGAACCTGCTGTGGGGCATCGTTGCGATCGTCGTCGGACAGGCGGTCGGCGGCGTGCTGATGGCGTTGCATTCCGCGCAAGGGCCGCAAATGGGCATTCCGCAGATGATCCAGAGCCGCGCGCAGTTCGGATCGTGGGGCGCGTTGCTCGTGACCGTCATCGCGGGCGTGATGTACGTGGGCTTCTTCGCGTCGAACATCGTGCTCGCGGGGAAGTCGCTGCATGGCATCGAGACGTCGGTGTCGGTGCCCGTGGGCATCGTGATCGGCGCGCTGGGATCGGGACTGATCGGCATCATCGGATACAAGTTCATTCATATCCTGAACCGCATCGGGACGTGGGTCCTCGGCATCGGCATTTGCGTGGGCTTCGGCTACATCCTCACGCATGTCTCGACGGACGATTTCCTCACGCGCGGCGGCTTCAACTTCGCCGGCTGGCTCGCGACCGTATCGCTTTCCGCGCTGTGGCAGATCGCGTTCGCGCCTTACGTGTCCGACTATTCGCGCTATTTGCCGGCGACCGTGCGCGTCTCGTCGACGTTCTGGGCGACGTATCTCGGCTGCACGATCGGCTCGACGCTCGCCTTCGTGTTCGGCGCGGTCGCGGTGCTCGCGGTGCCGCCCGGCGCCGACGCGATGGATGCCGTGAAGCTCGCCACCGGACCGCTCGGCCTGCCGATGCTCGTGTTGTTCCTGTTGAGCGTCATCAGCCACAACGCGTTGAACCTGTATGGCGCGGTGCTCGCGGTGATCACGTCATTGCAGACGTTCGCGTATCGCTGGATTCCGACGGCGAAAGCGCGCGCCGTGTTGTCGGTCGCGATTCTCGTCGCGTGCTGCTATGGCGCGATCGGCGCATCGACGAACTTCGTCGCGAATCTCGTCGATCTCGTGCTTGCGCTGCTCGTCGTGCTGGTGCCGTGGACCGCGATCAATCTCATCGACTTCTATGTGATCCACAAAGGCAAGTACGACATCCAGTCGATCTTTCAGGTAGACGGCGGCATCTATGGACGATTCAATCCGCAGGCGTTGATCGCTTATGCGATCGGTATCGTCGTGCAGATTCCGTTCATGAACACGCCGATGTATGCGGGCGCGGTGCCCAAGTATCTCAACGGCGCGGATCTGTCGTGGATCGTCGGATTGCTGCTGACGTCGCCGGTTTATTACTGGCTTGCATCGCGCGATACGAGTTATCGGCGCAGACAGAACGGTGCGCGTGTGGCGTCGAATGTGGCGCGGTGATTCATAAGCGATGTCGGGCGGGACTCTTTCCCGCCCGACAATTCTGTTGTAACCCGGGCTGCATTTACGTCGAGTGTGCACATGCACATAATCGCGTCACCTGCTGCGAAAACCCTTCGCGGCGCATCGAGGCGGTGACGATCCCAGGCTTGCCGAACGGCGGCCTGCAAGTGCGGTTCAGTGATTCTGATTCGTTGCGGCAAACATCGCTCCTCCTCGCACACGCATTCAGGAGCTTGTCATGTCGAACGATCTTCCTCTCCGGACGGCTTCGCGCCGTCATTTCATCGGCGTCGCGGCGGCGAGCATCGCGGCGAGCGCATTGAGCCGCGTCGCATTCGCCGATTCGATCCAGAGCACGGCGGACATCGTGCAAGTGAAGAGCGGCGACAAGACCGCGATTCGCCCGCTTCGCGTCCACGCAACGGATGCGCAACTCGCCGATCTGAAGCGGCGCGTGCAGTCGACGCGCTGGCCCGAACGCGAAACCGTCGCCGATGCCTCGCAAGGCGTGCAACTCGCGACGATGCAGGAACTCGCGCGCCATTGGTCGACCGCTTACGACTGGCGCAAGGTCGAAGCGCGGATCAACGCGGTGCCGAACTTCGTCACCGAGATCGACGGACTCGACATCCACTTCATCAACGTTCGCTCGAAACATGCGAACGCGTTGCCGATGATCGTCACGCACGGCTGGCCCGGCTCGATCATCGAGCAACTGAAGATCATCGATCCGCTGACGAATCCGACCGCGCATGGCGGCAATGCATCGGATGCGTTCGATGTCGTGATTCCGTCGCTGCCCGGCTACGGATTTTCCGGCAAGCCGGCGACGACCGGCTGGGACCCGCAGCGCATCGCGCGCGCATGGATCGCGCTGATGCAGCGGCTCGGCTACACGCGCTATGTCGCGCAGGGCGGCGACTGGGGCAACGCGGTGACCGAGCAGATGGCGCTTATCGCGCCGCCGGAACTGATCGGCATGCACACGAACATGCCGGCGACGGTGCCGGACGATATCGCCAACGCGCTGAAGTACGGCAATCCCGCGCCCGCGGGTTTGGCCGGCGATGAAAAGCACGCGTTCGATCAACTCGATTACTTCTACAAACACGGCCTCGGCTACGCGCAGGAAATGGCGAATCGGCCGCAGACGCTGTATGGCATCGAGGATTCGCCGATCGGTCTCGCGGCATGGATGATCGATCACGACGCGGCGAGCCAGGCGCTTATCGCGCGTGTGTTCGACGGACAGGCGGAGGGTCTCACGCGCGACGACATCCTCGACAACATCACGCTTTATTGGCTGACGAACACGGGCGTTTCATCGGCGCGGCTGTACTGGGAAAACAAGCTCAACTTCTTCGCGCCGAAGCATGTTGCGATTCCGGTGGCGGTGAGCGTTTTTCCGGACGAGATCTATGCCGCGCCGCAAAGCTGGACGGAGAAGGCGTATCCGAAGCTGATCCACTATAACCGTCTGGCGAAAGGCGGGCATTTCGCGGCATGGGAGCAGCCGCAAGCCTTCACGGATGAAGTTCGCGCGGGCTTCCGTCCGCTGCGTTCGGCGTAAAGGCGGCGCATCGCGGTCAGCTCGCGCATGGACGCGCGGCCGATGCATCGGGCGGAACCCTGTCACAATCGCAATCTCCGACGTTTCTCGACGATGCGCTCGGGAGTGCGATTGACCGGGCCGTCTCATCGGATTGCGGCGCGCGAGGTGCGCCGCGCGTGTTTCTCCATGACAAGGAGCAAGCGATGCCAACGATGCAGGCAGTGCAGGTAACGAAAGCGAATGGTCCGCTGGAAGTCGTCGAGCGCGATGTGCCGGAACCGCCCGCCGGACACGTGCTCATCAAGGTGCAGGCGTGCGGGATCTGCCACAGCGATTCGCTGACCGTCGAAGGACTCTGGCCGGGTCTGCAGTTTCCGCGCGTGCCGGGACACGAGATCGCAGGCGTGATCGAGAAGCTCGGCGCGGACGTCGAAGGATGGGAAAAGGGTCAGCGCGTCGGCGTGGGCTGGCACGGCGGGCATTGCGGCCATTGCGAGCATTGCCGGCACGGCGACTTCGTGCTTTGCCAGCGCGCGCTGGTGCCGGGCATCAGCTATGACGGCGGCTACGCGGAATACATGGTGGCGCCGCAGGAAGCGCTCGCGCGTATGCCCGACGATCTCTCCGACGTCGATGCCGCGCCGCTTCTTTGCGCGGGCATCACCACGTTCAATGCGCTGCGCAACAGCGGCGCGCGAGCGGGCGATGTGGTCGCGGTGCTCGGCATCGGCGGGCTCGGTCATCTGGGCGTGCAGTTCGCGCGCAAGATGGGCTTCCAGACGGTGGCCATCGCGCGCGGACAGGACAAGGCGCCGCTCGCGAAGCAACTCGGCGCGCATCATTACATCGACAGCGAATCGCAGAACGTGGCCGACGCGCTCAAGGCGCTCGGCGGCGCGCGCGTGATACTCGCGACGGCGACGAGCGGCAAGGCGATGAGCGCGACCATCGGCGGGCTGGGGCTGAACGGCAAGCTCATCATGGTCGGGATATCGGAAGAGCCGGTCGAGGTGCCGATCACGCAGTTCATCATGGGGCGCAACTCGGTGCAGGGCTGGCCGTCGGGCACGGCGGCGGACTCGCAGGAAACGCTCGCGTTCAGCGCGCTGTCGGGCGTGAAGCCGATGATCGAGGAATATCCGCTGTCGCGCGCGGGCGAGGCGTATGAACGGATGATGAGCGGCAAGGCGCGGTTCAGGGTTGTGTTGACGCCGGGGAAGTGAGGTGAGCGAAGCCCCGCTGGGCGGGGCTTCGAAAGCCGCCTAATCCCCCTCCCTCGTCAACAGACACCAGATCGCGAAAAACGGCACATCACCCGACCGCATCGCGTGCGGATTATTCCGCACGTTATGAATCCCGCCGCCGATGCCCGGATCGCGCCATTCTCCGCCGTTCTGCCGAAACTCGCCCGGCGTGAACAGCACATAAGCTTCCTCGGGCGGATGACTGTGATCCGGATAACGCGTATGCGGCAGCATCAGCGAAAAGCCCAATTGCACGTCATAACGGCTCTCCGCGCCGCCGGGACCGCAGATCATGCCGTGCACGTGTGCATCGATATAGCCGTCGCTACCGTTCACGCCCGATGATCGGCGCGACCAGCCGAGATCGGGTTCGAGCGCCTTGATCGCGCGCGCGGCGGTGCCGAAGCCGGTGTCATCGTCGATGAAAGGCGCGAGCGTCGCGTCGAGCCATTCGCATGCGGGATAGCGCGTGCGATGCCGCGCGCCATCGTCGGATGGCGTCCGCAATCGCTCGAACACGCGCGCCGCGATGCGACGTCCCGCTTCCGGCAGCTTCTCCGATTGAAACAGCTTCTCCGCGATGGCGATGTAAGCCGCCACGTTCTGCGCACGACGATTCATGAAGCGCTCTCCGTCACAACCAGTCGGTCTCGAAGCTGCATGCCGTGAGCGGCACGCAGCCGTGCTCCGTAAGCACCACTTGTTCCTCCAGTTTCACGCCCTGACATCCGCCTTCCGCGCCGATATAGCTTTCGATGCACAGCGTCATCCCCGTTTCGAAGACGCCGTCATAGCCCGCGCTGTCCCAATCGACCTGATGCGCGATGGCCGGCGCTTCATCGACCATGCCGATGCCATGCGCGATGCAGCTATACCGGTTCTTCACGTACGGCGCGGGAATCTTCCACGCCTTCTCGGAGAACTCGCGATAGGTCATGCCCGGACGCAGCAGGTCCATGTTGAAATGCACCTGAGAATAAGCCAGTTCGTACAGCTTGCGTTGCTCGTCGGATGGACGCGTGTCGCCCACCGTCCAGGTGCGCGAAATGTCGGAGCAGTAGCCGTGCGGGCCGACCATGTCGGTATCGAAGGCAAGCAGTTCGCCGTTTTGCAGCACGCGCGACGAACATTCGCGCATCCACGGATTGGTGCGCTCGCCGGACGCGAGCAGTCGCGTCTCGATCCATTCGCCGCCGTGACGGATGTTCTCGAAGTGAAGATGCGCCCATAGCTCCTGCTCGGTCATGCCGGGCCGAAGCTCGCGACGCATCCGTTCGATACCGGCCTCGCACGCGCGCAGCGATTCGCCGATCAGCACGAGCTCGCCCGCCGACTTGATCGCGCGGGCGTCTTCCATCATCGCCTGACCGTCGAGCAAGGTAAGGCCGCGATTGACGAGCAGCGCCGAGCCGATCGGATCGAGCCGGTCGACCGCGAGCCGGCTGTCGCCGCGCGCGTGCGCGCGAAACACATCGACGATTTCGTTCGCCCACACTTCGGCGCGGCTTTCCGCTTCGTGGCCCGCGCTGAAATAAATCCAGCTCACCGCGCCGCGCATTTCGACGTTCAACTCGATGCCGTCCCAAACGTGCTCGCAGCTATGAAACTCCCACGCGACGATGCGGCCATCCGCGAACACCATGATGTAGCGCGACGGATTGCGCGCGGTCCATATCTGCATGTTGGACGTGTCCGTCGCATAGCGGATATTGACGGGGTCGTACAGCAGGATCGCGGGACATTCGTGTCGCTTCAATTGCGCAAGCACGCGCGCGAGCCGATAGGTTCTGACATCGCGCATCGTCCGCACCGGGTCTTCGACCGCCATGTGCGCGTCTCCTCACAGTTCCAGTACGAGGTCCGAAGTCGGACGGCTGCAGCACAACAGGCGAAATCCCTTCTGGACTTCCCTTTCGCGAATGCCGCCGTTGTGATTCATGTCGACGGTGCCTTCGAGCACCTTGGTCTTGCACGTCCCGCATATGCCCTGACTGCACGATGACGCCACCGCGACGCCCGCCTTCTTCGCCGCCGACAGCACCGTTTGCGATGCGTTCATCGTGAACGATTTCGACGAGCGCGACAGCTTCACGGTGAAGGTTTCCTGCGCAACGCCGGCTTCGTTCGGCGAAGGCGCGGGCGCGACGCCCGCACCGATATCGAAGCTTTCCTGGTGATAGCGCGCCGGATCGTGACCGCCTTCGCGAAGCAACGTCCGCACCGCGCTCATGTAGCCGGCCGGGCCGCACGTGAAGACCTCGCGCTCCAGATAGTCGGGCGCCCATTGCGACAGCAATTGCAGGCTGAGACGGCCGATCGGACCTTGCCACTGCGTCTCGTCGCCGATGCCTTCGCACACGAAGAACACGCGCAGGCCCGGCGAAAGCTTCGCGAATCGCGCGAGTTCATCGCGGAACACGATATCCGCAGGCGTACGCGCGCTGTGGATGAACACGATGTCGCGATCCAGCCCAAGGTCGATGCTCGCGCGCGTCATCGACATGAGCGGCGTGACGCCCGATCCCGCCGACAGAAACAGCGATTTCGTCGCGGGCGCGACGCTCGGCGTGAAAGCGCCGGAAGGACCGTATGCACGCAGTTCGCTGCCGGGCTTCATGTTGTCGTGCAGCCAGTTGGACATCGTTCCGCCCGGCACGCGCTTCACCGTTATCGAGAGCAAAAACGGGCGCGTCGGTGCGGAGGAGATCGTGTAGCAACGCTCGACCGATTGCCCTTGCACCTTCGCCGACACCGTCATGAACTGGCCCGGTTCGAACCGCACGGGCAGGCCGTCGGCGGTGCGGAATTCGAAGCTCTTGATATCGTGCGTTTCGTCGACGACGCGGCAGCACGTCAGCGTCTGTTGCTCGCCGCTCGGCCATAGCTTGCCGCCATGTTCCCAGGTGGCGGCATCGGCGAGGCGATCGTCGAGATCGACCGCGGGAGCAAAAATTCTGTCGACGGAATTCATGGCGCGAAAAAGAGTGCGTTGGCGATGAGCGAAGTATTGGATCGCCCATAAACACCGTCAACGCGCTTTATTTTCCGCGTTCCATTACTTGATGTTATGCGTCAGCCGTCGACCGGCGCGACGGGCGTTTCGAGCTTGAGCTGATAGAACGCCGCATCCAGCCAGCGGCCGAATTTGAACCCGGCTTCGGTGATCGTTCCCGAATGCGTGAAGCCGAGCCGCGTATGCAGGCGGATGCTGCCCGCATTCGTCGCATCGACGCAGCCGACGAGCACATGCACTTGTGCTTCGCGCGCGCGCCGGATCAGTTCGCGCAGCAGCCGCTCGCCGAGCCCGAGGCCACGGCAATCGCGATGCACATAGACGCTGTGCTCCACGGTGTACTTGTAGGCGGGAAACGCGCGGAACGTGCCCCAGCTCGCAAAGCCCATGAGCTTGCCCGACGCATCGACGGCGCCGACAACCGGAAAGCCGCCCGCGCGTTTCGCGGCGAACCACGTCGACATGGCTTCGGCTGGGCGCGGCACGTAGTCGTACAGCGCGGTCGAGTTGACGATGGCTTCGTTCAGTATGTCGAGGATGGCCGGCGCGTGTTCGGCCTCGTTGCAATCGATGAGGCGCACGTCGTCGTGCGGATCGGTGGTGTTCATTCGATATCCGTTCAGGCTGAAGATGAATCAGTTGGCGGACGCGTCGCCGATGGCGAGAATGTAGCGCGCCGCTTTCGAAGCCGGGTTGCTGAAGATGAGCGGGCGGTCGAGGCGCATCGCGAGGCAGTCGCCTTGCTGAAGCGCGTGAAGCTCGTCGCCGATCACGATGTCGATGCGTCCGCTCATCACCCAGACTTGCTGGTGCATGTTCGATTCGCGTCCGCCGGTTTCATACGCGACGCGCGCGCCCGGCGGAAAGTCCACTTCGACGAGCTGAAACGGCGACGGCCAGCCCGCAGGCGATAGATTGCGGCGCGTATAGCCGGATTCGGGATCGCGCCATTTCAATTGCTGGCGGCGCCGCGCGAGCGGTTGCGCGGGCGCGCCTTCCGCTTCCCCGCCGAAAAGGCTCGCGAGCGATACGCCCAGGCCCGCCGCGAGCTTGTCGAGCACGACGGCGGTCGGGCTGGCCGCGCCGCGCTCGATCATCGAGATCATCGAGCGGCTCACGCCGCAGCGCGCCGCGAGCGCGTCCAGCGTGTAGCCGCGCGCGGCACGCAACTCGCGCACGCGATCCGCGATGCGCTGGTTGATGTCGGCTTCAGCGGAAGGCTTGTCGGTATCTAGCATAGTGGACGGAGTATCCAATAAACTAGACGTCGATGTCAAGCGAAAGCGGGCTTCGCTGCACGAAGACAGCGAAGCCCGCCGATCACGCCTATAACCGGTTCAGATCAGCCGTACACGGGGAAGCGCTTGGTCAATTCCGCGACCTGCTGACGAACGCGTTCGAGGTTGCCCGCGTCTTCCGGGCTTTCGAGCACATCGGCGATCAGGTTGCCGACGATCTCCGCTTCCTTCGTGCCGAAGCCGCGCGTGGTCATTGCGGGCGAGCCGAGGCGCACGCCGCTCGTGACGAACGGCTTCTCCGGATCGTTCGGAATGGCGTTCTTGTTGACCGTGATGTGCGCGGCGCCGAGCGCGGCTTCCGCTGCCTTGCCGGTGATCTTCTTTGCGCGCAGATCGACAAGCATCACATGGCTTTCCGTGCGGCCCGAGACGATACGCAGACCGCGCTTCACGAGCGTTTCGGCCAGCACGCGCGCGTTGTCGACCACGCGCTGCTGATATTCCTTGAACTCCGGCGACAGCGCTTCCTTGAACGCGACGGCCTTCGCGGCGATCACGTGCATCAGCGGACCGCCTTGAATGCCCGGGAAAATGGCCGAGTTGATCTGCTTCTCGAACTCGGCCTTCATCAGAATGACGCCGCCGCGCGGGCCGCGCAGGCTCTTGTGCGTGGTCGTCGTGACGAAATCGGCGTGCGGCACCGGATTGGGATACACGCCCGCCGCGATCAGGCCGGCATAGTGCGCCATGTCGACCATCAGATACGCGCCGACGCTCTTCGCGATCTTCGAAAGACGCTCGAAATCGATCTTCAGCGCAAACGCCGACGCGCCCGCGACGATCAGCTTCGGCTTGTGTTCATTCGCGAGTTGCTCGGCCGCTTCGTAGTCGATGTCTTCGGCTTCGTTGAGACCGTAGCTCACGACGTTGAACCACTTGCCCGACATGTTGACCGGCGAGCCGTGCGTAAGGTGGCCGCCGTGCGCGAGGCTCAGGCCCATGATGGTGTCGCCGGGCTTGAGCATCGCGAAGAACACGCCCTGATTGGCCTGCGAGCCGGAGTTCGGCTGCACGTTCGCGGCTTCGGCGCCGAAAAGCTCCTTCACGCGATCGATCGCGAGCTGCTCCACCACGTCGACATATTCGCAACCGCCGTAATAGCGCTTGCCCGGATAGCCTTCCGCGTACTTGTTGGTGAGCTGCGAGCCTTGCGCGGCCATCACGGCCGGGCTCGTGTAGTTCTCCGACGCGATCAGCTCGATGTGATCTTCCTGGCGTCGGTTTTCATTCGTGATGGCCGCCCAGAGTTCCGGATCGACGTTTTCAACGGTGCTGGTTGCGCGATTGAACATGATGGTACCCATGTAAGAGAGAAGCGGGTTGCTGCGGGAACGCGTGACTGTCCCGTATTCCATCGAAAGCCGGCTCGCGCGGATAGAAGAATTACGACATTGCGCTGGAATGCGGGCACCTGCGCATTCGCCGCAGTGAATGCTTATTTCATCGGGCGGCTGATTCGCATCAACGTGAACGCGTGACGCAGCTCGAAGCCGAGCCGTTCATACAGCGCGATGGCGCTTTCGTTGTGACTGAAGACATGCAGAAACGGCGTGTCGCCGCGCTCGCCGATTTCCTTGCGCAGGATGTTCATGAGCCGTCCGGCCAGACCGCGTCCGCGGCAACGTTCATCGACGCATACCGCGCTGATCTCCACATGACCGTCGATGGCCATGCGCTCGCCCGCCATCGCGATGAGTTCGCCTTGCTCGCGAATCCCGATGTAGCGGCCCATTTCGCGCGTGCGCCTGCCGAACGGACCGGGTTTCGTGCGTTGCACGAGCGCGAGCATGGCGTCGATATCGGCAGCGCCGAGCGCGATCACGTCGCGGTCGTCGATGCTTTGCGTGAAACGCGACGTCGCGATCATCTGATGGATGGTGCCGACGCGCTCCGCGTGCAATGCGCCGATGTCCGCGAACGCATCCGCCGACAGCATCGCGACGTGTTCGCCGGGTTGCAGCAGCGCGTGCAGCGCGCGCCAGGCATCGGGTGTATCGGAGGCGATGGCCCCGAACGGCGCGACATCCGGATGGAAACGCCGCGCGAGTGTGTCGCCGAGGCCGAGATGCGCCTGCTTCGTGGTCAGCGCGGTCCAGATCGGGCGGTCGAGTGCGGCGTGGGTCGGGCGGATCATATCGGCTCCGGTTGCGAAAGGTGATCGAATGCCGATCACTTTAGGCAATTCCGAGCGTTCCGGCTATTGTCGGAAATGACAGTTTCGGGGGCATTTGCGCCAAACGAAACGCGTCAGGGGTAGCGCGCTTCGTCCAGATCGGCGATGAGCGTCGGGCCTGTCGGTTTCCATCCGAGGCGCGCCTGCGTCAGCGCGCTCGACGCGGGCATGTCCAGGCCGACGAACATCGCCATCCAGCCGAAATGCGCGGCTGCATCGTCCGGAGAAATCGACGCGACCGGCAGCTTCAGCCCGCGTCCGAGCGCTTCGGCAATCGCGCGGCTCGCGATGCCTTCCTCGCCGACCGCGTGATAACGCGCGCCGCTTTCCGCCTTCTCGACGGCGAGCCGGTAGAGCCGCGCGGCATCGGAGACATGGCCCGCCGGCCAGCGATTGCCGCCATCGCCCACATAAGCGACGACGCCCTTGTCGCGCGCAATGCCGATGAGCGGCGTGATGAGACCCTGCTTCAACGGATCGTGAACCTGCGGCAGTCTCACCACCGACACGTTGATGCCGGAATCGAGCAGCGCGTTCCCCGCCAGTTCGGACGCGATGCGCGGATTCGGATGACGCGTGTTGAAGACGTCCTCGCGCGCCGGTTCGCCGTGCTCGCCGCTGCCCATGCCGGTGCCCGACGTGATGACGAGCGGACGATTCGTGCCCGCGAGCGCCGATCCGAGCGCGGCGATCGCGCGCTTGTCCTTTTCGCAGTTCTCGACGAAGCGCGAGAAGTCGTGATCGAAGGCCGTGTGGATGACCGCATCCGCCAGCGCCGCGCCCCGCGCGAGGCTTTCCGGATCTTCCAGCGTGCCGCGATGCACTTCGGCGCCGGCATCTTCGAGCGCCCGCGCGCCCGCATCCGAGCGCGTCATGCCGATCACCCGATGACCCGCGTTGATCAATTCGTGCACCAAGGCCGAGCCGATGAAGCCGGTCGCGCCCGTCAGAAAAATTCGCATGGTGAAGCTCCCTGGTCGAATGGCGCTCACTATCCGACGTTTTTTTATCCCGTTAAAGTAGTGACGTCATCCTATTAAAACGACTAACAGGGTTTCATATCCGTGGATACGGCCAGATCGCTCGGCGATTTTCTGCGCAGCCGGCGCACGCGTCTCGATCCGGCGAGCTTCGGTTTCGCCGGACGCCGCCGCACGCCCGGCCTGCGCCGCGAAGAGGTCGCCCAGCGCGCGAACATCAGTCCGACCTGGTACACGTGGCTGGAGCAGGGACGCGGCGGCGCGCCGTCGGCCGATGTGCTGGAGCGCATCTGCGGCGCGCTGTTGCTCACCGATGCCGAGCGCGAGCATCTCTTCATGCTCGGGCTGGGACGGCCGCCGGAAGTCCGTTACCGGTCCGCCGATGGCGTCAGTCCGCGGCTTCAGCGTCTGCTCGATTCGCTGCAGACCAGCCCGGCCATCGTCAAGACGCCGACGTGGGATGTCGTCGCGTGGAATCGCGCCGCGGCCGTCGTGCTGACCGATTACGGCACGCTGCCTCCCGGCGGGCGCAATATCCTGCGATTCCTGTTCCGCAATCCCGATGTCCGCGCGCGGCAGCACGACTGGGACAGCGTCGCGCGCTTCGTCGTCGGCGCGTTCCGGGCGGATGTGGCGCGCGCGGGGCTGGTGTCGGAAGTCGGCGAGCTCGTCGAAGAGCTTCGGCACGCGAGTCCCGAATTCGACGCGCTCTGGCGCGACAACGACGTCCACAGCCACGAAGAAGGCGGCGGCATCAAGCGTCTGATGCATCCGGCGCTCGGATCGGTCGAGCTGGAATATTCGGCGTTTTCCGTCGATGGCCGGCCGGATCTCGGCATGATCGTCTACACGCCCGTCGACCGCGGGATGGCCGAGCGGATCGGCCAGCTCGCCGCGAGCGCGTGACGCTTCAGAACTTCTCCGCCCACGGCCGCAGCTCGATTTCCCACGTCCACGCGCTGCGATGCTGGCGCAGCACATCGAGATAGGTTTGTGCGATGGCGTCGGGATCGAGCGTGCTGTCCGGCGCGTCGGGCGGATCGGCGCGATGTTCGGCGCGCACGCCGCCGTCGATCACGAAATGCGCGACGTGAATGCCCTTCGGCGCCAGTTCGCGCGCGGCGCTTTGTGCGAGGCCGCGCAACGCGAACTTGCCCATCGCGAAGGGCGCGGACAGCGCGAAACCCTTGACGCCCGCCGTCGCTCCCGTCAGCAGGATCGCGCCTTTGCCGGCGGGAATCATGCGGCGCGCGGCCTGCTGGACGGCGTGAAACGCGCCGAGCGCCGAGACGGCGACAGCCTGCGCGACTTCTTCGGCATCGAGTTCCGCGATGGGTCCGCGCACGCGCCCGCTCGCGTTGTAGATGACGATTTCCGGCGCGCCGATGCGGGCTTCGGTCTGGGCGAAGAGCGTTTCGATCTGACCGGCATCGGATGCATCGACGGGTAGCGCGATGGCGCCGGTTTCATCGACGAGCGCCGCGAGCTTCTCGACATTGCGCGCCGCGATGACAACCGGAATGTTTTCGGCGCGCAGACGCCGCGTAAGAGAGCCGCTGATGCCTGGCCCGGCACCGACGATGAGGGCGCTACGGTAGGGAAGTGTGCTCATGGTTTCACGCTCGGACGAAAGGTGGAACCGATGATAACTGGGGTGGGAAATCGGCGCGCGGACCGGCTGCTGCGGGGCTGTTTTTGATGAAAGTCGATGGGTTTCTCAGCGCGACGTGATCGTCGCTACATCCGGCGCGCTGACGAACGGTGGCACGCTCGCGGCGCAGCGGAATACGAGCGTCAATGCGGGCAGCGCAAGACCGATGCAGGTCATTGGCGCATCAGCAAAAAAAGGATTCTGACTCGGCAACGCGGCGCGTGTCGGACGTTGGTGATCTGAACATCGTCAGCGTGCAGGATGTGACCACGAGCAGCGCGCATCGGAGCAGCGCGGGCGGCGGGTTCACGATTAGTCAAGCGGAGGCAGCGCGAGCTTCGGCGCGCAGAACGCGTGTTGTATGCGCTTGATCGTGATCACGTAGATCCGTGATCACGGCCCTCGATGTCGCTGTATGTCGGCGTGCCAGTGTACTCAAGCTGTTCTGCGGTGCGTCCGCGGCACTTGCAATCACCGCGCCTTTCAGATCGATGTTGCCCTTCACATTGACGTTAAAGCCGCCTTCGCCGGCCAGAATCTCCGCCTGCTGATTGACCTACGGATAGTCGCCGTCGGCGTGACGCGCGAGGCCGCACCGCAGCCGACAGCAGGACGGAATGACTCTCAACATCTGACCCCTATTGAAATGGTCCAACGATAGTCACAATCTTTTTCTGATTGAATGGAAAGATCAGGAAAGGATTATTTACGGCCACGACGGAGACGGCGATAGTAAGAAGTTTCCGTCGGTCGTCCGAGAAGGCGAAGAAAAAGTAAAAGGACGGATCGTAGTTAATCAGAGCACGGCTCATTCACCGGGCCGGGTTCAGGCGCTCATGAGCGTCGTTCATGGTAATGACGACGCTCTCTCCACGTCCGACACACGCATCAGCAGCGGCGTTCTGCTCGGCCTTGGTCGGGTAAGTCGCTCGGGTTTGGCGTATGGATGTTGTCGCCGCCCGCGACGGTTTTTTTGTTCCATTCAGACCTAGAAGTTAGTTGATGATTTACCGAAAAAGGCTTGCGGCTCTGCCGTTCACAGCCCTGATGTCGCTCGCAGCAAATGCGCAGCAAATTCCATTCACAGACGAAGCCGCCGCCGCGCGCGCGAATGCGATACAGGATCAGCAAATCCAGCAACAACGCGAGGCACAGCAACGCGAATCGGCGATTAGAGCGCCGGCCGTGCGCTCGGAAATCCCTGACGAAAAGCGATATCCGTTGCTTCCTTCAGAGACGCCGTGCTTTCGCATCGACGCCTTCGAGCTCGATGTGCCGCAAACGCTGCCCGAGCCGATTCGGAAGCAGGGCGCATCATCGCTGCCGCTCGATCCGTTCGCGTTCGCCCGCGAGTGGCTCGACCACTACAAAGGTCAATGCATCGGCAAGGACGGCGTGAACGTACTGACCAAGGCGCTTCAGCAGGCAATCCTGAGCCGCGGACTGATCACGACGCGTGTGCTGCTGCCCGAACAGGACCTGTCGACCGGCACGCTCAAGTTCGCTCTGATCCCCGGCGTGATCCGCGAATTGCGCTTTGCCGATCCCAACACGTCGGGCACATGGAAGACCGCTTTTCCGGCGCGTCCCGGCGACGTGCTGAACCTGCGCGATCTCGAGCAAGGCCTGGAGCAGATGAAGCGCGTCGCGAGCCAGGACGTCGACATGAAGGTCGATCCGACCAGCTCGCCCGGTGAGAGCGATGTCGTCATCACCGTCAAGCGCGCCAAGCCTTGGACGTTCGTCGCCTCTGTCGACAACTCCGGCAGCCGTGCAACCGGCAAGTGGCAAGGCAACGTCAGCCTGGGCATCGACAATCTTCTTGGACTGAACGACATCCTGAGCGTAGGCGCGAATCAGGACCTGTACTTCGACGACAAGACTTTGGGCTCGCACGGCTTCAACGGTTCCTACTCGATCCCATGGGGCTATTGGACCGCGACGCTGTATGGCAACACGAACACTTACTATCAGCAGATCGCCGGTGTGAATCAATCGTTCGTGTCGAGCGGCAATTCGCAGAGCGCGGGGCTCAAACTGCAGCGCGTGCTGCGCCGCAGCCAGAGCGACGTGCTCAGCAGCTATATGCAACTCTCGAAGCGCTTCGGTGCGAGCTTCATCGAAGACACGGAGATCGAGCTACAGCGACGCAACAATACTTTCCTCGAACTGGGACTGACCGATCGACATTACTTCGGCGGTGCACAGTTCGACGCGACATTGGCATATCGCCAAGGCATCGGTGGTCTGGGCGCGAGACCCGATCCGGAACCGGATCCTTACTCCATATCCACGCGGGCACCGACCTACCGCTTCAAGATGGCCGTGCTGGATATGAACCTGTCGATGCCGTTTGCCATTGCGAAGCAAAGCTTCCGCTACGTGACGACCGTACACGGGCAATACACCAACGATCAGCTTTACTACATCGACGACCTGACGATCGGCAGCCGCTACACCGTGCGCGGCTTCGACGGCGAACAAATGTTGGCCGCAGAAAAAGGCTTCTACTGGCGCAACGAATTGCAGATGCCGATCGGACAGACGCGCCAGTCGCTCTACGTCGGCGTGGATTACGGTCGCGTGTTCGGCCCGAATACCGAGTTTCTCGCGGGCACGCAGCTCGTCGGCGCGGTGATCGGCGTTCGCGGCGGCATTCCGTCGAAGTACGCTGGGTTCAGCTATGACTTCTTCGCGGGCACGCCGATTTACAAGCCGTCTTCACTCGAGACATCGCGCGTGACGGTCGGGTTTCAGATGACCGCGCAATTCTGACGCGCGATCGACCTCGGGCTGCATTGCATGGTCAAGACACTGCGGCCCAAATAACGAAGGAGAAAACATGGCCAACGAGAAGAGTCTGACGCTCGCGTCGATTCATTCGACGGCGAAGGCGCTCATTGCCGGACTGCTGCTCGCGCTCGCCGCATGTGGAGGCGGAAGCGGCAGCGGTCTATCGGCTGTCGAGAACAACGGCAACGGGGCGACGGGAGGGACATCGTCGAATTCGGCGGATACGGCATCGACTTCATCGGACGCGCCCACATCATCCAGTGCGGCCGCGAGCTTCTTCAACAGCATCTTCTTGAAGGACAGCGGCAGCGGCTTCTATCAGTTCGATGCGAACTATCCCGGCAGCGGAGGCTACACGCCCGTCGCTTCGGGCAGAACCCGGTTCTACGTCGACAGGGATAGCGACGACAACTTCATCGCAGAGACCACAACGATAGCGGGCGCATATACGCAAGACTATGAGACGCAGCTGTATATCACGGCGGAAGGTGCGTTCACGTCGCGATCGACCCCCTACATCCATTTCGGTTCGAACTCGAAGATCTTCCAGAAGCTATCGCAAGGTTATGAGCTCGGCATGCGGGGCATGTCGACGGCCTTGGAGCGAATCACGATCAAATTGGACGACGTATCGGGTCTGCCGATCTCGGATGCCATTCGCAAGGACGAGGGTCCGGCCATCAACGGACTGCCGTTTCTGCTTGCCGCCGACAAATCGCCGATGCCGAAGGGATCCATCATCTATCAGTTGCCGTACACGGTCGTGACCACGCACTTGTGGGCGAACCTGACAAAGGGGAAGGATCCGTTTGCGTCTCTGGAGGAGATCCAGGCCAGGACCGGAGGGGCCATCCAATCGTTGGGCGGCTATCGCTATCTGCAGCCCGCGCCGAACAGCATGATTCATATCGAGTACGACGGGGCTCTGTACCACGGTGAACTGGTGAAGGCGGGTGACATCCACGATGTCGTTCCGGCTGCGTATAACAGCATTGCCGCGGATTTCATCGCGCAGCGCGAGGCAGTTGCGCTCGCAAAGTAGTGAAGAAAGGAGAAGGAAGCACAATTGTTCCTTCTCCCGTCGACGGTGCTGCTTCAGTTCTTCACGCTTTCACGCCGTGCAGCAGGCTGCCGATGGCGTCGAGCGACTTCGTCACGTTGGTCAGATCGACCTTGGTGTACTGCGATGCATCGACCTGCGTCACCGGCGCCACGTTGATCTGCGGGCTCGCGAACGCGAAGCCCGTGATCGAGTTGGCGTTGATGCCGTTGTTCTGGAAGATGCTCGCGCCGCCGACGATGGCGCCCATTTCAGCGCGACCAAGTTCCTTGCTGACGGCGAGGTTTTCGATTCTCAACATGATGTCTCTCCTGATGACGTGAATGGCTGTGTGAGGGCTTACAGCTTCACGCCGCCGAGCACGCTGCCAACCGCATCGATCGACTTCGTGACGTTGGTCAGATCGACGTTCGTGTGCGTCGAGGCATCGACTTGCGTGACGGGCGCGACGTTGGTCTGCGGGCTGGCGAACGAGAAGCCGCCGTTGACATTAGCGTTGACGCCGTTGTTCTGGAAGATGCTGGAGCCGCCGACGATAGCGCCCATTTCTTCACGGTCGAGTTCTTTGCTGACTGCGAGGGATTCGATCTTCAACATGATGGTTCTCCGGATGCGTGGATGATTGCGATGAGATGGGGAATCAGAGTGCGACGCCGCCAAGCAGGCTGCCGACCGAAGCGAGCGACTTGGTGATGTTCTTCACGTCGACGTCGGTGTGTTGCGAGGCATCGACTTGCGTGACGGGCGCGACGTTCGTTTGCGGGCTGGCGAAGGAGAAGCCGCCGTTGACATTGGCGTTAACGCCGTTGTTCTGGAAGATGCTGGAACCGCCGACGATGGCGCCCATTTCAGCACGGCCGAGTTCTTTGCTGACAGCGAGGTTGTCGATCTTCAACATGATGTAGCTCCTGACTTGGTTGGTTGGATGAGCACCAATCGTTGCGCTCGCAGCTACATATGCGAGGGCTGTGCCAGCGGCTACTAGAGGACCTGTTCGGTTAATGCAAGTCATTGATCGACATACAAAATCGAGGTACTCAAAGCAGATCTCTACGCGCAGTCCAGGTCGCTAATGGTCGCCGGCTGTCGGCCGTCCAAAGACAGATACTCGAAACATGTCTGGAGCCGGCGAACACGCAAGGTAATCAGACACGCGACACGTTTCACGCCGCAAGAAGAGAGACGAAACTATGGAATACGAAGTATCGATGAAAAAGACGAACAGCGCTCGCATCGAGCGTTGGGTCGCAACTTGGGGAAGGAAGAACCGGCAGGAAGGGAGTACAGGGAAGAGAAGCAAGGAGAAGGAAGCAGCGTTGTCCCTTCTCCCCTTGTAGACGATGCCTTACAGCTTTCCGCCCACGATCAGGCTGCCGACGGAATCAAGCGTCTTCGTCACGTTCGTCAGGTCGACGTTGGTGTGCGTCGAAGCATCGACTTGCGTGACGGGCGCGACGTTGGTCTGCGGGCTGGCGAACGAGAAGCCGCCGTTGTAGTTGGCGTTGATGCCGTTGTTCTGGAAGATGCTCGCGCCGCCGACGATGGCGCCCATTTCAGCACGGCCGAGTTCTTTGCTAACGGCGAGGTTTTCGATCTTCAGCATGATGTGTCTCCTGGGACGGGTTGGGTTGGACGAGCACCAATCGTTGCGCTCGCATCTCCATATGCGAGAGCTGTGCCAGAAGCGTCCGGATGTTGTCCGGTTAGGCCGATCCATTGAATAGCAAGGCTCACCGGGCATCTACAGCATCATTCACGAACGAGCGGCGCATCGATTCGTCGGCTGCGCGATGACAGATCGCCGGACATGTCGGCGCACGACCGACGGTCCGCGTACACGAATGCGACGGGCTCAGTGAAACAGCCCATATCACATGCACGCGCCGTACAACGCTGGTGACAAAGCCACTTGCAGGCGATTGCCTTAGCGGAAAAAAGCCAAAAGAGGAGCGGCCTGGTCAATCCGCGCATTGCGCGCGTGCGGCCTTCGGAACAATGACGAGAGGGAGAAGGAAACGTCGTCGGTTCCTTCTCCCTTCGAGGGATGATGCTTACAGCTTCGCGCCGAGAATTTCGCTGCCGACGGTGGTGAGCGACTTCGTGATGTTCTTCACGTCGACGTCGATATGTTGCGACGCATCGACTTGCGTGACGGGCGCGACGTTGGTCTGCGGGCTGGCGAACGAGAAGCCGCCGTTGACATTGGCGTTGACGCCGTTGTTCTGGAAGATGCTGGAGCCGCCGACGATAGCGCCCATTTCTTCACGGTCGAGTTCTTTGCTGACTGCGAGGGATTCGATCTTCAACATGATGGTTCTCCGGATGCGTGGATGATTGCGATGAGATGGGGAATCAGAGTGCGACGCCGCCAAGCAGGCTGCCGACCGAAGCGAGCGACTTGGTGATGTTCTTCACGTCGACGTCGGTGTGTTGCGAGGCATCGACTTGCGTGACGGGCGCGACGTTCGTTTGCGGGCTGGCGAAGGAGAAGCCGCCGTTGACATTGGCGTTAACGCCGTTGTTCTGGAAGATGCTGGAACCGCCGACGATGGCGCCCATTTCAGCACGGCCGAGTTCTTTGCTGACAGCGAGGTTGTCGATCTTCAACATGATGTAGCTCCTGACTTGGTTGGTTGGATGAGCACCAATCGTTGCGCTCGCAGCTACATATGCGAGGGCTGTGCCAGCGGCTACTAGAGGATCTGTTCGGTTAACTCGCCGGCCTGATAGGAAAGGGATTTCGGGGTGGAAGCGCGATTTGCGCGCCGAAACCATCCGCAATAGGCGAGGCCGAAGTGTGGGCCGCAGAGAAACAGAGGGCGGGGACTTGTCGGATTCCGACGAACAGCGTGGTCAACGATACGGGACGCGCGTGCGCGGACGAGCCGCGTCCCGTATCAGAGTCGATGAGATGAAGATCAGCTTAGAGCTGCGGAGAAACACCGAGCGGCGCAATGGGTTCCATGACCGGCGCGCTTTCCGGCTTCAGATCCTTGATGAAGGTGTCGGACATCGCGATCACCGTGGCGAGCGCGCGCGTGTCGTAGAGCGCGTGATCGACATCGCCGCACACTGCGGCCCGGACGCGCGTCGTTCGAGACAGCTTCTTGCCGTGCCTGCCGAAATGCGCGTTCAGTTGATCGAGACCTTCGTCGCCTGCGCCGTACACGAGCAGCGTGCGCACGCCTTTGCGTTCGAGCGCATGGACGATGCTGTGCGGATCCGTGAGCGAACCGTGATCCGCCTGAACGACCTTCTTGCGCGTCACACCGGGCATCTGCGATTGCAGCCGCGCCGCCGCATTCGATGCGAAAGCTTTCAGGATCGGCTTGAGTCCGCGCTTGCCGCTCAGCACGAGCCACCATTTTTGCGGCTTCAGGATCGCGGGTCCGAGACGCGCCATCGTGTTGCGCCGCTGCGCTCTGAGCTCTTGCAGCGTCAGATGCTCAGGTACATGGAAGCGCTGCAGATTCACGGCGATGACAGCGCCGATAGCCGGCTCGATCAGCGACGCGCGCAACGCGCTATATGCACCCGAGCAGATGCCGAACACAACGACGTTATCGTAGCCCTTGCGTTTGAGCCATGCAGCTGCGGTCGCGACATCCTCGATCGTGGTTTGCGCATGAATCGACGCAACGGTGTCGTGCGTGCCATCCGGCGAACGTGCGGGACTGTCGCCGATGCCACGCGCATCGAAGCGCAACGATGCGATGCCGCGTTGTGCCATCTCCCGCGCCATGCGGACGGACAGCCGGCTGTCGCCTTGATGCACGCTGCCCGCTGTATTCGTGATGACGATCACAGGGCCGCCCGGCAGTCCGTCGCGCGGCTCGCACAAGATGCCGAAGAGTCCTGCAGCGCCGAAGATCACCGGGCGCTCGATCGCTTCCGGCGTTTCGATGATCGCATCGTCGCTCATGCTCGGCCGCGCTGCCTTTCTCGTGCGGGCCGGCTTGAGATCGCGGGCCATGCCTTCGGCCACGCCCTCCGCGATCCATTGCGCCGCGCGCTTGAGCGTCTTCTCGGGCAGGACCGACGATGCAGTCTCCTGCATGAATTCGAAGTAGTCGTCGAAGGCTTCCGTCTGCACGTCGACGCCTCGATCGAGCAATACGTTGCATAGCGACCGGCTCGCGCCCGGCCGCAAGTCGGCCACGAACACGCGCTTGGGCAGAGCGGACTGATGACTCATCGCCTTGCCGAGATCGAGCCCGCTCAGGCGGCTGCGAAACGCTTCGCTATAAACCTGACCGAGCACGTGATATGGCGAATCGACCTGCACCGCTCTCACGACGACGGGAAGATTTTCGACCCACGTCTGTCGCAGCGCGGTGAGTTCGCGCAGATAGTGGCGTCCGTTGACCACGGGCGCGAGGAGCGCGAGCGAATCCACCAGCGGATGATGCGATGCCAGCGCAGCCAGTGTGCCGCCCAGACGCAAGCCGCACAGCGTGACTTTCGTTACGCCCGTTTCCTGTCGCAAACGTTCGATAGCCGCGCCGATATCCGCGATGAAGTGATCGACCCGATCGCTCTCATGATCGATGCCGACTGAATCGCCGGTCGCCAGATAGTCGAAGCGCAAGACCGGAATACCGCGTCGGGAAAGCTCTTCGGCCAGATAGCGCATGGCCTTGTGGCCCCACGCTTCCTCATGCCCGAATGGGTTGCATAGCACGACGCCGTGGCTTCCATGGCCGACGTGAAGCCACCCGAAGCGGCCTCCAAAGACGATCGGCGTCATGCGTCGGCCCCACTTCCAATATTACCGACGCATAGGCGCTCGCTTCGGTAAGAAGCGATATTGGCAACGCACTGAATCCCTGGGCCGCTCGATGTTTTATTTAGGTCGCGCATTTGTTGAGGTTCTCATTGCACGTTTTGCAAGATTTAACCTCCTTTCGTTTCTGGCCTTCGGTGCGCTGGACAACAAAGTGATGTTTTGCCGCATGCATGGGGTATACCGCCATGCATGCACGAGACCGGACGTCTAGACGTCGATGCAATGTTCGCTATCGCACATTCGCGTCTCTTGGCACGGAAAGAAGTTAAGTAGATCTACATGAATGGAAGGCCGGAATGAAGCGGTTCGCGAGGACCGACATAACGCTTGGCAATGGTAGAAGGGCATCTATTGACTATTCGGAGGCATCGTCTAGATTTTCGTCGTGGCCGCGCTCAATCCATCGATTCGATTCGCCAAGGAGACGATCATGTGCACTCGCCTGAAACCCGGACGCCCTCACTCCATCTATTGCATTCTGCCGCCGCACATGCTGGAGCACATCGCGAAGCATGGCGACGCGAAGGAGCGCGAGATCGCCATCGACACGCTGTCGAAGGATCACACGATGCGGTCCTTCCGTGCCGTGGAGGCCACGCTCGCAGTCCGGCGCGCAGCGCCGATGCCCACTGCCGCCGCGCCTTCCGCGCATCGCACGATCTACACGGCCGACGAAACTGAAACGTTGCCCGGCACGGTCATTCGTACCGAAGGCGCAAAGCCCGTAAAAGACGATGCCGCCAACGAAGCCTATGACGGTCTCGGTGCGACCTTCGAGTTCTATCTGGAGGTGTTTCATCGCAATTCGATCGACGATGCGGGCATGCCGCTCATCGGCACCGTCCATTTCGGCAAGGACTATGACAACGCGTTCTGGAACTCGCAGCAGATGGTTTTCGGCGATGGCGACGGCGAGCTCTTCAACCGCTTCACCATTGCACTGGATGTCATCGGTCACGAATTGACGCATGGCGTGACCGAACATACCGCCGGCCTGAATTACATGACGCAGGCGGGCGCGCTGAACGAGTCGATATCGGATGTGTTCGGCTCGCTCATCAAGCAATACGCGCACAAGCAGACGGCGGACAAGGCGGACTGGCTTATCGGCGAGGGATTGCTCGCGAAGGGCGTCAATGGCGTCGCGCTTCGCTCGATGAAGAATCCCGGCACGGCCTACGACGATCCGAGGCTCGGAAAGGATCCGCAGCCCGCCGACATGAGCGAGTACGTTCGCACGACGCAGGACAACGGCGGCGTGCATATCAACTCAGGCATTCCAAACAAGGCGTTCTGCATGACCGCTCTTGAAATCGGCGGATATGCTTGGGAGAAGGCGGGGCGAATCTGGTATGAGACGCTGACCGACTCGCACCTCAAGCCGACCGCGACCTTCAAGACATTCGCGAAGCTGACGCTAACTGCGGCGAGCAGGCTATATGGCGCGAGCAGCGCGGAGGCATCGGCGGTCAAGAAGGGATGGCACGAAGTCGGTGTATTGTGATCGTGCGCGCGCTCGCATCTTCGCCGCGCTCCTGTTGTCGGGCGCGGCGCTGGTGTGCGCGGGCTGCGCTTCACATCAATCGTCGTGGGAGCCTTCAATGCACGCGGAGCTGACGACCGATGGCGGGTTAGCTGCCTTTCCCGGACTTGCACGGCCGATCGTTCTCGACGAGAAGGATCTTTCGCCCGACGATGGCGTTGCATTCGCGCATCTCGTCGTGGCGGCGCGTGCCGAGGCGAGCGCATCGAGGCCACGCGCAACGAAACCTGTTCCGGACGGCCGCACCTATCGGATCCATGTCGATGGCGACGATACGCTTCACCTTCAGGCCGCCGATCCTTCCATACCCCCTGCCTTTGCCGCCTTGATGGAGTTCATCAAGCGGCATGGACATCGCTAACTTCCGGCTGTGCATGCGTCGACACTTCGGCTGAATTGGATAATTCCCAGCTAACTCTGCATTCTTAAGATGTGCTTGCAGTTTGCTGATTCCATACATTCAAACGGAGTGTCTATGAAGCCCGCCAAAGTTCTGCTTCGATCATCATCGAGATGCCCTCCGTCGATCGATCGGCGGCGATCAGAAGCATCTACACGTCAATCAAAGGCAGAACGGCAACCGCTCGATAACTTCGACGACTGCCGTTCTCGCGTTCGATCACCTCACCCGCGCGAGCTATCAAACCAGCCTTAGACCGAGGCTAGGATTCAAGAATTATGTATGTGCGTTGGCTCATACAAAACACCGGTTTTTCGTTTGCGCAATCCCGGCGTGCTGTATAAGATTGCCAAACATTACAGAATGTAATGTTAATGATGAACGTTTTCCTTGCCTCTTTGTCTGTAAATGCGCAAGGCGCCGAAACCTTGACGGAGCCAGATTGCTGAATGAGCGAGCGCAGACTCTCTCCCGCTCTCTCGATGACCGATCAAGCCGCACTATAAGGAGACTTCATGGCAACTCCCGTTTTCGAGTCCGTACGTCTAGACGATGTGTTGCTCGAACCAGATCCGATCGACCCCGCATGGATACTCGAAGGCAATCCTGTCGCCCGCAGTGGCAGATGGTCGCAAAGTCTCGACACGACGACCTCCTCGTGGGTCTGGGATTGCACCGCTGGCCGCTTCAACTGGTACTTCGAGCAAGACGAGACCATCTATGTGATCGAAGGCGAAGTCATCATTACCGCCGAAGGTCAGGAACCGCGCACGCTGCGCGCGGGACACGCCGCATTGTTTTACGCGGGCACGCGATCTCAGTGGTACGTTCCTAAGTATGTGCGCAAGCATGCCATCCTTCGTCCGCACATCACGAAGCCGGTGTTGTTCGCGCTCAAGGTGAGCCGCAGATTGCAGGGCAAGCCGAGCGGCTATCTGCCTCGCACGTCGCTCTGACAATCTCCTTCGAAGAACATCACGGAACTATCGAAGTGATGAGTCACGCGATGGATAACCTCGTCCATTGGTCAAGGCATTGCGAACGGATCAGGCAGGAGAGCGCACGGTTCCCGAGTTCCTGCGAGGCGCGTGGCACGCCGGAGTAGTCCGTAATACGCCAGCGCTTTAGTTCATTGCCGATGCCATCTGCCGCCGATTCGCAGAAAAGAATCGAACGCGCCAATGCCGGCATGCATGACCGCGCGTGATGCGAATTGGCTCTTTGCTCATTGCCTTTGGCGAATCAATCGACGCACGCTCGTCATAACATATGATTTGAACGCAACGCGGGATAGCTTTTGATTCTGCTGCATCCGTAAAGATACTTCCAGCGAGAGGCGGGCGCGAATTCGCGCCCGTTTTTGTATTGCTCACCGCGCGAATACGCTTCTTCACCTAACTTCGCGAAACGCTACGAAAGCAAACGATTGCGAGTGCGATCATGCCGGCGTTTGCAAATGTACCGTCCACGACTATGCCGTCTGTCCATACGAACGTGCGTATCCGTTCAACGCCGCGAGCGATTAAGAAGTTTTTTCATATGGAAGTCTATTTTTATCGTTGCCTCGACGCAATTTTTTCTTACCTGTAACCTGCGTCTGTGAGAACGCCTGGTGACTCCCAAAAGTTAAACGACGCCCACAGTCGACACGCTCGTTCGGAAGGAATAACACTAACGCAACGAATTGGAGGCTCCGCGATGTCAACCTCAACTGACGTCCTCGAAGCTACGTCCGTCGCTGGCGACTGCGCGTATGCGATGCATGATTCGACGGTAATCAAGCACATCGGCATTGTTTTATACGATGGTTTCTCTTTGCTGGCCGCAGGCACCCTCGCCGAAGCGCTGCATGTGGCGAACGAGTTGCAATCCGAAGCAGCGAATCATTCTTTGAAATATCGCGTGAATCTGGTATCGGCTCGCGGGGGTACGGTCTCGTGTTCTTCTTCCATGTCCGTGTGGACGGAACAACTCGCCGGAGGAAAGTTCGATAGTCTCGATAACCTTTTCGTCGCAGGAGGCAGCGGCGTGGCACGCGCGTCCTCGGACGACAATCTTATGGAACTTCTGAGACGCGTGAGCGGGAAGAGCGTCACCATTACCGCGATGGGAAACGCGCACATGCTCTTGTCGGCCGCGGGCGTTACGCCGCGGGACTGGCCTTCGATGAAGCAGGATATTCCGCCCAGTTCGGCGACCAAAACCCTATCAGAGGATGAACGCGATCAGGCATTGATGACATCGCTTGCATTCGTCAAGAAGGACTTGGGCGCCGATCTGGCTATGCGTGTCGCGGACCGTCTCGAATCGGGCGGAGGCTTGTCGCTGGAGGCGGCGTTCGAAGAGATGTATGACACGACGCTGGCCGAGAAGGCGCGCGCGGCGGCGCGTTGGCTCGTGCTGAACTGCGCAAAGGCGATATCCGTCGTCGATGCAGCGCGCATGTCTTCGATGAGCGAGCGCAACTTCCTGCGTCTGTTCAAGCGCGAGATCGGCGTCACGCCTTCGAAATATCTGCTTCGCGCGCGGCTCGATCTCACTTGCAAGCTGCTCGAAAATAGCGATCTTCCGGTCGACAAGATCGCCCGTCGAACGGGCCTCAGCAACGGAGAGAGACTGTCGAAGCTATTCCGCAAGGAATTCTCGATGTCCCCAACCGAATTTCGCGCACGAAGCCGGAATAAGCGCTGAGAGCGAAGCGCTCAGGTTGTCGGCGCCTGATCGCCGACACCTCGTTTGGCCTTGACCGAACTACGCAGACGCGCCTCGAATTGCAGAAGGATCGATTCCTTGGCGAGATTCGATGCCGCGTATTGTCGGCCGAGCGCACCAAGACGCTCACGAAGCGAGCGGTCATTGGCGAGACGAAGTATGGCTTTAGTCAATGCAGTCGGAGACTCGGGTTCGACCGCGAGGCCGACGGAATTCACGACGTCCCATAGCTCGGTGCCTTCATTCGCCGTGGCGATAACCGGCCGATTGCTCGACAGCATGGCGCCGAGCTTCGATGGCATGACGAGATCGGCGGCATCGGCGCGTTGCGGCAGAACATGCATGTCCGCGAGCGCGAGCAGTTCGTGGAAGCGCTCTTTAGGCTGCAAATCGAGGAATTTGACATTGGGTAAGTCGCGGGCCTTATCGAGCAGGAACGATCTTGCGGGCCCGGCACCGCAGATCACGAACATGATGTCCTCGCGCCACGCGAGAAGCTTTGCCGCATCCGCGATAACTTCCAGACCTTGCTTGAGCCCGAGATTGCCGGAATAGAGTACGACCTGCACGCCGCGACCGAGAGCGAGTTGCGCGCGATACGAGTTGTCCGCGCTGTCCGATTGTGCATGCTGCATGTCGACCCAATTCGGAAATGTAAAAGCGTTCTCGCATAGGACGCCTTTTTGCACCGCCAGTCGTGTCATCGCGGCTGAAGGTGTGGAGACCACGTCGGCGCGAGACATCAGCCATTTTTCAGCGGACGATGCGAGCTTCTTCGCCGCACGGCCCTTCAGGATTCCAAGCCGGAAAGCGGCATCGACCTCGTAGTCCTGTACGTGAAGCCAGAACGATGCACTCGCGATGCGCGCTGCCAACAGCGCCATGGGCGACGCGAACAAGGGCGGCTCGACGAGCCATACGGCTTGCGGACGCCACGCGATTTGCACTGCCGCGGCGGGTATGGAGAAGAGTGCGAAGCTCATCAGATGCAATATGCGCTTCAAGCCCGAAGGGCGTTTCGGGCACCAGAAGGGCACGCGTATCACCGAAACATTGTTGAGCTGTTCCGTCACGTATGTGTGCGAGTTATAGCCGGCGCGAACGCGCCATTCCGGATAATACGGAGAAGCGGTGATTACGCGTACCGTATGTCCGCGCAATGCAAGCCATTCCGCCAGCTCGGCAGAATACTTTCCAACCCCGGTTACTTCCGGGGCGTAGTTGAGCGAGATCATCAGCACTTTCATCGAGCCACCCAATGTGGTTGAAACTGAAAAGTCGGCGCGCCGAACGCGCTGACTTTCAATCGAAGCGCTTGCGAATGAAGCGGCATGGGTTGCCGCCATAAACGCCTTCGGGCTCGAGCGAACGATGTACGACGGAAAGCGGTGTAACGACCGCCGAACGGCCGATGGTCACGCCCATTTGCACGACACAATTCGCCGTGATCCACACGCCGTCTTCAATGACGATCGGTGCAACGCTCAGATTCATCGTCGTGCTCATTGCGTGCGAGCCGGCTGTGAGGAACGTGCCTTGTGAAATGCACACATGCGATCCGACGCGGATGGGCGCCTGGTTATAGATCCACACATCGGCGCCGAACCATGAGTGATCGCCCACTTCGAGATTCCACGGTGCTTTCACGCGAAGCTGTTGCAGGAAGCGGCAACCGACGCCTATCTTCGCGCCGAAGAGACGGAGTAACGCAACTCGCACATTCGAAAACGGGTTGAGCTTGTTATTGATGACGCAGGCTTCGACAACAAACCATAGTGCTTCGATGAGCGTCGATCGCGCCTTCTCATAGTTGCCCTTTCCTGCTCGGTTCAGATCGATGATGCGATTGGCAGGGTGCTCGTCCTTGACGTCGTGGACAAGGGATTCCGCGTTCGGCACCGCATTGTCGGTGAGGAGTTCTGACGCCATTTGGAAGCTCTCCCAGCAGTCGTTGCACCTTTCAGGTATTGGCGGTGCGGACAGATCGACTTAACTGTCGCCAATCCGGGACATCTTCGGAGAGGGCTGCCAGCACATACGGCGCACTCGAAACGTCTCCAGTGCATGACGAAGCACCGACAGCCTGCGGTCGTCCGTCAAGGATTCGATGCGGTGCTTGCCTCGCTGGATCAGCCGCATTCTCAGGTCGGGGTCGATGATGAGCTCACGAAGTGCATCGGCCATGCTGTCCGGGTTCACAAGATCGATGAGAAGCCCCGCGTCGTCAATCTGGTCTCGCAGGTTTTTCAGGTCGGAATACAGCACGGGCACGCGAAGCTGAAACGCCTCGTAGGGCGGCAGGTTCGTGGGCCCGAAATACGTGGGCATCACCAATGCGACCGCCTGACGATAGAGGCAGGTCACTTCGATATCGGACACGAAGCCTGCAAAGCGGATTCGGTCCGCCAGCCTGAGCTCATCGGCCACTGAGCGTACATGAGCCAGGTTGCCGAAGTCGCGCCCAGAGAATATGGCGCCGACCCTGATCCCGAAGCGATCCTCCAGGCTGCGCAATCCCCGCAATAGATAGACATGGTTCTTATGCGGCCAGAACTGGGCGGGATAGTAGACGTAGTCGCAATCCAGGCCATACTTTGCCTTGATGTCGATAAAGCGATCCGGATGATCAAGCTCATGCTCGCGCAACTGCGTTCCAATCGCAGGAGAAAAGGGAATCACATGAACTCGTTCCTCATCGACGGCGTATCGTCGGATCACGTTATCGCGTCCCGCTTCTGAATCGACTACGACGCCGGTCGCTTTCTTCAGCGCAAGTTGATAGATCTGCTCGCGGCGCTCGAACTCGCCGCCACAGCGAACTTCAGGAAAGTCCACTTCATCGCGGTGCGCCAGATCCCAGACCGTAAAGAGATAGCTGAATTGTGCAGTCACGAGAGCCAGATAGGACGGACCCGTGAAGTAGACGAGGTCCGCGCCCATTTCCCGTAAAGACCGGTCGAGCCAATTGAAGTACACGTGCTTTCTGAATAGTTGAGGCGGATTGAGCAGGCGCCACATGACATGGAAACGCGCAAGCAGCTTTTGCCAGCGGTGAACGCGAAGATAGCGAGCATCGATTCCATTCCGATGCAGTTCTTCGATCGCGGACCTGCGCGTCGTGATGAAGGTCACGTTACAGAGTTCGGGCGGCAGGCGCTTGGCCAGAAGCGCAGCATTCGTCGCTTGCTGAAATCCTCCGCCTACTGAATTGTCCAGTTCGATAAAGACCACCATCCGGATGGGCCGGACATGAAAGCCGATGCCGGTGACATCCGCGCCGCTCGCATGTTCACGAGTTTCAACGCGGCGATGGGCGAATCGGGGAACTGCCAGATCACTTTGATAGGTAGTGCTCGAAGCGGCTCTCTTGAACAACATATCTTGAGTTCCCCGCAGAAGAAAGGACATGTTGCGTTCACAGCGACACGATCAATATCGGATCGTCTATCGTGGGCTGGTCTAACGATAGCCTGCCGTATATCCGCGCGACCCGTTATGACGGATGACGGCAAGACGTTGGCTGACCGATGAGTGAGACCGCGCCCGCTATCGCCGCGGACTCAGCACGCGGACGCCCGGCCAAAAGCTTGATGATTTCCGCCAACGGACCTTGCCGGGCATCCGCGGCGCTACGATGCCTTTCCGGGGCGTTGCACGAGGCTGTCGAAAGGTGTCGACGAACATTGCCGCTCCCGCATGCGTCCTGGCTCACTGGAGAACGTCTTTGAAAACGCTCCACATCATTCCGTCTATCGAGGCAAGGAGTGGCGGTCCGGCGGAGGCAATCAAGAAGCTCGCCGCAGAACTGCGGCTGTTTGGACACACGGTCGATATCGTCTGTCTCGATCCTTCGGTCCATGCCGACACGTCAGATGACGCTGTGTTCGATCGAGTGGTCCGCCTTGGACACCGTGCAGGGAAATACTCGTTCAACTTCCGCCTCGTTCGCTGGCTGATCGAGCACGGCAGGCAATATGACGCGATTGTCGTGGATGGCATTTGGCAGTTTCATAGCGCGGCGGCCGTGTTTTCGCTGCGTCCGCGGAAGATTCCATACTTCGTCATGCCGCACGGAATGCTGGATCCATGGTTCAACATAGGCCATCCACTGAAGTTCGCGAAGAAGCTTGTCTATTGGTTATTCGTTGAACGACACGTCCTGAGCAACGCGAAAGGCGTTCTTTTCACTACGGATAGCGAGCGAACCCTGGCGCGCAAAGCATTCCCGCTATATCGCGCCAAGGAAAACACCATGACGATCGGCACCGTGCCGCCACCTTTGATCGAAAAGGCAGAGGTTATAAAGTGGCGCGCGTCGGGTTATTCGAATGACAAGAAGTTGATGTTGTTTCTAGGGCGGCTCCATGAAAAGAAAGGCTGCGACCTGTTGATTCGCGCCTTTCATGATCTGCGAGACGCCGCGAACGACTATCAACTAGTTATTGCGGGGCCTGACAACAACGGCGTCGCGGCGAAGCTGCGTCGTGAAGCCGAGCAACTCGGGCTTGCGAGGAAAATCATCTGGATCGATATGGTGACGGGCGCGGACAAGTGGTCCTTGTTGCGGGCGGCGGACGTCATGGTCTTACCTTCGCATCAGGAGAACTTCGGCGTCGTGGTGGCCGAGGCGCTCGCATGCGGCGTGCCGGTGCTACTGACCGACAAGGTCGGAATCTGGCAGGAAGTCGTGGCGGACCGAGCGGGCCTCGTCGATGTGGATACGCTGCCCGGCATCACTCGGTTGCTCATGCAATGGACGAGCTTGCCGGAGCATGAAAAGGATGCGATGAGATCAGCTGCGAGGCAGTGCTTCGACGACCGCTTTCATGTATCTCGCGCGGCCAGGAACTATATTTCGCTGATGAGTGACGGCCGCGCCTAATGATCGAGGCAAGATACGTGCGTTCGTGCGCGCGACCTTCGCATGCGCGACTTATATGACGAGAAAGGGTGGAGCCGCGACGCGAATCGGTCAACACCTTGCCAGATTCCGTCACTTGACGAGAGACGAATCACAACGGGCGCTAAGCTTCAGTTGCGGACGATGCGCGTTCCGGCCTCTGCTACGCGTTTCAAAGCGCGTCCATGTCGGACATTCTCCAGTCGGGACACATCATGCGGGTATTTTCGGCCGAGCAGGACATTGGGGTTGAAGAAAGCGTCGATATCATCGCTCACGACGGCGTCACACTTGCTCTTATCATCCGTGCTTCCTTCTCGAGAGAAGGCGTGAATTTTTTCACGCCGCGCGAATACTCGCAGCAACTCGCGCATATGGAGCATGCCGCCGGAACGAAGATATGCGCGCATGTGCATAACATCATGGCGCGTGAAGTAAAGCTGACGCAAGAAGTTCTGCTGATCAAAAGAGGACGCGTTCGCGTCGATCTTTATGGTGCGAACCTGCACTATGTGACGAGCCGGACACTTGGGCCCGGAGACGTCATATTGCTGTCCGCGGGCGGTCACGGCTTCGAAATGCTCGAGGACGCGGCCTTCATCGAGGTGAAACAAGGGCCTTACATGGGCGATCACGACAAGGTTCGATTCGAACCGCGGTCGTGAGTTACGGCGTTGAAGAAAGCGGCATCAAGACCCTGAGATTGTTGTTCGCATGTGACTTGGCATAAGAGGAGAAGAAACGATGCCGAATAAGGTCGCGCTTGTTACCGGAATAACCGGTCAGGATGGTTCCTATCTCGCTCAATTCCTGCTCGATAAAGGATATGAGGTGCATGGCGTCAAACGCCGTTCATCGCTCTTCAACACCGACCGTATCGACCATCTTTACGAAGATGATCACGTAGCGCAGCGAAGGTTTCATTTGCATCACGGCGATCTCACCGATTCTTCGAGCATCCTGCGTATCATCCAGCGCGTTCAACCGGACGAGATCTACAATCTCGCCGCGCAAAGTCACGTAGCGGTCTCGTTCGAGGAACCCGAATACACGGCCAACGCGGACGGTCTGGGCGCTCTGCGAATACTGGAAGCGATGCGCATATTGGGTCTCGAGAAAAGCGCTCGCTTTTATCAGGCATCGACATCCGAGTTATATGGGCTGGTCCGGGAAATACCCCAGCGGGAAACCACGCCTTTTTATCCGCGAAGCCCGTATGCCGTTGCGAAGCTGTACGCGTACTGGATCACGGTGAACTATCGCGAGGCTTATGGCATCTATGCGTGCAACGGCATTCTGTTCAACCACGAATCGCCGGTTCGTGGAGAGACGTTCGTCACGCGTAAGATCACGCGCGCGATTGCTCGCATCGCAATCGGATCGCAGGACTGCCTGTATCTCGGCAATCTGGGCGCAATGCGCGACTGGGGACACGCACGCGATTATGTTCAGATGCAGTGGCTCATGCTGCAACAGCCCGAGCCGGAGGACTTCGTGATCGCGTCCGGCGTGCAATACAGTGTGAGGGAATTCGTGCAACTTGCTGCCGCGGAGCTCGGTATCGTTCTGCGCTTCGAGGGCAGCGGTGTCGACGAGGTCGCGATCGTGGAGCGGATCACCAGCAAGGAATGCCGTGTCGCGCCAGGGACCGTGATTGTGCGTGTCGATCCTCGCTACTTCAGGCCGACGGAAGTAGAGACCCTGCTGGGCGATCCGTCGAATGCTCACGCGAAACTCGGTTGGGCGCCAACGGTGACTTTTCCAGCGCTCGTCAAGGAAATGGTGCAGTCCGATTATCAGATAGCGAAGCGCGATGCTCTGATAACCCTAGCCGGATACCGTGCGCTGGAACATCACGAATAAGCGCGCACGTGCGAGTGTCGACCGGGCCCGCTGGCTTCGCAGCCAGCGGACCTTTGATCGCAGAGTCGGTTCATTTTCCGGCTAACCTGCGGATCAGCGGTCGCAGACCCCGAGGCAGCTTCGCGAATCCCGCGCGTGTCAAGCGGAAGAAAAGATATTCGCCCAGCACGGACATCATCGTTCGATTGAGCGGCGCTGTGTTCATCGAGGTCTTTGGAAAGACGTCATACTCCGAGGGCTGTCCGAATCCGAGGAACATCGACGTTCGTTCGTTGACTTCCGAAATAAATTCCGTGTTCACGATGATGGGCTCGGACTTCTGTATTTCACTGTCAACCTGGAAGAACACGCTTTTCCTGACGAAGTTCCTGTCGGTTACGGGTCTCGCTCGATGAATGCCGTAGGTGTTGTAAATGACGAGCGATCCGCGCGGCATCTTGAAGCTCTTGACGTCCGACGCGAGGTTATCAGCGATGAACTCATCCGTGTAGTCGCTATACGCCTTTTCTCCGGACCAGAGATGCGAGCCCTCGATGTACTGGAACTCGCCGTCGTCGACATCGGAGACATAGAAGATAAAGATGATTCCGGGAATATGAGCGAAGGCTTTGTCGGTCTTGTTGTCGGTATGCCACTGCATGTGGTGCCCGCCGTACGTTTCGTAGTATCTCAGCGCCTTGAGTCTGAACTTGTCGCCCAGATATCCTTCGCAGACCCTGAAAACAAATGATGAGGTCGCGAAGTCGTAGAAGGTCTTCGACACGGCGAGCAGGTTCGTCAGATAGTATTGCTTCTCCCAGAATACACCGGCGACCTTGTTGACGTTCAGGCCCAGCTTCGTTGCAGTCGAATCCTGTTCTATGCGTTCGATGGCCGCTGGTGCAAGGGCGGAAGGAAACGCAAAGTATCCTTTTTGATTCAGCTCTGCGACTACCTGTTCGGGATTGACAGAAAGGAATTCGCGAGTGAAGAGCGCCTTCTCCGTCTGGCTCCACGATAAGCCAGCTCGAACGGAAATGTCAGGCGACGAGTGCTCGATCGCCTCTTCATTGAGACCTGGTTCTGCGGCGTCGAAAGGCAAGCTTGCCATTTGATTCTCCGGTCGTAAGTCGCGTGTCAAGCCGACACGGCACGCGGTGGATCGTCAACAGGCCATACTAGTCGCGCACAGCTCATTGACCGATGCAAGGCGGATGTCGGCAAGGAATTGGCCGAGACAGGGCGAGGTGTGAGCGCTCTCCCGACACATCGACCCGATTCGGCCAACCTCATGGCATATTCCGTCAACTCCGTCATCGGCCAGACGTGCGCTCCTATGCTTCGTGCACGTGCGAAGGTGGTTCACGGGTCGACATGTGCCGCGAGCAGCCAATTTCCGCAGGATCGCGTCGGGCGTGAAACCACCGGGGAGAGGCATGGACGTGACGAAGATCGAATGCGTGCTTGCGATGCTCGACAGAGCCTGAGCGATGCCACCACCTTTGGCCGCCTCGCGCCGTGCCCTCTTCGCGATGTCCTCGCGTCTGTTCGAAATGTTGCCATTCGGCGTCGGCAGATCGGAAGGACGCGACAGGGATCGATATCGGCGAGCTGCGCTTACGATCGCGTGCAACGTCTGCAGTTCCGGCCTGGCGTTCATTGTCCTGATTGCATCCGTCTCGTGGACGCTGCCGTATCTGGGCCAACAACGTTTCGGCGTATGGATGACGTTCTCGAGTCTCGCCGCAACGCTCGCCATGCTCGACTTCGGCATAGGCAATGCGCTTCTCAATCTCGTTGCAGGGGCGCGAGCGAATGAAGATGCTCGGCGCATTCGTGAGCTGATCACACATGGGGTATGGCTGCTCGGCACTGTCGGCGCGATTTGCGGAATCTGTTTGTACGCTGCGCTCCACATATTCGACTTGCGCCTCGTCTTCGGCCATAGCCCTGACGCCGCTGATGAAACGCTGGTGGCCGCGACGCTCTTTCTCGTTCTAACCTGCCTGAACATTCCTCTCGGTGGAGTGAAGCGTGTATGTCATGGCCTTCAAAGAGGCTGGGAACAGCATATCGTCAGCTCGATCGGTTATCTGATATCGCTGCCGCTCTTGTATTGGTGTTGTCTGCGTCAAGCATCAATTCCGTGGCTCTTGTTCGTCACCTATGGCATTCAGATCTGCATGTCGTCGTGTCTCGTTGTGCGATTGAATCGACAAGGATTGCTCGGCTTGATTTCGGGTGGGGTGCACTCGACGATGTGGACTGATTCGAAGAAGATCCTCAGCATGGGATCGTTGTTTTTCGGACTGCAGGTCGGCGTCATGTGCGCAAGCGGCTTCGACGCGCTCATCGTCGCAAAGTTATTGGGCGTGACGGAAGTCGCGAAGCTCGCCGTCGCACAGCGTCTGTTCCAGTTCCTTACTGTCGGGATCTCGATGCTGACGGTGCCGCTGTGGGGCCTCTATGCCGATGCGAAGGCGAGGGGCGACACGAATTTCCTGTCGATGACGTTAAAGCTGTCGATGCTCGGCACCGGTGCTATCGCCATCGTGACCAGCGGATCGATATTCGCCGCCTCCTCGTGGCTTCTGAGCAAGTGGGTCGGCAACCACCTTAGTATTCCCGTCGCGCTGCTCTGCGCGGTTGCGGTCATGTCGGTAGTCGATGCGTTCGGCAATGCGTTCGGCATCTTTCTAAACGGCGTCGGCGAGCTGAAATCACAACTGGTCGCGGTGTGTGTGAGTTGTGCGCTCGCCTTGTCGCTCAAATTCTGGCTCGTGTCCACATTCCATGAAGTCGCCTGGGTGGTGTGGTCGACGGTGATCGCAAGCCTGGTGTCTGACTACTGCGTGTACCTGTTCCTGTTCAGAAAGCGCATATTCGCGCATCTGAGCGTGTTCGACGACAAAGGTGCGACTTCCGCATAAGCGAACGACCGGCAGGAAAGCGCAGTAACGTCTTCAACCACGATGCCGTTCGCGCCAATGTCTTGCCACATTCGGTCAAGCAAGCCGGCGCAGCGGCGGGCTGGCTACATTCAAGGCTGTCGGAGCGGGTGGAGTATTGGATCGGCTATACGAGCATTCTTTTCTGACGATTGCCGGAGCGCTACAGATGACTAAGGACTTCGCAGACGACGTTGCCTTGCCACGTGGCGATAGCGCGGAAACGGTCACGGAATCGTATATACGGTTTCTGAAGCGCAACTATAAGGTTATCGTCGGGACGACCGTAATCGTTGGCAGCGTCGCGTGCGAGTACGCGATCCTCGCAACGCCGATCTATCAAACAAGCATATTGCTGCAGGTTCAGGAGCCTCCCGAATCGTCGGGCAGAAGCTCGCTCGAAGATGTGTCGTCACTGTTCGCGGTGAAGCCTCGCGCTGCAGCCGAAGTCCAGAAGATCACGTCGCGCAGCGTGCTGGAATCAGCTATCGCACCGATGCATTTGGACATCTCGCTCACTCCGCGTCGCGATATCTGGACTCGCGCGCAATCGAAGTTAGGCGCGGCGTGGCGCAGAATCACCGGCGAGGCCGAGGTAGGCGGCGTTCAACCGGGTTCGGCTTCGATTGCAGAAGTGCCCGAAAGCCTGCGCAAGAAGGCACTGGAAGTAGTGTCGGAAGGCAACGGACACTATCGTCTTTTAACCCCCGACGGAGAGACTTTTCGGGGCAACGTATCGACATTGGAAAACTTCGAGACGAAGCGCGGTGCGATCGCGTTGAAGATCGATGCGCTTCCCGGAGGTGCCGGTCAGGTTTTCGATCTTCGGCGGTTATCGCGATCGGCAGTGGTCGAAAAGCTTCAGGAAAGACTGAGCGTCACGGAGCGAGGGAAAGAATCGAATATCGTTAGCGCATCCCTGGAAGGCACCGATCCGGTTTTCATTCGAAACATACTTCATGCAATCGGCACGACCTATGTCGCGAGTGAAGAGGCGAGAAGAAGCGCCGACGCACAGAAATCGATGGAGGCGTTGAGCACGGAACTGCCGATACTGAAGGGTCAGATAGAGAAATCGGAGGACCGGTTCAGCCGGTTCAAGAACGAGACGGGCTCAGTCAATCTTAGCGAGCAAGCGAACGTCGTCATCAGACAGCTGGCCGACGTGCAGGCCAAGATGACGGATCTCCAAGTGCAACGGCAGGAACTTCTGCGAAGGTTCACGAAAGACGACAGCACGGTGCTTGCGGTGGATCGGCAAATCACTACACTGAGCGCGCGTGCCACGCAATTGGAAGCCGAAGCGCGAATGTTGCCGGAACTCGAGCAACAGGCGCTTCGGCTTTCACGCGATATCAGCGTCAACAATCAACTCTACGCAGGCTTGCTGGCGAACATGCAGCAGTTACGCTTCATCAAGGCCGGCCGGGTAAATGAAGTACGACTGATCGACGACGCCACGCTTCCTGAAGATCCGATAAAGCCACGGCGATTGCTCATTGTTGTGCTCGGAATTGTTGGCGGCGCTTTTCTGGGAATTCTGCTCGCGCTCGCGAGAAAAGCATGGTCGGGCAAAATCGACGGTCCCGATGATATCGAGCGGCGCACGGGTTTGCCTGTGTTTGTGAGTGGCGCGTTCGGAAACGTAGCAGCGGCCGCATCGTATCGCCAAGGTATCGACGTTGCTCGTGCAGGCGCGAATACCACATCCAGAGCGCCGTCGATCGAGAGCCTGCGTCGATTTTCTGCCATCTTCGAGCATAAGATGCTCGAGTCCGGTTCTCGCATTGCGGTTTTTAGCGGGGTCAATGCGTGGACGGGAACATCATTCGTAGCGGAGCAAGTCGCGGCTCAACTTGCTCAGAGCGGCGCGCGCGTGCTCTTGATCGATGCCGACGCGCGCGCGGGACGCTTATCCAAGAGGCGAAACGCCGGATCTGCGCCCGGGCTATCGGATGTTATCTCCGGACGCAGCACGTTCGACGAGGTCGTTCGAATCGGCTCCGCGGGTGACTTCGACTTATTGCCGAGCGGAGTGCGAACGGACGGAGTACCTTCCAGCCTTTCGAGGGATACACTACGAAAATCGCTGACGTCGGTTGGCGAGCGTTACCAGTTCGTCATCCTTGACGCTGCGCCGGTGCTCAGCGCGGCCGAGACGCTCGTCATGGCGCGGCAGGCGGGTTGTGTGTTCATTGTCGCGCGAGCGAATTTATCGAGAATCGCCGATCTGACAGCTTGCGTCGACGCGTTCGAATCGATCGGCGTTCGGGTAACCGGGGCCGTGCTTAATACCCTGGGCCGCAGAAAACATAACGCGCTGACAGCCGCCCCCGTCGTCGGCGCCGAGTCGTCTTCGACGGCCGGCAACTCGCGCGCTTCGCCGAGCGCCTTCGGCGGCGCTTCACTGACCACGCAACGCGAGGCGATTCGCGACGGCATCGCGCCTCGTCCATCGGGACTTCACGAGACATGAACGATCTGCAAATGTGTAGCGTCGGCCGGGCCGCCGCAGCCCGCGGGTGTCATGACGGATCCCGTCGCGCTGTAGCGGTTTTTGCGCTGGCCTCGGTGGTCTCCGTGGCGTCGACTTCGACGCGCGCCGCCGATCTTACCAGCGCCCAATGGACCGCCTTGCAGAAAAACGCACAGTCGATCGTCGATATGGAATCACCGGCATCGGCATTGCCTTTCACGATAAGCACTGCGCTCATAGGAACCGGGCGTCGACCTATTGTATTTGCTCATTACTTCACTCCATTTCCTCTCTCTATCGATAACCTTCCGGCACGTTCCGATTACTATTGCACGGAGTATCTGAATCGCTCCGGTGAAGGAAGCAAATACGCGAGCGTTGGCGGCTATCTGCGCGACCGGCCCTTACCCTTGGCCCGTTACACCACTAACGTCTACAAGCAGCGCGCCCTGGCCGTGGAGATACTGCGCGCGAGAAAGATTGACATAGACGGCTTCGGCGTAGACCTTCTGCAAATAAACAGCGGCTCGCTATGGGACGACGTGATGCGGGTCTATTCCGTTGCACAGCATGTCGCGCCCGACTTCAAGATTCTGGCCGAACCGGATATGGCGGCGCTCGATGGTGTCAGTGTGTCGGATATGGTCGCGGCCATACGTGTCATTGCAGGACAGAAGAACGCGTATCGAATGGCCGACGGAAGCCTTGCAATTGCGCCGTTCTACGCGGAGAACGTCAGCCAGAATTTCTGGTCGGATGTGATTCGCGGAGCTGCGGCTGCAGGCGTGAACGTCACGTTGATTCCCATTCTCCTCGATCCCGCCAAATCCGCCGACTTTCGCACAATCACGAATTCCTTTTCGTTCTGGGGCGTTCGAACGGTGCCGGAATCGACCGATAAAGGCGGTTGGGAAGATCAGGCGCTTACAAATCTCGAATCGTTCGGTGCAGATATCATGACGCCCGTCGCGCCTCAGGATTCACGGCCAAAAGACTCGGTGTTCTGGGAAGCGCAGAATTCCGCACTCTTTCGGGCGCAGTGGTCTCAGGTGACGTCGCGAGATCCAGCCTACGTGCAGCTCGTCACCTGGAACGACTACTCGGAATCGACTCACGTCTCGCCCTCTGTCGGTACGCAGTATGCCTTCTATGATCTCGCGGCTTACTACATCGAATGGGCCAAGACCGGAAATCCGCCGCCGATCGTTCGGGATAGCATTCTCTACTTTCATCGCAGGCAGATCTTTACGCCGGGCCGGTCTTCGACGCCGGAGACCGCGATGGTCGAAGAAGGCGTGGGCTCAGTCGTCAACGACATCGAAATGGTCGCCTTCCTGACCGCGCCCGCTGTCTTGCGGATAACCTCCGGCGGAACGGACCACACGTCGAATGGCGTGGCGGGCTTGAACGTATTCCGTGTTCCGGCGGTCTCCGGCGTACCGAGCTTCGCCATTATCCGCAATGGAGCCACAGTCGCACAGGTAACGTCGACCACATCGATCGTCTCGGTAGGCGCGGCGCAGGACCCGTTATACATCGGCGGAGGATCGGCGCGCTCGCCCGTAAGTCTGGTATGCAGCCAGTAGCGCGCTCAACAAACGACATGGCGGCCACATGAAAAGCCCGGCGAACGTGGTTTCATATCTTGCATTGGGTATCTTCCTGTTCGCGGCCGAGTTCTATACCCTGGGGATGAGTCCCGGGCATAGCCCGCTGATGCTCGTGTCTCACGTTCTCTTGCTTGGCGTGGTCCTCTTTCACCTCGGCATGCACTTGTTCGACAGCAAGCCGTCGTTTGCGGACGCATCTGTCGTGGTGTTCGAGATAACTTTCCTGATACTCGCACCGGCTCTTCAGTTGGCGCATGACGCGCAAGTGCTCGTGAATACGATGCCCTTCGACGACACTTCGGCGCTGCATGCGAATCTCATATTTATCGTTTTCATTGTCACTTACCTTGGCGCGCGACATCTTCTTCCGCGCACGATTCAAGCGTCGACGGCCCGCGCTTCGGAACCATTGACGATCCGTTATGCGGCGCTTATTCCGGCCCTGGCGATCTGCGTCGTGGCTGCGATGAGCGCATTCAATTTTGCCAGCCAACTGCAGGCCGGCGATCTGGATGGAATCGACGTCACCCCTTTGGACATGATTCGCGCGAAGGTGCTTTTCTTTCTAATCGTGCCCGTGTTCATTCTTATCGTGTTGCATCGTCCTCGTCGAATCGGACTGGTGTGGATTGCGCTCGCGCTTTTCGCGTTCGTCTTGCTACTCATTTGCCAGAATCCGCTGACGGAAAAGCGAAACGCACTCGGTCCCATCTATCTGACGCTGCTCGCATTGGCGTTTCAGCGCCACCTCAAGAGTCCATCCCGAGTGTTCTGGGCAATCTTTGTTTTGAGCGGACTGTTCTTTCCCTTTTCCGAGCTGTTCACGAACAGCAGAATCGATAAGTGGCCGCTTTCTTGGGCCACGATAGAGAGCTTCTTCGAGGAGCACTTCGCATCCACGACCTATGACGCGTGGGCCAATACGGAAGCCATTGTGGAAATGGTGAGTCGGGAAGGAATCAATGCGGGCAGGCAGCTCGCGGGCTCGCTGTTGTTTTTCGTTCCACACACTGTCTGGCCCGACAAGCCTCTGGCGACCGCGATTCTGGTGGGCGAATATCTGCAGCGAAATTACAGCATGTGGTTTCTAAACCTTTCCGCGCCGTTGCCTGCCGAAGGCTATTTCGATTTTTCGTGGGCGGGCGTCGTAGCTTATGGTTTCTTGCTGGGTCATTTCTCGCGCCGCGCAGACGCGTTGGTCGAATCGCCGATACCGCTTCGGCGAGCGCTGGGATGCTATCTGTCGTTCTACGTTGTGTTCGTACTGCGCGGGTCATTGATGGTCGCGGTCGCTTACGTGGTGCCCGTTCTCGTCACGTTTCAACTCGTGTCCGTGCTCCTCACATCGCGAGAGAACAGATGCGCCGAGCCGCGCACGGCGAGGCCGCTCTATAGCGGCATGGCACGTCGAAAGTAACCTCTCGCCGGTTTAGAGAACGGTGAGTGCTTCAGGCGGGGACGCCGCTCATGTTCTGCTCTTGCCCAATCCAGATCTGACTGTCGGGAAACCAGAACTCTCTGGATTTTGGCGGCGCAGCCAATGTCACTGGCAAGTCAGGATTGAATATTTTTGACCAGGCCGACAGATAGGACGGCATCTTCACAAGATGGCCGCAGTTCGAAAGCAGCAGACTCGATACCAGCGCTTCTCGTCCGATCTCCAGCCCGGGATGACCGCTGAAGTGCACTGGCTTATCGCCGTTGGATAACAGTTTCGCGGGCGCGACATTGATCGGACGCTCGAACGGCCACGCGCTGAAGAATTCGATGAAAGCCGGCTCGTCGCTGGAAACAAATATGTTGGTCAATTGCGGGTTGAGCATGAGCGTCTTATCGACAAGCCGGCAGAAATCGACCCACGGAAGCGTCACCGCTTCAAATTTCTTGTCAGTGCCTCTGAAGTGCACGCCCAACGTGGAGGCGCTGATCCCGAGTCTTGCGCAAGTCGATTCGACTTCTTCGCGGATGTGCGCCGCGGGCCGGTAATACGAGCGGAACAGATCGCTCGCGCTTCGCAGACGAAGCGCTGCGTCATACCGTTGCCGGAAACCCAGTTGAACCGGATCGCGCACGGTGGATGTCCGAACCTTATGCGACGTGGCGTGCCCGTTCTCCGGCCGGACGCTTTCGAAGAGCGCCGAAAACCAGTCGATCGTTCCTTTCACATCGCCGTACAGGCCGCCTCGGGCCGAAATTCGCGGAGTCAGGCGGTTCTCTTCACAGTGCATAAGGATGAAGAGAACCATTTGCATGATCGCGAAGAAGCCGCAGTTTTCCCTGATCTCGATCGAAAACACACCGTGATTCTGCCGCTGCCGTGCAAACAACATCGCGCGGCTGGGCGCGGCAAGCGAGTACTTGAATGTTTCACTACGACGGAGTTTCCTCAATTGATCCACCACCATGCGAAACATGTTCGATTCCTGTTGATTATGTTCGCGTGAATACCAGCGTCACGCGTCGACGTACCCGGTGCGCTGTGCGTTCTTCGTGAAGTCGGCATAAGTGGCCGCGATGCCTTCTCTGAGCGAGATCGTGGGCGTCCAGCCCAAAGCGGATAGCCTGGATACATCCAGCAATTTCCTCGGCGTGCCATCCGGTTTCGAGCTATCGAATTCCAGTGAGCCCTGAAAGCCTACGACGTCGCAGACGAGGCGGGCGAGGTCCGCGATTGCTATGTCGCGTCCACATCCGATATTGAACATGCCCTCGGCGTTATGGCTGTCGAGCAACGCGAAAACCGCCGACGCCAGATCGTCGACGTGCAGGAATTCCCGTTTCGGCGAGCCCGATCCCCAGACCGAGATCGATTGGAGTCCGTTCAGCTTCGCTTCGTGTGCCTTTCGGATCAGCGCGGCCAGAACGTGCCCGTTCTGCAGATCATAGTTATCGTTCGGACCGTACAAGTTCGTAGGCATCACCGAGATATACCGCATCCCATGCTGGCGGTTATATGCCTCACACAGCTTGAGCCCCGCAATCTTGGCGATTGCATATGCCTCGTTGGTCTGCTCGAAGGCGCTCGTCAGCAGATATTCTTCCTTGATGGGTTGAGGGCAATACTTCGGGTAGATGCACGACGAACCGAAGAAGACCAGCTCGGGCGTGCGCTTCTTGAAGGCCGCGTGGATCACATTCGTTTCGATGACGAGATTCTCATAGAGAAACGAGGCCGGTTGAGTGGAGTTGGCGTGTATGCCGCCGACCTTCGCAGCGGCGAGCAGCACGACATCGATGCGCTCGTGCGCAAAGAAATCGGCCACAGCGCGCTGATCGAGCAAGTCGAGTTCCTGTCTGGAACGGGTAACCAAATGGTGATAGCCGCGACTGGCGAGATGCCGGAGAAGGGCCGAGCCGACCATGCCCTTATGCCCGGCAATAAATATCCGAGAGCCTTTATTCATGTTGGTGCTCAATCGTCCATTGATGTGCGTTGATCGGAACGTGAGGCCCGATGTGCGATTGCCAGATTAGCGAGGCATTCGGTCAATCATCAGCTTGTGGCGGACGTTGGCAAGGTATTGTCGCGACCGGGCTTTCTCGTCATCGATGACGCGGCCGCCATCTATGCGCCATGGACGGCTCATTACTCGCGAGACCCGCCTCAGCCAACGTCATGGCAGATTCGGCCACCCCGCCTGGCGCGGCTTTCCCCAATCCTATGCTGCGTGAACGCATGCAGGCCGTTACGGGATCGATTCGTCCTTGAACGGACCGGCTCAGACGAGCCATCGAGCATCGATCTTGACACCAGGAGAGGGACCTGATGATTCCAGTAAACGAACCCCTGCTCGAGGGAAACGAGAGGACATACCTGAACGAATGCATCGAAAGCGGCTGGATCTCGTCGGACGGCGTATTCGTCGAGCGCTTCGAACGCGCAATGGCTGCATATGTAGGCCGCAAGCATGCGATCGCCGTCGCAAACGGAAGCGCGGCGCTCGACGTCGCCGCCGCTGCACTGAGTTTCGAGCCGGACGATGAAGTCATCATCCCCACGCACACGATCATCTCCTGTGCATCGGCGATCGTTCGAACCGGCGCGCGACTGCGGCTCGTCGATTCGAATGCGGATACATGGAACATGGACGTAGCGAAAATCGAAGCGGCCATCACGAGCCGCACGCGCGCGATCATGGCCGTACATACCTTCGGCTTGCCGGTCGACATGAAGCCGGTGCTGGACGTCGCGAAGAAGTACGGCCTGGCTGTGATCGAAGACGCGGCGCAGGCTATCGGGCTCACCTATGAAGGAAAGCAATGCGGCAGCTTCGGCGATATCTCCTGCTTCAGCTTCTACGCGAACAAGCACATCACGACGGGCGAAGGCGGCATGATTCTCTGCGACGACGATGCACTGGCGGCGCGCGCAAGGAGTTTGCGAAATCTTTGCTTCAAGCCCGAGAGGCGGTTCGTGCATGAGGAGCTAGGCTGGAATTATCGTATGAGCAGTCTTCAGGCTGCGGTCGGGCTTGCGCAGTTCGAGAAGCTCGATGAACGCATAGCGAGAAAGCGCACACTGGGGCGGCGTTACGAAGCGCTTTTGCATGATGTAAGGGGCCTGGAACTTGCTCCTGTTGCGTGTTCCTATGCCGAGAACATCTATTGGGTGTTCGGCGTGGTGCTGGATGATCGCCTGCCCATCGGCGCGGACGAAGCACGCGCAATACTCGCCGATGCCGGCGTTAGCGCGCGGCCATTCTTCTGGCCCATGCACGAGCAGCCTGTATTTCGCAAGCAAGGGTTATTCGAGGGCGAAAGTTATCCGGTCGCCGAGCGCATGAGCCGGCGCGGTTTCTATTTGCCGAGCGGACTTGCACTAACCGAAGCGCAGCAGGATCAAGCGGTGGCCGCGGTCCGGAACATGATGGCTGAGTATGTCTAGAAACTCCGCAAGCCATGCTCGCGGACATTGCCTGCTTCATATGACCGTCATCAGTCACATCGATGATGGGTCGTAACACCACGGAGTGCAGCCATGGAGAATGCAATGCGTTCGACCGACTCGATGTCGATGGCCAACGCGCTAGCGCCGCATATGCAGTCTTGCCGTCGCATTGTGCCGGTCATACTCGCGGGAGGATCGGGCACGCGCCTCTGGCCGATGTCGCGCGAGCAGTTTCCGAAGCAACTGATTGGCGTGGTCGGACGTGACTCGCTGCTTCAGGCTACGGTGTTACGAATGGACGGATTCTCCGGCGACTTCGACGTCGATATGCATCCGATCATCGTGTGTGGCGAAGAGCATCGTTTCACGACCGAGGAACAAGTGCGGTTATGCGGCGTCGATGCGCGGATCATTGTCGAGCCCGCGCGTCGTGATACTGCGCCCGCACTGACGCTCGCGGCGCTTGCGGCCATCGAAAGAAACGAAGACGCGATTCTCGTCGCGATGCCTTCCGATCATTCGATCGCCGATCTTGGCGCGCTGCATGAAGCGATATCGATCGCCGCGGACTACGCCGATAGCGGAATGATCGTGACGTTAGGGGTTCCGCCGACGCGTCCCGATACCGGCTTCGGCTATATTCGTCTCGGCGAAGCGCTGGAGAAGGGTGCTCATCTTATCGACCGCTTCGTAGAAAAGCCTGCCGCCGAACTCGCCGCGCAATACCTCGCTGCACAAACATACTGGTGGAACAGCGGCATCTTTGTCGTTCGCGCGAGCGTGTGGCTCGATGCCCTGGCGCATCTCAATGCCGATATGCATGCGACATGCACGGCGGCACTGAAAGACGGCAAAGCCGATGGCCATTTCTTTCGTCCGTGTCCGAATCAGTTCGGCCGTGTGCCTTCCGATTCGATCGATTACGCGGTGATGGAGCATATCGGCGACGCTGGCTCGCCTTGCAACGGCGTAGTCGTGCCGCTGTCGGCGGGATGGTCAGACCTGGGATCGTGGGACGCAGTATGGGAGGCCATGGAAAAGGACGGCTTGGGCAATGTCGGAAGCGGCCGCGTGGTCTTCGAAGGCGCGACGTCGAGCTACGCGCGCTCCGATGGCGGACGGCTCGTCGCGTGCGTCGGCACGTCGAACGTCGTTGTCGTCGATACCGACGATGCCGTGCTGGTCGCCGATCGCTCGCACGCGCAGGACATCAAGCGCCTTGTCGCGCGCATCCGCGAACAGCATGCGCCCGAGGCCGAAACGCATCGCAAGGTTCGTCGTCCGTGGGGCTTTTACGATTCGATCGAACATGGCGAGCGTTTCCAGGTCAAGCGCATCGTCGTGGCGCCTGGCGCACGACTTTCGCTCCAGATGCACCATCATCGTGCGGAGCATTGGGTCGTCGTGCGCGGCACCGCGCTCGTCACGCGCGGGGACGATCAGTTTCTGTTGTCGGAAAATGAATCGACCTACATTCCGCTCGGCGTCCGGCATAGGCTGGAAAATCCGGGCAAGGTGCAGCTCGAGATCATCGAAGTTCAATCGGGTTCGTATCTCGGCGAAGACGATATCGTGCGGCTGGATGACTGCTATGGCCGTATCTGATGTTATCGACAAAGCTCACGAAGGCGGGGCATGACATGCGCGATATTCAAGGATTGCTGGCAAGGCTCTTCGATGTCGCGATGGTCGTCGGAGGGGCCACCGTTGCATCGCGGATCAGGTTCGACAACATCGCCGAACCGGGCTATTACGTGCCGTTCGTGGCCTTTGCTGCGGCGTTTTCGCTCGTATTGTTCCCGGGCTTCGGCGTATACGAGTCGTGGCGCGGGCGCAGCAAGCTCGTGCTGACGAGCCGCGTGTCGCTCTCATGGCTCGTGGTGCAGGCGTGCGTCCTCGTGCTGATGTTCTCGCTGCATCGGCTCGATGATGTCTCGCGCCTCTGGTTCGCGTACTGGACTGCGATCTCGGGCGCGCTGATGATCGTGGGCCGTCTCGTCACGCATGCGGTGCTCGCGCGCATGCGTCACGCCGGGATGAACTTTCATGACGTGGCGGTCGTCGGTTGCGGGCGGCATTGCGAGTCGATCATGAAAAGAATCGAGCGCGCGAGCCACTCGGGTTTTCGTACGGTCGCGGTATTCAACGCATCGCCCGAATTGCCGATAACTTCAACAGTGCCGGTCTTCGAAGATTTTGACACCTTCGTGCGCCACGCTCGCGAGCAGCATGTGCATGAAGTCTGGCTTGCATTGCCGCTATCGCAGGAGAAAGCCATTCTGCGGTTCGTGAATGAGTTTCGCGACGATCTCGTCAACGTGCGATTCATTCCCGACGTGCGCAGCCTGGCCCTCTTCGAAAGCGGGGTGAGCGATTTGCTCGGGGTGGCGGCGATCAATCTCGTCGCTTCGCCGCTTTCGCAAAGAGCGCTATTGCAGAAGGATGTTTTCGACCGGCTGTTCGCGCTCGCGGCGCTCATCGCGGTCGCGCCGCTTCTGATCGTTATCGCAATCGCGGTCAAGCTTAGTTCGCCCGGGCCCGTATTCTTCAGACAGCGGCGCAAGGGCGCGGACGGACGCGAATTCACCATCTACAAGTTCAGGTCGATGCGCCTGCATATCGAACAGTCCGGCATGCTGAAACAGGCTACGCGCAATGATCCGCGCGTGACGCGTGTCGGTGCGTTTCTCCGGCGCACGAGTCTCGACGAGCTGCCGCAATTCTTCAACGTCCTGCTCGGCGACATGTCGGTCGTGGGACCGCGTCCACATGCGCTCGAACATGACGATCTCTACCAGAAAGTCGTTCAAGGATATATCCATCGTTACCGCATCAAACCGGGCATCACCGGATGGGCGCAGGTCAATGGCTTTCGTGGGGAAACGGACCGGATCGAAAAGATGGAGGCGCGCGTGGCCCATGATTTGTACTATTTGGGAAATTGGACTTTCGCACTCGATATGCGGATCATTGCCGCGACGGTGTTCAAGGGTCTGCGCGGGGCCAACGCTTACTGAAGCGTAAGCATCGCGCCCGGCGTGCGCGATGCAGGCATCATCTCTTTCTCGCGACGAAGGTCGCCGACAGATCGGCGGCGCTAAGTTCGCCGCCCATCCATCTCACGCTGTCGAGCACTTCGAAGCCGCTGAGATCCAGCATCAACTCGACTTCAGGCTTGAACATATAACGCATGACGTGCGTCTCGAGAACGGTTTCGACGCATTGCGTCTTTCCGTCCGTCATCATGATGGTGTAGTTGACGGTGACGGTATTCTCATGAGGACGCATCAGCGGTTCGGCGATGCGGATTACCGCCGTTTCATCGCTCGTGGCGCGCTTGATGCGAACCTTGGGCGGGTCGGCCAGCACGGCGGGACCGTACCAGCAATCGAACAGAAAGAGTCCTGAGCGCGGCAGATGAGTCGCTGCGGTGTGGCACATCGCCATGAAATCGGCGTTCGTCGTCTGATAGCTTGCGACATGAAACAGCGAGACGACCGCGTCATATAGCTCTTCGGTGCGGACGCTTCGCGCATCGCCCTGCTGAAACTTCAGTCTCTTCGCCACCGTGCCCGGCAGTGAAGTCCGTCTCGCATCGGCGCGTGCGAGCATGTCGAAACTCATGTCGATGCCGGAAACCGAAAAGCCGGTGGCCGCAAGCTCCGCCGCGTGGCGTCCTGTCCCGCAACCGAGATCCATAAGATGGCCGCTGACTATTCCATATCGACCGAGCAGGTCGGTGACGAACGCGGCCTCCGCCTTGTAGTTCTTCTCGTGATAGAAAAGATCATAGTATTGCGAGTATCGCGTGCTGAAACTCATGTGAGCCACTCCGAATTAGAGTTGGTGCCCAACGCATGTCCGCGCAATGGCGCATTCGTCCAGGTGACCGAAGCGCCGCTCGATAACAAGTCTCACTTGACGTTCCGGTTCAAGACAGAGCGTAGCCTTCGAACGAATCGCGACTTCATGCGTGACGGAATTCGGCAAGATGTTGGCCGGGCCGCCTGTGCAGGCCGCGAGGCCGGTTTTGACAAGGCGATGACGGAAATAGAAGTTATGTTTCGGAGATCATCGAGTATTCGATCCCGGAGATGAAGGTGATCCGAATAGGTCATTCCGCAGCACAGTCTTTTGTTTAGGCGCCGCGAAACGACATAGTTCGAACTCCGTATTAAGCGCCTTTCCATAACTTTCATGCACTTATTTTCAAACAGCCGAAGAGATCGAACAGTCGTGTTGTTATCGCGGCCGAACGCGCCGATCTCGGCCAAAACCATGCTTTTCGCCGCCATGGCGGAAAGAACGGATGCAATAGGAAACTACGCTCCCGAAATAGTACGGAATCGACGGCATTGGTACGGCTTGCGATCCGCAGACCTGCAACCGAAACATAGGAAGATAACGCCATGTCGAACGTTACAGCCTTCGGCGATGCAGAGTCGAGCGGTCTCTATCATGCAGCGGAAGAGAGAAGCACAAAGCTCATAGGAATCATGTTGTATGACGGATTTTCTCTTCTGGGCGCTGGAACGCTTGCCGAGGCGCTTCATATCGCCAACGAGTTGCAATCCGCTATCCTGAGCAATGGCGTGACCTATAGCGTTCGTCTCGTCTCCGCCCGCGGTGGCGCGATAGCTTGTTCATCGTCGGTCTGTGTGTGGACCGAGCGCTTGGGTGGCCAGCGCTTTCAGGGCTTCGACGCGCTATACATTGCAGGCGGCGCTGGCGTGACGCGCGCAGCTGCGGATGAAAGTCTCCTCGAGTCATTGAGGATCGCGTGTTCGCAAAGCGGCGCGGTCGGTTCGCTCGGCAATGGCGACGCGCTGCTCGCCGCCGCGGGCGTCGCCCGGCGCGACTGGGCTTCGATGGGACGCGGCGTATGGGGCGGCGGAACATTGAAAAGCACGACGTCGACCGAACGCGGCGATGCGCTCGTCAACTCGCTGGCGCTGGTGAAGCGCGATCTCGGCTATGACATCGCAACGGCTTTGGCAGACCGGCTGGCCTCGTCCAACGATCAGCATCTGCCAATCATGCTGAGTACCATCGGCACGACGACGCTCGCAGAGAAAGCGCAGGAATCCGCGCGCTGGCTGGAGCGCAATTGCGGCCGTCCCATCTCCGTCGGCGACGCGGCTCGCACCGTTGCGATGAGCGAGCGCAACTTTCTGCGGCTGTTCAAGCGTGAGATCGGTCTGACGCCTTCGCAATATCTTTTGCGTGCGCGCCTCGATTTGAGTTGCGAATTGCTTATTAAGAGCGACTTGCCGATCGACAAGATTGCGCGCCGGACCGGTTTGACCAATGGTGAAAGATTTTCGAAGGTATTCAGAAAGCAATTTCTGATGTCGCCAACGGAATACCGGTCTCGAAAGAAGAGCGGTGACGCAGTGTGATCGCACGTTTCGCGCTTCACAGGCGCAGCCGGAATGACTTCCTCCAACTCGATAGCGCAGGCATATCCACGTCGGGCGGAAAGCGCATCCTAACCATGGCAATGTCCCCCTAATCTGCCAACAGCACTTTCACGCCCTCGGCGGCTTCGTGTCGCAGGGCGTCGAGATCGAGGCCCGGGATCACGCCGTCATCCACGACCACGCGGCCGTTCACGATGTTGTAGCGAACGCGCGCCGGCTCGCCCGATGCCACGGGCGCCACGGCGAGATCGTGATAGCCATAGAAGCGCGGATCGTCGATGTCATAGAGAACGAGGTCCGCCGCCTTGCCGACTTCGAGCGTGCCTACTGCATCGAGACCGAGCACGCTTGCGCCGCCCGCGCTGCCCCAGTGAATCGTCTCCTCGATCGTCGTCGCCGATGCGCCCTGCGCCGCGCGATGCACGAGCCACGCGAAATGCGCCTCGTTGATCATGCTGCCCGATTCGTTCGACGCGACGCCATCGACCCCGAGCGATAACGGCACGCCTGCCGCGGACATTTGCGGTGCGGGGGCGATGCCGCTGCCAAGCCGCGCGTTGCTCACCGGGCAATGCGAGCAGCCGCTGCCGGTCTCCGCGAGCATCGCGATCTCGCTCGCTTCGAGATGCACGAGATGCGCGAACCACACATCGGGTCCGAGCCATTCGTGATCGGCGACGAATTCGACCGGCAACTTGTCGAAGCGCTCGCGGCAGAAATCGACATAACGTTGCGTCTCCGAAAGATGCGTGTGCATGCGCAAGCCCATGCCGCGTGCCGCGCGTGCGATCTCAGGCAGAAGATCGGGCGGCAGAGAGAAGGTCGGCGTCGTCGGCGCAACGACGACGCGGCGCATCGATGTCGCGCGGGCATCGTGATAGCGCGCCTTCAGGCGTTCGATATCGGCAAGCATCTGATCGAGCGTCTCGGGCTTTAACGCGACCTTCGAGAAGCCCGGATGATCGCCTGCCGCCTGCAACGCGCCGCCACGGCACAACACGAAGCGCAGGCCGAACGACGCCGCTTCGTCGAAGAGCAGATCGCCTGTTTCCGTGGTGCCTTCGGCGTGATAGAGATAGTGATGATCCGCGCACGTCGTCGCGCCCGACAAAAGTAGTTCGGCCATGCCGAGGCGTGCAGCGACACGCGCGAGGTCCGGCGTGAAGCGCGCGAGTCGCGGATACGGCACCGCGGCGAGCCATTCCTGCAGATCTGCGTTGATGCCTGAAGGCACCGCTTTCAGCAGGTTCTGGAACAGGTGATGATGCGTGTTCACCCAGCCTGGATAGGCGACGCACGAGCGCGCATCGATGACGCGTTCGTCGTCGCGCGCGTCGAGATTCGGCGCGATGGCGCGGATGACGCCATCGCGGATGCGAATATCGACGTTGCCGAGCCGTGCGGCGTCGCCACACAATCCGCTCATCACCGCGACGGGATGTTTGATTAGTAATGCTTCGTTTGAGATGTTCATGAACGCTTGTCCTTTCAACACGTTTTACTCGCGCACCATGCTGGGCGCAGGTACGACGTCTTCCTCATGTGCGCCGTTGAGCACGGCGTTCAGCACGACCGACACGAGACACGCGAGCACGACGCCGCTGTGCACGAAGGGCTGCGTCCAGTCGGGCATCTGCTTGAACACTTGCGGCGCCATCACCGGGATGAGCGCGGTCGCGATCGTGAAGCCGACGATCAGCACGTTGTAGCGGTTGCGCTCGAAGTCCACTTTGGAGAGCGTCTGCACCCCCGCCGCGACCACGACGCCGAACATCGCGATGCCCGCGCCGCCGAGCGCAGCGGCAGGCGTCGATGCGACGACCGCGCCGATCTTGGGCACCAGCGCGACGACGCACATCAGCACGCCGCTCACCGCCACGACCCATCGGCTGCGCACGCCTGTCAGGATCACGAGTCCCACGTTCTCCATGAATGCGATGAACGGGAACGCAGCGAACATTCCGGCTATCGCGCTCGCGAGACCATTCGCGCGCATGCCGCGCACCGCGTCTTCCTCGCTGATGTTCTTGTCGACGATATCGCCGATCGCGACGAAGAGACCCATCGATTCGATCATCTGCACGACCATTACGACGATCATCGTCAGAACGGGCACCACGGAGAACACGGGCATGCCGAAGTGAAACGGCAACGGCATCGTGAACCACGGCGCGTTGGCGACGTTGGCGAAGTCGCCCATGCCGAGCGAGCAGGCAAGCACGCTGCCCGCGACAAGTCCGATCAGCACCGACAGATTGCGCAGGAACGCATTGGCAAAGCGGTTGACGGCGAGAATCACGAGCGCGACGAACAACGCGACGCAAAGGAACGGCAACGCGCCGAAGTGCCGCGCGTTCTCACCGCCGCCCGCCCATTGATACGCGACCGGAAAGAGCTGCAGTCCGATCACGGTGACGATGCAGCCGGTCACGACAGGCGGAAAGAAACGCCGCAAACGTCCGACGAGCGGCGCGGCGAACATCGTGAACACGCCCGCGCCGATCACCGCGCCGCACACGCCCGCGAAGCCGACGCCGGGGCTCAGGCCGATCGCGATGACCGGTCCCACGCTGCTGAACGCGACGCCTTGCAGAATAGGCAGACGCACGCCGAACTTCCATACGCCGACGGTTTGCAGCACCGTCGAGATGCCCGAGCAGAAAAGCGCCGTGCTGATGAGCACGGTGGTGTCAGCGGGCGACATCTTCAATGCGGATGCGACGATCAACGGCACGGCAATCGCGCCGATGTAAGCGACGAGCATATGTTGCAGGCCGAGCGTGATCATCTGCCGCTTGGGCAGGATGCGATCGACGGGATGTTGGTCGGTGTTCATCAACGTGTCTCCTGATTATCGTTATCGGCGGCTGCGTTCGTCAGGCCGCGACAGGCACCGCAAGGCAGGCATGAAAGCGCTCGGTCAGCGCGGCGCGGTCGAGTTCGCGTCCGATGAACACGATTCGGCTCGAACGCGGCTCATAGCCCCACGCCTGCGCCGCGCGCAATTCGATGATGTCGTGCACGCCTTGCAGCACGTAGCGATACGGCTGTCCTTTCACGGCGAAGATACCCTTCATGCGAAAGAGGTTCGTCGCATCCGATGCGCGCAGTTCGGCGAGCCACGCTTGCAGCGCGTCGAGTTCGATATCGGCATCGACTTCGATGCCTACCGAGCTCACGCTTTCGTCGTGATGATGATCGTCGTGGTGGTCATCGTGATCGTCGTCCGCTTCGACGAGCTGCTGCGCGAACTCGTTCGCGCCCACGCCGAGAATCGTGTGCAGGTCGATCTGCGCAAAACTCGATTCGACGATTTCAGCCGTTGCATTGAGCCCGCGCAGCCGCTCTTTCAATGAAGCGATGTCCTGCGCCGTCACCAGATCGACCTTGTTGACGACGATGCGGTCCGCGCACACGATCTGATCGACCGCCTGGTTGTCGCGGCCGTCGAGCACGAGATCGTCCAGATGCGCGGCGATATGCTTTGCATCGACCATCGTCACGACGGCATCGAGGGTCACGCGTTGCGCAATCGGATCGTCGATGAAGAAGGTCTGCGCGACAGGATACGGATCGGCGAGCCCGCTCGTCTCGACGATGATGTGATCGAGCCGCTCGGGCCGCTCCACCAGCATCCTCACGATGCGCACGAGGTCTTCGCGCACTGCGCCGACGCAGCATACGCATCCGTTCGTCATCTCGTAGATCTCTTCGGTCGATTCGAGCACGAGCCCGCCGTCTATGCCGACTTCGCCGAACTCGTTCTCGATCACCGCGATCTTGTGTCCATGCTTTTCGCGGAGGATGTAGTTGAGCAGCGTGGTTTTGCCCGCGCCGAGAAAGCCGGTCAGCACCGTGACCGGAATCTTCTGGAACGCGTTATGAGTCGTATGGATGTGAGTCATTGCTTGTCTCCTTTGAGTCAGTCAGCTTTATGTTCTTTCCAGCGTCGAACCACGTTGCAATCGAGGCCGAAGAGATCCAGCACGCGGCCGAGCGTGTGATCGATCATCTCGTCGAGCGAAGCAGGGCGCGCGTAGAACGCGGGCACCGGCGGCGCGACGATGCCGCCCATTTCGGTGACGGCGATCATGTTGCGCAGATGGGCCAGCGTGTACGGCGTTTCGCGTGCCAGCAGCACGAGCGGGCGTCGCTCCTTGAGCGTGACGTCGGCGGCGCGCGAGATGAGGCTCGATGAAAGTCCGCCGGCGATTTCGGCGAGCGTCTTCATCGAGCACGGCGCGACGATCATGCCGAGCGTGCTGAACGAACCGCTCGAAATGGCGGCGGCCATGTCATCGCATCGATAGGTGAAGCTCGCGAGCGCGTTGACATCGGCGAGCTTGTGTTCGGTCTCTTGCTGCATCGTCAGAAGCGCGCTGCGCGAGATCGTCACATGCGTTTCGATGTCGAGTTCGCGCAGCAATTCCAGAAGGCGCACGCCGTACGTGAAGCCCGATGCGCCGCTGATACCGACCGCGATGCGCCGCGTGCTCATCGTGCGGCTCCTTTCAGAATGGCGGCTGCACGTTGCATCGCATCTTCGCCGATGCGCGCACGTATGCCGTCGAATTGCGAGCCGCGCGTCGCGTCGATGCCCATGCGCGATGTGGTGCCTTCGACGGACGACGAAGGATCGAGCGGGCTGCCCGGCAATCCGCCGACGATGAACACATCGTCATGCGGTTGCGCATGTGCCGCGATCGCCCAGAGCACTTGCGAGTCGTCGGTTATGTCGATATCGCCATCGACGGCGACGACATGCTTGAGATACGGATCCCAGCCCAGCAACGCGAGCATGATCTGACGCGCTTCGCCATCGCGCGTCTGGTTCAGCGCCACATAGCAATGAAAATGCGTGCCGGAGTTCGGGTAATGCAGCGCAGTGACCGCTGGAAAACGCGCCTTCAGCTTCTCGCTCATTTCCGCTTCGCGCGGCAGACGAGCGAGCGTGAGATGCTCGGCATACGGACCACCGACGACATCGACGAGCCATGCATCGCGGCGGCGCATCATCGTATCGACGCGCATAACGTTGTTGGTCGAACGGTCCGACGAATAGCCGGTGAACTCGCCGAACGGACCTTCATCGGCGCGCGCATCGGGATCGATCGTGCCTTCGAGCACGAACTCCGCGGCCGCCGGCACGCCAATGCCATAACGCGGCGTGCGTACCAGTTCGAGCGGTGCGCCGAACAGTCCGCCGGCGATGGCGCGCTCGTCTGTGCCGAACGGCACGCGCGATGCCGCCGCGAGCATGAACATCGGATGCGCGCCGATGACCATCGCAACCTTGAGCGTGTCGCCGCGCGCCTTCGCCGTCTGCAACATGCGCCACAGATGACCGCGCGAATGCAGGCTCGTTGCGAGCGCGTTCCTCGCATGAAGCATCGAACGGTGATAGCTCATGTTCGCGATGCCGGTCACCGGATCTTCGGCGACGATTACCGCGTTCGTGATGTACGCGCCGCGATCGGTGGCGAAGTGGCGAATCATCGGCACATGCGCGAGATCGACCGCGTCGGCTTCGACGACTTCATCGAGCACGGGACCGCGCGCGACATACAGCGGCGCGATCGGTGCATTCGCGCGTTGCTGATAGGCGTCGAAGAGGCCGCGCGCATCGACATCGAACAGACGGGCGATACGCTCGCGCGATGCGAAGAAGTTGGTCGCCAAAGGCGTTGCGATACCTTCGACGTGCTCGCATACGAGCATCGGATGCTGCCCGCGCGCGGCAAGCGCGGCGACGATCGCGGTGACGTCCTGATCGGCGGACAACTGTTGCGTGAGCGTCAGCACATCGTGGGGATATTGCTCGCGATAGGCGTGCGCAAAGCAATGAAAGTCCTGCGTGGCGCGAAAGAGGTTATCGGCCATCGTGAGCTCCGTCGAGAGAAAGAAGGGCGCGTGAGCGACCGCGCCCGCATGACATCAGGCCGTCTGCGCGACTTCGTCGTTCTTTACATACGTGGCCTTCAATCGTTTCTCCGCTTCGGCAAGGTCCTTCGGCGGTTTGGTCGGCTCGATGCCCACCAGTCGCGCGATGTTATTGCCCATGTAGTCTTCGAGACCGTCCTCATCGAGGTCCATGCCTTGCGGCGCGGGACCGCACAGCATCTCCAGTTCGCGCAGCCACATGCCCGGCTCGTTCGGCGGCGAATCGGTGCCGAACACGATCTTGTTGCGCGGCAACTCGCGTGCGAACTCGACGATGCGCGACTGATAGCACCAGCCCGATTCGCAATACACGTTGGGCGTATCCATCGCCATCCAGAAGGCTTCGAACGAGTAATTGCCGCCCGTCTGGATCCCGAAGTGACCGATGATGAAATTCACCATCGGGAATTCGCGGATGATCGGATAGAACTGCGTGGGAATCGTGTACGGTCCATCGCCTGTGTGAATCAGCACGACGACGCCCAACTCGGCGCATTTCTTCATCGCAGGGCGCAGCCAGTCGAGCGCGCGATCCGGCCGATAGCCATGCATGTTCGCGTGCAGCTTGAGCATCTTGAAGCCGTATTCCTTGACGTGAAATTCGAGTTCCGCCGCGCCGTTTTCCGGACCCCAGCGCGGGTTATACGTGAAGTTGCCGATGAAACGATCGGGATACTTCTGCGTCAGCTCCGCGATATACGACATGTAATCGCGAATGCCTTCGCGCCCGCGCCGGTTGCCGTCGCGATAGCCGGTGTTTCCCGGCGGCGGCTGGATGAAACCCATGTCGATGCGGCGCGGCTTGCCGTTGATGATGTACGGACCGTCCATCATCTTGAGAAGGCGTTCGCCGGTGAACGGCTCGCCCGTGTGCCGCCAGGCTTCGTCGACGAGATTGGTCGGATGCAGATGGGTATCGATGATCATCAGCGCGCTCCTGCGTAGTCAGCTTCTTTGTATTGGTCGAGATTGGCTTGCGCTTCTTCGACGCTTTTGGGCGGCGCGCTCGGTTCGATGCCGAGCATGCGCGCGAGGTTGTTGCCGAGATAATCCTCGAGCGTGTCTTCGTCGAGATTGAGGCCTTGCGGCGGTTCGTGACACAGCACTTCGAGCAGGCGCAGCCACATGCCCGGTTCGTTGGGCGGCGTGTCGGAGCCATAGAGAATCTTGTGCGTCGGCAATACCTTCGCGAATTCGACGATGCGCGATTGCAGGCACCAACTCGATTCGCAATAGACGTTCGGCGTATCGAGCGCCATCTGATAAGGCTCGAAGCAATACACGCCGCCGGTCTGCACGCCGAAGTGCGCCATGATGAACGGCACCGACGGAAACTCGCGGATCAGCGGATACCATTCGCTCGGAATGCTGTACGGTCCGTCGCCGGTGTGCAGCTTGACGATAAGCCCGAGGTCCGCGCATTTGCGCAACGCGGGACGCAGCCAGTCGAGCGCGCGGTCCGGCCGATACGCGTGCATGTTGGCCTGCAACTGCACCATCCTGAAGCCGTGTTCCTTCGCGTAGAACTCGATTGCGTCGGCGCCGTTCTCGGGGCCGCAGCGCGGGTTATAGACGAAGCAGCCGAGCAGGCGGTCGGGATACTTCTGCGTCATCTCGACGGTGTACGCCATGTAGTCGTCGATCGACTCGCGGCCGCTTCTCACGCCATCGGTCCACGTATAGATGGTGTTGCCTTGCGGCGGTTGGATGAATGCCTTGTCGATGCGACGCGGCTTGCCGTTGATGATGTACGGGCCGTCCATCACCTCGATCAGACGCTCGCCCGAAAAGGGTTCGCCGTCATGGCGCCAGGCGAGGTCGACGAGATTGGTCGGATAACAGCTTGTGTCGATGATCATGGGTCTCGATCTCCTTGAGGGGAACTGGCGTGTCCAGTTGCCGGATCGCGGGCAGGCGCGTCGATGGAACAAGAGCTCTTGCGAGCTTGCCCATGCGGCCTTTTGCAAGACGCGTTGATGCGCCTTCCCCTCGCCGGCATCGAGTGTCACACTGACGTGCACTGCTGCTTGCGATGCAGTCTCACAAGTTATGCGCGCTCTGTACAATATTTTTTGACCACGATCTTGATACGTTAGCGATATGGACATGCGGCTTTTGCGGTACTTCGCGGTGCTCGCCGATGAACTCCATTTCGGCCGCGCAGCCGCGCGCCTGCACATTTCGCAGCCGCCCCTGAGTCAGCAGATCCGCATCCTTGAAGAGGAGATGGGCACTGCGCTTTTCTTGCGCTCGCAACATCGCGTCGAACTCACCGAGGCAGGGAAAACACTGAAAGAACAGGCGCCGCTGATCTTCGCGCAGTTCGAGCGCGCGATCGATCTCACGCGTTGCGCGGGACGTGGCGAAGTGGGAAGTCTCGAGATCGGCGTCATCAGCTCGGCGATGGTCGAGCCGATTCCACGCGCGCTCGGCGAGTTCGCGCGCAAGCATCCGCAAGTCAGATGGACGCTTCACGAGATGACGCCCGCCGCGCAGATTCAGGCGCTGAAAGAGCGGCGGCTCGACGTGTGCTTCTTTCGCGTGTCGCACGAAGATCCGGAGATCGTCAGCGAAGTCGTGTTGCGCGAGTCTGCCGTGGTCGCATTGCCGCTCGCGCATCCGCTCGCTTCACGCGCGGATATCGCGCTGCGTGAGCTTGAAGCCGAGCGCTTTCTGTCGTTTGGTCTGCTGCAATCGCAACTCGCGCGGTTTCTGCGCGACTGTTGCGTCGAAGCGGGATTCACGCCGCGCATCGAGCAGGAAGTCGTCGAACTGCATACGCTGCTATGTCTGTTGCGCGAAGGGCTCGGCATTGCGCTGCTGCCGGCATCGGCGCAACAGCTGTCGGGCGGCGGCGTGGCATTCGTGCCGCTCGCAGCGCCCGCGCCCGAAGTCTCGCTGCATGCGCGTTATCGCGCGGACACGCCGTCGCCGGTGCTGGCGCGGTTTCTCGATACCGTGCGCGAAGTCGTCAGTCCGGATCGCGTGCGTTGACCGTTTGCGCGACGAGCTCGCGTATCGCATCGACGAGCGGCGCAACGCGTGCCGACTTCTCGCGCGGCCACACGGCGTAGAGGTTGTAGTGCGTCGGAATCTCGACGCGTGTGAGCTCGACGAGCTTGCCGTCGCGTTGCGCGTCGGCGGCGAGCAGGCCGCGCGCAAGTCCCACGCCGACGCCCGCGCTCGCGGCGGCGATCAGCCCCGCAGCGTTGTCAAAGACGGCGACTGCGTGCGGCTCCGCTTCCGGCAGGCCCGCCGCGGCGAGCCACGGAATCCACGAGCGCTTGGTGTAGCCGAGCAAGGGCAGCGCGAGCACTTGTTCCGGCGCGAGCGGCACGCTGAGTCCGCGCGCGCTTAACAATGCGGGCGAGCCCATGACCGTCAGACGGTCGCCGCAGATGAGCGCGTTCTCGAAGCCGTCCCATTCGCCATAGCCGTAACGCAGCGCGAGATCGACGCGTTCGAACGCGCTGCGGTCATGACGTGGCGCGGAAAGCATCGTCAGCGACGTGCCCGTCAATGCCCCGAGCAACGCGGGCAGGCGCGCGACGAGCCAGCTTTGCGCAAGCTCCGGATCGACGTCGAGCGTAATCGACTGCTTCACCGCGCGCTCCTTCACCGACGACAACGCGCGATCGATCTGCTCGAAGCCATCGCCTAGCTGATTCGCGAAGAGCGCGCCGGCATCGGTGAGCACGACGCGCGCGCCTTCGCGCACGAACAGCGGCTGGCCGACGAACTCTTCGAGCGTGCGGATCTGCTGGCTGATCGCGCTATGCGTGAGCGACAACTGACGCGCCGCGCTCGAAAAGCTGCCGGCGCGCGCCGCCTGCAAGAAGGCCTGCATCGACTGGATCGAAGGGTAGCGCTTCAACATGGGTGTTAGCCAGGCTTACGGGTGATCAAAGAAATCGTCGCTGGCGTTCTTGCATGACGGCTTCCGATAATGGCCGCAAGCTCGAACGACATTCGGGAGACAGCGCATGATCGAAATCGTCGTCAATGACGCGCGGCACTCGCTCGACAATGTACCGGAAGACATGCCGCTGTTGTGGGTTCTGCGCGATCGCATCGGTTTGACGGGCACGAAATTCGGCTGCGGCGGGGGCTTTTGCGGCGCATGCACGGTGCATCTCGATGGCGAGGCCGTGCGTTCGTGCCTGCTGCCGATAGCGGCCGTGGCGGGCAGGCGCATCACGACCATCGAAGGAGTTTCCAGGGACGGCACGCATCCGTTGCAGCGCGCGTGGGTTGCGGAAGACGTGCCGCAATGCGGCTATTGTCAGTCGGGACAGTTGATGCAGGCAGCGGCGTTTCTGAAGGGCAAACCGTCCGTGAGCGATGACGCCATCGCCGCTGCGATGTCCGGCAACATCTGCCGCTGCGGAACGTATGCGCGCATCCGCAAGGCCATCAAGCGCGCGGCGGCGGAGGTCTGAATGCGTATCGAACATCACGCAGCGCGCCGTCGTTTCATCAAGCAGAGTTCGGCGCTGCTGGCAGCGGGACTATCCGTTGGATTTCGATTGCCCGATGCGTTGGCGAAGAACGGCGATGCTCTTCCGCGTGACGGCGAATTCGAGCCGAACGCATGGGTGCGCGTGCTGCCCGACGACACGATCAAGCTCGTCGTCCACAAGCACGATTCGGGCACGGGCACGCGCACCGCGCTCGCCGCGCTCGTCGCCGAAGAGCTGGATGTCGATCCGTTTCGCATCGACGTCATCACGCCCGAGAATCCTTTCTATGCCGATTACATTCATCCCTTGTGGAAGGTGTTTTCCACGGGCGGAAGCACGAGCGTCTCGCTGGAATACGATCGCTTGCGGCGCGCGGGCGCGACTGCGCGTGCCATGCTGATCGAAGCCGCCGCGAAACAATGGAAGGTATCGCCGTCAACGTGCTCGACCGATAACGGCTTCGTGATCGACAACGCGAGCGGCGCGCGTGCCAGCTATGGATCGCTTGCCGTCATCGCCGCGAGCTTGCCCGCGCCAAAAGACGTGCCGTTGAAAGACGCATCGCAATTCAGGTACATCGGCAAGCTGAGCAAGAAGCGCGACGCGGCGCAGAAGGTATGCGGCGCGTTCGCGTATGGCATCGACGTGCGTTTGCCCGGCATGCTCGTCGCGGTCGTGACGCGTGCGCCCGTCATCGACGCGCGCGTGCGCAGCGTCGATGCGAAAGAGGCGCTCGCCGTGCCCGGCGTGCGGCAAGTGCTGCCGATACCCGGACGTCCCGATGTGCTTGGCGGCAATCAGGCGGGCGTCGCCATTCTCGCCGACGACTACTGGTCCGCGCGCAAGGGACAAGCCGCATTGCGCGTCGAATGGGAAGACAGTCCGTTCGAAAACTTCGATAGCCGCGATATGCCTGCGCGCCAGGCTGCATGGCTCGACGATCCCGCTGCGCGCGTCGTGCCGACCATCACGAACGGCGACGCCGATGCCATTCTCAAGCATGGCGCGCGCGTGATTCAGGCGTCTTATTCGATGCCGTACAAGGCCGCGAATCCGCTCGAACCCATCAACGTGACGGCGTGGTCGAAGGAGGGCGGCATTGCGTATTGGGGCGGCTTGCAAGTGCCGTCGACGGCGCAGGAGGCGGCGCAAGTCATCGGCGGCATTCCGGCCGATCGTGTCGTGCTGCATGAACTGGTTTCGGGCGGCAGCTTCGGTGCGCGCGAATCGAAGTACTGGCTCTTCGAAGTCACATGGCTCGCGTTGCAAACCGGCAAGCCCGTCAAGCTGATGAACAGCCGCGAGGACGAAATGCGCGCGCTCTTCTATCACTCGGCGAGTCATCATCGCGCAAAGGCCACGCTCGATGCACGCGGCAATCTTTCGGCGCTGCAACTGCGCGCGGTGATGCCGGCATCGCCGGAACAATGGGAGCCGGGCTATTTCGATCGTCCCGATCGCATGGACTACAGCACCACGGAAGCAATCAGCAAGTTCGAGTTCGCGTATGGCGCGCCGAATGTGGATATCGGCTGGGTGCGTCATGAAACGGGCGTGCCAACGGGCTGGTATCGCGCGGTGAGTTATATCCCGAACGTGTTCGCGGTCGAATCGTTCATGGATGAAGCCGCGCATAAGGGACATCGCGATGCGGTGGACTTTCGCATCGCGCATATGAAGGACGCGCGCCATGTCGCGGTATTGCGCGAGGCCGCGATGCGGGCCGGTTGGGGCAAGCCGTTGCCGCGCGGCACCGCGCTCGGCGTTGCGACGAATCGCGCGTACGGCAGTTATGTCGCGGTGATCGCGCGCGTCTCGCGCAAGGATGACGGTATCGTGATCGAGAAGCTCACGTGCGTGGCCGACTGCGGGCTCGCGGTGTCGCCCGGCGGTGTGGAAGAGCAGCTATACGGCGGCTTGATGTGGGGACTCGGACACGCACTCGCCGACCGCATCGACATTCGGCACGGCCAGGTTCAGCAGACCAATTTCGATGCGTATCGCGTGATGCGTATGAGCGACATGCCCGACATCGACATACGCATCGTGCAGGGTGATCCGGCGAAGCCTGGCGGCGTAGGCGAGTTGTCGAGCCCGTCGGTTGCGCCGGCCGTTGCCAATGCCGTGTTCACGCTGACCGGCAAGCGCCTGCGCGAGACGCCGTTCGATTTGCGACGGCTCGCGTGAAGAAGTAACCGCTCAGGCGGCCAGCACTTCGTTGGCCGCCTCGACATTCGCGACAGCCGCCGCATGCTCGCGGATCAGGCGATAAACCGTCTCGCCCGGCACGGTTTCCGATTCGAGCAATTCATCGGCGATCGCGCGCAACACCGGCTCGTTGGCTTGCAGCAGGGCGAAGCATTCGTCGCTCAGATCGTGCAGCAACGCGTTCGCATGACCGATCGAATTCTTGAGCTGCAAGCCCGCATACTGCTGCGGCAACGCCGCGAGGCTGAACAGATTGCCTTCCTCGTTGAAGCCGAACTTCGACACCATATCGAGGCTGATGCGCGACGCCTCCTGAAGATCCGATGCCGCGCCGCTCGATGCTTCCTTGAACATGAGCAGTTCCGCGTTGCGCCCGCCGAGCAGCACCTGAATCTCGTTGCGCAATTCGGTTTCGCGATACAGATGCTTGTCCTGCATCTTTGTGATGAGCGCGACGCCCAGAGCGCCGCCGCGCGGCAGGATCGTCACTTCTTCGAGCACGCCGGTGCCGAGCAGCGCCGCAACGAGGCCGTGACCCGCTTCATGCACCGCGATGCGCGTGCGTTCGTCATCCGATAGCGCGCGTTCCGCGCCGTTCACATCGCCGATGCGCGCGATCTTGATCGCTTCGAGGAAATGCGCCGCCGATACTTCACGTTCGCCCGCCTTGCGCGCGACGAGTCCTGCCTGATTGACGATCATCGACAGCGTGGCGGGCGAGAGGCCCGTCGTCAGACGTGCGAGCTGATCGAAGTCGATGTCGTCGCGCTTCGTCTTCAAGCTGTCCGCGTAGAAACGCAGGATGTCCGCGCGATCTTCGACGCCCGGCAAACGCACCTGCACCGTGCGATCGAAACGGCCGGGACGACGCAGCGCTTCATCGAGATTGTCGGGATGATTCGTCGCCGCGACGATGATGACGCCTTCGTTCGATGCGAAGCCGTCCATCTCCGCGAGCAGTTGATTGATGATGCGATTGCTTTCCGCTTCGACCGGGCCGCCGCCGGTATCGGTGCGCTTGCCGAGGCCATCGGCTTCGTCGATGAAGATGACGGTCGGCGCATTCTTGCGCGCGAGCTCGAACAGATGCTTCACCTTCTGAATGCCGACGCCGTAGTACTTCGCGCTGAAATAACTGCCCGTGATCGCGATGAAGTTCGCGCCGCATTCGCCCGCGAGCGCCTGCGCGAGCCGCGTCTTGCCGACGCCCGGTCCGCCCGTCATCAGGATGCCGCACGGCGCGCGCACGCCCATGCCGGTGAATTGCGCGGGCTCGGTGAGCCACGCGCGCACGTCGTTGAGCGCGGCTTTCGCTTCGCCCGCGCCGATGACGTCATCGAAACGCAGCGTCGGCGATTCGCCGAGCAATTGCGCGCCGCCGCGCATTTCGCGGCGCATGAACCAGAGAAGGCCGCCGATCATCAGGAGCGGCAGCAAGAGACTCAGCGCGTCGCGCGAACGGTCGAACATCTCGCTCCAGCGCGCAATGCCCGTGCGCACGTTGGCGTCGGGCAGCCATACGAGTTGATACGGCGAGGCCGCGTCGGGCTTCATATCGCCGAGCAGCAATGCGTTGGAGAACGCGCCGTTATGATCGGCCACATAATACTTCTCGCCCTTCGTCGTGGAGACGAGAATCGCGTCGGGACTCACACCGATCGTCGCGACATTCTTCGCGCGAATATCGGTCAGCATTTCCGATGCGTCTTTCTCGCGATGCGTCCACGGCGATGCGTCATGGCGCATCTGATTGGCGACGCCCGTCAGCGCCGCCGTCTGCGATTGCGCGGCCCGCACTTCATGGCGCCAATGCAGAAAGCCCGCGCCCGTCACGAGCGCGGCCGCGATCACACCATAAGCGATATATCGGCCAACGCGTGACCGCAGCGAATTCCTTGCCGGTTTCATCAATTCTGTCCAATGGGCCCGCACGCGCGGCGCCCTAAAGCAATCGTCGGAGGAATGGCATCCGAACGTGTGTCTCTTATCGTGCTTCGGTGGTGGGATGCCCGCGCGCATGTCTTGATGCTCAAGATGGCGAAGCGATCGACCTTGAACCGCAGATCGTCAACCATGCGAGCATGGCCCTGTTTACAGGGATTGCTTCGCTGGAATGGTGCCCGTAATGCATGACCATTCGATAACGCGAAGCAGCGCGCGAACGAGCGTTCGACACGCCGTTTCAAATACACGTCCCCTTTTTTTTGATTAACGGCAGGTAACGGGTCTTCTTGACGGCAATGTAAAAAACGCGTGATCCGCGCTCGCAGCGTGATGCGGGTTTGATGGCGTATGCAGGACGAGGCCAAGGATAGCACGGCAGAAAACGATGCTCCATCCGGTAAGGAATACTGCTTGCTTACGCTAGAGAACTCCGCGCACATGGGGCGCGCGGCGTACTCGGACGAGAGGGAGATAACATCATGTTGTATTACGCGTTGGTCTTTTTCATCATCGCGATCATCGCTGCCGCGCTCGGATTCGGCGGTATCGCGGCGGGCGCGGCGGGCATCGCGAAGATCCTGTTCTTCATATTCCTCGTGATTTTCCTCGTGACGCTGGTAATGGGCCTCATGCGACGTTGACGGCTCTCAAGCAAAGGCGTCGTGCCGAGGCTGGTCGGCACGACGCATTTTTTTTTGTTCCTCGTTTAACGTAGCCGCCTGGACGAAAGATCGGTATCGTCGCAAATGACAACTTCTGGGTCATTTGCGCCATGCACATCGCGATACTCGCTCTCGATGGTCTCTTCGATACCGGCCTCGCCGTGACGCTCGACACGCTCAGAGCCGCGAACGGGTTGGCCGCGCGCACGATGGGCGGATCCCCGCGCTTCGATGTATCCACTGTTGGCGTGCGCAAGCGCGTGCGTTCGGGTCACGGCTTCGCGATTCCGGTGGAGCCCGTCACGCCCGATTTGAAGCCGGACTGGGTCATCGTTCCGGCGCTCGCCGCGACGACGCCGGAACTGCTACTGCCCGCACTGGAACGCGCCGACGTCAAGGACGCCGTGCGGCAATTGCAGAAGTGGCGCGCGCAAGGCGTATCGATCGGGGCGTCCTGCATCGGGACGTTTCTGCTCGCGGAAGCAGGATTGCTCGATCATCGGCAGGCGACATCGACGTGGTCGCTCGCGCCGCTTTTCAGGCAACGCTATCCGCATGTTCTGCTCGACGAATCGCGGATGCTCGTGCCGACCGATATCGGCGTGACGGCCGGCGCCGCGATGGGGCATCTCGATCTCGCGCTGTGGCTCGTGCGCAAGTCGAGCCCCGAGCTGGCCGCGCTCGTGTCGCGCTTTCTGCTCGCCGATATCCGCACGTCGCAGGCGCCGTACATCATCCCGAACCATCTCGCGCAGGCAGATCCGCTGATCCAGCGTTTCGAGCGCTGGGCGCGCGACCATCTGAAGGAAGGATTTTCGCTGCAGCACGCGGCGAACGCGCTGGCGACGAGCACGCGCTCGCTTCAGCGCCGATGCCAGGAAGTGCTCGGCAAATCGCCGCTGGCGTACTTTCAGGACTTGCGCGTCGAACGCGCGCAATCGCTTCTGCACGGCAGCGGACTCGATCTCGAAGCGATCGCCGCCGAAGTCGGCTACGAAGACGGCGCGACTTTGCGAACGCTTTTACGTCAGCGCTTGGGACGCGGCGTGCGCGATCTGCGCGCCGGCCTGCGCTGACGATGCCTACAACGAACGCTCGATAGCCTTGCCGAGCAGATCGAGCCCGAGGTCGATCTCTTCCGCGCTCACGGTCAGCGGCGGCGCGATGCGGAACACGCCCCCCATGCCCGGCAATTGCACGATGTTCATGCTCAGGCCGAGATTCATGCATTCGCGCGTGATCTTCGCGCCGAGACCATCGGCGGGTTCCTTCGTGCGGCGATCCTTGACGATCTCCACGCCGAGCAGCAAGCCGCGGCCGCGCACGTCGCCGATGCAGTCGAAGCGCTCCATCAGATCGAGCAGGCCGCGTTGCAGGCGCGCGCTCATCACGTTCGCGCGCGCGACGAGGCCATCGCGTTCGACCACATCCAGCACGCGCAGGCCGACGGCGGCGGGCAGCGGATCGGATACGTGCGTCGTGTAGAACAGATAGCCGAGCGCATGCGCCTTCTCTTCGATTTCCGCCGATGTGACGACGGCCGCGAGCGGCAAGCCCGCGCCGAGCGTCTTCGATAGCGTGAGGATGTCGGGCGTGACGCCGTCGCGCTGGCACGCGAACATGGTGCCCGTCCGGCCGATGCCGGTTTGCGCTTCGTCGAGAATCAGCAGCATGCCGCGCTCTTCGCACTTGCGCTTTAGCGCCGCCATGTAGCCTTCCGGCAATTCGATGATGCCGCCGGAGCTCAGAATCGGTTCCGCGATGAACGCGGCGAGATTGCCGCTCGACTGCCGGTCGATGAGATCGAATGCGTAGTCGAGTTCCGCGAGCCAGTCGTATCGGCCGTTGTGCTCGAAGCGCGCGCGATATGGGAACGGCGCGGGAATCGCGAATGACCCGACCGCCGCGGGACCGACGCCCTTGCGCCCCGCGCTGTACGTTGCCGACGCCGCGTGACCCGTCATGCCGTGCCACGACTGCGCAAAGCCGACGACTTCGTATTTTCCGGTGACGAGCTTCGCCATGCGGATCGCGGCCTCGTTCGATTCGGCGCCGGTGCTCAGCAAGAGCGCGCGATCGAGACCGGCGGGCGTGATATCGGCGAGACGCGTCGCGAGATCGACGACGGGACGCGACAGCATCCCGCTGAAGAGATGATCCAGCTTGCCCGCATATTCGCCGATCACCGACACGATCTCGGGATGGCTGTGGCCAAGCACGGCGCTCATTTGTCCGGAGGTGAAATCGAGAATCGCGCGGCCATCGGCATCGTAGACGAAGCTGCCTTGCGCGCGCTCGATGATCATCGGCTCGAACGTGCCGCCGTAGCGGATGAGGTGCTGTCTGGCGTTGCGCCAGAAAGTTGCGTCGTTGTTCAGGGACACCGTGCTTCTCCTGGCGGGATAGGAAACAATCTGCAGTGTAGACAACGCTCAGGTTTTATAGAATCGAATAGTTCTAATGCGAGATAGAAGAGGCGCTAATACCTTGAGCCTGTCATTGGAAATCGAGTTGTTGCGCTCGTTTGCCGTCATCGCGGAAGTGCGCGCGCTGAGTCGCGCGGCCGAGCGCATCGGACGGACGCAATCGGCGCTGAGCCAGCAGATGAAGCGGCTCGAGGATATCGTCGATCAGCCGCTTTTTCAGCGCACCGGACGCGGCGTCGTGCTGACGAATCCCGGCGAGCGCCTGCTGGTTCACGCACAGCGCATCCTGCGTCTGCACGACGAGGCGATGGCCGATCTGTGCGGAAAAGGCTTGTCGGGCAGCATCCGCTTCGGCTGTCCGGACGATTACGCCGCCGTGTTCCTGCCGAGCCTGCTGCGGCAATTTTCGAGTCAGCATCCGCACGCGCTGGTGGAAGTCGTGTGCGGGCCGACGCCCCGGCTCGCCGAGCAACTGAAAAAGCGCGCGCTCGATCTCGCGATGCTCTCGCTTCCCGAAGACAAACCCGGCGGCGAGGTCATCCGGCGCCAGCAACTGGTCTGGATCGGCTGTCCGGGGATGGATTCCGCGCATTACGATCCGTTGCCGCTCGCGCTCTCCGATCCGGACACGCTCGATCACATCGCCGCATGCGAAGCCTTGCAGCGCGCGGGCAGGGCGTATCGCATCGCGTACGCGAGCAGCAGTCTCGCGGGGCTCACGGCGCTGGTGCGCTCGGGGCAGGCGTTCGCGGTCATCACGCAGACCGCCGTGCCCGCCGATCTGTGCGTGCTGAACGCGGATGCCGGGCTGCCGGCGTTGCCGGGCGTCGGCATATCGCTGAAGTTCGCGCGCGAGCGTCCTTCGATGTTGACATCGGCGTTCGCGGAACACATCCGTCTCACGCTGCCGTTGTTGTGATGCAAGACCGATTGCGCGAATTGGGCCGCAAAACGGCCGCTTTCCGGCACATCGCGCATCGGGGACGCGGGCTAAGATACTTTCCATCTCCTCTAGCTCTTTCTTCTCAGGGAATGAGCGACTTTTGCGTCGTGCGGATAGCCTCTGCACGACGTTTTTCTTTGTGCGCGCCGGGCTACACTAGCCGCTCGTTTTCCGCACCCCGAACGCCATGCCGACTCGCAAACCCGCCACCGCCGATGCGTTGCAAGATCCGGCATTGTTGCGGCGTCTGTTGCGCGCCAAAGATCGCATGGACGCGTGTTCGCACGAGGACTGGCCGGTCAGCCGTCTGGCCGAAGTCAGCGGGGTCTCCGAAGCGCATTTCGCGCGATCGTTCAAGCGCGCGTTCGGCGTTCCGCCGCATCGCTATCTGCTGACGCGGCGCATCGAGCAGGCCGTCACGCTGTTGCGCGACACCGAGCTCGCCATCACGGATATTGCCTTCGTCACCGGCTGGGAAAGTCTCGGAACGTTCGGCCGCATCTTTCGCGATATCACCGGCCACAGTCCGAGCGCGATGCGCGTGCAAGCGCGCGCCGGCGTCGACGCGCTCGATCGCGTGCCCGCGTGCGTGCTGAAGGCCGCGCAACGACCCGATCTCACGATCGCAGTTTTGGAGAAGCGGCGGCGCGGTGCGAAAGGTACAGTGCGGCCATCTTCAACGAAGGAGGTCACATGAATCAGGGCATCGGCGTGGTGGGCATCTATGTCGACGATCAGGACGAAGCGCTTGCGTTTTACGTCGACAAGCTCGGTTTTCGCGTTCATACCGACGTGCGCAACGGCACGTATCGATGGCTCACGGTGCAGCATCCGGATCAGCCGTCGTTTCAGCTCGGCCTGTTCGCGCCGGGCGCGCCGATCCACGACGATGCGACCGCGCAAACGCTGCGCGCGATGGTCGCAAAGGGCGCGATGCCGCCGCTCGTGCTGTCCGTCGCGGACTGCCGCGCGACTTACGAGCGGCTGAAGGCGAGCGGTGTGGAGTTCACGCAGGAACCGGTCGATCGCTACGGCAGCGTCGATGCCGGTTTTCGCGATCCCGCGGGCAATGGCTGGAAGATGATTCAAGCGCCATCGGGACGGTAAATGTCCTGATTAGCCGGGAGGATGAAGTCTGTTCGTAGAGTGCTTAGAACATGACCGAAACCTCATATCAACCGCCCCGAGACATGTCGACGCTCGTGCTGGCCTGGATCCGGCGCGCGCGCGAATCGCAGATTCGTCATTACACGATGGCCGACCGGCTGACGCGCTGCGGCAGACGGCTCGGGCTTGCGGTCATCGGCATCACGGCGGCGACGGGCACGTCCGCGTTTTTATCGCTCGTAACGACGGCGGTGTCGCCGGATGTGCACGTCCTGATCGGGATGACGAGTCTGAGCGCCGCCGTGCTCGCCTCGTTGCAGACGTTTTTGCGCTATAGCGAGCGTGCGGAATTGCATCGCCGTGCGGGTGCGCAGTACGGCGCCGTGCGGCGGCGTCTCGAAGCGATTCATGCGGCAGATGTTTCTCTGCGTGATGCGTGTGTCGTCGATGCGGTGCGCGATGAACTCGACCAGATCGCACAGACGGCGCCGCATTTGCCACGCGCATGATTAATCATTAGTAAAGTTCCGTTGTTGATTAGTAATTTATTAGACGTAGCGAAGCGAAAGCCGCGATTCGACTGACAAATGGCCCTGTTCAAAAGGGGTTGTTTGTGCTTCCGAAACAATGCCCGGTGTGCTACGGTAATTCGTACGTATTACTTGCGACCGGACGATCGCTGATTGTCGATCGGCCTTCCGAAATGATTCGGATGGAGTGTGACAATGGAACAGCGAGGCGATGGCTCGCTTTATTTCGTCATCTGCCCCCGATGTGAAACCCTTTCATCAGTAGAAGAAAGCGTGTGCCCGTTTTGCGGCGCCGACCGCCACGGGGCCGTGCTGACGAGGGGCGCGGAGACAGCTCTGCGGGCAGTCGAGGCGGCGCGAGGCGTGACGCGCCAGTTTGCGCCACAGGGCGAAGTGGCCCGCGTGCGATGGCCGGCGCGTTCGAGAACATACGAAGCGCGTTTACCCGCGCCTGCGCCTGCCTCCATCGCCAATGGCGCTGCCGTGCTTGCGACGGGGCGTCCATCGCATTCGATACTCGCAACGGTCGTCATGGCCGCCGTCGTGCTCGGTGCGTGTTTTCTCGCGCGTGCTTACTTCGAGCAGCACGGATCGACACCGCGCGCGGGAACGCTGCCTGTGGCCGTCGCAGGCACGGTCCGTCCGATCGAGACGAAGGCCGCACCGATCGCCGCCATCAATATCGATTCGGCGGACAGAATCGTGGACGGCCCGCTGCGCTCCGCCGCGCGTCCGTCAGCGGAAGCTGCGTCGCCACTGATTCCTGTCACGGCATCGAGCAAGGACAGCACGCGGCAGAGCGTGATTCCCGAACGCTCTATCGCAAAAAAAACGTCGACGCACGGCGCGAAGCAATCGGTCAAGACATCGAAAGCGAAACCCGTATCGAAGTCGGCTTCTGCATGTTCGCGCAAGTCCGAGCGCGCGTGCGCTGAAGCAGCGAAAGGCCGCGTATCCAGGACCGAGCCGAAGCAGCGTCAGACGCGCGCGGCGCCGCCTGCTGCGCCCGTCGCACGAGCGAAAACCGACACGAAGGAATTTCAGAAGGTCGCGGCCATCGCTCCGGCGGTGAAGCCCGCGATGACCGCCGACGATAGCTGGCGTCCGAGCAAGAAGAAGAACTGAAAACCCGCGCGGATCGGAAAGGAAAGGGAAGCGCTTCGCGCGGGACGCGAAGCGCGCTGACGATCTTATTCGACGGCTTCCCAGTGTTCGTCGACGGTCTTGTCGGTTACGCGTACCTTCGCGACCATCGGCGCATAGCCGCGCAGCTTGATCTCATCGACGGCGAGCCGCTCCGAACGATAACTCTGCTGCGTCATTCTCGTACCGTCAGGGAATTCGAGCGCGTAACCGTCGATCGGTCCCCACTGGCCCTTCGGCATCGGTTCGACATAGACATTCTGCATCGCGTTTCTCCAGCTTGATTGGAAAGCACCGGGCGGTTCGCATTGGCGAACGTGCGCCTCTTGTATAAGAGGTTAGCGAAGAAAGGGACGCGGCCGGCGACGATGCGCGACGTCGCGAAGCAAATAATTATCGAAGTAAATCAATGCTCTAGTTGAGGGTTCCCATGATGAGAAAGCCCATTCTCCGATATGCAACTCGCGGCATGCTGCCATGCAGCGCGCGTTTTCGTGAAACGGACCTTCATTGCATATCGTGGAAGTCAGTGATGCACGGCGCTGCGGCGATCGGCATCGAGATAGTTGTTGATCGTCGGCGCGACGTCCGCCGCGACGGATGCGAAGCGAAAGCCGTTGCGTCCCTTGCGCTTCGCTTCGTACATCGCGCGATCCGCGTCGCCGAGCATCGCTTCGGCGGACGTGTCGAAGCCGCCCGCGCACATCGCGATGCCGACGCTCGTGCCGAGATGCGCTTCGACGCGGCCGAGTTCGAACGGCCGTCCGATCGCGCGGCAAATGTCCTGCGCGATGCGGCTGCATGCACTCGATGACGAAATTCCGCGCGCCAGCAGCACGAATTCATCGCCGGCGAGGCGGCAGACGAGATCGCCCGCGCGCGTCGTCTTTTTCAGGCGCGCGGCTACCTGTATCAACAGCGCGTCGCCGACGTCGTGACCGTGCTGATCGTTGATGCTCTTGAAGCCGTCGAGGTCCATGAAGAAGAGCGCGAAAGGCACGGCGTCATCGCGGGCGGCATCGACCGAAAGCGCGAGTTGCTCGGCGAGCGCGCGCCGGTTCGGCAGGCCCGTGAGCGCGTCCAGCATGACTTCGGAGCGCATCTGATTTTCGCGCCGCTTGGTCTCGGTGATGTCCTGCGACATGATGTAGAAACCGGCAATTTCCTCGCGCTGAAACTCGGGAATATACGTCGCGTTCCAGACGCGGCTCGGCGCGCCTTCATAGACGATGTCCTCGTGCGTCACGCGTTCGCCGGCGAGCACGCGGCGAAAGTAAGGCAGACAGCGCTCGAAGGTCGACGCGCCGATCGTGTCGCGCACAGTCTTGCCACGCAACGCGGAAGGCTCGACGCCGAACACCTCGCGATACACCTGATTGTTGAAGCGATAGCGCAGGTCAGCATCGACGTGTGCGATGAGAACGGGCAGATTGTCCGTGATCGTCTGCAGCGCGGCGCGATTGCTGGTGAGCTCGCGCGTGCGTTCGAGCACGCGGCGCTCCAGTTCCTGCCGATAATCGCGCAACACCTGTTCGCTGTATTTGCGGCTCGAGATGTCGTGCGCGACGCTCACGAAATGCAGCGGCTCGCCGCGTTCGTCGCGAATCAACGCGACGGAAAGCTCGACCCAAACCGGCTCGCCGTTACGGCGGCGATATCGTTTTTCCAGCGTATACGTCTTGCTCGTGCCGTCGAGCAGTTCCGCGACGAGTTGCAGATCGGCCGACAGATCCGCTTCGTCGGTGATCTGCTGAAAGGTCATCGTGACGAGTTCATCGGCGCTATAACCGGTGATTTCGCACAGCTTCGGATTCACTTCGACGAAGCGGCCCTCCAGATCGACGATAGCCTTGCCCGTCGGCGTCTGTTCGAAGATCGTATGAAAGCGCGTCTCGGACAGGCGCAGCTTGCGGCGGTCGGCTTCCTGAATCTCACGCGTTTCGCGCGCGGCTTCGCGCTGCACGATCTCGCGCTCGACGGTCGCCGCGAGATCGCACAGCGCGGCCTGCGAGCTTGCCGTGAGTTTGCGCGGCTTCGTGTCGATCGCGCAAAGCGTGCCGAGCACGAGACCTCTGGACGAGCGCAACGGCACGCCCGCATAGAAGCGGATGTGTGGCGCGCCCCTGACGAGCGGATTGCCGGCGAAGCGCGCATCCGCGTGAGCGTCCTCGACGAGCAGCAGACGTTCGGAGTGAAGCGCGTGCGCGCAGAACGACACGTCGCGCGCGGTTTCGCATACATCGAGTCCGACACGCGACTTGAACCATTGCCGATGTTCATCGACGAGCGATACCAGCGCGATCGGCACCTGCAACAGCTCGGCGACGACGCGCGTTACGCGGTCGAACACTTCTTCCTGTGGCGTGTCGAGCAGGTCGAGACTGTGCAGCAACTGGAGCCGCTTCGCTTCGTCGGCGGGCAGAGGCGCCGTGTGCCATTCGTGTACGGGTTGCAAGGTTCTTCTCGATTCGGTATTCGCCATCGGGCCCAATGCCACGATGAGCAATTTATCGAACCTTCCGCAATCCCGATTCGCCGATCAAAGGCCGGCTTTTCCCTCAGTTCGCGAGATGTGCCTTACGGACGAAATGACGCAGAGCGGTCAGAGCCCCAGGCAAACCGCCCCGACCGCGACCACCACGCAGGCGAGCCAGCGCCTCGCGCTGACGGCTTCCTGAAGGAACACGCGCCCGATGAGCGCCGCGAACACGACGCTCGTTTCGCGCAACGCGGAGACCGTGCCCATCGCGCCGGATTGCATCGCCCAGATCACGATGCCGTAAGCCGCGATCGACACGAGGCCGCCCGCGAGCGACGAACCCACGGCCATCGGCGCTCGCTTCACGGGCGTCCATAGCGCCGCGGGCCCGCGTTTCGCGACGAAAATCATCGGCATGAACCAATAGAACATGAACATCCACGCAGTGTAGGTGAGCGCTTCGCCATCGGACAGACGCACGCCGATGCCGTCGATCACCGTGTAGATCGCGATGGTCACGCCCGTCGTCAACGCGGCGAGCACCCCCGCGCGCGATACGCGGCCGCCCTGCAATGCAAGCGCGATGATGCCGCCCGAGATCAGCACGATCCCGAGCGCATGCAGCGGGCCGATCGCCTCGTGCGCGAAGATGGCCGCGCCGAGCGTGACGAGCATCGGCGACGATCCGCGCGCGATCGGATAAGCCTGCGCGAGATCGCCGCGCCGATACGAGCGCACGAGGCTCACGTTGTAGACGATATGCACGAGCCCCGACGCGACGATGTAGGGCCACGCGGCTTTCGCGGGCATCGGCAGATAGAAGACGACGATCGCGGACACGGCGCCGATCGCGATGCTCATCCACGTCATCGAGAGGAACCGGTCGCGGTTGCCATGGAGCATCGCGTTCCAGCTTGCGTGGAGCACGGCTGCCAAGAGAACGACACCGCCGGTGTAGGTGAACATGCTTTCTTATGTCGGTTATATGACGGATAGTTACTAGAATAACTATCTTGTGAGCCGCCCACAAACCATATAAATTGCATCGTCGCGTTAGAAAAGCTCTTGCGAATGAGACCGGCATTGCCTTCACTCAATGCGTTGCGCGCTTTCGAAGCCGCTGGGCGACTCGGTAGCTTCAAGGAAGCCGCCGCCGAGCTGCATGTCACGCACGGGGCGATCAGCCAGCAAGTGCGTTTGCTCGAAGCGTGGCTCGGCGCACCCCTGTTCGAGCGTCATAACCGGCGTGTGGTGTTGACCCCGGCGGCGCGCGTTTATCTCGCGCAAATCGGTCCGCTCTTCGATCGGCTCTCGCAGGCCACGGCGCGCTATGGCGTGTCCGAGGCCCTGTCGCGCACGCTCACCGTGAATGCGCCCGCTACGTTCACGTTGCGCTGGCTCGTGCCGAGGCTCGAACAATTTCGCGCGCGTCATCCCGATGTGGAAGTCAGGATAGAGACATCGAACGAACCGGTAGAAAGCCTGAAGGACACATACGACATCGTGATTCGCGGCGGCCCCGACACGTTTTACGGTTACGTGATGCGGCGCTTTCTCGAAGAGGAACGTCTGCCGGTGTGCAGCCCCACGCTGTCCAAACGTCTTCCTTTGCAGACGCCTGAAGACTTGCGGCGGCACACGCTGCTGCACACGTCGAGCTTGCCGCGCGTCTGGCCGGATTGGCTCGCGCAGGCGGGCATCGCGGCGCTCACGCCAGCGGCGGTGCTCACCTTCGATCACTTCTATCTGACCTTGCAGGCCGCTGTCGATGGCATGGGCATCGCGATGGGCCCGACCGCGCTCGTCGCCGACGATCTCGCGTCAGGCCGTCTCGTCGCGCCATTCGACGGGCCGCGTTTGCCGTCGCGAAGCTATTGCACGTATGTCGCCGATGAGAAAGCGGGGCACGATCTGATCGTGCTGTTTCGCGCATGGCTCGAACAAGAAGGACAAGCGTTCGCGACCGAGCACGACGTGTGAGCCTGCGCCGTGCTGCATTCGTGCGAACTATGCAGAAATTTAACTATCTGGTTAGAATGCACGGGTTTACGCTAATGCCCCGGCCGGTCTGACTGATCGCGCGGGACATGCGATCCAGCCGCGCACATCGGCGCACGCGTTCATGCGTCGCCGCTTCTCGCGTGTCGCGGTATCGACTTCACGGAACGCTTTCATCGCGCGGTGCGATACGGCCGCGGCATTCCTGTCGTCGCCGAAGCGGATCGCATGGCAGATTCCTGGAGAAGATTTCGATGTCTACGAGTAAAGCCCGTCTTTCAGCCGCGCTGAGAGCAGGGTGTGTTGTGCTGGGCCTCGCGCTGTTGGCCACTGGTCTGATTTTCGTCGTCGGCGGCGCAAAGCTCGCGCTTCTGCACGGCAGCGCGTATTTCGTGATCGCGGGAGCGGTTATCGTCGTATCCGCGGTGCAGTTCATGCGGGCGAAGTCGTCGGCTGTGCTCGCCTTCGGCGCGGTATTTATCGGCACGCTCGTGTGGGCGCCCATCGACGGCGGTTTCGATTTCTGGCCGCTCGTGTCGCGGCTGATGCTGCCGGCCGGCTTCATGATGCTCGCGCTGCTTACATGGCCATCGTTGCGCACGCATGAGACGGGCAAGCCCGCGTCGAAGCGCGCGTATGCGTTCGCTGGCGTCATCGCGCTTTGCATGCTCGTTACCTTCGTGCAGATGTTCGAGCCGCATCCGACCGTCGCATCCGATGGCAATGAAACGCCGCTCGTGCCCGTCGCGAAGGAGCACGCGCAGAAGGACTGGAGCAACTACGGCAACACGGCCGGCGGCAGCCGCTTCGTGGCGCTCGATCAGATCACGCGCGATAACGTGAAGGATCTGCGTGTCGCGTGGACCTTCCATACGGGCGATGTCCCCGAAAGCCCGACCGGCAACGGCGCGGAAGATCAGGAGACGCCACTGCAGATCGGCGACCGCATCTACCTGTGCACGCCGCACAACAACGTGATCGCCGTCGATGCCGACAGCGGCAAGCAGATCTGGAAGCGCGAGATCAACGCGCGGGCGCAGGTCTGGAACCGCTGTCGCGGCCTCGCGTATTTCGATGCGACGAAACCTGTGGCGCAACCGACGATAAACGGTTCGACGCCTGTGACCCCCGTTTCCATCGCGGCGGGCGCAAGCTGCCAGCGCCGCTTGCTGATGAACACGATCGATGCGCGTCTCGTCGCCATCGATGCCGACACCGGCGCGCTGTGCGAAGGCTTCGGCGAACACGGCTTCGTGAACCTGAAAGCGGGTCTCGGCGCGGCCGACGATCCGAAGTATCAGCTCACGTCGGCGCCGACGCTCGCGGGCACGACCGTCGTCGTGGGCGGACGCGTGGCCGACAACGTGCAGACCGACATGCCGGGCGGCGTATTGCGCGGCTTCGACGTCATTACCGGCGAGATGCGCTGGGCGTTCGATCCGGGCCGCGACGACCCCAACGCGCGCCTGCAACAGGGTCGGACTTACGCGCGCAGCACGCCGAACTCGTGGGCGCCGATGTCCTACGACGCCGCGATGAACACTGTCTTCATCCCGATGGGCAGCTCGTCGGTGGACTTGTGGGGCGGCAATCGCACGCCGCTGGATCACAAGTACGCGACGTCGATCCTCGCGCTCGATGCGACCACCGGCAAAGAAAAGTGGGTGTACCAGACGGTCCACAACGATCTGTGGGACTTCGACGTTCCGATGCAGCCGAGCCTCGTCGACTTTCCCGAGAAGGATGGATCGACGAAGCCCGCGGTCGTGTTCGGCACGAAATCCGGTCAGATCTTCGTGCTCGACCGCATGACGGGCAAGCCGCTTACGCGCGTCGAAGAACGCAAGGTGAAGACGGGCACGATCGCGCAGGAACAGTACTCTTCGACGCAGCCGTTCTCGGCCGGCATGCCGACGATCGGCGCGGACACGCTGAAGGAATCGGACATGTGGGGCGCGACGCCGTTCGATCAGTTGATGTGCCGCATCAGCTTCAAGTCGATGCGCTATGACGGCCTCTTCACCGCCCCCGACACCGATGTTTCGCTGAGCTTCCCGGGATCGCTCGGCGGCATGAACTGGGGCAGCTTGTCGACGGATCCGAATCATCACGTCGTCTTCGTGAACGACATGCGCCTCGGTCTCTGGGTGCAGATGATTCCGCAAAAGACCGACAGCGCGCCCGCGAGCAACGGCGGCGAAGCCGTGAACACGGGCATGGGCGCGGTGCCGCTGAAGGGCACGCCGTATGCCGTGAACAAGAACCGCTTCATGTCGCCGCTCGGCATTCCGTGCCAGAAGCCGCCGTTCGGCACGCTCTCGGCGGTCGATCTGAAGACGCAAAAGATCGTGTGGCAAGTGCCCGTCGGCACCGTGCAGGACACGGGTCCGTTCGGCATCAAGATGCGCGTGAAGATGCCCATCGGCATGCCGACGCTCGGCGGCACGCTCGCGACGCAAGGCGGCCTCGTGTTCATCGCGGGCACGCAGGACTATTATCTGCGTGCGTTCGACAGCGCCACCGGCAAGGAAGTGTGGAAGGCGCGCTTGCCGGTCGGAAGCCAGGGCGGTCCGATGAGCTATGTGTCGCCGAAGACGGGCAAGCAATACGTGCTGATTTCGGCGGGCGGCGCGCGGCAATCGCCGGATCGTGGCGATTACGTCATCGCGTATGCATTGAACCACTGATCGTACGAACCGAAGATTTCATGCGTCTGACCAACACTTTCATTTGCCTGCTGGCTGTATCGATGCTGTGCGGCATCGGTGCAACGTCCGCGCATGCGCAGAGCGCCGTGACCTTGTACGGCAGCATCGATACGAGCATCGAAGTGACGAACCCGGGCTCGTCGTGGACGCCGCGCATGGATTCGGGCGCGTATCGCGGCTCGCGCTTCGGCTTGCGCGGCTACGAGCAATTGAGCGGCGATACGCGTCTGCTCTTCGATCTGGAAAGCGGCTTCAGTTCCGCCGACGGCACCTTCGCGACGGCCAACACGATCTTCAATCGACAGGCGTGGATCGGGCTCGGCGCGCCGTGGGGCGAGTTGCGCTTCGGCCGGCAGTATTCGCCGATCTACATTCCGTTCAAGGGCGGACTCGATGCATTCGGTGCGGGCACGATCGCGTCGGGGCTCAACAATCTGTCGAAGATCACGCCTTACACGAATAACGGCATCACGTATCTGTCGCCCGATTTTCACGGCTTCACGACGACGCTCATGGTCGCATTGCGCGATAGCGGCAACGGCAACGGGCTATCGGGGAACTACGAGACGTTCGCGTATCACAGCGGGCCGTTTCGCATTTCGTACGCGCATCAGGACACGCAAGGCGACACCGGCTTGCGTGCGAATCTCGGCGGCGTGTCGTATCGCTTCGGCAAGACGACGGCCTTCCTCTCGCACTTCAACGGCGATGGCGGGTCGCCGCGCTATCACAACGACGGTCTTTCGGTCTCGATGCGCTACGCGGTGACGCCGCGCCTGCGCGCATCGCTCGGCTATGCGTATGCACGCGATCGCTCGGGCAGCGATAACGACGCTGACCAGTTCAGCGTTGCGTGCGAATACGATCTCTCGCCGAAGGTGCTGCTTTACGCGAGCGGCGCGATGCTGCGCAATCATGGCGACGCGACCTTCACGCTGCGCGGCGTGAACGTAGTCGGGATTCCGGCGGCTTATCCCGGCGCGCCGGTGCGCGGCGTGCAGGTTGGCATGATCGACCGGTTCTGATTCTCAGCGTCTCTTCTTCGCCTCATCGAGGCACGCCGCGAGCTTCTCGAAGTAATCCAGTGCTTTTCGCGTCGGCACGACGGTCTTGATGCGCAGATCGTCGCTGCTTTCATCGACGGATACGAGGCCTTGCTTTCTGAGGTTCGTCAGCTTGCGATGCACCGTCGCCGGCGCGCCCGCGATAGACAGCGCCATCGTCTCCGTGACCGTCAGCGCATGGCCCGCGTGCCACGACGCCGTGAGCGCTTCGAGCAAGCGTTCTTCGGCAGCATCGAGCTTCGGCACCGAAGGCAATGCCTGCACTGCCTGAGCCAGATTCAGGAAGCGGAAATAGGCATCGAACACGCTCTTTTTGGCCATGAAGAAATCGCTTTTAGGGAACGAACCGATCATAGCATTCGCGATATACGGCAAACCACAATCGACGATCTATTTATCAAGTTGATAAGTAAGTGCTAAGATAGTGCGTCGAGCAAGGGCGCAATACAAGGGCGCAATACAAGGTCGCAATACGAAGAGCGGACGAGTGAGCGCGTTTCGCTATTGCCCGAGCGATTTCCCGGGAGGGCAGGGGCGTGGTTCAGGAACGCGATAACAACTACATCACGGCGCATTTCATCGAGCAGGAGATCGAACATCTCGCGAGGATGATCCGCTCGCGCCACTGGCATCGCAGCGCGGCGTGGCCCGTTTCGTACTGGCGCGAGCGCATCGAGGAATTGCAGCATGCGCCCGCCATCGCGCCGCTTCAGCGCATGGAGCTCGAATCGCTTCTGAACGAACTGGAGCGCATCGCGGCCAAACTCGAATCGTCGGCGAATTACGGCGGAAGAGCGCAAGGCCAGACGCGCACGATGCGCGACGCATGAATTCGCGCGGTGCTGCGATAAGATGTGCGTCCTTACCGCCGCTCACTGGCACGCCGCCAATGTCTTCCCTTCAACTTCGCTTATGTTCCGTCGTCGGAACGGCGCTCGTCTTTATCACCTCGCTCTGGGCCAATCAGGAAATCTTTACTCATTCCGAGTTCGTGCGAGGCGTGAACTGGATTTATCTTCCGGCCGGCATTCGGCTGCTCAGCACGCTGTTGTTCGGCGCGGACGGCGCACTCGGGCTGCTTTTCGCAAGCTGGCTCGTCGATTTCTTTTATTTCTTTCCAAATGATCCGGTGAGATCTTTCGTCGGCGGCATCATTGCGACCGTCGCGCCTTATGCCGTGTATCGACTCGCGCGCGAGATCTATGGACTCGATGTCGCTATCGAATCTGACGGCGGGCAGATTGGTGATGCTCACCCTCGCTTATGCGCTTGCCGGTCCGCTGCTGCATAACATCTGGTTTTATCTTCAGGGCGATACGGAGCATATCGTCGCGCGATTCTTCGCGATGTTCATCGGCGATCTTGCCGGGACCATGATCGTCATCTATACGCTCAAAGCCTTGCTGCATTTCCTGCCCGTTCCGCGCGCGCCGAACCGCTAATCGTGCGACGCGCGCGCCGCATGCACGTCAGCCGAACCACTTCATCATCAGCGTGGCGAACACGACCATGCCCGCGCCGCCGATGCGCGTCGAAATCTGCGCGAAGGGCATGAGTCCCATGCGATTCGACGACGACAGAATCGCGACATCGCCGGTGCCGCCGAGACCGCTATGGCAAGCGGTGATGATCGCCGCTTCGACTGGATACATCTTCAGCCACGCGCCGACGAAGAATCCCGATACGACCATCGCCGCGACCGTCGACGCGCAGATCACGAAGTACGCGGGCGAGAATGCGCCGACGAGCTTGTCCCACGACACGAAGAGCGTGCCCAGTCCGACGAGGATCGCGAAGGTGAGATTCGTCGACATGAACTTGTAGATCTGATACGCGCCGATCTCCATGCGTTCGGGAATCGCGCGCACGACCTTCAGCACGGCGGCTGCGACGATCATCAGCACGGGTCCGGGAATGCCGGTGACGGGCGCGAGCAGCATGCCGAGAATGAACAGCGTGCAGCCGAGCAGCAGCCCGAAACCCATCAGGCGCAGATCGAGCGCGGCCTCGGCTTTCTGTTCCTTCAGCAGCGCCTGATCGTCGCCGCTCTTCACGAGCATGCCGTCGCCGCTATATGCGCGATGTTTCTCACCGAAGCGCTTGAGCAAGCCGCTCGCGAGAATCGCGACGACGTTGCCGATGAGCGCGGCGGGCACCATCATCGCGATCAGATGACCTTGCGCCGCGCCGGTGATTTCCGCATAACCGATCGACAAGGGCAGAATGCCTTCGCCGATGCCCCCGCCCAGAATCGGCATGACGATATAGAAGAACGTGTGCTTCGGGTCATAGCCGAACATCAGTCCGACTAGCACGCCCGCCGCGATCGCGGTCACCGTGCCGACCAGCAATGGCACGAACATCTTCAGAAAGCCTTGAATCAGGATCTTGCGATTCATGCCGAGAATGCTGCCCGCGACGAGACACGCGATATAGAGGTATTGCAGGTTCGCGGTCTTCATCGTCGTGGTGATGGCCTTGAGCGCGGCATCGTCCATCAGCTTGTAGCCGAGCAGCGCCGAAGGCACGAAGAGACAGAGAATCGCGGGCCCGCCGATATGCCTGAACACCGGAATGCGTTTGCCGACTTCGCCGAGCAACAGGCCCGATAACATCAGCACGGCGAAGCCGCCGATCATGTCGTTCGGCAATTTGCCGGTGATGGCGGCGAGTATCGTCACCAGTGCGAGCGCGACGAACATCGCGACCGGCATGCCGCCGATGGTCATCAACGAGAAGCGCGCGCGCAGTCCGAGCGGCATCGCGCCCGTGCGCAACGAAGGGCTTTCCATATCGTGTCTCCTGATTGAGAAGTGATGCGGCGATGGACGCTCGTGCGTCTCTTTTTCGCCTTACGCTGCTTGCTTGTTGCGTAGCGCGGGCAAATCGATCTTCATCCACGGACGCAGCGCCTCGTGCTTCGCTTCGAATGCGCGGATCGCGTCGCTGTCGGCGAGCGTCATGCCGATCATGTCCAGTCCTTCGATGAACATGCGCTTCTGTCGCTGCGGAAGATCGAACGCGTAGTGCGTGCCGTCGCTCGTGCTCACGCGTTGATTCGCGACGTCGATGGTCAACCGATTCGTCTTTGCATCGCTCGCGAGCGCGCTCAATGCAGCGACGACGGCTTCATCGAGCGCGATCAGCAGCAAGCGATTGTTCTGCGCGTTGAAGTAGAAGATTTCGCCGAAGCTCGGCGCGATAACGGCATCGATTCCCGCTTGCTGCAAGCCCCATACGGCGTGCTCGCGGCTCGATCCGCAGCCGAAGTTCGCGCCCGCAATGAGAATGCGCGCGCCCGCATAGTCGGGCCTGTTCAGCACGAAGTCTTTGCGTGCGTTGCCCGATGCATCGAAGCGCAAGTCATACAGAACGCCGCGCGCGAGACCGGACTTGTCGATGCCGAACAGAAACTGCTTCGGCATGATCTGGTCGGTGTCGAGATTGTTCAGCGGCAACGGCGCGGCGATGCCGGTCAATGTTGCGTGTTCAGACATGCTCCAGCTCCTTGCGTACGTCGACGATACGGCCCGCGAGCGCGGCGGCGGCAGCCATCGCGGGACTCATCAGATGGGTGCGGGCGCCGCGTCCCTGGCGGCCCTCGAAATTGCGGTTGGTCGTGGACGCGCAGCGCTGGCCGGGTTGCAGGATGTCGTCGTTCATCGCGAGGCACATCGAGCAGCCAGGCTGACGCCATTCGAAGCCCGCCTCGATCAGCGCGCTGGCGATGCCTTCGCGTTCCGCCTGCTCGCGGACCATGCCGGAACCGGGCACGACCATCGCACGCACGGAAGGCGCGACCTTGCGGCCGCGCACGATATCGGCGACGGCGCGCAAGTCTTCGATGCGCGCGTTCGTGCATGAACCGATGAATACGTGATCGATCGCGAGGCCGTCGATCGCCTGATTGGCATCGAGTCCCATGTAGTCCAGCGCCTTCGATGCATTGCGTTGCGCGACCGGTTCATCGGCGAGGCGGGGAATGCGCGCATCGATCGCGATGGCCTGATCCGGGCTCGTGCCCCATGTGACGAACGGCGCGACATCGCGCGCATCGAAGCGATGCGTGATGTCGAACGATGCGTCGGCGTCGGACGCGAACTGCTTCCATTGCGCGACGAATGCATCGGTTCCGATGCGCTCGGCGACATAGCGAATCGTCGTCTCGTCGGGGGGGATCAACGCACCGCGCGCACCTGCTTCGACGGTCATGTTGCACAAGGTCATGCGCGCCTCGGCGGAGAGCGCATCGATCGCGCTGCCCGCATACTCGACGACGTAACCGCGCGCGCCCTGCGCACCGATCTTCGCGATGATGTAGAGCACGAGATCCTTCGATGTCGTGCCGCGAGGCAGCGCGCCATCCACGACGATGCGCATGTCCTTCGCGACGCGATAGACGAGCGTCTGCGTCGCGAGCACATGTTCCACTTCCGATGTGCCGATGCCGAAGCCCAGCGCACCGAGTGCGCCATACGTCGTGGTGTGACTGTCGCCGCACAGCACGACCATGCCGGGGCGAATCAGGCCGATCTCCGGCGCGACCACATGCTCGATGCCTTGCGCATGGTCGCGCACATCGAACAGATGGATGCCGTGCTCCGCGCAGTTGCGCGTGAAGTTCGCGGCCTGCTGCGCGGCGGCGTCGATCATGATCGTGCGCTTGTCGACCGCGACGGGATGCGTCGGAATCACATGATCGACGACACCCATCTGCTTTTCCGGGCAACGCACCGGCAGGTTTTTTTGCGCGAGTCCCGCGAATGCTTGCGGGCTCGTGTACTCGTTCATGATGTGCAGGTCGGCGTAAAGCGCGACGTGTTCATCGTCGACGTGAAAAACCGTGTGGCTGTCCACGATCTTCCGATAAAGCGTCTGTCCCATGCTGTCTCCGTTCTTGCTTCTCCGATCAGTCGAAGCCAGTGTAATTCGATAACGGAGACCGTAAAATGCAGCTTGTCTTAACCCATTGTTAAGCCAAATTTAAAAATGGACTCGATCGCCGACCTGGAGTTTTTCGCGCGGCTCGTCACGCAAGGCAGCTTGTCGGCGCTCGCGCGCGAGCTCGGCGTGACGCCGCCCGCCGTGAGCGCGCGCCTCAGCCAGCTCGAACGGCGTCTCGGCGTGAAGCTGCTGAACCGCACGACGCGGCGGCTCGCGATGACGCAGGAAGGCGAGCTCTATCTCGGCACCGGCTCGCGCCTGCTCGAACAGGTGCAGGAACTGGAGCGCATGGTGTCGAGCAGCCGCGATCTGCCGCGCGGCCTGTTGAAAGTGAACGCGACGTTCGGCTTCGGGCGGCGTCATATCGCGCCGGCGCTGTCGGAGTTTCGTCGGCAATATCCGGATGTCGAAGTACAGCTCGATCTCACCGATCGTCCGATGAATCTCGCCGAATTCGCGTTCGATGTCGGCATTCGCTTCGGTGAATTGCCGGACATGCGCGTGGTCGGCAGAAAGATCGCGGCGAACCGGCGCTTCGTATGCGCAGCGCCGGCGTATCTGAAAGCGCATGGCACGCCGAAGGAGCCGGACGATCTGCGCGGTCATCGCTGCATCGTGCTGCGCGAGAACGACACGGCGTACGGCACCTGGCATTTCACGAAGGGCAAGCGGCACGAAACGGTGAAAGTCCACGGCACGATGAGCAGCAACGATGGCGAAGCGACGCTGCGCTGGGCGCTCGACGGTCACGGCGTGCTGACGCGTTCCGAATGGGACGCGCAGTCGTTTATCGATTCCGGCGCGCTCGAACGCGTGCTCACCGACTGGTCGATGCCGCCCGCCGATATCTATGCGATCTATCCCGAGCGGCTGAATTTGTCGGCGAAAGTGCGCGTATTCATCGAGTTCCTTGAGCGGTATCTGAAGCGGGTGTGATGCTTGCTGAATCGCGGGCATGACATCGCCGACGACGGAGGCAACTCATGACCGCGCAGCACCACGATGACGACGCCGCGACTTACGGCACCTTCAAGGATCTCGTCAACATGACGCCCGCTCAACTCGAAAAGTGGCTCGCGACCGACGAGTCGCGCGAAGTCGGCCAGAAGAACGGCGGCGGCGAATCGGTGGGGCACAAGTCGGGTCGGCATATCATCGACATTCTCGGCAAGAAGAAGGCCGATCTCGGCGAAGACGACTACGCGCACATGCGCAAGGTCGTCGGTTACATCAAGCGGCACCTCGCGCAGCGCCCGCACGAAGTCGAGCATTCGCACTGGCGATACTCGCTGATGAACTGGGGCCACGATCCGCTGAAGTAGGCTGCCGTCATTCGTGCCGCGCATTCGGCAGCATCAGCCGCTATGCTTGTCGAAAACGGAGCGAGACATGAATCAGACGAACTGGTACGCCGAAAGCGATTGCTCACTCGATGAATTCGCGAGCCTGCTCGAGCGCGATGCGCGACCGAAGCTGACATTCGCGTCGCACATTCAGCGCGGCATTCCGTTATATGACTGCGGCGCGCTCGCCCCCGCGCTGGACGATTCATCGACATGCATGGCGTTGCAGGCGGAATGGGCCACGGTCCTGCGCGATGGCGCAGGCGTGTTCGTGCTCAAGCATGCGTATGCGGATGTCGATCCTATCGACGAGGCCGCCGCGATCTTCGAATCGATCATCCGGCAAGAGCGGGAACGCGGTGCGAGTGCCGCCGATCACTTCGCGAAGGCGGGCGCGAACGATCGTATCTGGAATGCGCAGGAAAAGCTCTGTCTGCACGCGCCGCGCGTGTTCGCGCGTTACTTTGCGAACCGGTTCATCGAATGCGCGGCGCTTGCATGGCTCGGCCCCGGTTTCCAGATGACATCGCAAGTCAATGTCGTGCGTCCGGGCGGCGACGCGCAGCAGGCGCATCGCGACTATCACCTCGGTTTCCAGACTGCCGATGAAGTGCGGCGCTATCCGGCGCATGTTCACGCGATCTCGCCGTATCTCACGCTGCAAGGCGCGGTCGCACATAGCGACATGCCTGTGGAAAGCGGTCCGACGAAGCTGCTGCCGTTTTCGCAGCGCTATGCGCAAGGGTATCTCGCGTGGCGGCGCGCGGACTTCCGCGAATACTTCGAAGCGCATCACGTTCAATTGCCGCTCGAAAAGGGCGATGCACTTTTCTTAAGCCCCGCGCTCTTTCATGCCGCGGGCGCGAACCGCACGCGCGACGTGCAGCGCATGGCGAATCTGCTGCAGGTGTCATCGGCATATGGACGCGCGATGGAAACGCTCGATCGCGCGCGCATGTGCGAATCCGTCTATCCGGTACTGCTCGATTTCAAGTCGACGGAAAGCATGAGCGATGCGGAGATCGATGCGGTCATCGCTGCGTGCGCGGAAGGCTACGCGTTCCCGACGAACCTCGATCGCGATCCGCCCATCGGCGGTCTTGCGCCGAAGAGTCAGCAGGCGCTATTGCGTCAGGCGCTCGATGAAACATGGTCTGTCGATGCGCTCGCGAACGCGCTGAAGGACAACGCGTGGCGGCGCAATACTTGAAGCCTTACTCCTGATAAACCGCCGTCAACACGCTTTGGGCATCGGCGAGCGCATTGTCGAGTTGCACGAGACTCGCGTGACGCGCGCCGAGCGGATCGCGATTCGCGATCGCGGTGAGTATTGCCTTGTGGCGCGGCAAGGACAGCGCGTGCGTATCCGGATGACGGCTCGTCAGCTTGATCGACTCCGACAGCGCGAGCGATAACATGTGCCCGATATACATCAGCATGTCGTTGTGCGTCGCCGTCATGATCGCGCGATGAAACTCCAGATCGGGCGTAAGCAGTGCCTCGGGCGTCGGCGCATGCGACATGCGCTCGTACGCATCGCGGATGCGCGTGACATCTTCCTCTGTCGCATTCGATGCGGCGAGCGCGGCCGCCGCCGGCTCGACGATCCTGCGCACCACGAGCAGCGACTGAAAGAACGCGCCTTCATGCACGCTGGTGATCGTCCAGAAGAGGACATCGGGATCGAGCGTGTGCCATTCATCGCGCGGACGCACGACGCTGCCAAGACGCGGCTTCGACAGCACGAGCCCTTTCGCGACCAGCACGCGCGTCGCTTCGCGCAGCACGGGCCGGCTCACGCCATAGGCTTCGCACAGCTTCGCTTCGGCGGGCAGGCGATCGCCGGGACTGAGCTTGCCGCTCACGATGTCGATGCCGAGCTCCTGCACGATGCGCGCGTGCATGCTCTTGCGAGGTTGTGGGTGACGATAGTCCATGGCGTCGTCAGCGCTTCGCCGCGGAGCGATCGCCGAACGCGCGCTGCGACAGACAGAACACGAGCAGCAATGCGCCGACCGCGATCTTCGTCCACCATGAACTGAGCGAGCCGTCGAACGAGATCAGCGTCTGAATGATGCCGAGAAGAAGCACGCCGAACAGCGTGCCGATCACATAGCCGACGCCGCCCGTCAAGAGCGTTCCGCCGATGACGACCGAGGCGATCGCATCGAGTTCGAGACCCATCGCGTGCAGGCCGTATCCCGAGAGCATGTAGAACGTGAACAGCACGCCGCCGAGCGCGGAGCAGAAGCCCGATAGCGCGTACGCGCCGATGGTCGCGGCGTTCACCGGCAAGCCCATCAGAAGCGCCGAATGCGGATTGCCGCCGACCGCATAAATGGTGCGGCCGAACGGCGTGTAATGCGCGATGAACACGGCGGCCGCGAGCACGACGAGCGCGATCACCGCACCGAGCGAGAGCGACGCGCCGCTCATGACCGGTATGCGAATCTGCGATACGGCCGCATACCACGGATCGGTGATGCTGATCGAATCGATGCTGATGAGATAGCACAGCCCGCGCGCGAGGAACATGCCCGCCAGCGTGACGATGAACGGCTGCAGGCGAAAGCGCGCGATGAGCCAGCCCATGAGCGTGCCGAATGCGGTGCCCATCGCGAGCACGAGCGGGATCACGACGAGCGGATGCCAGCCCGCTTTTTCGACGAGCGCGGCGGATACCATCGTCGTCAGCGCAATCACCGATCCCACCGAAAGGTCGATGCCGCCCGACAGGATCACGAAGGTCTCGCCTACCGCGACGACGATCAGAAACGCATTGTCGATCAGCAGATTGAGAAAGACCTGCGGCGAGAAGAAGCCGGTGTACATCACCGAGCCGAGTACCGAGATCGCGATGAACAGCGTGATTGTCGCGGCGAGCGGCAGATAGCGGCTCGTCGAGAAGCTGCGCTTCGGTGCAGCGGCGTCGCGAGGATGCGCAAGCGTGACGCCCGGCGGCTTGGGCAAGGGCGAACTCATCGGCGCACCTCGCTGCGGCCAATAGCAGGGCGGCGCGCGAACTTCACGACCGTCGCGCGGAACTCGCCCGATTGCAGCATCATCACCGCGAACACGACGATGGCTTTCACCACGAGATTCACCTCCGGAGGCACGCCGAGCGAATAGATCAGATACGTGAGCGTCTGGATGATGAGCGCGCCGATCACGCTGCCCGCGAGCGTAAAGCGACCGCCCGTGAGCGCGGTGCCGCCGAGCGTGACGGCGAGGATCGCATCGAGTTCGAGCAAGAGGCCCGCGTTGTTGCCGTCGGCGCTCTTGACGTTCGAGCTGATGAGAATGCCCGCCACGCCCGCGCACAAACCGCTGAATGCATACGCGCCGAGCGTGAGCCGTTTCGCCTGCACGCCCGCGACGCGCGCGGCGGTCGGGTTGATGCCGATCGCCTGCAGGAAGAGGCCGAGCGCCGTGCGCGTGATCGCAAGATACAGCAGCACGAACACGAGCGCGACGATCCAGATCGATGTCGGCAATCCGAGCAGATAGCCGCCGCCGAAGAAGAAGTAGGGCGTGTAGTAGATCGTGATGATCTGACCGTTCGTGATGAGCTGCGCGATGCCGCGTCCCGCTACCATCAGGATGAGCGTCGCGATGATCGGCTGCATGCCCGCGCGCGCGACGAGCAGGCCGTTCCACAAGCCGCACAGCAACGCGACGCCGAGCGCCGCCACGATCACGACAGGCAACGGGAAGCGCGTGACGTTGCCCGCGATCGATCCGCCGATCGCCCACGCGGCGACCGCTCCCGCGATGGCGACGACCGCGCCGACGGAGATATCGATGCCGCGCGTGGCGATCACGATGGTCATGCCGAGCGCGACGACCGCGAGCGGCGCGGCGCGATTGAGGATATCGACGAGACTGCCGTAGACGTGACCGTTGCGCCACTCGACATGCAGAAAGCCCGGATTGAACGCAGCGTTCAGCGCGAGCAGCAGCACGAGCGTGACGATCGGCCAGCCGAGCCGATGTTCCATCATCGAACGAAGCGTCATGCGGCGCGCGGTGTCATCCATGTTCGGCTCCGATCATTTCGCATACCGTATCTTCGCTGGTTCCGGCGGGCAACTCGCCGACCTTGCGCCGGTCGCGCAACACGACGATGCGATTCGCGATACGCACCACCTCCGATATCTCCGAAGAAATGAACAGCACGGCCATGCCCGTCGATGCGAGCCGGAGTATTTCGTCCATGATTTCCTGCTTCGCGGCGACGTCGATGCCGCGCGTCGGCTCGTCGAGAATCAGAAGGCGCGGCTCGGTCGCGAGCCACCGCGCGATGAGCGCCTTCTGCTGATTGCCGCCGGACAAGAGACCGATAGGCATGTCGAGCGTCGCGGCCTTGATGCCGAGCGCGCGCACGAAGCGTTCCGCGAGCGCGTTCTGTTCGGCGCGCGTGAGGCAGCGCCGCGCGCCCATGCGTGCCTGCAACGCCAGCGCGATGTTCTCGCGCAGCGACAGCTCCGCGACGATGCCGTCCGCTTTGCGCTCTTCCGGACAGAACGCGATGCCGTGACGGATCGCCTGCGCGGGCGTCGTGAAAGAGACCGGCATGCCATCGATGCGCAGTTCGCCTTCGTCGGGCTTTTCGAGGCCGAAGAGCAGCTTCGCGAGTTCGGTGCGCCCCGAACCGAGCAGGCCCGCGACGCCCACCACTTCGCCCGCGCGCACGCGCAGATCGAGCGGTTGAAGCTGGCCTTTCTGGCCGAGTCGCGTGGCATCGAGCAACGCCGTTTCCTGCGTGGCCGTTTCGATGTCGTCGGGCGGCGACTGACGCGCCTGCGCGGCGGCAAGCTCACGGCCGAGCATCGCCGCGATGAGCGCCTGCGCGCCCAGTTCGCTCGTCGGCCATTCACCGACGCGCCGGCTGTTGCGCAATACGGTGATGCGATCCGAGATCGCATAGACCTGATTCAGAAAGTGCGTGACGAAGAGAATCGCGAGCCCTTGTTCGCGCAAGCGGCGCAGTACATCGAAGAGGCGGCGCACTTCGTCGTCGTCGAGGCTGGAGGTCGGCTCGTCGAGAATCAGCACTTTGGACGATAGCTTGAGCGCGCGCGCGATCGCGACCATCTGCTGCACGGCGACCGAATAGCTCGTCAGCACACGCGTCACGTCGATATCGAGGCCGATGCGCGCAAGCAGCTCACGCGCTTGCCCGTGCGTCTTATCCCAGTCGATGCGATAGCCATGCAGCGCGCCGCGCCGCGGAAAATAGCCTGCGAAGATGTTCTCCGCCACCGACAGGTTCGGGCACAGATTCACTTCCTGATAGACCGTGCTGATGCCGAGCTTCTGCGCGTCGAGCGGCGAATCGGGATGGATCGCGCGGCCCTCGAGCAGAATCTCGCCGGCGTCGAGACTCACGACGCCGGTCAGCACTTTTATGAGCGTCGACTTGCCCGCGCCGTTCTGCCCCATGAGCGCGTGAACCTCGCCCGGATAGAGCGCAAGGTTCACGTCCTGCAGCGCATGAACGCCGGCGAAGCGCTTGTCGATGCCGCGCAACTCCAGTACTGGCGATGTCATCGGCGGTCAGTATTTGCGGTTGGGGAATTCCTTCGCCGCGACCTCCATCGGGAAGATGCTTTCCTGCGTAACGATCCGCTTGGGCACCGACTTGCCCGCCTTGATGTCCTTCACCACGGACATCAGCTGCGGCCCGAGCAGCGGGCTGCATTCCACGGATACGTTGAGCTTGCCCGCCATCATCGCTTCGAACGCGCCCTTCACGCCATCGACGGAAATGATGATGATGTCCTTGCCCGGCTTCATACCCGCTTCCTCGATCGCCTGAATCGCGCCGATCGCCATGTCGTCGTTGTGTGCGTAAAGCACGTTGATCTTCTTGCCTTCGGCCTTGAGAAATGCCTCCATCACTTCCTTGCCCTTCGCGCGCGTGAAGTCGCCGGTCTGCGAGCGAATGATCTTGAACTTCGGATCGGATTTGATGATTTCCTCGAAGCCCTTCTTGCGATCGATCGCGGGCGCGGAGCCCACCGTTCCCTGCAATTCGACGATATTGATCGGCCCCGGATTGCCTTTCTCCTTCTCGACGAGCCAGCGGCCCGCCTTGCGGCCTTCCTCGGTGAAGTCCGAGCCGATGAACGTGACATAGAGCGAGTCGTCCTTGCTGCTGATCGCGCGGTCCGTTAGCACGACGGGAATCTTCGCGTTCTTTGCTTCGACGAGCACGGTCTCCCAGCCAGTCTCCACGACGGGCGAGAACGCGATCACATCGACCTTTTGCGCGATGTACGAGCGGATTGCCTTGATCTGATTCTCCTGCTTCTGCTGCGCGTCGGAGAACTTCAGGTCGATGCCGGCTTCCTTCGCGCTCGACTTGATCGACTCGGTGTTGGCGGTGCGCCATTCGCTTTCGGCGCCCACCTGCGCGAACCCGAGGACGATGGGCTTCTGTGCGAACGCGGAAAGCGGGAGCATTGCGCCGAGTGGCGCGGCGGCCATCGCAACTAACACGGTGCGGCGTTTCATGTCAGTGGTTCCTCCATCCGTTGGCTATGTATCCGTGCTTGTTCGAATGATTATGGAATAACCTGTTAATTCGTTGTTCTATTCATCCCGATGCCATTCCGGTATTTGGGTTTTGCGACGAGCGAGGCAACGGCGCCGAGATAGATTGACTATATGAAGGTATTCCGCCAGTTTTAATTCACGTTAACCCGCTTTTACTACCGAAACAGTCATACCATCTCGCACCGCGCGCTGCGCCGCAACATGCAGATTCGCACGCGAGGAAAGAACTGGTAACGCCTGCGTAATCGCTGCTAATGGCTCGTAAGCACTCGGGGAAACGACGTTTTGCTTGTGTGATCGTGGCTTCGCGCGCTCGACGAAGATTGCTCCTGTTGCAATCCGCAACGTCCCTTATCCGAAAAGGAGCAGCATGAACGTCACCAGCCCTGCCACTCAACATACGACGCAAGCGACGTCGCACACGCTGCCGATCAAGCGCGGCACCGAAACGCCGACCGTCGAAACCGGCACGCCCGCGGCGAAGACGCCCGCGAGCAATCCGGCGCATCTCGGCAATCACGTCGATACGACTGCGTAAATCATGCGGAGGTCTTTTCGTCTTGCCCTTGCGTGCGCGGCGCTTGCGGCGTGCCCGTTCGTGCTCGACGGCTGCGCGCTCGCCGCGTTGCCGTGCCGCGCGACATCGGCGTTGCTGAAGGTCGTGCCGGTCGTGGGTCATGCCGCGTCCACGCCTTTCGACGCCTGCGCTACTGCCATCGACTGATATGAAGCGAACGATTCTTCGTTGCGCGTTTTTCGTTTGCATGGCGATGCCGGCATTCGCCGCGGCGCAGAAGCCTTTCGACTTCCGCGGCCTGCAGCTCGGCATCGCGCTCGACGCATTCCGGCGCGACGAGCCCGCGCGCGCGACGCCGCCCGGCAGCGTCGCCGTATGCGACACGGATATCGACGCGGCATCGCTCGGCATGGTGCTGCGCGATACGCACAGCCTGTCGATCGCCTGCAAGTGGGCGCATCGCACGCAAGGCGGCTGGAGGGAATCGGCGGCCGTTGTCGATGGCACGCTCGCCCGCGATCACGTATTGCGCTTCCTGGCGATGCCGGGCGATCCGTCGCCGCGGCTGTATCGCATGTCGTTCGTGATCGATGCGCGCGTCGCCGACGACTTCGCCGAAGGGTTGTCGTCGAAGTTCGGCCGAAGCCGCGTCGAACGCGCGAACGGTTATCAGACGCGCACCTGGGAGAACGCGACCAGCTCGATCACGCTGGAAGCGAACGGCGCGGCGGCCTCGGCGCGCGTGATTTATCGGCTGAAGGCGTACGAAGCGTGGCTGCGCGACACGACCGACCGGTGGCGTCTTGCCGCGGTGCACGACGCGCCCTGAATCAAAGGAGAGGATTGTTCATGAAATTCGCGACATTGCCCTGCTCGGCGTTCGCACTCGCACTGGCGGCGTGCTCGTCGTCGGGCTCGCACTCGATCGTCGAGATGCCCACTTATGCGCCGGCCGTCGCGCAACCGGTCAACGTCAACACGCTGGGCGCGATCTATCAGGCGGGATCGTCGGTGTCGCTGTACGAGACTTCGCGCGCGCAGAAGGTCGGCGACGTGCTGACGATCCGTCTTGCGGAGTCGTATCAGGGCAGCAATTCCGCCGATGCCAAGGCGAGCCGCGCGAGCAGCATCAGCGCCGAGGCCGCCGACAAGTCCAGCAGCGCGGCGGCGCGGCTTGCGCGTCTTTTCAACGTCGGTTCGGCGGATACGTCGTTCAAGGGCAATGGCAGCACGAGCAATCTGTCGGCGATGAGCGGCACGCTCGCGGTGTCGGTCATCGGCACGTTGCCGGGCGGCAATCTCGTGGTCGCGGGCGACAAGATCATCGCGATGAGCGGCAATCAGGACCGGTTGCGTTTCTCGGGCATCGTCAATCCGAAGGACATCGAGGCAGGCAATTACGTCGCGTCGAACAAGGTGGCGAATGCGCGCATCGAGCAGGCGGGCGTCGGCATGCTCGCGGATTCAACGACGATGGGCTGGCTGCAACGTCTCTTCATGAGCGTGCTGACTTTCTGACGATGAAGCCGCGCGCGCTACAGGGTCGCGCGCGCCGCGATGCGCCCGGCCGCGGTCGGATCGCCGTGCGGCACGAAGATATAGCCCTGGCCCCACACCGTCTGCACGTAACGCGGTTCGGACGGATCGATTTCGAGCAGACGGCGCAGACGCCAGATCGCGACATCGAGACTGCGATCGCGATGCGCGCCGTTGCCGCGCATTTTTTCGTTGAGCTGCGCGCGCGTGAGCACGACCATCGCGTTCTTCACGAGTGTCTTGAGCAGCGCGAATTCGCCGGAGCGCAGCGCGATGCGTTCGCCGTCGCGGCGCAACTCGCGCGCGCCGAAGTCCATTTCGAACGGGCCGAAACGATAGGCCGGGCGAATTTCGGGCGCGCTCGCCGTGTCGGACGACACGGGCTCGCGGCGTCGCAGGATCGAGCGGATGCGCGCCAGAAGCTCGCGCGGATCGAAGGGCTTGCCGAGATAATCGTCTGCGCCGAGCTCCAGCCCGATGACGCGATCGAGCACGTCGGAGCGGGCCGTCAGCAGAATCACGGGGATATCGTCGCGCGCATTGCGCAGTTCGCGCAGCGCGCTGATGCCGTCCTTGCCGGGCATCATCACGTCGAGCACGACCATCGAAGGGCGCTCGGCCTGCACGCGACGGCGCAACTCCGTCCCGTCGTCGAGAACGGAGACGTCGAAGCCGTGCTGCTCCAGATAATCGCGGACGTGATCGCGCACGACGGGGTCGTCGTCGACCATCAGTACATGTGGTGTCATGCCCAAATTCTAAGCGCGACGCCGAGGCCCCCGCGACGCTTGCGAACTTTCCATTTCTTTCCGTTACGGCCTGTTTCGGCGCGCGTTTCGACGGCGCTTTACCGACGCGCGGGGCTTGTCGCGGGAATGGAACGCGCGTGCTGCGAGGCTTCATCGCGCGAAAGACGCGTCCGGTAAGAATCCGTAACGTTGCGCGACGCGCGAGACGCGCTGTAAGGCATTTGTGTACGAATAGAATTTTGGGATGGCTACATCGGTTCTTATCGTCGACGACGATCCCGCGGTGCGCGACCTGCTGCGCCGCTTCTTTCAAGAGCAAGGCATCGACGTTTCCGTGCTGCACGATGGCGCCGGTTTGCGTCGGCGTCTGGAGCTCGAACGTCCGTCCATCGTCGTGCTCGACATCATGATGCCGGTCACGGACGGCTTGCGCGCGTTGCGCGATCTGCGCGCGGCGGGCGAAGACATTCCGGTGATCTTCGTGACCGGTTGCGACAGCGTTCCGCAAAAAATCGCCGGCCTGCAATCGGGTGCGGACGACTATCTCGCCAAGCCGTTCGATCCGCATGAATTGCTCGCGCGGATCGAAGCGGTGCTGCGGCGGCGCACGGCCGCGCCGAGCCGGCCCGAACCCGCGCCGCGCGAACGCTTCGGGCGCTTCGAAGTCGATTTCGTGTCGCGTTCGCTGTTGCGCGGCGACGAGCGCATCGCGTTGCGCGACAGCGAGTTCGCGCTGCTGAAGGTCTTCATCAAGAATCCGTACAAGGTGCTGTCGCGCGTGCTGATCCACGATCTCGTGCATCGCGACGATCTGCCTTTCCGCGATCGCGGCCTCGATGTGCCGATCTGGCGTCTGCGCCGTCTGATCGAAGACGATCCGTCGCATCCGCGTCATGTGCAGACCGTGCGCGGGCAAGGCTATGTCTTCGTTCCCGATGCGGACGATTCGGCATCCGGCTGGATCGAGGCGTAGCCGCGATGCGTTCGGGTTTCTGGCAGTCCGCGCGGACGCTGCGCGGTTTCATCGATTCGCTGTTCGGCCGCATGGCGATCGTGTCGATCGGCGTGCTGGTCACGCTGCAGGTCGGATGGTTCGCGATTCTCCACGTACAAGGGCCGCACAAGGAAGCGGATGGTTACGCGCGCGCGCTGCTGATCGTGCTGGAAGCGGCGCACAACGATGTCGCGCTCGGCGGACGGCTGATGCGCGAGACGCGCGTGCATATCGTGCCGGTGTGGAACATGCCGGAGCCGCTGACGCTGCGCGATCCCGCGAAGACGCGTCACGGGCATCTCGCGCGGCAGCTCGCCAGTCGTTTGCCGCCCGGAACGCAGATCGCGATCGATATCGACGGCCATAACAAATCGCGGCTCTGGGTGCGCTATCCGTCGAGCAATGTGTGGATCGTCGCGCCGATCGATCTGCCGCCGCCCGCGCCCTTCATGACCGAAGGCGTCGTGCTGCTCGCCGGCGCGCTCGTGCTTTCGCTGATTGCGACATGGCAGTTGCAGCGGCCGCTCGCGCGCGTCGCGCAGGCCGCGCGACGCTTCGGCGGCGGCGAGCGGCCGGTGCCCGTCGAGGAAAACGGGCCGCGCGAATTGCGCGAGCTCATCGGCGCGTTCAATCAGATGATGAAAAAGCTCACCGACGCCGACGACGATCGCGCCGTGATGCTGGCTGGCATCGCGCACGATCTGAAGGCGCCGCTCACGCGCCTGTCGCTGCGGGCGAGCGTGCTCGCGAAGGACGAACGCGAGCGCGCGAATTTTCTGCGCGACATCGATTCGATGACGCGCATCGTGCAGCAGTTTCTCGAATTCGCGGGACGGTCGTCGTCGGACGGCGCGACGACCGGCGTCGATGCGTTCATCGCCGAGCAGTTCGCGTCGCCCGAGGATGGCGACGATCCGTTGTTCGCGCTGTCGCTCGAAGCGGGCGATGCGTTTCACTTGCCGCGCACTTTCATCGACCGGCTGATGACCAATCTCGTCGACAACGCGCTCGAACATGGCGAGCCGCCCGTCGAGATTCGCACCGCGCTGCGGGATGGCGACTGGCTGATCGAAGTGCGCGATCACGGACCCGGCATTCCCGACGAGCGCCTGGACGAAGCGCTGCGTCCCTTCGTGCGGCTCGATCCCGCGCGCAGCGGCAACGGGCATTGCGGCCTCGGGCTCACCATCGTCGAACGTCTGGCGCGCGAGCAGCGCGGCCGCTGCGAGATCGCCAATGCCGAGGGCGGCGGGCTGATCGTGCGTATCGTCATTCCCTTTGATCAAACATGATGCTTGCTTCGTCCACGCGTGAGGCGCCTTTGTCGCGCCGCGCTTTCATTCGCGGCGGCGCGCGCGTCGCATTGCTTTCGACCACTTTCGGCGCGGGCGCATTGCTATCGGCGTGCGGCGGCGCGAGCGAAGAGCGCAGCGTGATGGAAACGCCGAGGCTCTCGACGGTCGAAAATTTCCGCGATGTGGCCGGCGTGGGCGACGGCTATCCGACCGTCGATGGCGGCCGCTTGCGTCGTGGCGTGTTCTATCGGTCCGGCGCACTGACACCCGGCGATGCGGACGCGGCGTTGCTTGCGCGCTTGTCGTTGCGCGCGGTGCACGATCTTCGCGTGGTGGCGGAGGCGTCGCTTGCGCCGGACCGCGTGCCGACGGACGCGGTGCGCGAGACCCACGAGATCGCGCCGATCGACGCAGCCGGCGCGACGCCCGTCGATGCGGCCGCCGCGACCGCGTGGATGAACGCGCGACAGCGTCAGCTCGTGACCGATCCGGCCGCGCGCTTGCAATTCGGCGCGCTGCTGACTCGGCTTGCGCGTGTTTCAGGCGCGCAGGTGGTCCACGGCACGGCGGGCAAGGATCGGACGGGCTGGGCGGCGGCGCTGCTGCTCGCCATCGCCGATGTGCCGCTCGATGTGATCATCCAGGACTATCTGCTGACGAACACGGCGGCAGAGACGCAGATCGATGCGCGCGTGAAAGCGCATGCGGCGCGTGCCGGGATGAATGCGCAGGCGGTCGCGCCGCTTTATCGGGCGCAAAGCGCGACGATCGAAGCCGCGTTCGAGGAGATGCACAGCGGGTTCGGGACGTTGAGTAACTATCTCGCGCAGGGGTTGGCGGTGAGTGCCGCCGATGTGGCGATGTTGCGGGCGAAGTTGGTGGGGTAGGGTGGTGGAGGATTCGAGCGCGGCCTTCCGATTCGCCGCGCGCTCCGATGTCTTACCGATTCCGCAATTGAAGCAGTTGCTCAGATAAGCTCGCTCGGTTTCTCGCCGCGCCGGCGTCGCTCCAGTCCTTCGAACGAGGCTCTCTGCCTCGCTTTCCCGCACGGGCCGTCATCGTGGCGATATGCACGCTCCCGTATCGCCTGTCAAAATCAAATCTCCTTCGCGGCGGTGCTAGCATTCCCGCCACGAATCAAGCACGCCCGCCATTCTGAAAAAATAGAACCCTGCGATACATAAAAAAATAGACGAGGCCTCGAATGGAGACACACCAGACCCGCTCACCCCGCTCGATGACCTCGCGGCTCACCTGGTGGATTGCCTCCGTCGTCGCCGCGCTGAGCGTGATGGCGGGCGTCGCCTCGTTTGCCGCCGCGTCTCACGAAGCGAACAAGCTTCAGGACGGTCATCTGCGCGAGATCGGCGCGCTCATCGATGCGAAAAAGCTGGTTCTGGATACGACCGCCGTCGCGTGGCAAGGCAGTCAGGATTCGGACGTGCGGCTCGTCATCTCGCGCCTGGAGCCTGAATGGGAAGCCGCGAACGCATCGGCACCGATCATCGTTCCGGCGACGCTCAAGGACGGCCTGCATGACCTCGAAACGCATGGCAGGCGCTGGCGTGTCGATGTCCGCACGCTGCATTCCGGAGACCGGATCGCGGTCGCGGAGCTGTCCACGATCCGCGATGAAATCGCCAGCGACGGCGCAATGCGTACCCTCTTTCCGATGCTCGCCCTGACGCCCGTGATCGTCGCGCTGGTCTTCTTTCTCGTGCGGCGGATGCTCCTGCCGGTGCGCCGTCTCGCGAGTGTCGTGGACTCGCAGGACGATGCAACGCTCGACACGCTGTCCGAGGAAGACATCCCGGCAGAACTGCTGCCGTTCGTCACGTCGATCAACCGGCTCATCGGCCGCCTGAAGGATGCGATGGCCCAGCAGCGCCGTTTCATCGCCGATGCCGCGCACGAGCTGCGTTCGCCGCTTGCCGCGCTGTCGTTGCAGGCGGAGCATCTCGGCGCCGCGGACTCGGCCATCGTCGCGCGCGAGCGTCTCGTCACGTTTCACGCCGCGATACGGCGCACTGCGCGGCTCGTCGAACAGTTGCTCGCGCTCGCGCGTTCGCAGCATGGATCGTCGATGAAGCCATCGGTCGTATCGCTGCGAGAACTCGCAACCGATATCGTGATCCAGTCGGTGAACATGGCGGAGGACAAGCATGTCGATCTCGGGCTCGAACGCGTCGACGATGTCGACGTGATCGCCGACGCGCCCGCGCTGGCCGTCGTGTTGCGCAATCTCGTCGACAATGCCGTGCGCTACACGCCGGAAGGCGGCAGAGTGGATGTATCCGTCACTGTGAGCGGACAGGACTTGCTGCTGGAGGTGCAAGACTCGGGACCAGGCATTCCCGACGACGAACTGACTCGCGTGCTCGAGCCGTTCTATCGCATCCCCGGCACGCGCACGATGGGCAGCGGCCTCGGCCTTTCGATCGTGTCCGAAACCGCGCGGCGCAGTGGCGCTCGCTTCGTGCTCCAGAACACAGAGACGGGGCTGCGCGTGTGCTATTGGCATCCGCTGCGCGAGCGGACCGCCGGGAGCATGTGATAGAAAAAAGGCGACTCGCCAGAAGAACGATGGCGAGCCGCAAGAGGGATCGGTCAACAACTACTGCGCAGGCAGATTAGCACCGGTTTCACGCGTGAAATCGCATCGGAAAGATGCCGTAAGGAAAGCGACCTTCACTGTGTGCGCGAGACCACCATACGGTCGACCAGCGCATCGAGCTTCTGCCGCGCGCTCGCGAAACGGTCTACGTTCAGACCATTGGTGTCGTAGCGCGCCGTCACGAGAATCTGCCCTTGACGCACGATCGTGAGATCGATCGCCGACAGATACGGCACCGGCTCGCTGCCGAACGCGCGCTTGTTCCAGCTCGTCGTCGCGGCGTAGACGAACATCGCCTCGCAACCGGGCGGCGACGTGCCGGGGTTATAGACCGTCGAAATCACGCCGCGCCGCTGCAACGCGACCTGCAGCGAGGGCACGAAGTCGCCTGTCGCGACGTTCTGGTTCAGTTCGATGCATACGGATTGCAACGAGGCAGGCGAGCCCGTCACCGATGTCGGCGACGAATAGTTCGACGCGACCGTCATGCCCGCCTGCACGAGCGAGCCGGCGGCATCGGCGGCCGTAATCAGCGTCCACGTACAGCCGGAAAGCGCGCTTGCCCCGAAGGCAAGGAGCGCGCGAGCGATGAGCGTGCCGAACATGCTCGGGCCGCCGAATTGAACTTGCATGGCTTGGCGTCGTATCGATGGAAAGAAGGGCGGTGTGTCTGTCGACATCACGCATCGATATCTTCCCGCGACGCGCCGTCATCCGATATGCGGAGCAAGGCGCCAATCCGGCGAGTTATTTCCAGGTATTAATCCGCGAGCGATCAGACGAACAGGGACACGATTCCGCCGATGGTCGCCGCCGCTGCAACCCATTTGCCCGCGGTGTAGAAGCCATTCGTATCGGTCGCCTGCACTTCGGGACGTTCCAGCCCGAGCGCGCCATAAGCGAACGATTTCACCGATGACGGCGGGTTGGTTTGCTGAGGGACGGCGGCATCGTCGGCCGAAGCGTCCTGCTCGACGTCGGTCGTGTCATCGGCAGGCGCGGCGCGGCGGGGAAGAGGCGTATCGGCGCTCGTATAGGCGGCCGTGGTCGCACTGTTGATCTGCATCGCTGGCCTCGTCTTTATGCGCTACTGCAAAGCCGCAATAACGGCCTGTCGCGACGATGCTTGAACACGCCCGCCTTTCGGTTCCTTACCGGTGGCCCGATCACATCGGATGGTTCTGCACGAAGGTCTTGTATGCCCAGTAGGCGGCTTTCTGCGTGAGTCCGTCGCTCTGGATAAGACCGTAATCGCCTTCGCTGTCGTCGTAGAGTTCGAAGGCCTGAATCGACTGGATGTTGTACTTCGACGCGACGCTCGCGAACTGCGCCATCATCAGACTGCCTGTCATGTATGTCGCGATCTGGCTGTACGAGCCGAAGTCTGGGCGCACGCCGAACTCGTTGATCCATACCGGCTTGCCCATATCGTGCAGAAACTGGAGCACGTCATGACATCCCGTGCCGCCACATGCGTGCGTCATGTCGCCCTGACTCGAATACCAGTGCCACGACGTGACATCCCAACTCACCGCCGGATGACCCCAGGTGCCGTCCGGTTGCGAACCGTCGGCGAGCATCTGGAAGAAAGCGGTGTGCAACCAGGTGCCGCCCAGGACGATCTTCGCGGAGCTATCCACGGACTTCACGCCTGCGATCATCCCGCGGATCACGCCGCGCGCGAGCATGAACGACCAGTTGTTGTACTGATACCAGACGGTGCCGTCGACATTGCCGATAAGCGCCTTCGCTTCGAGTTCGTTGCCGACCTCGTAGTACTTGTAGGGGTAGCTGTTGGCCGTCTGCTGGCCGAGCGTGTAGCCCGCCTTGTAGGCGTCGTTCTCGCTGTTGTAGTTGAGGTTCATGAGCATCACCGGATACACGGTGACGCCGCCTTCTTCCATCGTCTTCGCGATGTTCGCAACCATGTTGGCCGATGTCTGGCTGTACACGTCATTGCGATAGATCGTTGCGCCGAGATCCTGCAATTGCGACAACTGCGTCTTCGCGCCCACGACGTCGTATGCGCCGCCGTTGCTGTTGTGGCCGTTCGCGCCGTAAAAGATCGAGCCACTGCCGCTTGCGGCCTTCGCGGTCGACTTCAGCGATGCCGCGCTCGTGCTGGCCGCGGCGGTGTCGGCGGGGTTGTCGCTGCCACCGCAGGCGGCAAGCACCATGCTTGCGGCGAGGGTTGCCGCAATGGATCGGGGCAGGAAGGAGGCAATTCTGTTCTTCATGGCGTTTAGTATGACTAACGGAGATGCGCGCTTTCGCAACGATCAGGGCACACGTTGAGCGCCGGGTCGAGCGATCAACGAGGCGATGCGCAGAATCGGTCGCGCATCCGAAATAGTTGAAAGAGCTTGTTAGTAATCCGAATGACTGGCTCAGGATGAACGCCATTGACGACGCGTATCGGTGCGCCGAAAAAGCCAAGCCAGTGCAGATTCGCTGAAGCAAAGCCGAGCACAAAAACGATGTGCATGCGGAATGGCCAGCGTTCGATGACGATGATCCGCGAACGTGAATTCGCGTCGGTCATCGGTAACATGTGCAGCGATACGACTTCGATGACGTCAAAATTGCTGACGGCGGCGCGATGCAGTTCGCGCCCTGAGCGTGCGTTGCCGGTATTGAGTCAGCGGGGAAAGGTTACTTTGTTCCGACGTAGAAGTAAACCCGATAGCAGAAAAAACATCTTGTGTACGGCAACATTTCGACTGGTCTTTTCTGCCGTTTATCGTTTTCTGCGTAGCCGTTTCTACTGCAGCAAGGGCGCTGATAATCGTTTCGCTTGCCTTGCTTGGATTGCCATGCTTCGGCGCGAACGGCACAGGAACTTCTCGTGGCAGCAGAACTGACTCTGTGCCCGCGTGAGTCAAGGGGGAAGTGCGCGCCGCTGCATCACCGGTAATGATGGAACGACAGCGGCGCGATCGATGCAACTTACGGTGCAGCCACGCCCTGCGTCTTCGGGCTATACGACGTATAGAAGCTCGCGCCAGCCCATGTCGGCGCAGCGTCGTTATACAGCGGCGCACCTTGGCTCCAGTTCGCACCGTCGTGCCAGTCGCCGCTGCCGCTGAACTTCGCCACGGCCGGATAGGGATACACCGGACGCGATGCCGTCACCTTGCTCGTCGTCGCATCGGTCTGATAGGTCATCACCGCATTCGGCGATGTGCCTTGTTCGACCCAGCCCGTGATCTGCGATACGAGATCGATGTTCGGAAAGCCTTCGCCGCCGCCGCAGTGACCCACGCCCGGCACGACATACAAACGCGAGAACTCGTTCGCGCTCGCTTCGCCCATCGTGTCCTTCACGGCCTGGTAATAGCGGATCGTGAAAAGCGGGGAGATGTGCTGATCCGCCCAGCCGTGCCACAGGATCAGCTTGCCGCCCGCGTTCTTGAACGCCGACAGATCGGGGCTCGTTGCATCGTTGAGCGGATGGTTCGCCTGCAGATAGCTCGAATAGAAGCTCGCATCGTGATAGCCGAAGGTGTCGACATTCGGCATCGACGGCGACCCCGTGAAGATCAGGTTATATGCCCCGGTCACGATCATGTAGCTGAAGAGACTGGTGACGGGCACGGCTGCGTCCGTCGAGTTCGTCGTCGGCACTTCGACGCCGATCCAGTTCGCTTCCGAGCCGAACTGCGGCGAGCCGCCCAGCATGGGCATGCCGGTATTCGTATCGGTCGGGCCGCTGTAGATCTTCGAGGCCGTTGCGACTTCGGCGGCCGTCAGACAGTTGCTCGTGCTCGATGCATTGGCCGCGCATTGAATCGATGCGGGATCGAAGTGACAGGTACGCGGATCGGCGAGGAGACCATCGGGTACGTTGGCTTGACCGCCGCATGCAGCCACGACTGCCTTGTGCAGCAGTTGAGCCTTGTCGGCATAGAGCACGGCCTTGCCTGCGCTCGTACCCGTCGTGCTGTTCGATTCGACGTTCCAGCCGTGATAGAGCGAGTTTTGAATCTGGAAATGCGCAGCCGGCGCGCCCGCGACGATGCCGTTGTAATCCGACGGATAACGTTGCGCGGCCATCAGCGCTTCACGGCCGCCATCCGAACAGCCGACGAAGTAAGCGTATTTCTGCTCCTGTCCGTAGTAAGCCTTGATCAACTTCTTCGCGGCGAGCGTCGTGATGTGCTGGCCGCGATACGCAAAGTCGGCCTGCTTTTGCGGATCGGTCGACCATGTCGAATCCTGACCCGAATGACCCATGTCGGTCGCTGCCGTGACAAAGCCGCCTTGTTGAACGAGCGGGCACGTATAGCTGAAACTGAAGGAGCTTTGCTGAGTCGGATCGCTCAGATTGCCGCACAAGCCGCCGCAGCCGAGTTCGGCGAAGCGCTGTGTCCACGAGTCGACGGGCAGTGCGACCTCGAACGTATTCGAAGGCGCGAGCGTGCCTTTGACCGTGCAGAAGTTGACGGTGGCGCCGTTAACGGTCGCGGCCGTGACCGTCGCCGATGTGATCGTGCTGCCGGTGCCGCCGATATCGCTCAAATCGACCGATGCCAGCTTCGAGCAATCGACCGTAGGTTTCACCACGGCCAAGGGTGTTTGCGCGGCGTTGCCGCTACCGCTATTGTTGCCACTGCCTCCGCATGCCGTGACGACGACGGTCACGAGGCAGGCGGTTATCAGCGCCATTAATCGCTTGGGATCCAGAGCTCTCATAGTTATCTCCTAGACTTCGTTTTGATGGCGTACGGACGAACGTCGCCAGCACGCCGAAGCGTGCGGACGATATGAAACGATCGTGGTGCTACGCGCGTTCGATCAGAAGCGATGGATGATGCCGACGCCCGCCGCGAACATGCTGCGCGATGCCGACGGCGCGCTCTGGAAGCCGTCGCCGATCGTTGCGTTGGCGGCCGTCTGACGGTTCGTAGCGGTGCCCGAGGGCGCCGCCAGCGTGTTGCCGTTCGCACGCTGGAACGCTTCCAGTGCGTACAGTCCCGTGCGCTTCGACAGCGAGTAGTACTGCGAGAGATTGAACTGGTGGTACGACGCGGCGTCGTTGATGCCGTTCGCCTTGCTGGCCCATGTATAGCTGTAGCCCGCTGCGAAGTCCCATGCCGACGTCGCCTTCCAGTGCAACACCGAGCCGACCGTGTTGAACACGGCTTCGTCGGTGAATTGCGAATTCACGCCCGGGATGTATTGAACGTTCGTGTACGTGACCGAGATGTCCCACGCGCTGTTGAACTGATAACCGCCTGCAACCGCGAAGCGCTGTTGCGCTTGTGCGCGTTGATAACCGGCCGTCACCGCCGACACGCCCGGCTGGCCCGAACCATCGGTCGCTGCCGTGCTGTTGATGGTCGTCGAGCTGCTGCTGTAGATGCCGCCGCCATTGGCCGCGTTGTTGATGCGCGAGAACGCGACCGTGCCGCCGATCGGGCCTTGCTGGTATTGCAGCGCAGCCGACCACGTCGACCCCTGATACACGCTGTCAGGCACGCCTGCAAGCGAGTACGAGCCGCTTACGGTGAAGCCATACATCTTCGGCGACGTATAGACGATCGAATTGTTCGCGCGATAGATCGTGTCGAGGCCGTCCAGATCGCCCGGATGCGCGCCGAAGTAACCGGTCAGCCAGTTCGTCGGGCTATACGGCGAGAGCAGCGTGTAGTACGAGGTGTATTGACGACCCAACGTCAACGTACCGTACGCCGGATTCGTGAGACCGACCCATGCCTGACGGCCGAACATCGCATTGGTGAACTGTGCTTGTCCGCTATTGATGTCGAAGCCCGATTCCAACTGGAAGATGGCCTTGTTGCCGCCGCCGAGATCTTCGGCGCCCTTCAAACCGAAGCGGCTACCGGCCCAGATGCCCGATCCGGTCTTGACGTTCGAGCGGCCCGGGTTCGTCTTTGCGAGATTGGTCTGGCTGCTCTGATAGACGATCGAATCGTCGACGATACCGTACAGCGTGACGCTGCTTTGCGCTAACGCCGGCGTTGCGATCGCCGCCGCATAGAACAACACGCCCGCGCTCAATGGCTTCAGTTGATGTCTCACTCTCATACACCCTCATCGTTGTCGTTGGATTGGTGAGCGATAGCATCGCGCGTAGTGCGACGATTGCCCGCCGGTGCGAACGTACGCCGATGACAGGGCATGAAAAGAAAGGGTTAACCATTGATCCGATACCGAAAGTGAAATGCAAGGTCGCGTCCGGAAATGAGGCGAGCCTTGCAGGCACAGTGTCGGAATGCCGCTTTCAAGCGACAATCGAACGCCTCACACCGAAAACCGCGATAAACAAAACTGATGGCGGCGTTAAGTCTTTGAATTGACCTTTCGACGCTTCATTTTCAGCGCCGGGTGCTTTCGGTTTGCGTCGGCATATTCGCGGATCATGTCCGTCAATGCGCGCAAGCCCGCCGGCACATGACGACGGCCGGGATAGTAGAGGCATAGTCCGTCGAGCGGCGGCGTCCAGTCTTCGAGCACGCGCACGAGGGCGCCTGCTTCGAGATCCGCGGCGACATTCCATTCGGTCAGGTAAGCGAGACCGATCCCCGCGCGCGCGGCGGTCAGCATCATGCCCGGTTCGTCGAGCGTCAGCGCGCCGTCGCCATCGATGCGTATGGATTCGCCATGCCGCTCGAATTCCCATTGATAGATCGACCCGCTCGGCATGCGGCTGCGAATGCAGCGATGCGTCGCGAGGTCGGCAGGCGCGCGTGGCGGCTTGTGCTGTTCGAAGTACGCGGGACTGCCGACGACGGCGAAGCGCTGGCGATCGCCGAACGGCACCGCGATCATGTCTTGCGGTACGGTTTCCAGCAGACGAATGCCCGCATCGAAACCTTCGACGACGATATCGATGAGCCGGCCTTCGGTGACGATATCGAGCTTCATGTCCGGATAGCGCTTCAGGAACGCGACGAAAAGCGGCATCGCCTGATGCGCCGCGCCCACCGATGTATTGATACGCAACGTACCCGATGGCGTGTCGCGAAAGCTGCCGGCCTGTTCGAGCGCGTCGCGAATCGTCGAAAGCGCGGGCGCGATGTTCTGCACGAATTGCGCGCCGGCCTCGGAAAGCGACACGCTTCGGGTCGTGCGATTGAAGAGCCGCACGCCGATGCGAGCCTCCAGCGCGGCGATCGCATGACTCAGCGCGGACGTCGATACGCTCAGTTCATTCGCCGCCGCGCGAAAGCTGCGATGCCGCGCGACGGAAAGAACCGCTTCGAGTTCGGTGAGCCCCGATGTTTTCATTATGCTAAATCGTTCAATAGGTCATGCCGGATTGTACGTCTAGTCGAATCAATGCAAACGCCTTATCTTTTGCTCAATACATCGACCGAGCGAATTCATCATGCATGACATCGACCAGATTTATATCGGGGGCGCGTTTGTCACGCCGCACGGCAACGAGCTTTTCGAACTCTTCAATCCCGCGACAGAAAAAGTTATCGGCCGCGTGCGCCTCGCAGACAAGGACGATGCGCGCAAGGCGATTGCGGCGGCGAAGCGCGCATTTCCCGCATTCTCGCGGACGGACAAGCGCGAACGTATCGACATGCTGAAGCGCATGCACGCCGCCGTCATCGCGAAAGAGGATGAGCTTTTCGAGGCCATCGTCGAAGAATACGGCGCACCGGTTTCGCGCGGGCGCTGGATGGCGCGACACGCGAGCAACGTGCTGCTGGAAGCGGCGAAGGTGCTCGAAGACTATGCGTTCCTGCGTGACGCGGGTACGGCAAAAGTGGTGATGCAACCGCTCGGCGTTGCCGGGCTGATCACGCCGTGGAATAGCGACGCCGGCTTTATCTGCGGCAAGCTGGCGGCGGCGCTCGCGGCGGGTTGCACGGCGGTCATCAAACCGAGCGAAATGAGCGCGATGCAAACGCGCGTCGTCACCGAAGCGCTGCATGAGGCGGGACTTCCGGCAGGCGTGTTCAACATCGTCACGGGCCGAGGCGATATTGTGGGCGCGGAGATCAGCGCGCATCCCGATGTCGCGAAGCTGTCGTTCACGGGATCGACGGTCGTCGGCAAGACGATCCTGCGCACAGCCGCCGATACGCTCAAGCGCGTGACGCTCGAACTCGGCGGCAAGTCGCCGACGATCGTGCTCGACGATGCGAACTTCGACGAAGCCGTGCCGCTCGCGCTCGATGCTGGCTTCATGAACAGCGGTCAGGCATGCATCGCGGGCACGCGCGTTCTCGTGCCGCGTGCGCGGCTCGCGGAGTTCGAAGAGAAAATCGTGAGCGCCATCGAGAAGATTCTCTCGGGCGATCCGCGCGATCCGCATACGAGCATCGGCCCGATGGTGAGCCGCAAGCAATGGGAGCGCGTGCAGCGTTATATTCGTATTGGCATCGATGAGGGCGCGCGACTGATCGCGGGTGGCGAGGGGCGTCCGGATCACGTCGGCGCGGGCTGGTTCGTGCGTCCGACGCTCTTCAGCGACGTGACCAACGACATGACCATTGCGCGAGAGGAAATCTTCGGGCCGGTGCTGTCGATCATCGCGTACGGCGATATCGAAGATGCCATCGCGATCGCCAACGATACGCCTTATGGTTTGCAGGCGTACATCGCTTCATCGGACGCCGCGCGCGCGAACGCGGTGGCGTCGCGCATCGACGCGGGGCGCGTGCTCGTCAACACGCTCGCGCATGAACCTGCTGCCCCGTTCGGCGGATTCAAGCAATCGGGCATCGGACGCGAATACGGCACGTTCGGCATCGAAGCGTTCCTCGAACCGAAGGCACTGCTGGGCGTCCGTCAAGCCCGCGACTCGAGGCCGCCCGATTCCGCGTGCTGATTGCGCCGCACCGCTGTGGCAGGCCCGAAATAACGCGCGATGCAGAGCGCGTAGGTGATCAGCGCCGAGATCGTGTACATCGCGGATCGCTCCATGAAGAACAGCAAGAGCACGGCAATCGCGAGAAGCAGCATCTCGATGCGAGGCGAGATCGCGGACAGTTGCAGATCGCGGCGCTCGATTGCCGTGCCGAGCAGAATCACGAGCGGAATCAGCGCGACGACCATGTGGATCGGCTCAAGGATCGGCGCGGCAAGCAGCATCGTCATGCATGCGAGCGCGTAGTCCATGCGTTTGTCGCGGCTGCGGAAGAAGACGAGGTAACACGCGAACACGCAGATGATCGCGGCGAAGATCGTCGATGTCGCGTGAAGCGTCGCTTCGGATGCGGGCGTGCCGAGCTTTTCGGATATGGTCTGCAATGCGCCGCGCACCGAACTGTTGCCGGGCAAGCCACCCGCACCGAGGATGTACGTCTGCGCTCGCCCGATCTCGACGGTCAGATATTCCCAGATCACGCGAAAGCCGAGCTTGCTCGCGGTGAAGAGCGTGATCGCGATGGCGCAGACGCCCGTCGAGATTACCGTGCGCCATTCGCGTCGCAAGAGAAGCAAGCCGACGATGGCGAGCGGTGTCACCTTGAAGACGACGGCGAACGCGAGAAAGACTCCCGCGAGCCAGCGATTGCCGCGCTCGATCAAGAAGAACGACGTCACGAGAAGAAAGAAAAGAAGCTGGTTCGATTGCGCGAGATAGGCGTCATGCAGAACCGGAAAGCTCAGCATGGTCACGCCGATGAGCAGCGCGGTCACGCGCCTGTCTCCGCCGCGATAGGCCATCTTCGCGAGAAGCACTGCGCCGATGATGGACAGCACGACCGACATCGCGACCCAGGCGAGCTTCGCGGTGAACGACGGCAATAACGCGAACGGCGCAAAGATCAGCGCGAATTGCGGCGGATAACAATAGATCAGGATATCGTCGAGATTGGCGCCGAGCGTCGTCAGATAGGCGACGAGCCGCTCGTTGTTATAGATGAGCGACGGATCGTGCGGCGAATTCAGCACGCTGCTGAAGGCGTAATAGTAGAAATTGAAATCGCTGAAGGCCTTCGGATGATCGGCCGAATAACTCAGCGTGTAGTGATAGATAATGACCATGCGAATCGCGAGAAAACCCGCCGCGACCAGCATGAGCAAAGCCGCGATGATCCGGACGTTATCCGCAGATCTGGCGCCAACCCGAGCGTTCAACATGGACGTTCTCCCGTGTGCCGGCCATCACGTTGTAAGGGCGCTGTAATGAATCCTTTGCGATTGATCCGCTATTCGTCGCATGAAATCGGGCGAGAGAACCGTTAGCGGATCGTATGGCCTACGAATCGTGACAGCATCACAGGGGCCGCGTCAATCTGGTATTTGCGCAGTGCAATGAAGAAACTGCTTTTTGAAAAATGGATGACGCTCGTGCGTTTTTATGCATGCCGCGTGTTGAACGAAAATATTAGGCTTATCGTCACGCGGCTCGCAGTCGTCACTTCTCCGCGGCGATCTTGTCCTGCGTGCGCGTATCGAAATCGGATGCGTCATGGCGCTCATGCAACTGGCTCGACGGCTCGCCGAAAGTACGGTTCACCATGCGGCCGCGTTTAACGGCGAGACGTGCGCCGATCAATTCGGCCCAGCGGCGCACATGCTTGTATTCATGCACGGAGAGGAACTCGGCGGCGTTGTATAGCCAGCCGTTCACGAGGCCGCCGTACCACGGAAAAATCGCGATATCCGCAATGGTGTAATCGTCCCCGGCAATATAAGTGCTCTGCGCGAGACGCTTGTCGAGCACGTCGAGTTGACGCTTCACTTCCATGGCGAAGCGATCGATCGGATATTCCATCTTGCTCGGCGCATAAGCATAGAAGTGCCCGAATCCACCGCCCAGATAGGGCGCGCTTCCCATCTGCCAAAAAAGCCACGACAAGCACTCGGCGCGCTTTGCCGGTTCCGTCGGCACGAATGCGCCGAACTTCTCCGCGAGATAAAGCAGGATCGCGCCGGATTCGAAAACTCGCACGGGCGTTGCGCCGCTGCGATCCACGAGCGCCGGAATCTTCGAATTCGGATTGATATCGACGAAGCCGCTGCCGAACTGATCGCCATCGCCGATGCGAATGAGCCACGCATCGTATTCCGCATCGCGATGACCAAGCGCCAGCAACTCTTCGAGCATCACGGTGACTTTCACGCCGTTGGGCGTGGCGAGCGAATAGAGCTGTAACGGATGACGGCCAACGGGCAACGCCTTTTCATGTGTGGGACCGGAGACCGGCCGATTGATATTGGCGAATTGTCCGCCGCTTTCCTTGGTCCAGGTCCATACCGCCGGCGGCACATATTCGTTCGATGCGCTCATGCTTCAGGCTCCTTTGCAATATGAATTCGGACGAGGTTATCAGGTCGTCCGAAAACATGCTTGACCGGGCTTTGTACAATCGGCTCCGCAATCCACGAGAGGAAACGAATGAGCCAGCGTCCATCGCACAAACCGTATCGCCCGCGAAAAGCGCCCGCGCAATCGCGCTCCGAAGCCACGGTGGCATCCATCGTCGAAGCAGCGGCGCAAGTGCTCGAAAGCGAGGGCTTCGAAGGATTCAACACGAACGCGGTCGCGCGTCGCGCGGGCGTCAGCATCGGTTCGCTCTATCAATACTTTCCGGGCAAGGATGCGCTCATCGTCGCGCTGATTCGTCGTGAAAGCGCGCGCTTTTATGAGGATGCATCGGTCGCGCTCACCAAACGTAGCGGCAAGGCGGCGCTCGAATATCTGATCGGCGCGTCCGTGCGTCAGCAACTACAGCGTCCGATGCTCGCGCGTCTGCTCGATATCGCGGAAGGACGGCCGGCATTGCGCGGCGAAGTGGCGAAAGGGGAAATGGACGCGCTGGTCGAGACGATCGTCGGTCGTGCCGCACCACGTTATCCGAATCCGGAAGTGGCGGCGGCCGATCTGCTCGCCATCGTCAAAGGCATGGTCGATGCCGCGGGCGAACGCGGCGAGCGCGATCTCGACGACCTCGAACGCCGCGTTCGGGCCGCTGTTTTCGGCTATCTGTCGAGAAGCGGCGGCGCGTAAATGCGAGCAATGGAAGCGACGCGACGGTGCAAGCCGCATCGCTGCGGGCTTTCGGCGGCTGTTCGCAATGCGAGTAGTCGAATGTGAGCTTTTGCTTATATTCTGAAGTCTCTATCAACCCAGTAGAGACCGAGCCAAGACATGAAGCTCAATCACCTCAGTTTCCCTTCCGCCGACACACCCGCGACCGCTCGATTCTTCGAGCAGTATCTCGGCTTCACGATATCCGGAACGTGGGACCAGTCGTACATACTCAAGCGTCCCGGTTTCGATGTCGTGATCGATCACGCGCGCGACGATGCACTGGAATGGCCGCGCGCGTTTCATGTCGGCTTCGAATTGCCGAGCCTCGATGATGTGCGCGATCTTTACGAACGCTTCGAGTCGGAAGGCGTGGAGATGGAGACGGACATCTTCAACAACGGGCGCGGCTCGCGCTTTTTCTGCCGCGCCCCGGGCGGCGTGATGTTCGAAATGAATACGCGCTCCGATGCCGCGCCCGAGTATCAGGGCACATTCGACAACTGAAGCGATCGCGACGAAACGTTATTCGCCCGCCGCGATGGACACGGACGCTTCGCTCGTCAGCATCAGGAACGTGAGCGTTTCGCGCAGATAGAGCTGCACGGTCGTGTCGGTATGACTCGTATAGCCGATCGACAAGTCCTGGCCGAGATGCAGCTCGTAATCGCCGCCACGCGTCGAGAGCACACAGCCGCCCTGAAGCGCGGGCGCCCACACGAGATCGCCGCTCACGATGCGCTTGATGTGCTGAATGACCGGATAGCCCTGATCGCTCGCTTCGGCGAGCGCGGTATAAGCATCCGCGCCGAGCAGCACGGAATAGGGTCCGTCTACGCCGGCAAGGCGCAGCTTCTCGAGCGCCTGACTGATCGCGGCGGGATAATCGGCGACGTCCGCGGGGAGATACGTCGGCGCATTGGAGCTGCCCTCGCGGATGCCGGTGATGCCGGCGGCCGCGAAGCCGTCGAAGATCGCGCTGTCTTCCGCGAGCGCCAGTTCGTTCGCGGCGGTCTTCGCGGGTTGCCAGTCGCCATCGTTGGAGCCGCGTTCGACGCTGTCGATCGCTTCGCGCTGCAACGTGAACGGCACGGTGAGTTGCACGAGTTGCTTCACGTCGTATAACTTCGCCGCGACGCCTTGCTTCGGTGAAGCGATGTTCGTCTGATGCCCCGTACCGATGCCCGATAGCGCCGTGCCGCCGGGACTCTTCACGTCGACGACGCGGCGGCCCGCGAGCGCGCGCTTGAACGTGCGCGCGACTTCGGCTTCGATCTGCGACCATGCGGCGCCGGAGATCGGCGCGAGCTCTCGATGCAAGTTATTCATCTTGTGAAGTTCCTTTGAGTGAGCCGATGTTCAATGTTCCTGCGCGGCTATCTTCAGGCGCGTTATCGCTGGCGGAAGAAGTCGCGGCATCCGGGTTGCGGTCGGGAAGTTCGTCGAGCAGATCGTTGGACGGCACGAAGAACAGGCCGCCCGTCACCGCGCGGCTGTAATCGAGCAGGCGGTCGTAATTGCCCGGCGGCCTGCCGACGAACATGTTCTCGAGCATCTGTTCGATCGGCGCGGGCGTGCGCGCATAGCCGATGAAATACGTGCCGAACTCCTTCGCTCCCGGACGTCCGAACGCCATGTTATGCCGAAGGATCTTCACTTCCTTGCCGTTCTCTTCGATCGTCGTGAGCGAGCTATGCGAGCACGACGGCTTGATCGAATCGTCCAGTTCGACATCGGATAACTTTTCGCGTCCGATGATCAGTTCCTGTTGCTCGACGGTGAGGCCATTCCACGCATCCAGGTTATGCAGATACTTCTGCACGATCACATAACTGCCGCCGGCGAAATCGGGATCTTCTTCATCGATGATCGTGTAATGCGCGGCGCTCTTTCCTGTCGGGTTCTCGGTGCCATCGACGAAGCCCACCATGTCGCGCAGATCGAAGTAGCGAAAGCCATGCACTTCATCGACGACCGTCACTGCATCGCCGAGCTTGTTGAGCATCTGCGCGGCGAGCTCGAAACAAAGGTCCATGTGATCCGCGCGGATATGCATGAGGATGTCGCCGGGCGTCGCGATCGCGCGGCGCTCGCCCGAGCCGAACTCGCGAAACGGATGCAGCGACGCGGGGCGCGGCGCGCCGAAGAGCATGTCCCACGCATCGGCGCTGAAGCCGCATACGCAGGACAAATTCGCGGTCGGCGCGCGCGTGCCGACCGCGCGGACCAGCGCCGCGATGTCGCCGCACCATGAGCGCACGACATCGGCCTTGCCTTCGCCGCGCGCCACGGTGGCGACGATGAAGATCGCGCTTCGGGAAATAGGATCACAGACGGCTTGTGGTTCGGGTGTGTTGTTTGGCATCTGAAAAGATAACCTGAAGTTTCATAGGATCATAAGCTGGCGTATCACTGCTGCGAACCGACGATACACCAAGTTCATGTGATCAATACCCGAAATCGCACGGTTATGTAACATCACGGAGCGCCAAACTTCGTGATCCAATCATCTTCATCGACCGACAGGAGCGACTGTGAAACTGACTGACTTCGATACGCTGACCTTCGACTGCTACGGCACGCTGATCGACTGGGAAACCGGTATCTTCGAAGCGCTGCGTCCGCTGCTGGATCGCGTTCAGCCCGCGCTGACTCGCGATCAGGTGCTCGAGGCCCATGCGCGTCACGAGTCGTCGCAACAGAAGTACACGCCGGGCAAGCGCTATCAGGAGTTACTGGCTATCGTGTACAAGCGGCTCGCGGAAGAGTGGGGCGTTTCTTTCACTCAGGAAGATTGCATGGTCTATGGCCGCTCGATTCGCGACTGGCCCGCATTCCCCGATTCCGCCGATGCCCTTCGATATCTGAAGCAGCATTACAAGCTCGTGATTCTGTCGAATGTCGACAATGAGAGCTTTGCCCATAGCAATGCAAGGCTACAGGTGGAGTTCGACGCAATCATTACGGCGGAAGATATCGGATCTTATAAGCCTTCGCCGCGCAATTTCGAATACATGCTGGAAAAGCTGGGCGAGCGCGGAATCCGCAAGGAAAAGATCCTGCATACGGCCGAAAGCCTTTTCCACGATCACAAGCCTGCGAATGGTTTTGGCCTTGCATCGTGCTGGATTTATCGCCGTCATTCGCAGCCCGGCTTCGGCGCGACGATGGACCCGGGCGTTCAGCCGAAGATCGACTTCCGCTTCAACAGCATGGCCGATCTGGTCGAAGCCCATCAGAATTCGCTTTAGTCGAAGTCGACTTCGCCGCCGCGTCGCAGCCCGTCCAGACGCCGGATCTGCGCGGGCATGATGCGGCCCAGCGACAGCGGCGGAAGGTCGTCGAGACTGAAGAACTCGACGGCATCGGTTTCCACGCCGATCACATTGCCGGTTCCCACGATCTCGCCGAGAAAGACGAGCTTCCAGATGTGAAAGACCGACGGCGGATGCGGGTGCTTCGCCGTATCCCACGCGGCCAGCAGCCGCACGATGTCGACCGTATAGCCGCTTTCCTCACGCACTTCCTTCGCGGCATTCTCCGCAGGCGACAGGCCGACATCCGCCCAGCCGCCGGGAAGCGACCACAATCCATCGGCTGCTTCGCGCACGAGCAGGATGTGCCCGGACTCGTTGAACACGGCGCATCTGACGTCGAGCTTCGGGTTCGCATAACCCGACTCGAATGCGAAAAGCTCCGCCACTTCGCCCGCTTTCATCGATGCGATCTCGGCAAGCTGTTCATGCGCGATCGTCGCTATTTCTTCGTAGCGTTCCTTGTCGAATGCGCCGTTCGTATAGTGCAGTCCCGTTTGTGCGAGGGCCAACAGGCGTCGCGCTTGTTCGAGTCGTCGATTCGAGGACATGTTCATTCCTGCGTTTCCATGTATGACTGTGCGGTCGTGAGCAGCGGGTGCTCTAAGGTTCGAAAGAGCGGTGAGTTTTGCTTGCGCCTCGTCGCAAAATCGATGCATGCGACGCTTTACCGCAAGCATCTTGCGCCGGACCGTTTTCTGGATTACGGCGCAGGGAGGCGGCCGCCTGCCGCGGCGAGAGTCAAGCTGGACTGACGGTTTCCTATGGTTTCTCATCGATTCGACGATATCGCTAGCGTTTCATTTTTTCGTCGTCAAGGCGGCAAGATTACTTATACTCGGATCTATGCTCTGGCCCATTACGGTCGGCATAATGTCATCTATCAAAATGACAATCGTAATTCGATCCGTAGCCGCAAAGATATGAGCGAACAACGAACAAAACGAGACCCCGAGGGGACGCGGCGGCGCATTCTGGAAGCCGCCACGGAGCAATTCACGAAGTTCGGCCTCGCGGGCGCGAGAGTCGACGCCATCGCCACGGCCGCGGGCACGAACGAGCGCATGCTCTACTACTACTTCGCGAGCAAGGAAGGGCTCTACGTCGCCGTGCTCGAAGCGATGTACATGCAGTTTTCGCAACGCGAGCAAGGCCTCAATCTGTCCGGCCTGCAACCAGCGGAAGCGGTCCGCGAACTGGCTCATTCGATCTGGACGCATCTGCGGGAAAACCCTCAGTGGCTGAGTCTCATCAACAACGAGAATCTGCACGAAGGCCGTTATCTGGAGCGTTCGAGCCATTTGCGCGAGACCATTTCGCCAGTGGTCGATCTGCTGCGCGCGACGCTCGAACGTGGCGCCGCCGCCGGACACTTTCGTCAGGGCGTCGATCCGCTCGATTTTTACGTGACGCTCGTCGGCATGGGCTATTACATCGTGTCGAACCGCTTCACCATCGACATGTTCACCGGCCGCAATTACGCCGAGCCCGAACGTCAGCACGCGATCGCGGAGATGCATCTCGACATGTTGCTCACCTACCTGCGTCCAACCAACTGACCAACGCGGGTCTGGACGTCATGCAAAAGTTGCATAGCCGTATGCGACAGTAGCATTCACGTTTTTTCTGCCTTCCCTAAGATTCCAACCTGACACAAGAAAGCGGCGCATCGACTTCGATGCGCCTGCCATTCCCGAGCGCGCGCGCCGGTTATGACCGATCGTTCGTGCGTCATCCCAAGTCAGGACGGAAATTCATGCTCGCGCCCATCGAACGTATCGAACACGATCTGCTCGGCGATCTCGCCGTGCCCGCCAACGCGTACTACGGCGTGCACACGCTGCGCGCGCTGCAGAACTTTCCGATCACCGGCATCGCCATTTCCGCTTACCCGAATCTCGTCGATGCACTGGCGAGCGTGAAGGAGGCGGCCGCGCTCGCCAACCACGAACTCGGCGTGCTGAGCGAAGTGAAAATGCAGGCCATCGTGCACGCATGCAGGCAAGTGCGCTCGGGCACGGCGCGCGAGCATTTCGTCGTCGATGTGATTCAGGGCGGCGCGGGCACGTCGACGAACATGAACGCGAACGAAGTCATCGCCAATCTCGCGCTCGAACATCTCGGGCATCGACGCGGCGAATACGGCGTGTTGCACCCGAACGAGGACGTGAACCTCGGCCAGAGCACCAACGACGTCTATCCGACCGCACTGAAGATCGCCACGTACGCGGGCATCATGCAACTGATCGAAGCGATGGGCGTGCTGCGCGCATCGTTCGAACGCAAGGCGCTCGAGTTCCGCGACGATCTGAAAATGGGCCGCACGCAGCTTCAGGACGCGGTGCCGATGACGCTCGGCCAGGAGTTCAGCACCTTCGCCGTGATGCTCGGCGAGGACGAAGCGCGCTTGAAGGAAGCGGCGAAACTGATCTGCGAAATCAATCTCGGCGCCACCGCGATCGGCACGGGCATCAACACGCATCCGCGCTACGCGCAGCTCGCGTGCAGGCATTTGAGCGACGTGACCGGCATCGCGCTGACGACATCGCCGAATCTCGTCGAAGCGACGCAGGACGTCGGCGCATTCGTGCAGCTTTCCGGTGTGCTGAAGCGCGTCGCGGTCAAGCTCTCGAAGACCTGCAACGATCTTCGTCTGCTGTCGAGCGGACCGCGCGCGGGACTCGGCGAAATCAACCTGCCGCCGGTGCAGGCCGGGTCGAGCATCATGCCGGGCAAGGTGAATCCGGTGATTCCGGAAGTTGTCAATCAGATCGCGTTCGAAGTCATCGGCAACGATGTGACCGTGAGCTTCGCCGCCGAGGCGGGCCAGCTTCAGCTCAATGCGTTCGAGCCGATCATCGCGCACAGTCTCTTCAAGAGCATCGCGCATTTGCGCGCGGGATGCCTCACGCTCGCGTCGAAATGCGTCGACGGCATCAGCGCGAATCGCGACCGCTTGCGCGCGATCCTCGAAAGCTCGATCGGCATCGTGACGGCGCTCAATCCGTATATCGGCTACACGCATTCGACGGAAGTCGCGAAGGAAGCGCTCGTGTCCGGCAAGAGCGTGGCGCAGATCGTCATCGAAAAAGGGCTGTTGAGCCCGTTGCAACTCGACGAAATCCTGCAGCCCGCGATGCTGACGCAGCCGCGCGGCATCGCGTCGGCGGCTTGAGACGCCGTTTCGCGCCAGCCGGAGTAGACTGTTTTTGCGGTGTGCCTGCCGCGAAAGGAGGTTGCGATGAGATTCGCCGATATGTTCAAGCGCCCGAAACGCGGCGCGACGGCTGCTCCCGGGGACGCGGAGCCTCACCACGAGGAACACGCGAAATCGGTGCAGAAAGAGGCGCGCAAGCTGTGGGACGTCATTGGCCGAAATCGCCATAAGAGCGCGAAGTGGCACTAGCGAAGTGGCGTAGGAAGCGGGCCCGGGAACGAAAGTCCCGGGCCCGCAACTTTTTCAGGTCGTGATCCAGTTGGTGTGCGCCGGGAAGAGCGTGCCGAGCACGGCGGGCGAGTACGTGTTGGGAACCGGCACCGGCTTGCCCGCCACCATCACGAGGCCCAAACGCTGCGCGACCGACACATGCGCGCCAATGTCCTGCGGAAACGCGAACGGGCCGCGCGGCCCGAATGGACGCAGCGAGAAGGGCGGCTCCGTCCACGGCGAATGCGACTTGCCGAGAAAATCCGGCTGCAGGGACCAGGGCGGCGTCTTCAGACGCATGCCGATGGCCGGATCGGCGAGGCGCTTCAGCATCCATTCGCAGGCGATATCCGAAAGCCCCGATTCGGCATTCGGATAACCGCCGCCGACATCCGCGTGAGCGCCCGCGAACAGCACCTGCGTGATGCCCTCGCGTGAATCCCACAGCGTCGGCGTGAAATCGCCGCGCTGCTCGTCGAGACTGATCGCGTGAATGCCGAACTTGACCTTCGGGCTGAGCGCGGTATCGGCGAAGCGGAACAGATCGACCGTCGAATCCTTGCTGTCGAGATAAATCGGAATGCCGAGCGCGCCGACCGTATCCCAGACGCCGATGGCGCGAATTTCATCGACGGGCAGCGTGTCGTCCGGCTGCAGTCTCGCTAACGCGAGCTTCGGATCGAAATTGACGATCTTTTCGAGCAACCCCCGCAGTCCGCCCGCGTTGCGCGCCGGCGGTCTCGCCTCGCGATACTTGCGCCACGCGAGTATGCCCATGCGATACGCGAGCGCCTTGTCGTTCACGTCGTAGCGGCTCGTGTCGAGCACGCCGACGCTCGCGATCATTCCGCCGAGCGCGCGCGCCGTGTACGCGCCGCGGCTGAAGCCCATCAGGATGATGCGGTCGCCCGGCCGGTAGTGACGCGATATGAACGTATAGCCCCGCACGATGCGCGCGATGATGCCATCGCCGAATGCTCCGCCCACGAGTTTCGCGATGACGTTGCGCGAATCGCCGACGCCATGCAGATATTTCGCGACCTGTCCGTCCGGCCCCGCTTCGGCGATTTCCTGTTCGGAGGCGAGCAGCGTGGACGCGGGGTCCGGTTCGCCGGACAGCAGCATGAACGCCTTGAATACGTTCGTGGGATCCGGCGTGCCGTCGTTGTCGTGATCGGTGTCGGGACCGTTCCAGGTTCCATCCGCGCAGAAAATGATGTTCTTGCTCATGATGCACCTTCCTTTCCATCGTGACGCCGCAAGCACTCGCTCAGTATGTCTTAGTGTCTCGGCGATCGATCGGCAAGCCGCACGTCTTCTGCGAACGACGCTTTGGCCGAAAGAGCCTAACCGAGATCGAATGGCGGCTTTACTTTTGCAAAAGGACGGGTTTATAAAGGAGCCATCCTTGAAAAAAACTCAATTATGAAAGTCACGCTCGACGAGCTTCAGACCTTCGCGACGGTCGTCGATACAGGCTCCATCACGGCGGCTGCGGAGCAACTGGATCAGACGGTTTCGGGCGCGAGCCGCACGCTCGGCCGCCTCGAAGAGAAACTGCAGACGACGCTCCTGCGCAGGACCACGCGCCGCCTCGAACTGACGGAAGAGGGCAGGAGCTTCCTGCAGCATGCGCGCGAGATCATCGACGCGGTGGAGAGCGCCGAAGAGCAGGTCGCCGCGCGCCGCGAACGGCCGTCGGGCCTGTTGCGCGTCGATGCCGCGACGCCCTTCATGCTGCATGTCATCGTGCCGCTCGTCGCGGGTTATCGCGAGCGCTATCCGCATGTGGAGCTGGAGCTGAACAGCAACGAAGGCGTGATCGATCTGCTGGAACGCCGCACCGATGTCGCGATCCGCATCGGCAAGCTGAAGGATTCGACGCTGCATAGCCGTCCGATCGGCAGCAGCCGCATTCGCGTGCTGGCGACGCCGCATTATCTGGAAACGCACGGGCATCCGAAGCGCGTCGACGAGCTCGCCAATCACGCGCTGCTCGGCTTCACGCAGCCGGAATCGCTCAACGTCTGGCCGCTCGCGGGGCGCGATGACGAGCCGTATCGCATCAAGCCGAGCATCGCTTCGTCGAGCGGCGAGACGCTGCGGCATCTCGCGCTGGAGAGTGCGGGCATCGTGTGCCTGTCGGACTTCATGACGCTGCGCGACCGGCGCGAAGGGCGGCTCGTGCAGATTCTCGCGCGTCATACGCAGGAAGTGCGGCAGCCGATCAGCGCCGTCTACTATCGCAACACGGCGATCTCCGCGCGCATCGCTTCGTTCGTCGACTATCTCGCGCAAGCCGTGAAGACCACGGAGTTCGCGCTGACCGGCAATCGCTGACACTCAGCCCGCCGACTCGACCGCGAGCAGATTGAGCACGAGCAGAATCGCGGCCTGATTGTCGGCGCTGATCGCGATGCCGAGCGTGCCGCCGATCCATCTGCCGATCTTCGTCGCGGCGAAATCCGCGCTTTGCGCCGACTTCTTGAGCGTCACGCCGAGCCTCACGGCCCGATAGTGGTACGAAGGGATGTGATGCCGCGTCGCGAGCGCGAACAGGCCGCCTTTGTCCTCCGAGCACCATCCGAGCGTGCCCGCGAGAACCAGTTGCTCGTACCGGTCCAGGCCGTCGATGAACGCGCGCGCGAGACGCCGCACGCGCGCTTCGTCGAGGCCGTACTGCATCAGCACCGAGGCGACAGGATCGTCGGGCGCGTGCGCGTGCTCGTCTATCTGCGCGGCGACGCCGTCGAGTTCCATCGACACATCGCGCTGATTGCTCGCGCTGCGCAGACAATCGATCAGAAAGCGCCTGAAATACGTGCATACGGCGTAGCCGCTCGACGGCGCGCTGTGCTCGCTCGCGTGCGATTCGCCGTGGCCCGGTTCGAGCCGCAGCACTTTCGCGTAGATGAACTGCGCGACGAGTTCTTCCTTGTCCTCCTTGAGCGATTGCAGCTCGGGCGGATGATAGCCGCGCAACGCGCCTTTCACGAGGTTGTAGATCGAAACCATTTCGTCCTGCGACAGATGCGTGCGCCGGCGCCAAAGGTCGGTGAGCATCGAGGGCGCACCCGTCTCCTGGACGGGATTCATTGTCAAGGTCTCCACGTTGTCAATCCCCTCAAATCGGTGGCAACGTGATGAGTATGGTTTTCTCCTATTAAACGACCAATATGAAGTTAGTCATATCCGTCGACTAGAACTTTCGGGTAAACCGGGCGGATCAACGCAGCAAGGGGATGACAGATGCAAGGCGATCGTGAGCACGGCGAGACCGACGAGGACGTCGCCAGTGCGCTCTACGCGGCGGACCCCGCATCCTTCATCGCGCATTGCTGCGCGATCGCGCTCTTCTATCCGGCATTGCTGTCACGCCCGCACGCCGGATGGCTCGTCTTCGGCTGCGTGCTCTTCCACGCGGGCGCGAATGGTCTCGCGATCGGTCTTTGGGCCTGGCGGCGTCACGATCCGCTTCGTTTCGGCGCGCGTCGATGGATCGGCCTGCATGCGCTGCGAAACGTGCTGCTTCACGCGGCGCCGGGCATCGCGATCTGTTTCGCGTTCCAGAACGAATCCGCCGGATCGGTCGCCGCGCAGGCCGTTCTGCTCGTCACGCTGGCCGCGCTTGCCTACGGTTCGAACGGATTGAGCGTGCGCAACCTGTCGGGCGCGGTGCTGACGCTGCTTCTGCCCGTCACGATTGCGAGCCTGATGCAGCCCGCCGATGGCCGTTTCGGATTGGGCGTCGTGCTTGCCGTGTTCGTCGTCGCGATCCATCTTTTCGGCTCGCAGTATCGGCGTCTTTTTCGCGGCATCGTGAAGGCGCGCGTCGAGCAGGAGCGGCTCGCGCAAACCATCGCGCTGCAGAAAAGCGTGATCGAGGAAGCGAGCCTTGCGAAGACGCGTTTTTTCGCGGCCGCCAGTCACGATCTGCGCCAGCCGCTTCACGCGATCGGCCTGCTCGCGCAGGCACTCACCGACGGCCGCGCGAGCGCGCAGGAGCGCGATGACTCCGCGCAGCACATCATCGCCAACGTCGACGCGCTGAATCAGCTCTTCAATCAGGTGCTCGACCTCGCGCGCATCGAAAGCGGCGTCACGCAGGTGATTCCGCAGCATTTCCTGATGTCGGAGCTGCTCGCGCGCATCGAGCGGCAGTTCCGGCCCGCCGCCGCCGCGAAGGGGCTGGCGTTGCGCATCGCGCCGACGTCGAGCGTCGCCTTCACCGATCCGGTGCTGCTCGAACGCGTGATCGGCAATCTCGTGTCGAACGCCGTGCGCTACACCGAGCGCGGCTCGATATGGATCGGCGTGCGTCACGGCGGCGATCCGGAGCAAGGTCATATCGAAGTGCGCGATTCGGGCATCGGCATCGCGCCCGACGAACACGCGCTCGTCTTCGAGGACTTCTATCAGGCGCCGCTCGCGCATCACGGCGCGCGCGAGGGACACGGCCTCGGTCTCGCGACGGTGCGCCGTCTGACGCGGCTGCTCGGCGGCGAGCCGACGCTGCGCTCGGAGCCGGGACGCGGCACGACGATCCGCGTGCCCGTGCGCTTCGGCGATGCGAATCTCGTTACGTCGAGTCTGTGCGCGCCGCTGCCGGTCATCGGATGCATCGAAGGACGCCATGTGCTGTGCGTCGACGACGATCCCGCGAATCTCGATGCGCTCAGCGCCTTGCTCACGCGCTGGGGATGCAGCGTGCGCGGCTGTCGCGACGAGCTGGCGGCGGTGCGCGCCATTTCCGAGGGCTTCGTGCCGGACGTGCTGCTGTGCGATTACCAGATCGACCGCCACGAGACCGGCGCGGAAGTGCTTCAGGCCGTGCGCGAGGCGTTGCGGCGGCGCGGCCACGGCGAGCCGGCGAGCGTGGTGATTACGGGCGACATGGCGTCGCCCGGCCTCGCGGCGCTCGTCGCCGCCGGTTTGCCGGTCCTGCACAAGCCCGTTACGCCGACGCGCCTGCGCCGCACGCTCGACATGCTGCTTCAGCCGCGCGGACAGGACGAAGCGGCCTGAGCGCGGCGCGCCGCTCAGAGCGTGCGCCCGCCTTGCAGCCAGCCGTTGATGAGCGCGATCGCCGAAGAACGGTTGTGCACGCCGAGCGCACGAAAAATCACGGAGAGATGAACCTTGACCGTGCCTTCGGCGACCTGCAATTCGCGCGCGATCATCTTGTTCGTGCAGCCGCGATGCACGAGCCGCATGATTTCGCGCTGACGCGGCGACAGGTTTTCCATCAGATGCAGATGATGCGGCGCGAGCGCGGGCGCCGCCGTGTTCGTCATCGGGCGCGGACGTTCGGCGGCGCTCTGGCGCGCGAGCCGCGACGGCGACGGATCGATCAGGCTCAGCGCCTCGATCGGCACATACGCGCCGCCGGACAGCACGAGCTCGATCGCCTTGACCATCACGTTGGCGGGCTCGCGCTTGGGCACGAAGCCGAGCGCGCCCGCGGCGAGCACCGCGCGCATCTCGTCGACGGATTCTTCCGCCGACAGCACCACGAGCGGCAGCGCCGGATTCGCCTTCAGCAGCGCCGAGAGCGACGCCGCGCTTTCCATGCCCGACATGTGCAGATCGACGATCGCGAGATCGTGATTCGCTTCCGGACGCGCGGCGGCGGCGAGCGTCTCCCAGTTGTCGGCTTCGTCGAACTGCGCGTCCGGATCGATGCCGCGCAAAAGCGCCTTGACGGCCTGGCGGATCAGTTCGTGGTCATCGGCGACGAGAAACCTCATGCGCTTCCCCGATAGGTTCCGTCATTGCGTATCGTCGACGCACAGGTCGGGATCGCTGACGACGCAATCCGCGCTCGGCATCGCGGGCCCGCCGCGCACGCGCACGCCGGTCTCCTTCGCGGAGATGCGCAAGCCCTTCGGCAAGAGCACCCACATTTGCGTCGGCTGCTTCATGCGGCTCGCCTGCTGCTGGGCCTGCGGTCCGGTGCCGAAGAAATAATCGGCGCGCACGGCCCCGCGAATCGCGCCGCCCGCGTCCTGCGCCATGAGCAGGCGCGTGATGGATGCGCCCGCCGGCCCGCCTTCGCTCGCGTTGACGAAGACGGGCGCGCCGAGCGGCGTCGTGCGCGGATCGATCGCGGCCGAGCGCCCGGCGGAAAGCGGCACGCCCAATGCGCCGATGGGTCCGGCGGGCGAATCGGGGATCGTGCGGAAAAAGACGTAGCTCGGGTCCGATGCCGCGAAGGCATAGCCGATCGGCGCGCTCTTCGCGAGCGATGGCGTCGCGGTCTTGTCCGTGGCGCGGTCGGATGGCGCGGCCGGCGCGCTCACCCGCGCCGGACGCGCGGCGGGAACGGCGGCGCTCTTCGCGAGCGTGAAGCCGCGCAGCAGCGGCGATTGCGGCGGACCGTCGGCGTCGCCATGCACGGCGGGCGATGCGCCGTCCGCGTCCGCGTCCTGAGCGCCGCGCAGGAGCGAGGACTGAGGCACATCGTCGGAAGCCGCGCCGCCGACATCGTTTTTTGCGTTCTGCGTGCTCACGCTGCCTTCTTCCAGATCGATCTCCACGCCGCGCACCAGAATCTTGCGACCCTTGCTTCCCGCGCTCGCGACGGGCGGATTGAACGCGAAGCCGTTCTGTTCCGCATAGGCGAGACGGATGACGCTCTTGCCGTCGGGCAGCACGATCTTTCCCGCGCCCTGTAATTGCATAGAGTAGAGCATCGCGGGGTCTTCCACATAGGCGAGCACGGGCGCGCGGCTCATGCCGCGCTCGATATCGGCGCGCGCGTAGTAGGGCACGATATCCGCGCCTTCGCGGCGCAGCCGCAGCTTCTTGTCGCGGATGTCCGGCACGCTGTCGCCGACGCGCAGCGTGTACGTCTTGCCGCTCATCGATACGGTCGACAGCGGAACGACGTTGCGTCCTTCGATGCGCGCCGGAACCGGCGTGCCGCGCGCGCCGGGCGGCAGGCGGCGGGCGTCGAGGAACAGCATGTCGGTCGGCACGCCGTAGACCGGATAGACATACGGCGCGCGGCGCTCGCGGCTGCCCTTCAGGATCGGCTCGTAATAGCCGGTCAGGACGCCGCGCGCGCTTCTGTCGACATTGAGGATCTGATAGACCGTGAAGTTGTCCTCGAAGAAGCGGCGCACCGCGGCGGCGTTGCGCGCATCCACGCCGCGCGAGGCCGCGCAGGGCGCCGCCCACGCCGGCTTGCCGCTCAGCACGCCGCAACTGCGCCGGAACGCGTCCCAGGATTCGGCGACGTTGTCGGTCGCCCAGCCGGGCAGGCTCGCGAAGGCGACGGGCGTATAGAGTGCGTTCTTCGTCGCGAAAGGCGTGGCGTTCATGCCGACCGACGCCGACGGACTCGCCGGCGACGGATTCGCGATGCCCGGCTCCGCGCCTGTCGCGCTGACCATGCGCGCGTCGTCGCCTGGCGCGGAGGGCGGCGCGGCCTCATCGGCGCGCACGGCGGGCGAGGGCGGCGCGCCCGCGCATCCGGCGAGCGTGGCCGCGGTCAACGCAAGGGCGGCGAAGGCGGCGAGCGGATGCGCCGTTCCGGATGAAGCGCCCGGCGCGATGCCCGGCTGCGCGGCGACGCCGCTCGTTCGTGATGCCATGGTGCCCTCGTCTCGCGGCCGAAGCGCTTCGCTTTCGATTCGAATTTCTCTATTTAGACGAACGGACGACATCGATTTTGAAGGTCGCCGCGCCATACGCGACGGGACACGACGGCGCGTTGCCGCCGCACGCCGGCACGCCCGCGAACGGCGATGCGCTGAGCGTCCGCTGCGCGGCCGCCGCGTTCTGTGCCTCGGGCGAGAGACTGGCGAAGACGGCGTCGTGCGCGAGACCGAGCGCCGGGAACTCGCGCGGCGCGGCGGAAACGATCGCGACGAAATGATTCGCGCCGACGGGCTCGCCCGCCTGCATCGGCCAGCTCGGACGCGGCAGCACGAGACGCTTCTTCCTGCCGATGCGATTGTCGCTATCGAGCGCGTTCGGAAACAGTTGCAGATATTGATTCGCCGGATCGACGACGAACACATACACATAGCCGTCGCGATTGCTCGTGATCGCGAAGCGCAACAAGTCGCGGTCGACGACGGCGCGCGCGACGGGCACGTCCACCTTGACATCGAACGACGGATCGGCGAGCGAAACGATGCGCGCGAATTCGCCATCGGGCGTGAAAGGCGGCAGCGCGGCGGGCGGCGGAGGCGGCGGCGCTTCGGGCGCGACCTCCGGCGCAGGCGCCGAAGCCGGGACGACCGCCGAAGCAGCGACGCGCTCGGCCGAAGGCGCATGATGCGACGTCAAGCGCGGCACGAACCATCCGAGCGTCGCCGCCGCGCCGAGCAGACACGCGGCGCCGGCCGCCCAGCCGATACGCCTGCGCGCCGCGCTTTTCGCCGTGCGCGGCGCGGGCGCGTCGTCGAGCGAAATGCCGAGCTCGGCGGCGAACTGCCGGTCGGTCTGCGGCCGATGCGCGGGCGCAACCGCGAGCGCATGATCGATCGCCTTCAGGAATCGGTCGGAGTAACGGCCCGCCGCCAGTTTCGCGAGCGGCTGATAACTGTCCTTGACCACGCGCCCGACCGAAGGCGGCGGCGTTCGCCCGGTGATCGCGAAATACACGAGCGCGGCGAGCGCGTAGTGATCGGTCCACGGTCCTTGCCGCATCGACGGCACTTCGGCGTACTGTTCGATCGGCGCGTAGCCCGGCTTGAGAATCACCGTGAGCGCCTGCGTCATGTCGCCGATCACGCGCCGCGCCGCGCCGAAATCGAGCAGCACCGGCCGATGGCTTTCCTCCAGCAGGATGATGTTGTCCGGCGCGATATCGCGATGAAAACAGTCGGACGCGTGCAGCACGGCGAGCGCGTCGATGAGCGGCGTGAGCAGCGCGCGCAGCCAGGCTTCGTCGGGCGGCTTTTTCATCGCCCGGAGCGTTTCCTTGAGCGTCACGCCCTTGTAGTAGGGCATCGCCATGTAGGCGGTGCCGTTGGCCTCCCAGAAGCGGTACACCTTCACGAGCGACTGATGATCGAAGCGCGCGAGCAGCCGCGCCTCGTCGTTGATGAAGCTCTTGAGACCGGCGCGGAACATCGGCTCGTAGCGGCCGGACTTGACCTGAACCTGCGTCACGCCGACGCGCGAGGCGAGCGCCGCCGGCATGTATTCCTTCACCGCGACGTAGCGGTCGAGCGAAGTATCGAAGGCCAGATAGACGATGCCGAAGCCGCCCTCGCCGATGAGCCGCACGATCTCGAACTCGCCGAGCCGCGTGCCGGGCGGCAGGATGCTGTGCGCGGGCGGCGCGTCGGACGTCGATGAAGGCGCGCCCGCGCCCGCCACGTCGGACCGACGCACGCGCGCGCCGCTGACGATCACCGTCTTGTCGTCGCCCGCGTCGCCCGGATTGGTTTCGGTCTTGCCGGCGTTGCCGGTCGTGCCGCCGCCTTCTTCCGGTAGCCTGCCCGTCGCATTCATGATCCGCAGTCCCGCAGCAGGGTGATGAAAAGCGCCGTGTCGGGCAGGCCGTACGCCGGCCAGATCGTGATCGGGCGCGGCGCGCGATCGTCGCGATCGTCGGGCTCGTCGGGCTCGTCGGGCTCGTCGGGAGCGGGCGCCGTCTGCGCGGCGGTCCACAGGCTCATCCGTTGGATCTCGGTTTGCCAGAGCGGCGCGAGCGTGCGCGCGAGTGAATCGGGCAGCGTCGCGGCCGATTGCGCGATCCACGGTTCGTCGAGCATGGCGGCGCGCGTGCCGGCGTTCGCCGGCTGCGGCACCGGCAGCGCGGCGAGCTGTTCGTCGAGCCGCTCGATGCTGTGATCGAAATCGAGCGCGGCGAGCGCGACATTCTCGATCGCCGAAAGCCATTGCCAGAGCGCGGCGACTTCGCCGCCCGTCGATGGCGCCGCCTGCAGCGACGCCGCGATCGTCAACGGAAAATGCCGCCCGACGCGGTCCACCGACGCCATCACCACGCCCGTCCAGCATGCGCCCAGCGTCGGCGCGATGGCGCCGGGCATCGCGAAAAAGCGCCACACCGGGCACGTCAGATAGATCGAGAGCCACGCGTCGCCGAGCGCGAGCTGCGTTTCGCCGACGCGCTCGGCGAGCCATGCGTCCCACGGCGCGACAAACGCGTCCGACAGCCGCCGCGCCGCGAAATCGCCGAGCGACGGCAGCTTGCCGTACCAGCCTGCGATCGCCGCGCCGTCGTCCGCGAGCGTGCCGCCGAGCGCGTCGTTCATAGCCGCTCCGGACAGGAGAACTTGCGCAGATCGGCGAGCCGGAACGGATTCTCCACGCTGTTCGCCGTCACTTCGAAGCGCGTCTTGCGCCCTTCGACATCGAACGTGACGATGAAGCGCTCCGGCTGATCGGTCGGCTGCACGTCGAGCCGGTCGAACATGCGAAACAGCGCCCACGGCCCCTCGAACACCAGATTGCTCGCGCCGCTCGTCGGCGGCGGCGTGAGTTGCAGGCTCACGCGTCCCGAGCCGCGCGTGCCGGGCCACTGAATCGCGGTCGCGATCTGCGGGCCGTGCGCGTAGGTGAGCACTTGCCCGTCGACGTCGAGCGTGAAGGAGAGGATCGACGGGTCCATGTCGAGCGGCTTGAACTGCAGCGCGAGCGCGGGCGACTTGCCGCCGCCGCGGAAGAACACGCCGCGGATCGTCGCGGCGCGCTCGAACTGCGCCAGACCGGCCGGACTGATCTGCGACGCCGACGAATCCGACTTCTTGAACGCCCACGGCTTCGCGGAAACATCGACGTCGGGCGCGAGGTTCTTCTGGAAGAAATCGTCGAACCTGCCGCCCGGCGCGAACAGCGTGCCGAAGTCTTCAGGCAGCACGTCGCGCGCGGAATTCGGGTTGAACGGATAACGCCCGCCGACCGCGCGAACGCAGAACGCCGCGATCGACTCCTTCAGGTCCGCCGACAGATTCACGCGCCGCGCCTCCTGCGACTGCGCCGCGCCCTGGTTGCCGAGATCGAGCAGCGCGGTGCGGATCGGCTCGGGCATGCGCGCGGCCTGCGTGCGCAGCTTCGCCGGCGCGTCCGATGGCGGCGGCGCGGTCTTCTGCTGCAGGGCTTCGTCGGTGGCGCTGAGATACGTGTAGACATCGTTGATGACGGCGAGCGTCTGCGCGATCGGCGCGGGCTGCCCCGCGCCCGGGCTCGTCACGAGCGCGCGCAGGCCGGTGAACCGGTCATCGACGATGCTTTCCAGTTGAGCGCCCGGCGCGACCGGCGCGATCTGCGTCGGATCGGCCCCGCGAATCACCTTCAGCAGCTTTTCGCGCGCCGCGCCGAGCTTGTCGCCCGCGCGATCGACGACGGTCGTTTCGCTTTCGGGCTTCGCGCCGAGCGTCGTTTCGCGCGACGCCGCCTTCGCGAGCGCGGCGAGCGGCGAATCGGGCGCGGAGAGAATGCGCGCGATCTGCGTCGATTGCGACAGCGTGTCGGCGCGCACGATGCGGACATCGTTCAGGAACTCGGTCCAGATCCGCGCGTAATCCTGAAGATAGAGCAGCCGCACGTCCTCGGTGATGCGCTGCATCGCCGCCGGATCGCCGCGCGGCAGGCCGCCCTGATCGCGGATGCCGAGCACCCACGGCTCTTCGGCGGCGAGCTGGGCGGCGGTTTCATCGACGGCTTTCAGGAACGCCTTGTGATAGCCGTCGAACGAATAAAGCCCCGCCACGCCGCGCGTGAGCGGCGCGCCGCTCGAACGCGTGAACACGAGCGACGCGTTCGGCCCGCCCGCGTGCGCGATCGTGAACTCCGGATAATCCGCGCCGACGCCTTGCTGCTTCACGCGCCCGTACACGCGCTGCGCGAGCGTGTTGGCGGCGAGCATGGCGCGCAGATGCGCGACGAGACGCTCGTCGAACGGCAGATTCGGATGCACGAGGCCGCGCGCCAGCAACGCATCGAGATGCCCGGCGAGCGCCGCGCGCTCCTCGTTGCCGACCTCGCGCGGCAGCGAGCGGTCCCAGTCGGTGAGAATCCACGCCTTGAGCGCATCGGCATCCTGATGATCGGGCTGATTCAGCATCAGATACGCCTTGAGCGCTTCGTACGCGTAGCCGGGATTCGCGGGCGTCGCGCCGCGCGCCTGTTCCTCGATGCGCGCCGCGAGCTTCGGCAGGAACAGATCGGTCAGAAGGCGCTCGTACGCGAGCGTCGCGGCGGCGTCGAGTTTCGCGCCTTGCCAGAGGCCCCATTGCATCGCGATCGGCGGATGCGCGGCATCGACCTGAGGCGTCGATGCGAGGCCGCGCACCGCCGACAGCAACGGCAGCAGCGCGACGAGATTCGTGCCCGCCGCCGATGTCCCCGCCACGGCTTCCTTCGCCGCGCGCGCGGTGTGATCGACGTTCGCGACATAGCTGCGATTGCGCACATAGCTCGTGCCCCAGAGCGCGAGCACGCCAGCCGTTACGGCCGCGATGACCGCATACGCGCCGAGCCGCCACAGATGCCGCTTGCGCGCCCATTGCAGATTCGATCCGGCGAGTCCCTGTTCGGCGAACACGACCTGCGTCAGAAGCCGCTCCAGAAAGAAGCTGCGCCCGCTCGACGGACGCGGCGGCTGCACGCCCCGCTCGATGCCGAACGCGCGCGCGAGCGAGCCGAGCACGCGATCGATCGGCGTGCCTTCCTGCGTGCCGCTGGTGAAATAGACGCCGCGCAAAAGCGGTGCATCGTCGTGTTTCGACTGGACGAAGGTCGCGCGCAGCGCATCGGCGACGAGCGGCTTCAACGCGGCGAACTGCTGCGGAAAACTCATGATCGCGGCGCGTTGCGCGAGTCCGCTTTCCGCGTTCAGGCGCTCCGGCAGACGCGCGACGAGCCGGGCTTCGAGCGCGTCCAGCTCGGCATCGATCCGTTCGCCGAATGCGGCCTGCGTGAGCGTGCGTTTCGGCTCGTAGGCAAACGTGAAGCCGAACACCTGCGCGCGCTCTTCCTTCGACATATCCGCGAAAAACTCCGTGAAGCCCGCGAGCAGATCCGTCTTGGTGACGAGCACGTAGACCGGAAAGCGCGTGCCGAACGCCTGCATCAGTTCGCGCATGCGCGCGCGCAAGGTCGATGCGGTTTCGTCGGTGCTCGCGGGCGTCGCGGCGAGCAGATCGGGGACGGCGAGCGTCAGCAGCACGCCGTTGATCGGCTGGCGCGGACGCGTCTTTTTCAGGAGCGCGAGGAAGCCTTGCCACGCGGTCTGGTCGGCGTCGCGGTCGCTTTCGTGGGTCGTGTAGCGCCCGGCCGTGTCGATGAGCACGGCGTCGTCGGTGAACCACCAGTCGCAATTGCGCGTGCCGCCGACGCCGCGAATCTTGTCGGTGCCGAAGCGCTCGGCGAGCGGAAAGCGCAGCCCCGAATGCACCAGCGCCGTGGTTTTGCCCGCGCCCGGCGCGCCGATGAACATGTACCACGGCAATTGATACAGATATTGCCGGCCGGAGAGCGTGACCCAGTCGCGCCAGCCGGGTTTTCTGCCGGACGCGGTAATGCGCGCCTCGCGCAGCACGGCGAGCGCTTCGTCGAAACGCTTGCCGAGCGTCGCGACTTCCGCTTCGCCGGCGCTCGGTGCGGCAGCCTCGCGGCGCGGACTTTCGCTCTGCGCGGCGAGTCCCGCCGACAGCGCCGCCTGCGTGCGCCGCGCGCGCCACGCGGCCCAGAGCCGCCGCAGCACGAAGAGCAGCACGACGCAGCCGATCGCGATGTAACGCGACATCGCCGATTCGAGCGGATAGCTGTGCGCGAACGACAGGAGCGGCCCGGCGATCCAGATCGCAGCCGCAACGAGCAGCAGCCCGACGATCAGCAGCAGCACCGGATGAAACAGGCTCGAGAGGATTTTTTTCATGTCAGGACCCGGGCTTCGCGAACAGCGTCACTTCGACGCGCCGGTTGCGCGCGCGGCCGGCGGGCGAATCGTTCGGCGCGACGGGATCGGCGTCGCCCTTGCCTTCCGCTTTGAGACGCGAAGGCGCGATTGTCGCCGCGAGCAGGTCGCGCACGTTCGCCGCGCGTTCCTGCGACAGCTCCCAGTTCGAAGGAAAGCGCGCCGAGCGGATCGGCCGGTCGTCGGTGTGGCCCGTCACGAGCACGTTGCCGGGCACCGCCTTCAGCGCCGCCGCGATCCGTTCGATGAGCGGCCGCGTCTGCCCCGACACTTCGGCGCTGCCGGGTTTGAAGACGTTGTCGCCGTGCAGCGTGACGACTGAACGGTCGACGCGGTCATCGACGGCGACGAGGCCATCGCGGATTTCCTGCGCGAGGAATTCCGCGAGACGGGGTTTCGCCGCCTGCGTCACGACGAGAGGACGCTGCGCGCCCGCGCGGATCGAGGCGAGCGTGCCGAACGCGGGATCGGAGAGGCGTCCGAGCTGGAAGCTCATCGCGAGCCACGCCAGCGCGAGCACGAGCAGCGCGAACGCGCCGACGACCCAAACCGGCAGCACGTCGGTCGTGCGCCGCCGCGCCGTCGGCACGCCTTGCCAGTGCGGCGACAGCGCGCGCTCCGGTTCGCCGCGCTCCTTGCGGATCAGTTGATACAGCCGCGCGCGGATCGCGTCGAGCGTCTGCCGGCCTTGCGCCGCCACGCGGTAACGTCCCTCGAAGCCGAGCGCGAGCACCATGCTCGCCAGTTCCAGCAGATGCAGATGTTGCGCGGGCTTCTGCGCGAGCCGCGCGAGCAGTTGAAAGACCTTCTCGCCGCCCCACGCCTCGTTGTGAAACGTCACGAGCAGGCTTTGCCGCGCCCAGACGCCCGCGCCCCACGGCGTGCCCGACGCGGCTTCGTCGAGCATCGTGCAGACGATGTAGCGCGCCGCCGTCACCTGTTCCGCCGGGATGCCGTTGGTGCGCGCCTCGTCCTCGAAGCGGCGCACGCCCGCGGCGAGCGCGTCGCGCAGCGCGGCGGGATCGGCGCACGCGCTCATCGTGCGGATGCGCGCGGCGAGCTGCAACAGCGGCGCGCACGCGGCGACCAGCGGATTCACCGCGCCGCCCGTCGCGAAGGCGGCGTCGAACGCGCGCTGCCCGGAGGCCGCCGCGCCGCTCGCCGAGAACGGTCCCTGCGTGCTTCCGCCGCCCGCGCGGCGCCGCCGCGCGCCGGGGTTGGGCTTGATCATCGTCTGATCGGATTCGAATCCGGCGAAGGGATCGTCGTCGTTCGTCATGTTCGTCGATGACCTCGCTCAATGACGGATCGCCCAGAATTCGAGTTCGAGCGCCGGAAACTCGCCAGCGATGTACATCGCCAGGTTGCCGGTCTGCTCCAGCTCCTTCCACAGCTCGCCGCCGCGATCCAGCTCGAAATAGGAAAAGCCCGCGTGAAACGGAATCTGCCGCGGCGCGACCGGCATCGCGCGCAGGCCGATGCCCGGCAGCGCGAGATTGACGAGATCGCGCAGCTTTTCAGCGGGCGCGATCTTCACCTGCGTCGGAAAGCGCGTGCGCAGCGCTTCGCCCGGCATTTGCGCGTTCGCGGCGAGCACGAAGCCGGCGCTCTTCACGAGCTCCAGATCGTTGATGAGCGCGACGCGCACGCCGGGCTTGCGGCTTTGCAGCTCGATCGCGACGGCGTCGGGTTCGCGCACGATGCCGATCAGTTGCCGCACGTCGCGCATGAGCGGCTCGAACGACGTCGCGACATCGTCATGGCGATACGGCGGATACGCGAGCACGCGGCGGCGCTCGTCGAACGCGGCGAGATCGCCGGCGAGCGCGAGCGTCGTCTGATACAGGCGTTCGGGATGCAGCAGCGGCACTTGCAACAGATGCGCGTACTGCGGCTCGAAGCGATTGAGCGTTTGCAGCAGCAGAAAATCGGCGATCTCCGCGACGCCGCCGCGCCCCGGATTCGCGAGGCGGCTCGCCAGGCGGTCCGCATGTTGATGCACGAGGCCGGCGAGTTCCTGCGCATAGCCGAAGAGACGCGGGTCGGCGTGCGCGTGGAGCATCGGCGGGATGTAGCCGGGATCGAGCACGACGCGGTTGTCGGCGCGCCGTTCCAGCACGCGCGCAAGCCCGATGGTCGCGAAGGCGTCGGTCGCGTCGCGCGCGAGCATGAGCCGCACGTTCGGCGCGCCGACGCGAATCTGCGCGACGCGGTCCGTGCTCGTCGTTATATCGGCGACGGAAGTATCCGTCGTGCGAAAGCGCAATCCGTCGATGCGGCCATCGGCAGCGCCATCGGCGTCGAATTCCTTTGCGCCCGCGCGCGCGAGCGGCAGCGCAAGCAACACGAGCTCGTCGCGCGTGCCGGCGGGAATGTCGAGCGGCGGCGGCGCGGGGAAGTCGTCGGGAAAGGAGAACGCGGTGCCGTCGGGCAGCACGCCGAACGCCGACGCAAGCGCGATCTTGCCGAGCCCGAGCGCGATTTCGTCGAGCATCACGGCGGCCCAGCCCCACGACCACGCCTCGGTCGCGCGCGCGTGCGAGCGCACGAGATGCTCGATGAAGCGGTCGTGCTGCTGGAAGTGCTGGGGTTCGAGGAACAGGCCCTCGGACCAGATCATGCGTTGGTGCCAGGTCATGGTGCCTCGTATGGGCTTGGGCTCGATGCTGAAAGAACGATTCAGCGCGGCGGATTTGCAAACCGGCGCGCGCTGTCACTTCTTCTTGCCCGATGGCGGCGGCGCGGGCTGCGCGGCGATCGATACGTCGGCGGCGTCGATACGCACGTTCATCAGCGTCGTCTGGTTCGGCGGCACCGGCGCGCTCGCCCGCCAGCGCGATCGCTCGATGTCGCGATACGCCGCCACGACCGCGACGAACTTCGTGCCGGGCTGCACCGTCTGCTCGACGCTGCGGCTGTCGCCGGGCCGCAGCACGTATTCGTTCTTCGCGTTGAGATCGCCGCCGAGCGTCGCCTGGTCTTTGCCGTAGAGCGTGAAGAAGTCGGCGCTGTCGAAGGCGGCCGTCGTCTTCAGCTCGTACACGCGCACGACGACCGGCGACGGGCGGCCCGCGTGATCGGGATTCGCGCCATCCAGCGCGCTCACGCTGATACGCACGACCGTCGGCGCGGGCGGCGGCGGCGGCGACTTGCAGGCGCTCGCCGCGAGCGCGCAAAAGAGCAGTGCGCAAAGACGCGGACGCGGGTTCTCCATCATTGGGATCGTGTGACTTCGCAAGTGGCTTCGGACACCACAACAGACGAACGAAAACGCCGCGCTTTTCAAATCGCTCGCGGTGTTTCGTCTAGTGAGGGCACCGCGCTGGCGCTTCGCCGGTAGCGCCAGTGCGAAGCGGCGGTCATCGAGGAGGGCGTTCGTGAAACCGATCGGGCGGACATGCGCGGGGCTCGCGCTCTTTGCAATGCTTAACGTCTGCGCGCAGACGGCGCAGAAGGCGCATGCGGCCACGGCGGATCAGGCGCTCACGCCGGCCGCGCGTCAGGCCGAAGCCCGCGTGCGCGACGCGGAAACCATCGCGACGCTGTCGCATGAAGGGCGGCTCCTGCTCGCGCGGGATCAGGTGAAGCTCGACGGCTACGCGTATTGCAGCATGTCGGTGGCGGCGGCCGAGCGCGGCGATTTCCGCGAGAGCATCGAGGCGGCGTCGCGGGCGCTCGTCGTCGCGCGGGAGACGGACAACGCCCATCTCGCCGCGCTGTCGCGGCGCGATCTCGCCATCGCGTACAGCTATGCGGGCGATCTCGACGATGCCGAACGCTACGCGAAGGAAGCCATCGCGGCGGGCGGGAAGAATCCGGAGCAGGTGCTCGCGCCCGCGCACAAGATCCTCGGCGATATCGCGGCGCGGCGCGGCGATCCGTCGGCGGCGCTCGGGGAATATCGCGCGGCGCTCGCGACGGCGTCGGCGCGCTACCGGCCGATGGTGCTCCTCTCGATCACCAACGCGCAGATCGCGACCGGCGACGCGGCCGGCGCGCGCGCCACGTTCGAAGAAACGTCCGGCGTGAAGGACACGTTGCTTGCGCCGTTGCGCAGGCGCATCGAAGGCAATCTGCTGCTCGCGGAGCACAAGCCGCAGGCGGCGCTCGAAGCGTTTTCCGCAAGCGCCACAAAAGGCGGCTCGGACGCGAGCTACGACAACCTGTGGGCGCACGAGGGCATGGGCCGCGCGTATCTCGCGCTCGGCGACCGCGGCAAGGCGCGCGAAGCCTGGCTCGCCGCGCTCGACGATTCGGAAACGATCCGCGCGCGCTTTCGCAGCGACGAGTTCAAGACCGGCCTGTTCTCCGATACGCAGACGGTCTTCGAGGAAACGATCGCGCTCGTCGTCGAGGACGGCGACTACAAGCAGGCGTGGGCGCTTTCCGAGAGAAGCCGCAGTCGCGCGCTGCTCGATGTCGTGCGCAACCGGCTCGCGACGAACGTCGATGAAACGCAACTGAACGGCCGCGCGCTCTCGCTCGACGACGTGACGAGCGCGCTGAATCCCGGCGAGGCGATCGTCGAATATCACGGCCTGCCCGACAAGCTGATCGCGTGGGTCGTGCGCCGCGACGGCATTCAGGGCTTCACGCTGCCGGTTCCGCGAAAGGACATGACGCTCGCCGTCGGAGATTTCCGCACGTCGATCATCCGCGGACGTCCGCAGGCGCTGACCTACGGCGCGAAGCTCGATGCGCTCCTGATCCAGCCGCTCGGCTTGCGGCCGAACGAACGGATCGTCATCGTGCCGAACGGCTCGCTGCATTACATGCCGTTTCAGGCGCTGAGGAACGCGCAAGGGTTTCTGATCCAGCGGCATGCGCTTGCGCTCGCGCCATCGGCGAGCATCGCGGTGCAGCTCGTGCGGCGGCAGCAGCGCATCGCGAGCAATCTCGTCGCGTTCGGCAATCCGCGCATCTCGCCGGAATTCGATCTGCCCGGCGCGGAAGCCGAAGTCCGCGCGATCGGACCGCTCTTCGCGCAGCGCGAGACCTTTCTGCAAGGCGACGTCACGCGCAAGACCTTCAGCGACAACGCGCCCGAGGGCCGCATCGTGCATGTGGCGACGCATGCGCAGGCCGACACCATCGATCCGCTGCATTCGCGCGTGCTGCTCGCGCCCGCGAAACAGCCCGCCGACGGCCCCGACCCGATGCTCGCGCAGGACATCTACAACCTGAAGTTCGATTCCGTCGCGCTCGTCACGTTGTCGGCGTGCGAGACGGCGCTCGGGCGCATCGAGCGCGGCGACGAAATCATGGGCTTCACGCGGGCGTTCTTCTATGCGGGCGCGTCGGCATTGCTCGTGTCGATGTGGCCCGTTTCGGACGAATCGACCGCGCTCACCATGCGCACGTTCTACGGCGCGCTCACGAAGGGCGAGGAAGCCATCGACGCGATGCGCGACGCGCAGCTCGCCGTGCTCGCCGACGGCAAGTTCGCTCATCCGTTCTACTGGGCGCCTTTCGATCTGATGGGCAACTGGCGGCTCTCGGTCGCGCGCTGAAAGACGTTTTCCGATCACCGGTGAGGATTGCAGAAGTGAACCACGCCACGAAATCCCCATGCTTTTCCTCACGTTCGAAAGCGCGTGCGGCGGGCGTCGGCATCGTCTGTGCAAGCGCGTTCTCCGCGTGGGCGCAGCAGGTGCCGATGCCGGGCACGGCGCAAGTGCCGAGCGCGGGCACGCTGCTCAACGAGCAGCCGCGTCCGTCGACGTCCGCGCCGCCGCCGGGCGGTTCGAGCGCGCTGCCCGCGCCGCCGGCCGCCGCGCCGGAAGTGCCGGACGGCAAGAAGTTCACGCTGAAGAGCATTCGTTTCGCGGGCAACGAAACGCTGCCCTCGGACACGCTGCTCGCGCTCGTTTCCGACAGGATCGGCCAGGAAGTGTCGATCAACGATCTGAACGCCATGAGCACGAAGGTCGCGCAGGCGTATCGCGAGCGCGGCTATCCGCTCGCGCAGGTCGTGATTCCGCCGCAGGACGTGACGAACGGCGACGTCACGTTCACCGTGCTCGAAGGCAAGATCGGCCGCGTGCGGCTGACGATGGCGCCCGGCGCGCCCGTCAAGGAATCGATGGTGCGCGCGCGGCTCGCCGCGATCGAGCCCGGCAAGCCGCTGCGGCAAACCGAACTCGAACGCACGATGCTCCTGCTGTCGGACCTGCCCGGCATTCGCGTGAGCTCGGCGCTGGAAACGGGCAGCGCGCCCGGCACCGTCGATCTGAACGTGACGGTCGAGCCGACGCGCCGCTGGAACTTCGCGGTTTCCGTCGACGACTACGGCGCGGCGCCCGCCGGGCGCTGGCGGCTCGGCGCGGTGGGACGGCTCGCGTCGCCGTTCGGCATCGGCGACAACCTGGACATCAACCTGCTCGCGGCCGAGCGCGCCGATACCGTCTACGGACGCATCGGCTACGACGCGCCCGTCGATGCGAGCGGCACGCGCGTCGGCATCGCGTATTCGCATCTGTATTACTACCTCGGCGAGCAGTTCTCCTCGCTGAACGCGCATGGCGATGCGGATGTCGTCACCGCGTCGGTGTCGCATCCGCTGATCCGCTCGCGCAGCCAGAACCTGCTGTTGCGCGGCGCGCTCGAATACCGCTCGCTCACCGACAAGATCGACAGCGTCAGCTTCGACAATCCGCAGAAGCTGTATGTGGCGAGCGTCGGGCTGTCGTACGAGAGCCGCGACAGCTTTCTCGGCGGCGGCTTCAACAGCGCGGACGTGCAACTGGCGTTCGCGCATCTGAACATCGATTCGGCGCTCGCCGAGGCCATCGATCAGGGACCGTTCGGGCGCAACACGCAAGGCAACAGCGTGCGCCTCACGATGCAGGCCAATCGCCTGAACGCGATCACGCGCAATACGAGCTTTTTCGTCGGCGTGTCGGGGCAATGGGCGAACCAGAACCTCGACAGCTCGTCGCGCATCACGCTCGGCGGGCCGCGTGCGGTGCGCGCGTATTCGCCGTCGGAATCCGTCGTCGATGAAGGGCTGATCGCCACGGCCCAGCTTCGCTATGCGGTGATTCCGTCGCTCACGCTGTCGACGTTTTTCGATATCGGCGTGGGCCGCTACAACGCGCGCTCGATTCCCGGACAGGGCGCGAACACCGTGACGCGCAGCGGCGTGGGTCTCGGCGCGTTCTGGAGCGGGCCGTACGGAATCACCGTGGATGCGAGCGTGGCCTGGCGCACGACCCGCGCCGACACCACCGGCGACGACAAGGTGCCGCGCGTCTACGTGCAGGTATCCAAATCGTTCTAGCGCGGAAACAGGAAACGAGGAGTTCGACATGAGCGACATCACCTGCCTACGGACCCGCAGGCATCGCCGGGAATGGGAGCGCGCGATCAGGCGTTTCGCCAGACGCGCCGCCCGTCACATGGGCGCCGATGTGAGGGTATCCGCGCTGTTGCCGCTCCTCGTGGTCGTCGCGGCGCCGGGCGCGTTCGCGTTGCCGGTCGGCGAGCAGGTTCAGGCGGGCAGCGTGACGGTCAACCGGCCAAACGCGACGTCGATGACGATCACGCAAGGCTCGCAGAAGGGCATCGTGAACTGGAACGGGTTTTCGATCGCGGGCAACGAGCGCGTCGATATTTCGCAGCCGTCGGCGCAGGCGGTGCTGCTCAATCGCGTCGTCGGCAATGAAGTCAGCCGCATCGCGGGGCAGCTCAACGCGAACGGGCAAGTGTTTCTCGTGAATCCGGCGGGCGTCGTGTTCGCGCGCGGGGCATCGGTGAATGTGGGATCGCTCGTCGCATCGACGCTCGGCATTTCGAACGACGCGTTTCTCGCGGGCACATATCACTTCGCGCAGGGCGGCGCGGCGGCCGGCAAGGTGTCGAACCAAGGATCGATCACGGCCGCGACCGGCGGCGCGGTCGCGTTGCTCGGCGCGCAGGTCGACAACAGCGGACTCGTCAGCGCGACGCTCGGCAAGATCGCGATCGGCGCGGGCAGCGACATCACGCTCGATTTCGCGGGCGACGGCCTCACGATGCTGAAGGTGAACGACAAGGTCGCGAACGCGCTCATCGGCAATTCGGGGACGCTGCAGGCGGACGGCGGACAGATCGTGATGTCGGCGCGCGCCGCCGACGACGCCGCGGCGAGCGTGCTCAACCAGACGGGCACGGTGCGCGCGAGGAGCGTCGAGTCGCGCAACGGGCGCATCGTGCTCGATGGCGGATCGGCGGGCGAGACGGATATCGGCGGCAGCGTCGATGTCAGCGCGCCCGATTCGGGCAAGGGCGGACAGATCGACGTGACCGGCTACCACGTCGCGGTGAGCGACGGTGCGCGTGTCGACGCGAGCGGCGCGGGCGGCGGCGGCCGCGTGCGTGTGGGCGGCGGCGCGGCGGGCAAGGCGCCGGACATCGTCAACGCCGATGCGCTCTGGATGAGCCCGAACGCGCACGTCATGGCCGATGCGCTCGTCGCGGGCGACGGCGGCAACATCGTCATGTTCGGGACGGAAGCGGCGCGCGTGTACGGCGAGCTTTCCGCGAAGGGCGGGCCGGGCGGCGGCAACGGCGGGCTCGTCGAGACGTCGGGCAAGTATCTGGCGACGGACGGTGCGCGGATTCACGTCGAGGCGCTGCGCGGGCACGGCGGGCAATGGCTGCTCGATCCGTCGAGCATCGAAATCGTCAATACGGCGCCGTCGAGCGTGAGCACGGGCACCACCGACAGCACGTCATGCTGCTCGCTTCAGGCGCTCAGCACGAGCCTGGGTCCGGCTCTTTCCACGACGACGAATCCGGTGACGTTCACGCCGGGCGCGGGCGACAGCTACGTGCTCGCGTCGGACATCACGTCGCAACTGAACCGGGGCGCGTCGGTGACGATCTCGACCAGCAAGGACGGCGGAGGCGAATACAACGGCGACATCACGATGCTGAAAGGGACGAGCATCACAAAGACCGCCGCCGACAACGAAGGCACGCTCACGCTGAGCGCCAACGGCTCCATCACCGTGCTCGGAACCATCGGCGGCGCGGCGGGCGACCAGCGGCCGGCGGGCAAGCTGAACGTCGTGCTCGACGCGAACACGGGCGCCTCGGGGCAAAGCAACATTCTGCTTTCCGGCGCGTCGATCAGCACGAATGGCGGTTATCTGGCCATCGGCGTGCCGCAAAGCGTTGCCGGGACGCCCGCGGCCGCGAAGCGCTTCGACGGCGCGGCGGTCGGCATCATCGACTCCAGGATCGAGACGACCGTGCCGCAAGGCCCGACCGGTCTCGCGAGCGGCTCGGTGACGATCAACGGGCAAGGCACGCTCAAGGTTCCGGACACGATTTTCGGGATCAGCGACACGGACGTGGGCCTAACGAAGAACCAGGCCTATGCGCCCGTCACCATCAGCAGTTCGAGCATCGCCACTTCGGTCAGCGACATTTCCGTGTCGGGGCAGGCCGGCGGCGACTTCGGGGCGCCGGCGGGCGTCGCCATCGGCGGGACATCGAGCCTGCGCACGTCGTCGGGCAACATCAGCATCACAGGCAGCGCGCCGACCACCAAGGAGCGCGTGCAGACGTTCACCGACATCTACGGCGTCGCGCTTCGTCCGGCATCGCTCGGTCCGTCGACGGCGCTATTGAGTACCACGACGGGCAACATTTCCATCACCGGTACGGGACCGGCGATGGATAGCGCGGTCAGCTCGGTGAGCGGCGGCGGCGTTCTGATCGCGCCGACGGCACGCCTCGACCAGAGCACCACGGTCATACGGACCGGGTCGGGAAACGTGAACATCATCGGCAACGGGATGTCGATCGGCACTGCGTTCGGTGGCGTGAGCGGCGCGGGCGTGATGTTGCGGCCGGAATTCCTCGGCTCGGGCGTCGGTCCGCTCGTGCATACCGGCTCGGGCAACGTCTCGATTTCGGCCTCCGCGACCACGATCGCGAACCTGACCGGGGGAACGCTGTCCGGCTCGGGCGTGAGCATCGCGGCGGACGGGGGCCAAGGCTTTCCCTTCAGCCCGTCCGTCGTTTCGGACGCCGGCAATATCTTCGTTACGGGCAACGGGGCGAGCGTCACGGGAACCGTGAGCGGCGGAACGGTCGGCGGCTCGGGCATCGCCATCGGCGGATCGTCGGTTGCGCTGAGCACAGGCGGCGCGGGCAGCATCACGCTCAACGGCAACGGGCCGAAGGTGCAGGCGCTCAACACCGGATCGGTGTCGGGTTCCGGCGTGAGCATGGTGGCGGCGTCCGTCTCCACGAACATCAACTCGATCAGCACGGCGAACGCACCGCTCGTGCAGACGCAGACGGGCCGCATTTCAATCGACGGCAAGGGGCCCGCCGTGCAGACCGTGGCCTCGCTTTCGACTTCGACCTCGGTGTCGACCGGCATCGGCAGCGTGACCGGCGACGGCGTGAGCCTGCTGCGGGCTTCGCTCAGCACGAGCGCTGGCGGGATCGTTCCGGTGATTTTGTCCGCGAGCGGCGACGTCGATGTTCACGGCACCGGGGCGGTCGTGCAGCGTTCGCCCGGGCGTGTCGGGGGCAACGGCGTGCGGATCATCGGCACGTCGCTCGGCACCGGCGGCGCGATGAGCATTACGGGAACGGGCGCGACGGCCGGCGGCGGCAGCGCCGCGGTCGCGGGCGCGGGTGTGTACGCGCAGAACGCGCGGATCTCATCGACCGGCGCGGACGTGTCGATCACCGGCGCGTCGGCGAACGGCAAGCGGCGCTACGTTCCGGCGATCGAGGGCAACGAAGAACCGGTTCATTTCGACGGCGTGCATCTCGAAGCATCGGATGTCGCGGCAAGCGGCGGCAGGCTGTCGATTCGCGGCACCGCGCCCGATGGCATCGCCGCCTACGGCGTGTTCGTGGCGGGCATGAGCCCGGCGCTCGGCTTGCACGCCGACGGCGCGGTCACGATCTACGGTCTGGGCAGCGGCGCGGACGGCGTGGCGCTGGCAGGCACGTCGTCGTCGAATCGCGGCGTCGTCGGCTCGGCGAACGGTTCGATCGATATTCGCGGCGGCACCAACGGCCAGCTCGACGCGAACGGCGCGCATGGCAAAGGCGTATCGCTCGCCGATGTGACGCTTCAGGCCAACGCGCCCGCGCAGACGGTGTCGGTCACGGCATCGACACCCGCCGACGCCGCCACCGCGCTGTATATGAACCGGGCGACGCTCTCGGCGGGCGACTACGGCACGATCGTCGTGCGGGCGTCGAACTCGGGCAAATACGGCTTCGTGTTCGACGATTCGGGCAGCACGTTCTCGTCGCGCTTCGGCACGGTCGTGTTCGTGCCCGGCAAGGTCGGCGCGGACTTCGACATCGTCGGCGACAACGCGCAGGCGATCAACGTGCTCGGCGCAAGCAGCGGCCTCAGCATCGGACCGTCGATGCTCGGCGCGATCGCGTCGAACATCGCGACGGTCGTCATCGGCTCGTCGACCCAGGCCGGGAAGATCACGGTCAGCCTGCCGCAAGGCTTCGCGCACGACCTCACGCTGCAGAACACGGGCGCGGGCAGCCAGGGCATCGATCTGCCATCGGGCGCCGCGATGCCGGACAGGACGCTCGCGCTCGATTCGTCCGGTCGCGTCACCGATCCGGGCGGCATAAAAGCGCAGACGCTTTTGCTCGCGGGCGGCGGCGACTTCGATCTCGCCGACGCGGGCAACGACGTCAAAGTGCTCGCGCTGTCGGGCGCGCATGACGTGCGGTTTGCGACGGCGGGTGGCTTCACGATCGGCACGGCGAGCGCCAATGGTTTCGACGGCGCGACGGGCAACCTCGCCAGAATCGGCGGATCGCAGCCGAACGTCACCGGCGACCTCACCGCGATTTCCGATGGCGGCGCGATCGCGATCGGAACACCCGGCACGCCCGGCGCGCCGACGCACCTGAGCGCGGGCGGCAGCATCGACCTCGTGATGGAGCGCGGCGTCTTCGACAACGCGTCGGGCGGCACGATCGGCGCGGGCAACGCGTGGCGCATCTGGGCGGCGACGCGCAACGGCGAGAACCGCAACGGCGTCGATCCGGGCGGCGCGCTGCCGAACTTCTACGGCTGCGTCTACGGCGGATTCTGTAGCTGGAACGGGCAGCCGTCGCAGAGCGTCGTGCCGGCGGACGGCAACCACTTCGTCTACGCCGACCGGCCGACGGTCACCGTCACCATCGGCAGTCAAACGCGCGAGCAAGGCGGAGCGAACGGCGCGTTCGGTTTCGACGTCAGCGGTCTGCTGGCCGGCGATCGGCGCAGCACGTCCGTCGTCGCGGGGCGGCTCGGCTCGTCCGCGACGACGATATCGGCGGCGGGCGTGTATGGCATCGACGGCACGTTTTCGTCGCCGGTTGGCTACAACGTCGTCGTGGAGCCGGGCACGCTGACCGTCACGCCGATGCAGCTTCAGGGCGCCGTTTTCAACACCAGCGGACTTCAGCCGCTTTTCACGGCGCAGGAACAGACCTTCGTCTACGAGAGCAATCTGGGCGCGGTCAACATCTGCGTCGGCACGAACGAGCCGATCCTCGCGCTGCAACAGCCCGAAGGCGACGCCGACGCGCTCGCGGCGGAATGGAAGCGCGTGCGCTCGCGGCCGAATCTGAACAACTGTCTGGTCGTGAACGGACAGCACGGCTGCGGCGAGTTTTGAGGAGCCGCGATGATCGACATCGAACCGCTCCTCGCGCCGACAGAAACGATGCCGCCCGCAGGCATCGATCTGGAATACGACGCGGCGTTTCTCGAATTCGAAGCGCTCGCGCGCGGCATGCCGCAGCGTCAGTTCGACGTGCTCGTCGAGCCGCCGCCGTGGAACGACGTGCTGGAGCAGGGCGACGCGCTGCTCGCGCGCTCGAAGGATGTGCGCGTGGCGATTGCGTGGACGCGCGCGGCGGCGCATGTCCACGGACTCGCGGGCTTTCATGCGGGTTTGCGCCTGCTGACGGGCCTCGTCGAGCGCTATTGGGACGGCCTCTTCCCGCCGCTCGATCACGATGACGACAACGATGCCGTATTGCGCATCAACGCGCTTGCGCCGCTCGCCGATGCCTACACGCCGTTCGCGGAAGCCGAGACCTTGCTGCACGATCTGCGCGAATGCGAAGTGTGTCGCGTGCATGGCGAGCGGCTCGCCGTGCGCGACATTCTGGTGGCGCAGGGCAGGCTCGCGCCGGAGGAAGGCGCGAACGGCGCGACGCCGGCGCGCGTGGAAGGCATGCTCGCCGATGCCGTGGCGCAGGATGCCGAGCTTCTCGCGAATGGGCTCGATCTGCCGCGCGCCGTGCAGACGCTGTGCGCTTGCCTGACGGAGAAGCTCGGCGCGGAACGCGCGCCTTCGATGACCGCGCTGACGATCGCGACGCGTCACGTCGCCGCGCAGTTTCGCGCGTTCGCTTCGACGGACGCGCCCGAAGCATCCGCCGACATCACGAAGATGAAAGAAGCGCCGACGCTTCGTCGCGCGATTGCCCGCCCCGGCGAGATCGCGACGCGCGACGATGCGCTCGCCGCGCTCGACGCGGTGTGCGCGTTTCTCGAACGCACCGAGCCGACCAATCCCGCGCCGCTGTTGATCCGCCGCGCGCGTGGATTGATGGGCAAGGATTTTCTCGCGGTGATGCAGGATCTCGCGCCCGACAGCCTCGCGCAGATTCATCTGATCGCGGGGACGAGGCCGCAGTGAGCGCGGGTTCTCGAATCGAGTCTTCAATCCGGCCACAACTCGTTCGTTTTAATTGCGTGGCTCATGCCCACTCGAAGGAGACGTCATGGCAACCAGCAGTCAGAAATTCATCGGGCGCAATCGTGCGCCGCGCGTGCAGATCGAATACGACGTCGAAACTTATGGGAGCGAGAAGAAGATTCAGCTTCCGTTCGTGATGGGCGTGATGGCCGATCTCTCCGGCAAGCCCGCCGAAGCGCTGCCGCCCGTCGATCAGCGCAAGTTCCAGGAGATCGACATCGACAACTTCGACAGCCGCATGAAGGCGATGCATCCGCGCGTCGCGTTTCAGGTGCCGAACAAGCTGACGGGCGAGGGCAACATCAGCGTCGATATCACGTTCGAGAACATGGACGATTTTTCGCCCGCGGCCGTCGCGCGCAAGGTCGATGCGCTCGCGAAGTTGCTCGAAGCGCGCACGCAGCTCGCGAATCTCGTCATCTTCATGGACGGCAAGAACGGCGCGGAAGAACTGATCGCGCGCGTGCTCGACGATCCCGCGCTGCTCAAGACGCTCGCCACGGCTGCGCCATCCGCGGCTGCTGCAGCCGAATGAGACCCGAGAGCCTTGAAAGGAAACGACCATGTCCGACATTCCGCAATCCGCCGAACCGCAAGCCGAAGCGCCTTCCGCGTTGCAGGGCGCGCTGCTCGAAGGCGACGATCTCGCCGCGCTGCTCAACCGTGAGTTCCGTCCGAAGAGCGACGAAGCCAAGAGCGCCGTGCAGACGGCCGTGCAGACGCTCGCGCAGCAGGCGCTTTCGCAGACGAAGCTCGTTTCCGGCGATGCGATCCGCTCGATTCAGGCGATGATCGCCGAGATCGACGCGAAGCTCACCGAGCAGGTCAACGAAGTCATGCATCACGCGGACTTCCAGAAGCTCGAGGGTTCGTGGCGCGGGCTGCACTATCTCATCAACAACACCGAAACCGACGAGATGCTCAAGATTCGCGTGATGAACATCTCGAAGAAGGATCTAGGCAAGACGCTCAAGCGCTTCAAGGGCGTCGCGTGGGATCAGAGTCCGCTTTTCAAGCAGATTTACGAGCACGAGTACGGGCAGTTGGGCGGCGAGCCGTTCGGCGCGCTGATCGGCGATTACTACTTCAACCAGACGCCGCCCGATGTCGAGATGCTCGGCGAAGTGTCGAAGATCGCGGCATCGGCGCATGCGCCGTTCATCGCCGCCGCCGATCCGAGTCTCTTGCAGATGGACTCGTGGCAGGAGCTGGCCAATCCGCGCGATCTCACCAAGATATTCGGGACACCGGAATATGCGAGCTGGAGATCGCTGCGCGCATCCGAGGATTCGCGTTACATCGGTCTCGCGATGCCGCGTTTTCTGGCGCGCGTGCCGTACGGCGCGAAGACCGAACCGGTCGATGAATTCGACTTCGAGGAAGACACCGGTTCCGCGGATCACACGAAATACACGTGGGCGAATTCCGCTTATGCGATGGCGGTGAACATCAACCGGTCGTTCAAGTTGTATAGCTGGTGCTCGCGGATTCGCGGCGTGGAATCGGGCGGCGCGGTCGAAGGTTTGCCGGTGCACAGTTTTCCGACCGACGACGGCGGCGTCGATATGAAATGCCCGACCGAGATCGCCATTTCAGACCGGCGTGAGGCGGAACTGGCGAAGAACGGTTTCATGCCGCTGATTCATCGCAAGAACTCGGATTTCGCGGCGTTCATCGGCGCGCAGTCGCTGCAAAAGCCGTTCGAGTATGAAGATCCGGACGCGACCGCGAATGCCGCGCTTGCCGCGCGGTTGCCGTATCTCTTTGCTTGCAACCGCTTTGCGCATTATCTGAAGTGCATCGTGCGCGACAAGATCGGCACGTTCAAGGAACGCTCGGATATGGAGATCTGGCTCAACAAGTGGATCACGCAGTACGTCGATGGCGATCCGGCGAATTCGTCCGAGCACACGAAGGCGCAAAAGCCGCTCGCGGCCGCGGAGGTCAAAGTGCAGGAAGTGCCGGGCGCGCCGGGGTATTACACGTCGCAGTTCTTTTTGCGGCCGCATTATCAGTTGGAAGGGCTGACGGTGTCGCTCAGGCTGGTTTCGAGGTTGCCTTCGGCGAAGCAGGCGGCTTGATGCGTGGTTGGTTGGATGATGCCCGCGATGGTTACGTCGCGGGCATTTGCATCACCGTCACCTGCGAAGCATCCCCCACCCAAACCGCGCTGGCACTAAAGTTATCGTGCCCCGGCCGCGCGGTCCCACGCAGATGCGCCACCATCAGATCCAGCCACGCTTGAGGCGTCCGAGCGCGCCCGATCGCATCGATCATCACCGACTCGTCGAGATACTCCCAAAACCCATCGGTGCAAAGCAGAAAGGCGTCGCCCTCCGCGATGAGAAACGGCTCATCCGACGCCGCGATCGACAGATCATCCGCCGTTCCGAGCGCCGAAAACAGCACGTTACGGCGCGGATGCGTTCGCACGTCGCGGCTCTCCAGCAGATTCGCATCGATCATGCTCTGCACGAGACTGTGATCCTGCGTTTGCACAACCGTCGCGCCGCGCCGGAAGCAGTAAAGCCGCGTGTCGCCGCAATGCGCCCACGCCGCGATGCCCGTGCTTTCGTCGATGCCGAGCAGCACCGCCGTCGAACGCATCTGCGAAAGATCGCGGTCGTGCTCCTGCGCATCGATGATCGCGTCGTTCGCGCGCAGCAGCACACGCAACAGGTTCGGCCCGGTCAGCGCGACGCCCGCCGATGCCACGCGCGTCAATTCCGCGAGCACGGTATCGACCGCGATGCGCGATGCCGCATCGCCGCCGCCGTGACCGCCCGCGCCGTCCGCGACCACGCTCGCAAAGAGCGCCGCATGCCGCCACGTCGCCAGCGCGTCCTCGTTGCGCGACCGGCCGCCCACATCGCTCACGCTCGCGGTTTGCAATTGCATGTCGTGTCTCTCGTTACCGGCGTTGTTTAAGCTCGTCGATCTGCGCCTCGTAGGCGGCGACGAACGCTCGGCCGAACAGCGTATGGAAATCTTCGGTGGCTTCGCGCGAAAGCTGGCCGTACATCTCGATGAAAAGATCCCAGCAGCGCGCGCGGCGATTCAATCCCGGCAGCACGCCGTCGAGCAGCGAGCGCCCGGACAGCCGCGCCTCGATGCGCTGCGGCTCGAAGCGCTCGAACACGCCGTCGAGCGCCGCGCGCATCCCCGCGACCATGCCGACCTGATGCGCCCGCAGATCGGCGTACGCATCGTCGAGGGCGGCGGCGGGCGGCATGAAGCCGCGCATCTGCGGATTGAGCAGATGCATGAGCGCGGCCTCCACGTTCGGCGAAAACTTGAGCGGATTGTTGTCCGACGCTTCGATCATCGTCGCGCCCGTTCGCATCTCGCGCTTGAGCGCGGCGCGCGCGGCGAGCAGTTCGAGCGTGCCGCGCGCCGCTTCGCGCAGCAGCTCGCCGAGAAGCTGCATCAGCGCGGGCGTCAGCGCATCGATACGCACGCCGTGCGTGTTCAGCCCGCGCAGGAAGGCATCGACGAGCGCGCGATCGTCGGCGAGCTCCGCTTTCGATGCAACCGCTGACGGCGTCGGCGCCGATCGCGGACGCGGCGGCGTGAACGCGCTGTGCAGTTCCGATCCGGCGTCCGGCCGCGTCGCGGGCGTCCCGGCGGGGCGCGCCGCGGCCGTCAGGCTGGCGAACGGATCGGCATCGTGCGCGGTGTTGGGCTGCGCAAGCGGTTCGACGAGCGGATCGGTGATCGACGCTCCGTCGGACGACGCGCCCGGCGCGAGGTCGAACAACTCGTCGATCGAGCGTTTGCCCGCCGGATCGTCGAAGCCGAAGTCGAAGTGTTCGGCAGCTTTCGGCTTCGGCGTGTGGAGGTTGGCGTCGAAATCGCCAGGCGCCGACGAACCCGCGTCGAACAATCCCGCGAACGGATCGTCCGATGGCGCGTTGGCCGTGACCGTATCGTCATCGACGCCGATATCCGCGCGCAGCTGATAGCCGCCGATCTGCACTTCGTCGCCGTGCGCGAGCGCGACTTCCTGGCCCGGATCGAGCGGCGCGCCGTTGACGAGCGCCGGATTGCTGCCGCGGTCGATCAGCAGAAAGCGCCCGTCGCGCCACTCGATCTGCACATGCAGACGCGAGACCGTGCGCTCGGCGTCATCGAGCACGAGCCGGTTCGTGACCGCACGCCCGACCGTGCCGCCGTCGGCATCGAAGGTCGCCGAGAGCGGCACGCGCGGCGGCTGTCCGTTGTGAAGCGTCACCGTGAGCGTGAGCATGGTTCACTCGAACGCGTAGACGAAGTCGCCCGCGCTCGCCGAGAGCCGGATGTGCGCCAGCGCGCCGCCTTCGGTGAGACGCGTCAGATATTCCGTCGAGATGCGCGGCAGGACGGTGTTCGTGAGCAGCGCGTCGATCACGCGGCCGCCCGATTCGGCTTCCGTGCAGCGCGAAACGATGAGCCGCACGGCGTCCTCGTCGTACTCGAACGGAATGCCGTGATTGTCCGCGACGCGCCGCCGGATGCGTTCGAGCTGAAGCCGCACGATGTCGGCCATCATCGCGTCGGAAAGCGGGTAGTAGGGCACCGTGACGAGCCGGCCGAGCAGCGCGGCGGGAAACACGTCGAGCAGCGGGCCGCGCAACGCGCGCGCGAGTTCCTCCGGCGCGACCGCGCGCGCGGGATCGCGGCACATCGACATGATGACTTCCGAGCCGACGTTCGACGTCAGCAGGATGATCGTGTTCTTGAAGTCGATGTAACGCCCTTCGCCGTCTTCCATCCAGCCCTTGTCAAAAACCTGGAAGAAGATTTCGTGGACGTCGGGATGCGCCTTCTCCACTTCGTCGAGCAGCACGACGCTGTACGGACGGCGGCGCACCGCTTCGGTCAGGATGCCGCCCTCGCCGTAACCCACATAGCCGGGCGGCGCGCCCTTCAGCGTCGAAACCGTATGCGCTTCCTGAAACTCGCTCATGTTGATGACGATGACGTTCTGCTCGCCGCCGTAGAGCGTTTCGGCGAGCGCGAGCGCCGTTTCCGTCTTGCCGACGCCCGACGTGCCCGCGAGCAGGAACACGCCGATCGGCTTGTCGGGATTGTCGAGCCGCGCGCGCGAAGTCTGGATGCGCTTCGCGATCATCTCGAGCGCGTGGCGCTGGCCGATCACGCGGCGATCGAGCGCATCGGCGAGATTGAGCACGGCGGCCAGCTCGTTCTTCAGCATTTTGCCGACCGGAATGCCGGTCCAATCGGCGACGACGCCCGCGATCACGCCCGCGTCGACGCTCGGCAGAATCAGCGGCGCATCGGCCTGCAATTCGGCGAGACGCGATTTGAGCGACGCGAGGCGCGCGAGCTGGTCATCGCGTGAAGCGGCGTCGGCGGCTTCGCGCAACGTCGCGCGCAACGCAAGCAGTTCGTCGACGACGCGCTTTTCCTCGTTCCAGCGCGCTTCGAGCCCGCCGAGCGCATCGCGTTCGCGTGCGAGCATCGCGGCGACATCGGCTGCGCGCGTGCCGACATCGACGCCCGCATTCGCCTCCCGCGCGACGATCTGCGCCTCGACTTCGAGCGCCTCGATACGGCGTTGGCAGTCGTCGACGAGCGGCGGCGTCGCGTGCTGGCTGACGGCGACGCGCGCACACGCCGTGTCGATGAGCGACACGGCCTTGTCGGGCAACTGCCGCGCCGGAATATAGCGATGCGACAGCCGCACGGCCGCCTCGATCGCCTCGTCGAGCAACTGCACGCGATGATGCCCTTCGAGCACCGCCGCGACGCCGCGCAGCATCCGCACGGCCTTGTCCTCGTCCGGCTCCTGAACCTGCACGACCTGAAAGCGCCGCGTGAGCGCGGGATCTTTCTCGATGTGCCGCTTGTATTCGGCCCACGTCGTGGCCCCGATCGTGCGCAGATCGCCGCGCGCGAGCGCCGGTTTCAGCAGATTGGCGGCATCGCCGGTGCCGGCCGCGCCGCCCGCGCCGACGAGCGTATGCACTTCGTCGATGAAGAGAATCACCGGCTTCGGACTCGCCTGCACATCCTCGACGACCTGACGCAGACGCTGCTCGAACTCGCCCTTCATGCTCGCGCCCGCCTGCAAAAGCCCGAGATCGAGCGACAGCAGCGCGACCTCGCGCAAGGGCGGCGGCACGTCACCGCGCGCGAGCCGCTGCGCGAAGCCTTCGACCACGGCGGTCTTGCCGACGCCCGCTTCGCCCGTCAGCAGCGGATTGTTCTGCCGCCGCCGCATGAGAATATCGACGAGCTGGCGAATCTCGTCGTCGCGGCCCGTAACGGGGTCGAGCTGGCCGCGGCGCGCCTTGTCGGTGAGATCGGTCGCGTATTTGCGCAGCGCTTCCTGCTGGCCCATGGCGGCGGGCGCGGCTTGCGCATCGGCCGCGTCCGGCTGCGGCTCGGCTTCGCTTTCCTCGACCGAATCCGCGACGATGCGCGCGAAATTGTCCGACAGGTCTTCCGGCTTGATGCGCTCGAATTGCCGCGATATGCCGACGAGCACGCTGCGCAGCCGCTGCGTCTTCAGCATGCCGACGAGCACATGCCCGGTCCGCACTTTGTTCGCGCCGAACAGCAGCGTGCCGTAGACCCAGCCGCGCTCGATCGCATCGCCGATGTGCTCGGAGATGTCGGAGATCGACGTCGCGCCGCGCGGCAGGCGATCGAGCGACGCCGTCAGCTCGCGCGCAAGGGCGGCGGCGTCCACGCCGTAATGCGCGACGATGCGCTGCCAGTCGGAGTTCGGCGTCTCCAGAATCTGCATGATCCAGTGCGCCAGCTCGACATACGGATTGCCGCGCATCTTGCAGTAGACCGTCGCGCTTTCGACGGTCTTGTAGCCGAGCCTGTCGAGCTTGCCGAACAGCGCGACACGACTGATTTCCGCCATCGCCGGACTCCTTTTTTTACGATGCGCGCGGATCGAAGGCGCGCCTCCATCCGATAAGACGGCGCAGCGGCGGCTTTTTTTCAACGTGTCCGCCGTTCAGGCGAGATGCGCGTCGGCGTCGAGCGCGAGATCGGCGCAATCGGCGCGGCGCGCGGCGAGACCGAGCCACGCCGAATAGCCGAGCCGTCCGTAGCGGCCGAGCTGCGCGGTCGGCACGTCGTCGGCGGCGAGGACGAGTTGCGCGTCCCATGCAAGCTCGCCGTTCAGATGCCGGCGCACCACGGCGACGAGCGTCGGCAGCGCGGCGCCGCCCGGCAGCAGCGACTCGAACTGCGCGAGCGACAGCGGCCCGATCGCGAGGCGAAACGCGTGCTGCCGATCCCACACCGCGCGTCCCAGCACCGCGCCGCGTCCGAGTTGGGCGAAGCCCGCTGGATCGCCGGGACCGTGCATCGCCCGATGCCGCAACGCAGTGCGCTCGTCGCGTTGCAGCGTCATCCAGTGCCCGCGATACGGCTCCACGCGCACCGGCACGCGCAAGAGCGCGCTCGCGATCGCTTCGAGCACGTCGGCGGGACGCGTCTGCATGTTGGCGAGGCCCGCGAAATGCAGCTTCGCGTGATCGGAGACGGCGTCGCGATTGCGGCTGGCTTCATCCGCGAGTCCGATCAGCGCGCCCGCATAGAAGGCGAAGCGGTCGTGGCCGGGACGATCCAGCCACGCTACCGGCCGTCCCTGCGCCCACGCGCGATAGAACAGCAGCAGGAATCGATGCAGCAGCGTATCGAGCAGGTGCGCGAAAGCCGTGTCGCCGCGATGCAGCGCGCGCTCGCGGGCGAAGTCCGTCAGATGCAGCGGCAGCGGGCCGTTCGGTCCGAGATAACCGAAGAAGCGCTGTTCGAGGCGCGGCGCGCGGGCGTTCTCATCGCGTGTGAGCGCGGCGAGCGGCGCGGGCGCGAACGAAAGCGATACGTCCTGCGCGAGACGCAGCGGCTCGTCGGCGGGACGCGCGCCGCAGCCGAGACGCGGCAAGTGCGGCGTCAGTGCCTCGACGTGCCGCATCAGGCGATAGAAATCGTGCCGATGCGGCTCGGCGGCGACTGCATCGAAGAGATCGACGAGTGCGCGCGCAGGCTCGGGCAGCGCCGCCGCGCTCAGAAGATCGCTCTCGTCCCGCATCGCGGTGCCAGGCGCAGGATTTCGCCGCGCGCGCTCGTGCGCAAAGCGGTCTGCACGAACGCGTTGATCGACACGTAGCGCGCGAAAAAGCGGTCCAGCACGCAGCCGAAGAGCCACGCGCTGCCGCCCTGAAAGGCGAGATCGTCGACGAGCACGTCGATCATGAGGCCGCGACCGAACGCGATCGGACCGGGCATCGGCAGACGGCGCACGACGCCGCGCGCATCCACGGCGGCGACGCCCGCGACCTGGCTTCGCCCCGCCTGGTCGGCGTCCGCGACATGCAGCATCAACAGCGCGCGCAACGCGGCGGCGGCTTCGCGCGGCCCGTTCGACACCGACAGGTAATGCAGCGACAATTGATCGATGAGCCGCCAGCTCCGCGCCGCGTCGAGATTCGCGGGCGCGGGCCGCGACGGGCCGCTCACACAGCGCACGCGGCTCACGGGCGCGGCGATGTCGAGCGAGAAATCGTCGCCGGTGGCGCTGCGCGGCATCATCAAAGGCAGATCGCGATTGGTGCAGAGCGTCGCGAACGACAGTTGCCGCAGCGAGCCGCGATACGGCGCGGCGTTGGGGTCGACGATCGATACATACGTCTCGCTGCCCACGTATTCCGTGCGCGCGCCGCTCTTGCGCCGTCCGGCGGGCACGATGCGCGGCTCGCGCTCGGTCGTGAAGTACGCGGCGTCGCCGGGGCGGTCCGCGAGAAAGTCCGCGTAGAACGGATGGAATGTCTGCTCCGCATCGTCGTTCGCGCCGTAGCCCGAGACGGCAGTGACGGAATGCACTTCGAAGTCGAGCGGATGCGTGCGGTCCGGCACGACATGAAAGCGCGCGGCGGCTTCGGTCACGAGCGCGCGATCCGCGTGCTTCGCGAAGAGATTGATCGCGGGCACGCAATCGAGCAACACGTTGTCCTTGGTGACGATGCGTTCGAGCGACGCATCGCCGTTCGCGAGCAGAAACGTCAGTTCGATTTCGCGCGATGCGAACGACGGCAGCACATCGGCGAACCCGGCGAGGCGCGCGAATCGAAACCGCTCGGGCAGCGCGAAATACTCATGCAGCAGCCGATAACCCTGAAACGCGTTCGGCGTGACGGGCAGGAGCGCTTCGCGATCGCCGAAACCGGCGGGCGCGACGGCATCGGCGGGCAACGCGGCAAGCGCGCGGCTCGGGCGCTCGGGCGTCGATACGACGACGGCGAGCGTCCCCGACATCACGAGTTCGTACAGGCGATACGCGGTTTCGTCGCCGCCCGCGAAATGCAGGTTCAGCGCATCGAGACGCAATACGTCGAAGGACAGGCCTTCGGGCGTCGCGAGGCGGATGCGCAGCGCGCCCTTCACGCGCGGCGCGAGCGTCTGCGTCGCGGGAATCGCGGCGAGCGGCAGGTCCTGCATCTGCGCGACATAGCGCGCGTCCGTCAGCTCGATCGGCCAGAGCGTGAGATCGGCGCCGGTACGGAATTCGCACGGCGTCATGTGCGCGCTCGCGGCATGCCGGGCGATGAGCGCGGTGCCGCGCGGCACGGTGAAGCCATCGGCGAGATTCGGATTCGCGAGATCGGGCGCGAGACGGGCGATCAGCATCGAAGGCGTCGGGCAGGCGGCCTGCGGCAGCACGACATGCGCGAGTTGCTGCGTGAAGCGCGGAAACTCCTCTTCGATCTTCAGTTGCACGCGCGCCGCGAGAAACGCCGTGCCTTCGAGCAGACGCTCGACATAGGGATCGGCCACGTCGATGCCGCTCATGCCGAGGCGCGCGGCGATCTTCGGAAACTGCTGCGCGAACTCCGCGCCCATCTCCCGCAGATGCGCGAGCTCGGTGTTGTAGTGACGCAGAAGTCGCGGGTCCATGTGCGTGGTCGTCGTGGTCAGCGCGGGAGTTCCATCACCGTGATGCCGCCTTCTTCCAGATCGATCTGCGTGCGCAGCGCGAATTCCAGCGGCACGGGCTGCGCCCAGAGCAGGCCGCGAATCACGAGCGCGATCTGGTTGTGCATGTCGAGCACGGAACGGTCGAGCACCGGCTCGATTTCGAGCGTCGAGGGATCGATGCGCGGCTCGAAGCGCTCGATCGCCTGGCGAATCGCCTGTTCGAGCAATACCGTGTCGATGGTCGATGCGAATCGCCCCGACAAACACGGCAAGCCGTAATTGAGCACCGACGCGAACGCGTGCGGAAAGTCGTCCTCGACGATCGCGCCGCCCAGATTCGTCGTGTTGAAGAGCCACGACACGTCGCGCAGCACGGCCGCGCGCAGCCCGCGATGCGACATGAAGCGCTCGCCGGGCGGATCGGCGCGCGTGGCGGGATCGTCGTCGATCAGGCGGTCGAGCAGCGTGGGCTGCAGACGGTCGGCGGCGCTGGGCTCGTTCATCGCGCGGTCCTTGCGCTCAACTCACGCGCCGCGTCGATACATCGAGCGCGAAGGTCACTTCCGCGCCGCGGCTGCCGGTCGCGGTCTGCGGCGCGCAGGTCATCGTCAGTTGTTGCGCCGACAGTTCGAAGACCTCGCAGGGCCGCGCAAGGCGCACGCTCGTGTAGATCTGATAGTTGCGGATGTACGCCTGCTCCAGCTTCATCGACAGATATTCGATCTGCACGCCGTGGTCCGTGCCCGCCGCCTTGAAGCACTTCACATGCGCAACCGCGAGCAGTTCGGCCTGCGCGCACAGCTTCGCGAGGACGGGCGAGGCCGAGTCCACCGACTTGATGACGCAAAGCGCCGTGACGCGCATGTCGTTGGCATTGAGCGCGGCGGCGTGCGGCGCGGCGTCGTAGCCTTGCGCCCAGCGCCAGCCGTGGATCTGCATCGGCGTGTCCCAGTCGCCGCGCTTGGCCGCTTCGCCCTTGACGGGCGTGTTGCTGCGCTTGGGGACGACGTGCAGGAACATGTCGTCCGATTCCGTGAGCGCGAGCAGATCGAACTGGCGCAGGGCGTCGAGCGTGAGGTGGCTGTCGGGGCGCGTATCGCTGGGTTGCATCGTGCTCATCCGGTGGACGGCGGTCTGAACACAAGACGGCGCACATCGCGCGATTTTGAAGTTCAAAAATGCGCGGTGCGTTTCGTTTTACCAGTGGATTGCACGCGCGGCGCGCAACGAAAGCCGATCACGACGGAGGATCACATGGCTACGACCGACTGTTATCTCAAGATCGATGGAATCGACGGCGAGTCGAAGCACAAGGGGGCGGAAGGGCAGATCGAAGTGCTGAGTTTCAACTGGGGCGTGACGAACGCGAGCAACCCGATGACGGGCAGCGGCAGCGGCATCGGCAAGGCGTGCCCCGGCGTGTTCCAGTTCGTGCATCAGTACGACAAGTCCGCGCCCACGCTCAAGAAGAACTGCGCGAGCGGCAAGCACATGGCGAACGCGAAACTCACCGTCAGCAAGGCGGGCGAAGGGCAGAAGGAATTTCTCACCGTCACGATGAAACAGGTCACGGTGACGAAGGTCTCGCTGATCTGCGTGCCGAATGGCCATCCGGAGCAGACGGTCGATCTGAGCTACGCGGACATCGAGTTCGAATACAAGCCGCAGGACGACAAGGGCGCGCTCGGCGGCGCCGTGAAGTTCGGCTGGGACGTGCGCAGCACCGAAGTGCGTTGATCCGTCAGGCGCTTCCCGCGCGGTCGGCCCGCGAGCGTGCTCGCTGACGCGCCAGCGGTCCGAGCAGATGGCTGATTTCGGCGACCGACAGAACCTGATCGGGGCTATCGAAATTCAGGGCGTTCATCGGCATTTGCGGCGCTTCGGCCTGCGCGGGATGTTGCACGATGCTCATTCCGCCCGCCGCCTTGATCGCCTGCAAGCCCCGCGTTCCGTCGCCGCCGCCGCCCGTCAGTACGACGCCCACGACGCGTCCGTGAAAGCACGCCGCCGCCGATTCGAAGAGCGGATCGGCCGCCGGGCGCACGTGATGGACCTTGGGACCGTCGTCGAGCGCGAGATGGCCGTCAGCCGATACCACGAGATGACGGCCCGGCGGCGCGAGATAAATGCGTCCGGGCTCGATGCTTTGTCCGTGACGCCCGTATTCCACGGTGAGCGACGTATGCCGCTGGATGCACTCGCCCAAAAGACGCGGCCCTGTCATTCCCGAATGGAGCACGATCAGAAGCGAGCCTTCATAGTCGGGATCGAGCGCACTCACGAGCCGGCATAGCGCCTTGAACCCGCCCTGCGAAGCTGCAACGACTGCAATGTCGCGTCGCACCGTCATGCTTGTCCTTGATTGTCTCTGAAGTTTTCTCCGTGGACCTAGCAAAGAAGATGCCGCGCGCCCGGATGAACGGCGACGGGCGCGCCTGTTTCAACGAACGCCGGCTTCTTCCAGCAGCCATTCCTTGAACGCGATCACGGGCGCATGGGCCGCGCTTTCCGGCCGATGCACGAGGTAGTACGCCAACTCGCAACTCTGGACGATATCGAACGGCTTGACGAGGCGGCCTTCGGCCAGATCGCGTTCGACGAGCGTCGTGCGTCCGAGCGCCACGCCGTAACCGGAAATCGCGGTTTGCAGGCCCATCGCAGAATCGTTGAGCTGCAGTCCGCGGTCGGTATCGATGCGGTAGCGGCAGCCGGCATGCAGCAGCCACGAACGCCACGTCGGGAAGAGACCGGCGCCGGTCATCGACGTATCGTGGATGAGCGGATGATGTTGCAAATCGGACGGCGCTCTGAGCGCGTGCTCGCCTTCCATCAGCGCCGGGCTGCATACCGGAAAAAATTCGTCGCGCAGCAGGAACGTAGAGACGAGGCCCGCCCATGCTCCCGCGCCGTAGCGTATGCCGACGTCGATCCGTTCGGCGGTGAAGTCGGTGAGGCGGCCGCTCGTGTCGATCCGCAGGTCGTAGTAAGGATGTCTTCGCTGAAAGCGTTCGACGCGCCAGAGCAGCCAGCGATCCGCGAAAGCCGGCGGCACGGTCAGCGTAAAGACGATGCGCGACTTGCTGGCCTTCAGCCGTTCGACGGCACTCGACAGCAGATCGAAGCCGCCTTGCAGATCCGGCAGCGCAGCGCGGGCAGCGTCGGTCAATGTGAGACGCGACGGTCCCGATGCCGATCGATGGAACAACTCGATATCCAGATAGCTTTCGAGTCCGCGAATCAGTTGGCCGACCGCGGCCGGCGTGACGTTCAACTCGTCCGCCGCCGCAGCGTAGCTCAGATGCCGCGCGACCGCCTCGAAGGCTCGCAGTGCGTTCAGATTGCTGGGCGCTCGCATGTTTCGTCATTCAGCCGTGGGATCTCGTGAATGTACAGAATCATGGTGACGCGTGCATCCGCCATCGAAGGCGATGCGTCAGAGCTGCGTCAGTCCGCCATCCACGACGACTTCGGTGCCGGTCACGAACGATGCATCTTCGCTCGCGAGAAAAAGGGCGGCACGCGCGACTTCCTGTGCTTCGCCGAAACGCTTGAGCGGCACGGCGGCTTCGATGGCCGCGCCCGCATCGGCGAGTTCCTTGTCCGACAAGCCCAGTTTCGTGTGAAACGGCGTGGCGATCGGGCCGGGGCTCACCGCATTGATGCGAATGCCACGCGGCGCGAGTTCGGCGCCGGCGGTGCGAACGAGCGAACGCAGCGCGGCTTTCGTCGCGGAAAGAATGGACAGTCCCGGCGTGCCGGTTTCATTCAGGAACGAAGTCGTGACGACGATTGCGCCGCCCTTCGGCAGATGCGGCGCCGCCTTCTGGATCGTGAAGAACACGCCGTTGAAGTTGAGCGAGAATTGCGCTTCGATCTGTTCGGGCGTCACGGCTTCGAGCGGCGCGGCCTGGCCGGCTCCGGCGTTGGCGAACACGATGTCGATACGGCCGTGGCTCTCCACGATATCGACGATCGCGCGATCGATCTGCGCCGGATCGCGCGAATCGACTTTGAGCGCGATCGCCGAATCGCCGAGAATCCGCGCTGCTTCGTCGAGCCGGCTTTGCGTCGTGCCGGTGACGATGACCGTCGCGCCTTCCTCCTGAAACAGCTTGGCCGCTTCCAGTCCGATTCCCGACGTGCCGCCCGTGATGATCGCGACTTTGTTCTTCAGTTTCATGGCTTGCTCCTTCGATCGATGTTTGAGGTCAGGGGCGTTCGCTTGATTGCGCTGCCCGGTGACTCAACTATCGGCGAGAGGCCCGACACCGGCAAACGAGAAGATCTGCCAACGCGGAGAAGAAAAACTTTTCGGGTGTTGGAGAGGCGCAAGCGATCCTGATGCGCGCGGATCGCGTGGGGCGCAGCGGGCCGATAGGCCAGCCGAGTTCGATTCTCAGGCCGCGGCGTCCGAGCGCGCTCACGTATGCCAGCGCCCGTGAATGCGTCAACGAAAGCAGATTCGCGCGCTCATGCCTCGATGCCGAGCGGCGCGAGCACCTTGCGCATGCGCTCGATCGCGAGCGCCGGATCGCGCAGCAGACGCGCTTGATCCGCGAGCCGGAACACATCCGCCAGATAGGCGGGCGGGCGCATGCCGTGATGTCCGCCCGGCATGAAGAAGTGATCCTGAAAGCCGTTCAGATACGCGAGAAAGACCACGCCCGTCTTGTAGTACTGCGTCGGTGCGCGAAAAATGTGGCGCGACAGCGGGACCGTCGGCGACAGCAACGCATGAAAGGTGTCGAGATCGTCGTTTGCGAGTGCGGCGAGCGCCTGCGACGCCGCTGGCGCGATCGCATCGAAAATGCCGAGCAGCGCGTGCGAAAAGCCGTGCTCGTCGCCGGCGATGAGACTCGGATAGTTGAAGTCATCGCCCGTGTACATCTTCACCGATGACGGCAGGCTCCGGCGAAACGCGATTTCCTTCGCGTCGTCGAGCAGCGAGATCTTGATGCCGTCCACCTTCCCGACGTTCTCGCCGATCACGTCGAGGCACACGCGCGCCGCGCCTCGATGATCGTCCGCGCCCCAGTAGCCTTCGAGCTCGGGATCGAACATCTCGCCGAGCCAGTGAAGGATCACCGGCTGATCGCACATCGCGAGCACCTCCCGATAGACGCGCCGGTAATCGTCCGGCGTGCGCGCGACTTTTGCGAGCGCGCGGCTCGCCATCAGAATGACGCGGCCGCCCACGCGTTGCACGGCTTCGAGTTGCTGCCCGTAGGCGCGGATGACTGCATCGCACGTCGAGATATCGCGCGGCGCGACATGATCCGTGCCGCAACCGGACGCGATGCGCGCGCCGGGAATGTCGCGCGTGCCCGCGATCGTGCGCGTGATCAGTTCGAGCGCGCTCTGCCACGGCAAGCCCATGCCGCGTTGCGCGGTATCCATCGCTTCGGCGATACCCAAGCCTTGCTGCAACAGATAGCGCCGATAGTCGAGCGTGCGCGCCCAGTCGATGGCGGGCGTGCCGTTCAGTTCGCCCGCGCGCAACGGATCCGCGACGACGTGCGCCGCCGAATACGCGATGCGGTTGAAGGGCGCGGCGGGCGTGCGTACGTCGAGCGGCACGCCTTGCAGACGATATGTCTCGAGTGTGCCGGATGCGGTCGGGAGCGTGATGGTCGAGTTCATGTCGGATCAGTATTTGGTGACGAGCAGGCCGCCGTCGACACGGATGGCCTGGCCAACGCTGTAGGGCAATCCGCCGGTGGCGAGCGTGCGCACGGCGACGGCCACTTCCTGCGGCGTGCCCCAGCGATTGATGGCGGTGAGACCTTGCTCCATTTGCTGGTCGTAGCGTTCCTTCGACGGCGCGGTCATCTCGGTCGCGATGAGTCCCGGCTGCACTTCATACACGCCGATGCCGTGCGGCGCGAGCCGCAGCGCGAACAACGTGTTCGCCATCGAAAGCCCGGCCTTCGATACGCAGTATTCGCCGCGCAACGGCGACGCCGCGACTGCATTCGACGACGTGATCGTGATGACGCTCGGATGCGCCGCGACGCTCGCGCGCGTTCGAGCCAGCATGTGCTTCGCGAACGTCTGCATGAGAAAGAACGTGCCGCGCGTATTGACCGTCATGCAGCGGTCGAAACTTTCCGGCGTGACGTCGAGCAGATCGCCGCGCGACATGACCGAGACGCCCGCGTTGTTCACGAGGCAGTCGATCGTGCTTTCGAGCCGCGCTTCGATATCGAGCAGCATCGGGCGATGGCTGTCGATATCGGCGAGATCGTTGATGACGGCGATGGCGCGCGCGCCGCTTGCCTCGACATCGCGCACGGCCTGATCGAGTTCATCGGATGCGGCGATATCGGTGAGGGCGATATCGAAGCCCGCGCATCCGAGTTCGATGGCGATCGCGCGTCCGATGCCGCGCCGGCTGCCCGTCACGACCGCAATGGGCCGCGCGCTCACAGCGATGCTCCGTTCGCGACGAGATCGCGCGCGATGATCGTGCGCTGAATCTGATTGGTGCCTTCGTAGATCTGCGTGATCTTCGCGTCGCGATACAGCCGCTCCACTTCATAGCCGCGAATGTAGCCGCTGCCGCCGAATATCTGCACGGCGTTCGCGCTGTGCTTGACGGCGGTGTCGCCCGCGAAGCATTTCGCCATCGAACAGGCGATGCTGGCGCGGTCGCCCGTATCGAGACGCTCGGCCGCGTCGTGCACGAGCAGGCGCGCGGCCTGAATGTCTTTCGCCATGTCGGCGAGCATCCACTGCACGCCCTGAAATTCGGCGATATGGCTGCCGAACTGCTTGCGCGTCTGCGCATAGTCGAGCGCGGCTTCGAGCCCCGCCTGCGCGATGCCGACCGCCAGCGCCGCGATGCCGACACGGCCCTTGTCGAGCACGCTCATCATGATGTGAAAGCCGCGTCCTTCTTCGCCGAGCAATGCATCGTGACGCAGCTTCACGCGATCGAAATGCAGCTCGCCCACTTGCGACGCGCGCTGGCCCATCTTGTGTTCCTTCGGTCCCTTCGACACGCCTTCGAGATCGCAATCGACGATGAAGATGCTCATGCCGCGCTTGCCCGCGGCGGGATTCGTGCGCGCGAGCACGAACGCGACATCCGCGACGGGCGCGTTGTGAATCCACAGCTTCGCGCCGTTCAGCTCCCAGCCGTCGGCGGTGCGCGTGGCCGTGGTGCGAATGCCGGAGACGTCGGTGCCCGCATCGGATTCGGTGATGCAGTACGCGGGCCGCAGCGCCGCGCGCAACAACGGCTCCATGTACTGCGCGCGCTGCGCCTCGGTGCCGTGCACGCTCAGCAACGTGCCGACGAGTTCGAGCAGGCCGCATTGATCCGCCACCGACGAATAGCCGCGCGACAGTTCTTCCATGACGAGCGCGTACGCGGCGGCATCGAGACCCGCGCCGCCGAATGCTTCCGGCACCGTGATGCCGAAAAGCCCGAGCTCGCCCATCTGCCGATAAACCTCCGCCGGAAAGCGCTCTTCGCGGTCGAGTTCTTCCGCCAGCGGACGGATGACTTCCTGCGCGAAGCGGCGCGTCGTGTCGCGAATCTGTTGATGTGTTTCCGAGAGTTTCATGCCGTCTCCGATCGATATGAAAAGGCCCGCAATTTGCATTCGGCCGACCCGTTCAGATAAACCCGAGCGCCTCGCAGAAGACCTTGAATTACGTGGTTTTGTGTGCCGGCATTCGCAGCAAGTAACCATCTGGTGGGTTATTTAAGACCAACGAAACGCCGCTGTCAACGTGTTTCGCGGCCGATGAAAACGGAGGATGACTTGAGCAGGTGGATGCAGGCCGCCGACGCGGTGCTCGCGCAACTTGAGGCGCGTTTCCTTGGCGACCGGGCACTCGCGCGCTCTGACGATCGTTCGTGCGCTCGGCATCGGCGATGGCAAGGGCAGCGGGCTAGGCCGCCTGGCTCACGAGGGAAGGGTCAGGCGTGTGAGCGGCTTCTCGCGGCCGCATAAGCGGCGCGAACGTATTCGCTATTTGCGGATGGTCCGCAGCACCGTGTCGATGTTGAAGGCGAGGCGCGCATCGAGCGCTTCCTTGTCCATGAAGTCGAAGTCGAAGATCAGCCCGCTCGTAAAACGGTTGGTCAGATAGTAGTAGCTGATGCCGGCCATCGTGATGTGCAGTTGCCGCGGATCGATGCCGCTGCGAAATGCGCCCGATGCGACGCCGCGATCGAGGATGCGCTGCAGCATCGACGTGAAGTTCTGATGGAGTTCCATGAAGCGCGCGGACTTCTTCACGTGACGAGCCTTGTGAAGATTTTCGTTGCTGACGAGGTTCAGGAATTCCGGATGACGAAGGTAGTGGTTCCAGGTATGCGTGACGAGGGCGGCGATCGCATCCTCGGGTGACAGATGATCGAGATCGAGTTTTTGCTCGGCGGAACGGATGTCGGCGTAGACATCCTCCAGCACCTCGAGGAACAGGTTCTCCTTACTGCCGAAGTAGTGATAGATCATCCGCTTGTTGGACTTCGCGCGGGCCGCAATGGCTTCGACGCGAGCGCCATCGAGACCGAGTTTCGCGAACTCCTTCTTCGCCGCTTCGAGAATGCGGGCGCGTGTGACTTCGGGATCGCGCTGTCTGGGTTGGCGAGTGGCGGTAGCCTTCGTGGCTTTGGCGGATTTCGCGGCCGCTTTTTCTGGCGTGGTCGCAATGGTCATGGGGTTCTCATGCACAGAAGTCCGGGAGCCGGCCAATGCCGGCGGTCTGGCGACGACTATAAACCAAAACGTTCGTCTTAAGAGAGTAACCGGGTAGTGCATGGAATGAGGCAGACAGGGTGACGACGAGTGAATCGAAAGCAGCCCTGAAGCTCCCGCGCGAGGCGATATGCACCGCGATGTATATCGACGGCAGGCATCACGCGAACGCGGAGTGCGAATTCATCGCGCGCAAGCGTTCAGGCCATGGCGTGCCGGTGGCGGCGACGGCGCGCCCGCGGCCGCACGTCGATGGGCCATGCTCTCCAACGTCAAACTTCGCTGCGCTTCAGAAGATAATCGAGACCGCCTGCGCGAAACCATCGATAGCCATACGGCTCCAGCACGACCGTATGCTGTCCCTTCGCATCGCCCTGACTATGATCGTCGGATAACAGATTGACCGGCACGTCGTTCTCTCCAGCGCCGAGGCCGACCCGAAACTTCACGGTGCACGCCGCGGCGCTGAAGTTATGCAGGCAGACCACCGAGTTGTTTCGCCAGTCGTAACGCAGCGCAAGCACGTCGTCGCGCGATGCCTTCAGAATCGCGAAGTCGCCCCAGCTTATCTCGGGCACTTCCTTGCGCATCCGGATCATTCTCTCCATCCAGTTCAGCAGCGAGTCCGGATCGCGGCGCTGGCTCGCGACGTTCACACGTTCGTAGCCGTAGGGTCCGCCAGAAATCACCGGGCAAACGGGACGCGCGTGCTTCGTGAAACCGGCATGCGGCTCCGTCGACCATTGCATCGGCGTTCGCACGCTTTCGCGCTCGGGCAGGCGCAGGTCGTCGCCCATGCCGATCTCATCGCCGTAGCGCACGACGGGCGTGCCCGGCAGCGTCAGCATCAGGCTGTACGCAAGCTCGAGCCGATGACGATCTCCGTCGAGCATCGGTGCAAGACGACGGCGAATGCCGCGCTTGTACAGTTGCATGTCCGGCTCCGGGGCGAACGCCGCGAACACGGCTTCGCGCTGCGCGGGCGATAGACGGCCAAGATCGAGTTCATCGTGGTTTCGCAGGAATACGCCCCACTGCGCGGTTGCGGCGCGCGATTTCGTCGCGTCGAGCGCGTTCTTCAGAGGCGTGGCGTCGGCGCACGCGAGCGCATGAAACGCGTTCTGATTGACCTGGAAGTTGAACATCATCTGCAATCGCTCGCCCGCGTCGCCGAAGTATTTCATGTCGGTGTCGGGCAGCACGTTCGCCTCCGCGAGAATGATCGCGTCGCCCTGACGCCATTGCAGGAACTCGCGAAACATACGCAGCATGTCGTACTGTTCAACGGGCCGCCTCACCTGTGCGCCCTTGGCGGCGATGACGAACGGGACCGCATCCATGCGAAAGCCCGAAACGCCGAGCTGAATCCAGAAGCCCATGATCTTCAGCAACTCCGCCTGCACGAACGGATTGGATGTATCGAGGTCGGGCTGAAACTCGTAGAAGCGGTGGAAGTACCACATGGCCGCTTCCTTGTCGTAAGTCCACGTCGTCTTTTGCACGCCGGGGAAGACCACGCCGTCCTTCGCGTTGGCCGGCCGCTTCTTCGACCAGACGTACCAGTCGCGATATTTCGAATCGGGATCGCGCCGCGCCTCACGGAACCACGGATGCTGATCCGACGTGTGATTCACGACGAGATCGATCATCACGCGCAACCCGCGTTGACGGCACGCGTGCGTGAACTCCGCGAAGTCGCCGAGCGAGCCGTATCGCGGATCGACGGTGTAGTAATCGCTGATGTCATAGCCGTTGTCGCGGCCAGGCGACGGCTGGAACGGCATCAGCCAGATGGTGGTGATGCCGAGCCCCTGAAGATAGTCGAGCCGCCGCAGCAAGCCCTGAAAGTCGCCGACGCCATCGCCGTTCGCGTCCATGAACGTGCCGACGGACAGGCAATAGATGATCGCGTTCTTGTACCAGAGGTCGTTGACCATACCGATCGCGTGAAGTCGATGAAGGGCGAACCGGGACGGTGCGCCCCTGCATTGCTTATTGCATATGCTTATTGCTTCTTCGCGGCATCGACCTTCGCTTCGGCCGCTTTCTTGTTCGCGTCGTTCTGGGCTTCGACCTTGTTTTCATCGGCCTTGGCCTGCGCTACGTTCGCATCGTGGGCGGCGTCCTGCTTCTTCCTGTCGGCCTTGGCCTGGGCATCGTGCATCTTCTTGTTGGCCTTGCTCTGCGCGTTGGCCGCGTCGTTTCGCGCGCCCGATGCCTCCGCAGCCGTGGTCGCCTTCGCGCCCTTGGCGGCCTTCTTGTCGGCATCGGCCTGAGCGGAAGCCTTGTCTTCGTCCGCCGATGCCTGCGCCTTGGCCGCATCGCTCCGAGCTTCGGCCTTCTTCTTGTTCGCCGTCGCCTGCTCCTCCATCTTTTCGCTGTTTGCCTTCATTTGAGCCTTTTGCGCGTCCGAGGCATCTGCGGCGACTGCCGCGTGCTGAAACGCCGTCGTGGCGAGGAGTGTGGACGCGATAACAGCGATGAGCTTTTTCATGATCGATATCTCCTGTACATCTGTTTTTGAATGACTGCTCCCGACGCGGCGGGCTAACGGCATCGCCGATCAATGAAGTTCGCTTCAGAGTTCCGGGGGCACGTTGCGATACGTTGCGTCGTCCCGCTCGAAGCGTTGCCAATAGGGCGGCCGGCTGTAGTACCGGTGAATCGAGTCGGCCCACGAGCGATCTGCCATCGATGGCCACGCATCCTTGTCGAAGCCGGGCGCGCTCTTCACTTGTTCCGTGGTCGCTGAAATCCGAAAGCACTTGTTGTTGGTATCCAGCGTCAAGGCGCTCCATGGAATCGCGAGCAGCTTGTCGCCGATCCCAAGGAAGCCGCCGCTCGAAAGGACCGCATACGCGATGCGTCCGGATGTGACGTCTAGCATGATCTCCTTGATCCTGCCGACATCGTCTCCATCGGAACTCAGTACGTTGTTTCCATCCAGCGTGCTCGCGGCCATGACGTCGGGGCCAGGACCATCCGCGGTCTCGGCGCCTTTCCCGACAATGTTCATCTGGCTTGTATCGACTGACATGATTTGTCTCCCAATGAGCCGACGTTCGACATCGGCATGACGTTATCGACGCAAAGAACGTTCCGCATATTGGGAGATTACTTTTGTACGACCGTCGGATGTTTTGCGACTGGATGCTTCTCAGTTCGCCGCGGGACGGACCGTTGCAGTCAGTGTTCCAGTCAGCGTGCCGTCACGCGAATGAGCCTTGCTGCCGGACCTTGATTGATGGGCGCGTCTGCGCGATCAGCGGCGACGCGCCACTTCGGGAACGTGCCGGAGCTGTCGACTTGCCACGCATCACCCGCTTCATCGACGTAGATCGCGCTCGCGCGTCCCTTGGCAGCCGATGTCCTGCGCGCACGCGGCGCATCGCGTTCGAATGACCGGCTGCCCAGCTCGTTGAAGACCGTCGCAAGCGGGCGGTCTGCCTGACCCGACTCGCTGAGCGGAGCGGCGAGCGGTCCTGCGGGCGCGCGCAGCACTGCTTCGGCAGGCTTGCGACCAGCGAGGATCGCGGAGAGCAGCGCCGACGGACCAGTCCAGGCCGATGCTTCGGAAACCTTATCGTCTGCACGCTTCGCGGATGCCGCACCCGGTGAATCGAGCGTGAGCGGCTCGCTCGCGTTGTCGATCTGCACGACGAGGATGACGTGCCAGTCGTCCGGCGTGTTCCTGTAGCGCGGCGCGAGCGACACGAGACGCATGCGCGCGATGTCGAAGCCCGCGTCGCGCAGCAGCAGATATTTGGCGACGGCGAAATCCTTGCACACGCCGCTTTCGATGAAGAACCGCGCCGGCGCGTAGTAGCTGCCATCGGTTCCGTCGCGGTAGCGGATCTCGTTGACGAGCGCGTCGGCGAGCAGCGCGGCGGAGCGATCGCCGGTCTTTGCGCGCGCGGCCTTGACCTGCGCGACGAGCCGAGTCCATCCGGCGGGTTCGCGCATCTGATGGATGCGCAGCGCTTCGCGCAGGCGCTGCACGCGGCCGATCGCATCCGATGATGGCTCGAGCTTGCTGTCGGCAAGGGGCAAGAGAAAGATCAGGTCGCCGACCTGCGCGAGTTCCGGGCGCATCTTGCGGTTGGCTTCCCACCATGTGCCGGTGCGCAGGCGCTCGATGCCGGCTTTGAGCGCGTGAGGCGTGGCCGTATCGTCAGGAACCGCGACATGCGCGCCGGATGCGGCTACGTTCGCTGCGCCCGCGACGACGGGCAAAAGCAGCGCGGCTGCCAGCGAGCACTGGAGAAAGCAGACAAGCAGTCGGGCGAGTGGCATGGGCGGACTCCTGACAACCGTACCGCGCGCCAATGCGCCCGGTGACTGGAAGCCGCTCATGCTGTTCGTATCGATGGCAACGCGGGCTTTGAACCGACATTGCATGCGACGTGCCAATTTTCAGTGGCACGCCAGATCGTTGATTAGACGAGACATTGCGATCGTGAACGGGAATGCCGCAAGTCCGCGGTGATGGCCGCCGACCAACTGTCGCGCGATATCTGTTGCCGTCCCGCGGACATTCCGGCGCGCGCGCATAGACGTGGCGGCCAATCTGGCCCCGTCATCCATTCACGATAATTAATCCAAACCAAAATTTTTAATAACTTTCCCTTATATTTTTTCTCGCGCACGATGCTCACACTGTCCACTCTCGATACCACTTGGAGGAAAGCGCGGACGTAGCAGGAAACGACGGCACACCTCGATCGCGTGCCCGTCGAGCGAAATCGTTGCCTCAATACACGCGCCACTCGCGCGCGTCAATCGGCTTTCCCCCTGCACGCCCGTCTCGCAAACAAACCTGACGCATCGGCTTTTCAGCACGACATCAAGCGCCGAACGAGCGCAATGACACATAACGGAGACAGACATGGTGAGCGCAGATACGACGGTGGCCGGGCAGTCGCACGGGCGTCGTCAGAACAGGTGGGTGCAGTTGGTCATCGGCATCGTCTGCATGGGGCTGGTCGCCAATTTCCAGTATGCGTGGACGTTGTTCGTCATGCCGATGGACGCAAAGCACCATTGGGGGCAAGCGGCGATTCAAACCGCCTTCACGATCTTCATCGTGACCGAAACGTGGCTCGTGCCTGTCGAAGGCTGGCTCGTCGATAAATTCGGACCGCGCCCGGTGGTGATGGGCGGCGCGATCTTCGCTGCGATCGGCTGGATCATCGACGCCCATGCCACCACGCTCATGCATCTGTACATCGCCGCAGTCGTTGCGGGCATCGGTGCCGGCTGCGTGTACGGTACATGCGTCGGCACGGCGCTCAAGTGGTTCCCGGACAAACGCGGTCTCGCGGCCGGCCTGACCGCGGCGGGCTTCGGCGCGGGCGCGGCCGTCACGGTGATTCCGATCTCGAACATGATCCAGAGCTCAGGCTACGAGCATGCGTTCATGTTCTTCGGCATTCTGCAAGGCGCCGTCATATTCGTGCTTGCACTGTTGCTCGTGCGGCCGAATCCGCCGAAAGGCATCGTGCCGGCCAAGCGCATCGTGGCGACCAAGATCGACTACACGACCGGACAGATGGTGCGAGCGCCCATCTTCTGGGTGCTCTATGCGATGTTCGTCGCGGTGGCGGCGGGCGGTGTGATCGCCACTGCGCAATTCGGGCCGATCGCCAAGGAATACGGCTTCGCAAGTTTGCCAGTGAGTCTGTTCGGCGCGACCTTGCCGCTGCTCGCGATGACCTTGTCCATCGACAATCTGTGCAACGGCTTCACGCGCCCGCTATGCGGTTTCATCTCGGACAAGATCGGTCGCGAAAACACCATGTTCATCATCTTCCTGGGCGAAGGCGTCGCGCTGCTGGGGTTGATGCAGTTCGGGCAGAACCCCTACATGTTCATGCTGTTCGCGGCGCTGACCTTCCTGTGTTGGGGCGAGATATTCTCGATCTTCCCGGCGACCTGCGCGGACACCTTCGGCAGCAAGTACGCCGCCGCCAATGCAGGAACGCTATACACGGCCAAGGGCACGGCTTCGATGATGGTGCCGCTCGCGTCGGTGCTCGCGTCGCTCGGTTCCTGGAACGCCGTGTTCATCGCTACCGCGATCACGTCGATCGCGGCGGGCGTGTGCGCGAAGTTCGTACTCGCGCCAATGCGTCGCCGATGGATAGAGAACACGGTCACGCAGGCTTCGCCGCAGTCCTATATCGACTTGCCCTTCCAGACCGACTGGACGGACGCGCCGAGCAAGTCGTCGACGCGATGAATCCCGCCTGCTGATACCGAAGCGACGCGTTTCAAGCGCACGCTGTCGCGCGTCATCCGCAAGAGCTGCGCATTCGATTTGAAAAAAGAAAGGCCGCGTGACAGATGTCCGCGGCCTTTCTTTCTTTAGCGGTGCCGCGCCTGATCTGATGATCGTCAGCGCCTTGACACCGAAACATCTCATCTAAGGGTTCATCCCGATCCCGAACAGCAAACTAAGCTTTGACAAATTCTGTATCTAATATCTAGTATATCACCAACATAACCGGCCCTCTGGGGGAGACAAATGGCAGACGTACTCGAGGCAAGAACACAGGAAGCCGCCGAAGTTCAGGCGCCGCAATTGACCGACGGTTTCCATCTCGTCATCGACGCGTTGAAGCTGAACGACATCGATACGATCTTCGGCCTCGTCGGGATTCCCATCACCGACCTCGCGCGACTCGCTCAGGCCGAAGGCATGCGTTTCATCGGCTTTCGCCATGAGCAGCATGCGGGCAACGCAGCCGCGATCGCGGGCTACATGACGCAGAAGCCGGGCATCTGCCTGACGGTGTCGGCACCGGGCTTCCTGAACGGACTCACGGCGCTCGCCAACGCGACCACCAATTGCTTCCCGATGATCCTGATCAGCGGTTCGAGCGAGCGTGAAATCGTCGATCTGCAGCAGGGCGATTACGAAGAGATGGATCAGCTGAACGCGGCGAAGCCGTATGCGAAGGCCGCCTATCGCGTGCTGCATGCGGAGGACATCGGCATCGGCATCGCGCGTGCGATCCGCGCGGCCGTGTCGGGCCGTCCGGGCGGCGTGTATCTCGATCTGCCCGCCAAGCTGCTGTCGCAGACGATGGACGCGCTCAAGGGCCAGCAATCGCTCATCAAGGTGGTCGATGCCGCGCCGCGTCAGTTGCCGTCGCCGGATTCGGTGAAGCGCGCGCTCGACGTCATCAAGGGTGCGAAGCGTCCGCTGATTCTGCTGGGCAAGGGCGCAGCGTATGCGCAGGCCGACGCGCAGATTCGAGAACTGGTGGAGAAGAGCGGCATCCCGTATCTGCCGATGTCGATGGCCAAGGGCCTGCTGCCGGACACGCATGCGCAATCGGCGTCGGCTGCGCGGTCGTTCGTGCTGCAGGAAGCGGACTGCGTCGTGCTGATCGGCGCGCGTCTGAACTGGCTGCTCGCGCATGGCAAGGGCAAGACGTGGGGCTCGGCGCCGAAGAAGTTCGTGCAGATCGATATCTCGCCGACCGAAATCGACAGCAATGTCGCGATCGCCGCACCGCTGATCGGCGACATCGGCTCGTGCGTGGCGGCGCTCGTCGAGGGCATCGGCGCGGATTTCCCGAAGCCGTCCGTCGAATGGACGGGCGCGATCAACGAGCGCAAGAACAAGAACCTGGAGAAGATGGCCGCGACGCTCGCGAAGAATCCGTCGCCGATGAACTTCCACAGCGCGCTGCGCGCCATTCGCGACGTGTTGAAGACGCGCCCGGACATCAACGTCGTCAACGAAGGCGCGAATACGCTCGACTATGCGCGCAGCATCATCGACATGTACGAGCCGCGCAAGCGCTTCGATTCCGGAACGTGGGGAATCATGGGCATCGGCATGGGCTTCTCGATCGGCGCCGCGGTGACGAGCGGCAAGCAGGTCGTCGCGATCGAAGGCGATAGCGCGTTCGGCTTCAGCGGCATGGAACTCGAAACCATCTGCCGATACGACTTGCCCGTCTGCACCATCGTGTTCAACAACAACGGCGTGTATCGCGGCACCGATGTGAATCCGACCGGCGGCAAGGACGTCGCGCCGACCGTGTTCGTGAAGAACGCACGCTACGACAAGATGATCGAGGCATTCGGCGGCATCGGCTACAACGCGACGACGCCCGAAGAGCTCACGCATGCGCTCGAAGAAGCGATCAAGTCGGGCAAGCCGACGCTCATCAACGCAGTGATCGACGAAACGGCCGGCACGGAGAGCGGTCGCCTGACGAATCTGAACCCGCAAAGCGCGGCATCGAAAAAGTAACCAAGACTAGCCACCCAGGAGAAATTCGTGAGCAAGAAACCACTCGAAGGCATCAAGATCATCGACTTCACGCACGTTCAGGCGGGTCCCGCATGCACGCAGATGCTGGCCTGGTTCGGCGCCGATGTCATCAAGGTCGAGCGTCCCGGTTCCGGCGACGTCACGCGTAACCAGCTGCGCGACATTCCGGATGCGGATGCGCTGTACTTCACGATGCTCAACAGCAACAAGCGCTCGTTGACGCTCGATACGAAGCAGCCCGAAGGCAAGGAAGTGCTCACGAAGCTCATCAAGGAATCGGACGTGCTGGTCGAGAATTTCGGGCCGGGCGCGCTGGACCGGATGGGCTTCTCCTGGGAGAACATCAGCAAGCTGAATCCGAAGATGATCGTGGCGTCCGTCAAGGGCTTCAGCGACGGCCATCACTACGACGATCTGAAGGTCTACGAAAACGTCGCGCAATGCGCGGGCGGCGCGGCATCGACGACGGGCTTTTGGGACGGCCCGCCGACCATCAGCGCGGCGGCGCTCGGCGACAGCAACACCGGGATGCACCTCGCGATCGGCATTCTCACGGCGATCATCGGCCGCCAGCAAACGGGCAAGGGACAGAAAGTCGCCGTGTCGATGCAGGACAGCGTGCTCAATCTGTGCCGCGTGAAGCTGCGCGATCAGCAGCGTCTCGATCGCGTCGGCTATCTCGAGGAATATCCGCAGTATCCGCACGGCACGTTCAGCGACGTCGTGCCGCGCGGCGGCAATGCGGGCGGCGGCGGTCAGCCGGGCTGGGTGCTCAAGTGCAAGGGCTGGGAAACCGATCCGAACGCCTACATCTACTTCACGATTCAGGGGCACGCATGGGCGCCGATCTGCCGCGCAATCGGCAAGGAGCAATGGATCGAGGACCCGGACTACATGACGGCCGAAGCGCGCCAGCCGCATATTTTCGATATCTTCGGCAAGATCGAAGAATGGCTCGCCGACAAGACCAAGTTCGAAGCGGTCGATATCCTGCGCAAGTTCGATATTCCGTGCGCGCCGGTGCTGACGATGAAGGAACTCGCGAACGATCCGTCGTTGCGTGCGAGCGGTTCCATCGTCGAGGTCGATCACAAGGTGCGCGGCAAATATCTCACGGTCGGCAGCCCGATCAAGTTCTCGGACCTGAAGCCGGAGATCACGGGCTCGCCGCTGCTGGGCGAACATACCGAAGAAGTGCTGCTCGAACTCGGCTATAGCAAGGAGCAGGTAGCGCAAATGAAGGAAGCGCGAGCTGTCTGACGCGCTTGAAAAGGTAACCGCTGCCGTCCACGAAAGCCCAAGACGGCAGCGGCCCTTCAGAAATCAGTCTCGATCGATACCCAAGCATGGACGACACAATGACCCCCACGATCGACTACGAACAACTCGTCAATGCGATCGGCGATGCCGTGATCGTTTCGGATGCGAGCGGCGCGATTACGCTATGGAATCCGGCGGCGCAACGCATGTTCGGCTTCACCCAGAGCGAAGCTTTGGGGCAGTCGCTCGATCTGATCATTCCGGAGCGCCTGCGCGGTCGTCATTGGGACGGCTATCACAAGACGATGGCGACCGGCGAGACGCGCTATGGGCACGATCTGCTCAAGGTTCCCGCCGTCGATAAGGCCGGACGCGCGATGTCGATAGCGTTCACCGTCGCGCTGCTGCATTCGCCGCAAGGCGAGCTGACCGGTATCGTCGCGATCATCCGCGATGAAACGGCGCGGTTTCAGGAAGAGCGTGCGCTCCGCAAGCGTATCGCCGAACTGGAGGCGAAAGTCGACGCCTGATGATTCAGCGATTCAAAGTATAAAAAGCACCATAGAGATAACGGCTCGCGTCCGCGCAACAAAAGGCGCATGAACGCAGCTCAAGGACGAAGCGGCCACCCATCCCACCGGCCGCTTCGCTCGATGCCCGTATACGCGGCTGACCGACCAGACACTGACCATTATTCGTATCTCGCGCCAGCTTTCTCGCTGATGCGAGGTTCGGCATGCTCGCCAGCCGAATGCAGGCGCGCGCCACTGAAGAATTGAAACCGTCGATTGGGAATTTAGTCATGCCAATGATGATTGCTGTGCCACGGGAACGCTTTCCCGGGGAGCGTCGCGTCGCGTTGACGCCGGAAGTAGTCGGGCATCTGCTGAAGCTCGGATTTGAAGTGAGCGTCGAGGCCGGCGCGGGCGAGCTTGCCGCATTCTCCGACGATGCCTATCGCGCTGCGGGTGCGCGAATCGTGGAGAATGCGCCGTCGCTCTATGCGGACGCGGATATCGTCGTGAAAGTGCGTGCGCCTTCCATTGCGCCCGTGGGCGATGAAGTCGAGTTGCTGCGCGAAGGATCGACGCTCATCAGTTTCATCTGGCCGGCGCAGAACGAAGCGTTGTTGACGCGCCTCTCTGCGCGCAACGTCACCGTGCTCGCGATGGACTGCGTGCCGCGCATCTCGCGCGCTCAAAAGCTCGATGCTTTGAGTTCGATGGCCAACATGGCGGGCTATCGCGCGGTCATCGAAGCGGCGCACCAGTTCGGCCGCGGCTTCATGGGACAGATCACGGCGGCGGGCAAGATCGCGCCCGCGAAAGTGATGGTGATCGGCGCGGGCGTCGCGGGACTGGCGGCGATCGGCGCGGCGCGCAGTCTCGGCGCGATCGTCCGTGCTTTCGATACGCGGCCCGAAGTGCGGCAGCAGGTGGAAAGCATGGGCGCCGAGTTTCTCGAACTGGACTACGTCGAGGACGGCAGCGGCAGCGGCGGCTACGCGAAAGAGATGAGCGCCGAATTCATCGCGGCTGAAATGGCGCTGTTCGCCGCGCAGGCAAAAGACGTCGACGTCATCGTGACGACCGCGCTGATTCCGGGCAAGCCCGCGCCGAAACTGATCACCGCCGACATGGTGCGCAGCATGCGCCAAGGCAGCGTGATCGTCGACATGGCGGCGGAGCAGGGCGGCAACTGCGAGCTGACGCGGCCGGGCGAGGCGGCATCGATCGAAGGCGTCACGATCGTCGGCTATACGGATCTGCCATCGCGCATGGCAACGCAATCGAGCCAGTTGTACGGCACCAATCTGCGGCATCTTCTGACCGATCTGACGCCGCAGAAGAACGGCGAAATCACGCTCGATACCGATGACGAAGTGATGCGCGGCGTCACCGTCGTGCTGCGCGGCGAGGTGAAATGGCCGCCGCCCAAGAAGCCGGAGCCCGCGATTGCGCCGCCCGCTGCCGCAAAGCCCGCTGCAACGATTGCCGTGACCATCGAACAGAAGCGTCGCGCGGGATGGATCGGCGTGGCCGGGCTCGTCATCGCGGCTGCGTTGCTTGCCGCGCTCGGCGCCGTTGCGCCGCCTGCGTTCGTCGCGCACTTCACGGTGTTCGTGCTGGCGATCTTCGTCGGCTTTCAGGTCGTGTGGAACGTGACGCCCGCCTTGCACACGCCGCTGATGAGCGTGACCAACGCGGTCAGCGGAATCATCGTGACGGGGGCGCTGCTGCAGGTCGGCACGCCGGATCATCTGGTCGCGATTCTCGCGGGCCTCGCGATCCTCGTCGCGACAATCAATATCGCTGGCGGCTTTCTCGTCACTCAACGCATGTTGAACATGTTCCAGCGCTAAGGAGATCGACATGCAAACTGGAATCGGAAGCATCGCCTATCTGGCGGCGAGTGTGCTGTTCATCCTGAGCCTGCGCGGGCTCAGTCATCCATCGACGGCGCGGCGCGGCAATCTCTATGGCGTCGCCGGCATGGCCATCGCGATCGTCACCACGCTCCGGCTCAACGGCGGGGAAGCGTTGCCGGCCGTCGCCGCGCTGATGGCGATCGGCATCGCGGGCGGCGCGATCCTCGCGCGGCGCGTCGAGATGACGCAAATGCCGCAACTCGTCGCGGCATTGCATAGCTTCGTGGGTCTCGCGGCCGTGCTGGTCGCCATTGCGAGCTACCTGTCGCCGGCAGCCGGCGCGGAATCGGACAGCGCGGCGCAGTCGGTCCACAACGTGGAGATCTATCTCGGCGTGTTCATCGGCGCGGTAACGTTCACGGGGTCCATCGCCGCGTTTCTGAAGTTGCAGGGCGTGGTAGGCGGCAAGCCGTTGCTGCTGCCGATGCGGCACACGCTGAATCTCGTCGGCGTGTTCGCGTGCATCGCGCTCGGCTATGTGTTCCTGACAGCGCCCGACGCCGATGTGGGCATCAGCTCGCTATTGACGATGACCGTCATCGCCGCGCTGATCGGCGTGCATCTGGTGATGGCGATCGGCGGCGCGGACATGCCGGTGGTCGTGTCGATGCTGAACAGCTATTCGGGCTGGGCCGCCGCCGCGACGGGTTTCATGTTGAGCAACGATCTGCTGATCGTGACCGGCGCGCTGGTCGGGTCGAGCGGAGCGATTCTGAGCTACATCATGTGCCGCGCGATGAACCGCAAGTTCCTCTCCGTGATTCTCGGCGGATTCGGCACGGCGACCTCGACCGCTTCGAAGACGATCGAGGGTGAAGTCGCGCCGGTCACGGTCGATGAAGTCGGCTCGCTGCTGCGCGATGCGTCGGAAGTCGTCATCGTGCCCGGTTACGGCATGGCGGTCGCGCAGGCTCAGGCGACGATCAGCGAGATCACGAAGAAGCTGCGCAGCAAGGGCGTGAACGTGCGATTCGGCATTCATCCGGTGGCGGGCCGCTTGCCGGGGCACATGAACGTGCTGCTCGCGGAGGCGAAGGTGCCCTACGACATCGTCCTGGAGATGGACGAGATCAACGACGACTTTTCCAACACGGATGTCGTGCTGGTGATCGGCGCAAACGACATCGTGAATCCTGGCGCGCTGGAGGATCCGGGCAGTCCCATCGCCGGGATGCCCGTGCTCGAAGTGTGGAAGGCGCGCACCGTGGTCGTGTCCAAACGAAGCATGGCGGCAGGCTACGCCGGCGTCGACAATCCGCTCTTCTATAAGGAAAACACGCGGATGCTCTTCGGCGATGCGAAGGGCAGTGTCGATGCGTTGCTCAGTCATCTTGGCGCTTGAGATTGGGGGTTTAAACGATGAAGATCTGTGTGTATGGCGCCGGAGCGATCGGTGCATATATGGGCGCGCAACTGGCGTCGGCGGGCGCGGACGTGAGCTTCGTTGCGCGTGGTCCGCATCTCGCGGCGATGCAGGAAAACGGTGTACGGCTGCAAATCGATGGCGGGGAACGTGTCGTCAAGGTCAGATGCGCGTCGGATCCGCGCGAGCTGGGTCTGCAAGACTACGTGATCATCGCGTTGAAAGCGCATTCCGTGCCGGGCGTCGTCGGCCAGATCCAGACTTTGCTCGGACCAGAGACGGCTATCGTCACGGCCGTCAACGGCATTCCGTACTGGTACTTCTACAAGCATGGCGGCGAGTTGGAAGGCTCCACGCTCGACAGCATCGATCCCGGCGCGAAGCAATGGAACGCGCTCGGACCGGAGCGTGCGATCGGTTGTGTCGTGTATCCGGCGGCGGAAGTCGTCGCGCCGGGCGTGATCCGCCATGTGTACGGCAAGAAGTTCCCCATCGGCGAACCGAATGGAGCGCGCAGCGAGCGCGTTCAGAAGCTGCATGAAATCATGAGCGCGGCGGATCTGGATGCGCCCATTCGCGAGCGTATTCGCGATGAAATCTGGCTGAAGCTCTGGGGCAACCTCTGCTTCAATCCGATCAGCGCATTGACTCATGCAACGCTCGATGTCATTACGAGCAATCCGGCCACGCGCGCCGTGTCGAAAGCGATGATGCTGGAGGCGAAAGCGATCGCGGATCGCTTCGACGTGCATTTCCGTGTCGATGTCGAAAGACGTATCGATGGTGCGGGTGCGGTCGGCGCGCACAAGACGTCGATGCTCCAGGATCTCGAGGCCAACCGGCCGATGGAAATCGATCCGCTCCTTACCGTCGTCCAGGAAATGGGGCGTCTCGTCGGGCAGGCGACACCGACGATCGATACGGTGCTCGCGCTCATCAAGCTGCGAGGACAGATGGCGGAGCCTTCACTTCAATCGGCGGGACAATCGACGCCCGTGGCCGAGAAGTCTTCGCGGACGGGCTTGGCAGCAGTAGCCAGCGCGTAATTGCAGCATAGCGACACGTCGGGCAGGCCTGCCCGACGTTTCAAGGCGCGAGTGCGTTCGAGAATCGCGGGTCGCCGAGATACGCGACATTGAAGCGAAACCACGGCGAAACGATGTTCGCGTGCGCGGAAAAAATCGTCCCCGGCGCGAGGATCACGTGCTTGCCGAGCATCTCCTTCGCGAACGCTATCGAATCGTCGTGCGCGGGCAAACGCGCCCATAGATAAAGACTCTGATCGCTGACCTTGAAGATGGTCGCGCCAAGACGCGTCAACGCTTCGACGCCCGTCGCCGTCGCGCGTTTGAGGCGGTCCTGCAAGCGGTTCGTGTGACGCAGAAAGTGTCCGTCGCCGACGATCGCATCGAGCGTGCGCTCGCAGTATTCGCTGCTGCTTACGTGCGTGAGCATCTTCACGTCGGCGAGATCGCTGGCGAGATCGGCATCGCAGGCGAGAAAGCCCACGCGCAGCGCCGCCGACACCGACTTCGAAAAGCTGCCGATATAAATCGTGCGCCGCAATTGATCCAGCGCGCTAATGCGCGTCGCCGAGCGCGGCTTGAGATCGGCGAGGGCGTCGTTCTCGACGACGATCAGATCGTGCGCTTCCGCCAGTTGCAGAACGCGGTGCGCCTTCGCCGCGCTGATGTCCGTCGCGGTCGGATTATGTCCGACCGATTGCGTGAAGAAGAGCCGCGGCCGATGCGTCTTGAGCCGCTCCTCCAGCGCCGCGATATCCGGCCCGTCGACCGCGCGCGGCACGCCGACGATATTCGCGCCCGACAGCTTCAGCTTGCCGAACAGCGCGTAATAGCCGGGATCGTCGACGAGCACGGTGTCGCCCGGGCGCACGAAGTAACGCACGACCATGTCCATCGCCTGATTCGCGCCGTGCGTGAGGACGATCTGTTGCGGCGCGGCTTCGATCTCATAGCCGGCGAGCTTTTGCTGCAGATGCTGACGCAAGGGCAGATAGCCGAAGCGGCTGCCGTAACGAAACAGCGACGCGACACCGGTTCGCACCACGCGCTGGTGGAAGTGATCGAGCCGCGTCTCTTCGAGCCATGCGACGGGCGGAAATCCCTCACCGAGATTGAGAAAGTCCGGCTTGCTCTGCAACTGTTCGCGCATGAGCCAGACCGAATCCATCGCGCGATCGAGCGTCGGCGCATCTTCGTCATGCTGCTGCGGCTTCGCCACGCTCGCGACGTAAAAGCCCGCGCCGCGTCGCGGCTCGATGAGACCGTTCGCCGTCAGCATGTCGAACGCGCTGATGACGGTGTTTTTTGCGCAGCCGTTCGCCTCAGCGTATTCCCTGATCGACGGGAGTTTGTCGCCCGCGCGCAGCACACCTTCGGTGATCTGTCTGGCGAGATTGTCCGCGAGTGTCGCAGACAGGCTCGGCTTCTCATGCCGCATCGTATCGACCTGTTCTGGAAATGATCCTGCTGTCATGGGTACAGCAAGGTCACTGTTTGTCGGAATTGTACCTTTGAAATGGGTACAGTCAGCCTATTATTCGCTCACCCGGTGCGTTGCTGCAAGCATCGAAAGCGAACACTCACGACACACATCCAGACAGAAGAGGAAGACACATGATCGATTCGAAGTTGCCGAACTTCCGCGCGATGTCGCCCGCGCAACGCCTCTCGCACATCGCGCAGGCAGCGGACCTCGACGACGCCGAGCACGCGCTCCTCGCGAAACCCGGCGCGCTGCCGCTCGAAACCGCGAACGGCATGATCGAAAACGTCGTCGGCACGTTCGAATTGCCGATGGCGGTGGCGGGCTACTTCCAGATCAACGGCCGCGACGTGCTGGTGCCGATGGCGGTCGAAGAGCCGTCGATCGTCGCCGCGGCGTCGTTCATGGCGAAGCTCTCGCGCGAGGCGGGCGGCTTTCGCACCTCCAGCACCGGGCCGTTGATGCGCGCGCAAGTGCAGATCGTCGGCGTGTCGGACCCGTATGGCGCGCGGCTTGCGATTCTCAAGCATCGCGACGAGCTGATCGAAATGGCGAACGCGCGCGACAAGGTGCTGATCGGTCTCGGCGGCGGCTGCCGCGACATCGAAGTGCACGTGTTTCCGGACACGCCGCGCGGCGCGATGATCGTCGCGCATCTGATCGTCGACGTGCGCGACGCAATGGGCGCGAACACCGTCAACACGATGGCCGAAACCGTCGCGGGCCGCATGGAGGAAATCACGGGCGGCAAGGTGCGTCTGCGCATCCTGTCGAATCTCGCGGATCTGCGCCTCGCGCGCGCGCAGGTTCGCTACAGTGCGGCCACGCTGCAAACGAAGGAATACGCGGGCGAGGACGTGATCGCCGGCGTCGTCGATGCGTATCTGTTCGCGGCGATCGATCCGTACCGCGCCGCCACGCACAACAAGGGCATCATGAACGGGATCGATCCGGTGATCGTCGCGACGGGCAACGACTGGCGCGCGGTCGAGGCGGGCGCGCACGCGTACGCGAGCCGCGGCGGGCGCTATACGTCGCTGACGACGTGGGAAGTGGCGAACGACGGCGACCTCGTCGGCACGATCGAAATGCCGATGCCCGTCGGACTCGTCGGCGGCGCGACGAAGACGCATCCGCTCGCGCGTCTCGCGTTGAAGATCATGAACGTGGGCTCGGCGCAGGAACTCGGCGAGATCGCGGTCGCGGTCGGTCTCGCGCAGAACATGGGCGCGTTGCGTGCGCTCTCGACGGAGGGCATCCAGCGCGGCCACATGGCGCTGCACGCGCGCAACATCGCGCTGGCAGCGGGCGCGAGTGGCACGGATATCGACTGGGTCGTGAAGAAGATGGTCGCCGCGCGCAACGTGAGCGTCGATTACGGCATGAGTCTTCTGCAAGGGCCGCGCGATGAATGAGCTGCCAAAGCGCGTACGCATCGTCGAAGTCGGTCCGCGCGACGGCTTGCAGAACGAACCGTCGCACGTATCGGCCGATGTGAAGGCCGAACTCATCGAGCGCCTGATCGATGCGGGCGTGCGCTATGTCGAAGCGGCCTCGTTCGTATCGCCGAAATGGGTGCCGCAAATGGCCGATGGCGCGCACGTGCTCGAACGCGTGCGCGACAAGGCGCGCGCCACGCACACGACGCTCGCCGCGCTCGTGCCGAACATGAAGGGCCTCGACGCCGCGCTCGCATCGCATGTCGATGAAATCGCGGTCTTCGCGGCGGCATCCGAATCGTTCTCGCAGAAGAACATCAACTGTTCGATCGACGAAAGCATCGCGCGCTTCGAACCGGTGATCGCGGCGGCGCGCGAGGCGAACGTACGCATTCGCGGCTATGTATCCTGCGTGCTCGGATGCCCGTTCGAAGGCGAGATTGCGCCGCAAGCCGTCGCGCGCGTCGCAAGGAAGCTCTTCGACATGGGCTGCTACGAGATCAGTCTCGGCGATACCATCGGCGCGGGCACGCCGCTAAAAACCCAGGCGATGCTCGACGCGCGCATCGAACACATCCCCGTCGATGCGCTCGCCGGTCACTTCCACGATACGTGGGGCATGGCCGCCGCGAACGTGCACGCGGCGCTGCAACGCGGCGTCGCGGTGTTCGATGGCTCGGTATCGGGCATCGGCGGATGTCCGTATTCGCCGGGCGCGACGGGCAACGCCGCAACGGAGGACATCGTCTATTTGTGTGAGGGCATGGGCATCGAGACGGGCATCGATCTGAACGGACTTGTGCAAGCGGGCGCGTTCATTTCGACGGCATTGAAGCGCGAAACGTCATCGCGCGTGGCGCGCGCACTCGAGGCCAAGCGTCAGCGACAAGAAAAGCAGTGCATCTGATCACTCCATTCAAGGAGGAGACATGGAACAGCAACTCGCCGCGCACGAGCGCGGCCGGGCGCTCTCGCAAAGCGCCGAAACGACGGAGTATCAGCTCGTCGAAATATGGGGCGATACCGTCGATACGCGGCATCTCGCGTGGTCGGTCGTGCTCGGCATCGCGATCAGCTACGGCGCGTTCGCCATCGCGAATCGCGTGCTCGCCGCTTATGTGCCCGATGCCGCGATGGCCCGCGCTTACGCGATGCTCGTCGGCCTCGCCGGATGCCTGATCGCGGGCGCGGTCTGCGCGAAGCTCTTCAAGCCGAAGCGCGAAGTGGTCGAGGAAGCGCACGGCGCGGCGGGCCGCGAGGAAGTGCTGAAGCAGCTCGCGAACGAAGCGGGCGGACTCGGGCGCGTCGCGGACCTGCCGCCTTCGGTCGTCGCGGAAATGAAGGAGCTCGGTTTGTACGAGCTTTTCGCCGAATATGAACAACGCGATGAACAACGCGATGAACAACGCGAAGGAGCGCGCTGATGGAACCGTTCGTCACTCAACTGCTCGTCGCGCTCGGCATGGGACTCATCGGCGCGATCGTGTTCTCCGGCATCGGCCTCATTTCGGGCACCGATGAAACCACGACGCTCGCGCCGCTCACCTTGCTCGTCGTGCTGCTCGGCGTGCCGCCCGTCGGCGTGTTTTCGTTCTTCATGGCGGGCGCGGTGTCGAAGCACATGACGCACGCGATTCCGACCGCCTTGCTCGGCATTCCCGGCGACACGCTCGCCACGCCCCTGCTGCAACAGGCGACGATGCTGCGCAACCTCGGCGTGCCGCATATCGCCCTGCGCAAGATGATCTCGGGCGCGATCGTCGCGGCGTTCGTCGCCGTGCCGCTCGCGGTGCTGTTCGCCGTGCTGCTCGCGCCGTTCGGGCCGGTCATCACGAAGGCCGCGCCGTGGGTGTTTCTCGCGGCATCGGTCGCCATTGCGTTCTTTTCGTCGGGACGATGGGCTTCGGTGTTTCTGCTCGTGCCGTTCGTGCTGGTGATCGTCGGTCTTCAGGCGCTCACGGGCAAATACGGCGTGAAGCTCTCGGTGAGCTACTTCCTCGGCATCGCGATCGGGCCGCTCATCGCCGATCTGTTCTCGATACTCTCGCCCGCCGATCGCGCCCGCATGCGCCGCGAACGCGTCCGCACGTTCTCGCTCGCGCCCGACGTGAAGGGCTGGAGCGGCTACTTTCCCAATCCGATGAAAGTGCTCGACGGCCAGCAACGCGGCTGGGTCGCGGCCACCGCGGCGATATCGAGCGCGACATTCGTGTTCAGCCCGGTCGCGATGACGGTCGTGCTCGGCGAACTCGTCGGCTCGCGTGTGAGGCATGCGTATCATCGCCTGACGACGGTGATCTCCGCGCGCAACGGCGTGACCGAAGCGACTTACATCGCCGAAGCGCTGATTCCGCTGATCGCGTTCGGTCTGCCGCTGAGTCCTGTCGCGGCGGGACCGGCCGCGCCGCTATTCAACGCACCGCCGCGCTTTTTCGTCGATACGGCGACGGGCCACATCAACAATCTGCATACGTTGATGACGACGTGGCAGTTCCTCGGCTTCGGCTTGCTCGCGGTCGTGCTCGCGGCGCTCGTCGCGTATCCGCTGTCGATGAACTACGCGCATCGCGCGGCGTCGTTCGTCGCGAGGAAGCTGAGTCACGAGGCGATCATCGCGACGTTCGTCGGTCTGATCGTCGTAATCAGCGTGTGGGAAGGGCAACTGCTCGGTCTGCTCGTGATTCTGAGCGTGGGCTTGCTCGGCGGATTGCTGTCGCGCAACTTCGGCTTCAATACCGGCGTGCAGTTCATGGGCTATTACACGGCGGTGTTGAGCGTGCCGGCTTTGACGAAGGCCTTTGGCGCGTGACGCGGTGCGCGCTGCGTTTCGTTATCCGACCGGCGGCAACCGGTCGGACGCCGCCGATCGAGGGCGCAAAGGCGACCGCTCACTGCCGGCGCGGATGTTCGAGAAAGAATCGCAGCATTTCGGCACTGGCGTCGGGGCCGGACGGATCGGTATAGCTTCCGCTTGACGAGCCACCGGACCACGCATGCGGCGCGCCGTGGATGATCCAGAGTTCTGCATCCACCCCGGCTTGCGACGTCATGTGCCGGACCGTATGTTTGCGCGCGCGGCCGTCACCGCTCGACGCGCGGGCGGGTGCCGCTTCGCTCGCAGAAAACTCGCGTACCAGTTCGTTGGCGTTCGAAGGATGCACGGTGGCATCGGCATCGCCGTGAAAGACGATCAGCGGGCATTGCGACGCCTGCGCGTGATGAATGTCCGCCCGGCCGGCTTTGCGCGCCTTGGATCGGGCCTTGCCACCGCGCATGGCCGCCAGCGCCGATGGCAAGTCGTGCGCGCATCCCACGGGCAGGCCCGAGTGAATGCCTGCTGCCGCGTAAAGGTCGGGATAGGTTTGCGCCACGATCGCCGCCATTGCGCCGCCGGCCGAAAGCCCTGCAACGAAGACGCGTTTCGGATCGACGTCGTGATCGGCCATCACCTCTCGCGTGATGCCCGCGATCAGCGACGGCTCGCCGTGGTCGCGCTGCTGGTCGCCGTGCCTGAACCAGTTCCAGCATTTCGACGTATTCGCGTTCTGCGGCTGGATCGGATAAGCGACGATAAAGCCGTGCGTTTCGGCGAGCGCGTTCATCCGCGTGCCGGATGCGAAGTCGTCGGCGTCCTGGGTGCAGCCGTGCAGCATGACGATCAGCGGTAAAGGATCGCGACGTGAATGAGCGGGAACGTAGACCTTGTAATCGCGTTGACCGGCGGCGCCGACATAACGACGCGTGCTGAAGTGGCCGCGATCCTGCACGTCCGGATCGGTCCGCGTCTTGCCGGCGTGGCGCCGGGGTTGCAAGAGATCGGCGAATCGCGCGGTCGTCGTGTCGTCCTGCGGGTTAGGGTGCGCGGTTGCCGTGTCCGTCCGTTCGCCGCGCATGGCGCGTTTGACGATTTCCGCGGCCGCGGCGGGATCGTTGCTGCGAAAGAGCGCGAATGCCTCTTTCATCGAGTCCAAAAAACCTTCGTTGAGTTTCATGTTTATTCCGTTAGCGGGAAGGCGTCAGGCGCATCAGCGGATTCGATCCGCCAATGCGGCCTTGACTGCCGGTGACGCATGGAGCGCGCCTCGAACCAGAATCGAGTCGATCGCTGCCAGCGCGAGTTCGGGGGAGACGTCCATGGCAATGCTCGCCAAACCGAGCACCTGAATCCGCAGACGCTGATTGGCCGCGCATGCCGCCTCGAGATCCTGTTTCGAAAAATGCTGAAGGCCGAGCACGAGTTCGCGGCGCGTCACGGTGTCCTTCAGAGCCGGCGCATGAATCGACAACTGATTGCGGATGGCCGTGCGGATCAGATCCGTCCGGTTCGAGTAAAAGCCTTCCTCGACGAGCAGATCGATCTGGCCCAAGTCGACCGGACCGAGATTGATCGTGATTTTTTCGGTTTCGCTGCCTCGCGAGCGATCCGGCACTTCTTTTGCCATAGTGTGAAAAATCTCCCGTTACCATCCATGTGGATGGTTATAGGAGGATTTCAAGAGAGCGTCAACGATGATTTTTGCGATTTAGCGCAGACGCGATCGCGACTCAGACGCGCACCCAGCAACCCGATTCCGGGCACACGGCGGTTCGTGAGCCGTTCAGCCAGACTTGCGCTTCCTCGAGTTGCAGCGCGTTCGAGCGGTCGCTATCGAAGACGACGTTCAGCGCGTTTCCGGTATCGGCGTCTTCGATGGGAAGTTCCCACGTCAGGAAAATCTGGGTGAAGTCGTGGTCCGGGGGGAAGTCGGCGGCGCAGAAGCGGTCGCTGTCGCGCTGAATGACGCCGTGAGGCTGGACCGTATCGAAGATCACGGCCGTTCCCCTCGTCAGCGCAATGCGTTGTCCGATAGCGGGGAAGTGCAGGTCCAGACCTTTGTCTTCGCTCAGGAAGAGATTGCAAAAAGCGGCGCCGCCATACTGCTCGCCGTCATGGTGATACCTGGCGCCACGACAGGCCATCAACGCCATGTCGCTATCGTCGAGCACCGCGGGAAGCCCCAGCGCGCCGGTCCAGTCGGACATGGCCTGCACGCAGCGTTTGTAGTCCGGCCAGCGAAATTGCGTCCGCGCGAGATGCATCGGCTCGACATCACCGGGTTGCAGCGCGAGACGCGTCGTGGTTTCTCTCTGCCAATCCGCGAGCATCGACGCGGGAGGCGCAGGCAGATCGAGCGTGCCGGATAGAACGATGTCACTGACGCGACGACTGCGGATCGCGTCGCCGCTCCAGAAGAAAGAAGTCAGCATGTCTCGCATTGGGCAGGACTTTCGGAGCTAAAAAGAAATGTTCGCGGCGCATAATACGGCCTTGTCACATCTCAGCAGCATTCGACATGATAACTTTGACCGGGGAAGACGGCCCTGACGCACTGAAGGACGACATCGAGGCTATCGGCCGCGTGAGTGCCGTGGGCTCGATGCTCAAGGCGATTTGCGAAAGAACATCGATGGGCTACGCCGCGGTCGCGCGCGTGACAGACAATACATGGACAGCGTGCGCCGTTCACGACGACATTGGCTTCGGTCTGGAAGTCGGCGGTCAACTCGATCTGAAGACGACGCTATGCTTCGAATCGCGAGAAGCGCGCGAATCGATCGTCATCGATGACTTCGGGAACGATCCGCGTTACTGCGGTCATCACACGGCCAGAATCTATAACCTTCAAAGTTATATCTCCGTGCCGATCGTTCTATCCAACGGCCGGTACTTCGGCAATCTATGCGCGATCGATCCGCGTCCGCACTATCTGTCCGATGTCCGCACGGTCTGCATGTTCGAGGCGTACGCCAAGCTCATCGCGCTTGAGCTCGAACTGGAGGAAAACCGCTCTGCGTCGGCAACTGCGCTATCGCACGCGCGCGAGACCGCGGAATTGCGTGAGCAGTTCATCGCCGTTCTCGGACATGACCTGCGCAATCCGCTAACAGCGGTGCATTCGATTGCCGAATATCTTTCGATCAAAGGTGGAACCACCGAGATCACTCAACTCGGATTGCGATTGAAGGCGGTCGCCGGCCGAATGGCGGGTTTGATCGACGATGTAATGGACTTCGCGCGCGGACGCCTGGGCGCCGGACTCGGCGCCCACATCGCGCCGGTGCCCGATCTCGGCAAGCTTTTGCGCGATATCGTTTCCGAGGCAAAGGCGGGTCATCCCGGCTTGATGATAGAAGACAGCATCGCCATTGAAGGAACCGTCCACTGCGATTCGGTTCGTATGCAGCAGCTATTGTCCAATCTGTTAGGCAATGCAATCACGCATGGCGCGGCGGACTTGCCTATTACCGTAAATGGGAAAGTCGAGGCCGGTAACTTGATCATCGCCGTGAAGAACGGTGGCGATGCCATTGCGCCCGAGGACATCAGGAAAGTGTTCGAGCCATATTGGCGGCCCGCCGATCAACCGCGAGGCGGGGGTCTCGGTCTCGGTCTTTTCATCTGCAAGCAAATCGTGCAGGCTCACCATGGCGATCTGCAGGTATCGTCATCGCTCGCCGATGGCACATGTTTCACTGCAATCATCCCCGTTCGGCAAGTGTGACGTCGGGATCCGCTGATGCCGGCGTCGAGACGATAACCTCTCAACTGCCGTAAGGATCGAACTGGAAATACCTGGCTGCGAGTTGTTTATAGGTGCCGTCGGCGAGCATGTCGGCGATCGCCTTGTTCATCTTTTCCTTCAGTTCGATATCCGACTTGCGGATTCCAATGCCCGCGCCGTTGCTCGCATAGACATTGCCGCCGGTGAACTTGAAACCGGCGCCTTGCGGCGTTCTCAGGAATCCGTACTCGCCGACGGCTGCATCGGTGAAGCAGCTATCGAGACGGCCTGCGGCGAGATCCGCGAATACCTGATCGAAATTCGGATAAGAAACGACGCGCGCGCCGGCGGGCGCCCAATGTTCCTTCGCATAGGATTCGGGAACGGTGCCCTGCTGGACACCGATCGATTTTCCTTTCAGCGATTCCGCGGTGGGTTCGAGGTTCGTGTCTTTACGCACGATCAGTTTGTTCGGCGTCTTATATAACCTCGATGTGAAATCGATCACCTGTTTGCGTTTGTCGGTAATCGACATGGACGCGAGAATGGCATCGAATTTCTTGGCCTGAAGCGCGGGAATCATGCCATCGAAGTCGTTCTGAACCCATTCGCATTTTGCGTGCATGCGCTTGCAGATTTCGGTCCCGAGATCGATGTCGAATCCGACGAGCTTGCCGCTGGAGTCGCGCGATGAAAACGGCGGATGCGACGGATCCACGCCGTATCGAAGCGTCGACGCATCCTGAGCGCTTGCATACGATGAGGTGAAGGCGGCCGCGCAAAACAGCAGGGTCGACACGAATCGTTTCATTACAGAAGTCTCCGGCTGATGATCTTGTTGTCGATAAAGAGAAAGGAAAGCTATGCCGCGGACAGAAACCTTCGGAGCCGGCTGCTTGCGGAATTGGCGAACAGGTCCGCCGGTTTTCCTTGCTCTTCGATTCGTCCTTCATGCAGAAAAATGATCTCGCTGGAAACATTGCGGGCGAAGTTCATCTCATGCGTCACCACGATCATCGTCCGTCCTTCCGCCGCGAGTTTCTGCATGACCTTCAACACTTCGGACACGAGTTCGGGATCGAGAGCCGAAGTCGGCTCGTCGAAAAGCAGAACGTCGGGATCCATCGTCAGTGCGCGGGCGATTGCGACGCGCTGTTGCTGGCCACCCGAGAGATGCGCGGGGTAACGGCCGGCGATATCGACGCCCAAACCGACCTTGTCGAGATTGGCCCGGCCATATTCTTCGGCTTCGCGCCGACCGAGTCCGAGTACGTGAACCGGCGCATGAATCACGTTTTCGAGCACCGTCATATGCGGCCATAAGTTGAAGTGCTGAAACACCATCGCGAGCTTGGACCGTATGCGCCGCAACTGGTGTTTGTCGACCGGCTTAAGCGTGCCCGTTCTGTCCTGCTTCATGCGGATTTCCGTCTGATTGACGAAGATGCGGCCCGCCGACGGATGTTCGAGCAAGTTCATGCAGCGCAAGAGCGTGCTTTTGCCCGAGCCCGACGAGCCGAGAACGCTGATGACGTCGCCGGCGCGCGCGCTGAGCGACACGCCTTTCAGCACTTCGTGCGTACCGAAGCTCTTGTGAAGATCGGCGACCACGACTTTTTCAGGTGAACGCGACGATTCGATGCAGACATCGTTAGTCATTTTTGCGGTGTCAGGTAAGCGAGCCAACGGTTTTCCGCCTGGCGAAAGAGCCAGACCAGCGAAAAGGTGATCGCGGAATAGAGCAGAAACGCAATGCCGAATGCGGCGAACGATTGATAGGTCGCGGAATTCACGTCGCGCGCCACTTTCAGCAGATCCGGCACGGTTGCGGCGAATGCAACGGAAGTCGAATGGAAGACCAGAATGACTTCATTGCTATAACTCGGTAACGAGCGCCGCAGCGCGGAGGGGAGAATGACGTGCAGATAAAGCTGCAACGTCGACATTCCCGCGGCCACGCCGGCTTCGATCTCGCCCGCAGGCGTGGCCTTGATCGCGCCGGCGAAAATCTCGGTCGTGTAGGCGCATGTATTCAATGCGAACACGAGTAGCGAACAATGCATTCCGTCCCGAAAGAACGCGTTCGTGAGCTCGTGATTACGAATCACGTCGAGGCTGAACACGCCCGTATAGCAAAGCAGTAACTGAACGAATAGCGGTGTGCCACGAAACAGATAGGTGTAAAGCCAGACCGCGCGCGACACGAAACGGTTCGCGGAACTGCGCGCGATGGCCATCGGTACCGCCAGTGCGGATCCGAGCACGACGGAGAACAGCAGCAGCCAGATCGTGACGATCAATCCGGTGAACTGATAGCCGTCGGTATAAAGATAGTGCCGCCAGTATTCGCGAAAGACGTCGATCATACGTTCACCTTGCGCACGCCGACGTCATATCGATTTTCGAGGTGACGTAATACGAGATTGGATGCTGTCGTGATCAGCAAATAAACGAATGCGGCCACGCCGATAAAAAAGAAGTAGTGCGTGGTGGTCTTGCCTGCGTCTTGCGCGGCTTTGACGACATCCGAGAGTCCGATGATGGATACGAGCGCCGTCGATTTGACGATGACTTGCCAGTTGTTTCCGAGCGCCGGCAGCGCATAGCGCATCATTTGCGGAAACAGGATATGCGCAAGGACATGGCCGAACGACATGCCGAGCGAAGTGCCCGATTCGAGTTGCCCGCGCGGAATCGCCAGAAAAGCGCCACGGAGCGTCTCGGTAAAGTACGCGCCGTGGATCAGACCCAGCACGATCACACCGGCCGCGAAAGGCTTGATATCGATCTGCGTCCAATGCAAACGCTCGGTGATGCCGTTCAGCAGAATCTGGATGCTGTAGTAGAGCAGCAGCATCAGCACGAGATCCGGCGCGCCGCGCACGATCGTCGTGTAGAGACGGGCTAGTTTTGCGATCCATCGGCTGCCGAACAGCTTCGCGCAGGCGCCGAGCAAGCCGATCGCGAAGGCCAGCGCCAGCGAACAGACCGCCAGTTGCACGGTCTGCAGCGCGCCTTCGAGAACGAGCGCGCCATATCCGTGTAGAAGAGAACTCATGGACGATGTCCCTTGTGTGTCCGATGTGGCACATTTGAGCGCATGCCAAATTCGATGTCAATAAAGTTCCGATAAGTGGAACTACTTAGAACCGTAAAACGGCATTTTCAGATGCGCGAGTTTAGAATCTCGTTGCGCAGCCGGAACCTCGCGCGTCATCGTAGAAAGGAGACGAAAGGTGCTACTCAAGCGGACGCCGTTACTCGCAGCGACCATCGGTACGCAGCGCGATCTCGTAAGCCTGACGTTCGGGCCGCCGGACGCGGACATGAAGGTTTATCTGCAGGCATCGCTTCATGCCGACGAAACGCCCGCGATGCTCACGGCGCACGTCCTGCGCGACGAACTCCAGGCGCTCGAAGCCGCGGGCAAGCTCGACGCGACCGTCACGCTCGTCTCGATAGCGAATCCGATCGGCCTGAGTCAGCATGTCTTCGGCCAGTTCTTCGGCTGCTTCGAGCTGAATAGCGCCGCGAACTTCAATCGCGGCGTCGCGCGCCCCTCGGACATCTGCGCGCATCTGGAAGGCCGTCTCGGCAGCGACGAAGACGCGAACAGGCGCGCGATAAAGAACGCAATGCGCGCATCGCTCGATGCTTGCGCGCCGACGACGGAATTCGACGCGCTGCGTTCGACCCTGCTGAAGCTGTCTTGCGATGCCGACATCGTTCTCGACATTCATTGCTCGCTGGAAGCGGTCGTCCACGTCTATGCCGACACCGCCGCGTGGCCGCGCGTCGAACCGCTCGCGCGCCATCTGCAATCGCGGGCGCAGATGCTGTTCGACGGCGCGGATCTCGGGCTTTTCATCGACTGGACGCGCCTGGCGTGGGCCGACGTCGAAGCGCGCTTCGGCGACCGGTATCCGGTTGGCGAGGGCGCTGTCGCCGCCATCGTCGAGTGCGCCGGCGAGCGCGACGTCACGTATGAATCGGCGCGGCGTCATGCGCGAGCGATCGTTGCCTATCTCGTCGATCGGGGCGCTATCCGCGATACGCCGTCGCCATGCCCCGCCTTGATTCATCCGGCGACGCGACAAGCGGCGAGCGAGCATTTCTACGCCGCGACCAGCGGCATCGTGGTGTACGCGGCGAACATCGGCGACGTGGTGGAGGTCGGGGAGGCGATCTGCGACATCGTCGACCCGATCACCGGCGCAACGACGACGCTCAGAAGCCGCACGAAAGGCGTGTTCTACATGCGCCGCGCGATCCGCTTCGTCACCGCCGGCGCGGAGATCGGTCGCGTGACGGGCGGTTGATCAGGAGCGCTTGCGGCGCGTCGCCTTGCTATCGGTATCGGCATTGTCTTCGGCGGTCGTTCCGCCGTCGATCACGCCGAGAATCTTTGTGATTCGCAGCGCCGCTGCCTGCAAGGTCGGCACCAGCAAGGTAATGTCTTCCAGCGACTTGCGCGCTTTGGGCGCCGAGATGCTCAAGCACGCGATCAGGCGGCCGTGCGGCCCCGAGATCGGCACGGCGGCGCCGACCACGCCGATCGCGAACTCGGAATCGTTGGTCGCATAGCCATTCTTTCGCGCGAGGTCGATTTCGAGCCTGAGCCGTTCCGGATCGACGATGGTGTAGGGCGTGATCGGTTCCCACGGTCCGCTCAGCAGATAAGCGTCGAGCTGCTTCTTCTCCATGTTCGCCAGAAACACGCGCCCGCTGGACGTGCAGTGCACGGGCGCGCGATGCCCTTTCTGAAAATTGAGCGTCAACGGCGAATTGCCGATCGCGCTGTCGATATACACGACCTCGGAGCCGCGCATGACGCCGAGGCTCACCGTTTCATCCGTGCGTCGCGACAGTTCCATCAGCAGCGCGTGGATCGGCCCATGCGAGGTGGATGCCGCCAGGATGTTCGTCGCGAGTTCCAGCAGGCGCGGGCCGACCTGATACCGGCCGCGTTCCATGCCGTGTTCGAGAAAGCCGAACTCTTCGAGATTGCTGACGAGGCGATGCGCAGTGGTCTTCGGAATGCCGAGCGCGGTGATGATGTCGGCGGTCGTCACGCGACCGGTTTGCGCAGCCATTTCGATGATGTGAAACGCGCGCTCGGTGGGAGAGACCTCCGGCTCGGACGTCTCGACGATGGCTTGTTCTTCCTTGCGCATGTGTGCTGGGTTTTCTGGTTTTATGGGCCTGTGCCGCGCATCCTTCGCGGATCAGGCGAAAAGCGGTTCCCTAGGATACTCGATTCGAATTGCGGGCCCGGAGGGTGACAGGAAGGTTCGCGATGGTGGGAGACGTGCGGCCAGTTTAGCATCTCCGTCTAACGATTCCATAAATAGGAACTCGGTAGTTCCACTTATTGGAATGTATTTGACATCGCTTCTCGGCGATCGTCTAATGCCTCGACGGATTCGTGCCGTGCCGTGTATGCCCTCGCAAAGAAAACCTGAAATGAGACATCGCTCATGATCCCGACTGCAAAGCTCGCCGCTGTCCGCGAGCAGTTCCCCGTCACCACAAGGCAGCTTTATCTCGACTCCGCCCACCAGACGCCGCTTGCGCTAAGCGTGCGCGAAGCACTCGAAGCCTTCTTGTCGGAAGGCTTCGAGATGGCCGGTCCGAAGCCGGTCTGGTTGCGACGTGTCGAGGAAACACGCGAGAGCGTCGCGACGTTCTTCAACGCGGCGCCGACCGAAATCGCATTCACCAAGAACACGTCGGAAGGACTCAATATCGCGGCGAACGCGGTCCCGCTCCGGGCCGGCGACAACGTCGTGCTGATAGAAGGCGATCATCCCAACAACGCCTATGCGTGGTTGAACCTCAAGCGCAATGGCATCGAAGTGCGGTTCGCGCCGTTGCCGGACGACGAGATTGCCACCGCCAAGACGTTCGAGCCGTATATCGATGCGCGTACGAAAGTCGTTTCGCTTTCGCATGTGACGTTCCATGCGGGCCAGGTCCATGACCTGATGAGCATCGGACGGCTGTGCAAGGCGCGCGGCATTTACCTGATCGTCGATGCGATGCAGTCCGTCGGCGTCATTCCGCTCGACGTCAAGGCGCTGAACATTTCGGTGCTGGCAGCCGGCACGCACAAGGGCTTGCTCGTGCCGCAAGGACTCGGCGTGCTTTATATCGCCGACGGTCTCGACGAATTGCAGCCGGCTTACCTTGCGATGTCCAGCATGGCGAATCCGCCAGCCGACTATGTCGCCCGTCCCGACGACATGGCTTTACGCAAGGACGCGCGGCGCTTCGAATTCGGCAACGTCAATCTCCCGGACCTGCACGCACTTTCCGCGGCGATTTGCCTCATTCAGAGCGTAGGCGTCGCGGCGATCCAGAAGCATGTGCTGGCGCTCGGCGATCTGCTGCTCGAACGCCTCGATGCGCTGGGTGTAAGCGTCGTCGGTCCGCGAGCGCGTGGCAAGCGCAATCACATATACGTGCTGAAACTGCCGGTCGACAAGTGGACCGACTACTTCGCTCGAAACAACGTGCGCGTCTCGCCGGAGCGTGGCGGCATCCGCGTGTCGCTCGCGATGTTCAACACCGTAGGCGACATCGAACGGCTGATAGAAATGCTTCGTATCGGCCTTACGAGAGGCACGCTGGCCGCGACGGAGCAGATCGAGTGAAACGACGCGAACCCATCGCCCCACGCCTCACGCCGCGACCTCGCCGCGTGCGCAATATTCCGCGAGCGCCTTTCTGTCGATTTTGCCGTTCACCGTCAGCGGGAACGCATCGATGATGACGATCCGTTGCGGCATCGCATAGACCGGCAGACGCTGCCGGCACGCCCGCAAAACATGCGTGGTCTCGACTTCCGGATTCGTCACGAACGCGACGAGGCCGGTTGCTCGTCCGACTTCGTCGAGCGGCCACGGGACAACCGCGCACGACGCGGCGTGGCTGGCCGCTTGCACGACATGTTCGACTTCTTCCAGCTCGAGCCGGTGGCCGCGGATTTTCACCTGTGTATCGAGACGGCCCTGAAACACGATCCCGTGTGGCGTCGTTTCGCGCGCGGCGTCGGCGGATCGATACCAGCGATGCGCGGTCTTGCCCGGATAGTTCATCGCGATGAACCGGCTATTGCCGGGTTCGTCGGACGACAGATAGCCTTCGGCAAGCTGCGGTCCCGCGATCAGCAATTCGCCCGTCTGGCCCGGGGCGACCGGTTCGAGCTCGGCATCCACGATCATGAGTTCCACGCCGGGCAGGCCCTGGCCCAACGGTATGACCGTGTGCTGCGGATCGTCCAGGAATTCGGGCGTGACTTCGAAGCACGTACAGGCGACGGTCGCTTCCGTGGGCCCGTACATGTGCAGCAGCCGGCTGTTCGGCGCGGCACGCATCCACGCCTGCGCGAGCGAGCGAGGCAACGGCTCGCCGCCGAACATCGACACGCGAATGCTCGGAAATGCGCCCGCTGGCAGCTTGCGCATTTGCTGCATGATGCCGGCGACCGATGGCACGCTGCACCAATGCGTGATCCGGTGCGTCTGGACGAAGCTCGCGTTACCGACGGGATCGACGTTTTCGGGCACATATAGGCAGCCGCCGTTCGCCCAGCAGACGAACATGTCATGCACGGACGGATCGAAGCTCAGCTCGCATAGCTGCATGTAACGCGCATCGCGCACCTTGTCGACCAGTTGCAACTGGCCGTTCACGTACGCATCGGCGTTCGCATGCGTGATCGGCACGCCCTTCGGCGATCCCGTCGAACCGGACGTGAAAAGTATGTAGGCGATGTCGTGCGCGGCGCCTCGGCTCTGCATGAGCGAGAAAGCAGGGGATGGAAGTTGCGATTCTTCCGCGTCTGCGTCGAGCAGGACAATCTGCGGAGGTTCGTCGAGCAGGGACAGCACTTCATCGAGCGACTCGGCGCAACGCCGATCGACGAGCATCAACGGCGCGCCGGATTGCCGGATGATCGCCGCGATCCGCGCTGCCGGCATCTTCGGGTTGAGCGGCACATAGGCCATGCCGGCATCGAGAATGCCCAGGATGCCGACATACGCGCCGACGCTGCGATATGCAAACAGCAGGCATCGGCTCGTGCAAGCGCTTCGTGCGAACGCCGCCAGTCCCGCCGACAAGCGACGGACCCGGGTTTCAATCTCGCGGTAGCTGTAAAGACGCTCATCGACCCATAACGCAGGGCTGTCCGGCTGGTTCGCAGCAGAATCGAAGAAGTGAGAATGCAGCATCCGACGGTCCCCCTGGCACACGAGTGTTGATGTTTTTTTCGAGTCCGCGACTGCTCCATCCGGTCGATGCGATCGATCGCAATTCGACGGATTCAGATTTCGCACACTCCTCGGTTCAGCCTTCGCTCATTCGCCACTGCCGCGAAGTGAATGCATTGTTATATTTCTGTAAGGTTACGTATGTGCGCCGTCGAACCCATTTTTGTCTGAAGTAACGAATGAAAAGCCTGCGCGGCCGGCGTCACTCCTGCTCGCGAATTTCGGCGGGGCCTTTGCCGGTCCAGCGCTTCAGCGCCCGGCGAAAATTGGCGGTGTCGGTGAAGCCGACCAGCATGGCGACATCGTCCGTGCTCAGTTTCGTCGTCTTCAGATACTCGGTGGCGAGCGAGCACCGCACATCGTCGACGATGGCGACGAACGACGTGCCTTCCGACTCGAGCCGTCGACGCAGCGTGCGGCTCGTCATCTTCAACGCGCTAGCGACGGTCTCCATGCCGGGAAACTCGCCCGGCTTGCGCATGAGAACCTGATAGACCTCGCCGGAAACACCGGTCGATGTCTTCGCCTGTCCGATGAGCCTGTCGCACGTCTCCTGCAGAAGCGCGGCGGAGTGCCTGTCCGCGAGATGAGGCTTGAGTTCGAGTATCGCGCCGTCGTAGATGAGCTGACATTCGTCGGCGTCGAACTCGCATGGGCAGCCGAGATACTCCGGATAGATGGAGGCGTGCGGCGGCGCGGGATACGAGAAGCGCGCGAGCATCGGCGGACAGCTTCTGCCCGCGACATCCTGCAAGTGCGTCACATGCTGCGTGTACTGCTGTTCGAGCAGGAACTGCTGCACGTCATGCGAGAAGGGCGACGTGAACGCGTCGGGAAACGTCCATACCGACGTGTCCGGATGTTCGTGCCATTCGATGGTGATGGTCGGCGTCGCGAGCCGATGGTATTTGACGCCGAGCCTAAAGTAATCGCGCAGCGACAGGCACGACATCAGCGCGTAGCCGTACATGCCATACGCGGCCAGATGCAGCCGCGCGCCCGTCTTGAACGGCGTTCGCGGATCGGCGGAAAGCGCGACGGCGTTACTGCATACAGCGGCGTACTGCCGGACGGACGTCATCACCGAGGCATCGTAGATCTCCTCGGGCGCAACGCCGCTTCCCTTCAGGCTGTCCGCCGGCGCAATGCCTTGCTCAGCGAGCACGTCCACCAGCGCGGCGATCTTGTAGGGCGCATAGATGCGCTCATTCAACAGTGGCAGTCTCGAAGACACAGCGCCTCCTCGTGTGTCCTGCGGGGACACCATCTTGTCCGAATATGACCTTTCGCAGCGCATCGTATCCCACTACTATCACCGTAACAAGACGAGTCCGCATCGCGAATGCGCGACTCGCGAATCCATCGGAGACAGCCATGCAACGCCAACTTCACGTCAGTTCGTCGCCGCCGGCTTAAGCCGGCGCACGGTCGTTTCCCGTTCCGCCCTACGTTTTCCAACGGCGTCCTCCCGCGCTTGCCTCGTTCAGGCGCGCCGGGGCATTGCCGAAGCTCGCCCATCGAGCGCGTTTTCGAAGGACATTCAATGAGCAATCCGAGCAGCAAAGTCATCATCACCTGCGCCGTGACCGGTTCGGCGCATGTGCCGTCGATGTCGGAATATCTGCCTATCACGCCCGATGACATCAAGCATCAGGCGCTCGAAGCCGCCGAGGCCGGGGCCGCGATTCTTCATCTGCATGCGCGCAATCCGGAAGACGGCCGCCCGACGCCATCGCCCGAAATATTCCGGCGATTCGTGCCCGCGATCGCCGCGCAAACCGACGCCGTCATCAACATTTCGACGGGCGGCAGCACGCGCATGACGCTCGACGAGCGCCTCGCTTACGCACGCGTGGCGAAGCCGGAAATGTGCTCGCTGAACATGGGCTCGATGAATTTTTCGCTTCATCCCGTCGCGGCGAGGATGTCTTCGTGGCGCTTCGACTGGGAGAAGGATTATGTCGAAGGCATGGAGGACATGATCTTCCGCAACACGTTCCGCGACATCAAAAACATCCTCACCGAATTCCGCGACTATGGAACGCGCTTCGAATTCGAGTGCTATGACGTGGGGCATCTGTACAGCCTCGCGCATTTCATCGATATCGGGCTGATCAAGCCGCCGTTCTTCATCCAATCCGTGTTCGGCATTCTCGGCGGAATCGGCCACGATCCCGAGAATCTTTCGATGATGCGCGCGACCGCCGACCGTCTTTTCGGACGCGAGAACTACCATCTTTCGATTCTCGGCGCCGGGCGTCATCAGATGTCACTGGTGACGATGGGCGCGATCATGGGCGGCAACGTGCGAGTCGGCCTCGAAGACAGCGTCTACCTGTCGCGAGGCGTGAAGGCGAAATCGAATGCCGAACAGGTCCGCAAGATTCGCCGCATTCTCGAAGAGTTGTCTTTCGACATCGCGACACCCGCCGATGCGCGAGCCATGCTCGGGCTCAAAGGGCGCGACAACGTTTCGCTCTGACTCGAAGAAGTCAAATCTGGAGACATCATGACTGCCGCTACTGTTGACCACAGCCTCGGAGAAACGCATTGGCTTGCGACTCGCAAGGCCATGGCAAGACTGCTTCCGCTGATGTGCGGAATCTACTTCCTGTCGTTCATCGATCGCACGAACGTGGCGCTCGCCAAGAGCGCCCTGGCTGCCGACCTCGGCATCAGCGCCGCGGCGTATGGACTCGGCGCCGGCATCTTCTTCATCGGCTATGCGCTGCTCGAAGTGCCGAGCAATCTGATCGCGCATCGCGTCGGGCCGCGCGCGTGGATCGCTCGAATCGCGGTGACGTGGGGCGCGCTTTCGACCGCGATGATGTTCGTTCAGGGCGAGTGGTCCTTCTACATATTGCGCGTGTTGCTGGGCGTCGCCGAAGCGGGATTGTTTCCCGCGCTGATGTACATGGTGACGCTTTGGTTCGCGCCCAAAGACCGCGCCGTTGCCGTCGGATGGATCTACACCGCGCCGTCGATCGCGCTCATCATCGGCAATCCGCTGGGCGCGGGTCTGATGCAGCTCGGCGGCATCGGCGGTCTTCACGGCTGGCAGTGGATGTTCCTGCTCGAAGGCTTGCCGACCATCGTGTTGGGCATCGTGCTGTTCTTCAAGCTTCCGAATCGTCCGTCCGAAGTGAAGTGGCTGTCCGCGCAGGAAGCGCAGGCGCTCGAAACGCACGCGGTCATCGACACGCACGGACACGCGGACCTCACCACGGCAGACTGGCTCGCCGCGCTCAAGCGCCCGACGACCGTGCTGATCGCGCTCATCTACTTCCTGAATCAGGTGGCGTTCGTCGGCCTGTATTTCTTCACGCCGTCGATCGTCGCGCAGATGCATGTGAGCTCGCCGATTCTCGTCGGCGTTCTGTCGAGCAGTGTCGGCATCGGCTTTCTGCTCGGCGTGCTGACCCTTCCGCGCATTCATCGCCGTGTGAGCAACGAATGCGGCTTTCTCGGCGTGCTGACCGCGGGCGTCGTCGTCAGTGCGTGTGCGTTCCTCGCCAGCCGGAATCAGGCAGTGCAGATTACGCTGCTCGGCATCACGGGCTTCTTTGCAGGCGGCATTCTGCCGTCGTACTGGGCCGTCGCGATGAAGCGGCTGCAAGGCGTGCAAGCGGCGGCCGGCCTCGCGTTCATCAACACGATCGGCTTGCTGGGCGGCTTCGTCGGACCTTATCTTTTCGGGCTCGCCGAAACGATGACCGGCAGAAGCGATGCGGGCTTCAACGTCGTCGTGGCTGCCTCGGTGCTGGGCTTGCTGCTGGTGCCGCTGCTCGCGAAATCGATTCACGCCGCGCAGCGTCCCGTCGCCGATGCTTCTCCCGCTCGCTGATGAACCGAACGAATGTCGATATCGAACATGAATACTTTTGAGCTTCTCAAACCGGTCCCGGGCTTGCGCGTACTCATCTCGGGCGCGGCTGCCGGCATCGGCGCTGCAATCGCGAACGCATTCGTGCAAGCCGACGCGCAAGTCTATATCTGCGACGTGAACCAGCAGGCGGTCGATGGCGCCAAAGCGCGCAATCCGAAGCTGCATGCCGGTGTCGCCGATGTCGGCGCGCGCGAGCAAGTCGATAGCGTCATCGACGACGCGCGCTCGCGGCTCGGCGGGCTCGACCTGCTCATCAACAATGCGGGCATCGCGGGTCCGACTGCCGGGATTGAAGCCATCGATCCGGACGATTGGGAGCGAACCATCGCGACGAATCTCAACAGCCAATACTATTTTCTGCGCCGCGCGGTGCCGCTGCTCAAGGAGACGTCGGATCGCCCCGGCATCATCGCGATGTCGTCCGTCGCTGGCCGGCTGGGTTATGCGTACCGTACGCCGTATGCATCGACGAAATGGGCGATCGTCGGTCTCGTCAAGTCGTTGGCCGTCGAACTCGGGCCGAGCAATATCCGCGTCAACGCGATCCTGCCGGGCGTCGTCGAGGGCGAGCGCATGGACAAGGTGATCGCCGCGCGCGCCGAATCGGCGGGCGTCGGCTTCGATGAAATGAAAGCGCAGTACCTGAAGAAGATTTCGCTGCGCCGCATGGTCACGGTCGACGATATCGCAGCGATGACGCTGTTCCTGGCATCGCCGGCGGCGCGCAACATCTCGGGACAAGCCATCAGCGTCGACGGCAACGTCGAATATCTCTGACCATCCGAAAAGCGCAACCGAAGCGGGCGCCGGGCACGGCGGCGCCCGCCGTCACACTCACGCGTGCGCGCGTGCCAGCCATTCATCCAGACCGATGCCGCCGCGACGCGCTTCGCCGGTCGGCACGAGCGAGTCTTCGCTGATCGTGCCGCCGAAGTACGTCGCGTCCGGATCGACGACGATCTCGCGCACATCGCCCTTCGCCTTCAGATACCGGCCGATGATCCGATTGAGCGGCGCACGCTCCGGCCCCGCGATATCGACGATGCCGAGCAGCGGCGCGCCGAGCGCGACATCCGCGACGATTGCGGCGACATCGTCCGCGGCGATCGGCTGAAACTGTCCCGGCGACAGATGCACCTTGCCGTCCTGCATGCCGGCATCGGCGATGCCGCCGAGAAACTCGTAGAACTGCGTCGCGCGAACGATCGAATACGGCACGCCCGCTTCGGCGATCAGCTTCTCCTGCGCGGCCTTCGCGCGGAAATAGCCGTTGTCCGGCATGCGGTCCGTTCCGACGACCGACAACGCCACATGATGCTGCACGCCCGCCGCGGCCTCGGCCTTGCCGAGATTCGTCGCCGATGCGCGGAAGAAGGCCATGACGTCGTCCGGCGCCCACGAAGGCGCGAAGGGCTCGACGTCGATGCCGGCATCGCGCTCGCGGCCGATGCGCGTTTCGCGTTCGTCACGCCAGCGCATCAGAGTCCGCTCGGCGTCACACTGTCGCTCGCGCGGCGCATGAAGCTGCTCGACTGGGCGAGCCGCGCGCAGGGCTGGATCGTCGAGGACGATTACGACAGCGAGTTCCGCTACGCGGGCCGCCCGTTGCCGGCGCTGAAGAGCCTGGATCGCGACGATCGCGTGATCTATTGCGGCACCTTCAGCAAGGTGCTTTTTCCGGGCCTGCGGCTCTCGTATGTGGTCGCGCCCGGCCGGGCCGTGGAGCGCTTCGGCCAGGTCACGGCGAGCATGAACGCGGGCTCGCCGTATCTTTATCAGGCGGCCGTGGCGGACTTCATCGCGCAGGGGCATTTCGCGCGGCATCTGAAGCGCATGCGCGCGCTGTATGCGCAACGGCGCGAGTGGCTTGCGACGGCGATACAGAAGGCGTTCGGAGATCGTGTGAGCATCGGGTTGCCGACGGGCGGCATGCATCTCGTCGCGATCTTCCGTGCGGATCGCGACGGTCCCGTCGACGATCTGGCGATGGCCGGCCGCGCGCGGGAGGCGGGTCTCGCGGTGCTCGCGCTGTCCGCGTGGTATCTCAACGGGCGAAGCAAGGAAACGTTGCGCGGTATCGTCGTCGGCTTCGCGAATGTCGCCGATGCCGGCGAAGCGGCCCGTCTCGCGCGCATGCTTCGCCGGGCGTATGACGGTTAGGGCGTGACGGTGTAGCCGTCGGATGCGAAGAGCGCGTGCCTCGCGATGTCCTCGCGCGCGAGATCGAGCGCCTGTGCGACGGCTTCGCTGCCGCACACGAGGCCTTGGAGCGTCACGAAGCGCAGGTCCTGCAAGCCGATCGAACCGAGCGCGTAACGCAGGTACGGCGTAAGGAAGTCTCGCTGACGCGCAAGCTCACCGCCATGAAATCCGCCGGAACCGACGATCACGAACGTGGGCCGGTCGCGCATCAGACCGACCTTGCCTTCGGGCGTCGAAACGAACGTGCGGTGAATGCGCAGCACGTAGTCGATCCATAGCTTCAGCGCGGCGGGCACGGTGAAGTTGTGCATCGGCGTATTGATGATGAGCGTGTCGGTGGTTTCGATTTCGCGGATCAATTGTTCGGAGATGTCGAACTGCGCTTCGTCCGGATGGCGCGACGTGATGGCGCGCGCGTAGTCCTGCGTGAGCGGAGGCAGCGGCGTTGCGGCGAGATCGCGTTTCACGATATCCACGCGCGCACGCTTGCGCAACGTATCGATCATTTCGAGCGCGAGCCGGTAGCCGTGACTCGCGTCGCCATGCGGGCTCGCGTTGATGAAGAGCACTTTCATCGCGCGCGCTCCTCGCCGGGCACAGCCAGCGTCTGCACAAAATGCATGCCCTTGGCGAGCAGGCCGTTGCGGTAATAAAAGCGCTGTGCGAGCGCCATATGCAGGCCGGTGTCGAGCACGAAGTGGGCGCAGTGTTCGTCCCGTGCGATCCCGCGGACGGTGTCCAGCAAACGGGCACCGATGCCGCTGCCTTGCAGACGCGCCGTGACGACGAGATCGTCGACATAAACGAAGCGTCCGTACAGCGTGTTCGTCTGCGTTCGATACCCGGCGAGGCCGAGAATCGCGCCTTCGTCGTCACAGGCGGCCAGCAGCCGATAGCTTTCCTCGCGTTGACGGCGCAGTTGTGCGCAAAACGTATCGGGGTCCGTAAGGTGCGGCCGGAGTTCCTTCATTACGTCGAAGGCGCGCGTCCAGTCTTCGGGGGTATCGAGGTGTCGAAAAACGATCGATGTGTCCATGCGTGTTCTCCACAATGCATGACACATACATTACCGATGCGATGGCGCAGTCTGAAGGGCCAAGAAACGCGCTTCCGGGTAGGCCATGACGGCGTGCTCGATCGCGCGGGCGATGCTGCGCCGGATCGGAAACGTTCGCCGCTCGACAAGTGCTAGAACCTGCCCGCGCGATACGGAACTGGATCGGTGAAGCACGCTTCCCCGTTCATCAGCTCGCCGACAAGCCTGCCCGTCACCGGACCGAGCGTGAGGCCGTGATGCGCGTGCCCGAACGCGAACCAGAGCCCGCGATGGCGATCCGCCGGTCCGATCACCGGCCGCATGTCCGGCGTGCAGGGCCGAAGCCCGAGCCACGGCGACTCGTCGATGCGCGCCCCGAGGCCGAACACCGGTCGCGCGATCCGCTCCGCGCGTTCGAGTTGCACGGGGCTCGGCGGCCGGTCAGGGCTCGCGAGCTCGACGCCGGTAGTCAGACGCAAGCCGCGCCGCATCGGCGCGACCACGTAGCCGTTCTGGATATCGACCACCGGCCGCGATAGCGCGGCGCGTCCGTCGGGTGCGTAGTGCATGTGATAGCCGCGCTTGGCCATCAACGGGATGCGGTATCCGAACCGGCGCACGAGGTCGCCGGACCATACGCCGAGCGCCACCACCGCCGCCTGCGCTTCGACCGGTCCGCTCGACGTCATGATGCGCCAGCCGCTGCCCGATGGTTCGAGCGTCGCGGCGTCGCCGCTCAGAAAGCGTCCGCCCTCGCGCTCGAACAGCGCCGCATAGCCCTTCGTCAGCGCGCCCGGATCGATGACGCTGCGCGGATCGGTCCAGTGCATCGCGCCCGCGTATCCGCCATCGAGCGATGCCTCCAGCCGATGCAGCGCCTCGGCATCGAGCACCTTCAAGCCGAGCCCGTGCTCGCGCGCGATCCGTTCGGCGGCGCTTGCTTCGCGCTCGAACTGCTCGCGCGAGCGATACGCTTCGAGCCAGCCGGTGGGCCGCACGAGATCGGCGAGACCTGCCCGCGCGATCAGCGCCTCATGCTCGGCCACGCTTCGCTGAATGAGCGGCAGCATGTCGCGCGCGGCGGCGGCCAGACGCGCGGGCGCCGATTCCCACCAGAACCGCGTGAGCCACGGCGCATACGCGGGCAGCGAGCGCAGGTCGTAGCGCAGCGCGGTCGAGCGATTCATCGCGAACTTGAGCACGGTGCCCCAGTCGCGCGGAAACGCATAAGGCACGACCGACGACGCCTCGATCAGGCCCGCATTGCCGAAGCTCGTCGCCTCGCCGGGCGCGCGGCGATCGACGAGCGTCACTTGCCATCCGCGCTGCCGCAGATGCAGCGCCACGCTCACTCCCACGATGCCCGCGCCGAGCACGATCACGTCCTGAGCCATTTTTTCCGATGCCTGATGAAGTGCCTATTTCGCAATGATGTCGCGTTTGAAGTACTTTTGCGACAAAGCGCTCAGTGTGCCGTCTTTCTTCAGCGAATCGAGCGCGGCGACGACCTTCGCCTTCAACGCCGCATCGTCCTTGCGCAAGCCGATGCCGGTGCCTTCGCCGAGCGTGGACGGGTCGGTGAGGGCGGCGCCCGCGAAATCGAAGTTCTTGCCCTCGGGTTTCGCGAGGAAACCGTCGATGGCGGTCTGCACTTCCTGCACCGCGCCGTCGAGCCGTCCGGCGCTCAGGTCCGCGAAGATCTGGTCCTGGCTCTGGTACGTCACGACCTGCACGCCTTCGCTCGCCCAGTGCTTGCGCACGTAATCCTCTTGCGTCGAGCCTTGCAGCACGCCCACGGACTTGCCCTTGAGGCTCGCGGGTGTCGGCTGCAGCTTCGCGTCGCGGCGCGCGACCATCTGGATCGGCATGACATAGACGGGCGGCGTGAAGTCGATCACCTGCCTGCGTTTGTCGGTGATGTTCATCGCCGAATTGATCGCGTCGAACTTGCGCGCCTGCAGCGCCGGAATCAGCCCGTCGAAGCTGTTCTCCACCCATACGCACTTCATCTTGATGCGCTGGCACACAGCGTTGCCGATGTCGATGTCGAAGCCTTCGAGCTGGCCCGCCGGCGTCTTGCTCTCGAACGGCGGATAGGAGGCCTCGACGCCGAATCGCAAGGTCTGCGACTCCGCGTGCGCCAGTCCAATTGTGAACGCGAGGCTCGCCGCGCCCGCGAAGCAGATCATCTTCCAGTTCATTGTCGTCACCAAGGTCGTTTGTGAACCCGCACCGTCTCTGTCTTGCGCCAGGCGCGCGGAGATGCCCGCGCGCCCAATCGAAATATAGACGAAAAATAAAATAAAAGTCTAGAATGGACAAAATAGTCTACGTCGAAGCAGTCGCGAAGCAATCGCTCAACGGCCACGAACCGGAGGTTTTCGAATGATTTCCTTGCCCGAAGAAGCGCGCGAGGCCGCGCCCGGCGCGCAGATTCCTTTCATCGTTCACGAAGAGGAAGTGAGGCGGGCGCTGCCTTCGCTCGATATCCGCGGCGCGCTCGAAGACATGTTCGCCGCGCTCGGTGATGGCGAAGCCGTTCAGCCGCCGCAGACGCTCACGCTGTTTCCGCGCGATGCCGGCGATTTCATCACCTATCTCGGCGTTTTGGCGAAGCACGAGGTCTTCGGCGCGAAGCTCTCGCCCTACATCGCGCAGCCTGGCGCGCCGATCGTCACCGCCTGGACCGCGCTCATGTCGATGCGCACCGGCGCGCCGCTGATGTGGTGCGATTCCGCGCTCCTCACGACCGAGCGCACGGCGGGCACGACGGCGCTCGCGGTCGACCGGCTCGCGCGCGTATCGAGCGAGCGGCTCGCGGTCATCGGATCGCGAAGCGTCGCGCTCGCGCATCTGCGGCATGTCGCGCCGTTGCGCGGATGGTCGGAGATCCGCATCCATTCGCCGCGCCTCGCAAGCGATGGCGAGCGTGCGGACGCGCTGCGGGCGCTCGATGCGCGTGTGCGCGTCGCGGCGTCGGTTGACGAGTGCGTGCGCGATGCGGATGTCGTGATGCTGTGCACATCATCGGGCACGCCGGTGCTCGCGCTCGATGCGCTCACGAAGCCTGCGCTTATTACCTCCATCAGCACGAACGTCGCGCGCGCGCACGAGATCGACGCGGCCGCGCTGAACGCGCTCGATGTCTACTGCGACTATCGGCGGACGACGCCCGCGAGCGCCGGCGAAATGGTGATCGCGCGGGAGCGTCACGGCTGGTCGCCCGATGCGATTCGCGGCGATCTTGCAGAGCTTGCGCGCGGCGCGTGTCCCGCACCTTCGCATGAGCGCGCGGTGTTTTTCCGCTCGATCGGGCTCGGCCTCGAGGACATCGCGGTCGCGCACGCGCTGTATGTTCATCTCGCGAAGCAGCGCGCGGCGGCCTAGCGGTATCATCGCCATTCGCCGTTCCGAACTCATGCCGACTTCCATGCCCCGACGCAAGACGCCGAAGCCCGATGACGCCGCTCGCGAATCGCTGCTCGCGCGCTACGCGCACATCGCGGACAGCATCACGACGCTCTTCTTCCCCTATGCGGAAGTGGTGATCCACAATCTCTCCGACCAGACCATCGCGTACCTGTCGAACAATCTCTCGAAGCGCGAGATCGGCGACGACTCGGCGCTCGAAGATGTCGAGGAAACCGCGCGCGAGCGCCTCGTCGGTCCGTACGAAAAGCTCAACTGGGACGGACGCCGCATGCGCTGCGTGAGCACGGCGCTCTTCGACGACGCGGGCAATGCCGCGGGCGTGATGTGCATCAATTTCAACATCGCGGCGTTCGACGAGATGCGCTCGACGCTCGATCTCTTTTTGCGTGGCGCGGGCGTCGTCGCGCAGCCTGTCGAGCTTTTCAAGGACGACTGGCAGGAGCGCATCAACACCTTCCTGCATGGCTGGCTGCGCGAGCGGCAGATCGCGCTCAACTCGCTCACGCGCGATCATCGGCGTGAGCTCGTCGAGGCGCTGCACGCGCAGGGCGCATTCAAAGGCAAGAGCTCGGCGAACTATGTCGCCAAGGTGCTCGGAATGGGCCGCGCGACGGTCTACAAGCATCTGCGCGAGATGAAGGACGGCGGTTGAGGCGCTCTGCTGCCGCGCACGCAGCTAACCACGCGTATACGAAGTGCGCGTGACGGAGCTTTCGTCCGCGATGTCGCTCGAGTTTCCCGAACCGATGCGCGCCGATACGCCATGCGGCGATGGTCGCTACCTCCAGAGGTAGCGGGGAAGAATGGCGACGAAGCGCGGAACGTGGATGGATTCTGTCGATGGCAGAATACTTGCTTCCCAACGCGCTCACTTTGACTCGCCCGTAGACCGTCCATGCCGAGACCGTCGTTCTCAACTCAACTCTTCACGCTCTGGCTTCTGGTCGCCGTTCTGTGCGGGCTCTTGAGCGGTGCCGTATGGCTCACGCTTTCGTCGGCGCTTGGGGAACGCGTGGTCGTCGCGAAGGAGCAGGCTGCTGCAGCATGCGAGGCGGTGGCCTCGCGCTACGACATGTCCATGCAGCATCCCGACGAAACCAATGTCGATCTCATGCACGCGGTGCTCGATCTGGTTCTGATACGGACCGAGGGCATCGAAGGCGGGTTCTGGGCGAAAGAGCCGGCATCCGGCGCGCCGAACGGCTTCCTGGCCTATGCCTTTCCGACCTATGGCGGGAGCGGCATGAAACGAGACGTTCCCGAAGCGGAGACACCGCTTATCCTGCGCACGCTTCAGCACGCAGCCAGCATCGGGCAGATGCGCGCCGATGTCGTTTCGAGCGGAACGGACGCCGTCATCGCGATCGCTTGCCCCGTGCCGCGCCACGCGGGCCTGCTGGCCTGGACGCTCACGCGCGCGCGGCCGCCGCTCGGGCCATACGGACAGCGCGCAGCGGCCATCCTCGCCGGCGTGCTCTCGGTCATCGTCGTGCTCGCCGTGTTTCTGGCGCTGACGCTCAAGCGCTGGAAGCACAACCTGACCCGGCTTGAACGCGCGCTTGCGCCAGAGGGCGAGTTCGAGCGCGGCGAACGGCTGGAACGGTTGGGCGAGCGTGATCTGGATCAGATCGTCGAAGCCCTCAACCGCTACGTCGCGCGTGCGGAGCAGCTCAAGCGGGACGCAGACGCACTGAACGCCCAGCTCGCACAGGCCGAACGGTTCAGCACGCTCGGCAAAATGGCGGCGCAAATCGCGCATGAAATTCGCAATCCGGCTGGCGCCATGCGTCTGAAGGCCGAGAACGCGCTGGCAGGCGATGCTGCGCGCCGCGAAGCAGCGTTGAGGTCGATCATCGAGCAGGTGGGCCGTATCGAGTCGCAGGTGACGAGCCTGCTCGCGCTGACGCAGCCCGTTTCGCTGCAGACGCGTGAGGTCAGCCTGCACGCATGGCTCGACGACATTATTCATACGCATGAGCCGGGCGCCGAACGCCGTGGCATCGCGCTCGGCAAAGATGTGGACGTCGACCAAGACGCAGGCATGCCGATTTTCGATCCCGTGCAACTGGCGCGCGCGCTCGACAACCTCATCCTGAACGCGCTGAGGCACGCGCCGTCTGGCACGCAGGTAATGCTCCGCGCACGCGGCGTCGAGTCGGCGAACGGGAAGCGGCTTCGGCTCACGGTCATTGATAATGGTCCCGGCGTCGGCGCGGCCGAGCGCGAACGGATCTTCGAGCCATTCGTGACGGGGCGGCCCGACGGGTCCGGCCTGGGCCTTGCCGTCGTGCGGGAGATCGCGTCGGCGCACGGCGGACGTGCTTATCTCGACGACGACTCGAACATGACGTGCTTCGTGATCGACTTGCCATGGCGACCATATTAATCACCGACGATGACGATGCCTTCCGCGAAGGACTCGTGGAAACCGTGCAAGACCTGGGCCACCGGGCGATCGAGGCGCGCTCCGGCGAAGAGGCACTGCATTGGCTGCGCGCGAACCCGGCGCCCGAGTGCATCTTTCTCGACTTCCGCTTGCCGGGCGCGGACGGTCTTGCGGTGCTCGAGTCATTGCGTGCGATCGCGAAGCTGCAAGCCGTGCCCGTCGTCATGCTGACGGCCCATGCCACGAGCGACAACACCATCGGCGCGATGCGGCTCGGCGCGTTCGAACATCTGACCAAGCCGGTCGGACGCGATGAGATCGTCGCGCTGCTGGAGCGGATACTATCGGCGCAGCGAAGCTCCCCCCTCACGCCCGCATTCAGCGACGACGTGACTTCTCGCGAGCCGCGACTGCTCGGCGTAAGCGAAGCCATGCGCGACGTGCAGAAGCGCCTGGGCCGCGCGGCGGGAACGAACTCGACCGTGCTGATCACCGGCGAGACCGGGACCGGCAAGGAAGTGGCCGCTCGCGTGCTCCATCGCGCCTCGGCGCGCGCGAACGGTCCCTTCGTCGCGGTGAACTGCGCGGCCATTCCCGAAGACCTGCTCGAAAGCGAACTCTTCGGGCACGCGCGAGGCGCGTTCACCGGCGCTCAGGGCGAGCGCAAAGGCCGGATCGAAGAGGCGCACGGCGGCACGCTGTTTCTCGACGAGATCGGCGACATGCCGCGTTCCATGCAGGCGAAACTGCTGCGCGCGCTACAGGAACGGCAAGTCAGGCCGCTCGGAACGAACCGGACAATATCGGTCGATGTGCGCGTGATCGCGGCAACGCATCGCGATCTTGCCGCGATGGTCGAGGCGGGCACGTTTCGACAGGACCTGCTCTTTCGCCTCAACGTGATCCCGTTGCACATGCCGCCGCTACGGGAGCGTGTGGCCGACATCCTGCCGCTCGCCGAGCACTTTCTGGAAGCTGCATCGACCGAAGCGACGCGCAAGCATCTCTCCGCCGATGCCCAGCGCCTTCTGGCCACTTTCCTTTGGCCAGGGAACGTGCGCGAACTGGCCAACGCGATCGAGCGGGCGAGTGCGCTTGCGCCGGGGCAAGTGCTCACACGCGAAGATTTCGCGTTTCTCGTTGCGGCAAAAGACAAAGCCGGCGAGGCAATTCCGCCAGCGCTGCTCGAGCTTCCGCTTACGGAAGCCGTTGCGCGGCTCGAACGCGCGCTGATTACTCACGCGCTGGCTGCGTCGGGTGGCAATCGCGCGGAGGCGGCAAGGAGGCTCGGCATCAGCCGTCAGTCGCTCTATACGCGGATGACGAGTCTCGGAATGTCCGATGCGTCGTCGTAGGGAAACGAGTGTCAACGAATCGGACAGGCGATGTCCGTTTCGTTGACACATCGACGATCTTCGTTCGCGCAAGACGTCGAAGTCTTCAGCATTCTTCGAATGGCATAGCACTTGCAGAACACTCCGCGCCACGCGAAAGGAGTGAAACATGCAATCGACCCAGCCAGCCAATCGGCGAATCGCCGTTCGCCTGCTCGGCGCGACGAGCCTTGCCGCCGCCCTCGCGATGAGCGCGAGTTGCGCAGCGCAAACGAGCGCTGTGACGGCGCCGCCGCCCCCGCCGCCGGTCTCCGCAGACGCGCCGCCGCCTCGGCCTCCGGGCCTGGCCCCGAGACCGATCTCCAACGCGGCCTCGATGACCACGACGCAAGCGACCGTAGCGCGCTTTCTGACGAATCCCGATGGCGACGTCGACGGCTTTCTCGCCAGCGACGGGACGCTCGTACGGTTCCCGCCGCACATGAGCGCGCAACTGACTTCGACGGTTCGCCAAGGCGACAGCGTGCAGTTGAGCGGCTGGCGCGATGAAGGCGGCAACTTCATCGCGCAACGCATCGCCGACACGCGAAGTGGACAGCAACTGATCGATCAGCCGCCGATGCCCGGCGCGCTACCACTTCCGCGGGAACTGCGCGGCGCCGGTCTCTCGCGCCTCAGTGCGCAGGGGCAGGTGGCGCACGTAACGACCGCGCCGCGTGGCGAGCCCGACGGCGTGATTCTCTCCGATGGCACGGTCATCAAACTCACGCCTCCGGTCGCACAGCAGTTCGGAAGCCTGGTTCGAACGGGAGCCACGGTTTCGGCGCGCGGGTATGGCACGCGCAATCAATACGGCACGGCGCTTCAGGCGACGTCGTTCGGTTCGCCGGGCAATCTCACGCAGATTTACGACCGTCCGCCGACAGCGCCCTGATCGGCGCAAGCCTGACCTACCCACTCACGCTCATTCAGGAGTAGCGACATGCATTGGATCGATCCCGCCAGCCTTCCCGAGACCCGCGGAAAGGTGACACGTTTTCTGCTCAATTCACACGGAGAAATCGACGGCCTCGTGCTCGGCTCGCGTCAGGTTCATTTTCCACCGCATCTATCGAAGGAACTCGCGCGGCATGTCGCGCCGGGCGATCAGATCCGCGTGCGCGGGATAAAGCCGCGAGACGCGGACATCATCGCCGCTGTCTCGCTGACATCGAAAAGCGGTGTGCTCATTCGCGACGAAGGTCCGCACGCTAACGGCGAAACGCATGAGAGACCGCATGTCGAGCGCAAGGCGATGGAAGCGTCGGGCGAGGTCCTGCTGTCGCTCTTCGGACCGAAAGGCGAATTGCGCGGCGCCTTGCTCCACGATGGCACCTCGTTGCGCATGCCACCGCACGCCGCGGCCGAATTGGCCGATTACCTGAGTCCGGGCGCGCATGTCCACGCCTGGGGGCACGGCGTCAGGAACAGGCATGGTCGGACGATCGAGGTCGATGAAATCGCCCAGCTCGTCGACGCGCCCGAAAACGGTTGAGGGCGATCCCAAAGTCTCAAAGCGAAGCCCGCGCTCGGAACCGACCAAGGCCCAACGAAACGGACGTCATTGGTGAACCATGAATCCCTCATACGCGTTAGAAGGGCTGAACTTCTTCATGGCGGACGTGCAGGCGGGCATCGGGCCGTTTCTCGGCGTTTTCCTGCAGGCGCACGGCTGGCATGCGGATGCGATCGGAACCGTCATGACGTTGGGCGGCATCGCCGGCATGCTGGCCACGTCCCCGGCTGGCGCATTGGTCGATGCGACGCATCACAAGCGCGGCGTCATCGTCATCGCAGGCGTGATGACGACGCTTGCATCGCTCGTCCTATGGGTATCGCACAGCTACTGGATGGTCGCTGCATCGCAGATATTCACCGCGGTCACGGGCGCTGCGCTCGGTCCCGCCGTCGCCGGCATCACGCTGGGAATCGTGCGCGAGAAAGGATTCGACAGGCAGTTCGGCCGCAATCAGGTGGCCAATCACGCGGGAAACGTCGTAGGCGCCGCGCTGTCCGGCTGGCTCGGATGGCGCTATGGGTTCGGCGCGGTGTTCGTGCTCGCGGGCGTGTCCGGCGCGATGACGGTGATTTCGACGCTGCTCATCCGGCGCGATGCGATCGATCACGACAGCGCGCGCGGCTTGAGCAGTTCGTCCCCGACCGGGCATGAACAGGCGAGCGGATTTCGCGTGCTGCTGACGTGCCGGCCCATCTTGCTCCTCGCCGCCTCGCTGGCGATGTTCCATCTCGGCAACGCGGCGATGCTGCCGCTTTACGGGCTCGCGGTCGTGGCGGCGCATCAGGGCGATCCGAGTGCGTTCACTGCGCAGACCATCGTGATTGCGCAACTCGTGATGGTCGTCGCGGCGGTCTTCGCGAACCGCCTCATCCAGCGAATCGGCTACTGGGGTGTGATCCTGATCACGTTTCTCGCGCTGCCGGCGCGCGGACTCGTGGCGGGAATGTTTATCGCGGCATGGGGCGTGTGGCCCGTGCAGGCGCTCGACGGAATCGGCGCGGGTCTGCAAAGCGTCGCGGTCCCCGCGTTGGTCGTGCGCTTGCTGCGGGGAACCGGACGGGTGAACGTGGGGCAGGGCGTCGTGATGACCGTGCAGGGCATCGGCGCTGCGCTTAGCCCGGCACTGGGCGGCGTGCTCGCGCAGCATTTCGGTTATGCAACGGCGTTCTTCGTGCTGGGAGGCGTATCGACAGGCTCGCTCGCACTCTGGCTCATCTTCGGCGCTTCGCTCAAAAAGGCGTGCGGGATTCACCGCGACGTCGCGCAAGATTCCTCTCTGGCGACATGAATCCGCTTTTCCTTTGCCGGGCCTTGCGCTCGCTGCAGACTGCGCGTTGACAAATCCGATCGATCAACCAGGCGCGGCTTGAAGATGCCGACCGTCGAGCCACGCGCGCCATCCGCCGAACGCCGATATGTCTTCGGCGGATTGCACCGCGTACGGCTCGCAGATGAAACCGGCCGTCCACGAACCGTCCGACAGCTCGACCTTGCCCAGCCCGAGCGGAGAAGGAATCGTCGCGAGGAACGATCCGAATTCCGCGCTCGGCATCTCCCAGACCTCCACGGCGATGCCGACGCCATCGTCCGCGACGCGCCACATGCCTGGCCTGCGCGTGCCGTCGGCCGATGCGGGCAACGCGCATAGCCGATAGCAAGGCGCGGTGCGCGTCGCCCGCACGAGACGCGCGCCGCGCGCGACGAGATCGCGATTGAGCGGCAAGCCCTGCATGTGCGCGCCGCATACCGCGACCGTCATGCGATCGTTGGCCGCCGCGCCGTGCGGACTCGCATCGACTTCGCCTCCCCCGACGCAGCGCATGCCGCTTCTGCGCTGAAGCAGATCGGCGACGCCGAGCAGATATTGATCCGTGAACGCGCGGCCGAAGACGGTCACGCCCCACGGCAATCCGTTCTCCATGAAGCCGGCGGGCGCGGCCACCGCCGCATAGTCCAGCAGGTTCATGAAGTTCGTGTAGTAGCCGAGCAGCGAATTCGGGCCGATGGGATCGCGCTCCAGTTCAGCGAGCGTCACCGGTCGCGGATACGTCGGCGTGAGCACGAAGTCGAGCGTATCGAGCGATGCATCGCATAGCGCCTTCAGATCCTGAAGCCGATACTGCGCGCGAAACAGCTCCACGGCAGTCGCGCCCGGCGCTTTCGCCAGCACATCGCGAATGACGGGCAGCACGGCATCCGGCTGCGTCGTCATCAACTCGCCCGTCACGCTATAGCGCTCGGCAACCCACGGTCCCTGATACAGCAATTGCGCCGCCTCGACGAACGGCTGAAAGTCGATCTCGACCGCTTCGCCGCCCGCCGCTTCGAGTAGCGCACGCGTTTGCGCGAACAATGCGGGGCTTTCGCTGCAGCCCGCGAACTCCAGTTGCGCGGGCACGCCGAAACGGAACGCGTGCGGCGTGCCGAACGCACGCGCCGCGTTCCATTGCGGATTGCGTCGGCTGTATGCGTCGCGCGGATCGTGCCGCGCGGTCAGCGCGAGCAGTTCGCTGGCTTCGGCGGCGGTTGCCGTGAAGAACGTCACGCAGTCGAGCGTGCGGCATGCCGGCACGACGCCCGCGGTCGAGAGCAATCCTTTCGTCGGTTTGAGGCCGACGAGATTGTTCAGCGCGGCAGGCACGCGTCCCGATCCGGCCGTGTCGGTGCCGAGCGCGAAGCTCGCGACGCCGAGCGCGACCGCAAGCGACGACCCCGCGCTCGATCCGCCCGACGGATACCCGGGATGCACGCTGTTGCGGCACTTGCCATACGGCGAGCGCGTGCCGTTGAGACCGGTCGCGAACTGGTCGAGATTGGTCTTGCCGAGCGGAATCGCGCCGAGCGCGATCAACTGGCCGACGAGCGTCGCGGATTCATCGGGCGTGTAAGCGAACGCGGGACAGCCCGCCGTCGTTTCGATGCCCGCGAGGTCGATGTTGTCCTTGATCGCGAACGGAATGCCGTAGAGCGGCAAACTGTCCGGATCGTGGCCTTCGAGCCGATCGACGAAAGGCGCGATCTCTTCTTCCGTCAGCAGATGGATGAAGAGATTGAACTCGGGATTGAGCGCGGCGGCTTTGTCGCGCAACCGGGCGATGAGCTTGCGCGGCGTGAGCGAGCCTTCGCGATATTCGCGGCGCAGCGTGGAGAGACGCAGATCGAATGTCGACATGGTTTTCCGTTGGATAGATTCAGTGACGTTCGATGACCGCGATGCGCTGTCCCGCGCGCAGCGGAGAACCCGGCGCGACATGGATCGCGGCGACGGTGCCCGCGCACGGCGCGCAGACGGCAATCTCCATCTTCATCGACTCGATGACGAGCAGCACGTCGCCCGCCGCGACTTCATCGCCAGGGGCCGCTTTCACTTGCCACAGGCTGCCCGCGATCTCGCTGTCGATGGCGACTTCGCCAGCCTTGAGCGGTGCGAGTTCGGTGTCATCGACGAGTGGCGCATCCTGCGCGTCTTCCGATGCGCCCGCTTCGCGCCAGCGCTCGCGTTCGGCCTGAAACGCCGCTTGCTGACGCGTGCGGAACGCATCGATGCTCGACGCTTCGTCTGCGAGAAACGCCTGATAGTCCGGCAAGGACAGCTCCGTTTCCTCGATGCGCAGCGGATAGCGCCCGAGCGGAAAATCCGCGCGAATGCGCATGAGTTCGTCGGCGGACACTTCGTAGAAGCGGATCTGATCGAAGAAGCGCAGCAGATAGTGCTGGCCGCAGAAATCCGCGGTCTGCGCGTAGCGGTTCCACATCTGCAGCGTGCGTCCGACGAACTGATATCCGCCCGGACCTTCCATGCCGTACACGCACAGATACGCGCCGCCGATGCCGACCGAGTTCTCCGCCGTCCACGTTCGCGCCGGGTTGTACTTCGTCGTCACCAGACGATGACGCGGATCGAGCGGCGTCGCGACCGGCGCGCCGAGATACACGTCGCCGAGACCCATCACGAGATAGCTCGCATCGAAGACGATCTTTCTGACGGCATCGATGGAATCGAGATCGTTGATGCGCCGGATGAACTCCAGATTGCTCGGGCACCACGGCGCATCCTTGCGCACCGTCGTCATGTACTTGTCGATCGCGAGCCTGCACGCCGGGTCGTCCCACGAAAGCGGCAGATGCACGATGCGCGACGGCACGCGCAGATCGCCTTGCAGCAGCACTTGCGCCCACGCTTCTTCGACGATCGCAAGCAGACGCGCGAGCGGCAAGTCGTCGGGCCGATAATGAATCTGCAGCGAGCGGATGCCCGGCGTCAGATCGACCACGCCGGGAAGCGCCTGCGATTCGAGCGACTGCATCAGCGCATGACCGCGAAAGCGCGATACGAGATCGAGTTCCGCCGGGCCGATTTCGAGCAGCAGATGCGTATCGCCGGACACGCGCGCGACGAGTCTTTCGCGGCCCGATCCGCTATCGAGCACGATGGGCGAGGTCAGCGCCGCACGTCGTTCGGTCACTTCGCCGCGTTCGATATCGAGCGATTCGATTTCACGACGCCGCCGCCGCGCGGCCTCACGCGCTTCGCCGATCTCGACGGGAACGAAGCGCACCTTGTCGCCCGCCTTCAACTGGCCGATCTGCCACAAGTCCGCTTCGATGATCGTCACCGGACACACGAAACCGCCGAGGCTCGGGCCGTCGGGGCCGAGGATCACGGGCATGTCGCCGGTGAAGTCGATCGCGCCGACGGCATACGGATTGTCGTGAATATTCGACGGATGCAGGCCCGCCTCGCCGCCGTCCTCGCGCGCCCATTCGGGCTTCGGCCCGATCAGGCGCACGCCGGTACGGCTCGAATTGAAGTGCACTTCCCATTCGGTATCGAAGAAGCGTTCGATATACGCCGCGCTGAAATACTCGGGCGCGCCATGCGGGCCGTAGATGACGCGGATCGTGCGAACAGGTTCGAGGCGCAGCGCATCGCCGAGCGTCGCGCCTGCTTGCGCGTCGCCGAGCGGATAGACGTGCAGCACGTCGCCGGCGCGGATCGCGCGTCCGCCGTGTCCGCCGAACTGGCCGAGCGTGAACGTGCTGCGGCTGCCGAGATACGACGCGACATCGAAGCCGCCGCGCACGCAGAGATAGGCACGCGCGCCCGCGCCGCGAATGGTGCCGAGCGCGAGCGTCGAGCCCGCCGCGACATGGATGCTGGTGTGCATCGGCTGCGCGATATCGTCGAGCGTGACGGGAATGTCAGCGCCCGTGATCGCGATCACCGCATCGGTATTGAAGCGCAGCGTCGGGCCGCTCATCGTCACTTCGAGCGCGGCGGCGTCGGCGGCGTTGCCGATGAGACGATTGCCGAGGCGCATCGAGCGGTCGTCCATCGGTCCCGACGGCGGAATGCCGACCGCCCAATAGCCGAGCCGGCCCGGATAGTCCTGCACCGTCGTCTGTGTGCCGCCGCTCGCGACGTCGATCGTGCTCGCGCGATACTTCAGCGCTTCGAGGCAGCGCGTCCACGGCTCGCCCGACGCGAACGGCGCGTCGCCGATGATCTGCCGCAGATAGTCGCGATTCGTCTCCACGCCGTAAAGCCGCGTGTTCGCGAGCGCCTCGTCGAGCGCGTGGCGCGCTTGGTCGCGCGTCGGCGACCACGCGATGATTTTCGCGAGCATCGGATCGAAGTAGGGCGGCACTTCGCATCCGGCTTCGATCCACGTATCGATGCGCAGCGCGCGGCCATCGGCTACGGGGAAGGCGACATCGGTCACGAGGCCGGGGCTCGGCTTGAAGTCGCGGCCCGGATCTTCCGCGTACAGGCGCGCCTGGATCGCGTGGCCGCGCGGCTTCAGGCCCGCCATCAGCGAGGAAAGCGGCGCGAGCGTTCCAGCGGCGAGTTCGATCATCCAGCGGACGAGATCGACGCCCCAGACCTGCTCGGTGACGCCGTGCTCGACCTGCAAACGCGTGTTCACTTCGAGGAAATAGAACCGTTCCGCCGCGCTGTCGTAGACGAATTCGACCGTGCCGGCCGACCGGTAATCGACGGCCTTCGCGAGACGGATCGCGGCATCGCACAGCGCAGCCGATACGCCTTCGGGCAACGATGGCGCGGGCGTTTCTTCGAGCACTTTCTGATTGCGCCGCTGCACCGAGCAGTCGCGCACGCCCAATGCGATGGCGTCGCCTTGGCCGTCGCCGAAGACCTGCACTTCGAGATGCCGCGCCCGCTCGATGTACTTCTCGAGGAACACGCCCGCGTCGCTGAAGTTGTTCTCGCCGAGACGGCGCACGGCGTCGAAATGCGCGCCGAGTTCGCCCGCGTTCCAGCACACGCGCATGCCGATGCCGCCGCCGCCCGCCGTGCTCTTCAGCATCACCGGATAGCCGATGCGCCCTGCCGCAGCGAGCGCGGACGGCAAGTCGTCGAGGAGGCCCGTGCCTTCGAGCATCGGCACGCCTTCCTTCGCGGCGATTTCGCGGGCAGTGTGCTTGAGGCCGAACGCGCGCAATTGCGCGGGCGTCGGTCCGATGAACGCGATGCCCGCCGCTTCGCACGCTTCGCCGAACGCCGCGTTCTCCGACAAAAAGCCGTAGCCGGGATGAATCGCCTGCACGCCTTCGGCACGCGCGATGTCGAGGATCTTCGCCGTGTCGAGATAGGTCGTCGCGGCGGGACCGTCGCCGAGCGAATGCGCAATCGAGGCTTCGCTTACATGGCGGCTAGCGCGATCCGCTTCGGCATACACGGCGATGCCGGTGACATCGAGCGCGCGCAAGGTTCTGAGAATGCGGCAGGCGATCGCCCCGCGATTCGCAATCAGGATCTTCTCGAACATGGAAAGGGAAGGGTCGTTCGGAGGCGGGCCGTCCCGCCGTGAGCATGGCGAGCCGCGGTCGTCCGCGGCCGCGATCGCTTCAGCGATAGCTTCGGTTCAGTTGTTCGCGCGTGGTCGTGCAGCAGCGTCCCGAGCGAACGAGCATGACGTGATAGATCCAGCTGCGAATGCGCTTCAGTTCCATATGATCAGCTCCGCGGGTGTCGGGTTATAGGCGTTGCACGGATTGTTCAGTTGCGGACAGTTGGAGATCAGCACGATGACGTCCATCTCCGCGCGCAGCTCGACATACTTGCCCGGCGCCGAGATGCCGTCTTCGAAGGTCAGGCCGCCTTCGGCCGTCACCGGCACGTTCATGAAGAAGTTGACGTTCGCGCCGATATCGCGCTTCGCGAGCCGTCCGTCGTGCGCGCATGCACGCAGGAAGTTGTCGCGGCAGCTATGCATGTAGCGCTTTTCCAGCGCATAACGCACCGTGTTGCTCTCTTGCGCACATGCGCCGCCGAGCGTGTCGTGACGGCCGCAGGTATCGGCGACGATCGTCAGCATCGGATTGCCGAGATTCGAATACAGCACCGAGCCGGACGTCAGATAGAGGCTCTGCTGCCGACGCAACGTGCGTTGCGGATCGAAGCGTTCGCGCGGATCGTGAAGGCTGTAGAAGAGCGTATCGACGGCCTGATTGCCCTCCAGATCGACGATGCGCAGCGTCTGCCCCGCTTTCACTTCATGCAGCCACGGTTCGCCCGCGGCGAGCGTTTCGCGATACACCGCGCTTTCTGGATGTTTTTCACTGACGGTAAGCGCTTGGGTCATGTTGCTCATCTCTCAGGTTCGCTCAAAGGAAAAAGCGTTCGGTGTTGATGAAGCCGCGCACGTTCTCTTCGCATGCGGTACGGCAGATTTCCGCGACTTCCGGATGCGATTCCTTCAGTTCCAGCTTGACGGGCTTCGGCGAGTATTCGGGATGCGGGTCGAGCGGATGCTGGATCGCGGTCAGCACGACGAGCGTGTTCATCGGCGCATACAGTTCGACGTAATCGCCCGCTTTCGAATTGCCGGGCACGAAGGCGAGCGCGCCATCGCTCGTCACGTCGATGCGGCTGAAGAGATTGAGCGTCATCAGCAGGTCGGAAACGTCGAGGCCCCACTTGCTCATCTCGACGAGCAGGTTGTCGGTGCCATTGCGATAGAAGCCGTTGCGCAACTCCTGATAGCGGCCCGCGCCGTATCGTTCGAACACTTCCTGCGCATTCGATACCCCGCCGATGCTGTCGTGCCAGCCGCATGTATCCGCGACGATGGCGGCCAGGACGCGCCCCATGTCGGAATAGAGGCAATGGCCCGTGGTGAGCTTCGCGGTGTGCTGGCACTTCAGCGAATCCGGCAGATTGAGCCGCTCGCTCTTTTCGGCCGCGTTGACCATCATCACGCTGACGTTCGCGCCGCCGCGAATATCGGTGATGCAGAGCGACTGTCCGCGCTTGACGATCAGCGATGCATGACCGCCACCGGGGACCGTTTCTTCGAGTAACACTGTCATGGCGTAGAGCTTCCTTTAGTCGGAGACGAGTTCGATGCTGGATGCGCCCTGCACCGCGGCCTGCGCCATATGCACCGCCGATGCCGAGGCGCGCGTGCGGTCGAGCGGAATGTCGTAGGTGATGCGCGCGCCGTACGCGCCGGGCGCTTGCGGATCGACGCGCACCTTGTCGAAGACGAGCACGCGGCTGCCGAGCGTGAAGCCTTCCTTGAGGTCGTGCGTGACCATGAAAATCGTGAGCTTCGATTCGCGCCACAACTCCGACAACAGCACATGCATGTCCTTGCGGATGCCGGGATCGAGCGCGCCGAAGGGTTCGTCGAGCAGCAGCACGCGCGGCTTCATCATCAGCGCCTGCGCGATGGCGAGCCGTTGCTGCATGCCGCCCGAAAGTTGCTGCGGATACTTGTCGAGCGCCGCGCCAAGACCCACGCGTTCGAGCATCGCGGCGGCTTCGTCGCGTGCGGCGCGTCGTTGTGCGCCGAAGAGCCGTCCCGTGAATTTCGCGCGCGGCAGTTCGAGACCGAGCATCACGTTGCGCAGCACGCTCAGATGATCGAAGACCGAGTAGCGCTGAAACACGACGCCGCGATGCGCGTCCGGTTCGGCGGGAAGCGGTTCGCCGTCGAGCAGAATCTCGCCGCGCGTCGCCCGTTCCTGTCCGAGCAGCAGGCGCAGAAACGTGGACTTGCCGCAGCCGGACGCGCCGACCATCGAACAGAATTCGCCTTCCTTCACGGTGAGATTCAGCCGTTCCAGCACGACCTGATCGCCGTAGTTTTTCCATACGTTGCGAACGACGATCATCGCGCGCCTCCGCCGTACCACGGAAAGCACCACTGCGTGAGTCGACGCAGCAGTTCGTCGGTGAGCCACGCGAGCAGCGTGATCCACGCGACGTAGGGAAGAATGAGATCCATCGACAGATAGCGCCGCACGAGAAAGATGCGATAGCCAAGCCCGTCGGTCGATGCGATCGCTTCCGCTGCAATGAGAAAGAGCCATGCGGCGCCGAGCGAAAGCCGGATCGCGACGAGCAGACGCGGCAGAAGCTGCGGCAGCACGAGCCGCAGAACAAGCGTCCAACTGTTCGCGCCGAGCGTCTGCGCCTTGATCCACATCTCGGCCGGGATTTCGGCGGCGCGCGCGTGCAGATCGCGAATGATCATCGGCGTGATGCCGATGACGATCAGCACGACCTTCGACAGTTCGTCGAGACCGAAGACGATGAAGAGAATCGGCAGCACGGCGAGCGGCGGCACCATCGATATGACGGTGATGAACGGCGAAAGCGTCGCGCTTGCGAGCGGAAACGATCCCGTCGCGATGGCCGCAACGAGCGCGATGGCCGCGCTCACGACGAGCCCGATGCCGAGCCTTCGCAAGCTCGACGCGGTATCGGTCCAGAGCAGATACTCGCCGGTGCGTTTGTCTTCGGTGAAGGCGGCCGACTTCATCGCATCGCTCATCTGCGTCGCGCTCGGCAACAGCTTGTCGTCGGGATTGTCGGCGAGCCGCATCGAAGAGCCGGTGAAATACACCGCGAGCAGCACGACGAACGGCAGCAGTAACAGCATCAGCGCGCCGGTCCTGCTCGGATGTCGATTGATGAGTCGCATGTTGGCCGCCATGTAGTAGAACCTGAAGCGCTCAGAGCTTGCCGGCCGCCGCCATCTCGACGTAGGCCGGATCGAAGCGCAGCTTCACGTTGTTCTTGTTGCCGACGACGACGCCCTTGTCGAACGCCATGCCGACGGCATCCGCGCTCTTCGCGTCTTGCCCCAGCAGGCCGTGATCGAACGAGAACTTGGCGACGCGCGTCATGATCTTCGGCATGTCGGGGCTGGTCACGAATTCGAGCGCGGCCTTCGGCGTGTAGAAGAGGGCGGTGGTCGAGAGCTGGCCTTTGAAGTTGGCGAGATCGGTGCCGGACGCCTTGGCCATCGAAGTCAGCGCGCTCGTGGTTTCGGGGGAATCGCCGTGCATCAGCGCGACCATCTCGAACCATGCGCCGGTCAATGCCTTGCCGAGCGCCGGGTTGTCCTTCAGCGTCTTCGTATTGACGACCATCATGTCCATGATCTCGCCGGGAATCTTGCTGGAGTCGAAGACTTCGGTGACGTTCGGCTGCGCCTTCAGGTCGGCGAGCATCGGATTCCATGTGACCGTGTTATGCACGGTGGGCGTGGCGAATGCGCCGGAGATATCGGCGTCGGACGTGTTGACGACCTTGAGATCGCGCTCGCTCATGTGCGCGCTTTCGAGTGCGCGTGCGAGCAGATAATGCGAGACCGAGAACTGGACGAGGTTGATCTGCTGGCCTTTGAGATCGGCGATCTGCTTGCCCTTGCCCTTCATGAGCACGCCGTCGTTGCCGTTCGAGTAATCGCTGACGATCAGCGCCGTCGAGTCCACGCCGCCCGAAGCCGGGATCGTGAGCGCGTCCATGTTGGTCATCGCGCAGCCGTCGAACTTGCCGGCCGTGTATTGATTGATGGACTCGACGTAGTCGTTCAGCTGGACGACATCGATATTGATGCCGTACTTCTTCGCCCACTTGGAGACGATGCCCTGCGTCTTGGCCTGGCCCCACGGCATCCAGCCCGCGTAGATAGTCCAGCAGACCTTGAAGTCGTTGCGCGGCGCGGCGGATGCGGCGCTGGACGCGAAAGCGGCGACGGAGAGTGCGGCGATGCCAAGAAAGCGAGCGAGCTTGCGCATGAGGTTGACCTCGAAGGAGACGGTTGGCGACGGCAAGGGAGCAGCGCGACTCATCGCGTTCTCTCCCGGGCTTTTATCCCGCCGTGTAACCTCGCCTGAGGTCGACAGCTCTCGGACCAGCATCCGCGTGAAGCAGACCGGAACCCTAGCCGTCCATTTCCAGATTGTTCGATGAACCGGATGATGCGCCGGCTCCTTGCCATCCCCTCTAAGCGGGAATCGTGCCAATAGTTTTTATGGCTGCTGGCGGCGTTGCGCAGGTTCGGACGGAGCGCATTGCCCATCCGCGGTGAAAGCGGCGCACGTTTGATGTATCGGCTGCACCAACATCGGGCGTCGTCCCTGGTTGCCAGCAAACGTTTCCTTGGGTAGACGCGCGAAAACATCGGCGCAACGCTTTCAGCCGATGCGTCGTTGCTTGCGATTTTCTTGGCATGAATGTGGCGCGGACAACATAGCCATTACCGGTTATTACGGAGAATCCGTCTCGTCGTACAAATAAAAACGAAGCGTTTAAAACAGACCGTCTGAAGGCAGCACCATAGCGGCCAAAGACATACGGGGAAGTCATGCAGCGTGAGAAGAACAACGCGCCTGTCAAAGGGCGGGTCATCGCAGTGTGCATCGGGGTTTCGATCGGCGCGATCAATGCGAATGCGCAGGATGCGGAAACGCAGCCGGCCGCGCACGTGAACACGGCGTCTCAGGCTCAACCGCTCATCTCGCTGCCCAGCACGCCGACGCCCGGTCCGGTCGGCAACACCGGCGAATTGCCGGCCGCCAATGGCGCGCCTCTCACGCCGCGCGGCACGGTGAATGCCGCATCGTCGCTCGACAAGAGCGCCACCCTCGCCGGCACGGCACGCTCGCGCACCGTCGATATCGAAGGCAAGCAAGCGCTCGACGATACGCTCGGCGGCGTGGTCACGACCGACACGGTGACGCTCGCGGGGCAGGACTTCTACACCTGGTTCGCGCAGGCCTGGGGCGCCATCCCGCTGTCCGAGCGCTACATCGTTTCGGTGCACGAGCGGCCGTCGCCGCGCTACGGCAGTCTCGTGTGGGTGGAGTACGGCCAGCGTCGCGTTTTCCAGGCGTTCCTGCCGATTGCGCGCTCGAACGTGAAGCCGATTGCCGAAGGCGCGGCGCAGATCGCCTTTCAGAACGTGATGCAGGCGGACCTGACCCGTCTGCTGTTCCGCGACGCCGACATGGCGATGGACGAACTATAAAAAAATCGCATCATAAAAAAATCGATGCAGTAAGGCCAAAAAATACGGGGAAACCGCAATGAAAACGAATGCGCTCTTGAAACGCGCGTTGCTCGCTTGCGCGCTTGCGATGCCGGTTATCGCCGCGCAAGCCACTTCGCTTGTGTATGAACCGGTGAATCCGAACTTCGGCGGCAATCCGCTGAACGGGACGAATCTGCTCAACGAGGCGAACGCGCAGAACAAGTACAAGGATCCGTCGACGGAGAACCTCGGTACGAGCAGCCAGTCCACGCTCGACCAGTTCAACACGCAATTGCAGCAGGCGATTCTGTCGCGCGTCGCGTCGTCGATATCGAGCTCGATCGTCGGCACGGACGGCACGCTGCATCCCGGCACGATCAACACGGGCAACTTCTCGATTGCGATCACGCAAGTTACCGGCGGCAATCTGCAAGTGACGACGACCGACAAGACCACGGGTGCCTCGACGACCTTCGTCGTCGGCAACGGACAGTAACGCGAGCGCGCATACGACATGGACAAAGAAGCTATCACGACACTGGCGACGCGCGCGGCACTGGGCGCCACGCTCCTTGCAACGATGCTGTTGACCGGCTGCGTCACGACGCCGATGCCTTCGGCGGGCAACGCGACGCTCACGCCGCCGACGCGCGTGACGCGCGACCTCACGCACCTGCCGCCGCCGAAAGGGCGCATCGTCGCGGCCGTGTACGGTTTTCGCGATCTGACGGGCCAGTACAAGCCGTCGCCGGACAGCTCGTTCTCGTCGCAGGTGACGCAGGGCGGCGCTTCGTTTCTCGTGAAGGCGATGCGCGATTCCGGCTGGTTCACGCCCGTCGAGCGCGAAAACCTTCAGGACCTCCTGACCGAACGCAAGATCATGCGCGCGCTGGAAACGCCGGACGACAAAAAGAACGCGATACCGCAGATCGGCGCGCTCGCACCGGCGAGCATCGTGCTGGAAGGCGGCATCGTCGGTTACGACACGAACATTCGCACGGGCGGCGCGGGCATCGCGTATCTGGGTATTTCGGCATCCCAACAATATCGCGTGGATCAAGTGACGGTGAACCTGCGCGCCGTGGATATCCGCAACGGCACGATACTCAACAGCGTGTCGACGACCAAGACCATCTATTCGATTCAGGTCGATACCGGCGTGTATCGCTTCATCGGCTTCAAGGATCTGTTGCAGGCCGAAGCCGGCATGACGCGCAACGAGCCGCAGCAGCTGTGCGTGAACGAAGCGATCGAATCGGCGCTCGTGCATCTGATCGTGCAAGGCGTCGCGAACCAGTCGTGGGCGCTCAAGGACACGAAGGACTGGTACGACCCGACGATGCAGCGATATCTGCAGGAAAACCAGGGCTACGCGCAGACGATGGAAGACGTGAACCCGTCGTATAGCCCGGTGAGAATCGATCCGCCGAAGACCATCGGCAGTTAATCAGTCTCAGCGAAGGAGATCAGCATGAAAGCATCGCGTGCGCCAATGCGCGCATCGAAGGTCGCTGTGTGCGCGGCGCTCGGCGCGGTCGTCTCGCTCGCGGTGTATGCGGCGGACCTGTCGTCGGTCTCGGATTTCGGTCCGCCGGAACCGGGCTTCGGCGGCGCGACGCAAGTCGCTCGCGTGTCGCAACACGGCCAGGGTAATCGTCTCGACGCGATTCAGGCCGGACATAACGGCTTGATGGCCAACCAGATCGGCATCGCGAACGCGGCGGCGACGGCGCAGGCCGGCAACGACAACTGGACCGTGCTTCAGCAAAGCGGCGCCGCCAATCTTTACGCCGGATATCAGTCGGGTCAGTACAACCGGTCGATCGCGATGCAGAACGGCAGCGGTAACGAAGCAACGGTCACGCAGGTCGGGAATTCGATGTCGTCGTCGGTGACGCAGCTCGGCAACAAGAACGAGATTTCGATCTTGCAGAGCAGGAACGGTTCAGGATTATCGGTTACGCAGACGGGCGGCGCCCGGGCTGCGGTTCTGATGAAGTAGGCAGGCGAGGAGACCACGCAGTACAGGTAGGTGTGTGAGTGTGCAGGGCCGGGCGTCAGCGGGGGTTGACGTCCGTTAGGGTTACGAATCTACGTGCAAAAAACATCAAGTCAACGAGGCATAAAAATGAAAGTGAAGGCAATCATCATCGCTATGGGTCTGGCAGCATTGGCATCGACGTCGGCTTTTGCAGCGTCGGTCGGCGAAGGCGCGATCGTCGAGCAGTATGGCAACGGCAACACTGCTGGCGTGACGCAGACGGCGTCCAGCCATGACCGCGTGAAGGTCCAGCAGAACGGCGACGGTTCGAGCGCGACCGTTACTTCGAGCAACGGCGGCGCCAACGTGACCGACATCCAGCAAAACGCGGCACGCGTTTCGGGCGAATCGAAGCTGAGCGCGACGCTCACGCAGCAGCAGGCGATCGGTGAAAAGACCACCATCAAGCAAACGGGCAGCAACAGCACGGTGAACGTGACGCAGACGGCTTCGTCGTACGACAAGGACACGGTCACGCAATTCGGCAAGAACGACTCGGCGACCATCAATCGCACCGGCTCGAGCTGGAACACGGTCAACATCGATCAAGGCACCGGCAAGACGGCAGGCGTGAGCGACGGCGCAAAAGCGACGGTCACGCAGACGACCACGATCGGCAACCGCGTCGACATCCTGCAAGGCAACAAGAACGGCATCGCGACCGTGACGCAGACGAATGGCGGCTACAACTCGGCTCGCATCGATCAGATCGGCGATCATAACGACGGCAAGATCGAGCAGGTTTCGGAAATCGGCGACAACGTGTCGATCAGGCAGGCCGACTTCGCCCGCGCGCAAGTGCATTCGGAAAACGGCGGCGGCAACACGACCACCATCGACCAGAGCGGCGCAGGCGCACCGCACTATGCGCAGGTGACGCAAGGCAACGCGACCAACGAAACGACGACGATCCTGCAAACCGGCTCGGCCTACAACACGGCATACGTCGATCAGTATCGCGAAGCCAACGATCACACGTATGTCGTTCAGGCGGGCGATCGCAACACGGCGGCTGTTCATCAGACGGATGGCGGCAGCAACCTGGCAGCCGCGGTTCAGGTCGGTTCGAACAACAACATGGATCTGACGCAACAAGGCGCGTTTGAATCGACGCTGCTGGCCGGTCAGGGCGGCGGCTTCAACGAAGCGAAGGGCAAGCAGTCGGGCTCGCACGAAGACATGACGCTAACGCAAGTCGGCTACTTCAACTCCGCGGATGCTTCGCAAACCGGTGCGTATAACACGGCTTCGATCGTCCAGATCGGCAACGCCAACTACGGCTCCGTGACTCAGAGCGGTATCGGCAATGCGGCTGCGATCACGCAGGGCGGTTCGTTCAACAAGGCTGTCGTCGTTCAGAAGTAAGGAACGCGGCGCAACGAATGGCGGTATGGCGGGCGGCGAGCGGTTCGAAAGTACCGCTCGCCGCTGTTTCATTCACGCGATGTCGCGAATTGGCCGATCGGTGCCATCGGCCGTACACGAGCCCAAAATTCTAGCCCGGCAATTCACGAGGAAGCTGACTGTATTCCGCCTGTTTCGATCTCGGCACCACTGACTTTTTGTCGAGTAATCATGTCGCTCATCCGAGGCGACAATAGATGCGTCGGCACTTGTGCGCCACGCAGGCGCTCGCCCGTTTCGCAGTCGAGACGCATCAGCGTCACAGCACAATCGCAAGGGGTCAAACGATGCTCACCTGCTTCGCAGTAAGCCATACCGATGACGACCAGCTCGTTCAATCCGCCGAGCATGAGATTCTTCAGGCGATTGCCGACGAAGCCGAAGTAAGTTTCGAGCCGGGCTTTGCGGGCAAGAGCTACCTGGACGTTCCGACCAATGCCGACGCACGCGAGGCAATGACTGCACGCCTGGAACAGAACGATATGTCCTTCAGCGTGGTTACGCGCATCGCTTATTAGGCGTGGATCACGAAGCGGGATGCGATCGCGGACATGCCGTCGACGCGCTGAACGTTCGTCTTGCGATGTGGCCCAGCACGCGCTCACGTGCGCAACGACCTCAACCCCGCACGCACTTCCCCGGCGAACAGGTCCGGCTGTTCCCACGCCGCGAAGTGTCCGCCCTTGTCGAGCCGGTTGTACCAGATGAGGTTGTGATAAGCGCGCTCCGTCCAGCTTCGCGGCGCCTGATAGTTCTCGCGCGGGAACACGCTCACGGCCGCGGGAACCGATACGTCGGCGGCCGCAAGGAAGTTGAAGTGCGATTCCCAGTAGAAGCGCGCGGACGAGACACCCGTGTTCGTCAGCCAGTAGAGCGTGATGTCGTCGAGAATATCGTCTCGCGTCATCGCCCCTGATGATTCGCCGTTGACGTCGCGCGCGAACACCGCCGAAGTCAGCGCCGCCGCAGGCTGCACGTAGCCGTCGCCATGATCGAGCAGCCATGCGGCAAGACCTGTCGGCGAATCCGCGATGCCGTAGAGCGTTTGCGGGCGCGTGCCCATTTCCAGCGCGTACGCCCGGCGTTTTCTTGCGGCGCTGGCAAGCTGCTCGTACGCGTGCTTTTCTTCATCGTTGAGGCCCGCAGGTGGCGGATCGCCTGCCTGCAGCGCTTTGGCGATATCGGCGGGAACGGTCGCCGGGAAGTTGACGTGAATGCCGAGCAACTCGGGCGGCGCCTGCTTGCCCATCACGTTGGCGACCACGCCGCCGAGGTCGCCGCCTTGCGCCGCGAACTTGTCGTATCCGAGCCGCTTCATGAGCGTGACCCACGCGCGTGCGGTGCGCTCGGGTCCCCAGCCGGTCGCCGTCGGCTTGCCCGAGAAGCCATAGCCCGGCAGCGACGGGATCACGAGATGAAACGCATCCGACGCACTCGCGCCGTGTGCCGTGGGATTGGTCAGCGGATCGATGATCTTGAATTGCTCGATCACCGATCCGGGCCATCCGTGCGTGACGATGAGCGGCATCGCGTTCTCGTGCTTCGAGCGAACGTGGATGAAGTGGATGTCCAGCCCGTCGATCTCGGTGATGAAATTCGGATAGCCGTTCAGTTTCGCCTCGCACTTGCGCCAGTCGTAGTCCGTGGACCAGTGGCGCGCGAGTTCCTGCATCATCGCGAGCGGCACGCCTTGCGATTCGTCGGAAACGGTCTCGCGCTCGGGCCAGCGCGTTGCCTTGATGCGGCGGCGCAGATCGGTGAGTTGCGCTTCGGGAACATGCACGCGAAGCGGACGAATCGCTTCCTTGTCGATATTCGCGGTCTTCGCGACTGAGACGATCGATGAGTTCGGTTCAGCAAACGCAAGCTTGTTCAGCGATGCCGCTGCGATACCGGCCGCCGCAACCTCGACGAAGCGGCGGCGCGACGGCGACTTGGGAAGCGTCTTGTTATATGACATGAGAACTCCTGATGAAGGCGAAGCTATTTCGGCGGCCGACTCCGTCACGCGTACTGCGCTTCGAACACGATCGTTCGGCTCGGATCGCGTTGCATACGTAATACGGCGGATCCCGCACTGCTGCGCGATGGAAGTATTGAAGCGCGCCGACGTATCCCGTGCGTGTCGAAATCGAGGCGTTGTGTAATCGCGCGTATCCGCAGCCGCCGCCGATACGTTGCGATACAAGTTGCGGCAGTCGTCGCCTTGGTTGAGCGTGTCAGCTCTCCGGGTCGTACCCGAACTCGCGGAGTTCCTGCGCACAGCGGCAGGCTTTGGCGATGTCAGCGGCCCATTGGACGGACGCTTCGCGCGATGGAAGTTCCAGCACACAGAAGCCGCCGTCGAACTCTTTCGTCTGCGGATACGTCCCGTTCGTGACGGTGCCGTCGGCGGCGACCATCAGCGGCGTCACGTTCCCATTGATACCGCCGCCGAACACATAGACGCCCGCTTCCTTCGCCTCTCTGATGACCGCGCGTGCCGCTTCGCCGACCGCGTCGATGTCTTCATCGGAGACGTGCATCGCCGATGCAGGGAAGGAGATTAGGTACTTCGTCATCGTTCGATCCTCCGGGTGTGAGTCGGCCTCCCGCGTCGAAAGGCCACTGGAACGGCGCGAAAAAAGAATAAAAATCGCATCGAAAGATTACTAGGCTTTCAATCGGGCCGAGCGAACGCGTCTTACCTAAGGTGCCGATAAAAACGCGCGCTGCAAGGTAAGCGGACGATCTTCGCAATGCGGCCCTCAAAAAACCGTTGCGCCCATTCTGACGAAGAACGCGAATCATGGGCGCCGTATCGCGGCGCGTCCCTTCGATCGAGGCTGTATTTCTTCGGCATCCCGATCACTGCGAGCTGACCTGATGGCGCGCAGACGACGAGCGTGTTCAACACGCGCTTCCTGAAGACCCCTTACTCAATGGCCTTCCAGGAAATCCCTATCTCTTCAAAGGAGGTTGAAATGGCCGGTGATATCAACATTCGTGAACGTGTCGTGATCTTGCCCGAGACAGGCGCATTCGCCGAGGCGCGGCGTCATCCCGAATCCACATCGAGCCGCCGTGTCGTGCATGTCTACGGTTCGCGCGTGATCGTGATGGAGGAATCGGCGGAACCCGCCGCAAAGGCGCTGGCGTACGAATCGCTGCAGGCATCCGCGATGGTGGTCGACTCGCTGTCGGCGACGGAGCAGTTGGGCTACAACGCGTTCGCCTTGCGCGAATCGAGCGCGTATCGGACCGCGAAGTCATCGCGTCCGCGCGAGGGCGAATCGTGGGATTCCAGCGAGGAAATGCAGTATTCGTGTACTCCGCCCGAAGACTCCAGGGAGCGCGCCGAAAGGGCGATGGCGCAGGCGGGCGCGCCGACGAGCCAGCGTCTGACCGGCTCGGTCGCGGTGGGAATCGTGATCGTGGAAGGACCGAACGACAATCTCAAGTTTTCGCAGGACGAGCGTACGAAGGTCGTCGCCGAAGTGCAGAACGGACTGAGCTGGCTGGCGACGCAAAACCCGGAAGGCTTGACCTTCAAGTACGACATCAAGATCGTCGCGGTGGAGGTGCAGCCCGGCGCGGACACGCTGACTTTCGATGAAAAAGAGACGCTGTGGCGCGATCCCGCGATGACGCAGCTCGGCTACGGCACGGGCATGGGCGCGGTGACGGCGTACATCGAAAAGCTGCGCACCGATCTCGGCACCGACTGGACGTATTGCGGCTTCTTCACCAAGTATCCGCTCGGGCATTTTGCTTATGCGTCGATCGGCGGCCCGCGTCTCGTGATGAACTACGACAACGATGGATGGGGCCCCGACAACATCGACCGCGTATTCGCGCACGAAAGCGGGCACATTTTCGGCGCGCCGGACGAATACGCGGCGAGCGGCTGCAACTGCGGCGGATCGTGGGGCGTGTACTTCAAACCGAACGCCAACTGCGCGAATTGCGCGCCAGGGGGCGGCGTCGATTGTCTGATGAAGGGCAACACCTGGAACATGTGCGTGCACACGCCGTTCCATCTCGGCTTTCCGCTCGTTACACAGACCTACACCGGCGTATGGCGGCAGGGCAACGACGCGCACTATCTGTGGGTCAACGCATCGTGGAACAGTTTTGTCGCGAAATGGCAGCAACTCGCGGAGCAGAATCTGCGTCTCGCCGATCTCAAGATCACGCGCGAGAACGGTTCCGAGCGATTCCACGGCGTCTGGCGCGAGGGCACGGGCGGCTATTACCTTTGGGTCAACGCGAATCAGGCGGACTTCATCACCAAATGGCAGGAGCTGGGCGCCCAGGGGTTGAGGCTCGTCGATCTCGAAGTGCAGAACGTCAACGGCACGCTGCTGTATTCGGGCGTCTGGCTGCCCGGCGACGATGGCTACTATCTCTGGATCAACGCCGACTGGAACAGCTTTGTCGCGAAGTGGCAGCAGCTCGCGGATCAGAACCTTCGTCTCATCGATCTCAAGATCGTCGACGTGGGCAACGAGCAGCGCTTCTTCGGCGTGTGGCGGCAGGGCACGGGCGGTCATTATCTCTGGGTCAATGCGGACTGGAACAACTTCGTCGCGAAGTGGCAGGAGCTCGCCCAGCAGAATTTGCGTCTCGTCGATATCGAGATCACGCAGTCCGCGCAAGGTCAGCGCTTCTCGGGCGTCTGGCTGCCCGGCGCGGATGCGTACTACCTGTGGTCCGGCGCCGACTGGCAGCACTTCGTCGCGAAATGGGAAGAGGTCTCGGCGCAAGGCATGCGGCTCGTCGATCTCGACGTAGTGCCGGGCTCCGGCGCGCAGAGTCCGACGCCATCATCGGTCGCGGCTTCTTACGGCGGCATGGCGAGCGCATCGGCATCGGCGTTCGATTCTTACGAGGATGGCAAGGGCGGTCCCGGCGCAGCCACGCTGGCAGGGGAAGCGGGCTATGGAATGGGGAGCGTGAACGGCGAGGGCACGGCGGTATCGGCCCCGGATTCGGGCAGGCTCGCGGGCGTCGGCGGCGGTTCGTCGAACGGCGGCGGCCTCGCGTCGACTTCGACCGCGACCCGCACCCCTACCGCCGGCGGCGGCAACGCGTTCGGCGGCGGATACTTCGGCGGCAGTCCGCAACCCGGCGATGCGCCCGCGCCGCAACCGGAACTCACGATGGAAGCACTCGGAGGCGGATCGGTTTCCTGAGCGCGATGGGCTAGGGGTCCACGCGGCCGATGCGTCACCGCTTCGGATCGGGCGGTTGCATCGGCGGCGTGTCCCAGTCGAGCTGATCGCCACGGCGCGTCTTGACCTGGCCGAGCCGCGACATCCATGCATCGACGAAAAGCGCTTCGGTATCGTCGAGCCCGTTCGACTGCTTCACCGACGATTCCGCGTGCGTCAGCACGCTGGCGACGCCGTGCATCGACGCGATGCGTGGAACGGCCGAAGCATCCGCGGTGCTCACGTAGACGCGGTTCGAGATGGATTGCGTCGGCGGGGCGGCGCGCATGACGGCATCGCGCTCGGCGGCCGATATGGATAGCTGGAGAATGACGAGGACTTCGACCATGACACGTTGCTCCCGCGCGCGATGCGCGTAGCCAAGTGTAGGGCTGGCCGCATCCGGTCGCAACCCAGCGGCATGGATACTCGCGATGCTGCCCGACGAACTTATGGGCTCGTGATGGCGGATTTTGTCCGCAAAGATGACGCGTAATGCTCTTTCCTGCGCGGTTGACGGGGCATTATGATGATTGCACGTTCAATCATCGAGGCCAAAAATGACCGCTGACCAACGCCGCTCCGCTCTCGTCATCATCGACGTTCAGGAATCGTTTCGCCACATGCCCGACTGGTCCGACACGGATCTGCCGGCTTTCAAGGAAGCCGTACTGCGCCTCGACCGCGGCGCGCGCGAAGCCGGCGTTCCGGTGGTTCATATCTTCCATGTCGGCAAGGCCGGACCGTTCAAGAAAGAATCGGGCTTCGTGAAGCCGCTGGACTGGTTGCCCGCTTCGCCCGATGTCGTCTTCGAGAAACACACGCACAACGCGTTCACCGATACCGGCCTGGACCTGTGGCTGCGCCGGCGCCAGATCGATCATCTGGTGATCGCGGGCATCCGCACCGAACAGTGCTGCGAGACGACGACGCGAGTCGCCTCGGACATCGGCTATGCCGTCGACTACGTGACCGAGGCTAGCCTCACGTTTCCGATGACTCACGCCATCAGCGGCCGCGTCTACTCGACGTCCGAGATCAAGGCGCATACGGAACTCGTGCTGCAGGGACGCTTCGCGCGCATCGCCACAACCGACGACGCGCTCGCTGCGTGGCGCACGGCAAAAGCTGCATGATTCCGCCGATATCCGTATGGTTCGTGCTGACGCCGCCCGTGCTGATGCTCGACTATGCCGGCCCGGCCGAGGCGATGCGAATGGCGGCCGAAGCCGGCGGGCCTTTCGCGCTGCATCACTGCGGCCCGCTCGAGCGGGCGGCGACGTCGCTCGGCACCTTCATCGACGGTATCGAACCGTTGCCCGACAGGCTGCCGCGGAACAGTCTCGTCATGGTCGTCGGCAGCACGGAGTCGCCGGAGCCGGGCGCGAACGCGCCGTTCGATACGGTCGCGCAGTGGCTTCGATGCGCCCCGGCCGAAGACACGCGCATCGCCAGCATCTGTTCCGGCGCGCTCCTGCTTGCGCGCGCGGGGCTGCTTGCGGGACGGCGCTGCACCACGCACTTCGGACTCGTCGATGAACTCGCGCGCGCGGAACCGACGGCGCGCGTGCAATACGACTGCCTGTTCGTCGATGACGGCGATGTGCTGACGAGCGCCGGAATCACCGCGGGTATCGACCTGTCGCTGTATCTGATCGAGCACTATGCGGGAGCCGAGCGCGCCGCCGATATCGCACGCCGTCAGGTGGTCTATCAGCGCCGTGCAGGCGACGACGTGCAGCTTTCGCCGTGGCTTGCGCATCGGAATCACATGCATCCGGCGGTGCATCGCGCGCAGGATGCCATCGCGCAAAACCCTGCGCGCGACTGGAGCGTCGCCGAACTCGCGCGTGCCGCGCATGTGAGCCAGCGGCATCTGAGCCGCCTGTTTGCGGAGCACGCGGGCGTCACCGTACTGGAGTATCAGCAGAGTCTGCGGGTGGCGAGCGCGCAGCGCTTGCTCGCGCAGTCGGACTACAACATCGAGCGCGTGGCGGAGGAATCCGGTTTCGCATCCGTCCGGGATTTTCGGCGCGTGTGGCGGCGGTATCACGACGTGTCGCCCGCGCGGTTTCGCAGCGGTTCGGAGCTCGAATCTTCTGTCGACTGAACGCATCGGAACCCGCCGCCGGGCATATCTCGCCGCTTCCCGTCTGCCGTTTTGCCGCCGTCCACAGTCGGAATCTGGCAAGCATGGAGCCGGGGCTGCACCTCGACTATCGCGTCGTCTACCGCAGGGGCCGCCCCGGCATCGCATTTCACGATGGTGCCTTGCCGAAATAGCACGTACAACGCTGTGCGTCTGGCGCATGATGCTCTCACAACACCGACCCGCCGAGCGTACGCAAGCGTTCGCAAACGGCGCATTCACGGAGTGAGACGAAGCGATGCAACTCGAACAAGGAGCGGGTCGCCCGCGCACGCTTTACGACAAGATCTGGGACCGTCACCGGGTCATGTCGCGTGACGACGGACAGGATCTGTTGTTCATCGACCGCCATTTCATTCACGACGTCACCGCGCAGTCCTTCGATCTGTTGCGTCAGCGCGGCCTGACGCCACGCTCCCCCGAGCGCATCTTCGGCACGGCGGATCACTACGTTTCCAGCGTCGCAAACGACCTGTCCGCGGTGGCCGACCCGGAGCGGCGCGGCATGATTCAGGCGCTTCAGCGCGACGCCGCCGAGTCTCGGATCACGCTGTTCGACATGGACGATTCCCGTCGCGGCATCGTGCACGTGGTCGGGCCCGAGCAAGGGTTGAGCTTGCCCGGCATGACCGTCGTCTGCGCCGACAGCCACACATCGACACATGGGGCGATGGGCGCGCTTGCTTTCGGAATCGGCGCGACCGAGGTGGCTCACGTGCTCGCCACGCAATGCCTGTGGCAACGCAAGTCGGGCAACATGCGCGTCACACTCGATGGCAGGCCGGGCACGGGCGTCACCGCCAAGGACCTGATTCTCGCCGTGATCGCCCGGATCGGCGTGGCCGGCGCCGTGGGCCACGTCATCGAGTACGCGGGCTCCGCGATCTCCGGCCTGTCGATGGAAGGCCGGCTGACGCTCTGCAACATGACCATCGAAGCTGGCGGGCGAGCAGGCATGATCGCACCGGACGAAACCACGTTCGCGTACATCGCGGGGCGTCCCTACGCACCCGATGGCGATGCGTGGGACCGCGCGATGTCGCAATGGCGCGACTTGTTCACCGATCCGGGCGCGCCCTTCGATCGGGAAATACACATCGACGTCTCCGACATCGCCCCGATGGTCACGTGGGGCACGACGCCCGAATACGCCTGCGGCATCGACGGACGCGTTCCCGATCCCGCGCGACAAGCCGACCCGGATCGACGCGCGGCGATGTCGAAAGCGCTGAACTACATGGGGTTGCCTCCGAACGCGGCGCTGGAAGGCGTGGCGATCGACAGGGTGTTCATCGGATCGTGCACGAACGGGCGCATAGAGGATTTGCGCAGCGCGGCGGAGGTGGCGCGCGGCCGCCGCATCGCATCTCGCGTCGAGGCGTGGGTCGTGCCGGGCTCGCACGAGGTACGGGCTCAGGCCGAGGCGGAAGGACTGGACCGCGTGTTCAAGGAAGCCGGTTTTCAGTGGCGTTATCCCGGCTGCTCGATGTGCCTTGCAACCAACGGCGATATCGCCGCGCCCGGGCAGCGTTGCGCTTCCACTTCGAATCGCAATTTCGTGGGCCGTCAGGGACCTGGGGTGCGCACGCATCTGATGAGTCCGGCCATGGCTGCTGCCGCTGCCGTGACAGGGCGTCTGACCGATGTGCGCCGTCTCCTGGGAGCATGAAATGGAAAGCCTGATTCACCTCGATGCGGTCGCCGTCCCGATCGCCGGCATCGATTGCGATACGGACCAGATCCTGCCCGCGCGCTTCCTGCAAAAACCCCGCTCCGACGATTTCGGCCAGTTCCTCTTTCGTGCGCTGCGCTTCGGTCCGGATGGCGCCGAGAAGCCTGAGTTCGTGCTCAACCAGGCGTCGTTTCGCGAGGCGCGCATCGTGGTGGCGAACCACAACTTCGGTTGCGGCTCTTCGCGGGAGCACGCGGTCTGGGCGCTGTATGACTACGGAATCCGGGCGGTGATCGCCCCGAGCTTCGGCGATATCTTCTTCATCAACTGCCTGAAGAACGGGCTGCTTCCGATCGTGCTGCCGGAGAGCGTCGTGCTTCCGCTCCTGGAAAGCCTCGGCAGCAGGGCAGTCAGCCGGATCTCCATCGACGTGCCCGCGCAGACCGTGACGTTACCCGATGGCGCTTCGCATCCTTTCGATATGGAGCCCTTCGCGAAGGAATGCCTGCTGCGCGGCATGGACGAGATCGATTACACGCTTTCGCATCGAGACCGCATCGATGCATTCGAGCGCAATCGTGCCGATGCCTATTGAGGCGCGCGCTTTCCAAAACGACCTGGAGGAGTTCAGATGAAGATTGCAGTCATGCCCGGTGATGGCATCGGTCCGGAAGTAGTGGCGCAGGCGCTCAAGGTGCTGCAAGTCGTGGCACCCCATGCAGAGACCCAGGAGGCGCATATCGGCGAGGCCGGCATCCGGGCGCACGGCGTACCCCTTCCGCAGCCCACGCTCGACGTGGCGCGCAAGGCCGACGCCATCCTGTTCGGTGCGGTAGGCGTCGCGGACGAAGCAGGGATACCCCGCGAGCGTCGTCCCGGAACGGGTCTCCTGCAGTTGCGCGAAGCGCTCACGCTGTACGCGAACTTCCGTCCGGCGTATATGTTCCCGGAACTGATCGGCGCTTCGACCTTGCGGCCGGAAGTCGTCGATGGACTCGACATCGTGATCGTTCGCGAGCTGAACGGCGATGCCTATTTCGGTCAGCCGCGCGGCTTCGAGACCAACGAGGCAGGCGAGCGCGTCGGCTTCAACACGATGCGCTATTCGGAATCGGAAGTCGAACGCGTCGCGCACGCGGCTTTCCGCGCCGCTCGTCGACGTCACCACAAGCTGTGCTCGGTGGACAAGGCCAACGTGCTGGAGGCGAGTCAATTGTGGCGCGAAACTGTCACGCGCGTCGGGCGGGACTATCCGGACGTCGAACTGAGCCATCTCTTCGTCGACGCCGCCGCCATGATGCTGATGCGCCGGCCCAAGCAGTTCGATGTCATCGTCACGGGCAACTTGTTCGGCGATATTCTGTCGGACGCCGCGGCCATGCTGACCGGATCGATCGGCATGCTGCCGTCGGCTTCGCTGGGCTACGACCGCAAAGGGCTGTACGAGCCCGTGCATGGGTCGGCGCCGGACATTGCAGGCAAGGACATCGCCAATCCGCTTGCTGCCATCCTGTCGCTCGCGATGATGCTGCGCGAGAGCTTCGAGATGGAAGACGCCGCCGAGCGCGTCGAACAGGCCGTGCGGGCCGTGCTGTCCGCCGGCTACAGAACCGCCGATATCCATCAGGAAGGTGCGCAAAGCGTCGGCACCCGTGACATGGGCGATGCAGTGGTCGAAGCCTTGCAGAAAGAAGTCGTTTAGGGCGGATCGCGGCCTGGACCGGCTGGCAGCGCGGCGTCACGATCACGCAAGGCCAGCCTTGCAGGGCAGTTTTCGCACCCACATCCCTTGAAAGGGAGGAGACAACCATGAAGCTGAAACTCGCAGTTGCACTGTGCGCAGCCGTGGGACTCGTTTGCGCATCGGCCACGGCAGTGGCGAAGGACACGCCTGAGAAGCCCGAGCTGCACATCGCGGCGGCGTCGACGGGCATCACCTACCTGCCGATGCTCGTCGCCAAGCAGCGCGGCTATTTCAAGGACGAGGGGCTCGACGTAACCATCGCCGCATTCTCGGGCGGCTCGAAGACGCTGGAGGCCTTGTTGGGCGGCAGCTCCGATATGGTGGCGGGCGCGTACTCGAACACGATCACCATGGCGACGAAGGGTCAGCACCTCGTCGTGGTGGCCGCACAAGTGATTTGCCCGGGATGGATCTTCGGCGTATCGCAGAAACACGAGACCGACGTCAAGTCGCCCAAGGATTTGAAGGGCATGCGAATCGGCGTGAGCGCGCCAGGCTCCAGCACGCACATGGCGGTCAACTACATCCTGCACAAGGCGGGGCTGCAGCCTTCGGACGTATCGATCATCGGGGTGGGGCAGGCGGCCGGCGCCGTTGCGGCGGTGCGTGCGGGGCAAATCGATGCGCTTATCGTCAACGATCCCAGTGCCACGATCCTGACGAAAGACGGCAGCCTGAGACCGCTCGAGAACATGCGTACTGCGGACGGCAACGTGAAGGTGTTCGGGGCGGACTATCCCGAGTCGAGCGTATTCGCGACGCAGGACTTCATCGACAAGAATCCGAAGACGGTTCAGGCAGTCGCCAATGCGATCGTGCGCGCGGAAAAGTGGATCGCCACGGCGACGCCGCAACAGGTCGCCGACAACGTGCCGCCGCAGTTTCTGGGCGACAACAAGGCGCTCTACGCCGAGGCCTTCACGAACAGCCGACGCTGCATCGCGCAGAACGGGGAAATCACGGCCAAGGGCGCCCAAACGGTGCATGAAGTGCTTGCGGCCTTCGACCCGGCGGTGGCCTCGGCCAAGATCGACCTCGCCACGACCTACGACAATCGATTTGTCAGAAAGGCGGCAGAGGTCCAGCCATGAGCACCGCCGCGTATAGCGTCCCGCTCGACAGCGGACAGGCGGAAGCGCGCGAAGCGTTACGCTTCGACAACGTGACCTGCACTTTTGCCGGCAACGGCAAGAGAGCGCAGACCTACACCGCGGTTTCCGGCGGAAGCCTGACGATACGAGACGGCGAGTTCGTCTCGATCGTCGGTCCTACGGGTTGCGGCAAGTCGACACTGTTGAACGTTGCCGCCGGGCTTACCCGGCCTTCGTCGGGCAGCCTGAGCGTGTTCGGCAAGAAACTGACTCACGGTCTCAACACGCAGGCCGCCTACCTGTTCCAGGTCGATGCGCTCATGCCGTGGAAGACCGCCGAAGAGAACATTGCCATCGGCCTGATCTTTCGCGGGATGCCGCGCGAAGAAGCCTTGAGCGTCGCCCGCGGCTGGCTCGAGCGAGTAGGGCTGCAAGGTCATGGGAAGAAATATCCGCATCAGATGTCGGGCGGCATGCGCAAGCGGGCCGGTCTCGCGCAAGCCCTGGCGCTCAATCCCCGCATCATTCTGATGGACGAACCGTTCAGCGCGCTCGATATCCAGACCCGTCATCTGATGGAAAACGAGCTGTTACGGCTGTGGTCGAACGACCGCAAGTCCGTGATGTTCGTGACTCACGATCTCGAAGAGGCGATCTCGCTTTCCGACCGGGTCATCGTGCTATCGGCGGGACCGGGTACACGACCTATCGCTGAGTTCGAGATCGATCTCGAGCGGCCGCGCGAGATGTCGGAGATCCGGATGACGCAGCGTTTCCTTCAACTGCACACCCAGATATGGGACGTGCTTAGAGGCGAGGTTCTGAAAAGCTATGCGCGCAATCGAGTTTAGTCCAGGCAATCGCTTCACCGTTCTGGCGACGCGGCTCGCAATCCTGCTCGGCGTGCTGTTCATCTGGTGGCTCGGCACGTATCAGAAATGGCTGTCGCCGTTCTTCTTCGGCGATCCGGTAGGCGTGGCGCGTCGCATCGTCGAGTGGTTCGTCACGGGCTCGGTGTTTCGCCATCTGTACACGACGCTGCTCGAAACGATGCTTGCGTTCGCAATCGGCACGGTTCTGGGTTTGGGATGCGGTCTCTGGCTTGCCCTTAGCCCGTTTCTGGCGGTCGTGTTCGATCCGTTCATCAAAGCGATGAACTCCATGCCGCGCCTGATTTTCGCGCCGATTTTCGCGCTTTGGTTCGGGCTGGGCATCTGGTCGAAAGTCGCCTTGGGCGTGACGCTCGTCTTCTTCGTGGTCTTCTTCAACGTGTTCCAGGGTGTGCGCGAAGTGAGCCCGACCGTGCTCTCCAATACGCGGATGCTCGGGGCGAACTCGCGTCAACTGATGAGGCATGTGTATCTGCCATCGGCGACGAGCTGGGTGTTTTCGAGCCTGCACAACGCGATCGGCATCGCGTTCGTCGGCAGCGGGGTGGGCGAGTATCTGGGCTCGGAGAAAGGCGTTGGCTATCTGAATCTGCTGGCCGAAGGCGTGTTCGATATCAACTCGGTCATCGCGGGGATTCTGGTGCTGACCGTGTTCGCGCTAGTGCTCGATACGGCCGTATCGATGATCGAAGACTATCTGCTGCGCTGGCGCCCCGTGGCCGGACAGACCGTTGCCGCCAGCGCGTGAACGCGCGATCCAACCTGAAGGGACTAAATTGCAGACGAACACAATCAATCTGGCGGACCGCGTCGCTGTCGTGACGGGCGGCGCCCAAGGCATCGGTCTCGAAGTCGGCCGCCGGCTGCTCGAGTCCGGTGCGCGACTCGTGGTCTGGGACGTGAATCCTGCTGGCATCGAGCAGGCCCGTACTCAACTGCGCCGGCACGACGTTCGCTTCGAGCGCGTCGACATTGCCGATTACGCGAGCGTGCAAGCGGCTGTCGCGGCAACGCTGGAATCGATGGGACATATCGATATCCTCGTCAACAACGCGGCGATCGTCGGCCCGAATGCGCCTCTGATCGACTATCCGATCGATATCTGGAAACAGGTCATGGAGATCGACGTGAACGGCACGTTCCATTGCTGCCGTGCGGTGGTCCCGGAAATGGTCCGTCAGAACTACGGCCGTATCGTCAATCTCGCTTCGGTCGCCGGCAAGGAAGGCAATCCGAATGCGGCGGCCTACAGCTCGGCGAAGGCCGCGGTCATCGCAATGACGAAGTCGCTGGGAAAGGAGCTGGCACGTCACGACATCGCGGTCAATTGCGTGACACCGGCCGTTGCGCGCACGCCCGGCGCGATGGAGCAGGCGCCCGAGCATATCGAGTACATGCTGGGCAAGATTCCGCGGGGCCGTTTCCTCGAACTGAATGAAGCCGCGGCGATGATCGCGTGGCTCGTCAGCGAAGAAAATTCCTTCACCACCGGAGCGGTTTTCGATCTGTCCGGCGGTCGCGCCACCTACTGAAGCGAGCATACATATGAAGCTGTTGCGCTACGGTTCACCGGGCGAAGAGAAGCCGGGCCTTCTCGATGCCGATGGACATATCCGTGACCTGTCGAACCATGTTGCCGATATCGCCGGCGACGCTCTGCTGCCGGATAGCCTCGCACGCCTGAAAGCGCTGGACATTGCGTCGTTGCCGCGCGTGGAAGGCAATCCGCGTCTGGGCCCCTGCGTGGGCGGCACGCGCAAGTTCATCTGCATCGGCCTGAATTATTCCGACCACGCAGCGGAAACCGGCGCCACGGTGCCGCCGGAGCCGATCATCTTCATGAAGGCCACGAGTGCGATCGTCGGTCCGAACGACTCGATCGAGATTCCGCGCGACTCGCTCAAGACCGACTGGGAAGTCGAGTTGGGCGTGGTCATCGGCACGACGGCCAAGTATGTCGGCGAGGCCGATGCGATGAACCATGTCGCGGGCTATTGCGTCATCAACGATGTGTCCGAGCGCGCGTTTCAGGCGGAGCGTCAGGGCCAATGGACCAAGGGCAAGTCGGCGGATACGTTCGGTCCGACCGGGCCCTGGCTCGTCACCGCGGACGAAATTCCCGACCCGCAGACGCTGCCGATGTGGCTGGAAGTCAACGGACATCGCTATCAGAACGGCAGTACGGTCACCATGGTGTATGGCGTGCGATATCTGGTTTCATACCTGTCGCAGTTCATGTCATTGCAGCCGGGCGACATTATTTCCACGGGCACGCCGCCCGGAGTCGGCCTGGGGCAGAAGCCTCCGGTCTATCTAAAGGCGGGCGATATCGTGACGCTAGGCATCGAGGGCCTCGGGCAGCAGCGCCAGAACGTCGTGCAGGGTTGAACGCTTCGTGGCACGGTCGCGCGAGAAATATTCGACGGAGACAAACTATCGTGACAGCGCTTTGGCGTCAGGTTTCCATTGCATTGGCAATCTTCGCTGCCGTCTCGACTGCATCGGCCGCGAGCGGCGCGCCTGTGCCGGAGAAGCCGAAGCTGCATCTGGCGGCGGCGGGCGTCGGCTTTCCTTACCTGCCGTTCGTCATTGCGGACAGCCGGGGCTACTTCAAACAGGCCGGGCTGGATGTCGAGATCGGCGTGTTCAGCGGAGGCGCCAAGGCTCTGCAGGCGATGATGGGCGGAAGTGCCGACATCGTGGCAGGCGCCTACTCCAATACGATAACCATGGCCGCCAAGGGGCAGAAGCTGGTCTCGTTCGTGACGCTGGCCTCGTGCCCCGGATGGGTGTTCGGTGCGACGCGCGCGAGCCACGACAAGGTCAAGACTTATGCGGACCTGAAAGGCATGCGTATCGGCGTGAGTTCGCCCGGATCGAGCTTTCATATGGGCGTGAACTATCTGCTGAGCAAGTCCGGCTTGAAGCCCGGCGACGTGTCGATCATCGGCGTGGGTTCATCTGCCGGAGCGATCGCTGCGGCGCGCAGCGGTCAGATCGACGCGTTGATGAGCAACGACCCGGTCGCCACCGTTCTGCAGGGCAGCGGCGATCTGTTTCCGTTGGCCGTGATGCGAGACCCGGCCGGCACGCGCGCGACACTGGGCGGCGACTATCCGGAAGCGGCCATGTACACGACGAGAGATTTTCTCGTCAAGTATCCGAATACCGTGCAAGCGGTGACGAATGCGATCGTCGAGGCCGAGCGCTGGATGGCGCACGCAACGCCCGAACAGGTCGCCGCCGCCGTGCCGCAGCAATATGCGCTGGCCGAAAAGGATGTCTTCGCTCGTGCGTACACCAACATGCGAAGCTGCATTTCGCGCGACGGCCTGATGACGGACGCCGCCGCGCATACCGTACACGATGTCCTGACCGCATTCGATCCCGAAATCGGCAAAGCATCGATCGACCTGAAGGCCACATACGACAACCGTTTCGTCGAGAATGCGGACAAGCGTTGAACCGAGGAGACCAGACATGGAGAGCGACATCCGCATCCTGGCGGAGGGCCTGATGTTCCCCGAGGGCCCGGTGGCGATGGCCGATGGCTCGGTCGTGCTGGTCGAAATCGAGCGCGAGACGATCAGCCGCGTATCCGTCGACGGCTGCGTGAGCGTCGTTGCGGAAACAGGCGGAGGGCCGAACGGTCTCGCTGTGGGTCCGGACGGCGCTTTCTACATCTGCAACAACGGGGGATTCCTGTTCCGTACCGTTGCGGGGCTCAATCGCACTCGGCCGGGTATCCATCCAGGCTATACGAGTGGGCGGATCGAACGGTTCGACCCGCGCACGGGCACGCTGACGACGCTCTACGAGCGCTGCGGCGATCATCCGCTGTGCGGGCCGAACGACATCGTGTTCGACCACGAAGGCGGCTTTTACTTCACTGATTTCGGCAAGAACCGGCTGCGCGATCGCGATCACGCGGGTCTGTATTACGCGCGAGCCGACGGGTCGATGATCGTCGAAGTCGCGTATCCGCTTACTACCGCGAACGGCGTCGGTCTGTCGCCCGACGATCGCGTGGTCTACGTCGCCGAAACAGAAACGGCGCGCTTATGGGCGTTCGACCTCGAGGAACCCGGCCGGGCGCGCAAGCATCCGTATCCATCGCCGCACGGCGGACGTCTCGTGTGCGGGCTTCCGGGCTACCAGCGATTCGACAGCCTGGCCGTGGACGCGGCAGGAAACATTTGCGTAGCGACGCTCGTCACGGGTTGCATCACCGTGGTCGCGCCGACCGGCGAGGTGATGCGGCAAGTCATGGTCCCCGACGGCATGGTGACGAACATCTGCTTCGGAGGCGCCGACATGAAGACAGCGTATGTCACGATGTCCGGCACCGGGCGTCTGGGTGTGCTGTCGTGGCCGGAACCCGGATTGAGGCTAGCTTATTCGTGATTGCCGGGCTGCTGCTGCGCGCTTGCGAGCAGGTGTTTGAGGAAGAGCTGGACGGGTGCGGGAAGAGACTCCGCCTCACGCACGCAGATTTTCCAGTGCCGCTCGGCCCACGGTTCGTCCAGCAGGACAGCAACCAGCGGCGCCGAGCTGACGTAGCGCTCGGCGTGATGCTCGGGCACGAGTCCCACGCCAAGGCGCGCTTCGACCATGCTGCGCACCGGCTCGAAGCCATTGACCCGGATAGACAGCTTGAGCGGATGGTCGAGGTCTGCCGCCGCGCGCAACACCAGCGAATTCAGATAGCTTCCTTCCTGAGGCCCCACGAGCGGATATCGCGCCACCTCGCGAAACTTGAGACGGCCGGCACGGCCCAGCGGATGATCGGGCGGCATGATGACCACGAGGCGGTCGCTTCGGTACGGATAGACCTGCAGGCCGGCAGTTACCGTGGTGCCGCCGAACACGCCGATATCGGCAGTGTTTTCGGAAACGGCGCGCACGACAGCAGGGCTCAGGCTCTCCTGAAGGTCGATGCGCAAAGCTGGATGGAGATCCAGGAAATCGCGGATATCCTTGGCGATGTACTGGACGATGGTGGAGAGGCTGGCGTGTAGCCGGATCTGACCGCGAACGCCTTCCGCGTGGTCGAGCAATTCGCTTTCCATCTGCTGGATGTCGCGCAGAAGCGTCCGTGCGTGTTGCAGCAGTGCTGCCGCCGCGACGGTCAATTCCAGCCCCTTGTTGCTACGCACGAACAACGCCGTCTTGAGGATGTCTTCGAGCTGCGACATGCGCTTGCTGAGCGCCGAAGCCGCGATGTTCTCGAATTCCGCAGCCCGCGCGATGCTGCCGTGTTCGCAGACGGCGACGAAAAGCTTCAGCGATTGGAGGTCGAAGCGCAAGTGAATCTCCGGGGACGCGATCGCTCGCGCCGCGACGTTTTCATGACGCGAGAATAGCCATGGAGCCGGCAGGAAGTCAATCGAGCGCAGCCGTCAGGGTGTCTGCAACCCGCCGTCCATCAAGCGCGTCTGCGTCCATAGCGTGACGTTACGCTCGCACGGATACTTCGCCGCTTCACGCTCATCGAAATCGACGCCCAAGCCCGGCTTTTCGTTGGCATGAACGAAGCCGTTGCGAAACTGAGGAAGTCCCGGGAACACATCGAGCAGTGCCTCACGCGGACCTTTCAGTTCCTGAATCACGAAGTTCGGCGGCTCGGTGCCCGACCATTCCTGCACGCCGAAATTACGCGACGCAAGGTCGATATGAATGTTCGCTGCGTGCGCGAGCGGCGACATGTCGCCCGGACCATGCCAGGCTGTCCGCACGCCGAATTGCTCGGCGAAGATCTGCAGTTTTCGCGCCGCGGTGATGCCGCCGATCTGACTCAGATGCACGCGAATGAAGTCGATCAACCGCTCCGTAATCAGAAAGCGCCATTCATACGGATTGTTGAATAGCTCGCCTTGCGCCAGCGGCGTCGTGGTTTTCTCGCGCAACTGGCGCATCCATTCGCCTTCTTCGAGCGCGATCGCATCTTCGAGAAAGAACAACTCGAAAGGCTCGAGCTCGCGCGCGAAGCGAATCGCCTCCACCGGCTTCAGACGCTCATGCACGTCGTGGCACAGCGCGACATCGAAGCCGATCTTGCTGCGGATGCCATCGAACAGCTTGAGCGTGTCGCGAATGTACTTGCGGCTGTCGAGGTAAATGCCGTCCGCAGCGCCTTCCGGCGCATTCGATGGCGCGCGGCCGAATGCGCCGCCGCCGTATCCGCCGCTTTGACAGCGAACATGCGTGATGCCCTGCTCGCGATATCGCTGAATGTTGTCGCAGAGTTCGTTGAGATCGCGGCCATCCGCATGACGATAGATCGGCACGCCTTCGCGCACCTTGCCGCCGAACAACTGATACAGCGGCATGTTCGCCTGCTTGCCCTTGATGTCCCACAACGCCATATCGATGCCCGAGATCGCGTTGTTTTCGATCGGTCCATTGCGCCAGTACGCGTTCTGATGCATCAATTGCCAGAGCTCTTCGATCGCCTCGGCATCGCGCCCGATCAGCAAGGGCCGCAAGTAATCTTCGATCAGGCACTTGACCGCGAGATGCCGGTACGCGAAGGTCGCGCAGCCGAGCCCATACAAGCCGGGCTGATTCGTCTCGACCCTGACGACGATGAGATTGATGCCTTCAGGCGCGGTCAGGATGACCTTGACGTCGGTGATGGGCGTTGCCATGAGTTATTTCACGAGAAGAGAAGTCACGGAATCGGACTTGCTGCCCGTGCCTCCCTTGGGTGTCGAGCGCTGGCCGGTCTGCGCGGGCACCAGCATCATGAGGACGACCGACGCGAGCAGCGCCGCGGCCATGAACACATACGATGCGGAAGGACTGCCCGTCGCACCGTTCAGATAGCCGACGAGCCACGCGCCGAGGAAGGCGCCGAGCGCACCGCACGCGTTGATGAGACCGATCGCGCCGCCGAGCACATTGCTCGGAATCAGCTCGGGGACGAGCGCGAAGAACGGTCCGTAAGGCGCGTACATCGTGGCGCCCGCGATCACGAGCAACGTGAACGACAGCCAGAAATTCGACGTGCCGACGAGATACGAACCCACGAACGCGACCGTGCCGATCAACAATAACGGCCACACGAAGAGCTTTCGATTGCGCGTTTTATCGGACAGATACGATGCGAGCAGCATCAAAACGATGGCCGCGAGATACGGCACGGCGGAGAGCCAGCCGACCGAGACGATATCGATCGTTTTCGACGCCGACTTCAGAATCGACGGCAGCCACATGATGAAGCCGTATACGCCGATACTCCACAACGCGTGAATGGCGCAGCACTTGAGCACGATGGACGAACGGAACGCCGCCTTGTAGTCCCGCACCGGCGCGATATGCGCCTGCTCGGACTTGAGGATGGCATCGAAATCGGCTTTCTCCTTGTCGCTCATCCAAGGGGCATCGGCGGGACGATCCTTTACCGTGAACCACCACACGATGGCCCACAGAATCGCGGGCACGCCTTCGATCACGAACATTTCGCGCCAGCCGAAGTTGCGAATGAGATAGCCCGACACGATCGACATCCACAACACCGTGACCGGATTGCCGAGAATGAGGAACGTATTCGCGCGTGAGCGTTCCGTGCGCGTGAACCATCGGCTGATGTACATGAGCATGGACGGCATCACCGCCGCTTCGACGATGCCGAGGATGAAGCGCAGCGCCATCAACGTCGGAATGTTGCTCACCATGCCGGTCGCGGCGGCGCATAGGCCCCACAAGATGAGGCTCGCGAAGATCAGCTTCTTGACGCTGTTCTTCTGTGCGTAGATCGCGCCGGGCACTTGAAACAGGCAGTATCCGAGGAAGAACAGCGAGCCGATCAGCGACGAGGTCGCCGACGTGATGCCCAGATCCTTGTCGATGCCCGCGGCCGCCGCAAAGCCGTAGTTCGCGCGATCCAGATAAGCGAGGCTGTACGTGATGAAGATGATCGGCATGAGATGCCACCATCTTTGCGGTGCGACCGTTTTGATGTTGTCCATGATGTCTCCGATGTCAGAGTACGGCGAGCCAGCCGCCATCGACGTAAATGATTTGCCCGTTCACATAGCTCGATGCAGCCGACGCGAGGTACACCGCCGTACCGACGAGCTCTTCCGGCTTGCCCCAGCGTTGCGACGGATTGCTGTTCTTGACCCACTTGTCGAAGTCCGCGTTATCCACGAGCGCCTGGTTCATGTCCGTCAGGATGTAGCCGGGGCCGATCGCGTTCGCCTGAATATCGAATGACGCCCATTCGGCGCTCATGGCGCGCGTGAGCATCTTGATGCCGCCTTTTGCGGCCGTGTAAGGCGCAACGGTCGCGCGCGCGCCTTCGCTCGTAAGCGAACCGATGTTGATGATCTTGCCGCCGCGCTTGCGCTCGATCATGCGACGCGCGGCTTCCTTCGCGACGATGAATGCGCTCGTCAGATTGGTATCGATCACGCGTTGCCAGTCGGCGAGCGCGAGCTCGATCATCGGCTTGCGGAACTGAATGCCCGCGTTATTCACGACGATATCCACTTCGATGCCCTCCGCATCCCACGCGGCGAACGCAGCGGCAACCGACGCTTCATCGGTGACGTCGAATGCGCGGCCGCGTGCGTCGAAGCCTTGTGCCTGCAGACGGCCGACAGCGGCATCGACGGTTTCGGCTTTCGTGCCGTTGACGATAACGCGCGCACCCGCCCTCGCCAGTCCTTCCACGAGCGCGTAGCCAATGCCGCGTGCCGAACCCGTGACGAGGGCCGTTCGGCCATTGAGATCGAACAACTTGTTCATGCGTGTTCCTTATGTGATGCGGTCGAAACGTCGACGCGAGCGCGTCCGCGCAGCCTCTTTGGCGAGGCTGCGTTCCTGGTTGCCAAACGATGATGTATTGCTATGAAGGCGTGTCGTTCACGGTGCGGGCAAGCGCCGCGCGATCGTCGAAGTCCTTTTCCGCGCGTTCGATCAGCGTGAGCACGGCTTGCTCCGCCGCATGTGCATCGCCTTGTTCGATCGCGATGCACAACGCTTCGTGCATCGGCAGCGAGCGGGCGGGGCCGCCCTCGATCTCCGAGCTCAACTCAAAGCTCGTGCGCAGAATTGCGGAGAGCGCGTTTTGCATCTGCTGAACAAACTGGTTGTGGCATGCCGTGAGAATCGCACCGTGGAACGCGAGGTCCGCCGGCACGTATTCGCCTTGTCCTGCAACGGCGCGCTCCATCGCCTCGAATGCGCGACGCAACGCGATGCGGTCCTCGGGCGTCGCGCGCTTCGCCGCGAGCTTCGCGGCATTCGGCTCGATGATCGTGCGCAGTTCCATCAGGTCGCGGATGAGGTCGTCATCGACCACGCCCGAACGTGCGCGCCATGTGATGACGTCGGGATCGAACAACTGCCAGTGCGAGCGCGGCAACACGATCGTGCCGTGACGGCGCCGCACCTGCAGCATGCCTTTCGCGGACAGCGACTTCATCGTCTCGCGAATCGTGATGCGGCTCACCTGCATGAGTTCGGCGAGTTCGCCTTCGGCCGGCAGGATGTCGCCGGGCGCGAATTTGCCCGCGCAGATCTGTTCGCCCATTTGATTGAGGACTTGCCTGTGCAAGGTCGGCATTCAGCTCGCTCTAGATCATACGTATGATTTGGAAGGTAGCAGACGATCTTTCATTGGAACAATCGGGGTTGACCCGGTGCAAGTGCATTGCCGGACGCGCGCATCAAACCTTGATATAGGTCGGCTCAACCATTCGGCGGGGCAGTCAACCTTTTGTACGGCTAGGCGGGCCGGTTCCGTTTCTTTAACGTTGAGTCATCGCTGTGCCGGTCCTCGGCACGCCGTCAGATCCAAGCAAGAGAAGGAAACATCATGACGCTCGACCTGCTTTCGCAAGCCGGGACGCCGCGCGCGCCCCTGATCGAACTCGAAGACCGATGGCGCAGCCCAAGCCCGCGCGTGCTGCAGCCCGCAGCGGATGCGCAGTCCGAGCGAATGGCAATGTCTCGCTGGCTGCATCACGGCGAAGCGCCGCTCGAAGCCGTCAACGAAGGCAGCGGCACGCATCATTGCGTCAGCCTGAATCTCCGGTGCGCGCAACTGATCTTTCGTCATGCGGGCCGCAAGCTGCTGCACGGGCGCGTGCCGGCCGGCGTGGTGCAAGTGACCGCGCCCGCGACGCGCGTCTCGGCCGTGTTCGAATCCGCGATGGATGTGCTGCATCTCTTCGTGCCGCAGCGGGCATTGGCGGAATGCTACGAGGATCTGTTCCAGCGGCCGCATGCGGGCGACATCGTGCTCGGCGATCCGAAGCTGATACGCGATCCCGCGCTCGAACGTCTGGGACAAGCGCTCGCCGTCTGCAAGACGGAAGGCGCGGCGCCTGGCAGAGTGTTCATCGACAGCGTCGCTTGTGCAATCGTGTCGCGGCTCGTCGCGCGTCATTTCTCGGCGCCGGCCGTGCGCGGACGCGAGCCTTCGGCGCTGCCGCAATGGCGCATCAACCGCGTATCGGAGTTCGTCGAATCGCATCTGGCCGACAACATCAGCCTGGCCGACATCGCCGCGAGCACCGGACTCACACGGATGCATTTCGCTGCGCAATTTCGGCGCGCCACCGGCATGCGCCCGCACGAATACCTGCTGCAAAAGCGCATCGATCACGCGCAGGCGCTTTTGCGCACCTCGAAGCACAGCATTCTCGATGTCGCGCTTTCCTGCGGATTCCGCTCGCAGGCGCACTTCACGACGGTCTTCAAGCGTCTCGTCGGCGCGACGCCGAAGCACTGGCAGACGACGCTCGACGCGGCATGAGCGCTTTCCGATCGAATGGCGCGACTTCAATGAAACGCCGCCCCAGGGCGGCGTTTTCGTGTCCATCAACGAAGATCGTTCACTCTCCCGCGTGCGCGCCGCCCGCGAGCTTGCCGCGGAAGATGTGATACTGATAAAGGTTGTAGCCGATCATCACCGGAAAGACGAGTCCGATGCCGATGAGCATGAACGCGAGCGTCGGCGAGTCGGAAGCGGCTTCGAGAACGCCCAGCTTGCCCGGAATGAAATCGGGGAACACGCTGATCGCCAGTCCCGCGAAAGACAGCACGAAGAGCGCTACCGATGCGCGGAACGGCCCGCGCGAACTGCCGAGATAGAGCGATGCCATGATGAACGCCAACGCGGCCACGGCGCCGAGTGCGAGCACGATCAGCAGATGCATGACGCCCGGTTGCGACCACCGCGCATGACCGATATCGCTCCTGAACCACGTCGCCAGCGTGAGCGGCGCGGCGGCGGCCACCGTGAACATCGCGCTCAGCAGGGACATCCTGCGCGCCCATTGCTCGACCATGCCCGAGGTCTTCCCGACGAGCCAGGTCGCGCCGAGCAGGCAGTAGCCCGCGACGACGCCCATCGCCGTGACGACGACGAACGCGAGCGCCACCTTGCCGGGCGCGAGCCCCGTGATGACCTTGCCGAGCACGACGCCCTGCGAGAGCGCCGCGATCAGGCTGCCGATGCCGAACACCTTGTCCCAGAGCGGACCCTGATCCACGCTATGACGAAACTCGATTGCGGCGCCACGCATGATCAATCCCGCGATCAGCGCCATGACGGGCAAATAGAGATGCTCCATCAGCAGCGCATAGGCGGCGGGAAACGCGCCGAACAGTGCGCCGCCCAGCACGACGAGCCACGTTTCGTTGGCGTCCCATACATGACCGATCGACTGGACCATGACATCGCGGTCGGCGGACTGCCTGCGCAGCAGCGTGAGGATGCCGACGCCGAGATCGAAACCATCGGTGACGACATAGAAGACGAGCATCAGCCCGATCAGGCCGAACCATGTATCGGCGAGCATCGTATGAACGGCACTATCCATTTGCAGACTCCTGAGTTCAGTAACCGGTGACGGCGTTCGCTTTCGATCGAGCCGTCTCGCCGGCCATCGCGGCGGGCGGCATGATGTCCAGATCGGGGCCGGCGCGCAGCCAGCGTCTTGCGAGCACGAAGAACGTGAACAGCAGCACGGCGTAGAAGGCGAGGAACATCGCGATGCTGAGCGAGACCGAAGAGGCCGGAACTGACGAGACGGCATCGCGCGTGCGCTGCAAGCCGTACACGACCCACGGTTGCCGGCCGACTTCGCGCACGATCCAGCCCGCTTCCACCGCCACGTAGGGCAACGGGATGCAGAGCACCCACGCGAGCAACAGCTTGCGCCGGGCGAGCAGCGCATCGAGCTTTCCGCGCGTCTTGCGCAGCGCATACGCGGTCCAGAACGCAAGCAGCATGAACGCGAAGCCGATGCCCGCCATGACGCGGAACGCGTAGTAGAGCAGCGGCAGTGCGGGCGGCTGATCGTCGCGAGCGAAGTCGGTCAGTCCTTTCACCTGTCCGTGCAGCGAGTGCGTGCCGAGCACGCTCAGCATGCCGGGCACCTCGATGGACCAGTCGTTGCGTTGCGCCTCCCGGTCCGGCCAGGCGAGCAGGGACCAGGACGCGCCTGTGCCCGGCGCATTCGTCTTCCAGTGCCCTTCGATGGCCGCGCCCTTCGCAGGTTGTGTCTCGAACACACTCACGCCGCTCGAATCGCCCAGCCAGATCTGCAAGGGCGCGACGAACACCAGCACCAGCAGCGCGAGACGAAACGAGCGCACGAAGAACTCCGGATGACGCCGCCGGTAGAGATTCCACGCTGATATGCCGGCGATGACGAACATGCCCGTCTCGATGGCCGCGACCCACATGTGCCCCACGCCCCAGACCATGTCGGGGTTGAAGATCGCCGCGAGAAAATCCGTCACGACGATCTTTCCGTCGACGATGGAATAGCCCGCCGGAGTCTGCATCCACGAGTTGGCGACCATGATCCAGAACGCCGAGGTGCTGGAGCCGAGCGCGACCATCGACGTGGCGAACAGGTGCACGCCGCGCGACACCCGTCCCCAGCCGAGCAGCATCACGCCGATGAAACCTGCTTCGAGCATGAAGGCCATCGCGCCTTCGAAGCCCAAGATATTGCCGATGAACTGGCCGCTGAACTGCGAGAAGCCGGCCCAGTTGGTGCCGAACTGGAACTCCATCGGAATGCCGCTCACGACGCCGACCGCGAAGTTCAGCACGAGCAGCTTGCTCCAGAAACGCGCGTGCCGGTAATACGCAACGTCGCCGGTGCGGATCCACAGCACTTCGACGAGCACGAGAAACGCGGAAAGGCTGATGGTGAGAATCGGCCAGAGTATGTGGAAGATCGCGGTCATCGCGAACTGCGCGCGCGACAGGTCGAGTAGGTGATCAAGCATGATGTCCGGTTCCGTGTCGTTGATCGGTGGGGCTCGAGGCGTAATCGTCGACAGCGCCGCTACGCACGACCTTGACAGGCACCGACTTGTAGGCAGGCGTGCGGCTTTGCGGGTCGAACGCATGAAGCGGCACGAGCGGATTGACTTCCGGGTAGTACGCACCGCAGCACCCGTCGGGAAGCGCGTACTCGACGATCTTGAAGTTGCGGATGACGCGCTCGATACCGTCTTGCGCAATGGCCCGGATATCGACGCGATCGCCCGCACGCAGCTTGCGTTTCGCCAGCTCGCGCGCGTTCATGAACACCACGTCGCGCTGACCGAACACGCCGCGATAGCGATCCGAATGCGAATAGAGCGTCGTGTTGTACTGATCGTGGCTGCGCATCGTCGTGAGCGAGAGCGCTTCGGGATCGTCCTGCGCGGGATCTTCATCGAGACCGTCGAACACGAGGAAATTCGCGCGGCCGGTGTTCGTGTCCCACACGCGCTCGCGCGCCGGCGAGCTCAGATGGAAGCCGCCCGGCACGCGAATGCGCGCGTTGTACGCCTGAAAGATCGGAAAGACGATCTCGATCGCGTCGCGGATGCGGTCATAGCTCGCGACGAGATGCTCCCAGGGCACGCGTGACTTCTCGCCGAGCGTGGCGCGCGCCATGCCCGCCACGATGGCCGGCTCGCTCATCAAATACGGCGATGCGGGATCGTTGCGCCCGGCGGACGCATGCACCATCGACATCGAATCCTCGACGGTGATCGACTGCGGCCCGTCCGCCTGAATGTCGATCTCGGTTCGGCCGAGGCAGGGCAGTATCAGCGCGTCCTTGCCATGTACGAGATGACTGCGATTGAGCTTGGTCGCGATATGCACCGTCAGATTCAGCTTGCGAATCGCGCTTTGCATGCGTTCCCAGTCGGGAATCGCCGCCGCGAAATTGCCGCCCAGCGCGATGAAGACCTTCGCTTCGCCGCGCATCATCGATTCGAGCGTGGCGACTACATCGTTGCCATGCGTGGGCGGCGGCGTGAAGCCGAACGCGCGCTCGATGCCCGCGATCAGTTGCGCGCTCGGCTTCTCCGTGATGCCGACCGTGCGATTGCCTTGCACGTTCGAGTGTCCGCGCACCGGACAGATGCCCGCCCCCGGCCGCCCGACATTGCCGCGCAACAGCGCGAGGTTCGCGATCTGCTGCACTGCCTCCGTGCCGCGGCGATGCTGCGTGATGCCCATGCCGTAAACAAGGATCGCATTGTTCGCGCGCATGTAGATGTTCGCCGCGTTCGTGATCTCGTCGCGCGTGAGTCCTGCGTGACGTTCGATCGCGTCCCACGGCGTCGCGCGCAGATCGGCGAGCAGCGCTTCGATGCCGTGCGTATGGCCTTCGATGAACTCGATATCGAGCACGCGCGGCTGATCGCAGGCGAGGGCGGCATCGTCGGCTTCGACGATCGCCTTCATCATGCCCTTGAGCGCGGCCACGTCGCCACCCACGCGCACCTGATAGAGAAACGAGCTGATGTTCGTGTAACCGAGCGTCGCCATCTCGACCGGATTTTGCGGCGATGCGAAGCGTTCCAGTGCGCGCTCGCGAAACGGATTGAACGACACGATCTTCGCACCGCGGCGGGCTGCGGCGTGCAGGTCGCTCATCATGCGCGGGCTGTTGGTGCCGGGATTCTGACCGAAGATGAAGATCGCGTCCGCATGCTCGAAGTCTTCGAGCAGCACAGTGCCTTTACCGACGCCGATGGATTGCGGCAGGCCCACGCTGGTCGCCTCGTGACACATGTTCGAGCAGTCGGGGAAGTTGTTGGTGCCGAATTCGCGCACGAAGAGCTGATACAGGAACGCTGCTTCGTTCGACGCGCGGCCGGACGTGTAGAAGTCCGCCTGATCCGGATGTTCGAGCGCGTTGAGTTGACGGCCGACGAGGGCGAACGCATCGTTCCATTCGATCGGCACGTAGCGGTCCGATTCCGGGTCATAGGCCATCGGGTGCGTGAGACGGCCCGCCATCTCGAGGTCGTAATCGTTCCATGCCGCAAGCTCGGAGACGCTGTGCTGCGCGAAGAACTCGGGCGTGCAGCGCATCGCGGTGGCCTCCCATGCAACCGCCTTGGCGCCGTTTTCGCAGAACTCGAACGACGAAGTATGTTTCGGATCGGGCCATGCGCAGCCGGGGCAGTCGAAGCCTTGCGGCTGGTTCATGCGCAGCAGCGTCTGCGCGCCCGACACGGCAATGCCCTGGATCTTCAGCGCCTCGCCGGTGGCCTTCAATGCACCCCAGCCGCCCGCAGGCTCGCTATAGATGCGTATCGCTTTCTTCTCGCTCATTTCCTTCGCCTCGCAAACAATGCCATTCGTTGGTTTGGTAAACGTGATGATCGTCGTTCGCATACGAGGGGTTTTGCATAAAAGCCGGGCCGTTTGCGATCCGCACGAATTGCGAAAGCGGGCGTTGCCGCTTCGCCATCGCCGTGCATACGCTAAAACACCGGTTGCATCGAAAAGACCGGGTTTCGATGGCCGTGAATACTCCTTCCCTACGCGACGGACCCGCCGCGTTACGCGCCGTGCCGAACATCGACTGCATGAGCGGCGCGCCTGATCGAGCATTCAAGGAGCTATTGCAATGGCCACATTCACACTGAAAGACGGAACCGAACTGTTTTACAAGGACTGGGGCTCGGGCCAGCCGGTCGTCCTGTCGCACGGCTGGCCGCTCAACGCGGACGCGTGGGACGCGCAAATGATGTATCTCGCCGAGCGTGGCTATCGAGTGATCGCGCACGATCGACGCGGCCACGGGCGCTCGGGCCAGACGTGGGCCGGCAACGACATGAGCCGCTATGCGGACGACCTCGCGGAGCTGATCGATCACCTCGATGTGCAAGACGCCGTGTTCATCGGCCATTCGACGGGCGGTGGGGAAGTCGCCCGTTATATCGGCCGTCACGGCACGAAGCGCGTGAAGAAGGCCGTGCTGATCTCGGCGGTGCCGCCCTTGATGCTCAAGACGGAGGCCAATCCCGGCGGCCTGCCGCTTTCCGTTTTCGACGATATCCGCAAGGGCGTTATCGGGAACCGCTCGCAGTTCTTCAAGGATCTGGCGACGCCCTTCTTCGGCTTCAATCGCGAAGGCGCGCACGCTTCGCAAGGCACGATCGACTGGTTCTGGCTCGCGGGCATGCAGTGCTCGATCAAGAGCGCCTACGACTGCATCGAGGCATTCTCGGAAACGGACTTCACCGAAGACCTCAGGAAGATGACGATGCCGACTCTGGTGCTGCAAGGCGACGCCGATCAGATCGTGCCGCTCGACGACTCCGGCAAGCTCTCCGCGAAGATCGTCCCCGACGGCACGCTCGTCGTCGTTCCCGGCGCGCCGCACGGCATCTGCACAACGCATGCCGATATCGTGAACGAGCAACTGCTCGCGTTCATTCGCAAGTGATGGTGAGAGCCATGAAAGACATTCCGGAATCTCACCCTCCATTTCCACCGTTCTCGCGCGAGACGGCTCTCGAGAAAGTGCGTCAGGCCGAAGACGGATGGAACTCGCGCGACCCCGATCGCGTATCGCACGTCTATTCGCTCGACACGCAATGGCGCAATCGGGCGGAGTTCGTTCACGGCCGCGAGGACGTGCGCGCGTTTCTCGACAGAAAGCGGCGCAAGGAAATGGACTACCGCCTCATCAAGGAGCTGTGGGCGTTCGGCGGCAATCGCATCGCCGTGCGCTTCGCTTATGAATGGCGCGACGATGCGGGCAACTGGTTCCGTTCTTATGGCAACGAGAACTGGGCGTTCGGCTTCGATGGTCTGATGAGACATCGTCATGCGAGCATCAACGACGTGCCGATCGCTGAAAGCGAACGCAAGTTTCATTGGCCGCTTGGCCGAAGACCGGACGATCATCCGGGGCTCAGCGAGTTGGGGCTCTGAGCAGAAGAGGCCGCGCGCCGGGCAACGCGGTGCGGGGTCGCATTCCCTATGCGATCGACGAGAGAGCGCAATGAAAATCGAGCGAGTCTGGAGCGTACTTGCCACAATGGCGCTCTTCCTGATAGCCGCGTTCATCGGCAAGACCTTGTGGGATCACTACATGGATGCGCCGTGGACGCGCGACGGCCGCGTGCATGCCGATGTCGTCACGATCGCGCCCGATGTATCGGGCATGATCGTCGGCGTGCCGGTGCACGACAATCAGTTCGTCAGAAGAGGGGATCTTCTGATGCAGATCGATCCGTCGCATTACCGCATCGCGGTCGCCGAGGCCGAGGCGAAGGTCGCCGCGAGCAGGGCGGAACTGGCACTGCGTCGCGACGATGCGAAGCGCCGCGCGGCTCTCGACAATGAAGTCGTCTCCGACGAAGTCAAGCAGAACTCCGGCCTTCAGGCCGATGCCGCGAAGGCTGCCTACGACCAGGCGCTAGCCGCGCTCGATGCTGCGAAGCTGAATCTTTCGCGAACGCGCGTCGTTTCTCCGGTCGACGGCTACGTGACGAACCTGAACACATGGCAGGGTGACTACGCGAGCATTTCGACGCCGAAGCTCGCGGTGGTCGATCGAAACTCGTTCTGGGTCTATGGTTACTTCGAGGAAACGAAGCTGCCGGAAGTGAAGGTCGGTCGGGCGGCGGAGATCCGCCTGATGAGTGGAACGCTGCTGCGAGGTCATGTGCAAAGCATCGCACGGGGCATCTATGACCGCGACAATCCGCAAAGCATGGACCTCACCGCGAACGTCGATCCCGTCTTCAATTGGGTGCGGCTCGCGCAGCGCGTGCCGGTGCGGATCGGCATCGACAGCGTGCCGGAGGGCGTCGAGCTGACGGCGGGGACGACATGCACGGTCGTCGTCGACAGTGGGCTATCACAAGGGCATATCGTTCGATATGCGAATGAAGTCATCGCGCATGTGCAGAGTGCGTTGTAATGCGAAACGCGGCGATCGAATCCCGTCGTACGCAACGCAGCACGCTGCGCCTCGGGCTTGCTCACTGGGCGGCGACCGATGGTCTCGTCTGGCTGCATCTGGCAAAGACACTCACTGCCGCGTTCATCGCCATGGGCATCGCGATGAAGCTCGACATCCCCACGCCGCGCACGGCGATGACAACGGTTTTCGTGCTGATGCAGCCGCAGAGCGGCATGGTGCTGTCGAAGAGCTTTTACCGGATGGTCGGCACGATCATCGGAACCATCGTCGCGGTCATGCTCGGTGCGCTGTTCCCGCAGCAACCGCCGCTTTATATCGGTGCGCTGACGCTGTGGGTGTCGCTCTGCACCGCCGCCGCGCTGCGCTATCGCACCTTCCGCTGGTATGCGTTCGTGTTGGCGGGCTATACGAGCGCGCTTATCGGCATTCCCAGCGTGACCGATCCGAACGGGCTCTTCATCGCCGCGCTGAACCGTTCGGCGGCCGTGTTGCTCGCCATCGTCTGTAGCGGGGTGGTCAGCGCGATCGTGTTGCCGCAATGGTCGTCCGCGCGGCTGAAACATATCCGTCGCGAGCGCTTCGTATCGTTCTCGAAGTTCGCGGCGCAAGCGTTGCGCGGCGAGATCGACAACGAACGCTTCCTGACGAAGTACGGCGAGTTTATCGACAGCGTCATTGGCTTCGAAGCCACGCGCGCATTCGCTTCTTTCGAAGACCCCGAAGTGCGATCGCGCTCTCGTCGTCTCGCGCGCCTCAATGCTGCGTTCATGGATCTGTGCACGAGGCTGCATGCGCTGCATCGTTTCCTGGCGACGCGTCGTGGCCATGCGGTCGACGTGGTAGCCGCCTATTGCGCGGAACTCGCGACTTTGCTGGACGTCGCGCGCGATGCCGGAATGATCGATGAGGATACGATCAGCCGCAGAGCCGCGCTCGTCTCGGCTTTTGGCGTGCGTCTGAACGCGCGGGCGGAAGCGGATCGCGAGGAACTCGCGCGCACCGTGAGCGCGCAAGCACTGATGGATTTCGATGCTGCCGTTCAATTGCTGTCTGACTACGTGTCGTCTTGGACGTACTATGCCGACGCGTATGTATCGCTCGTCTACGAGAAGCACGTCTTCGAAGAGTCGGACATCAAGCGCGTCTTTGTCACGAACACGAGCGTGATCGCAGTGACGTTCCTGATGACGTGTGCGGTGCTCGGAACGATCGGCGCCTGGTGGTTGTCGAGCGACTGGCCCGCCGGCGGCTACGCGATCATCGGCGCGGCGGCCGTGTCGGCGTTGGGATCGAATTCGCCGACACCCATCCGGTTCTCGTTGCAGATGGCATCGGGCGCGGCTGTATCGACGCTCGCGGCGTATCTGGTGCTGGACTACGTGTATCCGGCGATCGACGGCTTTCCACTGCTGTGCTTCGTCCTCACTCCCTTGCTCGGGCTCAGCGCATTCCTCGCGACAAGACCGAAGTTCACCGGCTTCGGCCTCAGTTTCTGCATCTTCTTCTGTATCCTCGGCGGACCGGATCGCGTCATCCGTTACGCACCCGAGCCGCTGTTGAATAGCGGCATCGCGCTTACGCTCGCGATGCTTGCATGTGCGGTCGCATGGACGTTCGTGTTTCCTGTCGAGAAGCCGTGGCGCGTCGCTGCGTTGACTCGCGACCTGCGACGTCAGATGAACGTCGCATGCACCGCGCCGCTCGACGACGCGAGGCAGCTCTTCCAGTCGGGCACGTTCGATCTCATCGCTCAGATACGCGCGCTGCTTCCGCAGCCAACGGCACAGTATCGTCAAGCGCTTTCGTGGATTCTGGTCGTGCTGGAACTGGGGCACGCATCCATCGAATTTCGCACCGATAGTCGCGATGTCGATGCGGTTCGCATGGTGGCTGCGGACTGGCGCGCATCGACGGAAGAGACGATGCGGCGTTTGATGCAACTTCTCGATACGCCGTCGCACAACACGCGCGACGCGAGCCTTCGCGCGATCGACAGCCAGATTGAAGTCGCGATGCACGGCATCGAAGCGATGCGTGGCGCGGACCACGAGATCCTGCGCATGCGCAGCTTGCTCGCGCGGCTGCATTTCATGCGTAGCGCGCTGATGGATGTCGATTCGCCCTTTTTACGTAGTTATACGCAAGCCTAAGCAATAGCAAAGCGATCGACGGTCGAGGCGAGACCCGCTGCGGAATGCGGCGCTGCGTCGAAGCGGTTCTGAAATGAGGATGCGAGCAACTCGACGAAGGTTCTGGTCTTCGCATCGATATGCTGTCGCGACGGATAGACCGCAAATACGCACGCCGTTCGCAGCGCGTGATCGGGAAAGACCCGCACGAGTCGCCCGGACGCGATGTCGTCGGCGACGACGTAGTGCGGCATCGCACCGACGCCGGCGCCCGCGAGCAGGGCGGCGCGCATTGCTTGTGCATCGTTCACCATGATCTGACCGTCGTTTTCGGCTCTGCTGCCTGAGTCCGTGGCGAATTCCGAGTGCCAGTCTCACGGGTGTCCGAAAGGCGCGCTGATGCGCGTGCGCGCGTGCGTCGGCAAATCGCCGAGGGATTCCACCGCGTGACGCCTGAGATAGCCGGGCGCGGCGACGAGCACACGCTCGAAGCGCCCGACGATCCTGTACGCGTTGCCCGAATCGGGGAGCGCCGCCGCCGCCAGCACCGAGACGTCGAACTGTTGGTGCACGAGATCCGGCATGCCCGGCAGCAACTTCAGATCGACACTCACTTGCGGATGCGCGCGCCGGTATTCCACCACGGCCGACATCAACTGCGCGAGACCCAGGTCCGGCGAAGCATGCACGCGCAGGCGTCCACGCGGGACGGTGGCGGCGTCGCTTGCCTCGGCTTCGGCGCTGTCGATCTGAGCGAGGATCTCCTTGCACTTCTGGTAGTAACGTTCGCCGCTATCGGTGAGGGACACGCGGCGAGTGGTGCGCTGCAAGAGCCGCGTGCGCAAGCTGTCTTCGAGCGAAACGACCGCGCGTGAGACGATTCCGACGCTGCAATCCATGCTTTTCGCGACGCCGCTGAAACTGCCGGTCTCGGCGACGCGCGAGAACACACGCATGCTGAAGAGCTTGTCCATGTCGGCTTTGTCTCCGGGCTGAAGATTCAGGCGCGCTCCTGCCGCGCGATGGACTCACGATACGTTCGCAACGCGCTCGACGCCATCAGTCGTGGATACAGTCAGGTCATCCTTGCGTATAGGGTGAAGACAGATCAACTTGAACTCGAAACGCTGCAGGTGTGGCATATGTACTTTGCAGAAACACGACATTTGAACTTGGGACCTACAAACAATGTCAAAGCAAAATTGAAATGTCGTACCACCGGCTAAATACAGATGTCGTGTTTTTGATGTGTGATTGGCTCTGTTTTCAACGGTTTGAATCCACGT
>NZ_JARUXN010000002.1:342995-473735 GCF_031451415.1 Caballeronia sp. LZ028 | reverse complement strand
CTTGCTGCAGGCGTATCGCTTCATCGCGGATAGCCGCGATCAGGCGACGGGCGAACGCCTCGATAACCTGGAAGATCCGTATCGTCTGTTCCGTTGCCACACGATCATGAATTGCGTCGACGTGTGCCCGAAGGGGCTCAACCCGACCAAGGCGATCGGCAAGATCAAGGAATTGATGGTGCGACGGGCGGTTTGATCCCCGCACCGTAAGGAAAAAAAGCGCAGTCTCGAAAGAGGCTGCGCTTTTTTTTATCTGCGATATGCGCCGATGCATTGAAGTGATTGCATAGCTAACCATCTCGCACCAGACGATATTTCAATCTTGTAATGAGACTGTCGTCTCACTAGAATGAATTGGAAAGCATGACCCGTGCAAGGAGGCAATCATGACGCTGACTGCTGTCGAGATGGACCGCAAGATCGAAGAGCATTTCGGTTTTGAACGAAGCGACGATGTCGAAGGCGTGCTCGCCACGCTCACCGACGATGTCGAGCACGATGTCGTTGGCTGGCCTGCCGGTCCGGCGCACGGACGCGAGCGCGCGCGGCCGTTCTACGAAGCGTTGTTTGCCGATCTGTCGGAGAGCCGGGTCGAGTGCTTGCGCCGTCTGTATGGCGACGGCTTTGTCATCGACGAGTCGTTGTGGCGCGGCAAGGCGCCGGGCCGGCCGTTCGGGCTCGAAGGCCGTGGGCGTCCGCTGGAATTTCGCATGCTGCATGTCGTCGAATTCAGCGAAAGCGGACAGATTCGCCGTGAAAACGTGTGGGTCGATCTCGCGGCGATCATCGGTCAGTTGCCGCAGGCTTGATATGGCGAAGTCCGAACCGAAGACCCGCGGCAATCAGAAGCAGCGCACGCGCAAGGATCTGCTGAAGGCGGCATCGGCGCTGATGAAGCAAGGGCGCAAGCCCGGGCTGGAAGAGGTTGCGGCAGAAGCGCTCGTGTCGCGTGCGACGGCGTATCGGCATTTCCCGAGCATCGATGCGCTCTTGCTCGAAGCATCGCTCGATGTCGACACACCCGTTGCGAGCCAGCTATTTTCGGCGCGCGCATCGGCCGATCCGGTCGCGCGATTGTTGCGTGTCGACGCCGCGCTCAACGACATGATTCTTGCGAACGAAGCACCGTTGCGCATGATGCTCGCGCATTCGCTGGAGCGGGCGGCGAAGGGCGAATCGCAGGACGACATGCCGCTGCGGCAGAATCGCCGCACACCGTTGATCGAGTCCGCGCTCGAACCCGCGCAAGACGAGTTCAGTCCCGCCGCGCTCGACACGCTCACGCAGGCGCTCGCGCTCGTCATCGGCACGGAGGCGATGATCGTCTGCAAGGACGTGCTGCAACTCGACGACGCACGCGCGCGCAAGGTCAGACGCTGGGCGATTCGCGCGCTGGTGCAGGCGGCGCGTCGAAGCGGAATGGACGAAGCAGGTATGGGATAATCCCAAAATTCGCGCCCACCCGACCCAAAAGGTCGCGGATGCCGCGCGCAAGGGCCCTCACCCCTCGTGGCCCGCTTTCATTCGCGACATTCCAACCGCAACCACGATGCCCACATACCGTTCCAAAACCTCCACCGCCGGACGCAACATGGCGGGCGCGCGCTCCCTCTGGCGCGCCACCGGCATGAAAGACGAAGATTTCTCGAAGCCGATCATCGCCGTCGTCAACTCGTTCACCCAGTTCGTGCCGGGGCACGTTCATCTGAAAGACCTGGGCCAGCTCGTCGCGCGTGAGATCGAAGCCGCGGGCGGCGTGGCGAAGGAGTTCAACACGATCGCGGTCGACGACGGCATCGCGATGGGTCACGACGGCATGCTGTACTCGCTGCCGAGCCGCGACATCATCGCGGATTCGGTCGAATACATGGTCAACGCGCATTGCGCCGACGCCATGGTCTGCATCTCGAACTGCGACAAGATCACGCCGGGCATGTTGATGGCCGCGATGCGCCTGAACATTCCCGTCATTTTCGTTTCGGGCGGCCCGATGGAAGCGGGCAAGACGCGCCTCGCGAATCCGAAGACGAAGGCCATCGAACTGAAGAAGCTCGATCTCGTCGATGCGATGGTGATCGCCGCCGACCAGTCGTATTCCGATGCGGAAGTCGCCGAAGTCGAGCGCTCCGCGTGCCCGACATGCGGCTCGTGCTCGGGCATGTTCACGGCCAACTCGATGAACTGCCTCACCGAAGCGCTCGGTCTCTCGCTGCCCGGCAACGGCACCGTCGTCGCGACGCACGCCGACCGCGAGCAGTTGTTCAAGCGCGCGGGACGCGGCATCGTCGAACTGGCGCGCCGTTATTACGAGCAGGAAGAGGCGCGCGTGCTGCCGCGCTCGGTCGGCTTCAAGGCGTTCGAGAACGCGATGACGCTCGATATCGCGATGGGCGGCTCGACCAACACCATTCTTCACTTGCTGGCGATCGCGCGCGAAGCCGAGATCGACTTCACGATGAAGGACATCGATCGTCTGTCGCGCACCGTGCCGCAGCTGTGCAAGGTCGCGCCGAACACGAACAAGTATCACATCGAAGACGTGCATCGCGCGGGCGGCATCATGGCGATCCTCGGCGAACTGGATCGCGCGGGCAAGCTGCATACCGACGTGCCGACCGTGCACGCGCCGACGCTGAAAGACGCGCTCGCGCAATGGGACGTCAAGCTCACCGACGACGAAGCCGTCAAGACGTTCTACATGGCAGGTCCCGCAGGCGTGCCGACGCAAGTCGCGTTCAGCCAGAACACGCGCTGGCCGAGCCTCGATACGGATCGCGCCGAAGGCTGCATTCGCTCGTACGAGCACGCGTTCTCGAAGGAAGGCGGCCTTGCGGTGCTGACGGGCAACATCGCGCTGGATGGCTGCGTCGTGAAGACGGCGGGCGTCGATGAAAGCATTCTCGTGTTCGAAGGCACGGCGCACGTCACCGAGTCGCAGGACGAAGCCGTCGAGAACATCCTCAATGACAAGGTGAAGGCGGGCGATGTCGTCATCGTTCGATACGAAGGTCCGAAGGGCGGGCCCGGCATGCAGGAAATGCTGTACCCGACGAGCTACATCAAGTCGAAGGGTCTCGGCAAGGCATGCGCGCTGCTGACGGACGGACGTTTCTCGGGCGGCACATCGGGCCTGTCGATCGGTCATTGCTCGCCGGAAGCGGCGGCGGGCGGCGCGATCGGCCTTGTGCGCGACGGCGACAAGATTCGCATCGACATTCCGAATCGCACGATCGACGTGCTGCTCTCCGACGATGAACTCGCGCGCCGTCGCGAAGAGCAGAACGCGAAGGGCTGGAAGCCCGCGAAGCAGCGTCCGCGCAAGGTGTCGGCTGCGCTGAAGGCGTATGCGAAGCTGGTGATGTCGGCGGACAAGGGCGCGGTGCGCGACTTGTCCTTGCTCGACGATTGAGGCTTTAAAGCGCCAGGGAAAGCCGCTCGATGAGCGGCTTTTTTTATCGCAACTTCAATCGCCCAGCAACCTCGGCAACTCCAGCAAAGTACGATGCGCGCCGCCTTGCTCGACCGCATCCGCATACGTCGCGCGCACGGCGCCGGCGATCGCATCGACGGCGTTGTTGTCGCCGGCCATCGTCACGTAGTAGCCGAGATCCTTCAACGCATTGGACATGTGAAACGGCATGCCCGACGGATCGCCGTCGATAAGCGACGGACGCAGCCGCTCGAGCGCCGCGCCACCACCGCCGCCTTTCGCGAGGACATCGACGAAAGTCTGCGCATCGACGCCCGCGCGTTTCGCGCAGGCCGCCGCTTCCGAGATCAGCGCGATCGTGCCGAGCGACACGAAGTTGTGCAACAGCTTCATGCTGTGTCCCGCGCCCACATCGCCGACGAGCGTCACGTTCTCCGCATAGGTACGCAGCAACGGCTCGATGCGCGCGAACAGCTCGGCCGAAGCGCCGACCAGCAGATTCAGCCGCCCTTCATGCGCTTCCTTCGCGGTGCGCGTCATGGGCGCATCGACGAAGAGGCCGCCCGCTTCCTTCACGAGCGCCGCCATGCGCTGCGTCGATGCGGGCACCGCCGTCGAGCAGTCGATGACGATCGCGCCCGGCTGCAATCCCGCGAGCACGCCATCGGGCGCGGTCAGCACCGCTTCGACTTCGGGCGAGCCCGTCACGCACAGAATGACGATGTCCGATGCGCGCGCGAGCGCCTCGCCGTTCGCGACGGTCTTCACGCCGCCCGCGAGCAGTTCGTCGAGCGGCTGATTGCCGGGATGCTCGACGACCGTCAGCGGATAACCATGCTTCATCACGTTACGCGCGATGCCGTGCCCCATCAGGCCGACACCGATCATGCCGATGCGTTGCTTCATGCTGTGTCTCTCTTCATGTTGTCGTGTAAGTTTGAAAATGCTCAGCGGTTCACGAGGCGCTTCGGCAGCAGCATCGTGAGAACGATGCCGAGCGCGAGGCAGCCGACCATCGGGAAGATCGGCAGCGTCATGCCGCCGGAAGCCTGCTTCAGAAAGCCGACTACATATGGGCCGAAGAAGCCGCCGAGATTGCCGAACGCGCTGATCCATGCGATGCCGACCGCCGCCGCGGCCTGTCCGAGCACGGCCGTCGGCATGCTCCAGAAGAGCGGCGGAAACGACAGCAATCCCGCATTCGCGATGCACAGCGCGATCATGCCGAGCCACAGGTTGTCATGCCAGAGCACCGACAGCGACAAGCCCACCGCGCCCATCAGCAGCAGCGCCGCGACGTGCAAGCGCCGCTCGCCGCGCTTGTCCGCGCTGCGGCCGAACATGACCATCACGACGACCGCGACCGCGTTCGGCAATGCGGCGAGTGCGCCGATCGCGAAGTCGCCGGAGATGCCCATCGACTTGATCATCGTCGGGGCCCAGAAGGTGTAGCCGTAGATGCCGAAGACATCGAGAAAATAGATGAGGCAGAACGCCCACACGAGCGCGCTGGTGAAGAGGCCCTTGTGATTCGATTGCGCCGTTACCGCGCGATCCTCGGCGAGCACGCGCGACAACAACGCGCGATCCGTTTCGCTGAAACGCGGGCTTTGGGTGACGTCGTCGTCGAGTCCCTTCCATGTATAGACCGCCGCGAGAAACGCGGGCAATGCCTCGACGATGAAGATCCACTTCCAGCCTGGCAACTGCATGAGACCATCGAAGTACTGCATGATGAAGCCCGTCAGCGGCGAACCGATGAGACCCGCCAGCGCGAGCGCCGCATAGAACATGCTGAGGATGCGCGCGCGGCGGTTGCGCGGAAACGACTGGCCGATATAGAAGACGATCGCCGGAATGAAGCCCGCTTCCGCGACGCCAAGCAGGCAGCGCATCACATAGAACTGCATGGGCGTGGAGACGAAGGCCGTGAGGCCCGACACGATGCCCCACGACAGAATGATGCGCGTGATCCATCGGCGCGCGCCGACGCGTTGCAGGATGATGTTGCTCGGCACTTCGAAGACCACATAGCCGAGAAAGAAGATGCCCGCGCCGAAGCCGAACACGGCATCGGAGAAACCGAGTTGCTGCGCCATTTGCAGCTTCGCGAAGCTCACATTCACGCGATCGATGTACGACGTGATGTACGCGAACATCAGGATCGGCAGGATTTGCAGCGCGAGGCGGCGAAAGATCTGGTCCGCGGTGGCCGCATCGTGTGACGCAGCGGGCGATGCCGCGCCTTGCGGCATGTTGGTCGCATCGATTTCCACGTCTGTCTCCGTATTTGTTTTTGCGTCCCTGCTCGCGCGGGACGCGGCGGGACAGAAGAAATGTAGCGGCTGCGGAGCGCGAGTGATATGCGAAATCGTTGAAGCGGGCTTTCGAATAGTTCGAACACGGGGTGGAGGGCGGGGCGGGGTTTGATCCGGGTTTTCCTGTATGGCCCGCGACGCAGCGAGTGTTCGCTCTGGACAGCGAGTTGAAAGAATGTGCGATTTGGCTTCCTCACACCGATCGGACCGGTGAAGAAGAGTTGAATTTTCTCTCGATTCTTCAAGTCTGCTGCTCAAAGGCAATTTCTCATTCTTTCAATCACGCGCTTCGATCTCATGGTATGGGCGATGTCCGAATTCTGATTTCTTTAATCAATAGGTCGTGAATGTCAAACAAATACCGATCAGCCGGGTTGACCTGTTTGTGATGCAATCCTAAATTCATCGGTCCAAAGAAAAACGATTAATGCTTGAGTTCGTTGAACAGAATAAGGATCGCGTATGAATGCTGTGACGAAAAATCTGACCGACGCGCTGCGCCATCCGAGTGCGCGCCTTACGCAGATTTTGAACGTGTGGATCGGCACGCTGGATCTCGATCTGGATGTTCTGAAATTCAAAGTAAAAGCGGGCCTGTGCGAGGAATATAAGGTCGATGTGACGGTGACCTCGCCGCAGCTCGACATCGACGGCAAGACCGTGGTCGGGCGACGTGCAGGGCTGCAGATCGACGAGCGGGTGGCCGTGCCCTCGGTCGACTACGTCGCGCCTGTCAATCACGAGGCCGCGACGTTCAATGGCGTCGTCACCCGATGCAAACGCATCCGGACAAACCGGGACGAGGCCACTTATAAAATCCGCATCGAGCCAAGGTTCGCCGCCCTTTGCAAGCAAGTGCAGAAATCGGATGTCTTCAGGGACGTGACGTTTCAGGAGCTGGTCACGCAACTGCTGATCGACCGGACGAACTTCGACGCCTTCGATGTCGAGTTCCATCTGGAAGGCGCGCAGGAGAAGATGGAACAGATCGTGATGTACGAGGAGTCCGTGTGGGACATGATCACTCGTCACGCGAAACGAAAAGGCATTGCGTGGTTCTATAAACAGGCGCGCGGCCAGGACGGGCAACTGGACACATTGGTGTTCACGGATAATCCGCGCGGTTACGTGCGCTCAATCGACATACCGCTGATGCCGGATTCCGGGCTCAACAATAATTGGCACGAAGCGGTGCTGTCGATTAGTGAGGCACGCGCGCTGGTGCCGGCATCGATAGAAGTATGGGAGCGCAATTACCGCACGCCCGAAGATCCTCTGCGGGCCGCAGCGAAGGTTTCAGGCACGGCTGACGATCGCTCGGTGTTCGGTCAGATCAACCGCAGCGCGGAGTTTCATCTGACGCGGCAGCAGGGCGAAGCGCTCGCGCAAACGCGGCGCGACGAGCAGATCGCGAAGCAAGCGAAGATCTCCGGCAAGACCAATGCGAAGGGCGTGGCGCCGGGCATCGTGGTGAGGCTGATCAACACGAAGCTTGCCAGCGCGCCATACGGCTTCGTGATCGAAACGATGACGATGACGGGCAGCCGCACGAAACCGGCGCTCGTGCGCTTCAAGGCAATGCCCGCGCATCTCGCCTACCGCCCCGAATTCGTGTACGAGCGCGATTGGCGGTTTCTGAAGGGTCCGGTCGTCGGCGTGGTCACGACGTTCGACTCGTCGCCTTACGGCTGTATGGATGAACACGGCCGGTATCCCGTTCTGCCCAAGTTCCTGCAAGGAACAGGCAATACTGACAAGCAACTGCTGAAGCTGCGTCTGCTGCGTCCGTTCTCGTCGTATCAAGGCGGCTTTCATTCGCCCTTGCTTCCGTCCACGGAAGTTCTGCTCTCGGGCGCGCATGCTGACATCGATCGCCTACACATTTCCGGCGCGTTGCATGACTATTCGCATCCTGACTTGGTGCGGGGCACGGATTCCTTGTTCAGTTACGCCATCTGGCGCTCGCCGCTGCTCGGTGCGGAAGTCGTGTTCAACGATCTGCAAGGTAAGGAAAGTGCGCGCATCGCCACGGTGTACCGCCAGTCGGCGGTGAACCAGGGCTATCTGCTCAACAGTAAGAAGCTTCCTCGCGGAGAGGGCTTCGAAATCACGACGCAGGCGTGGGGCACGATGCGCGCGGCGAAAGGACTGTTTCTCTCGGCGGACGCGGCCGCCGGAGTCGACACGCCGCACCTTGAAATGCCCGCGGCAATACAGCAGTTGAAGGCCGCACTGCAACGTGTGACGGATCTGGCGACGGCGACCACGCAGGCGAAAGCCGATCCGGCTGATCGAGCCACGCAATCGGCCTTGCTGCAAGCGCTCGATCAGCTTCGCGATGCGGGGCTGCTGGCTAGCGCCCCGGGCGGTATGGCGTTCGTGACGCCGAAGTCGACGCAGCATTCAGCGGGTGAGAACGTGATCGTAAGCGCGGGCCAGGACATGGACGTGAGTATTACGCGGCGACTGCGCATGGTGGCGGGCGAACTGATTTCGCTATGCGTGCTTCGACTGGGCATCAAGGTCTTTTCGAAGGGGAAGATCGAGGTGCAAGCGCAGGATGCGCCCATGGATGTGTTCGCCGATCAGCAACTGCACCTGTCGAGCGCGAACGCGAACGTGCTGGTCAATGGCAAGACGAAGGCGGTGCTGGCGAGCGGCGGCGCGGCGATCAAGATCGAGAACGGAAGTGTCGAGGTGATTTGTCCGGGGGACTTCAGGATCAAGGCGGGGTCGTTCACGTTCGAGGGACCGGAGAACCTGGATCCGATGCTGCCGGACCTGCCCCCGGGCAAGCTGGAACTTTCAGAACGATATATAAAGTCACGTTAAATTATGATTATCAGCCCCCCGTTTCTTCCAGCTGAAGGCCTCAACATGCCCGCCGAGAAGTGGAAGACCGACCCGATGATGGATGTGGTCGATACCTTCGAGTTGTCGCACAGTGGCGTGTTTCCAGTTGCACTCGATCGTCGTTGGCATTGCGGCATGCATCTGGTGCCCTTCCGCGGGCTGGGTCAGAAGGAGCCTGTGCGGGCTATCGCAGATGGCGAGGTCGTGGCCTATCGCGTGGCCAAGGATGCCATTTCGGATGGGCAGAAGAGCGCGGATGGTACCGAGGCGCTTAACAGCAACACCGGTTTTGTGCTGATCAAACACACGACCGAAACTGGAGAAGGCCGTACGATCACATTCTATTCGTTATACATGCACTTGCTCGATCTTGTGAGAACGAACGCGTTGGTGCCGCAACCGAACGTCCCCGCGCCGAACAGTTCACCCAACGCGCTGCCCTCATGGCTGCTTGCCGAGACGAACGGCGTGCAATCTGGCGGCGGCAAGAGGGTATATCGCAAGGATCAGTTGGGCTTTCGGGGCTACAGTCATGGTGAGGCGCATTTGCACTTCGAGGTTTTTATGACCGAGGAGGACTTCACCGCGTACTTCGAGCAAGACGGGCATCACGTTGCGCTGGGTGAGGCGCATCCGACTACGCCAGCGTCGAAGGACTATTGGGGGAGCACGTATTTCGTGATTCCCAGCGGCTCGACTTTCGTCAGTGTGCCGGCGGGCTTGGGCGAGCTGGAAACGAAAGGCCGCTCGCCCAAGCCGTTCTTCCCGACGTTGGACGCGGGATCGTTGGATGAGAACAGTACGCTCTATGTTGAGGCGTACTTCAGTCGCGGCGAGCGCTTCACCCGGGCGTGGACCGCGGGAGGCGACGGTAGGCCGGTTCCGCTGACGCCCAATTTCCTGCAGGATAAATTCGAAGGGTACGAGTACGCCCTTTATGAGCGTGCCACTGCGCTGTATGGAACCTGTCCCAGCGAAGGCTACGAGTTACTGCGTTTTGGGCGCATCCTTAGCACGGATACGCCGACATTGCCCGCCGCTGAACAAGCCACGTGGGTGGCGGTGCCGTTCGCCGAAGGTAAGACGGGTTATATCGACATCAATCAAGCCGGCGTTCAGAAGCTTTCGGACGCCGATTTTCCGCCGTTCATGAATTGGCAGAAGATCGAGGACGGCAATACGCCATTCGATGAGAATGGATTATGCGGATATGACGCGCTGTGCCAAATAACGGATTCGGCCAACGCACAGTCTGCAAGCGTGCCCGCTGCGGAGAATCGCGAGCCGTCGCCTGCATCCGCAACCGTGCCTCCGGCGTTCACACACGATCGGCAAGTAGCCGCATTGGTGCAAAACGACGCCGATGTGCGCTCAAAGCTTAGAGGGTTTATCTGCCATGCAAAAAGCGAATGGGATGCGAGCAATAACGATGAACGTTACGGCGCGTTAAACGAGCCCGAAGGCTTTTTCGGCAAACGTAAGGACGATGATCCGCAAGGTTATGAGAACTTCATCAACTTCGGGAAGCAGTTTCAGTTCATGGGACAAACGCCGCTGGGTGAAGGAAAAAATTTTTGGTATTTCCATCCGATGGCGTTTATTCGGCACTTCAGACGGTGCGGATGGTTGAGCGCGAGCGAATTCAAACGAATTTACTCGGATGACCATTACGGTCGAAACTCACGTCCAACACCGGAAGACTTACGTTCAACATATTTGGTTCCTATTAACTTGGCAACGCGAAAATTCAGCCTTGTGTCGCCGTTGAGGCTTGCGCATTTCCTCGGTCAAGGTGCGGTAGAAAGCGGATGGCTCACATCGATGCAGGAAACCAGCATGACAGGAAAAATTGAACCAGGTATCGTCCGTGGCAGAGCGAAGAATTCAAAATCACAGTTATCGGAAGTCTCTCTTGGACATTGGTACGGCCAAGTCGAGGAAGAGGATGATCCTTGGTTTCGATCCGAGAAATTCAACAGTCATGGCGGGCGAATTTCGAGTTCGTATGACTGGAGAAACGGAAATTGCGATAAGGTCGATTCGCAGAAGTTTCGTGGACGTGGTTTTAAGCAGCTAACGGGTCGAAGTAACTACGCCGACTATTGGATTTTTCGCGGCTGGATCCAGAGATCCTCATTCGATGCGTCATGGTGGTCCGATCCTGAGTTCATAAACCGTAATCGTAGTGCGACGAGAAAGATACCTGCCAACATTGATGATCCTCAACGAATAGGTCTTCCCGGGAATTGCATCGATAGCGGAGCATTCTATTTGACGTGCGCGCGTCCGAAGGTCGTCGGGACTATCGATGGCGATATTCCGACCTTGGCAACTGATGGAGCAACGAAGCAAAGAGAGAGAGACGTTTCTCGCGCGGTCACCTATGCGATTAATGGAGGTTATATTGATGATGAGCGTAGACTTGAATACACGCGATTAGTAAAGGGAGTGATCTGTGATTGAAAGGAATCTGTCACTGATCGTTTTTTTCGTTTCGGCGACCGTCTTTTCGGTGATTTCGCACGCAGAAACCAAATACGAGGCGATCGGCAATACGCTAAAAATAGAGGATGGAGGTCGCGATCTTCGGACGTGCAAGTTAGATGAAGAAGCTATTCATGCTGTTGTGAGCTTCGACAAATCGGCTCTCATCGTATCAGACACTGGATACGTGAACATGCGGGACCTGAAACAATGTTCGGTCAGCGACGTCGTTCACGTTTCGCATATTCCGGAAAAGGTAGGGGTATTATCCGATATTAATTTGCCGGAGGGAATTTATGTGTCTCTGGATTTTGTGACGGTCCGGCCATACACTTGGTTGGCCACCGTAGCGCGCATTGCCTCAACTCACAATTTGGTTTCTTTGAATGGTGCTTATATAAAAGGCAAGTCGATCAAGGACCTGCAGAAACATTCGTTCGGAGGCAGCGGTGATCCGGGAACATCGATCATCGCGCCAAGCGGTCGCTACGTTTCGCCAACCGGGGATGCAACATGTTCTGAGGATTCGTATCCCGGCGTATGGGATGTTAAAGAGAATAAACGGGTAATTACGGACCAAATTTCTTGCTCAGCGCTTTTTTCCACAAAACGAAACTAATGCAATCACGAGCTTTAGTTAATCTTCCCCTGCGCGAAAAATCCAGTTTCCTCCGGTGTTGCAGAATTTTTCGGAACGGGTCATTCGTGAAAAACGGAAATGAATGGAAAGGTAAGGTCGTCTGGCTAATCAAAGGCCTCACATTTTAGAAAAATGAAATCCCCCATCCGCGAATACGACAAACTCGAGCACGGCGGCGAAGTCACGAGCGGCTCACCCTTCACCATGTTCATGGGTCGCCGACTCGCCCGCGTTGGCGATAGCGCGCAATGCGACCTGCACGGCAACACCACGATCGCCGAGGGCGACACGCGCTTTCCCGATCGCGACGGCCAACCCTACGCGATGCATCACCACCGCTGCGCGTGCGGTTGCCGCCTGATCTCGTCCTTGCCCAACGTGAACTTCGCCTGACGCATGCCCGTCGATTTATCCGAGGCCGGCGAGCCTTATTCCTATCCTGCACACGGCCCGCGACTGCTGCCGTGGCTCGGGATCTGGCTCGCATGTGGCGCGCTGGGCGTACCGCTGGCATTGCTCGCCTTGCCTGCGAGTGAAGCAGCGAGCGGTCCGTCATTCTGGCTCGCCGTGCTCGGCGTGCCGAATTTCGCGTTCCTTGCGCTGCTGTCGATCGCTCGCATTGGCTATGAAGCGCTATGGAGTCACGCCCACAATCGTAACCGGGCCAGAATGAAGCGGCTGGCTGAGCGGCTGCGCATCGCACAAAAGCCTTTGCAAGTGCTGGGCGCGGGTTATTGCCTGCCTTCAGTTACATCGAATCTGCCGGACGCCGTCGCGGCAAAGACGCCGTTCTTCAAATCGCAAAGCCCGCGTAGTGGAGTGGGCAACGTGCTCCATAACCGCTTCGATGACGAATCGTGGTCAGATGATCCGACATCATTCGCGACGACACCAGAAGATGACGACCACGATCAGCCAGACACTCAAACCCCCGAAGCCACGCGCCGAATCGCCACAGTCGTGTTGAAACTGGTCGCTGCGCTCGAACCGCTGGTGCCTGCGCTGCAGGCCTTGTCGCAATACGGACATCAATATGCGCCGCTTGTACGTGTGCTGGCGCCGTCCGAAGGCGCCGACAAAGCTAAACAGCACGCAGTCGATGCATTGCGTCTGTCCGGTCTGCCGGCGCTCGACTGCGTGGCCGTCCCGGACCCGCAAGGTTTGATGGTGGCTGACGGATGGCTCGACACCCGCGAACGCCGCGCGCTGCTGATCCTCGCCTACGCCTGGCACGACACCGACCCGCCCGAGCGAAGCAGCGAGGCCGCCGTGGCGGTGCTTCTGAACGCGGGCTTCTATCAACTGCCGGAATCCGTGCAGGCACTCGCGACGTTGCATCGTCCGATCGAAGATCAAGCCGACGTCGCCACGCTTCGCGACCTCGCGCTCAATGCGGCGCTCTGGGGCAAGACCGATGCGAGCAACATCACTCACGCCTGGCTCACGCGCCTGAACGCCGAGCACGACCGCACGCTGCTCGATGAACTCAAGCGCGCCGGGTTTGCGGGCATCGCCACGCACGAAACACACCGGCGACCCGATCGCATCGTCGGTGACACTGGCGCCGCGACGCCGTGGCTTTGCATCGCAGCGGCCATCGAATCCGGCGAAGCCGGCCCCCATTTGATCCTCGACCGGGCGCAGGCTGCCATCCTCTACGTTCAACCTACCGTATCGCATGACAACCCCGAGCAGCAATTTGAACGCGCTTGACTCGCAAATATCCAAACGCACGGACTCCGGCTTTCTCAAGATCTGGGGCTTTACATTGGCCGCTATGCTCGTCGCCGTGGCGTCGGCCGCGGTGGCGTGGTGGGGTCGCCCCGACTTCACGCACTTGACCACCCTCGAGATGCGTGTGTCCGCGCTGCTCAAAATCCTGGGCGTACTCATCATCGTGCTGGGCGCGCACTTCGCTGCCATCCTGTTCGGTCTCTATGAGAAAGTGATGGCGCGCCTCGACGGATTGAGCAGCGAAAAGCAGTCCGCGACGATCCAGCGCGACGCGCGCCTGCAATATTTGCGCGATGAACTGCGCACATCGTTTGGTTGGCGCTGGCGTCGCGCGATACCGTGGCTCATGCTCACTGGCGACGATGCCCTCATCGACGCGGTAGCTCCGGACCTCAAACAGACCGCCGTGTTGCGCACGGGTGAGATCGTGCTGGTGCACGCCGCGCCGAACGGCATCGATGCGCAAACGTGGCGTCATCAGCTTCGCCGTATGTGTCGCGCGCATCCGATCGATGCCGTTATCCCTGTGTTGCGAACAAGCGAGCAATCGCCCTCCGACGATGAACTGCCCCGCACGCTGTCGAACCTCGCGCGCGATCTCGGTTGGGCCGCGCCGGTCGTCTTTCTGCATGCCGTCGAAGCGAGCGGCATGCATCAGAACGATTTTCGTCCTGTCGGTGCATTCATATTTGCTTCACAACGCGCCGATGCACGGGTCGCGACCGACGAACTGAATCGGCAACTGAACGTACTCGAAGAGATGACGGCCCACGCGAGCATCATGCTATGCGCTCGCCCGAAGCCGATTGTCTGGCTCGCGCAGGTCTCTCAATACCTCACCGCGCATCGCGAACGCGTGCTGACGACATGGCGGGCACATTCGATATCGAAATGGCGGCGCGCGCCGCTCGCGGGCATGATGTTCGCGCCGGTATTCGCCGGGCCAGTTGTGCCGACACCCGTGCCAGCCGATCATGACGATGTCGCCAAAGATGCCGCCGAGCGCGCTAGACAGCACGCCGGGGCATCACGTGAGCAGCCTCGCGCGCTGCAATCGATCTGGCCGGAAATCGTCGCGCACATGAAGAAGCATGACGGTCGCCGTGTCGGCTTTTACTGGCCCAACGCGCTCGCTGCTTTGGTGTTGGTGACGGCGATCGGCTGGTGCGTGACGATGAGCGTGTCATTCATCGGCAATCGTTCCATCATGAACGATGCGCAATCAGCAAGCGACGCCGCGCTCGCAGCAAAGCCAGGCACCGCGGCGGCGTTGCGCGCGCAACTCGCGCTGCAACAGAGAATCGACACGCTTGAATATCGTCAGCAGCACGGCGCGCCGTGGTATCTGCGCGCGGGCCTGAACCACAACGATGACATCCTCGCCGCGCTGTGGCCGTCTTACGCCATCGTGTCGGCGCGCAATCTACGCGATCCGGCCGCGCATCGACTTGAAGCAACGCTAGCCCAACTCGCGCAGTCCCGCGCCGACGCGCTGCCCAGCAACGAAGAGCAGCAGCGGGACTACAACGCGCTGAAGACTTATTTGATGCTCGCGCACCCGCAGCACGCCGATGCCGCGTATCTGACCAAGCGACTGCCCGCAGCGTGGCCGGTTGTGACGGACATGAGCACAGGCGAATGGCTCGATACGTCGCAGCGCTTGTCGTCGTTCTACGCGTCGCATTTGCGCGCGCATCCGGAGTGGCGCTTGAACGCATCGAACGATCTGACCATCGCCGCGCGCAACATGCTCGTCAACCAGATCGGCCTGCAGAATTCCGACGACACGCTTTACCAATCCGTGCTCGAACAGGCCAAGGGAAAGTACGCGGACATCACGCTGGCATCGCTCATCAACGGCGCGGATGCGCGTGGTCTCTTCACGACCAGCCAGACCGTCTCCGGCATCTACACGCGCGCTGCATGGGACGGCATGATCGGCGATGCAATCGACAAGGCGGCGAAGGAAGGGCGCGTCGCCGCCGACTGGGTGCTCGCCGATGAACGCGCGGCCCGCATACCGGGTGCGGCGCTCGAAGCGCAACAGGACATCGAAGAAGCGAAGCGGCGCTTGCATGCGCGCTATTTCGCGGATTACACCGCCGCATGGCAGGCGATGCTCAATAGCATCCAGTGGCGCAGCGCATCGAATCTGAGCGATGCAATCAGCCAGTTGACGCGTCTGACGGATGCGCAAACGTCACCGCTGATCGCGCTGATGAAGGCAGTCGAATATCAGGCGCAGGCGGGCCGTGCGTCGCAGGCGCTGACCGATACGCTCGTGCGCAAGGCGCAGGATCTGATCGCTAACAAGACCGGCGTTGCAGCCGCGCCGGAAATCAATCCGCTTGATAAACCCTTCGGTCCGCTGCTCGCGCTCATGGGCGACGATGTGGTGACTGGCCACGGCAAGTCCAGCACGAAATCGAAGAACGCGGCGGACTTCAGCGGCGTGAGTCTCGCGCACTTTCTGACCGTAGCGACAACGATGCGCCTGAAGTTGCAGCAGATCGCGACCAGCGCGGACGCACAGGCGATGTCCCGTCAGATGGCGCAAGCCGTGTTTCAGGGCAAACTCTCGGAACTCACTCAAGCGCGCGACGATGCAGCATTGACCGCCGCGAGCCTCGGCTCGCAGTGGTCGGGCTTCGGCGATGCGCTCTTCGCCAAACCGCTCGATGTAGCATGGCAAACGATCCTTCAGCCCGCAGCAGCGAGCCTGAACGACGCATGGCGAGCGTCAGTCGCGGCGCCGTTCGCGAGTGCCTTCGACGGTCACTATCCATTCGCCGACACCGCATCCGACGCCTCATTCGTCGAGCTCGGCCGCTACATCAAGCCGGAGACGGGTCTGATCGCGCGCTTCGTCACGACGCAACTCGCGGGCATGCTGCAGCCGCAGGGCAACGCGTGGACCCCGAACGAACTCGCGCCGCAAGCGCTGCAATTCGATCCGGAGTTTTTATCGGCGCTGCGTCAATTGTCGACGCTCGGCGCGCAACTGTATGCACAAGGCGATGCGAGCTACCGCATCCAGATCATGGCGACCCCGACGCCGGAAGTCGTGCGCAGCATCCTCACGGTCGATCAGACGAAGATCGAGTATTTCAATCAACGTGAATCGTTCACGCCGATCGTCTGGCCGGGAAATGGTCGCGACGGGCAGGCGATGCTGACGTGGGAATCGCTGACTGCCGGGACGAGCGTCGCGTTCAGTGCCGTCGGTGACTGGGCATTCCTTCGATTGCTGGGCACGGCGAACATCAAGCCGCTCGACAGCACGAACTACGCGCTGACACTCAATCACGACAATGACTATCCGCTGCATTACGTGATGAAGACGCAGGTCGGCGCGGGACCGCTCGATCTGCTCAAGCTGCGCGGCTTCAAGATGCCGCAGCGTGTCTTCATCGCCGGCAGGAGCGCTGTGTACGCGGGCGCGCCGTCGTTGCCGCCCTTGCCAGCGGAGATACAGCCGTGACCGCGCCGTGGAAGCGTTCGGCGCTGGAACACGAGAATCCGTTCCTGAAGTACTTCGATGCGGAGATGCGCTACTTGCGCGCGGCATCGGCGGAGTTCGCTCAAGCACATCCCGACGCCGCGCGTCGCCTGGACATGCGTTATGGCGACGTGGGCGACAGCGCGCGCGCGACCTTCGAAGGCTTTGCGCTGCTCACGGCGCGTCTACGTATGAAGCTCGATGACGGCGCTCCGGAATTCACGGAAACGCTGATCGACAACCTGTACGAACATGCGGCGCGCGCGATTCCATCGCTGTCGATCATCGAATGCACGCCGATTGGTCGCGGAGTTGCTTCGGCAACGCAGATTCCCGCGGGGGCCGCCGTGCGGTCGACGCCCGTCGGTCCGGATCAGGTCAAGTGTCTCTATCGGACGACGCAGACGGTGAAGTTGTTGCCACTTTCGGTCGAAGATGCAGAGATCGCGGTCCGCGATGGCGGACGCACCGTGATTCGCCTTACGTTCCGGTTGTGGCTTGGCGAGCAACGCGAGGCGGTTGATTTGTCGCGCATCCGTCTTTACTTGCACGGCGACCGGCCTGCCGCCTCCGCGCTGTACGCGGCGCTGACGCGCCAAGTCGAATCGATCAGCCTGCGCCTGCCTACAGTGCGCGATGGCGAGTTGCAACCGCTCGAAGACGTGCGCTTCGAAGCGGCAGGCTTTGGTCCGTCCGCGCGGCTGTGGCCGGTCACGGAGCCCGAGCGTGACCGCGGGCTGGATCGCGAACAGACGCTGTTGGAATACTTCGTGTTCCCGCAGAAATTCAACTTCGTCGATCTATGCGGCTTCGATGCGTCGATGCTGCCGATGGGTGAATCGCAAATGACCTTCGAGATCGAACTGAACGCTCGCGTGCCTGGCGACTATCCGGTCAGTCGCGACAGCTTTCGTCTCTTCTGCACGCCCGTGATCAATCTGTTCGAAGTGGACGCGTTGCCGCTGCGGCCGACAGACCGACATGACCGCGAGCATCGCGTACGTCTGCAGCAGGATGTGGCGGGGCACGTCGAGCCGTATCACGTGCTCGCGGTGACGGCGGCCGATCCGGAAGACAGCGCGCGCCACGCCTACGGCGCATTCACGAGCTTCCGCCATCGCGGCTGGACGCTGCGCTACGAGAACCCCGAGCGGTATTTCCATACCTCGATGCGCTTTGGCGTAACCGGCCGCGAACTCTGGGTGACGCTTTCCGGTTCGCTCTGGGAGCGCTTCCATGCGGATGCCCGACACGATGAGAATCGTCCAAAGCCGGACGGCTACCTGACGGTTCGCGCGCTCGCGAACAACGGACGCCTGCCGCGCATGGCGCTGTCCGAGGCGACGATCAACGAGACCGTGTCGGGTTTTACCGGCATCGCTTCCGTGCGCAATCTGACAGCGCCGACTTTGCCGCTCTATCCTCCGCGCTATCACCCGGAGTACGACTGGCGCGTGCTCGGGCACTACACGGCAGGCGGCGCGAATGAGTTGAACATGATCGGGATGGGCGGCGTGGTGGTGCTCCGTGAGGCGCTGGAGCTCTACGACTGGTCACACGACGAAAGCATCGCGCGACGCATCGATGCGATTCGAGACGTGCGGCTGTCCGAGCATGAAAGCGTGGGAAAGGGGCATATGCGCTTCGAGATTCGCGTTCACGTCCGGCTCGATGCGAGTGCGTTTGACGGACCCGGCGATGCGACGCTCTTCGGCGATGTGCTGAGCCGCTTCGTTGGCCGCTATGCAAGCTTCCATCACGCGACGCGGCTCGTGCTGAATATCGACGGCAAGGACACGCTTTTTCCGCTCATGGAATTCGAGGGTGCGCCTTTCTAATAGCCGCATCGCTCAGGGTTTTCCTGTATCCCTCCACGCCACAGCAACCCCAACCCAATGCCATACTCCCCGGAATAAACTTCCACGGAGCATCCGGTTTTGTTCGATCTCACGTCGCTGGCTCTCTTTCTGCGCGCCGTCGAAATGGGCAGCCTGTCCAAGGCGGCGCAGCAATCGCATATGTCGCTATCGACGGCGAGCCGGCGCATCGCGCTGCTCGAACATCACTTTCGCGTGGGGCTTCTGAATCGCACGTCGGCGGGTGTCGAGCCCACGCCGGCCGGCGAAGCGCTCGCGCGTCACGCCACGGAACTGCTGCTCAGGACCGACGCGATCTATAGCGAGCTATCCGATTACACGAAAGGCTCCGTCGGCCGCGTGCGCGTGTTCGCCAATATCTCCGCGATCAGCCAGGACTTGCCCGATCATCTGCGTGCGTTCTCCCAGCGCTATCAGGACATCAAGCTGCATATCAGCGAATTGCGCAGCATGGACATTCTTCAGGCGCTGCGCGAAGGGCGCGCGGATGTCGGCGTGGTGACGTCGCAGAGCGGCATGGAAGGCATTCGCCTCGCACCATATTGCACGGATCGCATCAGCGTCGTCGTGCCCGAAGATCACGTTCTGCAAGGCGATCAGATCGATTTCGCCGCGCTGCTCGAGCACGATATCGTCGGTCTGGACGATAAGGCCGAAGTCACGCGCATGCTCGTCAAGGAAGCCGCGCTCGCGGGCCGCGCGATCCGCTTTCGCGTACAGGTGCAAAGCTTCGAAGGCATGTGCAGGCTGATCGCGGCGGGGCAGGGCATCGGCGTGTTGCCCGAAGGCGCGGTGCGGCTCTTTCGCGAACCCATGCGTCTGCGCTTCATTCGCCTGACGAATCCGTGGGCCGAGCGCGTGATGTCGGTCGGCATACGCGTGGGCGCGGCGCCTTTGCCCGCGCGCAGGCTCTTCGATTATCTGAGCGGACTCGCGCCCGCATCGCTCGTCGCGCCCGGCGGGGAACGCGCCGCAAGCTGAGCCCTTGCGGATATTCGAAGACTCCCGTTTCCGGATTCGCACTTCCGCAGCAACAACGCCTCCGCTAGATTTCCCCTCAGATCAAACGTCGAAAACGAGGAGACAGAGCGCAATGGCAACGACACATCACATCGCCGTCATTCCGGGCGATGGCATCGGCAAGGAAGTCATGGTCGAAGGACTGCGCGTGCTGAAGGCCGCCGCCGCGCGCTACGACATCGCGCTCGATTTCGACGAGTTCGCATCATGGTGCACCGAGCATTACGTCCAGCACGGCACGATGATGCCCGCCGACTGGGACAAGCAGATCGGCAAGCACGACGCGATCTTCTTCGGCGCGGTCGGCACGCCCGACATCGTGCCGGACCATACGGCGGTGTGGGAATCGATCATCAGGATTCGCCGCGAGTTCGATCAATACGTGAACCTGCGTCCCGTGCGGCTGATGCCCGGCGTGCCTTCGCCGCTCGCCAATCGCAAGCCCGGCGACATCGACTTTCTGGTCGTGCGCGAGAACACCGAAGGCGAGTATTCGTCGGTCGGCGGACGCATGTTCGAAGGCACCGAGCGCGAGTTCGCGACGCAGCAGGCGGTCTTCACGCGCACGGGCGTCGATCGCATTCTCGACTTCGCGTTCAAGCTCGCGCAGAGCCGTCCGAAGCAGCAGCTCACCGCCGCGACCAAATCGAACGGCATCTCCATCACGATGCCGTACTGGGACGAGCGCCTTGCCGAAGCGGCGAAGCGCTATCCGGACATCGCGACGAACAAGTTTCACATCGACATTCTGTGCGCCCATTTCGTGCAGCATCCTGACCGTTTCGATGTCGTGGTCGCGTCGAATCTCTTCGGCGACATTCTTTCCGATCTCGGTCCCGCATGCACGGGCACCATCGGCATCGCGCCTTCGGCGAACCTGAATCCCGAGCGGCGCTTTCCATCGCTCTTCGAGCCGATACATGGATCCGCGCCCGATATCGCGGGCAAGGGCATCGCCAATCCGATCGGGCAGATCTGGTCGGCCGCGCTGATGCTCCAGCATCTCGGACGCGGCGACGCGCGCTACGAAGCGGCGGCGAAGACCATCGTGTCGGCCATCGAAAGCGTGCTCGAAAACGGCCCGCGCACGCCCGACATGGGCGGCACGGCGAACACCATCGAAGTCGGCAAGGCGATCGCCGAAGCCGTCACCGAACATGCACTGATCACGGAGTAAGCATGGAATACCGTCACTTCATCGGCAACGCGTGGAAAGCGGGCGACAACGGCGAATCGCTCGATGTCATCGATCCGAGCACCGGCGAGCCGTTCGCGGCGATTGCACGCGGCAACGCCGCCGATATCGCCACGGCTGTCCACGCAGCGCGCAGCGCAATGGGCGATGCGCTCGACGGTCCGTGGGCGAAGCTCTCGCCTGTCGAGCGCTCGAACCTGCTGTTCGCCTATGCGAACGCCGTTCTCGAACACGCCGACGAACTCGCGCAACTCGAAGCGCGCGACACCGGCAAGGCGCTCAAGACCGCGCGCACCGATGCGGCCGTGCTCGCGCGCTATCTGCAGTATTACGCGGGTTGCGTCGACAAGCTGCACGGCGAAACGCTGCCCTATACGACCGGCTTTACGGTGCTGACGGTACGCGAGCCGATCGGCGTGACGGGCCACATCATTCCGTGGAATTACCCGATGCAGATCTACGGCCGCAGCGTCGGCGCGTCGCTCGCGGCGGGCAATGCGTGCGTCGTGAAGCCCGCGGAGGACGCGAGCCTGTCGATCCTGCGGCTCGCAGAAATCGCCGCCGACGTCGGCTTTCCGGCTGGCGCGATCAACGTCGTCACCGGACTCGGCAGCGAGGCGGGCGCGGCGCTGTCGGCGAACGAAGGCATCGGTCATATCTCGTTCACCGGCTCGACCGCGACGGGCGCGCTCGTCGGACGCACGGCGGCGGAACGTCATTGCCCGAGCGTGCTCGAACTCGGCGGCAAGTCACCGCAACTCGTTTTCGACGATGCCGATCTCGACGAAGCCTTGCCCGTGATCCAGAACGCGATCGTGCAGAACGCCGGACAAACGTGTTCGGCGGGCAGCCGTCTGCTGGTTCAGCGCGGCATCTACGAAACCGTGATCGAACGTCTCGCGCAGCGTTTCGAAGCGCTGCGTTCCGGGCCGCCCGCGATGGACCTCGACATGGGCCCGCTCGTCAACGCGAAGCAACATGCGCGTGTGCGCAGCATCGTCGAGCAGGCGGAAGGCGAAGGCATACGCGTCGCGGCGCGCGGCAAGATTGTCGTGGAAGCGTCGCGCAATGGCTTCTTCCAGGAAGCGGTGCTGTTTCGCGACGTGCCGCCGCAAAGCCGGCTCGCGCAGGAGGAAGTCTTCGGCCCGGTGCTCGCGGTAATGCCCTTCGACGACGAAGCCGAAGCCGTGAAGCTCGCCAATGGCACGAACTACGGTCTCGTCGCGGGCGTGTGGACGCGCGACGGTTCGCGCGGCCTGCGACTCGCGCGCAAGCTGCAGGCGGGCCAGGTGTTCATCAACAACTATGGCGCGGGCGGCGGCGTCGAGTTGCCGTTCGGCGGCGTGAAGGCGAGCGGGCATGGACGCGAGAAGGGCTTCGAAGCGCTGTACGGCTTCACGAGCCTGAAGACCATCGCGATCAGGCACGCCTGAGTCTCGCGCGGGTTCACATCATCATGGCGACTCTCAACATCATCGGCGCGGGGCGGGTCGGCGCGACGCTCGGCAATCTGATCGTCGCGAACCGCGTGCTCGATATCGGCGATGTATGCGACAGCGATCTCGCGCATGCGCATGAAGCGGTCGATTTCATCGGCGCGGGCCGCGCGCTCGACGACATCGCCGCGATGCATCCCGCGGATATCTGGCTGCTCTCGGTGCCCGATGCACGCATCGCGGACGTGGCGCAAGCGCTTGCGGCGCATCGCAAGCATGATGCGCCGACGATTGCCGTGCATTGCAGCGGCGCGCTCGACGCCGACACGCTCGCGCCCTTGCGCGCGCTCGGCTGGAGCGTCGCGAGCGCGCATCCGATGCTGAGCTTCGCGAAGCCCGGCACGGCCGTGTTCCAGTTCGAAGGCACGCCATGCGGACTCGAAGGCGATCGCGCCGCCCGCGATGCATGGAGCGAGATTCTCGCGGCCATCGGCGCGCGCTGCTTCGATATCGAGCCGGGCAGCAAGGCGCTTTATCACGCGGCGGCGGTCGTCGCATCGAACTTTCTGCCGATACTGGCGGCGATGTCCGTCGAGATGTGGCAGGCGGCCGGCATTCCGCAAGCGCTCATCGAAGACATGATGCACACGCTCACGCGCAATGCCGCCACCAACGTCGTTTCGCTCGGGCCGAAGGATGCGTTGACCGGTCCGGCGGCGCGCGGCGATCGCGCGGTCGTGGAAGTGCAATCGCAGGCGATCGGCGCGTGGGACACGGTATCGCGCGATGCCTACGACGCGCTCTCGACGCTCGCCACGCGCCTCGCGCTGACGGGCAAGGTGCGAGGGTAATTGACGCGATCAAACAGCGAAATCCGTCGAACTCGATGACTCACGCCACGCGTCCGTTTCGGCTTCGACATGCGCGTTCTTCTCCGCGATGGGCTTCAGCGTGTCGGTGCCGAGCGCGAGGCGCAGCGGCGGCGTTGCGCATCGGCGAGCGTGATGAGCGGCGTGCGGTCATTGATCAGGGGATATCGCCGCAAGCCACAGCGCCTGTTGCAGAGCGTCGAACCGGCGCTTGCGATGCTCACGTCTGCCATCGCGGATGCGAAGAACGCGAAGGAAGACATCGCCCGGCCGTTGCGCATCAGCGCGCCGAAAGCGCTCGGTAGTTTTTTCGCGGTCGCGCATATCCGCGAAGGACGTCTCGTACCCTTGCTCACGCGTCAAATGACGCAGCGCGAATCGATCTACATCTACTATCGGCATCGAACGGAGCGGCCGCTTCGCGTGCGAACGTTCATCGACTTCACGATCGCAAAGCTCGCGGGAAACGCCGATTTCTGCCTTACGCCGACGCGATTGCGCGCGCTAGCGAAATGAACGGCCCGATTCCCTGCGATATCGCGAAGCGTCGATTAGAATCCATCTTGCCTTTGCATCCTCCATTTCACGCAAGCTACCGGAGCCACGCAATGAAGATGATCAATGCGCTCAGATTTGCCGCCGTTGCATCAGCGATAGCCTTTTCCGTCAACGTATGGTCGCAGACCAGCGATGCGGGATCGACCCAGTCCGCGACGCCTTCGGCGAGCACGGGAAGCTCCAAATCGACGGCGCGCAAAGCCAACCGCGCGCTCAGCAAGAAGGTGTCTCAGGCATTGCAAAAAGGCGGCATCGACACGAACGGCATGAATGTGATCGCCAAGAACGGCGCGATCACGCTCGCCGGTCACGCAGCCGATGGCGAGCAGATCGACCAGGCGGCGTCGATCGCGAGAGGCGTGGACGGCGTGAAGTCGGTGAAGAATGTTCTGACGATTCAGGAAGGCGGGCAGTAACACACTGCTTCTGAGCGCGCGCTCGCGCATGTCATGAACTCGTTCCTGGATGTCGGCGATCGCGAACGGCAACGCCTGCCGTTTCGCGAATCGCTGCTCGCGATGCTCGGCATCGCGTTCGTCACGATGCTCGTCGCGCTCGATCAGACCATCGTCGGGACCGCGATGCCGCGCATCGTCGCCGAACTCAAGGGCTTCGATCTGTACGCGTGGGTCGCGACGTCGTACATGCTCGCGTCCGTCATCACGATTCCGATCTTCGGGCGGCTCGGCGACCTTTACGGACGAAAGCCGTTTCTGCTCGCGGCGATCGTGCTGTTCACGCTGGCGTCGGTGCTGTGCGGATTCGCCGACAGCATGCTGTTCCTGGTAATTGCGCGCGGCGTGCAGGGCATCGGCGGCGGCATTCTGCTCGGCACGGTGTTCGCCGCCGTCGCCGATCTCTTTCCCGATCCGAAGCTGCGTCTGCGCTGGCTCGTGCTCGTCACGTCGACGTTCGGCGTCGCCAACGTGATCGGCCCGACGCTCGGCGGCATGCTCACGCAGATGCGCGGCTGGCGGCTCGTGTTTTTCGTCAACGTGCCAATCGGCATCGTCTCGCTAATGTTCGTGCTGATGTTCGTGCCGAACCTGCATCATGCGAAGACGCGTGGACGGATTCAGCTCGACTGGCTCGGCGCGTGCGTCGTCGCGGTGACGCTCGGCGCATTGCAACTGCTGATCGAACTGCTGCCGAAAGAAGGCGTCTCGCGCACGACGATCGTGCTTGCGCTCGTCACGCTCCTGTTCGGCGCGACACTGTACTTCTGGGAAAAGCGCATGGGCTATCCCGTCGTGCCCGTCGACGTGCTGATGGACCGCAAGCTCGCCGCGCTTTTCGCGATCTCCGTGCTCGGCGGCTTCGCGCTCTTCTCGATGGCCTTCTACATTCCGCTGCTGTTTCAGGGCGGCTATGGCATGTCGCCGCACGATTCGGGCATGCTCATCACGCCGCTGCTGCTCGGCACGACCGTCGGCAGCATGATCAACAACCGCATCGTCACGCGCATCCCGCGTGCGAACGTGCTGATGTATGCGGGCTTCGCGCTTTCCGTGGCCGGCTGTCTCGCGCTCGTCTCGCTCGATGGTCACGAACCGCATGCCGTCTGGATGGCGTGCATGGGCGCGAGCGGACTCGGTCTCGGGCTCGTCGCGACGAATCTCACCATCTGCTCGCAACAGATCGTCGCGCGCGAGCAGATCGGCGCGGTCACGGCGTTGCTGCAATCGCTGCGCATTTTCGGCGGCATGCTGGGCACCGCGATCACCGGCGCGCTGCTCGGGCATCTCTATGCGCAAAACGTGCATCGTCCGCTCGATTCGTATCAGGCGACGCAGTGGCTCAAATCGTTCGCGAGCGCGGACCTGCTGATCGACCGTGCGGAACAGTCTGCGCTGATCGAACGCCTCGTCGCGGCGGGCCAAGCGGCCGATGCGATGACGATGATGCACTCGGCGCGCATGGCGCTCGTCGCGTCGATTCACGTCGGGCTCGTGGTCGCCGCGATGGCGGCGTTCGTCGGCCTCTGTCTCGCGTGGTTCGTGCCTGCGGTGCGCGTCGATTATGGCGATGCGAAAGGACAAAGCGCGTGACGTTTGCCGAACGACCATGCGAGAGTCCGATTATGACAAGAGGATGTCGGGCCAAACGGTGTCAGCGTTTGCCGCCGAGCGCCTTCACAATGTGTCTCGTCGGCTCGCTGGTCGCGAGTCGTGAAATTTCCGACATATGAACCCAGCGGCAGCGAGAGATTTCATTGCTCGCGCGCGGCTTTGCGTTCTTCGGCACATCGCAGAAGAAGACGTGATGATGCTTCTGCCTTCCACGATGCTGAAACAGGAATTTCGCCGACTTGCCCGCGAGACGCGTTTCTTCCTTGAGTTCGCGAAGCGCGGCGTCCGAAAGATGCTCGCCTCGCTTGAGCATGCCGCCGGGCAGCGCCCACTTGGTGCGACGTCGCGCCACCAGAAGTATCCGGTTGCCCTTCCGACAAATGACGGTGGCTCGCTTCCTCAAACCGACTCCGTTATCTATAAGCTATGTCCTGTCAACGGACCCAGTGTACCCAACCGTTTTTTCATTGTGGAGCATCCGATGACAGCGGCATTTTCCGTATTGGGCATGAAGCAAGACATGTTCCGCTCGCCCCGCGCAGCGGGTATGCATGTTGCGTAACCGGGTCATTCGGTAACAGGGAGCGATCATGGACGATCGAACGCGCATCACGGCCGAAGCCAGATTCGGCGATCTCGCGTCGCCGCTGATCGACGAGGCGATGCAGCACGCTGCCACGCTCGACGGAAACACGGACCCGGAAGTGCTTCACAAGCTGCGTGTTGCGTTGCGCAGGCTGCGCACTTTGTTCTGGGCATACCGGCCTTTGCTGGACGAAGAATTCGATACGCGTCAGCGCGCCCTGTTCAGGTATCTCGCGACATCGGCGGGCAGCGCGCGGGACTGGGACATTCTGATCGAATTGCTGCATGAACTCGATGTCGAAGGATTCGACGAAACGGTGAAGGCGCATCGGGCTAACGTGCTCGCGACGAGCATCGAAAATCTCGCCAACGCGGACATGAAGCATGTGCTGCTGAGCGGATTGAAGGAAGCGAATCATCAGCTCAACACGGGACCGCAACGCGTGCCGGTCGAACGGTTCGCGAAAAAGCGCATCGGCGCGGCGCGCAGTCAGCTGAAGAAGCGCATCAAGCGGGCGTTGCGCGCGAAACAGTCAGACTATGCTGCGTATCACGAAGTGCGCAAGGCGGGAAAGAAGGTGCGTTATCTGATCGAGTTTTTCGAGCCGGATATCCCGGCGAAACTGCGCGCCGAGGTGAAGAGCCTCAAGCGGCTTCAAAAGCGCTTCGGCGCGTTGAACGATGTCGTTGCGAGCCGCGATTTGCTTTCGAATTCACGAGGCGAATTCGCCGACGATGCCAGCGAAAAGCACGCGTTACGTGCGCTGAAGGCGGAGCAGAAACATCGCTTCAAAGCTGCGAGAAAAGCGATTCGTTGATATCGTCGTGATCGCATATTGGCCGAAAGGATGTTGTCATCATGGCGCGCAACGAATACGTTGTCTTCAAGGGCACGGTCAAGCTAGGCGTCCCCTTTCTTCAGGGCTATAAGGGCGATCCGCATTACGTGATCGTCAGCGAGGACGCGAACGGCAAGCCATTCGACATCGTCACCAACGTGAAATCGGATAGCTCGCTGACGGGGCCAGCGGGTTATCTCGTGCTGTATGTCTGGAATCGATACTTCGATCATCCGATGACGGCCGATCTCGACACGCTGTCGGCGGGTGTGTCGACAGCGAACTTCCCGAAGCTCGACTATGTACACGATTCGCGACTCGTCGATCTCGACGCGATGCGCCCGATCCCGCTCGACACCAAGGACGAGAAGAACGATATCAATGCGCTTCTCAACGAGATGCTGCAACTGGACATGTCGGCGAACGGCGTCGATTACGTCTACGAAACGCCGAGCTATAGCGACGATCGCCTCGGATGGAAGCCGACGAAAGACGTGACCGTCTATGGCTTTGGCTTCCTGTTCGAGCCGGGGAAGGACGGGCTGCACGAGACGCATATGAATCAGGGCAACCCGAAGCCGGGCAAGGGCACGCATGTCAAGGACCACTCGAACGAGAACGGCGTGTTTCAGGACGGCGCGGTCATGATCGAAGTGGACGGCAAGTTTCAGGCGCTGTTCGTCGCGTTCCAGACGCAGCTCGTGCCGACCGACAGCCGTGGCCGCCCGATACCGGGCCAGTCGCATCCCATCCTGCATGGCAAGACGTGATCGATCGCGCGGGAAACGCGCAGGTTGACGTACGCGCGACGAGGGCTTTGAGCCGATTCGCGCGATGACAGGCACAATACGATGAATCCCCATCCGGATTGGCCCGCAGAGGCCGCCGGCCTTCGCTCATTCGTCGTTGTCATGAACCACGCTCATCCTTCGAAGAATTCCCCGCAATTCCTGCTGTTTCTGGTTTGCCTGTTCGCGTCGGCGGGGCAGCTCGCCATCGATATCTACGTGCCCGCGTTGCCCGCGATGGCGCGTTACTTCGCCACGTCGCCCCAGGCGATCCAGTCGAGCGTCTCCGGCTACATGGCGGCGTATGCGATCGGTCAACTGGTCTTCGGCCCCATCGCCGATGCGTACGGGCGCAAAAAAGTGCTGGCGTTCGGGCTCGTCGTCTTCACGCTCGGCTGCTTACTGTCGCTCGCGGCGACGAACCTCGAAACCTTCCTGCTCGCGCGGTGCCTGCAAGGCTTCGGCATCGCGGCGACCAACCTGCTCGCGAAGGCGATCATCACCGATTCGTTCAAGGGCCTGGCGCTGCTGCACGCGTTCACCTATATGTCGATCGCGTGGGGGCTCGCGCCGATCGTCGCGCCCGTGATCGGCGCGCACTTGCAGGAATGGTTCGGCTGGAAGTCGTGCCTCGTCTTTCTGCTCATCTATTCGATCGTGATGTGGACGCTCATATGGCGCTATCGCGAGACCTTGCAGAAGCCGGTGCATCTCGCGCCGCGCACGCTGTTCACGAATGCGGGCAAGGTGTTGTCGAGCCGCGTTTTCCAGAGCTGTTTTCTCGCGCAAGGGCTGTGCTACAGCATCCTGCTCGTATTCAACATCGTCGGCCCCTTCATGGTGCAGAACACGCTGCACAAGCCGCCGACGTACTTCGGCTATCTCGCGCTCGCCATCGGCATGATGTATTTCCTCGGCGGGCTGTCGAACCGCGTGCATGGCGCGCGTCTGCCGAGCGCGGAGCAACGGCTGCGCATCGGCGCGCGCGTGATGGCGGGCGCATCGGTCGTCATGCTGCTGCTCTCGCTGACGGTCGGCCTCACCGTATGGACGTTGTCCGCGCCGGTGCTCGTGATGGGCTTCTGCGCCGGCGCGATGTACCCGACGCTGATGGCAAAGGGCAATTCGCTCTTTCCGCATATCGCGGGCCTTACCGCGGCGATTCTCGGCTGCTCGCTCTTGCTCGTGTCGTCGGTGATGATGGGTCTCGCGGGCTTCGTGTCGGTGCAGATTCTCACGCCCCTCGCGGCGTTCTTCGTGATTCTCGCGTTCACCGTCGTCGCGATGGTGACGTTGCTGCTGCGCCATCTGGAGCAGTCGCAGGCCACGGGCACCGTGCGGGAAGGCGTCGACGCAGCCTGATGCGCCAAAGCGGTGCGGCCTGCAATGCATTGCAGAAAAGCTTGTTTGTCCAAGTCTTTTTGAAGGCTTAGATTCGAGCTGTTCATGCATCGAGGAGGCGAGCCATGCCGCACTTCCTGACTCACTACTGGCAGGCGCTTTCGGGCCCTTCGCAGCGTGCGCGTGAGCGTTCGGCCAACGACGCGCACGCCGCGAGCGAAACCACGCGCGCCGAGCAGCTCGAGCACATTTCCGTCTACGCGCGCGCGGGATATTTCAACATGGGCTATACCGTGGATGCGTTTCAGTTGCCCGGAGAATCGCCGCTGCACTGAAGCGCACGAACGAGACTCACCGCGCGGCGCGCATCGACAGGCCGTTCAGCAGCCGTTGCAACTCGTCGATATTGAAAGGCTTCGCGAGTATGGTGAAGCCGGTGCGGCGCGCCTCGTCGAGCTGATCGGCGTAACCCGTCATCAGCGTGACCGGCTGATTCGGGCGCGTCGACTTGATCCATTCCGCGAGCTTGATGCCGTCGTAACTACCGGGCATCTGGATGTCGGAAAGCACGAGATCGAATTCATCGCCGGCTTCGAGCATCTGTCTCGCGGCATCGCCTGACGATGCGTGGCGCGCTTGCCAGCCGAGCACGTCGATCACGGCGCACAGGCCCGCCGCGACTTCCTCGTTGTCTTCGACGATCAGCACGGTGGACGATGGCGCTTCGCGATCGACGGTCTCCACAGGCGGCGCATCCGCAGGCGCATCGACTTCGCCGGTCCAGTGCGGCAGATAGATGTCGACTGTCGTGCCGAAGCCCCATGCAGAATTCACGCGCGCCGTGCCGCCCGCCTGCTCGGACATCGCGAGCACTTGCGCGAGTCCGAGCCCAGTCCCGGCGCCCGCGCCCTTGGTGGTGAAAAGCGGTTCGAACGCTTGTTTTGCGACGTCGGTGCGCATGCCGACGCCGCTGTCCTTGCACGAGATCACGACGTATTCGCCGGCGCCGAGACCTTCATGCGTAGACGTATAACGCACGTTGTTGCACTCGATGCGAAAGTCGCCGCCGTGAGGCATCGCGTCCTTCGCATTCACGGCGATGTTGATGAGCGCGGAGGTCAGCTCCGTCGCATCGACGCGCACGGTCCACGTCGATGGCGGCACGCGCGAGCCGAACGTGACCTTGTCGCCCACCGACGCGCGCACGAGCGGCTCGGAGTCCATCATCCAGCGATCGAGGCGGATGACCTGCATCTGAAGCGGCTGACGTCGCGCGACGCTCAGCAGGCGGCGTGCGAGCGATTGCGCATTCTTCGATGCGCGCTCGACCGCCGCGACTTCCTTCTCGAGGCCGTTGAAGCCCTTGCGCCGTGCCAGTTCCATGTTCGACGTGACGACCATCAGCAGGTTATTGAAGTCGTGCGCGACGCTCGCGACGAGATTGCCGAGCGCGCCCATGCGTTGAAGCCGCCGCGTGGCCGCGACGGCCGAGCGGCGCAGCGCAAGTTCGCCGCGCCAGTTGTGCCATGCCGCTTCTTCCGCTTTGAGGCGTCGCAGCGAGAAGCCGATCAGCACCCACAGCGCGATGCACGGAATCAGTGCGATCGACGCGATCGATACATCGCGCCGCCACCATGCGAGGCGCACGTCATGAATCGAAAAGCCCGCCGCCGCATAGACGGGATAGTCGCCGACACGCCGCCACGCCGCGAGCTTTTCATCGTTGTCGAGCGGCGATATGTAACGCATCAGACCCGTGGGCTTGCCTTGCGCGAATGCGCTCGCCAGCACCGAATGGCGATCGGGCGCATTGGGCGCGGACGCTGGCGGAAAACGCGCGAGCACGGCGCCGTCGTCGCGATGTAGCGCGAGCGTGAGCGCGGGATCGCTCACAATGAGTTCGCGATAGAAATCGAACAGATAGTCGCGCCGCACGGCAATCGCGATTTCGCCGAGAAATCGGCCGTCTTTCGCATAGCGTGCGCTCAGCGTGTTGACGATGTCCGTGTTCTTCACGCGCCCGCGCTCGGGCATGGAAACATGAAAGCTCGAATGCGTATCGCGCGTCGCGATGAAATCCGCACGATCGCTGACGGACACATCGGGCGCGGGAAAAAAGCGGCTGCTGAGCACGAGCCTGCCGCGACTGTCGAGCACGGAGAGCGCCGCGATCTGTTCATGAGCCGCCGCGAGACGCGCGAGCTTGTCGTGCAGCTCCGACTGGCTGCGCGCGATGAAATCCGCGTCGCCGCTGCCGAGCATCTCGTCGATGCGCGAGATCAGTTCGCGGTTGATGCTGAAAACGGTGTTGGCCTTTTCGTCGACGATACGCACGAGCCGTTCGAGCGACTCGCCGGTTTCGGCGAATGTGCGTCCGTAAGTGTAGTAACCGTACAGGTAGAAAAATGCGAAGGGAATGACGATCGACGCAACGAGTGCAGCGAAGAGCCGTCTGCGCGCCGCGCGAAAGTCGAGCGGTGGCAGAGAGGGCAGGGTCTCTGCGGTGCCTGAAGCGGAGTGTTCTTCAGATTCATTCATGGCGCGTTGCAAGGCGTGCGCGAGCGCCGAAACGCTCGTTTCGATGGTAGCACGCAGGTCTGTCATCGCCATGCATGAGTGCGCATCGGTCGTCGCGCAATCAGGCTGTGGTATAAGCACCGCATGCGCGCGCCCGCTCGCGGCGCGCAACGAACGTAACAGGAGCATGCAGTGAGAAGGACCGCCGAAAACAAGCTAAAGGTGGTCGCAGTGCGGGTCGATCCACAATTCGAACAACGGCTGCGACTTCTGGCGGAAGTGACGGGGCGCAAGCAATCGTTCTTCCTCCAGCAGATGATCGAGAACGGCATCGGCGCAATGGAAGAAACCTGGCTGCCGCCGGACGTGCTCGAACAAGTGAGGAGCGGTGCGTTACCGCCGTTGCAGCAGGATCGCGTCTCGACCGCGGACCTCTTCGGCGATCAGGCCGATGAATGATCGATGATGGCGACGCCCCGATCGCGCTTCATCGCGCATGACGCGACATGCGAAGACGATGTGCTCGCGCGCATCGTCTTCGGTGCGGCGAGCGGCGGGCCGTGCATCGAAAGCGGTGTGCCGACGCTGCGCCTCGCGATGTGCGACGACTCTCACGACGGCTTCGCCGAAATCTGGACAGGCAACGGGCCGATCCGCAGCGGACGCTTCAACGATCTCGTCTTCGCGCACGACGACGCGTTTCTCTTTTGCGCGGGCTTCATCGCGTCGTCCGGCCGCTATACCGAAGCCACGCGACAAGCGTATGGCGATGCGTTCGCGCTCGTCGGCGAACTGAACTTCCCGAAGATTTTCCGCATGTGGAATTTCATCCCGCACATCAACGGGGCGAATCGGGAGGGGCTCGAGGTGTATCGCGATTTCTGCCGTGGACGCGCCATCGCGTTCGAGCAGGATTACACGGGCGCATCGGGTATGCCGGCGGCGACCGGCATCGGCACGTCGGGCGATGGCGTCGGCTTCTATTTTCTGGCGTGCCGCGCAAATTCGCCACGGCATATCGAGAACTCGCGACAAACGCCCGCGTATGAATATCCGCAGCGATACGGTCCGAAGTCGCCGAGCTTCGCGCGCGGCACCTTGTTGGACGATACGTTGTACGTCTCGGGCACCGCGAGCATTCTCGGACACGAGACCGTGCACGAAGGCGATCTCGACAAGCAATGGCATGTCGCGATCGGCAATATCGCGCATCTGATCGGCATCGAGAATCTCGAAGCGCAGAACGTGAGCGGCGGCTATACGCTGCGCGACCTCGATCAGATCAAGGTGTATTACCGTCATGCGGCGGACTTGCCGCGCGTGATGAAACTCGCGCAGACCGCGTTTCATGCGGATGCGAACATCCGCTATGTCAAGGCCGATATCTGCCGCGCCGATCTGCTCGTCGAGATCGAGGGCATTGCTTCATATCGTCGTCGATCAGACTGACGCCGATTGCCTGAGCGTCTTCACGAGGAGGCTATACAGGCCGTCCACCGCTTTGGAGCCGCGCGAATCGCGACTGCGATAGACAGCGACTTCCATCGGTTCGAGCGGACCCAGGCCTTCATCGTTGCCCAGAATGCGGAGATGGTCCGGCGCGCTGCATTCCGTCAGCACCGCGACCGCGAGACCGCTTTCGACGGCGGCAATCTGCCCGGCCAGACTCGAACTGTTGTAGACCACCTTGTAGCGGCGGCCTTGCTGCGCGAGCGAATGAATCGCGCTGCGCCGCGCGAGGCTCGCGCTTTCATAGACGGCGATCGGCAACGGATCGCGTCTCCATAATTCGAATTGCGCCGCGCCGACCCAGACCATCGGCTCATGGAACAGCAGCGTGCCGCGCCGGCCGTGATCGCGCGATACGAGTGCGATATCAAGCTCGCTATTCGCGATGCGCGGAATCAGCGATGTCGATTGCTCGCAGATCAACTCGATCTCGACGCCGCTGTGCCGCGGCGCAAAGCGCTTCAGCACGGGTGTCAGATATTTGGCCGCGTAGTCGTCGGGCACGCCGAGGCGCACGCGGCCGGTGAGTTGCTCGCCCTGAAGCGCGACCTGCGCCTCGGCATGCAGATCGAGAATGCGCCGTGCATAGCCGAGCAGCGTTTGCCCGTCGTGAGTCAGTTCGAGCGCGCGCGAGCCGCGTTCGATGAGCCGCAATCCGAGCGCGCTTTCGAGCTTCTTCAATTGCATGCTCACCGCCGATTGCGAACGATGCACTTCGCCCGCCGCGCTCGACAGCGAACCCGCATCGACGACGGCGACGAAGCACTTGAGCCAGTCCATCTGCAAATCGTGTTGTTTCATGGGTCTGATCGGCGATTTCGAAAATCGAATGGATGATCTTCGAATTATGCGCTTTTCGTTCTATCGATCGCGGCACACACTTGGGGCATGAACACGAACGCGTCATCCTCTTCCCGTACAACCGCGCGCAGTGAAGCACGATCTGCGGCAGGCGCGTTGCCCTTTATCGTCGGCTGCGCGCTGCTCGGCACGATCGGTGTTTTCCTGCACGAAGCGAATGCCGATCCGCTGACCGCGACATGGTTTCGCTGCGCTTTCGGGCTTCTGGGCATGAGCGCGTGGCTCATCTCGCGCGGACAGACCCGCTTTCTGCGCCTCACGCGCAGCAACGTTCTTTGGGTGCTCGCGGCGAGCCTGCTGATGGTGTCGAGCTGGGCGCTCTTCTTCAGCGCGGTCGAGCGCATATCGGCGGGCGTCGCCATCGTTCTGTTTCATGTGCAGCCGATGTGGGTGCTGCTATTCGCATCGTTGTGGCTCAAAGAGACGATCGGCGGGCAGCGCGTCATGGCCGTGGCAGTCGCGATGTGCGGACTCGTGCTCGCGACGGGCGTCGCCGGGCACGCGTCGGACGGCTCTTTGCAGCCCGCGTACTGGACGGGCGTGGCCGCATGCCTGGCCGGTTCGCTGTGCATGGCGGGCGTGACGATCATCGCGCGACGGCTGCGCGATCTGCCTGCGGGCGTGCTCGCGTGGTGGCAGTGCGCCATCGGCACGCTGTTGTTATGGATCTGGCCGATGCAGCACGGGTGGCCCGCATGGGGCATGTCGTGGGCGTGGCTCGCGGGCCTCGGGCTGATTCACACGGGCTTTGCGTACACACTGATGTATGTCGGCATGGCGCGGCTCGACACCGCGCGCGTCGCCGTGCTTCAGTTCGTCTATCCGGCGGTGGCCATCGTCATCGACTGGCTGGTTTTCGATCAGCGTTTGAGCGGCGCGCAGATGACGGGCATTGCGTTGATGTCGGTGGCGATAGGCTTTGCGGAGCGCGTCCGCAAGGCGTGACGCAGATGCTTCAATGACGCCCGCGCCCCGCCATTCGGGCGCGGTCGAGCATGAACTCGATGAACGCCAGCGTCGCGCGCGTGTGATGCCGGTTCGGCATGTAGAGCATGTACATGTGCGTGCCGAAGATGCTGAGCCGCCATTCGTCGAGCGCGGTGACGATCGCGCCGCGCCGCATGTCTTCCGACACGACGTAATCCGGCACGATGCCGACGCCGAGACCCGCGAGGATCGCATCGCGCAAAAACAGGAAGTTCTCGGAGATGAGGCTCGGTTCGAGGAGCACTTCGTGACGTTCATCGTCGAGATAGGCGGCGACGCGCGTCTGCTTGCCGACGACCGTCGCGGTGATCACCGGCACGACGCCCAGTTGCTCGAGCCGCGTGGGCATGCCGTGCGTTTCGGCATACGCGGACGATGCACACGCGACGTACCGCACCGGCCCCATGTCGCGCGCAACGAGACTCGGCGGCGGCTCGGGCATCACGCGCACGGCGATATCGACTTCGTCGCGCAGCAGGTCTTCGACGCGGTTTTCGAACATCACGTCGAGCACGATATCCGGGTACTCGCGCTTGAACGCGATCAGCCATTCCGACATCACGAGCTGTCCATAACCGCTCGGCACCGATAACCTCACGCGCCCCTGCAATCCTTGCCCGAGCGTCGATACCGATTCCTGCGCCGCGAAAAGCGCGTTGCGGATCGAACGGCCGTGCTCGTAGAGCTTGAGGCCGAGCTCGGTCGGCTCGACGCGTCGCGTGGTTCGCCGCACGAGCTGCAAGCCGACGGACTTTTCGAGCTGATTCAGGTGATAGCTGACATTCGCGCGCGTCATCTTGAGGCGGCGCGCCGCTTCGCTCAGATTGCCCGCATCGAGGATTTCGACCAGCAGCGTCAGCTCGTTGACGTCCACGGCATGGCTCGATTGTCAAAAGAGATTTGACAGTCTGTCAATCGAGCCTGTGATTGTCAAGGATGCCTGTCCCCGCGAGAATGCTTCCACGTAAAACAGGAACATCGACTCAGGAGACTTCATCCATGACGCTTTCGAGCGCGCCCGAAACCGCATCCGCGGTTCAACACGAATTACGCGGCAGCGTCCTTGTCGTGACGATCGATCATGCGCCCGTCAACGCACTCAACGCTGCCGTGCGGCGCGGTCTCATCGATGCAATCGAAGCCGCCGATGCAGATGCCTCCGTGCGCGCGGTGCTGATCGTCGGCGCGGGCCGGAACTTCATCGCGGGCGCGGACATTCGCGAGTTCGGCAAGCCCGCCGTGCCGCCGTCGTTGCCGGAGGTGTGCAACCGCATCGAGCGTTGCGAGAAGCCCGTCGTCGCGGCGATACACGGCGCGGCGCTTGGCGGCGGACTCGAAGTCGCGCTGGCGTCGCATTACCGGATCGCGGTCGCCGGCGCGAAGCTCGGCCTGCCCGAAGTGCAACTGGGACTCTTGCCGGGCGCGGGCGGCACGCAGCGCTCGGCGCGTCTGATCGGCGCACAGGCCGCGTTGTCGATGATGTTGAGTGGCCGTCACATCGGCGCGGAGGAAGCGCTGCGTCTGGGTCTCGTCGACCGCGTCGGCCAGAGCGACGACGTGTTCGCCGAAGGCCTTGCTTTCGCGCACGAACTCATCGCGACGAAGGCCGCGCCGCGCCGCACGAAGAACGCGCGCGGACTCGCGGACAAGGAAGCGAGCGTGGCAGCGATCGCCGCCGCGCGCGCCGAGACGCAGAAGAAGTCGCGCGGATTGCTGTCGCCGCTGAAGATCGTCGATTGCGTGGAAGCGGCGTTGAATCTGCCCTTCGACGAAGGCTTGCGCTTCGAACGCGAGCAATTCCTCGAATGCCGCGAGAGCCCGCAACGCGCGGGTCTCGTGCATGCGTTCTTCGTCGAACGCGAAACGCAGAAGTCGCCCGAAACGCGCGACGCACAGCCGCGCGCGCTCGATCGCATCGGTGTGATCGGCGGCGGCACGATGGGTGCGGGCATCGCCGTCGCGCTGCTCGACGCGGGTCTCGCGGTGACGATGATCGAGCGCGACGAAGCCTCGCTCGAACGCGGAAGCGCGCATGTCGAGAAGGTGTACGACGCGCTGATCGCGAAGGGCCGCCTGACGCACGAATCGAAAACACGCGCGCTGCAACGCTTTCATGGCGACACGAAATACGACGCGCTCGCCGATGCCGATCTCGTCATCGAAGCCGTGTTCGAGGACATGGCCGCGAAGAAGGCCGTGTTCGCGCAACTCGATCGCGTGTGCAAGCCGGGCGCGGTGCTCGCGACGAACACGTCGTATCTCGACATCGACGAGATCGCGGCGAGCACCTCGCGTCCGCAGGACGTGCTCGGGCTGCACTTCTTTTCGCCCGCGAACATCATGAAGCTGCTCGAAGTGGTCGTGCCCGCGCGCGTGAGCGCCGATGTCGTTGCGACCGGTTTCGAACTCGCGAAGAAGCTGAAGAAGGTGGCGGTGCGTGCGGGCGTGTGCGATGGATTCATCGGCAATCGCATGCTCGCGGCGTATCGCGCGGCGGCGGATCATCTGATGGAAGACGGCGCGTCGCCGTATCAGATCGATCGGGCCGTGCGCGACTTCGGCTTTCCGATGGGACCGTATCAGGTCATCGATCTGGCTGGCGGCGATATCGGCTGGGCCGCGAGAAAGCGCCGCGCCGCGACGCGCGATTCGAACGCGCGTTACGTGCGTATCGGCGATGAACTGTGCGAGCGCGGCTGGTTCGGCCAGAAAACGGGACGCGGTTTCTATCGTTACGAAGACGGTGCGCGCACGGGCACGCCGGATGCGGAAGTCGAGTCGATCATCGATGCCGAGCGCGAGCGTGCGGGCGTCAAGCCGCGACCATTCACCGATGAGCAGATCGTGCGCCGCTACCTGGCCGCGATGATCAACGAGGGCGCGAATATCGTGCACGAAGGCATTGCGCAACGTCCGCTCGATGTCGATGCCACGTTGATGCACGGCTTCGGTTTCCCGCGCTATCGCGGTGGCCCGATGCATTATGCCGATACCGTGGGTCTCGACAACGTGCTCGCAGATATCCGCGCATTCGCGCAGGAAGATCCGCTCTTCTGGCGCGCGTCGCCGTTGATCGTCGATCTCGTGGCGCGCGGGAGGAATTTCGCGAGCCTGAATCAGACGGCCTGACGCGTGGCCTTTCAATCACTCATGGAATCGCAGTCATGGACCTGACATTCAACGCAGACGAAGAAGCCTTTCGCGCCGAAGTCCTAGCGTTTCTGCGCACATCGCTGCCAGAGCATGTTGCGCAGAAGGCGCGCACGGGCGAGCGCCTGACGCGCGACGACATGGCGCAATGGCACGCCACGCTCAACGCAAAAGGCTGGCTCGCGAATCACTGGCCGAAGGAGTATGGCGGCCCGGGCTGGACCGCGGTGCAGAAGTTCATCTTCGAGAACGAATGTGCGATTGCGGGCGCGCCGCGCATCGTGCCTTTCGGTGTGAACATGCTCGGGCCGGTGCTCATCAAATACGGGAGCGAGGCGCAGAAGCGTCACTGGCTGCCGCGTATTCTCGATGGCTCGGACTGGTGGTGTCAGGGCTATTCGGAGCCGGGCGCGGGTTCCGATCTCGCATCGGTGCGTACGACAGCCGTTCGCACGATGGAGAACGGCAGCGAGTATTACATCGTCAACGGACAAAAGACGTGGACCACGCTCGCGCACTTCGCGAACATGATCTTCTGTCTCGTACGGACGTCGCAGGATGCGCGCAAGCAGGAAGGCATCAGCTTTCTGCTCATCGACATGAATACGCCGGGCGTCGACGTGCGTCCGATCATCACGCTCGACGGCGAGCACGAAGTCAACGAAGTGTTCTTCACGGACGTGCGCGTGCCCGTTGCGAATCTCGTCGGAGAGGAGAACAAGGGCTGGACGTATGCGAAGTATCTGCTGACCTACGAGCGCACGAACATCGCGGGCGTGGGCTTTTCAGTGGCCGCGCTGAGCCGGCTGAAGGCTGTTGCGGGCAAGGTGCAATGCAACGGCCGCGCGCTCATCGACGATCCTTTGTTCGCCGCGCGTCTCGCGCGTGTCGAGATCGATCTGGAGAACATGAAGACGACGAATCTGCGCGTGATCGCGGCGGTCGCGGGCGGCGGCGCGCCAGGCGCGGAAAGCTCGATGCTGAAGATTCGCGGCACGGAGATTCGCCAGGAAATCTCTTCGCTGATGCGTCGCGCGATGGGTCCGTACGCGCAGCCGTTGATAGACGAAGCATTCGAAGATGACAAGGATGACGAAACATTCGATTCGGCGTCGGAGTACTTCAACAATCGCAAGCTGTCGATCTTCGGCGGCTCAAACGAAATACAGAAGAACATCATCTCGAAGATGATCCTCGGTCTTTAAAGGACGCGCACGATGAATTTCCAGCACACGGAAGACCGGCGGATGCTCGCGGATTCGCTGAACCGCTTCATCGCCGAGCAATATGGCTTCGATGTGCGCGACAGGATCGCGCGTTCGCAAGAGGGCTTCAGCCGCGATATGTGGCGACGGTTTTGCGAGCTTGGCATCGTCGGCGCGTTCTTCGATGAATCGATCGGCGGCTTCGGCGGCGACGGGTTCGATGTGTCCGTCGTGTTCGAAGCGCTCGGTCGCGGGCTCGTCGTCGAACCGTTTCTCGATACGTTGATCGTCGGGCGCGCACTTGCCTTCGCGGGCGATGAGCGGCAGCGCGAGATCGTTGCGAGCATGATCGACGGGACGGCGATCGCAGCATTCGCGCATGACGAACCCGGCTCGCACTACGAGCTTGCACGCGTGAACACGCGCGCGACCCGGCATGGCGATGGATGGATGCTCAACGGCGCGAAGGGCGTCGTGCAGCAGGGCGAACATGCGGACGTGCTGCTCGTGTCGGCGCGCACGTCGGGCAACGAGTACGACGAAGCGGGCATTTCGCTCTTTATCGTGCCGCGCGATGTGCAGGGCGTGAAGATGCGCGGCTACCGCAAGATCGATGGCGGACGCGTGGCGGAAGTATCGCTCGAAAACGTGACGCTCGATGCCAATGCGCTCGTCGGCAATGAAGGCGATGCCTACGCGACGCTCACGCATGCGATCGGATATGGTCTCGTCGCGCTCGTGTCGGAAGCGGTCGGCGCGATGGATGTCGCGAAGGAGCACACGCTCGAATATTTGCGCACGCGTAAGCAGTTCGGCGTGCCGATCGGCGCGTTTCAGGCGTTGCAGCATCGCATGGCCGATGTGCTGCTCGAGATCGAGCAGGCGCGTTCCGCTGCGATCAATGCGGCGGCGGCGGTCGGCGCATCGGGTGTTGCGCGCGAGCGAGCGTTGTCGGCGGCGAAGCATTCGGTCGGGCGCATCGGCACGCTCGTCGCGGAAGAGTCCATTCAGATGCATGGCGGCATCGGCATGACGTGGGAGCTGCCGCTTGCTCATTACGCGAAGCGGCTCGTGATGATCGATCATCAATTGGGCGATGAGGATCATCATCTCGCGCGGTATATCGCGCTGGGGCGGGGGGCGCTTCGCTGAAGCTTCACTACTTCAAGCCGGGATCATACAAATAGGAGACAATGACGCCCTAGCTCGCAACCCAAGGACCATGTAGAGCAACAGATAAACTCGCGAGCCAGGTTCCCGGACCTCCAGATAGTGGCAACCGAAAATATCTACAACCCGAGTCTCAACGCACCCGCCCCGGCACGCGCGCGAAGCTCGACGCCGAACGTCATCGTGCTGTGCGGCACGCTCATCGCGCTTCTCATGGTGGCGCTTTGCGCGCTGGTCCTGTATCAGGGCCGGGTCGATGCGCTCGATCGCGCGCGCGACACGTCCCGCAATCTCGCGTTGCTCGCCGAGCGCGACATCGAGCGCAATTTCGAACTCTACGAACTGTCGCTGCAAGCGGTCGTCGAAGGCGTCGAACGCGACGACGTAATGAGCCTTCCGCCCCGCCTGCGCAACGACGTGCTGTTCGACCGGGCGGCCACAGCGCGCGATCTCGGGTCGATCCTCGTGCTCGACGAGAACGGCAAGATCATCATCGATTCGGGCAGCCTCGTGCCGCGGCCGGGCGATTTCGCGGATCGCGGTTATTTCACGGTCCAACGCGACCGGCCAGACGCCGGGCTTTACATCAGCGGCCCGTATGCGTCGCGATTGCGCGGCGGCGCGCCCAGCATCGCGTTGAGCCGCAGACTCTCGCGTCCCGACGGGTCCTTCGCGGGCGTCGCGATGCTCGCCATCAACCTCGAATACTTCCGCAATCTTTTCGCGGGGCTTTCGCTCGGGCCGCACGGCGCGGTGTCGCTCGTCAATCACGACGGCCTGATGATCATGCGTCAGCCGTTCGATCCGCGCGTGATCGGCCGCGACATCAGCCAGGCCGATACCTTCAAGAAATTTCGGGCGGCGGAGCAGGGCAGCTTCAGCGAAACATCGTCGATCGACGGGAGGCGCCGCCTCTACTACTTCCGCAACTTCCCGAATCTGCCGCTCATCATCATGGTGGCCGAAGGAGAAGAGGACATCTACGCGGCATGGCGGCGGCGCGCGATCATCATCGGCTCGTCGATGGGCGTGCTCGCTATCGGATTCATCGCGTTGTCGTTCGTGCTCGCCGCGCAATTCAGGCGGCGCATGCGCGCGGAGTCGGAGCTACAGTTGCTCGCGCGCACCGATGGACTCACCGGGCTGCACAATCGCCGCACGCTGGGCGAGATTCTCGATCAGGAATGGCGCAGGGCGCGCCGCACGCGCAGTCTCTTTTCGCTGCTGTTCGTCGATATCGACCGCTTCAAGGCCTTCAACGATGCCTACGGCCATCAGGCCGGCGACGACGCGCTCGCGGCCGTCGCACGCTGCATCGGCGACAACATACGGCGGCCCGTCGATACCGCCGCGCGCTACGGCGGCGAGGAGTTCGTCGTCGTATTGCCCGACACGCCCGCCGACGGCGCCGCGAAAATCGCCGAGAAGATTCGCGCGGCCATCAGCGATCTGTCGATCGAGCACGCGGGCAGCGAGTTCGGCCGCGTCACGGCGAGCATCGGTCTCGCGAGCTGGCGGCCGGAACGCGACGACGACGTAAGCGCGCTCATTCGCGCGGCCGACGAGGCGCTCTACGATGCGAAAGCGCGCGGGCGCAACCGCATCATGCAGGCAAGTTTCGTCTGAGACGGTGGACGAAAGTTCGTCGCGCAACGGCCGGGCATGTGCGTGCACGCAAAATGCTTGTTTTGCCGTAAGCTCTCGACGCCGCGCGGGCCGCCCGCCCACGACGCGACCGACCCGAACCCTTCCGATGACCCAAACGCCCGATCCAGAAGCCCGCCGCCTCGCCACGCTGGCGCGCTACCACACGCTCTTCAACGCGATCGATGACGGCTTTTGCATCATCGAATTCATCGATGGCCCGCACGGACCGCTCAGCGATTATCTGCACGTCGAGGCCAATCCGGGATACGAGCGGCACTCGGGCATTCGCGACATCGTCGGCAAGACCTTGCGCGAGATCGATCCGACCGATGCCGACGGCTGGGTCGAAATCTACGGCGACGTTCTGCGCACCGGCGCGACCGCGCGTTTCGAGCGCTACTTTCTGTCGGCGGGGCGGCATATCGAGGTGTCGGCGTCGCGCGTCGAACCGCCCAGCCTGCGGCAAGTGTCGATCCTCTTTCGCGACATCTCCGCGCGCAAGAAAGCGGAGGAGGAACGCGATCGCGCGATCGCGTCGCTGCGCGCGTTCAACGAAACGCTGGAGCAGCGCGTCGCCGAGCGCACGGCGGAATTGATGCGCGCGGAAGAGCAACTCCGTCAGGCGCAGAAGATGGAAGCGGTCGGTCAGTTGACGGGCGGCCTCGCGCACGACTTCAACAATCTGCTGGCGGGCGTGTCGGGCTCGCTGCAGTTGCTCGGCATTCGGCTGAGCCAAGGACGGATCGCGGAGGTCGACAAATACGTCGTCGCGGCGCAAGGCGCGGTGCGGCGCGCGGCGGCGCTGACGCATCGGCTGCTGGCGTTTTCGCGGCGGCAAACGCTCGATCCGCGTCCCACGGACGTCAACGCGCTCGTCAACGGCATGACCGAGCTGATCCAGCGCACGGTCGGCCCGGGCATCAAGGTGGAGTCTGTCGGCGCGACGGGCCTGTGGCCCGCGCTCGTCGATTCGGGACAACTGGAAAACGCGCTGCTCAACCTGTGCATCAATGCACGAGACGCGATGCCCGATGGCGGGCGCATCACCATCGAAACGGCCAACAAGTGGATCGACCACCGCGCGGCCCAAAGCCACGACATGCCCGAAGGCCAGTTCCTGTCGCTGTGCGTGACGGATACCGGCACCGGCATGACGCCCGATGTCATCGCGAATGCGTTCGATCCGTTCTTCACGACCAAGCCGATCGGCATGGGCACGGGCCTCGGTCTATCGATGATCTACGGCTTCGCGAAGCAATCGGGCGGCCAGGTTCGGATCTATTCCGAAGTCGGGCAGGGCACGACGGTCTGCATCTATCTGCCGCGCTTCTATGGCGGTGTCGATGACGATGCCGCCGATCAATCCGCATCGCCGATCTCCGGCGCGGAGTCGGGAGAAACCGTGCTCGTCGTCGACGATGAACCGAGCGTTCGCATGCTTATCGTCGATGTGCTGGAAGAGGCCGGCTACGCGGTGATCGAAGCCGCCGACAGCATCGCGGGCCTCAAGCTGTTGCAGTCGAATGTGCGGATCGATCTGCTCATCAGCGATGTCGGCTTGCCCGGCGGCATGAACGGACGCCAGATGGCCGATGCGGCGCGCGAGGCGCGTCCCGATCTGAAAGTGCTCTTCATCACCGGCTATGCGGAGAATTCGGTGATCGGCAATGGACGCCTGGAGCCCGGCATGCAAGTGCTGACCAAGCCGTTCGCGATCGAAACGCTGGCCGCGCGCGTGCGCCAGCTCGTCGACGAGTAAGGACGCCCGCGCGCTACTGCGCCTCGCCGCCCGCCATCGACTCGATGATGCTTTCGAGTTGCGCGCTCATCGGCATGTCGAGGCTTTTTCCCGACGGCAGACGTTGCAGGAACCAGCGCTTGTATTGACGCTCGATTTCGCCATCGGCGGCGAGGTTCTGGAACGTATCCTTCACGACTTGCGCAAGCTGGGGATCGTCCCTGCGATACATGATGCCGTACGGGTCATACGACAAATAATCGCCGATCACCTGATACGCGCCGCCCTTCGCCGCGTTCTCCGCGATGAGGCCGTAGAGCAGCACGTCGTCGGTGGCGAAGGCATCGGCCTCGCCGTTCGCAACGCGCGCGAAGCCTTCCGCGTGATCCGGCACGATCTGCAACTGCAGGCCGAGCGCGAACTTCCGGTCGAGATCGCGCAGCGCCTTCTCGTTCGTCGTGCCTGCCGTCACCGCGACCTTCTTGCCCGCGAGATCGCGAAACGAGCGGATCGGCGACCCTTTCCTGACCATCACCTTGGTGCCGGCCACGAAGAAGATCGGCGAAAAGGCCACGCGTTTCTGCCGCTCGACGTTGCTCGTGGTCGAGCCGCATTCGAGATCGACACGGCCATCGACGACCGCTTCGATGCGATTCTCCGGCGTCACGGGCACCCACCGGATGTTCAGGTTCTTGTGCACCGCATTGCCGATCGCGGCGACGATCGACTTGCAGAGTTCGATCGAATAGCCGATCGGCTCCTTGCGCGCGTTCAGATACGAGAACGGCACTGAGGCATCGCGATAGCCGATCGCGATCGTGCCCGTGTCGCGCGCCTTGGCGAGCGTGCCGGTCAGCGTCGCGGGCGCGTAGGCGTCGTTGTCGGGCGGCGGTGTCTGCACGTCGTCGGCCGCGCGCGCGTTCGGAGCGATCGCGATCAGGCTGGCCGCAGCCAGCGCCGACCAGAAGCGCTGCGTCTTCATGGCTCGCCTCCGTCAGACCTGCGCGGGATGCGCGAGCGACGCGTCCTGTTCGGCCTCGATGCGCGCCGCATTCTTCGCCGCCTCCGATTCCGTCAGCAGCTCGCCTTCCCACTTCGCGACGACCGCGCTCGCGATCGAATTGCCGACGGCGTTGGTCGCCGAGCGCCCCATGTCGAGGAAGGTATCGACGCCGAGAATCAGCAGCAGACCCGCCTCGGGAATGTTGAAGTGATTGAGCGTGGCCGCGATCACGACCAGCGACGCGCGCGGCACGCCGGCCATGCCTTTCGATGTCAGCATGAGGATCAGCAGCATCGTGATCTGCGTGCTGATCGGCAGATGAATGCCGTACGCCTGCGCGATGAAGAGCGTCGCGAACGTGCAATACATCATCGAGCCGTCGAGGTTGAACGAGTAGCCCATCGGCATCACGAAGCTGGAGATCTTGCGCTTCACGCCGAAACGATCGAGCGCGTCGAGGATCTTCGGATACGCGGCCTCCGAGCTCGCGGTCGCGAACGAAAGCATGAACGCTTCCTTGATGAGCGACAGCAGCTTGAACACGCGCCGCCGCAGAAACAGGAAGCCCGCGAGCACGAGCAGGCCCCACAGCAGAAAGAGGCTGATATAAAAGTCGGCCATGAAGACCGCGAACTTCAGAAGGATCGTCAGCCCGTTGACCGCGACGGTCGCGGCCATCGCGGCGAGCACGGCTAGCGGCGCGAGCTTCATCACGTAGCCGGTGATCTTGAGCATGACGTGCGACAGCTGATCGATCGCGGCGAGCAGGATCTTGCCGCGTTCGCCGAGCGCGGCGAGCGCGACGCCGAAGAACATCGAGAACACGACGATCTGCAGGATCTCGTTGTTGGTCATCGCTTCGGCAAACGAGCGCGGCACCATGTGACTGACGAAGTCTTTCAGCGTGAACTTCGATGTCGCGAGATTCGCCGATGCGCCGATGTCGGGAAGCGGCAAGCCGAGGTTATCGCCGGGCTTGAGCAAGTTCGACATCACGAGGCCGAGCAGCAGCGAAATGAGCGACGCGGTGAGGAACCAGCCGAGCGCCTTGGCGAACACGCGTCCGACCGAGGCGGCGTCGCCCATGTGCGCGATGCCGACGACCAGTGTGGAGAACACGAGCGGCCCGATCAGCATCTTGATGAGGCGCAGGAACACGTCGGACACGAGGGAGATGTAGCCGGCGATCTCCGTGGCGGTTTTCTTGTCGGGAAAGCTCGTGAAGATCATGTAGCCAACCACTATGCCGATGACCATCGCGCCGAGAATCCAGATGGCTGCGGAGTTCTTCTTCATGTCCAGGCCTCCATTGACTGCATATCGAACGAATGCAATGGCGAATTTCGGATGGATCAGGCGATGCAAAAACGAACGCGGCGCCGCTCAGTATAGAGCGGCGCCGCGGCGTGTGTCCGCGAACACTCGAAATGTTAGCGGCGTAGTTCCATCTTTGCCGGAACTCAGCCCGGCGTGCGCTCCGAAACCGCTTCGCGGCGCGCGTTGTAGGACGGCGCGCTGCCGTCGTCGGGCAGCGTCGAGCTTTGCGCCGCCGCGAGCAGTCTTTCGACGGACGGGCCCATCGCGTCCGTGAAGGTCTTCGGATGCACGCCGATACCCAGCACCAGCACGGCCATCGCGCCGAACAGCACGAGTTCGCGCTTGCCGAGATCGCGCAGACCGGCGACGCGCTCGTTCTTCACCGCGCCGAAAATCACACGCTTGACCATCCACAGCGTATAGGCCGCGCTCAGGATCAGCGACGTGGCCGCAGCCGCGCCGATCCAGAAGTTCAGGCGGATCGCGCCCATCAACACTAGAAACTCGCCGACGAAACCGGAGGTGCCCGGCAGGCCGACATTGGCCATCGCGAACAGCATCGCGCAGACCGCGAAGCGGGGCATCGTGTTGGCGACGCCGCCGTAGGCATCGATCGAGCCATTTTTCGTGCGCTCGACGAGCACGCCGGTGCACAGCAGCATCGCGCCGGACACGATGCCGTACGACAGCATCTGCACGACCGCGCCTTCGGTGCCGAGGCGGTCGAAGGTAAAGAGGCCGAGCGTCACGAGACCCATGTGCGCGACTGCCGAGTAGGCAAGCAGCTTGCGCATGTCCGTCTGCGCGAGCGCGACGAGGCTGCCGTAGATCACCGCGACGAGCGACAGCGCGATCATCGCCGGGGCGAAGAAGTGCGCTGCGTCGGGCACGATCGGCAACACGTAGCGCAACATGCCGTAGCCGCCGATCTTCAGCATGCCGAGCAGCACCGCCGCGCCCGTCGGGCCTTCCGAGTTCACGTCGGGCAGCCACGTATGGACGGGCCACATCGGCACCTTGACCGAAAACGCCGCGAGGAAGCAGACGAAGACGACGATCTGCGGCGTGAAGCCGAGCTTCAGGTTGCGCCATGCGTCGATATCGAAGGTATGCGCCTGCGTCCACAGATAAACGAGCGCGGCCAGCATTGCAAGCGAGCCGAGCAGCGAGAAAAAGAAGAAGCGAATCGCCGCGTACACGCGCCGCTCGCCGCCCCACGTGCCGATCAGCAGATACAGCGGAATCAGCGAAGCCTCGAAGAACACGAAGAACAGCATGCCATCCAGCGACGCGAACACGCCCTGCATGCAGCCCGACAGCACGAGGAACGCGCCGTAGTATTGCGCGACCTGCTTCGTGACCGAGCGCCACGACGCGACGAAGATGATGAGCGTGGTGACGGCCGTCAGCACCGTGAACCACAGCGAAATGCCGTCGACGCCCAGATGGTACGAAATGCCGAACTGCGGCAGCCACTCGACGCGCTCGACGAACTGCATCGCGCTGGACGACGCGTCGAAGCGGGAGAGCAGCGGCACGACGGGCAACAGGCTGAGAATCGCGCCGAACAGGGCGACGGCGCGCGAGAGCGTCGCGGATGCGCTGAACGTCAGCACGAAGATGCCCGACACCACTGGAATCCAGATAAGAAAACTGAGAACTGACGGCAGATGCATAGCTCGGTCGAAATCGGGCGCAAAGCACGGCCAGCACGCGAAGAAACGTGCTCGCTGGAAAGGCGCTGACAGTGGAATGTAAGGCAGGACGAGTGCGCGGAGGCTTGAATCCGGCGCGCAGCCCGAATGACTTAGGCGTATTCCTAAGGGTTAACGAGGATAACTCAAAAGAATAGTTTTTTGTGCATTGCGGCGTATCAAATTCATTGCGCCGAACGGCCTTGACTTTTTTACCGATTCCGGCTCGGCGGCACGTCGACGTGAATGAATCGTTCGTTCGCTTCGGGCTTGCCCTGATTTGCCGGAAGCCGCGTGGCCCTTAGCCTAGAACGCAAGGAAGGAGACAAGCATGAAGAAAACATTCAAGGCCGTCGTCTTTGCGCTCGTCGCGTATCTCGTCGCCGATCGCGCCATGCTCCACGCGCAGGGACGCGACCTGGCCGCGTCGTCGTGCGCGCAGAGCGCGGCGCAGATCGAATTCGACGCCCTGAGCAAGGGCTTCAGCCACGCCGCCGCGAGCAGCCAGCGCGACGCGTTCCGGTCGCAATGCCTCGTGTCGGGCCGCGCCGAGTCCGGCACGGCCGTCGCAATGCGCTGAATCGGCGTCAGTTCAGCTTCACGGTAGGCCGCACGCGCTCGCGCAGCCATTGGCTCGCGGCGTACATCAGCGCCCGCTTGACGCCCGTCAGCCCCATGATGTGCCGGCGATACAGATGCCGGTAGCACGACGCCGCGAACCATCCGTCGATGAACAGCGGCCGGCGCAGCAACTCGCTCATCAGCGCGCCCGCCGCGCTTGCGCGTCCGAAGGAGACGAGCGTGCCCTGATCGCGGTACGCGAAGAGCGGCACGGCGCGTTCGTCGAGGCGGCGCGCGAGGGCATCGGCGAGATAGACGGCCTGCTGAAACGCGGCCTGCGCGCGCGGCGGCACGAGCGCGTCGCCTTTCGCTGCGGCGCACGCGGCGCAGTCGCCCATCGCGTAGATGCCTGAGCCGGGTTCGACCTGCAAGGTTGCATCGACGATCACCTGTCCCAGCCGGTTCAGCGGCAATCCTTCCAGCGTGCGCAACACCGGCGCGCCTTCCACGCCCGCAGCCCAGATCGTGATGTCGCTTGTGAGCGTTTCGCCATCCGCGGTCGATACGGCCTGCTCGTCCACCGAACGCACGCGGCAACCCAGCCGCACTTCCACGCCGAGCTTGGCGAGCACGTCCTGAGCGCGCGTCGAAATGCGTTCGGGCAGCGCGGGCAGCACGCGCGGCGCGCCTTCCAGCAGACGAATGCGGATGTCGCTGGCCGGGTCGATCGACGCGAGGTGATACTCGCGCAGCATTTCCGCCGATCCGCGCAGCGCGGCGGCCAGTTCGACGCCCGTCGCGCCGCCGCCGATCACCGTCACCGAAACCGGCGTGCGCGCCGCGCCGGGCGTCGCCTGCCGCGCATGACTCGAACGCAGAAGGCTCGACAACAGACGCCGCCGGAACGTTTCCGCCTGCTCCACCGTTTCGAGCGTCAGCGCATGCTGCGCCGCGCCGGGAATCGAGAAGAAGTTCGTCACGCTGCCGAGCGCGAGCACGAGCGAATCGAAGGCGAGCGTTCGCTTCGGCAGGAGCGGACGTCCGTCGATATCGGTCGTCTCGTCGATGACGATCTCGCGGCGTCCACGATCGATGTTCGCGAGCGCGCCCTGCTCGAAGCGAAAGTGATTCCACTTCGCGTGCGCGGCGTAATCGATCTGATGACTCGATGCATCGATCTGTCCCGACGCGACTTCATGCAGAAGCGGCTTCCAGAAGTGCGTCGGAAAGCGGTCGATGAGGATCACCTCGGCGCGCCGCCGCTTGCCGACGCTATTGCCCAGACGCGTCGCGAGTTCCAGCCCGGCGGCGCCGCCGCCGACGATCACGATGCGATGAGGCGAATCGACCTGCCGTTGCGCGTAAGGATTCAACATCATGGCTCTCCCGGAAGTGCTGTGTGGATGCTTGACGACCTCGTTGGGAAAAATATAAGGTCCCGAAAACATATGCGCTATTTAGTATTTATCGCCGACTCATAAGTTTTCACTAATGTTAAAGACCACGACCTTCCGTCAGTTGCGCACGCTGCAGACCGTCGCGCGCGTGGGCAGCATCTCGGGCGCCGCCGATGAACTGCATCTCACGCAGCCGGCGGTCTCGTTGCAAATCTCGTTGCTCGGCGAAGCCGCGGGCACGCCGCTTTTGCGCCGCGTCGGCCGCGAAGTGCAGCTCACGGCTGCGGGCGAAGTAATGGCGCGTTACGCGAACGAAATCCTGAGCCTTTGGAACGAAGCGGGCGAAGAAGTGGCGGCGTTGCGCGGCGAACTGGGCGGCACGTTGCGCATCGGTGCGATCACGACGGCGGAATATCTCGTGCCGCCGCTGCTCGTGCGCTTCACGAAGGAGCGGCCCGGCGTGAAGCTGCAGTTTCGCATCGGCAATCGCGATGACATCGTCCGCATGCTCGCGACGAATGAAATCGATCTCGCGATCATGGGACGGCAGCCGCGCGAACTGCGCACGAGCGCCGCCGCATTCGCGAAGCATCCGATGGCGTTCGTCGCCGCGCCTTCGCATCCGCTGATGCGCGCGAAGCGCCTGCGTCTGACCGATCTCGAATCGGCGAATCTGCTCGTCAGAGAGCGCGGCTCGGGCACGCGCGTCGCGATCGAAGGGCTGTTCAAGGAAGCGGGTCTGAAGCTGCATGCCGCGTCCGAGTTATCGAGCAATGAAGCGATCAAGCAGCTCGTCGAAGCGGGACTCGGCGTGGCGTTTCTTTCGCTGCACGCGTGCGCGCTCGAAATGCAGGCGGGCTTGCTCGCGACGCTTCCCGTGCCTTCGACGCCGATCGAGCGCGCTTGGCATGTCGTGCATATGTCGGAGCGACGCCTGCCTCAGGTCGCGAATGCGTTCAGGGAATTCTTGATTCAGTCGGGAGCGGCCGTCGCGGGCCTGACTGCGCCGCCGGAAACGCACAAGCTGCGTTCGACGCGCAGAGAGAAGAAAACAGAAGTCGTTGCGGATGCAACTGGTGCCCAGGTCGGGACTCGAACCCGAACGCCTCGCGGCGCTACCCCCTCAAGATAGTGCGTCTACCAATTCCGCCACCTGGGCAAGGGGACCGAATTGTAGCGGGAAAATCGGGAAATGCGAAGGGCTTCGATCATCGCGTGCATCGTCGCGACGCTACTACAATATTCGGCAAAGCAACGGTCTCGTCCGATTCGCCTGAATAATCACATCGGTTCGCCCATACGGGAGCGTCCATGTTCGGCAACAGCTTGCGTTTCGAAGTGGGACCCGACTGGCAAGTCAACGTCGCCACCGATAGCTGGCTCATCGCGACGCTTCTCGTGATCGCCATGCTGCTGGCGATTTTCCTCGCGAGCGTCATCTGCTACTACCTGACGCGCTGGATCATGCTCGTGATCGTCAACCGGCTCGCACGCAAGGAAGGGCGCAAGTGGCTGATCGCGGCGGAGCGACATCGCGTGTTTCATCGGCTTGCGCCGCTCGTGCCTGCCGCTATCGTCTATGCCGCGGCGCCGTTGCTCACGGGGCTCACGTTTCCGGTGATCCCGGCGCTCGGCAAGCCGCTCGCCATACTCGCGGCCTGCTACATGGTCTACACGATGGTGCGCGCGGCGCTTGCATTGCGCGACAGCATCGACGAGCGCTATAGCCACTTTCCTTCGGCGAGCGAGCGGCCCATCAAGAGCTTTCTGCAGATCGCCACGATCGTCGTGTATCTCGTCGCGCTGATCGCGGTCGTTTCGCTGCTGCTCGAGCGTTCGCCCGTTTATCTGCTCACCGGTCTCTCTGCGATCACGGCGCTGCTCATCATCATTTTTCGCGACTCGCTGCTCGGCTTCGTCGCCAGCATCCAGCTCGCCGCGTACGACATGCTGCGCGTGGGCGACTGGATCGAAGTGCCCGGATATGTCGCCGATGGCATCGTGATCGATATTGCCTTGAATACGATCAAGGTGCGCAACTTCGACAACACCGTCGTCATGTTGCCCAGCCAACTGCTGCTGACGAACAGCGTGAAGAACTGGCGCGGCATGGTCGCGTCGGGCGCGCGACGCTTGCGGCATGCGATTCACTTCGACGTGGACACGATCCGCTATCCCGACGACGCGTTGCTCGCGCAATTGCACGCAGCGATAGAACAGCCGCTCGTGACCGTCGAAGGCGAGCGCCGCACGAACCTCGGTTTGTATCGGCACTATCTCAGCGGATATTTGCGCGCGCATCCGGCCGTGCGTCGCGACATGCCGCTCGTGATTCGCCACGTCCAGTCCACGACGGCGGTCGTGGCACTCGAGATCTGCGTGTTCATCGACGAGATTCGCTGGGAGCGCTACGAGGCGTTGCTATCGGACATGCTCGATCACGCTTATGGCGTCGTGCCGTTTTTCGGCCTGCGCTGCTGGCAGCGCGAGCGTTCGGTGTCCGCGCCCTCAGGAAGGTGATCGAGCCATGCTTGCGTGATCGGCGCGCTGCTTGGGCACCGTTTTCAGCGGCGCGAGCACGCGACGAGCATCCTCGAGTTCCTTCCTCATTTCGTCGATGAGCCATTGCGCCACCGCGCGCGTGCTTTCCGACGGATTCGACGAGCGATGTTCGAGCACGTAATTGCAGCCCGTTTCGATGTATCGGTCCCACGCGGGAATGACCTTGCCCTCGTTCAACGGCGCCGCGATCGCGAGCAGCCAGCCGAGCACGACGCCTTGTCCGAGCATCGCGCATTGCACGGCGAGTCCGGGATCGGTGTGATGCACCGCTTCGCCGATGCCCTTGTCGGACAGCCCCGTCGCACGATGAAAATCCGCCCAGGAAAGCGTGGTCACGTCGAGATGAATATAGGCGTGACCTTCGATGCTCGCCGGCGTATCGAGCGGGCCGAATTCGGCGCGATAGTTCGGACTACAGACAGGGACGATGATCTCCGGACAAAGAAGAAGCGGTTCCTTCTCCGAACCCGGACCATGCAGCCGGATGCCGAGGTCCGCATCTTCGAGCGGTCCGTAGAGCCGCCCGGCCATCACTTGCAAGCGCAGATTGATGGAAGGAAACGCGCGGCGAAACCCCGCATAACGCGGCAAGAGCCACAAGGCGGCGAAGCCGCTCGCGAGCGACAGCGTGACGATTTCGCCTTGCGCATGATCGCGCTTGAGTTCATCGATGGTATCGCCGATCTGCCCGAAACCCGATGCAACGGCGCGCTGCAATGTTGCGCCGCGATCGGTCAGGGTAAGCCCTAGCTTCGTGCGATCGAAGAGCCTGAAGCCGAGCGCGTCTTCGAGACGCGCCACCATGCGGCTCACGGCGACGGGCGTCACGTTGAGTTCGCCGGCCGCCTTGGTGAAGCTCAAGAGCCGCGCGGATGTTTCGAAGACGAGCAGTGCCTGAAGGGACGGAAGTCGCAGACTCATACAACACCATGTTAAGGGGCGTGCATCCATTTGTAATTTGACGGCGCATATTGACCTCCTTACCTTGAGTCCGACGCTTACTTCTTCTCGCAGGCCATGACCACTGCTTCGTCGGACCCGTTGCTTCAGCCCTTTGCCCTCAGGCATCTCGTACTCAGAAACCGTGTGATGAGCACGAGTCACGCGAGCCGTCTCACGCGTGATGAATTCCCTCAGGAGGTTTATCAACGGTATCACGAGGAAAAGGCGAAAGGGGGTATCGCGCTGACGATGTTCGGCGGCTCGTCGAACGTCAGTCTCGACAGTCCCAATACGTTCCAGCAGATCAACGTCTCGACCGATGCCGTGGTGCCGCATCTGCGGCGCTTTTCCGATCGCGTCCATACGCACGGCGCAGCGCTCATGTGCCAGATCACACATCTCGGGCGGCGCGGCGATGCATACACGGAACCGTGGCTGCCGATGATCGCGCCATCGGCCGTGCGCGAAACGCTGCATCGGGCGATGCCGCAGGCTATCCACGATGCCGACATCAAACGCGTGATCCGCGACTTCGGCCTTGCGGCGAAGCGCTGCCGCGATGGCGGTCTGGACGGCATCGAAACGCATGCGGGCGGGCATCTCATCGGCCAGTTCATGGACCCGACCGTGAACCTGCGCACCGATAAATACGGCGGTTCGACGGCGAATCGCGTGCGCTTCGCAATCGAGGTTCACGAAGAAATACGCAAGCAGGTGGGCGACGATTTCATCGTCGGCTTTCGCTTCGCGCTCGAAGACGGATGCAGCTTCGAGGAAGGGCTGGAGATGTCGCGCATCCTGCAGAGCACGGGTCTGTTCGATTTCTTCAACGTCACGTTCGGGCGCATGGACACGAAGATGTCGCTCGCGGTCAACTCGATGCCGGGCATGTTCGTGCCGTCTGCACCGTGGCTGCCCAAAGCGGCCGCGTTCAAGCGCGCGGTCGATCTGCCCGTCTTCCACGCAGCGAAGATCGCCGATCTCGCCACGGCGCGTTATGCGATACGCGAAGGTCTGCTCGACATGGTCGGCATGACGCGCGCGCATATCGCGGAGCCGCATCTCGTGAAGCTCGTCGAAGCAGGCAAGGAGGATGAAGCGAGGCCGTGCGTCGGCGCATCGTTCTGCCGCAACTATCGCGCGACGTGCATTCATAACCCGGCGACGTCGCGCGAGACGTATCTCACGCATGACATACCGGAGGCCGCGCAGAAGAAGCGCGTGCTCGTCGTCGGCGCGGGACCTGCGGGCCTCGAAGCCGCGCGCATCTGCGCGACGCGCGGCCATGACGTCACCGTGCTCGAGGCGAACTCGGAGGCGGGCGGACAGATGTTGCTCGCGGCGACGGGAAGCTGGCGGCGCGATCTTATCGGCATCGTCGACTGGCGCGTGGCGCAACTCGACAAGCTCGCTGTCGATGTGCGCTACAACCACTACGCCGAGTTGAGCGACGTGCTCGATCATGGCGCGGATGTGGTCATCGTCGCGACGGGCGGCCTGCCGAATCTGGATGCGTTGCCGGGCGGCGAGCTCTGCAAGTCCGTCTTCGATGCGCTCACCGAAACGCCGCCGCGCGAAGGCAGCGTGCTCGTCTACGACGGCACGGGCCGGCATAACGCGTATCTCTGCGCCGAGCGTTATGTCGATGCGGGCCTTGCTGTATCGCTCGCGCTCATCGACAGCGTGCCCGCGCAGGAAACCGGCGGACGCGGCGACGATCAGGTCTGGATGCGCAATATCGCGCGCTGGGATGTTCCGGTCCGCACGAACATCGAATTGATCGAAGTGAGCGCGACCGATGGCGGCAAGCGCCGCGCCGTGTTCCGTCATCATCTGACGAACGAGCTCGTCGAGATGGAAGCGGATCATGTCGTGGTCGAGCGCGGCATGCTCGCGGTCGAGGATCTCTTCGAAGCGGCGCGCATGTATTCGGCCAATGACGGCTACACCGATGTCGAAGCATTCGCGACAGGCAAGCCGCAACCCGAAGCGAAGGAACGCGAGGAAGGACAGTTCCACTTGTACCGCATCGGCGATGCCAGCGCGTCGCGCGATATCCATACGGCCATCTATGACGCCTATCGGCTTTGCATGGCGCTGTGAAGGCAGGTTGCATCTCATCCGTTGAAACGACAATGAACGAGCGAGGCTCACATGACATTGCCGAAGGACTTCGTAGTTGCCGATCCGAGCCGCCGCAAGGCGATCAAAACGCTTGCCGCGGCGGGTGCGGCGACGCTGATCTTGCCGGGCGCATCGTCGCTTGCATTCGCCGGGAACGAGCCCGCGCCGCAACGCGGCGGACGCATCCGCGTGGCGCTCGCGAATCAGTCGCTGATGGACTCGCTCGATCCCGCGAAGGGAACGCATACCGGCGATTACGCTCGCGCGTACATGTTCTATAGCGGCCTCACCGAACTGGACGCCGACTTCAAGACGCAGAACGCGCTCGCGGAGAAGCTCGAATCCGACGACTTCACGACATGGACCGTCACGCTGCGGCCCAACGTGCATTTCCACGACGGCAAGCCGCTGACATCCGACGATGTCGTGTTCTCGTTGATGCGTCACAAGGACCCGGCGACCGGCTCGAAAGCGAAATCGATAGCGGATGGCATCAGCTCGGTGAAGGCGGCGGGACCGTTGAAAGTCGAGATCACGCTGACCGAGCCGAACGTCGATCTTCCCGCGCTGCTCGCGATTCCGCATCTCGTGATTGTCGCCGCGAACACGACCGATTTTTCGAAGGGCAACGGCACGGGACCGTTCACATGCAAAGAGTTCACGCCGGCGCAACGCTGCATCGGCGCGCGCAATGCGAACTTCTGGAAGCCGGGGCGTCCGTATCTGGATGAGGTGGAGATCATCGGCATCGGCGATGATGCAGCGCGCACCAATGCGCTGCTCGCGGGCGATGTGCAGCTCATCTCGCCACTGCCCGCGCGCGATGTCGACCGCGTGAAGCAGACCGGCAAGGTGACCGTGCTCGAAAGTCCGTCGCAACTCTATTCCGATCTCGCGCTGCGGCAGGACATGCTGACGACGAAGAGCGCGGACTTCAACGAAGGCATCAAGTATCTGCATGATCGCCAGCGCATCGTGAACGTGATGTTGCGCGGACACGGCACGCTCGCGAACGATCATCCGGTGCCCGAGTGGCATCCATACTTCATGAAGGGATTGCCTCAGCGCACGTTCGATCCGGACAAGGCGCAGTTCCACTTCAAGAAGGCCGGCACGCCGGGCGCGCGTGCGGAGATCATCGCGCCGCCATCCGTCGAGACCGCGCTCGATTCCGCGATGCTGATCCAGCAGGCGGCGAAACAGGCGGGCGTCGACATCAACGTGCGCCGCGTGCCCGCCGATGGTTACTGGACGACCTACTGGATGAAGTATCCGATGACCTACGGCTCGATCCTGCCGCGCCCGACGCTCGATCTGCTGTACACGCAGTTCTTTCGCTCGAACGCGAACTGGAACGAGTCCGGCTGGAAGAACGAGCAGTTCGATCAACTGTTGATACAGGCGCGCCGCGAACGCGACGAAGCGAAGCGCAAGCAGATGTACGGCGACATGCAGACCATCGTCTACGAGAAGAACAGTCTCGTGATTCCGGCCTTCATCAACTTCATCGACGCGCAAAGCTCGAACTTGCGCGGCTTGAAGGGGACGCCGTCAGGACGCGTGATGGGCTATCGGTTCGCGGAGTTCGCGTGGCTCGCGAAGGCGTGACGATCGATTACCACACGGCCTGGCTCGTCAGCGCAAATTGCGTGAACGTCGCATCGGTGGATGGCTTGCCGTTGAGCGCCATCTGCTCGATGGTATCGACGAGCGGCAGGCCGAGTCCTTCCAGCCACGAGGAAAGGCCGTAACGCAAGGGCGTATCGATGCGCACGAACATGCCCGCGTTCAGCGCGAGCCAATAGCTGATCAGCGCTTTGGCGCGGCTCTGGTCCGCCGACTCGGGCGCGACGACCGGGCCGATCACGTGACCATCGCCGAAACGTCGGAAGAGCGCGAAGCCGATCAGTTCGCCATCGCGATCGAGTGCGATGCCGCTCGCGACATCGAGCAATTGCGGCATGAGTTCCGTGCGATCCAGCCCGCTTGCGCGCGATGCCAGCGCGGCAAGACGCGGCGTATCCTTCGCGCCGATCGGACGGAGCCGTTCGCCCGGCGGCAGCGAAACGAGCGGCGGCTGAAAGGCCGCGCCCTGATGTTGATGAATGGTGTCGATGGTTTCGAAGCCGCGTTCCACGCAAAGCGGCTTGCCTTCGTTCGATGCGTGGATCAGCAGCATGCGCGGACCGAGCTTCGCACGCAGGCGGTCGAGCAGTCCGCGCCCGATGCCGCGCCGCTGATGTTCCGGCGACACGATGAACATGCCGAGCGTCGCCGCATCCGCGCCGAACTGAAACGCGAGCGCCGTACCGACGAGCGCACCGTTCTGATCGACCGCCGCGAAGCCGCTGCCGATACGCGCCGCGAAACGCCAATCGTCCGCGCGATGCCGCCATTTCACGGACGCGGACAACGCGTGCGCTGCAGGAAGGTCGTCGAGCGTGAAAGCCCGGTATTCGACCACTTCGTTATTGTTCGAGTCAGGCACGCGGCCTCCTCAGTTTGAAGACATTTACCGTGACTTTGACACCGCGCAGCGCGCATGGCTAGGACGATCTTCCTGTCCCGCACGGCGCGAGATTCCGCCGCGTGGTGCAACGCAAAACCGCAGGTTATCGCGGCAAGAACGCGCGCGCTGTGCCGAATCGGCAATTTTGTCGGCGAAATATGCCGGCGCGCTGGCCCTACGATGGAGTCATGTCAACGCAACATGCCGAGGAGGACTCACGCATATGGACCGGTTCGATCCTGCCAGCATCGTCATCAGAAGCGGGCACTTCATCGGCGGCGAACTGATCGATGCGGGCGCGTCGCGAATCGAGGTAACGCGTCCGTCGGATGGCGTCGCGTATGCCTCGGTGCCCGTCGCCGATGACGCGATGATCGACTACGCGGTGCAGAACGCCTACAGCGCGTTCAAAAAGAGCGACTGGGCCCGCCGCGCGCCACGCGAGCGCGCACGCGTGCTGCGCAAGTTCGCCGATCTCGTCGCTGCCGACGCTGCGAATCTCGCGCCGCTCGAAGCGATCGGCTCGACGCGCCCGGTGCGCGACGCATACAACTGGGACGTGCCGTTCACCGCCGAGAGCATTCGCTTCTATGCGGAGCTTGCCGACAAGATCGGCGGCGATGTTGCGGCAACGGATCATCGACATCTCGGCATGACGATCGCGGAGCCGTATGGCGTGATCGGCGCGATTGCTCCGTGGAACTTTCCGCTCGTGATGGGCATATGGAAGACCGCGCCCGCGCTCGCGGCGGGCAACGCGGTCGTGCTGAAGCCTTCGGAGATGACGCCGTTCAGCGCGTTGCGTCTCGCCGAGCTCGCGCTCGAAGCGGGCGTGCCGCCGGGCATCTTCAACGTCGTTCAGGGCGATGGCCGCACCACCGGCGATGCGCTCGTGCGTCATCCCCGCATCGGCAAAGTGACGTTCACCGGATCGACGCACACCGGCGCCGCGATCATGGCCGCATGCGCGCAAAGCGGCACGAAGCCGGTCACGCTGGAACTGGGCGGCAAGAGCCCGCAGATCGTGTTCGCCGACGCACCGCGCATCGATGAGGTCGCACGTCGCATCGCGGGCGCGATCACGGGGAATGCGGGGCAAGTGTGCGTCGCGGGATCGAGGCTGCTCGTGCAGCGCGGCATCGCCGAAGAACTGACGGATCGCATCGCGCAAGCATTCGGCGAACTGAAAGCGGGCGCGACCTGGGCTGCGGGCACGACCTTGCCGCCGATCATTTCGGAGCCGCAGGCGCAGCGCATCGATGCGATCGTTAAGCGCAGCATCGCGAACGGCGCGACCGTGCGTTGCGGCGGAAAGCGTGCCGATGCTGCGACGCCCGGCGCGTTCTATTCGCCAACGTTGCTGTGCGACGTCACGCAGGAGAGCGACGCCGTGCGCAATGAAATCTTCGGCCCGGTGCTCACCGTGCAGTCGTTCGACACCGAAGAAGAAGCGTTGGAACTCGCAGCGCATCCGGACTACGGCCTTGCTGCGGGCGTGCATACCGCGGACATCGGTCGCGCGTTGCGCATGGTGCGCGGCATCGAAGCGGGCACGGTATGGGTGAATCGCTATGGACGTACCAGCGATTTCGTGATTCCGACGGGCGGCTACAAGCGCTCGGGCATTGGCAAGGATCTCGGACGGCAGGCTTACGAAGCGAATCTGCGCTTCAAGAGCGTGCTCATCGATACGGAAGTCTGAAGCGCACGATCGTTCCAAACGTGCGCCGCATTTTCTGCTGTGGCGACGCCTCAAAACGCATGACTTATATCGTCGCGAGGCACGCATTCAACGCCATCAGTCATTTTTGCCTTGTTTAAATTTTCTCGACACTTCGCTGTTTCTTGTTTCAACCAACACACGACAGGACTGACATCATGATCGATTTCGAGCCGAAGTACATCACGTTCGACTGCTACGGCACGCTGACGAAATTCCGCATGGCCGACATGACCCGCGAGATGTACGCAGACCGCCTGCAGGGCGACGACCTCGAACAATTCGTCAAGTTCTTCGCGGGCTATCGCCGCGACGAAGTGCTCGGCGCGTGGAAGCCGTATCGCGACGTGATCGTCAATTCGGTGCGCCGCGCGTGCGAGCGCATGAACGTCGAATTCAACGAAGCCGAAGCCGAAAAATACTACCTCGCCGTGCCGACGTGGGGCCCGCATCCGGATGTACCGGAAGGTCTCTCGCGTCTCGCGAAGAAGTACAAGCTCGTGATTCTGTCGAACGCATCGGACGATCAGATTCAGAGCAACGTCGACAAGCTCGGCGCGCCGTTTCATCGCGTGTTCACGGCGCAGCAGGCGCAGTCGTACAAGCCGCGCATGCAGGGCTTCGAGTACATGTTCGATCAATTGAACTGCAATCCGGAAGACGTGCTGCATGTGTCGTCGAGCCTGCGCTACGACCTGATGACCGCGCACGACATGGGCATCAAGCACAAGGCGTTCGTGAAGCGCGGCCACGAGCCGGGCACGCCGTACTACGAGTATTACGAAGTGGACACCATCGGCGATCTCGCCGGTCAACTCGGTCTGTAATCGAAGCCACTTCACGCGAGCAATGCCGATGAAACTCGACTCCTACTGGCTCGATACCGCGCCTTCGATCATCTCGACGTGCGAAGGCCCGGCGGATGGCCAGGCCGATGTCGCCGTGATCGGCGGCGGGTTCACCGGTTTGTCGGCGGCGCTCGCGTTGGCGAAGCGCGGCGCGTCGGTCGTCGTGCTCGATGCCGGGCGCATGGGCGGCGGCGCGTCGGGACGCAACGGCGGTCAATGCAATACGGGCGTCGCGCAGGATTATGCGGCGCTGCGCTCGCAACTCGGCGTGGAGCGCGCGCAAGGCTGTTATCGCGCGTATGCGGCGGCGGTGAGCACGGTCGAACGTTTGATCCGCGAAGAAGACATCGATTGCGACTATCTCGCGTCGGGCAAGCTGAAGCTCGCCGCGAAGCCGCATCATCTCGAACATATCGCGACGACCGCCGAGTTGATCCGGCGCGAAGTCGATCCGGATATCGATGTGCTCGATCGCGAGCAGGTCCGCAATGAAGTGCAGTCCGATGCCTTTCACGGCGGGCTGTTGCAACGTCACGGCGGACAGATGCATATGGGCAAGTTCGCCGTCGGCCTCGCGAATGCAGCGGCGAGGCAAGGCGCGCGTCTCTATGAGCACGCTGAAGTCACGGCGATCGCGAAGGAAGGCGGCGCCTATCGAATCGATTCGAAGCGCGGCACGTTGCGCGCAAGGCAAGTGCTGATCGCGACAGGGCCTTCGAAGCATGGACCGTTCGCGTGGTATCGGCGCAGGCTTGCACCGGTCGGCTCGTTCATCATCGTGACGGAGCCGCTGCCAGCGGAACAACTGAAGCAACTGTTGCCGCAGCGCCGCTCGTACACGACGAGCCGCCTGATGCACAACTATTTTCGCGTGACGCCCGATTCACGTTTGCTGCTCGGCGGCCGCGCGCGCTTCACCGCGTCGGAACGTCCATCGGACGCGAAGAGCGGACGCATCCTGCAGGCGAATCTCGCAGCTATTTTCCCGAGTCTCGCCAGTGCGCGCATCGACTATTGCTGGGGCGGTCTCGTCGATATCACCGCGGATCGCCTGCCACGCGCGGGCCAGCACGATGGCATCTATTTCTCGATGGGCTACAGCGGCCACGGCACGCAGATGTCGACGCACATGGGCCAGATCATGGCCGACGTGATGAACGGCAACGCCGATGCGAACCCGTGGCGCGATTTCGACTGGCCCGCGATTCCGGGCCATACGGGCAAGCCGTGGTTCCTGCCGCTCGTCGGCGCGTATTACTCGATCAAAGACGTTTTCTATTGAAGCATCGAAAGCAAAGACAGACGGCCTTCATCCAATAACCAAGCCGTCGAACATTCACAGTCCCTATCGCGGAGAAGTTCATGAGCATCGACAAATCGCCTGAAGCACTCGTTCACGCCGATGCCGGCAAACGCCTGGAAGAACTGACGCGCCGTGGCGCGTCCCGGCGCAATGTCCTTCGCGCGATGGCCGCGGGCGGACTCATGTCAATGACGGGCGCGGGTCTGCTCACCGCGAGCGGCGCGGCTTTCGCGCAGGACAAGCCGAAGCAGGGCGGACGCATTCGCGTGGCGACGCAGTCGTCGTCAGCCGCCGATACGCTCGATCCGGCGAAGGGCGCGCTCGGCACGGACTACGCGCGCGGCTTCATGTTCTACAGCGGCCTGACCGAACTCGACAATCATCTCGGCGCGAAGATGGCGCTCGCCGAATCGCTCGAAACGAAAGACGCGACCGTGTGGGTCGTGAAGCTGCGCAGCGGCGTGCAGTTCCACGATGGCAAATCGCTCGCGCCGCAGGACGTCATCTATTCGCTGATGCGCCATAAGGATCCGGCGGTCGGCTCGAAGGCGAAGACGCTCGCCGATCAGTTCAAGGAAATCAAGGCGACCGGCCCGAACGAGCTCACGATCACGCTGACGGGCGCGAACGCGGACCTGCCCGTGATTCTCGCGGACTCGCACTTCCTCATCATCAAGGATGGCACGACGGACTTCAAGACGGCGGTCGGCACGGGCCCGTTCAAGCTGAAGGAGTTCTCGCCGGGCGTGCGTACCGTCGGCGTGCGCAACGAGAAGTACTGGAAGCCGGGCATGCCGCATCTGGACGAAGTGGAGCTGATCGGCATCGCGGACGAACCCGCGCGCGTGAACGCGCTGATGTCCGGCGACGTGCAGCTCATCAATGCAGTGAGCGCGCGCTCGACCGAGCGGATCAAGGGCACGCCGGGCTTCGCGGTGCTGGAAACGAAGACGGGCCAGTACACCGATCTCATCATGCGCGACGATGGCGGCATCACCGGCAATGCGGATTTCCGCCGCGGCATGATGTACCTGATGGATCGCGAGCAGATGCGCAAGACGATCTTCCGCGGCTATGGCGCGATCGGCAACGATCAGCCTATCGATCCGAGCAACAAGTACTACATGTCGGGTCTGCCGCAACGCGGCTTCGATCCGGACAAGGCGAAGTTCCACTTCCAGAAGGCGAAGCTGGGCAGCACGCCGATCCAACTGTACGCATCGCCGGCGGCGGAAGGTTCCGTGGAGATGGCCGTACTGATGCAGCAGGTCGCGCCGCAAGCGGGCATCAATCTGCAAGTGACGCGCGTGCCGGCGGATGGTTACTGGTCGAATCACTGGATGAAGCATCCGCTCGGCTTCGGCAACATCAACGCGCGCCCGAGTGCGGACGTGATCTTCACGCAGTTCTTCAAATCCGATGCGCCGTGGAACGAAGCGAACTGGAAGAGCCCGCAGTTCGACCAGATGCTCGTCGCCGCGCGTGGCGAACCGGACGATGCGAAGCGCAAGAAGATTTACGGCGACATGCAGGAGCTCGTGCATACGGACGGCGGCATCGGCATTCCGATGTTCCAGAGTTCGCTCGACGCGCATACGACGAAGCTGAAGGGCTTGGGCGGCATTCCGCTCGCGGGCCTGATGGGCTGGATGTTCGCGGAGAACGTGTGGCTCGAGGCATGAGCATGCTTTGAAGCGGGATGTGCGCCATCTTCCGATGGCGCGCGCAGTCAAACCTTCAACGAGAGAGAGGCGTTTATCCGATGAAAGCTCATGCGCAACGACTCGTCGCCGCGCGCCTCGGCCTCGCGCTGCTCACGCTGCTGATCGTGTCGATGGTGGTGTTCGGCATCACCGGTCTCTTGCCGGGCGATGCCGCGCAACAGGCGCTCGGTCAGGCGGCGACGCCCGAACAGGTGGCCGCGCTGCGGCATCAGTTCGGCCTCGATCAGCCTGCCGTCACGCGTTATCTGCAATGGCTTCTGCATGTGGTGACGGGCAACTTCGGCACGTCGCTGTCGAACAATCTGCCGGTCAGTGAACTCATCTCGACGCGTCTGCCGAATTCGCTCGTGCTCGCGGGGTTGACCGCGCTGGTCTCGGTGCCGATCGCGTTGTTCATCGGCATTCTCTCGGCGATGTATCGCGGCTCGCTCGTCGATCGCGTGCTCAACGTGCTCACGCTTTCGACGGTGGCGGTGCCCGAGTTTCTCGTCGCGACCATCGCGGTGCTGATCTTCGCGGTGAAGCTGCGCTGGCTGCCGGCGTTGTCGTATCTGTCGGATGTATCGTCGTTCGGCGCGCTCGTGCGGACCTATGCGATGCCAGTGATGACGCTCTGCTGCGTGATCGTCGCGCAGATGGCGCGCATGACGCGCGCGGCGGTGCTCGATCAGCTCAACGCTTCGTATGTGGAGATGGCGGTGCTGAAAGGCGCCTCGCCCATGCGCGTCGTGTTGCGGCATGTGTTGCCGAACACCATCGGGCCGATTGCAAATGCGGTTGCGCTCTCGCTCTCGTATCTGTTCGGCGGCGTGGTGATCGTCGAATCGATCTTCAACTATCCCGGTCTTGCGAGCCTCATGGTCGACGCCGTCACCAATCGCGACATGCCGCTCGTGCAGGGCTGCGTGATGGTGTTCTGCGCGGCTTATCTCGCGCTCGTGCTCATCGCCGATCTGGCTCAGATCGTCTCCAACCCGAGGCTGCGTCAACGATGAATCGGAACGTCACTTCTCACGCCACGACCGTGCTATACGATCAGCCGCCCGCCGATGCCCCGCAGGAGCAAGCGCCCGTCGTCGTCAGGCGCGGCCTCATGAGCCGCCTCGTCAACCGCTTTTCGGTGCTGGGTCTCATCGGTCTGTTCATCGTCGTGTTCTGGCTCGTGATCGCGTTCGTCGGGCCGGTTGTCGCGCCTTATAAAGGCGGCGCGTTCACATCGACGGAAGTGTTCGGCTCGTATAGTGCGGCACATCTGCTCGGCACCGACTATCTCGGCCGCGACATGCTGAGCCGCATTCTTTACGGCACGCAGTACACGGTCGGCCTCGCGCTCGCCGCGACGGTGGCCGCGAGCGTCATCGGCACGTTCTTCGGTCTCGTGGCCGCCGTGTCGGGACGCTGGGTCGATGAAGTGCTGAGCCGCCTGTTCGATGCGCTCATTTCGATCCCGAGCAAGATTCTTGCGCTCGTCGTGATTGCCGCATTCGGCTCGTCCATTCCGATGCTGATGATGGTCGCCGCACTCGCCTATATCCCCGGTGCCTTCCGCATCTCGCGCTCCCTCGCGGTGAACATCATGACGCTCGAATACGTGCAGGTCGCGAAGGCGCGCGGCGAGAAGCTCTTCTATATCGCACGCGTCGAAGTGCTGCCCAACATGATTCACCCGATGCTCGCGGACTTCGGCCTGCGCTTCGTGTTCATCGTGCTGCTGCTTTCGGGCCTGAGCTTTCTCGGTCTCGGCGTGCAGCCGCCGAACGCGGACTGGGGCTCGCTCGTGCGCGAGAACATCGGCGGGCTGGCGGAAGGCGCGCCCGCGGTGCTGATGCCGGCAGTCGCGATCGCGACGCTGACTGTAGGCGTGAATCTGCTCATCGACAGTTTGCGTCGTCATGGCGCGCGTTCGCATGGAGGCGGCCAATGACATCGAACACAGGCACGAACATGATCGAAGTGAAAGGCTTGCGCGTCGTTGCTGGCGCGGCGCCGGATCCCGTCGTCGAGATCGTGAAGGGCGTCGACTTCACGGTGAAGAAGGGCGAAGTGCTCGCGCTGATCGGCGAGTCGGGCTCGGGCAAGACGACCATCGCGCTCGCGCTGCTCGGTCATGCGCGCGGTGGTTGTTCTATCGCGGGCGGCTCGGTGAAGATCGGCGATACCGATGTGTTGTCGCTCGACGCGAAGGGCCGTCGCGCATTGCGTTCGCGCACCGTCGCGTATGTCGCGCAGAGCGCATCGGCGGGCTTCAATCCGGCGCGCACGATCATGGATCAAGTCACGGAACCCGCGCTGCTGCACAAACTCATGACGCCCGCTGTCGCGCGTGAGAAAGCGATCAGCCTGTTTCGTTCGCTCGCGTTGCCGAATCCCGAGACCATCGGCGATCGTTATCCGCATCAGGTGTCGGGCGGCCAGTTGCAGCGCTTGATGGCGGCAATGGCGCTGATCACCGATCCCGCCGTCGTCGTGTTCGATGAACCGACCACCGCGCTCGACGTGACCACGCAGATCGAAGTGCTCGCCGCATTCAAGGGCGTGGTGCGCGAGCTGGGCACGACGGCCGTGTATGTGTCGCACGATCTCGCGGTCGTCGCGCAGATGGCGGATCGCATCGTCGTGTTGAACGGTGGACGCGTGCGCGAGAACGGCGCGACCGCGCAAGTGCTCGACGCGCCGGCCGACGAGTACACGCGCCAGTTGCTCGCGGCAACGCGCCGTCCCGAAGTGGAACGCGCAACGCCCGACGATGCGCGCAAAGTCCCGCTGCTCGAAATCCGCAATCTGAGCGCGGGCTATGGACGCATCGATGCGAACGGCGTGCCCGCCGTGCGCGTGCTCGATGATGTGAGCCTGAAGATCGCGCGCGGCAGCACGCTTGGCGTGATCGGCGAATCGGGCTCGGGAAAGACGACGCTCGCGCGCGTGATCGCGGGTCTCGTCGATCGCGCGCACGGCGACGTGCTGCTCGACGGCAAGTCGTTGCCAGCGAAACTATCGGAACGCACGCTGGATCAATATCGTCGCGTACAGATCGTGTTTCAGAACGCCGATACCGCGTTGAACCCGAGCCGCACCATTGCCGATATTCTCGCGCGGCCCATGAACTTTTATCACGGTCTGCGTGGCGCGGCCGCGCAAAAGCGCATGCTGGAGCTGCTCGATCTCGTGAAGCTGCCTGCATCGATCGCGAAGCGTCAGCCGGGCGGCCTGTCGGGAGGGCAGAAGCAGCGTGTGAATCTTGCGCGCGCGCTCGCGGCGAATCCCGAGCTCATTCTCTGCGATGAAGTGACGTCCGCGCTCGATACGGTCGTCGGCGCGGCGATTCTCGATCTGCTCGCCGAGCTGCGTCGCGAACTGAATGTGTCGTACATGTTCATCAGCCACGACATCTCGACCGTGCGCGCCATCTGCGATGAAGTCATCGTGCTGTATGCGGGCCAGTGCGTCGAAGCGGGCCAGCGCGATGCGCTTTCGCATCCGCCGTATCACCCTTATACGGGCTTGCTCGTCGATTCGGTTCCTGCGTTGCGTCCCGGCTGGCTCGATTCGCGTCGTGCGATGGCGCTCGGCGCATTGCCCGCGCTCGGTCCGGAAAGCGATGCGCCCGAGTTGTGCAGCTTCCGTTCGCGCTGTGCGGCGCGCATCGACGGCAAGTGCAACGTGACGCCGCCCGCGAAGAAGACTTTGCCTTCGGGCGCGCACATCCTGTGTCATCACAGCGCCGACGATCTCGCCCGCATGCAGTCGATGGAAACGGTGACGGCATGAGCGGACGCTTCGTGAGAGTCGCCGAGAAAGGACGCAGGACGTTCGAGATCGTCATCGACGGCAAGCGCGCGCTCGCAGCCGAAGGCGACACGCTGATGGTCGCGCTGCTCACATCGCAGGAAGCATTGCGCGACTCCGAGTTCGGCGATGGCCGCCGCGCGGGCTTCTGCGTAATGGGCGCATGCCAGGACTGCTGGGTGTGGACCGCTAACGGCGAGCGCGTGCGCGCGTGCACGACGCAGGCGGCCGAAGGCATGTCGATCGTCACGCGTCTTGCAGAAGCGCAGGAGGGCGTATGGCCGCGACTGTGATCGTGATCGGCGCAGGACCGGCGGGCGTGCGTGCGGCGCAGGCGCTCGTCGAAGCGGGCTTGCGTCCCGTCGTTATCGATGAAGGCAGACGCGACGGCGGGCAGATCTATCGTCGTCAGCCGGAAGGATTCAAGCGCACGTACGAGACCTTGTACGGTACGGAAGCAACGCGCGCGCGTGCATTGCACGATGCGTTCGATGCGTTGCGCCCGAAGATCGACTACGTGCCCGATACGCTCGTCTGGAACATCGAGCCGAATGCACTGCACACGGTGAGCGGCACGCGTCATCGCAAGCTCGCGTTCGATGCGCTCATCATTTGCAGCGGCGCGACCGATCGGCTGATGCCCGTTCCCGGCTGGCATCACGCGGGCGCGTATAGCCTCGGCGGCGCGCAGGTCGCGCTCAAATCGCAGGGCTGCGCGATCGGTTCGCGCGTCGTGATGATGGGCACCGGTCCGTTGCTCTATCTCGTCGCCGCGCAATACGTGAAGGCGGGCGCGACAGTAAGTGCGGTGCTCGATACATCGACGTTCGCGCAGCGTCTGCGCGCGTTGCCGCAACTGCTCGCGATTCCATCGGCGTTAAGGAAGGGCGTTGCGTTGATGCGCGTGCTGAAAGATGCGCGCGTGCCGGTTCATCGCGGCATCACGCCGGTCGAGATTCGAGGCACGCCCGAGCATGGCGTGCAAGGCGTGCGCGTCAGGCAAGCCGATGGCGCGATGCTGCAAGTCGGATGCGATGCCGTCGCGCTCGGCTATCACTTGCGCCCTGAAACACAGCTCGCCGATCTCGCGGGCTGCGAGTTCCGCTTCGATCAGGCGTTGCAACAGTGGCTTCCCATCGCCGATGTGGATGGCCGCAGCAACGTGAAAGGCACCTATCTTGCCGGCGATGGCGCGCGCGTGCGCGGCGCGGATGCCGCCGAGCGCGCGGGACGTCTTGCGGCGCTCGCGGCGTTGAAGGACATCGGCATGACGTGCAGCGAAGACGAAGCCAACAAGTTGCGCTTGCAACTAAATCGCTTCACGCGTTTTGCTTCCGGCTTGCGCGCCGCGTTTCCGTGGCCCGCGCGCTTTGCCGCCGCCTTGCCGGATGAAACCATCGTGTGCCGATGTGAAGCGATAACGGCAGGCGACCTGAGGCGCGTCGTGAACGACATGGGCGCAAAGGAAGCGAATCGCGCGAAGGCTTTTTCGCGCGTCGGCATGGGCCGATGCCAGGGCCGCTTCTGCGCACATGCGGGCGCGGAAGTCATTGCAGCCGAAGCACGCGTGCCGCTGGAAGCGGTCGGCCGCTTGCGCGGGCAAGCACCGGTGAAACCTCTGCCCATGGCGCTCGCGCCGCACAAGGATCTGGAGACCAGCGAATGAACGAGCGCGCCGATGTGATCGTGATCGGCGGGGGCATCGTCGGCACGACGACCGCTTTCTTTTTGCGCCGTCGCAAGCGTTCCGTGATCCTGCTCGAACGCGGCTTGACCGGACAACAGGCGAGCGGCGTGAACTTCGGCGGCGTGCGTCGCCAAGGCCGCGCGCTGGAGCAACTCGCAATGTCGAATCGCGCGCTGCAAACGTGGCGGCGTTCCCGCGAACTGCTCGGCGAAGATGTCGAGTTCTTGCCATCGGGGCATACCCGCGTGTGCTATCACGCGCATGACGCGGAATACTTTCATCGCTATGCCGCCGATGCGCGCGCTTACGACCTCGATCTCGAAGTGCTCGAAGGCGCGGCCATGTTCAAGCGCTTTCCTTTTCTGGGCCGCGACGTGATCGCCGCATCCATCTCGCCGCTCGACGGCCACGCGAATCCGCGTCTTGCCGCGCCCGCGTTCGGGCGTGCTGCCGCGCGGCTCGGCGCGCGCGTCGTCGAGAACACGGAAGTGGTGCGCGTAGAAAAGGAAGCGGGCGGCTTTCGCGTGGAAAGCGCGGCGGGCGATGTGTATCGGGCGGAGCAAGTGCTGATTTGCGCGGGCGCGTGGGCCAATACGCTATCGACGCAATTCGGCGAACCCGTGCCGCTCGTCGCGCGCGGCCCGCAAATGGCGGTGACCGAACCCGTGCCTTACGTGTTCAAGGCTTCGATGGGCGTGTACACGTCGATCAAGGAAGAGAGCGTTTATTTCCGGCAAGTGGAGCGGGGCAATATCGTGCTCGGGGGCGGACCGCCCGGACCCGCGGACGCAGACACGCGACGCGCTTCCGTCCTGCCCGAGAACACCGTCGCGCAACTGGCGCAGTTCCGCCGCATGGTGCCCGCGATGCGCCCGCTGCATGTGATTCGCGTGTGGAGCGGTGTGGAAAGCTATCTGCCGGATTCGGAGCCGGTGATCGGTCCGAGTTCGAAGGCCGATGGCCTGTTCTACGCGTTCGGCTTCAGCGGATCGGGCTTTCAGATCGGACCGGGCGTGGGCGAGACGCTTGCCGAATTGCTCGATGCGGGCAGCACGCCGATCGATCTTTCTTCGTTTTCCATCAGACGATTTCAGCGCGCTTCGTCGACGCACGCGCAATCGCTTACTTCCGAGACTTCGCCATGAGCCAAGCCAATCTGGTCGACGCGCTCGCCTACATCGAAGCCAATTTCGACAAGACCGTGAGCCTCGCGCAACTCGCGGATCTTTCGGCGCTGAGCGTGTCGCGCTTCGCGACCGTGTTTCGCGAGCAATTCGGACTTTCGCCGTACAAGTACCTGTGCGAGTTGCGCGTGCGGCGCGCGCAGACGTTATTGCTCGCGGGCGTGCCAGGATCGGTCGTCGCGACGGAAGTGGGCTTCTTCGATCAGAGTCATCTGGCGCGGCATTTCAAGCGCCTGTGCGGCATGACGCCGAGCGCGTTCGTCGAGCGCGCGCGCAGAAAAGCGCGCTCAGCCGAGCTCGATGCCGGTCTGGGCAAGCGCGTCACGCAAGCCCAGCCGCGGGTATTTGCTTTCGACGGAGCGCATGTCGCTTAGCGCTTCCTGGATGATCCATTCGCGCACGCTGGCGACGATGGGCCGCATCGACTTGTTCGGCGGCGTGAGCAGACAGCAACGCCGGCTCGTGACCACCAGTTCTTCTTCGGCGGGCACGAGCGCGCCTTGCGCGAGCCAGTGCGACGTCACGTTGAGCCATCCGAGCGCGATGCCTTGTCCGAGCAACGCCGCCTGCACGACGATCGCGTAATCGTTGAAACGCAACATGCCCGCTGCATGGCGCTCCTTTGAAGCGAACGCATGAAAACGCTCGTGCCAGCCGCGTTCTTCATCGTCCATCACGATGACGGTATCGCCATGCGCGCGCGCCGCATCGGTCTCTGCGAGTTCGTGATAACGCGGATTGCAAAGCGGCAAGAGCATCTCGGGCATCACGAGCACCGCGTGCTCGTCGATCTCTTCGTCGTGAACAAAGCGCATGCCGAGATCGACATCGACGAGCGGCCCGCCGATGCGCCCCGATATCAATTGAAACCGCAGATCGACCGATGGAAACGCCTGATTCAGACGGCTCATGCGCGGCATGAGCCAATGCGTGGTGAAGCCGGTCGATACGGAAAGCGTGACGGTCTCGATGCCCGTCGCGCGCGCCTCGATTTCGCGGATCGCACTTTCGATGCCGCTGAAGCCTTCGGAAATCTTGCGATAAAGAATCTCGCCGCTCTCCGTGAGTTCGATGCCGCCGCGCACGCGCTCGAAAAGCCGCACGCCGATATGGTCCTCCATGCGCGCGAGCATGCGGCTCACCGCGGGCTGACTCACATAAAGCTCCTGCGCGGCGCGCGTGAAATTACCGCAGCGCGCGGCCGCTTCGAATACGAAAAGCGCATTGGCGCTCGGCAGTTTCTTGCGAAGGTTTGGCATGACTTCATGTTATGCCCGATCCAACAATTTTGGAATTGCCGTCAAAAACATCGCGACTTAGTATTTTCCCAACCCCTCTATTTCCGACGAGACGAACGACATGGACGCACGCGCTAAAACGGGAGTGTCGATCAGGTCCGCGACGAAGCGCTATGGCGCGGTGACGGCGCTCGATGACGTATCGCTCGATATCGCGCCGGGCGAATTCGTCTCGCTGCTCGGGCCTTCTGGCTCGGGCAAGACGACGCTGCTCGGCATTCTCGGCGGCTTCGTGCAGCCGAGCTCGGGCAGCGTGTGGGTCGGCGAGCGTGACATTACATTTGCGCCACCGCACAAGCGCGATATCGGCATCGTGTTTCAGAACTACGCGCTCTTTCCGCACATGACGGTAGGCGAGAACGTCGCGTTCTCGCTGCGTGCGCGGCGCGAGCCGAAATCGACATGGGCGAAGCGCGTCGCCGAAGCACTCGCCATGGTCGAACTCAAAGGTTATGAAAGCCGCAGCATCCATCAGCTTTCAGGCGGACAGAAGCAACGCGTGGCGCTTGCCCGCGCAATGGTGTTTCAACCGCAACTCATTCTGATGGACGAGCCGTTGTCCGCGCTCGACAAGCAACTGCGCGAGACCATGCAAATCGAATTGCGCAGGCTGCATCGGCAGCTCGGGGCGACCATCGTCAACGTGACGCACGACCAGCGCGAAGCACTCACGATGAGCGATCGCGTCGCCGTGTTGAAGGACGGCAGGCTCGTGCAGATCGACACACCCGAGCGCCTGTACGACCGTCCTTGCGATGCGTTCGTCGCGAGCTTCATCGGCGAAGCGACGATGCTCGATGTCACGCGCGCCGGCGACGATGCCGTGCGTCTCGGCGATACGATTCTGCGCACCGCGCATCCATTGCCGCGCGGCGAGAAGCTATTGCTCGCGGTGCAAACGGAAAAGCTCGTCATCGACGGCGAGAACCGTCATGCGGATGCGAACCGTCTTTCATGCCGCGTGACCGAAGTGCTCTATCAAGGTGAGAGCCTGCGCGTGTTCGCCGCGCTCGCCGACGGCACGGCGATCAGTCTTCGGCAACCCGGCAGCCACGACGCGCGCAAGCGCATCCCCGAGCCGGGCGCATCGATGACGGTCGCGCTCGATCCGCAAGACACGATCGTCGTGTCGGCCTGATTTCTTCTCACCGCCTGTGCACGGGCGATTTCGACTGCAAACGTAGATACGCAACCCGAAAAGGATGACGCAATGAATCTCACCGATTTCAAGGTCCTGACCTTCGATGTCGTCGGCACGCTGATCAACTTCGAAAAAGGCGTGCTCGATTCCGTGCGCCGGCTGGGCGGAGCGAAGGCAAAGGACCTGACCGACGATCAGATCTTCGAGCCGTACATGGAAGGGCGCGCGAAGTATCCGGGCAGATCGAGTCATGAAATGGCGAACGTGTATCTGCATCTCGCGAGCAAACTCGGCTTGCCCGACGATGCGCAATCCGCCGCGGCATTCCAGCGCGATGTGCTCGAATGGCCCGCATTCGAAGACTCGGTCGCGGCATTGAAGCGTCTGCGCAAGCACTTTCGTCTTGTCGCGATGACCAACGCGGATCGCGTTGCGTTGTCGGCCTATGCTCACACGCTCGGCAATCCGTTCGACGATACCGTCTGCTGCGATGAGACCGGCGTCGCCAAACCCGATCCGCAATTCTTTGCCTATAACCGTGGACGTCAGGCGGCGTTCGGCTATAAGTTCGAAGAGATCCTGCATACGGCGCAGAGCCAGTATCACGACATCGGCATCGCAACGAAGCTCGGTTATTCGACATGCTGGATCGAGCGGCGCCAGGGCATGAAGGGCTTCGGCGCGACACCCGTGCCCGAGAGCGTGACGACGCCGACGTGGAAGTTCGCGACGCTCGCCGCGCTCGCGGATGCCGTCGACGACGAACTCCGCGCCGCCGCCTGACCATGCGCGCCCCGACGACACCGCTGCGCCCGCAACCGGACTCGTTGTGGCGGGCGATAGCCGCGCCGATGAGCACCGGCGCACCGCTTGCACGCGATATCGATGTCGAAGTGGCGATCATCGGCGCCGGCTATTCGGGCTTGAGCGCCGCCTATGCGCTGCAAAAGCGCGGCGTCGAATGCGCGGTGCTCGATGCGAATCCGATCGGCTGGGGCGCAAGCGGACGCAATGGCGGCGTGGTGTCGTCGAAGTTTCGTCTCTCGTTTCCGACGATCGCGAGCACGCATGGCATCGATGTCGCGAAGCGCATGCATCGGCTCGCGCACGATGGCGTGCGCACCGTCGAGGCGTTCGTCGACGAGTTCAAGCTCGAACGCGCGCGCTTCGAACATATGGGCAGCCTGCGTTGCGCGCATACGGAACGTGCGCTCGCATCGATATGCGCCGAGGCGGACTGGATTCGCACGACGCTCAACGATACGTCCATGAGCGTGCAATCTCGTGCTGAAGTCGAACATGAGACAGGCTCGAAGGGCTTCGTCGGCGGCGTGTTGAGCGCGGACGCGGGCACGATCCTGCCGCTCGAATACGTGCGCGGCATCGCGGCCGGTCTGAACGCGCGCGGCGTGCCGATCTACGAAGCGACGCCTGTCATCGACATGTCGCGCGAACAGGACGGCCGCGTGCTGTTGACGGCGCCCGGCGGCACGGTGCGCGCGAAGCAGGTCATCGTCGCGACGAACGCCTATTCGAATCTGACCGAGGCAACCGCTTCATATCATCGCGAGCTCGTGCCGTTCAGAAGCGCGATGATCGCGACCGCGCCCTTATCTCCGGAACTCGATGCGCAGTTGATGGTGAACCGCCGCAGCTACACCGAAACGCGCCGCATGATGAAGTGGTTCCGCAAGGTCGATGGCCGCATGTTGTTCGGCGGCCGCGACGCGTTCGGCAAGGAAGGCGAGCCGACCGGCTTCGATGCGCTGCAACGCGCGATGGTCGCGCTCTTTCCGCAATTGAAGGACGTGCCGGTGGAATTTCGCTGGTCGGGTTATGTCGGGATGACCTTCAACGCATTGCCGCACGTGGGCCGCAGCGACGATGCGACCACGTTCTGTCTCGGCTATAACGGCGCGGGTGTCGCGATGGCGAGCCTGATCGGTCAGCATGCCGCTGCGCTTGCGCTCGGTGAGAAGCCCGAACTCGCGCTGCTCGCGCAAGACGGCTTGCGGCCCGTACCGTTTCATGCGTTGCGCGCGCCGGGTGTGCGGCTCGTCGCTGCGTGGTATCAGTTCCTCGATGCAGTAGGTGCATGATGACGACAGCCAAACGGATTCTCCAGGACCCCGCCGTGATGCAACCCGCGACGATCGATCCATCGGTGCGGCATCAGCGACGCGAAGACCGCGCGATGCTGCTGTTGATGGCGCCCGCGCTGTTCGTGGTCGTCGTATTGCTCGTCGTGCCGCTCGCGTGGCTGTCGTGGCAATCGTTCTATCACGACGGCGTGTTCTCGCTCGTCAATTACAAGCGTGTCTTTACCGGTGCCTATCTCGACACCTTTCTGCTGACGTTCAAGCTCAGTTTCATCGTGACGGCGATTACGCTGCTGCTCGGCTATCCTGTCGCGTATTTCGCGGCATCGATATCGCCGCGATGGAGCGCGCTCGTGCTCGGCATGGTGATTCTTCCGTTCTGGACGAGCGTGCTCGTGCGAACGTATGCGTGGCTCGTGCTCTTGCAACGCACCGGTCTCATCAACAAGGCGCTGCTCGGCATGGGTCTGATCGAGCGCCCCTTGCAGCTTTCGTATAACCAGTTCGGCACGATCATCGCGATGGTGCATATCCTGTTGCCGTTCATGGTGCTGCCGCTCTACTCCGCGATGCAGAAGATTCCGCCGAATCTCTCGCAAGCAGGTGCGAGTCTCGGCGGTTCGCCGCTGCATGTGTTCTTGCGCGTGTTTCTGCCGCTGTCCATGAGCGGCGTGCTCGCGGGCGTCACGCTCGTCTTCGTGCTGTGCCTCGGCTTCTATATCACGCCCGAGCTGATGGGCGGCGGCAAGTCGATGATGGTCTCGATGATCGTGAGCCGCAACGTCGAGATCTACAACAGTTGGGGCGCGGCAAGCTCGGTGAGCGTGGTGCTGCTTATTTGCGTGTGCGCGATCTTCTATTGCGTGAGCCGCGTGATTCCGCTCGAAAAGACACTGGGGGCGAAATGAATACCTTATCGTTCGGCCGCGTGACGCTCGGTGCATCGGTGATGCTGATTCTCGCGTTTCTGATGATTCCCGTGGTCATCGTCGTGCCGCTGTCTTTCTCGGATGCGCGTTTCCTCACGTTTCCGCCGCCTGCGTATTCGTTGCGCTGGTATCACGCGTTCTTCGATAATCCCGCGTGGATCGATGCGGCGAAGACCACCTTTGCGGCCTCGACGTGCGCGGCCTTGATCGCGACGCCGGTCGGCATCGCGGCGGCATACGGCATCCAGTATGGATCGCACTGGTCGTTGCGCTATCTGCGCACCTTGCTGATGCTGCCGCTGATGGTGCCGATCATCATCGTTGCAGTGGGCGTGTTCTTCGTCTTCACGCAGATGGGTTATGTGAACACGCTTGGCGGTCTCATCATCGCGGATACGATGCTCGGCCTGCCGTATGTGCTCATTTCCGTCGGCGCGGACTTGCGCACGTTCGATCGCACGCAGGAGATGGTCGCGCGCAGTCTCGGCATGAATCGCTTTCGCGCGTTCATGGCGGTGACGTTGCCGCAGATCAAGGCGAGCGTGATCTCGGGTGCCGTGTTCGTGTTCATTCAGGCGCTCGATGAAACCGTCGTTGCGCTCTTCATTTCGGGCGGCAACAATCAGACGCTCACGCGCCGCATGTTCGTCACGCTGCGCGATGAAATCGATCCGACCATCGCCGCCATCAGCACGATGCTGACGGCGTTGACCTTGTGTCTCGTGATGATCGTCGTCGTGAGCCGGCGATCTTCGGCTGCGGCGCGAGCCTGAATCTTTCACAACGAAAAACCATGCGACATCTACAGCAGTTCTATATCGACGGCGAATGGGTCGAACCGTACGGCGATACACGTTTGCCGGTCATCGATCCATCGACTGAAGAAGCGATCGGCGAGGTCGCGCTCGGCGATGCGCGCGATGTCGATCGCGCGGTCGCGGCGGCGCGGCGTGCGTTCTCATCGTTTTCACGGGCGAGCGTCGCAGAGCGCGTTGCGTTGCTCGAGCGTTTGCTCGAAGCGTATGTCGCGCGTTACGACGAGATGGCCGATGTCATCTCGCGCGAGATCGGCGCACCGGCGAAGCTCGCTCATGCGTGGCAGGCGGCGCTTGGCAAGCGTCATATCGAAGAGACGCTGCGCACGGTCGAACGCTTTCAATGGCAACGCAAGAAGGGCACGACGCTCATCAATCACGAGCCCGTGGGCGTGGCCGCGCTCATCACGCCGTGGAACTGGCCGATCAATCAGATTGTCTGCAAGGTCGCGCCTGCGCTCGCGGCGGGATGCACGGTGGTGTTGAAGCCGAGCGAAGTGTCGCCGATGAACGCCGTGCTTTTCGCCGAAATCATCGATGCGGCCGGCGTGCCCAAAGGCGTCTTCAATCTCGTCAATGGCGATGGTCCGACCGTCGGCGCGGCATTGAGCGCGCATCCGGATGTGGACATGGTGTCGTTCACCGGATCGACGCGCGCGGGCATCGAGATCGCGAAGCTGGCCGCGCCGACAGTGAAGCGCGTGCATCAGGAACTCGGCGGCAAGTCGGCGAACATCCTGCTGGACGATGCCGATTTCGAAGTAGCCGTCACGGCCGGCGTGAATTCGTGCTTCAGCAACAGCGGTCAATCCTGCAATGCGCCGACGCGAATGCTCGTGCCCGCATCGCGGCACGACGAAGTGGTGCAGATCGCGTTGCGCGCGGCGCAGAAGCAGCGCGTCGGCTCACCGAGCGATCCGGCGACGACGATGGGCCCCGTCGTCAGCGACGTGCAGTTCGAACGCGTGCAGCGGCTGATCGATGTCGGCATAGAAGAGGGCGCTGCACTGGTGACGGGCGGCGCGGGGCGTCCCGCTGGACTCGAACGCGGTTATTACGTGAAGCCGACCGTGTTCGCTAACGTGAATCCTTCGATGACCATCGCGCGCGAGGAAATCTTCGGCCCGGTGCTCGCGATCATGCCGTATCGCGATGAAGAAGAAGCGATCGCCATCGCGAACGACACGCCTTATGGCCTGGCGGCTTACGTGCAATCGCAGGATCAGGAGCGCGCGCGCCGCGTGGCGATGAGAATGCGCGCGGGCAGTGTCTACGTGAACTATCCGGCGTGGGATCCGGGCTCGCCGTTCGGCGGCTACAAGCAGTCGGGCAATGGGCGCGAATATGGCGAGTGGGGACTGGAAGCGTTTCTCGAAGTGAAGGGCATCGTGGGTTACGGCGCCTGAGTCACGGCGTGCGCGGCCGGTTCATGCTTGTCGAGGACCGTGCCGCGCAATGCATCCGCCACGCGCTCGGCGATCATGATCGTCGGCACGTTCGTATTCGCGCATGGAATCGACGGCATCAACGACGCGTCGCATACATGCAGACCTTCGATGCCATGCACCGCGCCGCGCGCATCGGTCACGGCCAGCGGATCGCTCGATGAACCCATGCGGCACGTTCCCGACGGATGCCATGTCCCGCCGACATGGCGCATGACGAACTCGGTCATCTTGCGATCGTCGGCGAGCAGTTCGTCGATCGTGATGCCTTGCGTCACGACGCCTTTGATCAACGCACCACGCAACGGCCCGGCGATATCGAGCAGCGCGCTCAACGCGCCGCGCTGGAGCGCATTCCATGTTCCCGGCACCGCCACCGCTGCAACGCGCGGTGAATAGCTCGACGGAAAGATCGCATCCATCGAAGCCGATGCAAGCGTTGCAGCGCCGAAACGCAGCGCGAGCTTGAGCCGTTCGAGATCGCGGGAATCGGAGAGCATCGCGAAGTCGACGTTGGGTTCATCGAATGCATTCGCCGATGCCAGCGTGACGCGTCCGCGCGAATAGGACTTGTTGACCCAGAAGAAGATCGTGCCCAGCCGATAACCCACCGAATGCCAGCCCGAACGCGACAGGATCGCGCCGTGCATGTCGCCTTGAACGGTGTCGGCCAGGCCGGATGAAAAGCGCACGATCGCCTGCTCGTGATGTTCATCCGGAAACGGCGTGCGTGCGGCGCGCGGCAAAAACGCGGAGACCGCTATCGAAGGATGTTCCATCAGATTGCGCCCGACGCCGGGACGATCGGCCACTACGTCGATGCCGAGCGCGGCGAGTTCATCGCCGGGGCCGATGCCGCTTCGCATCAGCAATGCGGGACTGTGAATCGCACCCGCCGATACGATCACGCGATGCGCGCGCAAGTCTTGACGCGTGCCGTCGGCGCGAACGATGCGCGCACCGATCGCGCGCTTGCCATCGAACAGAATGCATTCGACGACATCGCCGGTGCGTATCGTCAGATTGCTGCGAGCGCGCGCGGCATCGTCGAGATAGCAAACCGAGGTCGGTATGCGTTCTCCGTTCGCGCTGACCGCGATCGCACCGATGAACGTGCCGTCTTCCCAAGGTCCGTTCTGATCGTCGCGCAAGGCGTGGCCCCTATCGGCAAGCGAGGCGAGCACCGTGCGCACGAACGGCGAAATGCGCGGCCATGCCGTGCGTTGAATGCGTAACGGGCCATCGCTGCCGTGCAGCGGGCCGGTGACATCGCAATCGGTTTCCAGCTTGCGAAAGTAGGGCAGACACGCTTGCCAGTTCCAGCCATCGGCGCCGAGCGCTTCCCATTCATCGTAATCGGATGGAGAGCCGCGATTGGCCATTAACGCATTGATCGCCGAGCCGCCGCCGAGAAGCCGCGCCTGTTCATAGCGTCGCAGCGCCGCGGCGCGTTCGCTCATGCGCGCTTTCAATGCCTGCCAGATGTTGCGCGTGTCGAGATATGCGCGGCCCGGATAGCGGCTGCGGATGGCATCGGGCATCGTGCGCGCGGAGATGTCGCGGCCCGCTTCGACGAGACACACGGTCGCGCGCGCATCTTCGGAAAGGCGCGCGGCCAGCACGCAGCCGGCCGAGCCGCCGCCAAGAATCAGAAAGTCGAACACGTCGGCGTTATTGCATGAACTTGAGCCAGCGCGCCTTCGCCTGAATGCCGGACTCGGAAGCCCACCATTCTTCGGAAAGCAACGCCTGCTTCGCCGCATTCGCGGGCGCGCTCGGCAATTCGGATGCGCGCTTGTCGGTGATCTTGCCGGTCTTGAATGCAGCCGGATTGCCCGGACCGTAATCGATATAAAGCGGCAGATTCGCCTGCAATTCCGGCGATACGGCCGCGTTAAGGAAGCGCACGGCTTCGTTCATGTTCGGCGCGTTCTTGAGGATGCAAAGCTGCGTGTTCTGCAGAATTCCGTCGTTGAACGTGAAGGCGACATCCGGATTGTCCTTCATCACGGCGCTCGCGCGGCCGTTCCAGATCATCGTCATGTCGACTTCGCCGTCGTGCAGCAATTGCGCCGACTGTCCGCCCGAAGTCCACCACACCGTGACGTTCGGCTTGATCTCTTCGAGCTTCTTGAACGCGCGATCCACGTCGAGCGGATAGAGCTTGTCGCGCTGCACGCCGTCCGCGAGCAGTGCGGCTTCGAGCACCGTCATCGGATCGTTGCGCAGTGCGCGCGTGCCGGGGAAGTTCTTGACGTCCCAGAAGTCCTTCCAGCTTTGCGGCACTTTCTTCAGCGACTTCTTGTTATAGCCGATGACCGTCGAATAGAACTCGTACGCCACCGAATAGGGCGTGCGGTATTTTTCGGGAATGGCTGCGGCGTTGGGTAACTTCGAGAAGTCGAGCTTTTCGAGCAGCCCTTCGCGCCCGCCGCGCAAGCAGTTCGACGTGGGCGTATCGACGACGTCCCAGATCGGCTTGCCGGTTGAGCCTTGCGCCTTGATCTGCGGCCACGCATCCGGAATGCTGTCCTGGTTGATCGTGATGCCGAGCTCTTTCGCGGCGGGATCGAGAATCGCCTTGGTTTGCGCTTCCTGATACGCGCCGCCTTGCGATACGAACGTGATCTTGCCCGCTGCGAACGACGGCGCCGCGCTCGCGATGGAGAGCAGCAATGTCATGGCCAGCGGACGAACGGGAAAGTGCGGACAGCGGAATCTTGCAATCTTCATCACGGCGTTTTCCTCGACAAGATTGAAGCAGTGGACGTCCTGCAGATCGCGGTCCCGTCCGGCTTCGAGCGAAGACGAGGACGGCGCGCGGATGACTAAAAATATATTGAGTCAAATACGCGGGGGCAACGCCGGAATTGTTGGAGTGACCATGACCTGATGTTATGTCAGCGCAATGGCCACGTCCGATGCACGTTCAGAAGATCACGTAGACCTTGCGCATGGTTTCATCGACTTCCCATGTGCCTTCGGTGTTCGCCGCGAAGAAGAGCGTATCACCGCCGGTGAAGTGGATCGTGTCCTCGCCATCGGGCGTGAAGCGGCCACGGCCGGCCAGAAAATGCATGACCTCCGCTTCCTTCACCGAACGCCGGTACGTGCCCGGCGTGCATTCGAATACGCCCGTATCGATTGCTTCGCTGCCGGGAATCACTTTTTGCACGCCGGATATCTTTATTTCCTGCGTGCCGGGAAGTCCCGCCGTGCCCCAGTCTTCCAGTCCTTCGATTGCTATGCTCTGTTTGAGTTGCTGTACTTTCATTTGCTTTCTTGCCTCTTGATGGTTTTGGGTGATTGCCGGATCCCGTTATCGCGTCGGTCTATTAGCGTTGCCCCTGTGCGGGGCGGCAGTCACTTTCTTTGCCGTCGACCAGAGTTAGCGCTTTAGCGCTTACTCTGGTCCTTTCAAAGAAAGCAACCAAAGAAAGCAGCTTCCGATACGCCCGCGGTCACACGCAGTTTGGGTAGTCCTCTCGTCGTTCGTGGGCTGCCTCAAGAGTGCCCTCATAGGCCCCATCGGGCTTGGCTCGCGCACGGTCTGCCACATCGCACCACCCAACAAACTGGTTCAGCACCAAATAGCTCCGGCTCGCTTCGCGGCCGACCGGTCAATCGGGAATGCGCGTGCTTCTCTAAAAACGTCTCCATCTCGCCGCCTTCGCCGGACGTTGGTTTCCCTTGCATACCCGGCGGCAGCGCGTAGCGCTGTGCCGAAGGTCTTTCGTGCTGAACCAGCGCGCTCGAAGTTATTGGGCGGCGGACCGTGCGCGAGCCAAGCCCGGTTATTGTGATGAGGGCACTCTTTAGGCGAGTGCCATCGAGGACGAGAGAACTACCCAAATTGCGTGTGACCGCGGGCCTGAAAAGCTGCTTTCTTTGCTTACTTTCTTTGCAGCAGCAAAGAAAGTGAGTGCCGCCCCGCACAGGGGCAACGCTAATAGACCGACGCGAAAGCGGGATCCGGCGACTACTGGAAGGAAAGTGAGTGCCGCCCCGCACAGGGGCAGCGCTGATAGACCGACAAGTACACGGGATCCGGCGACCTCACATCACAACCGTAGAACAGTGCTTCAACGAGCCAAACCACCTGCAACTCGAATGCGCCGTTCGATCTTGCCGAGCCGCACGACCGTCACGCCCGGACGCAACTGCCGCAGCGACGGCATCACGAGCATGCAATCGTCATAGGGCGTTTCGACCGCAACGCCCTCCGCCCAGCCGATCACGCTGCCCGCTTTCGGAAACACTTCGAGCCCCGTGTAGGCATCGGCGAAACGGAAGTCCATGCTCCTGGCTACGACCGGTTCCGTCACACGGACAACGAGCATTTCCTGCGGCGATGGCTGAACCCATCCGACGGGCAAGTCTTCTTCGTCGATCACGCCGGATAGCAAAAGAAAGCGCGCGGTCACGTCGCGCGCGACGGTCACGGCATTCGCTTCCCAGTGCTGTCCGCATTCGATGAGCAACGCGTTCTTGTCGCTCGAAGGATCGCCGAAGCCTTCGTAATCGCGCATGCGCCGTCCTTCCGGGATGACCTTCGTCGCAGATCACGGTCGCAGGCGTGCCGAGCCTCGCCGACAAGTCGATGCCTTTATCGAGCGGTCCCGCGACGATCAACGGCTTGCTCTTCTCGTGCATCGAATGAAGATCGAGCAGAAGGTCCACCGTATCGATGACGGGCCGCATCGCGCGGGCGCGGCGCAGCTCGCTCGAATCGCGCGACATGTCATCGAGCGCTTGCGCGGTCCATACGCGATTGAAGTCCTGATCGACGAAGCGCGATGCATCGGGCTTGCTCGCATCGAAACGCGCGTAAGCATCGATGTTCGCGAACGCGAGCGTGAGCTTGCCGCGCCGCGGGCGCAGTTCGGCACGCAGCAAGGCATCGACGACGATCGCGCCGCACACTTCGTTGCCGTGCGTGAGCGCGTTGATCATCACATGCGGACCGTCGATGCCCGAATCGAACGTATGCACATACGGCACGCCCGCGTTGCCCGAGGCATGCGCGCCGATATCGGGGAACGCGATCTCGATCGGGTATGCGTTTGAATGCGCGTTCATTCGAGCCCGCCCTGGCAGAGATATTTGATCGAGAGGTAATCGTCGAGGCCGTACTTCGAGCCTTCGCGACCATAGCCCGATTCCTTGACGCCGCCGAACGGCGCGGCCTCGCTCGCAATCGCGCCTTCGTTGATGCCGACGAGTCCCGATTCGAGCAGACGCGATACGCGATCGATGCGCTTCAGGTTCTGGCTATAGAAATACGCTGCGAGGCCGAAAGGCGTGTCATTGGCGGCGCGGATCGCCTCGGCTTCGTCGTCGAAGCGAAACAGCGGCACGACCGGGCCGAAGGTTTCTTCGCAGCTCAACTGCATGTCGGACGTTGCATCGGCGAGCACGGTCGGCGCGTAATAGTTGGGGCCGAGTTCCGCGAGACGCTTGGCGCCCGTCAGCGCGCGTGCGCCGCGCTTCAACGCGTCGTTTACATGACGCTCGATCTTTTCGACCGCGCGCGCGTTGATCATCGGGCCGATCTGCGCATCGGAATCAGTTGCAGGCGCAACTTTCAATGCGGCGACGCGCTTCGCGAGCAGGTCAGCGAACTTGTCATACACGGACGACTGCACATAGACGCGATTCGGGCACACGCAAGTCTGTCCGCCATTGCGGAATTTCGATGCCATCAATCCGGTGACGGCGGCATCGAGATCGGCATCGTCGAATACGATGAAAGGCGCATTGCCGCCGAGTTCCAGCGACAGCTTCTTCAACGTGCCCGCCGATTCCCGCGCGAGATACTTGCCCACCGGCGTCGAGCCGGTGAAGGTGATCTTGCGCACGCGGCCATCTTCGAGCCAGTCGGCGACCGCGTCCTGCGCGTTTTCGCGCGATGCGCTGATGAGATTCAACGCGCCCGCCGGCACGCCCGCTTCATGGGCGAGCATCACGAGCGCGAGCGCCGTGAGCGGCGTATCTTCGGCCGGCTTGCCGACGACCGTGCAACCCGCCGCGAGCGCGGGCGCGATCTTGCGCGCAATCATCGCGAGCGGGAAATTCCACGGCGTGATCGCAGCGACGACGCCGACCGGTTCCTTCACCGCGCTCATGCGCTTGCCGCGTTGCTGCTGCGGAATGATGTCGCCGTAGATGCGCGTGGCTTCGTCCGCGAACCACGCGACGTAAGACGCGCCGTACATCACCTCGCCGCGGCCTTCCGCGAAGGGCTTGCCCTGTTCGAGCGAGATGAGACGTCCGAGCGCATCGGCATGCTCGACGATCAGCGCGTGCCAGCGATGCAGGACCGCGGCGCGATCTTTCGGCAGCGTATCGCGCCACGCGGGGAAGGCGCGCGCGGCGGCATCGGTGGCGGCGCGGGCATCGGCGGGGCCGCTGTCGGCCACTTGCGCGATGACGTCGCCCGTCGCGGGATCGGTGACGGCGAAGCGTCGGCCGCTTGCAGCGGCAACCCATTTGCCGTCGATGAAGTTATCGGCGCGAATCAGATCGCTCAGTTCATATCGTTGCGTCATGATGGTCTCCAGAAAAGTCAGGCGAGCATTTGCGCAATGGCCGCGCCGACTTCCGTCGTCTTCGCCTTGCCGCCGAGATCGCCCGTATGCGGACCTTCCTTCAATACCGCCGTGATCGCGGCAAGCATCGCATCGTGTGCTTCGCGTTCGCCGAGGAAGTCGAGCATCATCGCCGCCGACCAGATCATCGCGACGGGATTCGCGATGCCCTTGCCCGCGATATCCGGCGCGGAGCCATGCACCGGCTCGAACAACGACGGGAAGTTGCGCTCCGGATTCATGTTGGCCGAAGGCGCGATGCCGATCGTGCCCGTGCAGGCCGGACCGAGATCGGAAAGAATGTCGCCGAAGAGATTGGTGGCGACGACCACATCGAAGCGATCCGGGCTCAGTACGAAGCGCGCGCACAGAATGTCGATGTGCTGCTTGTCCCACTTGATCTCGGGATACTGCGCGGCGATTTCGGCGGCGCGCGTATCCCACCACGGCATGCTGATCGAAATGCCGTTGCTTTTAGTTGCGACGGTAACTTTCTTCTCGCGCTTTTGCGCAAGATCGAATGCGAACTTCAACACGCGCTCCGCGCCCTTGCGCGTGAAGATCGACGTCTGCGATACGAACTCGCGTTCGGTGCCTTCGAACATCGTGCCGCCGACCGATGAATACTCGCCTTCGGTGTTCTCGCGCACGATCATGAAGTCGATATCGCCCGCCTTGCGATTCGCGAGCGGCGAGGGCACGCCATCGAAAAGACGAGCGGGGCGCAGATTGATGTATTGATCGAACTCGCGCCGGAATTTGAGCAGCGAGCCCCACAGCGAGATATGGTCGGGAACGGTATCGGGCCAGCCGACCGCGCCGAACAGGATCGCATCGGCATCTTGCAACTGCGCCTTCCAGTCGTCCGGCATCATCTGGCCGTGCTGCGCGTAGTAATCGCAACTTGCCCATTCGATATGCCGGTACTCCAGTTCGATACCGAAGCGCTTGCTCACCGCGTCGAGCGCGCGCACTGCTTCGGGCATCACTTCCTTGCCGATGCCGTCGCCCGGAATCACGGCAATACGATATTTGCTGGACATGTGCTACTCCGCGTGAAAATGATCGACGATAAAAAGCACGCACGTGCATAAAGCGCGTGCGTCCGTTGAATGCATGAGAATGAGAGGCGCGCGCCTCAGTGATGGTTCTGCGAGAAGAGCGTTTCGAGCGGGTAATGCGTCTTCACGAACGACGTCTTGATGATGACGTAGCTGAAGTACTTCTCGATGCCGATGCCGCGCTCCAGCAGCCCTTCGATAATACTTTGATAGTGACTCACGCTGCGCGTGACGAACTTGAGCAAATAGTCGTAACCGCCGCTCGCGAGATGACATTCGACGATCTCGTCGACATCCTTCACGGCATTCACGAAGTTGATGAAGTCTTCGCGGCGATGATCGGCGAGCGTGACTTCGGTGAAGACCACCTGCACGTCGCCGAGCTTTTCGAGCTGAATCTGCGCGCCATAACCGACGATATAACCCGCCTTTTCCAGCCGTTTCACGCGAATCAGGCAAGGGCTGGGCGAGAGGCCGACCGCATCGGCGAGTTCCACGTTCGTGATGCGCCCGCGCTTCTGCAATTGCGAGAGGATACGCAGATCGATTCGGTCCAGCTTGCTGTCGGTGCTCATCGCGGCGGGTTCGGTCTCGCATGTCGGCGGTCGGTCGATGTTATCACGCAGCCGCGCGCGAACTAAAGCCCGATGCGCCTTTCAATGCATCGCGCACGTCGCTTTGCGCGAGTACATCGTCGAGTGTCTTCGTGAGGCGCTCGAACAGCATGTCGAAGTTCGCTTCGGTATAACAAAGCGCGGGCGCGAAGCCGAGAATGTTATCGCCGAATGCGCGGAACACGAGGCCGTTTGCATAAGCTGCGGCGGCAATGCGGTCGGGCAGCTTGAGCGATGCATCGAAGCCGCGCTTGCTGTTTTTATCGGCGACGAGTTCGAGCGCGCCGAGCAAGCCGCGATGCCGCGAATCGCCGACGAGCGGATGATCGAGCAACGCATCGAGCCCTTGCGCGAAACGCGGCGCCAGCGACTGCGCATTCGCGAGCAGGCCGCCTTCGTGATACAGCCGCATCACTTCGAGGCCGATCGCTGCGCTCACCGGATGCGCCGAATACGTATGTCCATGACCGATGACCGCCGACACATCTCCGCCATCCGCGATGCCCTGGTAGACCGCATCGGACATGAGGACCGCGCCCATCGGCGCATAACCCGCGGTGAGTCCCTTCGCGACCGTCATCAGATCGGGCTCGACGCCTTCGCCTTCGCACGCGAAGAGCGGGCCAGTGCGGCCGAAGCCCGTGATGACTTCATCCGCGACGAAGAGGATATCGAGCTTGCGGCACGCTTCGCGCATCGCCTTCAGCCAGCCTTTGGGCGGCACGATCACGCCGCCCGAGCCTTGAATCGGCTCGCAGAAGAATGCGGCGACGTTGTCCGCGCCGAGTTCCGCGACCTTGGCTTCGAGCGCTTGCACCGAAGCGGCGATGAGCGCGGCGTCATCGGCGTAATCGTTGCGGTACGCGTACGGCGAAGGAATGTGATGCTGCGTCGGCAGCGGCAAATCGAAGTTGCGATGGAACGCAGGCAACGCGGTCATGCCCGCGCCGATCGACGACGATCCGTGATAGCCGCGTTGCAGCGCGATGAAATGCTTCTTCGACGGACGGCCCGTCGCGTTGTAGTAGTGCGTGATGAAGCGCAGCGCGGAATCGACGGCATCGGAGCCGCCGAGCGTGAAGTACACATGTTGCAGCGAAGCAGGCGCGAGCTCGACGAGCTTCGCGGCGAGTTCGATGGCAGGCTCCGAGCCGAAATGAAAATAGCCCGTGGCGTAGGGCAGTTTCGCCATCTGCTTCGCGGCGGCCTCGACGATGCTCGCGTGTCCATAACCCGTGTTCACGCACCACAGGCCGGAGAACGCATCGAGCAGTTCGCGGCCTTCGATGTCGCGCAGGAACACGCCATCGGCGGAATCGAGCACGGTGACGCCGCGCGCTTCATGCGCGCGATAACTGACGACTGGATGAATCAGATGCTTACGGTCGGACTCGACAAGCGACTTGATCGACATGATGCGGCTCTCTCTTCGCGAAGGGGGCGGAATGGCTCTTGACCGTTTCATACTATCGGCAGAGCCGCATCGCGTGCATCGCCAAAAAAATCGCCAAAAAGCGAATCCGCAGCGTTTTGCGGGGGGCGCGCAGCATTTTCTGCTGCGGCCTTCGCGGTCTTTGCCCGACGATTCAATAGCCGCGCGTGCGGTCGATTTCGCCGATCATGCGCTCGCCCGCGCGATGACGGCGCAAGTTCTCCAACACCATTTCGACGGCGGTTTCGGGCCGCGTGGCGCTCGCGATATGCGGCGTGAGACGCACACGCGGATGCGTCCAGAAAGGATGCTCGCGCGGCAAGGGCTCGGGATCGGTGACGTCGAGAATCGCGGCGTTCAGATGCCCGCTATCGAGCGCATCGAGCAGATCCTGCTGGATCACATGCGGACCGCGCCCGACATTGATGAACGATGCGCCCTTCGGCAAGGTCTCGAACACGCGTTTGCCGATAAGCCCGCGCGTCGCATCCGTGAGCGGCAGCAGGCACACGAGGATATCGGTGCGCGCGAGAAACGCATCGAGCGATGCCGCGCCCGCATGACATTCGACGCCTTCGATCTCATGCGGCGAACGGCTCCAGCCCGCGCAATCGAAGCCGAACGCACGCAGCGTGTTCAGCACGGCGGTGCCGAGCATGCCGAGACCGAGCACGCCGACGCGCCGCGTCGAAGCCGCGCGCACCGGCATCTCGCGCCACACGCGCTCGCGTTGCTGCGCGGCGTAATCGAAAAGATCGCGATGAATCGTGAGCACGGCTTGCGTCACATACTCGACCATGCCTTCGACGATGCCCGGCTCCGTCATCCGCACGACCGCGACATGCGGCGGCACGCCGGACAGGTCGAACTGATCGATGCCCGCGCCGACCGAGAAGATCACGTCGAGATTGGGGAATGTCTGCATGACATCCGCGGGCGGCTGCCACGCGGCGAGATAGCGCACGGCATTGGCATCGCCGATATCGGGCCATACGCGAAACGGCACGTCGGGCGCTTTCAGCGCGAAGTGCGTGGCCCATTGCTTGCCGCGTTCGGGATCGGCTTTATAGAGGATCGTCATCGGCGTTCAACCCAGCGCCTGGTTGATGATCGCAAACTGCGCTACCGATGCGTCACGCGGCGGCGTGCCATTGCGCGCCATCTTGATGACGGTATCGACGCGTTTCATGCCGATGCTTTCGAGCCACGCCGACAAGCCGCTTTCATCGGGCGTGTCGATGCGCGTGAACTTGCCTTCGTCACGCGCGAGCCAATGGGCGATGAGCGCTTGCGCGCGGCGCGCGTGCTGCGCGTCGGCGGTGACGGAAACCACCGGACCGATTGCATGGCCGCGCCCGAATTCGCGGATCAGCGCGAAGCCCAGCACTTCGCCGTCGCGTTCGAGCACGATGCCGTCGGCAACTTTCAGCAACGCAGGCAGGAGCGTGCTTCGATCGAGTCCGCTTGCGCGCGATGCAAGCGCGACGAGTGCATCCGTATCGCGCGGATCGATCGCACGCAGGCGCTCGCCTTGCGCGAGATCGATGCGCGGCACGGCGAAATCGGCGGATTGATGCTGATGAATCGCACCGATGCGCGCGAACCCGAGCTTCGCGTAAAGCGGCTCGCCTGCGGGCGTCGCGTGCAGCACGGTGATGCGCTTGCCGAGCGCTTCGAGCAGCAGTTCCATCAGCTTGCGGCCGATGCCTTTGCCCTGGCAGTCCGGCGCGACGATCACCATGCCGAGCGATCCGCCATCGTCGCCGTACTTCCAGCACAGCGCGGTGCCGACGACACGCTCGCCTTCCTGCGCGATGAAGCCCGCGCCGGCGTCGAGCACGAAGCGCCAGTCGTCGGCGCGATGCGGCCATTTGACTTCGACCGAAAGCGCGTGAGCGGCGGCGATGTCATCGGCGGTGAAAGGGCGATACAGCAGAGTGGATGTTTCGGCAGCGGACACGGCATGCTCCACGTCAGAGGATGCCCGCCACTGTGACACGCGGCCCTCGCGCGCGGATAGGACGATCCTGTTGCTTACGCGGCGCTTGCCTTGTTGCGCATTCCGAGCCACGTCAATCCGGCCGCGCCGAATCCGAGCGCCGCGACCGCGATCCACAACGCGATGGAAAACGATCCGGTGTGCGCGGCGATCGGTGCGGCGACGAGCGGTCCCGCGATCTGACCGAGCCCGTATGAGGCGGTCGCGTATCCCATCAATCCGGCTGCGGCTTCGCCGCGCAGACGGCGCGCTTCGCGCATCGCGAACAGGGTGATGGCGGTGAACGGCAAGCCCAGCAGCAAACTGCCGATGCCGAAGCCGAGCGCGCTCGGAAACACGATGCCGAGCAAGATGCCGAGCGCCTGAATCAGATAGCACGCAGCGCAAAGCAGCCGGTTGTCCCACGACAGCGGCAGCCGCGCGGCGACCAGCGCGCCGGCGATCAGCGCCAGTCCGAAGGCAGGCCAGAACAGATCGGGCCACGGCGAGCCCGGCAAGGCCTGTCGCGCGATGACGGGCAGAAACGTCGCGGTGATGATGTAGCCGAACCCCGCGAGACCGTAAAGGCCGACGAGCCCGATCGAATCGACGCGCGCCGATGCGTTCGCCACGCTTTTGGCGGCATGCGCCGGGCTGCGCGCGACCGGCGCCCGATGCGCGAACGCCTGCCACACGAACACGCCCGCCACCGCCGAGCAGAGCGCGAATCCGATCCATACCGATGGCGCGGGCACGCCGAGCGCCGCGGCGGCCGCGCCGAGCAAACCGGTCGCGACGATGCCCACGCCCGGCCCCGCGTAGATGACGCCCGCGAGACCGTGCGCATCGAGTTCCGCGAGCCGGCGCAATCCCCATTGCGACGCGAACACGAAGGCCCACGCGCTGACGACGCCCGCCGCGAAACGTATCGCGGCCCACATCCAGAAGAGATGGATGACGCCCATCGCGAGCGTCAGCGCGATGGTCCACGCGAGCGCGAGACGCACCATGCGCGCGTGATCGATGCGGATCGCCGCGCACGACAACGCGCCGATCAGATAGCCGGCGTAATTGGCCGATGCGAGCCAGCCGCCGTGCCGGATATCGAGCGCGCCGCTGTTGAGCATCAGCGGGAGGAGCGGCGTGAAGGCGAACCGGCCGACGCCGAGCGCCACCGCCAGCACGACGGCGCACGCGAGCGCGGCGTTTCGGGCGTGATGCGCGGGCAGCGGCGAAGCGTGAGCGTGCGAGGCCATGAGTCGGTCGGCGAAGAAGGGATAAACCCCATCGTAGCTTGACCGGTCCATCTTGAAAAATGAATAATCGAGATGCGATCAATCTTCGGAAAAGATCATGGATTTGTCTGCATTGAACATTTTCAGGGCCGTCGTGCGCGAAAACGGCGTGACGCGCGCGGCCGCGAAGCTCAATCGCGTGCAGTCGAACGTGACGACGCGCATCCGTCAACTGGAGGAGACGCTCGGCACCGATCTCTTCATCCGCGATGGCCGCCGTCTCGTGCTGACGCCCGCCGGCGAAACCCTGCTGCCGTATGCCGAACGTCTGCTCGCGCTCGCGGAGGAGGCGCGTCATGCGGTCAGCGAGGATCGTCCGCAGGGGCGGCTGCGGCTCGGGACGATGGAGAGCACCGCCGCGAGCCGTCTGCCGCGCGTGCTGGCCGCGTATCACCAGCGCTGGCCGCAGGTCACGCTCGAACTGACGACGGGCGTGACGCGCGCGCTCATCGACAGCGTGCGTGCGTTCGAAGTCGACGCGGCGGTGATGGCGCGGCCGATCGAGCCCGACACGCTGCCCGCCGAGCAATTCGAGTCCGTGCCAGTGTTCGAGGAGGAACTGACGCTCGTCACGCCGCGCGGGCAGCATCCGTCGACGATGGCGCAGGCGAGCGCCGGCCTCACGCTCATCGCGTTCGAGCGTGGCTGCGCGTATCGCTCATACGCGACGCGCTGGTACGAGCAGCAGGGCATCCGTCCCGCGCGGGTGCTGGAACTGGGTTCGTATCACGCGATCGTCGCGTGCGTGGCGGCCGGTGCGGGCGTCGCGGTGGCGCCGCGCTCGGTGCTCGAACTCGCGCGTCTGGATGACGAAGTGGATCTGCATCCGATGGGCGAATTCGGTCGCATCGACACCTTGCTCGTCTGGCGCAAAGGGCATTTTTCGGCCGCGCTCAACGCGATGCGCGAGCTTCTGGCGGAACGTCCCGATGACGCAAAGGCGGCGTGACGATGTCGTCCGGCATCAGTTAGCTATCGAATGACGCGGGCGAAGCTCATTTCACGAGCGCCTTGATGGCCAGTTTCTTTGCCATCTGGAATGTCCTGGGAAAGGTCGTTTCGATGCCCAGCACGACGCGGCTCGATAACCGCTCCATGTCCTTCGGGCAATTGAACGCCATGCCGTTGAACTCGCGCAGATTCAGCGGCTTGATCTTCGACTGGAACTGCAGGAAGCGGTGAGAAACCGGAATGAAATGCGACGTCAGAGAGCTGCGCGAAAATTGCGGACGCGTCGTGCGCAGACTGCCGTGAATCGTTTTCGAATTCCATAGAAGCACGTCGCCCTTCTGCAGGAATGGCGCGCGAAATTCGAGCCGTTGTTCGGAGAGGATCTTCTTGACCAGCTCCTTGTACTGGCCGTGATTGAACGCGACGTCGAAGTTTTTTCCGTTCTTCACCATGTCGATGCGATGACTTTGCGGCACGACGAAGAAACGCCCGGCTCCCGCGTCGATATCTTCGAGCGCGTACCAGCATCCGACCATCGTGCCGATCAGTTCGCTATCGAGGTAATACGTGTCCTGATGCGGCCACGTCTCCGCGTTGCCTTCGAAATACATGCTCTGCACGAGCTTGCCTTCTTCCGAAAAAATCTCGCGTGTAATGGCTTTGACAGGCGTGCTCGCGAACGCCTTCACCGCGAGATTCTTGAGCGGCGCGAACGCTACGTCGCCGAGCGACTGAAGGTTGAGCAGCGGATTCATCACGAAGCCGTATTCGTTGATCCGGTTTTTTTCCGGATTCGCAGTGGCCTGCCGGTAGATGTATCCGGGGTACTGCTTGACCGTTTTATCGAATGCATTGCGGATCGAATCGCACGCGGCCCCGTCCACGACGCGGCGCACGACCACATAGCCGTTTTCCTCGTAGTATTGCTTTGCGCCAGCGAGGTCGGTCAGGTCGAACGTGGCCGAATTTTCTTCGACCGTTTCCGGAATTTCTATCTCGGTTCCAATCGGACTGAGGATTTTGTACATGATGGCCCCAAAGGCGGAATAGACCGGCTGCACGCGGACTCAATGTTCCGCACAAGCCTATGCCGGGCGATCGGACTCACGTCGCACCTGACCGATTCCGCCAAGGGATTGGCCTCAAGCGGCAATAAGCGGCAATAAGCTGCAATAAGCGGCCGCTCACTCGAACTCGAAGTTACGCCGCGAGTAGAAGCGCTGAAGCTCGTGTTGCTGCGGCCGCACGCCGGTGAAAACTTCGACGTATTCCGGAATGCGCGACATGCGCACCGCCATGTCTTCGTGGAGCTTCATCGACACATAGCCGGCCTGCGTGTAATACGCGACGCGCGCGCGGACGTCGGCGGCGCGCGGTTCATAGTCGAAGCGCACGAACAGCGCCGTCAATGCCGCGATGCGTTGCGCATCGTCCTGCGCCATCTGCTCCGCGATCTCCTGCGATTGCTGCGACCAACTGCGCATCGCGGCTTCGAAGCGCGAGTCGAAGAGCGAATTGTCGAACCAGCAGTCGAAGACGTTGAGCATCGCTTCGCACACGCTGTCCGCGTATGCCTCGGTTCGTTCGATCCAGTGGCCGGTGTTCTTCTGCTTCCATCGGCCGAGCAACGCGGCAAGCAGTTCCTCGCGGTCCTTGAAGAACCAGTAAAAACTCGTGCGCGAAAGATTCAGCTTTTTTGCGAGCGGAAGTATGCGGACCGCATCCACGCCTCCTTCGAGAAGCCCTTCGTACGCCGCGTCCAGCCACATGTCGGCGGAGCCGCGCACCGCGTCGAGGGTCTGATCCATTTCGTTTTTTCCTGTATGCGTTCCGCTGTACACCATTGTCTCTCTACTTGACACATGTGTACAGAGCTTCTACGCTTGATTCACAACCGGCGTTCGTTCCCACTTGCTTCGAAGAGGCGCTCATGTCCACGGATCCGCTGCTGCAGCCCTATACGCTGAAACATCTCACGTTTCGAAACCGGATCATGACGACCTCGCATGAACCGGCTTACGCCGACGACGGGATGCCGAAGGAGCGTTATCGGGCGTATCACGTCGAAAGGGCGAAAGCGGGAATCGCGTTGACGATGACAGCCGGCTCCGCAGCGGTTTCGAAGGACAGTCCGCCGGTCTTCAACAACATCCTCGCGTACAAGGACGAAGTGGTGCCGTGGATGAAGGATCTCGTCGACGAATGTCACGAGCACGGCGCGAAGGTGATGATCCAGCTGACGCATCTGGGCCGGCGCACGCGCTGGGACACGGGCGACTGGCTGCCCGCGGTGTCGCCTTCGCATTGCCGCGAGCCTGCGCACAGGACCTTCCCGAAGAAGCTGGAAGACTGGGACATCGAACGCATCGTGCGCGATTTCGCGGATGCGGCCGAGCGCATGAAAGCAGCCGGGCTCGACGGGATGGAGATCGAATCGTATGGTCATTTGATGGACCAGTTCTGGTCGCCTCTGACGAATACGCTCGAAGGTCCATATGGCGGTTCGCTCGATAACCGCATGCGCTTCACGTTCGATGTGTTGCGCGCGATTCGCGAGCGCGTCGGGGAGCGCTTTCTCGTCGGCCTTCGCTATACGGCCGATGAAATGCTCGCGGGCGGCATCACGAAGGAAGAGGGCATCGAGATTTCGATGCGCCTCAAGAACAGCGGTCTCGTCGATTTTCTCAACGTCATTCGCGGGCATCTGGAAACGGATGCCGCCCTGACCGACGTGATCCCGATCATGGGCATGAAGAGCGCGCCGCATCTGGAGTTCGCGGGCGAGATCAGGCGGGCGACGGACTTTCCGACGTTTCATGCCGGGCGCATTCAGGACGTCGCCACGGCGCGCTATGCGATCGAAGCCGGCAAGCTCGACATGGTCGGCATGACGCGCGCGCACATGACCGATCCGCATATCGTGCGCAAGATCATCGAGCGCAGGGAGGACGACATCCGTCCGTGCGTGGGCGCGAACTATTGTCTCGATCGCATCTATCAGGGCGGCATGGCGCTGTGCATCCACAATGCCGCGACGGGCCGCGAACTCGAGATGCCGCACACCATCGCGCCGGCCGCGACGAAGCGCAGGATCGTCATCGTCGGCGCGGGGCCGGCGGGACTCGAAGCGGCGCGCGTCGCGGGCGAGCGCGGGCATGACGTCGTCGTGCTCGAAGCGATGAACGATCCCGGCGGCCAGATTCGTCTCACCGCGCAGAACGTCCGCCGCAAGGAGATGATGGGCATCATCGACTGGCGCATGGCGCAGTGCGAAAAGCTCGGCGTGCGGTTCAAGTTCAATACGTGGGCGGATAAGGAAACGGTGCTCGCGGCGCAACCCGATGTAGTGATCGTCGCGACCGGCGGCATGCCGCACACGGAGGTTTGCAGCGAAGGCAACGAGCATGTGGTCTCGTCGTGGGACATCATTTCCGGCGACGTGAAGCCCGGCGCGAACGTGCTCATCTTCGACGATGCCGGCGATCACGCCGCGCTTCAGGCTGCCGAAACGATCGCGCAGGCGGGCGGCAAGGTGGAAGTGATGACGCCCGACCGCTCGTTCTCGCCCGAAGTCATGAGCATGAATCTCGTGCCCTACATGCGCTCGCTGCAAAAGCTCGCGACCACCTTCACGGTGACGTTCCGGCTGGAATCGGTGCGTCGCGAGGGCGGTGAACTGGTGGCGACCATCGGCAGCGATTACGGCGGCGTGACGAAGGAGCAGCGTCACGATCAGATCGTCGTCAATCACGGCACGATTCCGATGGACGAGCTTTACTTCGAGCTCAAGCCGCTATCGAAGAACCGCGGCGCGGTGAATTACGACGAACTCATCGACGGCAGGCCGCAGAGCGGAGAGACGCATCCCGAAGGACAGTTCCAGCTTTTCAGAATCGGCGATGCGGTATCGGCGCGCAACACGCACGCCGCGATCTATGACGCACTTCGTCTGGTGAAGGATCTGTGAGCGCGGTTACGGACTCAGCCGGCTGACCTTCGTGCCTTCGAGCGACACGCCGGCCATGAGACCGGCATTCGTCAGCACGAAGACCTCGACGGGATTGGTGGCCGTGGTCGTATCGAGCTGGCCGTTCGCGCCGAGCCTGGCGACCGCGACGGTCGCATCGGTGCCGGCCGCCCAGCCGTCGCGCCGACGGAATTGCGCGAGCGCATCGTCGGTCAGGAACACATAGATGATCGCTTTCGATTGCGCGCCAATCTGCAAGCCGAACGAGCCGCCCGCCGTGCTGTAGTAGCCGTCGGTGCGGCCATCGATACGCAATGCGCCTTCGCCATATTGCGCGCCGAACCAGAAGCCCGCCGCGATCACGCGAGGAAAAACGAGCACGCCGCGCGCTTTGCTCACGAGTTCGCGCGAGCCGTTCACGGAAACATATAACCGTTGCAGCGTCGCATCGACGGCGGCGTCGATGGCGCGATCGCGATCGGCCGTGCCGGCTGCGGTTTCGCCGGACGACGGACCCGTGGTCGTGCATCCGGCAATGCACAGCGCCGCCGCCGCCATGCCGCCGGTGAGCAAAAGACGCCTCTTGTTCTTCTGATTCATACGGTTCCTCTCATCGACAGTATCGTGGGCTCTCGCACTATACAAGCGTATTGCGCAGAGGGAAACGGTCCAAAGTCTGCTACGCCGATGCAAAGTCGGGACATCGGATTCGAGAGGATAAGAACATGAAGCGGCTTGGGGCATTCGTATGCGTGTTGATGTCGACGTGTTTGAGCAGCGCTTATGCGGCGCACGAGACGGCATCGCCGAATCATCATCGTCATCACGCCAAGGCGAAGTCCGCGCATGCAAGCGGGATCGATCGCTCAGGCAAGCCGCGCAAGGGCGAGGCTTCGTACTACGGCCGCAAGTTCTACAAGAAAAAAATGGCCGATGGCACACACATGGATCCGCAGTCCAACGCGGCCGCGAGCAAGACCCTTCCGCTCGGCACCAAGGCGCGCGTCACGAATCTCGAGAACGGCAACAGCGATGTCGTCGAGATCAAGGACCGCGGTCCTTATGCGAAGAACCGGATCGTCGATGTATCGCCGAAGACGGCGGACAAGCTCGGGATCAAAAAGGATGGCACCGCACCCGTCGAAGTGAAGCCGATCGAAGTTCCGCAGGCGGAAGAAAAGTAGGATGGCGAAATAAATTACGTCGCGCTTCGCGCGGGTCCGCTGAAGGGGAAATCCGCGAAAAGCCTGCATACCGCAGTCGCATTGCGGCAGAAATGAAGTTGCTCGCGGAACCGATGATCGCAAAAGTGCTCCGCGACTTCACCGAGCAAATGCAGATGCGTCATGCTCACGCGCTCGGGAACGAAGAGGGCGATCACATCCGTTACGGGCTTTCCATCGGGCGCGGCGTAGGGAATCGGCGCTGCGGGGCGGATATATAGCGCCATCGCCTGATTCACTTCTTCGAGTTGTCCGTGCGGGACGGCAACGCCTTCGCCAAGCGCGGTCGAACCGAGCGCCTCGCGGGCCGCGAGGCATGACGTGACTTGATCCGCCGCGAATCCATATCGATGGTCGACGAAGCGCCCGATCGTGCTGAAAAGCGCGTCCCGATTCGCGATATCCGCGCCGAGCAATATGTGCTCCGGCGTCAGCAGGCCGGATAGCGAAGTCGGTTCGTCGCGCGGCTTGACGATGTGCGCCGCCGAATCACCGCCGATCGAAACGCTGCGTTCCATGAGGTTGCGCCAGGCATCGGAAGGCGTGTCCGGAACTTCGAGCAAGCCGCTTACTTCTGCCGATGGCGCGACGTCGGACAGACGATCGATCGCGCCGTGGAGGGCCGTTCGCGGCAGGATCAGCGTGAGCCGGACGCGATCGCGTTCGTGCAGTGGCGTGACGCGTATCGTCCACGGTTTGCCCACGCAGTCGCGCACGAGCGAGCGGCGCAGCGGCGTGGCATGTTTTGCGTCGATGGTTACGTGAACCATCACATGACGGCTCTCGCCGAATGGCGCGACGCGGCCCGGCGCGGTTCTCGCGAAGCCCAATCGCGCGATGAAGGCTGACAGCGCGCTGACCATGTCGACTCCTTTACGGACGCGTGGCGAAGCAAGCACTTCAGCATAAACCCGCGCACATGAAGACGACGTAAAAATGCTCAGGCGTGTGGAGAGCGAGACTCGTATGAAGCGCTCACGGCGCTTTGCATCGTGATCAGAGGGACGGAAGGGACAAATCGCGCACGTCGGAAGAGCAAAACGCGACGCGCGCGCCGATCAGTGCATGCAGGTTATGTTGCAGGCAGCGTAGAAGGTACGCGGAAGACTGATCTTCGCGTCCGAGTTGCCTTTGCTTTGCGAGGCGCGTCTGCTGCCGGGCGATCATCCCCTTGCAGTCTTGAATATGGCGGTCGATTACCGTCAATTCTTTGCTCAATCTGTCACCGATACGAGAAAAAGCCCGCCGTGAGAGAGGGCGGGCCATGCGTTGCGAGCGCGCTGAGGCGGGGGCCAAAGCGCCATTTCAGAATAGCCGGGTTCGTCGATGGAATGGCCGTCCGTAACTGATCCCAAACGGGCGGCTCATGGCGTTTTTCGGGCTCGCCGCCCTCCAGTTCCGGCCGGGGTTGCCGATAAACCAGCGATCCGCGTCCCAAAGCGCTCGCAGCGTCTATCCACACTTTCCCGATGAAACTCAGTCTCAAGATTCCCCTCGCATTCGCCGCCGCGCTCGTTTTGATGTTCGCCGGCGCCCTCTATGGCATTTTCGCGCTCAACGGCTCCATCGACGCGTACCGCACCGAAGTCGCGGCCAACGTCGCCAGCGAGCGCATGGTTTCGGAGATGCTCGTCACGTTCAAGCTGCAGGTGCAGGAGTGGAAGGACACGCTCCTGCGCGGCAAGGATCCGCAGAAGCTGGAGAAGTACTGGAGCGCTTTCGAAACCCGCGAGCGCACCGTCAACAAGCTCGCGGACGAACTCAAGCGCACGCTGCCCGCAGGAGAAGGCCGCGATCTGATCGAGCGATTCGCGTCCGCGCACCTCGCGATGGGCACGGGATACCGGCGCGGCTTCGAAGCGTTCAAGTCGGCGGGATTCGAGGCATCTGCCGGGGATAGCGCAGTTGCAGGCGTCGACCGTGAACCGGCCGAGCTGCTCGAACAGGCCGCGAGGAAAATCGCCGCCGACAGCGCCCGCGTCTCCGCGCAAGCCGACGCCGATTCGCGGCAGGCATCGTTCGCCAGCATCGCGTTGATGCTCGTCGTGCTGGCGCTCGCGCTCATCGGCGGATACGTGTTCAGCCGCAGCGTGTCGCGTCCGCTCAATCGTGCGCTGGGCTGCGCGCAGGCTGTTGCAACGGGCGATCTGTCGCTCGAGTTCGATGCGCGCGGCAAGGACGAAATCGCGGAACTGCTCGTCGCGCTCAAGCACATGCAGACGAGTCTCGCGAAGGTGGTCGGGCAGGTGCGTCATAACGCGGAAGGCGTCGCGACCGCGAGCGCGCAGATCGCATCGGGCAATCTCGATCTGTCCTCGCGTACCGAGGAACAGGCCGCATCGCTGCAGGAAACCGCGGCCAGCATGGAAGAAATCACGGCGACCGTGCGGCAGAACGCGGAGCACGCGGCCGCTGCGTCGTCGCTCGCGCAAACCGCATGGCAAACCGCTGCGTCCGGTGGCGACACGATGGAGCAGGTCATCGAGACCATGCAAGGCATCTCCGAAAGCTCGGGCAAGGTGAGCGAGATCATCGCCGTCATCGATGCCATCGCGTTCCAGACCAACATCCTCGCGTTGAACGCGGCCGTGGAAGCAGCGCGCGCCGGCGAGGAAGGGCGCGGCTTTGCGGTCGTCGCGGCCGAAGTCCGCTCGCTCGCGCAACGCAGCGCGTCGGCGGCGAAGGAGATCAAGGTGCTGATCGAACAGTCGACGGGCCGCGTCGAAACCGGCGCGGCGCTGGTGCGCGATGCGGGCGCGATCATCGCCGATATCGTCGGTTCGGTGCAACGCGTGACGGGCGTCGTCGGCGAGATTTCGGCGGCGTCGGAAGAGCAGCGCAGCGGCATCGAGCAAGTCAATCTGGCCGTGACGCAAATGGACGAAGTCACGCAGCAGAATGCCGCGCTGGTCGAGCAGGCGTCCGCGGCCGCGCACGCGCTGGCGGAACAGTCCGCGTCGCTGCGTGACGCGGTGGCGGTGTTCAGATTGCGCGGTGACGCGGTTCAGGCTGCATGAGCACGCGCGATAAACTGTGCCGCATGAACGCAACGAAACGGAAGACTCTCTGACGATGCAACGAAAGGAGCGAGCCCCCACGCGCAATCACGACCAGGCGCGGCCGGCCACGCTGATCGACTCTGTCTGGCGCGTGATGCTTCGCGTCGCGTTCCGGCTCGCGCGCGCGTGGTGGAGCCTTCGACAGCCTGAGCACGAAGGCGCGCTCGTGGCGATCTACGTCGGATCGATGCTCCTCCTGGTGAAGCCGTCGTATCGGCTCGAATGGAACTTGCCCGGCGGAAGTATCGACCCGGGCGAGACGCCTCATGCCGCGGCGCTGCGCGAACTCGAAGAAGAGATCGGCCTCACGTCGCATCCGCTACGCCCTGCGGGCAGCGCGTGCGGCATATGGGACGGGCGGCGCGACACCGTGCATTTCTTCGAGCTGCATCTCGATGCGATGCCCGAATTGCGGCTCGATAATCGCGAGATCATCGCCGTGCATTGGGCGTCGCCGGAAGAATTGCGCGGCCTTGCGTTGACGGACGCAGCGGCCGCGTATTGCGAGACTCAGCTTTGATCGCCCCAGAGGTCGTCGACCGCGCGGATCGCGAGCAAGTAGCCGTTCGCGCCGGCTCCGCAGATGACCGCGGTGGCGGCCACCGAGATCGTCGAATGGCGATACTCCTCTGAGCGCCGATGAATGTTCGTGATGTGCACTTCCACCACCGGCCGGCGAATCAGCTTGACCGCGTCGAGCACCGGAATCCGCCCGAACGAAAAACCTGCCGGGTTGATGATCAGCGCGGCGTCCTGCAAGAACGCCTCCTGAATCCAGTCGATCAGTTGACTTTCGCTGTTGGTCTGACGGAATACGCAGTCGAACTTGAGCGTCTCGCCGAGCGCGAGACAGTTCTGTTCGATGTCCTTTAGCGTCGTATGCCCGTAGATGTGCGGCTCCCGTGCGCCGAGCATATTCAGATTGGAGCCGTTGAGAATGTAGAGTTTGCGAGCCATGGTGTCAGTGGGTAGCGCTGCGTTCGAGGGACGTGTCTTTGGTTTCCCGCGACGTCGCGATCATGAGGAAGGAAAGCAGGTTCAGCGAGCCGCAGACAGCGACGATGGCCCACGGTGAACCGTGAAAGGCATTGAGCAGCGCGACCGCGACGATCGGCATCGGTCCGCCGGTGAGCAGATTGGCGCCGGAGTAGGACAGCGCGGAGCCCGTGTAGCGCGCTTCGGTCGGAAACGATTCTGCGAACCACACCGGCTGAATGCCGCTCTGGAACTGTGTGAAGCCGAGGAAGGCGCCCATCACGGCCATCGTCATGGCGATGGAGTGCTGATTGAGGATCGGAAAGTAGATCAGGCAGCAGATCAGCGTGCAGAAGGAGCCGATCATCAGCGCGCGCTTGCGCCCGATCCGGTCGCTCAGATAGCCGCCCGCCAGAGCGCCCACGATGGCGCAGACATTGGCGACCATCAGCAGCATGAAGCCGGTCTGTTTGGGCACGCCGAGGTTCTTCGTCAGATAGCTGAGCGAGAACACCACGATCAGATAGAACAGCGCAGCCGGGCCGCAGAAGAACAGCGTGAGGCGCAGCGCGGTGCGCCAGTGGAACTTGAATACGACGCCGAGGGGATTCGCGGCGCGCGCGCCTTCGCCTTTCTTCCTGAGCGCCTCGAATGCCGGCGTCTCGCTGACCTTCATGCGGATATAGATGCCGAGCAGCACGAGCACGAAACTCGCGAGGAACGGGATTCTCCATCCGAACGATTCGAAGTCATCGGCCGACAGCAAGGCGGACAACGTGAAGAGCGCGAGATTGGCGAGTATCTGGCTGAGCGGCGAGCAAATGCCGAGCAGGCCCGAATACAGCCCGCGCTTCGAAGCGGATGCGTGTTCGACGGCCATCAATTGCGCGCCCGTCGATTCCCCGCCGAGCGCGAAACCCTGAACGATGCGCAACGAGACCAGCAACGTGGGCGCGAGGATGCCGACTTGCTGATAAGTGGGCAGCAGTCCCATCAGGAACGACGACGCGCCCATCACCGAGACCGTTATCAGCATGAGGTTGCGGCGTCCCCAGCGATCGCCGAGCATGCCGCAGATCACCGCGCCGAGGGGCCGCGCGGCAAGCCCGGCCCAGAAGCTCGCGAGCGATGCGAGCAGTGAGGCGGTCGGGTCGAGGGACGGGAAGAACAGCTTGGGAAAGATCGTGGCCGCGACCACGCCGTACAACGCGAAGTCGAACCATTCCAGCGCCGTACCGACGGTGGCGCCCGCCACGGCGCGACGCGCCATCAAGTGAGCCTGTGCGGATCGTTCGCTCGCGGCAATGTTTGGGTCAGCGATGACTGACATGACGTCTCCTGAGTTTTCGGTATCTTCAAACGTTCGTTTCTGGTGACGAACAGATGCTATTGTTTGCGCTGCCAAAGCGAGGCGTTCCGCACCGGAACTGCGTTTCATATCACGAAAGTAGCCAAACGATGTCGCTGAAAAACGGTCTGCGTGTCCTCGACTTTCTCGCGTCGCAAGGCGAAGGCGCGGGCCTTTTGGCCATCGCCGATGCGCTCGGCTTGCCGCGCAGCACATGCCACCGCGTGCTCGTCGAGCTCGTCGAAGGCGGCTATGTCAGGCAGATGGCCGATCAGGGCCGCTACATCCTGACCATGCGGATGACATCGAACGGGCTGGAATTCCTGAGTCTCACGGGCATCGCGGATATCGCCCAGCCGATCATCGAACGCGTCGCCGCGCGGACCGGCGAACTGGCGCGTCTGTCGCTGGTGGACGGTGAAGCGATCATCTGGGTAGGGAAGGCGGACGGGCAACGCACCGGCTTTCGCTACGATCCCGACATGGGCCAGGCAGCGCAGCTTTCGTGCACATCGACCGGACACGCATGGCTCATGACGATGTCCGATGAACGCGCGGCCGCGCTCGTGCTGAAGCAGGGCTTCGGGCAGCCGAACGAGTTCGGACCCAATGCGCCGACGACGCTCAAGGCGCTACTCGGTTTCCTGCACGCGGCGCGCGTGCGTGGCTACGCGATGATCGACGAGGTGTTTGCGCCGCGCATGTCGGCGGTGGCCGTGCCTGTGGTCAGCGGCTCGCGCTGCGTCGGCGTGATCAGCCTCGCCGGTCCGCGCGTGCGGCTGACCGCCGAGAAGATTCACGAGTATTCGGTCCTGCTGCTCGAAGCTTCCAATGAGCTGGCCCAGTTGAGCAATCTCGCGGGATTTCCGAGCCGGCCGCCGCTCGGCAAGGGATGAGCGTTCGGCCCTTTCGGTCGCGCCCGGCAGCGACTCGCGCGGCATCGGGATCGGCCTGGTGCACAAGTTCTGATCGCGACGGCGTTCTGTCGACGATCGAACGCACATCTCACCGATTCGCTTGCTGCGCCGCTACCAGCGCACGCCAAAAGCCGCGCACAAGTCAGCGATGGCGGACTGATCCAGCGGAGCGGGACGCGGCGTCGTCATGAGCCACAGACGCGCGGTTTCTTCGAGTTCCTCGAGCGCATACGAAGCGTGCGAGACGCTGCGTTCCCACACTACCGGCCCGAGCCGTTCGAGCAATACGGCCCGCACGGACGACGCACGCCGCGCGATTTCCGCGGCCACCTGCGGGTCGCCCGGACGCCGGTATCGCACGAGCGGCACATGCCCGACCTTCATCACGTAGTACGGCGTGATGGGCGGCAGCACGTCTTCATCGCTCCATACGCCCGCGAGCGTCAGCGCGACGAGCGAAGTGGAATGCGTATGCACGATGCCGCGCGTATCGGCGTTGTTTTCGTAGATTCGGCGATGCAGTTCCAGCGTCTTCGATGGCCGCGCGCCCGACACATGCCGGCCTTGCGCATCGACCTTCGCGATGTCCGCCGGATCGAGCCGCCCGAGACAGGCGTCGGTCGGCGTGATGAGCCAGCCATCGTCGCAGCGCGCGCTGATATTGCCCGCGCTGCCCACGGTATAGCCGCGCGCATAGAGGCTCGCGCCGACCGCGCAGATTTCCTCGCGCAATTTCGCGTCGGTCATCACGAACGTTCTCCTTCGGCATAGCGCAGGGCCTTCGCGAAGAAATCGCGTGCGCCGAAGTTGCCCGACTTGAGCGCGAGCACGAGCGGCGTCTCGCCGAGCGCGACCGTGACGGGCACGCCCGGATCGATCGGCGGTCCGATCTGCAGCATGTCGACGCCGAGCGCCTGCACCACCGCGCCCGAGGTCTCGCCGCCCGCCACCACGAACTTGCGCACGCCGCGCGCCTTCGCCTCGCGGGCGATGGCGGCGAGCGCATCCTCGACGAGCTTGCCCGCCGCCGCGACGCCCAGCTCGCGTTGCACTTCGCTCACTTCGTCGGGCGCGGCGGTCGCATAGACCAGCACCGGCTGCATCGCGTGCGTATCGATGAAAGCGAGCGCTGCCTCGACGACGGCTTCGCCACGCGCGAGCGCACGCGGATCGATGCGGTACGCGGGGCGCGTCTCGAGCCATTCCGCGACCTGCGCGTTGGTTGCCTTCGACGCGCTGCCTGCCAGAACGAGCGCCGGGCCGCTGACGGCCGGAAGATCGGCGGCCTTGTCGTTCGGCTCGATCAGTCCCGCGCGGCGGAAATTTTCCGGCAATCCGATGGCGACGCCCGAGCCGCCCGTGACGAGCGGCAACTCCGCGCACGCTTCGCCGAGCGTGCGCAGGTCGGCATCGGTGAGCGCATCGGCGATGGCGAGGCGCACGCCGTCGGCGCGCAGCTTCGCGATCGCGTCGCGCACGGCATCGGCGCCCGCCGCGACCGTCGCGCTCGCGATCAGGCCGACTGTCGACTTCGACTGACGCTGCAGCACGCGCACGAGGTTGGGATCGCGCATCGGCGTGAGCGGATGGTTCTCCATGCCGGATTCGTTGAGCAGCGCGTCGCCGACGAACAGATGTCCGCGATACACGGTGCGCCCGTTCTCCGGAAACGCCGGGCAGGCGATCGCGAAGTCGCCTTTGCCGCCGTCGGCGAGCGCATCGAGCAGCGCCTCGGCAACCGGTCCGATGTTGCCCGCATCGGTCGAATCGAAGGTCGAGCAGTACTTGAAGAAAAACCGACGGCAGCCCTGGCCGCGCAGCCAGTCGAGCGCGGCGAGCGACTGCGCGATGGCGTCGTCCGCAGCGATGGTGCGCGATTTGAGCGCGACGACGAGCGCGTCGACATCGTCGAGCACGGCGGATGCTGGCACGCCGATGGTCTGGATCGTACGCATGCCGCCGCGCACCAGCGTGCTGGCGAGGTCGGTGGCGCCGGTGAAATCGTCGGCGATGCATCCCAGAACGGGACGGCGATGGCTTGTTTGCATGGTGTTCCCTCCGGCGGCCGATTGTACGGCGCAGTGAACATTCCGTGTTAATCGATGTTAAAAAAATTGACTGTAATGATAAAGAGCGTTAACGTCTGCTCCATTGGGCGCGGGCTGTGTCCGCGACCTGTCACCCCGTTCGCCGGCTAACGTGCGTCGGCAACGCTTTTTTGCGCGGATCCCAAGATGAACTTCGAACTTCTGTTTTCCCCGGCTTCGTCGGCGCACGCGGGCCAGCCGGTGCGTTACGCGCTGACCGGCGCGAAGGGCGGTTTCGCCCGCACGCTGCTCGCGCAGACGCGGCTGATGGCGCGCCTCTTTCCGGCGGTCCTGTGCGATCTCGACGTCGCCGGGTTGCGCGCGATGTGCATCGAGCTGGGTTTCGATGAAGCCGCGCTCGTCGAATGCGCCGATGCCGCGAGCGTCGCCGCGCTCGACGCCGGCAAGATCGCGCTCGTCGCCGACGTCGCGCTGATCGCCTCGGCGCAGTACGACATCCTCGTCGAAGCGACCGGCAATCCCTCGGTGGGCTATCGCGTGGCGGTCGCGGCGCTCATCGCAAAGCGCCACGTCGCGATGGTCAGCAAGGAAGTCGATTCGGTCGCGGGCGTGTCGCTCGCGCGGCTCGCCCAGCGCCAGGGCGTCGTCTACACGACGGCGGACGGCGATCAGCCGTCGAACCTGATCGGCTGGGTGACGTGGGCGCGCGTGCTGGGGCTCGATGTCGTCGCGGCGGGCAAGTCGAGCGAATACGACCTCGTGTTCGACGATGCGACCGGCAAGGTCACACAGCTCGATCAGACGTTCGAAGCGCCGGAACTCGCCGGCCTCATGTCGCTCGGCGACGACATTCCCGCGACGCTCGCCGCGCGCCGCGAAGCGCTGCGCGGCCGCAAGACATCGGCGACGGCGGATTACTGCGAGATGAGCGTCGTCGCGACGAACACGAACCTCGTGTCCGACGTCGAACTGCTGCATTACCCGGTCGCGCGCACGACCGAACTTGCCGACATCTACGCGCTGCGCGAAGACGGCGGCGTGCTGTCGCGCTCGGGCGTCATCGACGTGTTCAACATGCTGCGCCGTCCCGACGAGGCGAGCTTCGCGGGCGGCGTGTTCGTCGTCGTGCGTACCTTCGATGCGCCGACGTGGGAACTGCTCGCGCAAAAGGGCCACGTCGTGAGCCGCAACGGCCGCTACGCGTGCCTGTATCTGCCGTATCACTTCATGGGCGTCGAGACGCCGATCACGCTGCTGGACTCGGTGCTGCACGGGCGTCCGTCGGGCGCGGCGAAGCCGGCGCAATGCGTCGTGCTGGCGGGCCGCGCGAACGTGGATATCGCCGCGGGCACGGTGCTGCACATGGGCGGCCATCATCACGACGTGACCGGCGTGCAGGCCGTGCTGCTCGATCGCAGGAACGCCCCCGCCGATGTCGCGCCGCTGTATCTCGCGGCTCACACGACGCTCGCACGCGATGTGAAGGCGGGCGAACTCATCACGATCGCCGATCTGTACAACCCCGACGAAGCGCTGTTGAGCGCATGGACGACGGGCTGCGCCTGAGCGCCGCACGTTCCGATAACGACGAAATCATTCGAACACTGAATCAGGAAGGGGACACCATGCGGGGAGAATTCGGGACGATCACGATGGCCGTGATCGCGATTGTCGTGCTGATCGTTTTGATCGCACGATACAGGCTGAGTCCGTTCATCGCGCTGACGCTGGTCGCGCTCGGACTCGGGCTCGCGGCGGGCGTGACGCCGGAGCACGCGATCGACAGCTTCACGAAGGGCTTCGGCGGCGCGCTGGCGCGCACCGGGCCGGTCGTGGGTCTGGGCGCGGTGCTGGGCGGCATCATGATCGGCACGGGCGGCGCGGACCGCATCGCGAATGCGTTCGTCGGCAAGCGGCCGTTGTGGCTCGCGCCGTGGACGGTCTGCGCGGCGGCGCTCTTGATCGGCATGCCGCATCTGTTCGACGTGAGCTTCATCATGCTCGCGCCGCTCGTCTATACGATCGCGCGGCGCACCGGCAGCCATCTGCTGTATATCGGCTTGCCGCTCGCAGCCGGCCTTTACGTGTCGCACGGTCTGCTGCCGCCGCATCCGGCGCCGACGCTCGCCGTGACCGCGTATCACGCCAACACCGGCCTCACGCTGCTTTACGGTCTCATCATCGCGATTCCGGCGGCGGTGATTACCGGTCCGCTCTTCACCGCGTTCGCGCGACGCAGCTTCGGCCCGGCGCCCGATCTTTCGAAGGGCCCCGGCGGCACGCGCACCGATGCGGAGAACGCCACCGACGTGTCGCTCGCGCTGTCCGTGCTGTGCCTGCTGATTCCGCCCGGACTGATGCTCGCGGGCACCGTCGGGATGGACTACAGCACGAAGGGCACCGGGCAATACGTGTTCTTCCAGTCGCTCAACGATCCGATCCTGTCGCTGCTTGCCGCGGTGATCTTCGCGTTCTTCGCGCTCGGCATCAAGGCGCGATTCCCGCTCGCGGACATGCAGAAGATGATCGGCAAGGGCATCGCGCCGCTCTCGGCGATCCTGCTGATTCTCGGCGCGGGCGGCGGCTTCAAGCAGATGCTGACATCGATCCATCTGGACACCATCATCGTCACGCACACGGCGAGCTGGGCCGTGAGCCCGCTCGTGCTGGCATGGGTGATCGCCGCGCTGCTGCGCGTGTGCGTCGGCTCGGCGACGGTCGCGACGGTGGCGGCTTCGGGCATCGTCGCGCCGCTGCTGGTGTCGCATCCGGGCGTCTCGCCGGAACTGATGGTGCTCGCGACCGCATCCGGCGCGGTGATGCTGTCGCATGTGAACGACTCCGGCTTCTGGCTTTTCAAGGAGTATTTCCAGCTGACGGTCTCGCAGACCCTGCGGACGTGGACGCTGATGCTGTGCGTGCAGTCGCTGGTCGGGCTCGCGGGGGTGCTGCTCATCAACATGTTCATCGGCTAAGATAAGCGACCCCCGGCGAGCCCGCGCGCCGGGGCGCTTAATGAAGGTTTTCTCATGTCGAGCCAGGCCAAACCCGATGCATCCGATGTCCCGCTGATTCCCGATCAGCGGCGCGAGGCCATGCTGCGCCAGTTGCGCCGGGACAAGGTGCTGTCGGTGCATCAGCTGATGGAATCGTTCAACTGTTCGCACATGACGGTGCGGCGCGATATCGCCGCACTCGAGGAAGCCGGATTCGTCTATACGGTGCCGGGCGGCGTGCGGATCGCGAGTCATCTGAACAGCGAGCCGAGCCATCAGTCGAAGGCGGTCGTCGAACAGCCGCAGAAGCAGGCCATCGCGCGCCGCGCCGCAGAAGGTCTGCGCTCCGGCATGTCGATCTATCTCGATGCCGGCACGACCATGCTGTCGTTCGTGCCGCATATCGTCGAGCTGTCGGACATGACGGTCGTGACCAACGACTTCCAGATCGTGCGCGAACTCGCCAGCGCGACGCATGTGAACGTCATACACATCGGCGGACAGCTCGATCACCGGAACCTGTCGAGCGTCGGCACGCTCGCGGCGGCGACGCTGCGTCAGGTCGTGCTCGACGTCGCGTTCATCTCTGCGAGTTCGTGGGACTTGCGCCGTGGCGTGACCACGCCTTCCGCGCCGAAAGTCGAAGTCAAGCTCGCTGCGATGGAAGCCGCCTCGCGCAACGTGCTCACGGTCGCGAGTTCGAAATACGGCACGGTCGGGCTATACAAGGTAGCGAGTCTCGAAAGCTTCGATCAGGTCATCACCGACGATGGCCTCGCCCCGGCTGCCGCAACGGGCATCCGTCAATCGGGAATCGATCTGGCGCTGGCCGCGGTCGAGTAATCCCGGCGGCTCGCCGCACGCATCCATTTTTCGAAAGCGCGTTTCACATCGCGGGACACGCGTCGCGCGTGCGGCGCTTCGACTTTTCGCGGCTTGAAAGCGTGTTTTGCATCGCAAAAACGGTCGGCTATCTCGTTGATATGAAAGGATAAATACTGTCTTGTGTCTTATATAAGACTTGGCTTGCCAGCGAAGAAACGGCGTTACCATGTAGTCATGCGGTTTCGCTTCGACTATTCATCTAACGCGCTTTGTTCTTAGGAGAGTCACATGGCCCAGTATCAAGACGACATCAAGGCAGTTGCCGGTTTGAAAGAGAATCACGGCAGCGCGTGGAGTGCCATCAATCCCGAATATGCCGCGCGCATGCGTGCGCAGAACAAGTTCAAGACGGGCCTCGACATCGCGAAGTACACGGCGAAAATCATGCGTGCCGACATGGCCGCCTACGACGCCGACCCGTCGAAGTACACGCAGTCGCTCGGTTGCTGGCACGGATTCATCGGCCAGCAGAAGATGATCTCCATCAAGAAGCACTTCAACAGCACCGAGCGCCGTTACCTTTATCTGTCCGGCTGGATGGTCGCCGCGCTGCGCTCCGAGTTCGGTCCGCTGCCGGATCAGTCGATGCACGAAAAAACCTCGGTCAGCGCGCTGATCCGCGAGTTGTACACGTTCCTGCGCCAGGCCGACGCGCGTGAGTTGGGCGGCCTGTTCCGTCAGCTCGATGCGGCCGAAGGCGCTGCCAAGGCCGCCATTCAGGAAAAGATCGACAACCACGTGACGCACGTCGTGCCGATCATCGCCGACATCGACGCGGGTTTCGGCAACGCGGAAGCGACGTACCTGCTTGCCAAGCAGTTCATCGAAGCGGGCGCGTGCTGCATCCAGATCGAAAATCAGGTGTCCGACGAGAAGCAGTGCGGTCACCAGGACGGGAAAGTCACCGTGCCGCACGAGGATTTCCTCGCCAAGATTCGCGCGATCCGTTACGCGTTCCTGGAACTCGGTGTCGACGACGGCATCATCGTGGCGCGTACCGATTCGCTCGGCGCGGGCCTCACCAAGCAGATTGCCGTGACGCGCACACCGGGCGACCTGGGCGATCAATACAATTCGTTCCTCGATTGCGAAGAACTGACGGCGGACGAACTGGGCAATGGCGACGTCATCATCAAGCGTGACGGCAAGCTGCTGCGTCCCAAGCGCCTGCCGAGCAACCTGTTCCAGTTCCGCGCCGGCTCGGGCGAGGCGCGCTGCGTGCTGGATTGCGTCACCGCGCTGCAGAACGGCGCCGACCTGCTGTGGATCGAAACCGAGAAACCGCATATCGCGCAGATCGGCGGCATGGTCAGCGAGATCCGCAAGGTCATTCCGAACGCCAAGCTGGTGTACAACAACAGCCCGTCGTTCAACTGGACGCTGAACTTCCGCCAGCAGGCGTACGACGCGATGAAGGCCGCGGGCAAGGATGTTTCGGCCTACGACCGCGCCCAGTTGATGAGCGTGGAATACGATCAGACCGAACTCGCGCAGCTCGCCGATGAAAAGATCCGCACCTTCCAGGCCGACGCGTCGCGCGAAGCGGGCATCTTCCATCATCTGATCACGCTGCCGACGTATCACACGGCCGCGCTGTCGACCGACAATCTCGCCAAGGAATACTTCGGCGACCAGGGCATGCTGGGTTATGTGGCGGGCGTGCAGCGCAAGGAAATCCGTCAGGGCATCGCGTGCGTGAAGCACCAGAACATGTCCGGCTCGGACATCGGCGACGATCACAAGGAGTATTTCAGCGGCGAAGCGGCTTTGAAGGCGGCGGGGAAAGACAACACGATGAACCAGTTCTGATCGCGCTCGTACTTCACGCGAAAGGACAAATGGCCCGATCGGCTTGCGCTGATCGGGCCATATTTGCGTTCATCAAGACCTACCGGGGAACGCGCCGCGCTGAATCAGGAATTCGTCCAGTTGCTCGAACGTTTCGGGCATTGCTTCGTCCATTCCCTCGATGGCGACGTCGAGCGCTTCCTTCGACGGATACAGCTCGTGCATCACGAGCAGCGTCTTGCCATCTTTCTCTTCGAGGGTCACGGTCGTGACGGCGCCATCGTCGCTTTCCTCGTTGGTCCAGACGAGGCGCGCATCCGGAACCACGTCGAGGTATCTGCCGAAGAACGCCATGGGCGCCGATGCCTCGGGATGAGCGAACGCCAGCCGATAGCGCCCGCCGACACGCACGTCCTGTTCGCACGAGAGCAGGGTCGCACCGCTCGACTTCGGCACCCACCATTGCCGGAAAAGCTCGGGCGTGGTCCACGCTTCGAACACGAGCCGCGGCGGCGCGTCGAAGATTCGCGTGATGACCATCTCGCGCTCGGACTTGCGCTCCGATGCGGTGCGGTTGCTCGTGCGGTTGTTCGTGCGGGCGGGCTCATTTTCTCTGCTTGCGACCATCACGTTTCTCCTTGCGTTTGAGTTCCTCGATGACCGTGTCCAGCGCGTCGAAACGTTCATGCTTTCATGCACTGTCGATGCTCCGGCCGTTTGCCGCCACCAATGCGATGGTGAATTGTGCGCCACCTTCTTCGCGATTGACAGCCGCGATCCGCGCGCCGAATCCGTCGACGATGGGCGACGTGATCGCGAGCCCGAGGCCGGTCCGTGTCCGCGCGGCTTGGTCGTGACGAGCGGATCGAACAGATGCGCGAAGTTTTCCGAAGGCGAGGTTCGCGGCACGCGCCGCATTCCGAAATTTCAGAATCGCTCGATTTTCGATGGCCGAGCTTTTAGACTGCGAGTTGCCCTTTCACGCAACGGAGCGCTTCACGCATGACGAGAACCAACGAATATCAGCAGCCGATCGGCGAAGCGGTAACGGACTGGAAAACGCGTGAGCGCCCGGCGCGCATCGGCATCGACGGCAGGCATTGCCGCATCGAGCCGCTCGACTTGGATCGCCACGCGGCCGATCTCTTCGATGCCTACGGCCGCGCACCGGACGGCAGCGACTGGACTTATCTTTTCGTCGGGCCGTTCGCGGATTTCGAAACCTTTCGCGACTATCTGGCGAAAGCCGCCGCGTCCGCCGATCCGCTGCATTACACGGTCATCGATTCGGCGAGCGGCAAGGCGGTCGGCACGCTCGCGCTGATGCGGATCGAGCCTGTGCATGGCGTCATCGAAATGGGCAGCGTCACGTTCTCGCCCCTGCTCAAGCAGACGCGCATATCGACGGAAGCGCAATATCTGCTGATGCGCCATGTTTTCGACGATTTGGGCTACAGGCGCTACGAATGGAAGTGCGACAGCCTGAACGCGCCTTCGCGCAAGACGGCGCTTCGGCTCGGCTTCGAGTTCGAAGGCATCTTCAGGCAGGCGATCGTCTACAAGGGACGCAATCGCGATACGGCGTGGTACGCGATCATCGATAAGGATTGGCCGCGCATCCGGCGCGGCTTCGAACGCTGGCTCGCCGACGATAACTTCGACGCGAACGGCAGGCAGCGTGCATCGCTCGCGCAATTGCGGGACGAGGCCGCTTAGAAAGCGCATCGTCCGCGATTGCGCGTGCTTCGATTACTTCTTGATCTCGAGCAGTTCGACTTCGAACGTCAGGTCGCTGTTCGGCGGAATCGTGCCGACGCCGCGGCTGGCGTAGGCGGTTGCGGCCGGGCAGGTCAGCTTCGCCTTGCCGCCGACCTTGATCTTCTGCACGCCTTGCGTCCAGCACGGAATCACGCGGTTGAGCGGGAAGGTCGCGGGGCCGCCGTGCTTGCTCGAGCTGTCGAATTCGGTGCCGTCGGCGAGCGTGCCGCGATAGTTGACGCTCACGGTGTCGTCGGCGGTGGGTTGCGCGCCGGTGCCTTGCTTGAGGTGCTCGACGACGACACCCGACGGCAGCTTCTCGGTGGTGTTGGCGGCGAACGCGGTGGTTGCGATGGCGGATGCGGCGAGCAGAGCGATGACTGATTTCATGCGATAACCTCGTTGAACGGAAGGGCCATTATATCGACAGCCCTTTGGCCTCAATTCGTCCGCGCCTCCGGGCATTCCGTCCGGTACCAGATATCGACCTGACGCTGCGCCGCATGCAGATCGTCGGGATAGTACGGGTCGAAAAATTTCGACGGATCGTAGCCCGCTCGTTCGAGCGCGGCCAGTTCGCTCAGATTGCGCTCGCGCGTCAGCGGCGCGTGGTTTCTGAGCGCGGTGAGATCGCGGCATTGCGCAGCGCTCAGATTCGGCGCGCCTGGCTGCGAGCCGCCTGCGGCACAACCGGCGAGCGCAATGGCGAGCGCCGGGATCATCGAAAGTGTTTTCATGTTGCGTTTTCCTCCGGTTCGGGGCGTCTATCGGAAGTATCCCTAGTTGAGCGGAAATCCGCTCGAACTGCTTCGCGCAGCCCGGCGAGCGCTGCAGCCGCGCCATTGTTTGCGAATCGCGAATGACGCATTCGGCGGTTCGCCCGTTCTTTTCGAAGCGCGTCTGAGTCACCCTCTGTTGCGTCGACGATGCCGCATTTCAACCACGCGGCGCGCGATTCTGACTCAGGAGACAAAGATGACCTCGAACCGGTGGGATACGTCCTACGAATGGAAAGCCGTGACGCTGCTTGCGCTCGGATTCGGCCTTGTCGGCCTCGATCGATGGCTGATCGCGCCGCTCTTTCCGGCAATGATGAAGGACCTGCATCTCACCGCGCAGGATGTCGGCAACTGCATCGGCATACTGGGGCTGTCGTGGGGCGTGTTCGCCGCGCTGATGGGCGGCATCTCCGACAAGATCGGACGTCGCAAAGTGCTGATTCCCGCGATCATCGCGTTTTCGCTGCTATCCGGATTTTCGGGCGTCGCGGGCGGCCTCGCCAGCCTGCTCGCCGTGCGCTCGCTGATGGGCGTCGCCGAAGGCTCGTTCTGTCCGACGAGTTTCGCCGCGACCGCCGACGCCTCGCATCCGAAGCGGCGCGGCTTCAATCTCGGGCTGCAGCAAAGCGGATTCGCGCTCTTCGGGCTTGCGCTTTCGCCGATCATCGCGACGCAACTGCTCAACGTCGTGTCGTGGCGCTGGGTGTTCGCGCTCGTGTCCATTCCCGGCTTGATACTCGGCGTGCTGATGTTCTTCGTGATTCGCGAACCGGCGTCGGCGCCTGCGCAACAGCAGGCCGCGAAGGGCAACTGGCGCGACGTGCTGAAGAGCCGCAACATTCCCGTCGCGATGGTCGCGCTCTTCTGCGCGATGACGGGCGTCTTCGTGCTCGGCGCGATGCTGCCGCTTTACCTCACCGACTATCTCGCGCTCGACACGCAGCGCATGGGCATCGTCGTATCGGCGATTGGCTTTGGCGGATTCGTCGGCCAGTTCGCGTTGCCGGGACTCTCCGATCTCGTCGGACGGCGGCTTGCGAGCATCGCCGGTTTCGCGGGCACGGCCGTCATGCTGTACGTGTTTCGCGGCGTCGGGGCGCAGCCGCTCGTTCTGTTCATCGTGCTGTTCGTGGCGTCGTTCTTCACGCTCGGCCTCGTTTCGCTGCTGTCCGGGCCGGTCGCGACGGAAGCGGCGCCGATCGGCATGGTGTCGACGGCGATCGGGATCGTCGTCGGCGCGGGCGAGATCTTCGGCGGCGGCGTGGCGCCCGCGATCGCGGGTTTCGTCGCTACACGATTCGGAATCCAGAATATTCTCTGGCTCCCGATTTGCGCGGTGATTCTGGGCATCGGCGTGAGCCTGCTGCTCGAAGAGACAGCGCCCGCCCGCGTGCGCGGAAAAGCGCGCGGCGTGGGGCTCGTCGGAGGCGAGCAGCCCGAGTAAGCGCATACGCGCGCTGCGGATACACTGACATGCTGGACACGCTCGAAAGGGACCAGCATGGATCGTTTTCTCAGCATAGAGGCCTTCGTGCGCGTGGCGGAGACCAGCAGCTTCGCGGAAGCGGCGCGGCAGCTCGGCGTCGCCAGTTCGGTCGTCACCACGCGCATTCAGCAGTTGGAGAAATTCCTCAATGTGCCGCTGTTTCATCGCAGCACGCGGCACGTCAGGCTATCCGATGTCGGCGAGGCGTTCTATCGGGACTGCGCGGAAGTGGTGGGGCGCGTCAACGAACTGACCGACCAGATGCGCGAGTTGCGCGCGACACCGACCGGGCGGCTGCGCATTCAGATGTTGCCGGGCTTCGCGCTGGGTCACTTCGGCGCATCGCTGGCCGAATTCAATCGACGGTATCCCGGCATCCAGCTCGACGTGATCGTCAACGACCGTGTCGTCGATCCGATCGAAGAGGGCTTCGACGTCGCGTTCCAGATCTTTCCGGCGATCTCCGAATCGCTGATCGAGCGGCGTCTCTTCACCGTCCGGCGGCTCTTTTGCGCCGCGCCTTCCTACGTGAACGAACATGGCGCGCCCCGGCATCCGCGCGAACTGCTCGATCACAGGACGGCGCTTTACTCGGGCTATCCGTCGCGCAATCGCTGGACGATGACGCGCGGCAGCGAGGTCGTCGAAATAGAACTGCCGGGCATCGTGCGTTCGAATTCGGTGCACTTGCTGCACGACTACGCGCTGACGGGCGGCGGCGTGGTGTGCCTGCCGACGCTCGTCGCGAGCGCGTCGCTGCTCAATGGCTCGCTCGTGCCGATTCTGCCGGACTACGCGCTCTCTCCGATGAACTTCGCAGCCGTCTATCCCGCGACGCAGCGGCAAGGGCTCAAGGTAAAAGCGCTGGTCGAATTTCTCGCCGAGCGGCTGGGTCCGGAGCCGGCGTGGGACGTGCCGCTCATCGAACGAGGATGGGTTAGTTAGCCATGCAACTAACTGTCCTTTCGCGCACGTCCCTTGAACAACGCGCTCAACGACGCTGCGGCCCGAACATGCGCGACAAGGCCCGCGCGAGTTCCTTCACAACGGCATCGGCAGTCGGGCGATGCAGCAGCGCGATATCCATTGTCTCGATGGCGGGCAAGCCGCTCTTCGCTGTCAGCACGACGTGATCCGGCGATACGGCGCGCGCCGGAAGCAGGCTGATGCCCAGACCATCGGCGACGGCCGCCTGGATGCCGCTCAGACTCGAACAGATGAACGCGAGCCGCCAGCGTCGGCCGATGCTTTCGATCGCATGGGTCATGTCGTCGCGATACAGCCCGCGCGGCGGAAACGCGACGAGCGGAATCGGATCGAGTTGAATCGACGGATTCGTCGCGCTGTCGATCCATCGCAATTGCTCGGGCCATGTCGCGACGGCTTCGCGGCTATTGCGCCGCTGCTTCACGAGGACGAGATCGAGATCGCCGCGATCGTAGCTGTTGCTCAGATCGCGGACCAGTCCGCTCGTCACTTCGAGCTTCACTTGCGGATGCTTGCGATTGAAGGCCGCGAGCATGTGCGTCGTCGGTCCGCCGACGAAGTCTTCCGGCACGCCGAGCCGGATCGTCACGCCGACGTTCGCGCCCGATAGCGCCTCGATCATTTCGTCGTTGAGCGCGAGCATGCGGCGCGCGTAGGCGAGCAGGGTTTTACCGGCGTCGGTCGGGCGAACATCGCCGCTGCCGCGTTCGAGCAGCTTGTGCCCCGCCATGTCCTCGAGCCGGCGCACCTTCTGGCTGATCGTCGATTGCGTCGAATGAAGCCGCGCGGATGCGGCGGTGAAGGTGCCGCAATCGGCCACCATGACGATGGCCTTCAGCAAGTCGAGGTCGAACAGCGGCGTGCGTGCGTTGGGAAGGTGTTTCATCGACCCGATGGATCTTCGAATGGGACATCGACTTCTATCACGCGCGAAGGGCGCTGGCAATCGCGTGATAGTGTTCCGGTAGGGCAGTGCGTACGCTTACCGATATCGCCGACATGACTCGTTCTCTCTATCTCTGCAATGTCCGCCTGGCCGATGGCCAACGGGTTTCCGTATCCATCGTCGATGGCCGTATCGACGCGCTCGGCGCAGATGCCGCCGCCCCACGCGATGCGCAGATCGAAGACGGCGGCGGCGCGTTGCTGCTGCCGGGCTTCGTCGAAGGTCATACGCATGTCGATAAGAGCAACTGGGGGCGTCCGTGGTATCGCAACGAAGTCGGCCCGCTGCTCACCGATCGCATCGGCAACGAACGCGAATGGCGCAGGACATCGGGACACGATGCGGCCGCGCAATCGCTCGCGCTGTCGCGTGCATTCGTGGCTGCGGGCACGACGCGTCTGCGCACGCACGTCGATATCGACACCGACGCACGCCTGCGCCATCTCGAAGGCGTACTCGCAACACGGCAGACGATGCGCGATACGCTCGACATGCAGATCGTCGCGTTTCCGCAGTCGGGCATGCTGATTCGTCCGGGCACCGTCGAGCTGCTCGGCGAAGCGCTCGCAGAAGGCGCCGATGTGCTCGGCGCGCTCGATCCCGCGTTGATCGACGGCGATCCGGTCGCATCGTTGAACGCGACCTTGGCGCTCGCGCAACGCTATCGCAAGCCGATCGACATCCATCTGCACGAACCGGGCGAGATCGGCGCGTTCACGCTGAAACTGCTGCTGGATCGCGTGCAAGCGTCGGGCATGCAGGGACAGGTCGTCGTCAGTCACGGCTTTTGTCTTGGCGCGCTGCCGGAGCGCGAGCGCGATGTGCTGCTCGATCGCATCGCTGATTTGCGCGTGGCGCTGCTGACGAGCGCGCCGCCTTCGTGCACGGTGCCGCCGCTCAAGCTATGCCGCGAGAAGGGCATCACGATGTTCGGCGGCAACGACGGCATCCGCGATACATGGACGCCGTACGGCGTGCCCGACATGCTCGAACGCGCGATGCTGATCGGCATGCGCTACGACTTGCGGCGCGACGACGATCTCACGATCGCGTTCGATTGCGTGAGCGATGCGGCAGCGCGCGGCTGCGGTTTCGCGGACTACGGCCTGCGCGTGGGCGCGCGCGCGGATCTCGTGCTCGTCGATGCCGAGACCGTCGCCCATGCGGTCGTGACGCGGCCCGTGCGCAAGCTCGTCGTTGCGAACGGACGTATCGTCGCGCGCGACGGCGTGCTGACGCCGCCTCGCGCATGACGCTCAACGCGGTGCGTTGAGCGTCAGCTTCATATGGCGGTTCACGTCCTTGTACAGCAGATAGCGGAAGCGGCTCGGTCCGCCCGCATAACAGGCTTGCGGACAGAATGCGCGCAGCCACATGAAGTCGCCGGCTTCGACTTCGACCCAGTCCTGATTCAGCCGATACACCGCCTTGCCTTCGAGCACATACAGGCCGTGCTCCATCACGTGCGTTTCTGCGAACGGAATCACGCCGCCCGGCTGGAACGTAACGATGTTGACGTGCATGTCGTGACGCATGTCGCTGGTATCGACGAAACGCGTCGTCACCCAGCGGCCTTCGGTGCCCGGCATCGGAATCGGCTCGATGTCCTGCTCGTTCGTGACGAACGCTTCGGGAAGCGGCACGCCATCGACGGCTTCATAGTGCTTGCGAACCCAGTGAAAACGCGCCGCATCCTTATGACGATTGCGCAACTGCCAGTTCGTGCCGGGCGGAATGAACGCATACCCGCCTGTCTTCAGAACATGCAAGGTGCCTTGCAAAGTCAGTTCGATCTCGCCTTCGACGACGAACAGCACGCCTTCGGCATTCGGGTCCTGTTCGGGCTTTTCGCTGCCGCCGCCCGGCGCCACTTCCATGATGTATTGCGAGAACGTCTCGGCGAATCCGGTAAGCGGACGCGCGAGCACCCAGAGACGCGTCTTGTCCCAGAACGGCAGATGACTCGTGACGATATCGCGCATCACGCCTTTGGGAATGACGGCATACGCTTCAGTGAACATCGCGCGATCGGTGAGCAGCTCGGTCTGCGATGGATGACCGCCGTGCGGCGCGTAGTACGTGTTGCTTGACATACGAAAGTCTCCGTTAGGTTCACGCCGTCGTCGTGATTTCGACGCCTTGGTCGTCCGGCTTTCCCGGACGCGAATGACAGGCGCGACGAATTTACCCGGCAGAACACATACAAAATATCGGAGATGCGCGCTATCGACAAATTAAATGTTCGAATGCAGGGTATCCATTTCCTGAATGGGGCAGCGAACGATTCTTTATGCAGACGCTTACGAAGATCAGCGAAGAACATGCCCGAGCACGATCACATACACCGCCGTGATCGCAAGCTGACATAAGGTGAACGGCAATCCATAGCGCAGAAAGCGCCCGAAGCTGACCGGCGCGCCTTCCTGCGCGCAGATTCCCGCTGCCACGATGTTCGCCGCCGAGCCGACGAGCGTCGCGTTGCCGCCGAGCGTCGCGCCGTACATCATGCCGATGAAGACCGGAATCACCGCGTCGGGCCACTGCGTGAACTGGTCGGAGAGCGCGGCCTCCGGCACGAATTCCGCCGTGACGAGATAGCCCTTGACCATCACGATCGACGCAGCCGCGACCGGCACGTTCGCGAGCACGGAAGAGAGCAGGCCGATGCCGCCGATCATCGCGAGCGCGACGAGCGCGAGTCGCGTGCCGAACACTTCATACAGCTTGAGCGACATGACTTGCAGCAGTCCCGTCTTGGCCATGCCCTGCACGAGACAGAAAATGCAGGTGAGGAACAGCAGCGTCTTCCAGTCGACGTCGCGCAGCACGCGATCGGTCGGCTCGACCCTGAACGCATACGCGACGAGCAGCGCGAGCGCACTCGCGATCACGGCGACGACGGGTGGCACGATGCGCGTCGGCAACTCTTCGCCGAGCACGAAGAGGACCATCATCAGCGCGAGCACGACGACGGCGAGCGCCGCGTACACGGGCCGCTTGAGCTTCGTTCCCGGGCTGCGCGGCGGTAGCGGCGTGACGCTGCGCCAGATGCCGCGCATGAGGATCGGCAAGAGCGGAATCACGACGATGATCGCGAGCAGACCACCGAGGCTCGCGCGCCGCAGATACTCGCCGAAGCTCATGCCGATCGAACTGCCGACGAGAAACGTCGCCGGATCGCCGACGAGCGTCAGCAGGCCGGCGGCGTTGCTGAGCAGGGCGGTGAGGATCAGCGGCGGCACGATATCGAGTTCGAGCGCGCGCGCGACGCGAACGATGATCGGCGCGAGCAGGATCACCGTCGTCGCGTTGGGAAGCAAGGCGCATAGCGGCGCGACGATCACGATCAAGAGAAGCAGGAAGCGCTTGCCGCTGCCCGCCGTCGCGCGCAGATAGTATTCGCCGACGAGATCGAAGAGACCCGTCGTCGAAAGAATCCGCGCGACGATCATGCCGCCGAACAGCAGGCTGATCGGTCCTGCCGCGGTGCGCGCGGTCGCGATCAGATCCTGCTCGTCGATGATGCCGAGCGCGATCAGCACGCTCGCACCGACGAGCGCGGCGACGGCCATGTCGATCAGATCGAAGGCGATCACGAGGATCACCGCCGAGAACACGCCGACTACGAGATAGATTTGCCAATCGCTCATGATGGGCTCGCGCGGGCGCTATTGCATCGGCGGCGCGTACATCAGGCCGCCGCGTCGGTAGAGTTCGTTCAGTCCGCGTTCGAGTTTGAGCGGACTTCCGGTGCCGAGATTGCGGTCGAACATTTCTCCGTAATTGCCGGCGCTTTTCAGCGCACGAATCGTCCAGCCGGGGTCGATGCCGAGCGTCGCGGTGACGCTCGCATCCGGCACGAGCGCGCGGGCCACGATCGGATCGCGGACGCGCTCCGCTTCGTTGCTCCGCGTCACGCCGACTTCTTCGGCGGTGATGAGCGTGAAGAGCACCCAGCGGACGATGACGAGCCAGCGGTCATCGTCGCCGCGCACGGCGGGCGCGTGCGGCTGCTTCGAGATTCGCTCGGTCAGGATCGTCATGGACGACGGGCCGCCCGGCGCGCGGCTGCGCAGCGTGGCGAGCAGGGAGGTATCGGCGGTCACGGCGCCGCATCGGCCGGAGACGAACGCGTGCTCCAGTTCCGTCACCGAGCCGAGCACGAGCGGCTTCAGGTCGAGCGCGTTCGCATTCGAATAGCCGGCGAGATTGCTTTCGCTCGTGGTCTCGCGTTGCACGCAGACCGTGGCGCCCCTGAGCGACGCGAGCGTGCGAATGCCGCTCTTCGCCGGCACCATGAACGCCTGAGCGTCATAGAACAGCACGCCCGCGAACTGCACGGCGAGCGTGCCTTCGCGCAGCAGCGTCCAGGTCGTGTTGCGCGCGAGCAGATCGACGCGGCCCGTCCTGAGCGCCGGAAAACGCGCGGACGTCCTGAGTGGAACGAAGGCGACCTTGTTCGCGTCGCCGAGCGTCGCGGCGGCCACCGCGCGGCAGAAGTCCGCGTCGATGCCCGACCAGTGCCCGGACGCATCCTGCTGTGAAAAGCCCGCGATGCCGTCGCTGACGCCGCATCGCAGAACGCCGCGCGCCTTGACTTGCGCGAGCGTGTCCGATCCCGCCGCGAGGACGGGCGCGCCCGATGTCAGCAGCGCGAGCAGCACGGCGCCGACGATCGCGATGAATCTCCCCGATGCGTTTGCCATCGTCTTCTCTTGTTGAAGACTTCCGTTCACGGCGTATTGCCACGCAGTTCATGCTCGAAAGGCGAGCGTGTGATATTGCTTGTTTCTACCCGTTCGAAGAGACACGTGACAATAAGGTTGTAGACGAAAACGGATTCAGTTCAAGCGGTCATTTACCGGATACTGTTGCCCCGCCAGGGGCTGGGAGAATTCGATGCGCGCCTTCGTCTCGCTGCCGGTTCTTGCGTTGCCGATGCTTCTCGCCGCGTGCAACACGCCGCCGATTCCGCCGGGCAAATCGGTGGACATACCCACGGCGCTCCAGAACGTCCTCGATGGCGTGTGCAACTTCCGGAAGACGCAGGCCGAGCGCAAGCAGAACTACGGCGTGGCGATCGATTCGATCACCGTCGAACTCGATCTGACCGTCGATGGCGCGCAGACTCCGCCCGTCGCCGTCGCGCCCGATATCAAGTTCATCCCGACCGTCAGTTACGGGCACATCATCACGGCGAATACGGGAAGCAGGCTGCTCGTATCGCTGAAGAATCTCGATGGCGCGAAAGGCGCGGACATGCAGTGCCCGCCGCCGCCGCCGCCCGCCAGCCCCGCTAAGTAAGCGAGGGTTTACCGCAATCCATTCCTGCTTGACGTCGGCTGCGCCGCGCCTGATACTTTGTCCGTACAAAGTGATGTTTAAGACAGGAGGCATGACGCAATGCATTCGGACAGAGTAGGCAAGCAGCGATATCGGGCGAGTTACGGCCGTTATCTGGAGGATTTCACAGTCGGCGATATATACGAGCATCGCCCGGGCCGCACGATCACAGACGCGGACAACATTCAGTTCTCGCTGCTGACGATGAACTTTCATCCGATGCACTGCGACGCGCATCACGCCTCGAAGAGCGAGTTCGGCAAGCTTCTCGTGAGCAGCGGCCTCACGGTCGCGATCGTGCTCGGCATGTCGGTGAACGACGTGAGCGGCAAGGCCATCGCCAATCTCGGCTGGAAGGAAATTCGCCTGACGGGCCCTGTTTTTGCGGGCGATACGCTTTATGCGGAGTCGGAAGTGCTCGAAGTGCGCGAATCGAAATCGCGCCCGACGCAGGGCATCGTCACGGTGCACACGCGCGCGTTCAATCAGGACGGCAAGCCCGTCATGGATTTCATCCGTACCGCGCTGATCGCCAAGCGCGGCCACGGCACCGCCGAAGACTGACCGCACATATCGCCGGCGTTGTCGCGCGCCGGCGTCCCGTTTCCGTTTCGCATACAAGACCGTTCGATTGCATCGATGCATCGGCGCACGGCGGCGAGACGGTTCATCGTCACAGTACTGGAGACAACTGTGAGTCATTACGTTAGCTCGGGCGCCCGGCTGGACCGGCTGCCGATGTCGCGTTTTCACTGGAAGATTCTGGGCCTCATCAGCGCGGGCGCGTGCCTCGACGCGTTCGACGTCTATCTCGCGGGCGGCGTATCCGCCGCGATGCTCAAGGCGGGTTTCTCGACGATGCAGCTCAACGCATTGTTCGTGTCGTCGGGCTTTTTCGGCATGGTGATCGGCGCGGGCTTGTCCGGCTATCTCGGCGATCGCTTCGGACGCCGCTCGTCGTATCAGTTCAATCTCGCGCTCTTCGGTTTGATGTCCTTCGTCGCCGCGTTCGCACCGAATATCCAGTGGCTGATCGGCGCGCGCTTCGTCATGGGCATCGGGCTGGGCGCGGAGCTGGTCGTCGCGGCGGGCACGTTGTGCGAGTTCATTCCGCCCGCGTATCGCGGACGCTGGATTTCGCTGCTCGGTCTCATCGTCAATTCGGGTCTCGTGCTCGCGACGAGTGTCGGTTACGTGGTGATTCCGCATCTCGGCTGGCGCTGGATGTTCGGCATCGCGGGCATCGGCGCGGTGATCGTATGGGCGCTGCGTCATCGCATGCCGGAATCGCCGCGCTGGCTCGAATCGGTCGGACGCACGCAGGAAGCCGAGGACACCGTGAGCGCGATCGAAGCCGAAGTCGCGCATCAGAAGGGACCGCTGCCCGACTGTGCGCGCACGCAGAATCTCGAAGTGCCGCGCGCGCCGCTGTCGGCGCTGTTTCGCCGCGGCATGATCGGACGCACGCTGACGGCCGCATTGACGGCGATCGCGGTGAACGTCGCGGTGTACGGCTTCGTCGCGTGGCTGCCGACGTTCTTCGTCCACGAAGGGCGCGATATTGTCACGTCGCTCGGCTTCACGACGCTGATGTCGTTCGGCGCACCGTTCGGCGCAGTGCTCGGCTACCTCACCGCCGACCGCCTCGGACGCGCGAAAGGTCTCGTGTTCTATAGCGTCATCGCGATCGTGCTGGGCTTCGTCTATCCGCAGATGACGGCCAACGCGGCGATCGCCATCGTCGGCTTCACGCTCGTCAGTTGCATCTTCGGCATCGTCACGCTGGGTCTCTTCGGCTACGTGCCCGAGCTCTTCCCGACCGCGCTGCGCCTGCGCGGCACCGGCGTGGCGGGCGTGTGCGGACGTATCGCGTCGATGCTCACGTCGTATGCCGCCGTGATCCTGTATGCGCAACTCGGGCTGTTCGGCGTGCTCGGCATGGTCGCGGGCGTTCTGATCCTGCTCGTGATCGCCGTGCTGAGCCTCGGCGTGGACGCGAACCAGTTCTCGCTGGAAGAAGTCTCGCCCGATGAAGAAGCCAACGCAGACGATCTGCCGCTCAACCATCAGGGAGCCACGCGATGAACGCACGCAACGACATGCAGCAGGCGCAAACCGTATCGCAACGCCTTGCATCGTTTTCGACGCATCTGCAATTGAGCGACGTGCCGCAAAGCGTGCGCGAGCGCGCGAAGCATCTGATTCTCGACAGCATCGGCCTGGCTTATGCGACCTTGAAACTGCCGTACGCGACCTCGACGCTCGCCGCGATGCAGGAGCTCGGCAGCGGCGAAGCGACGGTGTTCGGCCACACGCAGAAGCTCGCATTGCGCGATGCGATGCTGCTCAACGGCCTTCTGATTCACAGCCTCGACTTCGACGACACGCATGCACGCGGCGTGATCCACTCGACGGCGAGCGCGTTTCCGGTCGCGTTCAATCTCGCCGAGCGCGAGAACGCGAGCGGCGCGGATCTGCTCACCGCGTATCTCTGCGCGATGGAAGTATCGACGCGCGTCGGCTCGGCGGCGAAGAGCGGCTTTCACAACGCGGGCTTTCATCCGACGGGACTCGTCGGCGCATTCGGATGCGCGCTCGGCGCGGCGCGTCTTCTGGGTCTGCCGGTCGAAGCGGCGCGGCATGCGCAAGGCATCGTGCTGTCGATGGCATCGGGCAATCTCGAGTTCCTGCAGGACGGCGCGTGGACCAAGCGTCTGCATCCGGGATGGGCGGCGGTAGCGGGCGCGACTTCGGCGACGCTCGCGAAGCATGGTTATATCGGTCCGGGCGCGGCTTATGAAGGACGCTTCGGTCTCTATGCGCTTTACATGAAGACGCCGCTCGAAGCGGGCGATATCGATATCGCAACGGCGGGCCTCGGCGAGACATGGGAGATCGACGGCGTTGCGTTGAAGCCGATTCCCGCGTGTCACTTCACGCATGCTTCGTCGGATGCGGCCATCGCGCTTCATCGCGCACATGGTTTGCAAGCCGACGACATCGAGCGTGTGATCGTGCGCGTGCCCGGCCCGACGATTCCCATCGTGTGCGAGCCGGTCGCGCCGAAGCAAAGGCCGTCGAACAGCTATGACGCGCAGTTCAGCATTCCGTACATCGTCGCGACGGGGTTGTTGCGCGGCCGCTTCACGCTCGACGATCTCGAAGCCGAAGCGCTCGCCGATGAAACCGTGCGCGCCGTCGCGGCCCGCGTCACGCACGAAGCGGATCAGGACTCGACGTTTCCGCGTCACTACACCGGCGAAGTGATCGTCCATACGCGGGACGGCCGCACGCTGACGCATCGCGAGTCGATCAATCGCGGCTCGTCGGACAGGCCGCTCACGAATGAGGACATCGTCGCGAAGTTCTTCGACAACGCGCAGCGCAACGTATCGCGCGATGCCGCCGAGCGCATCTGCGAAGCGGTGCTCTCGCTCGACACGCGACCGGCGCGCACGCTTGCGCAAGCGCTCGCATAAGACGTACACACGAATACAGGAGAAGCAATGGCCACCATCGACGCCGATCAACAGCAGGACATGAGCGACTACGAAGAGAACGAGACGCTCATTCTCGACATGCTCGACCGCTTCCTCAAGACGGAAGTGAAGCCCTACGTGCACGAACTCGATGCGAAGGACGAGTATCCGCACGAGATCGTCGAGAAGATGAAGGACATGGGACTCTTCGGCTGCCTGATCTCGCCCGAGTACGGCGGCCTCGGTCTCACGACTTCGACGTACGCGAAGATCGTCGATCGCATTTCCGCGGTATGGATGTCGGTGAGCGGCATCATCAATTCGCATCTCATCATGGCGATGACGATCCAGCGCAACGGCACCGAAGCGCAGAAGCGCGAGTTCCTGCCGCGCATGGCGACGGGCGAGCTGCGCGGCGGCATCGGCCTGACCGAACCGGATTGCGGCACGGACCTTCAGGCGATCCGCACGGTCGCGAGGCGCGACGGCGATCACTATGTCGTCAACGGCAGCAAGACGTGGATCACGAACAGCAAGTACGGCAACATCCTCGCGCTGCTCGTGAAGACCGATCCGGAAGCGCAGCCGCGTCACAAGGGCATGAGCCTTCTGATCGTCGAGAAGGGACCGGGCTTCGAAGTGAGCCGTCAGTTGCAAAAGCTCGGCTATAAGGGCATCGATACGTGCGAGCTTACGTTCACCGATTTTCGCGTGCCGGTGTCGAGCGTGATCGGCGGGCAGGAAGGGCTCGGCCTCAAGCAGATTCTGAGCGGGCTGGAGCTGGGCCGCATCAATGTAGCCGCGCGCGGGGTCGGTGTTGCGCAAGCCGCGCTCGATGAAGCGGTCGCGTATTCGCAGCAGCGCAAGACCTTCGGCAAGCCGATCTGCGAGCATCAGGCGATTGCGCTCAAGCTCGGCGAAATGGCGACGCGCGTGGAAGCCGCGCGCCTTCTGACGGACTCGGCCGCGCGCGCATACGACAAAGGTCTGCGCTGCGACATGGAAGCGGGCATGGCGAAGTACTTCGCAACCGAAGCGGCTGTCGAGAACAGCATGGAAGCAATGCGCATTCATGGCGCGTATGGCTATTCGAAGGAATACAACGTCGAGCGGCTGTATCGCGATGCGCCGCTTCTGACCATCGGCGAAGGCACCAACGAGATGCAACGCCTGATCATCGCCAAGATGCTGATTGCGAGGAACCCTGCATGAGCCTGCCTCTTTCCGGCGTACGCATCGTCGCCATAGAACAATACGGCGCGGGTCCGTTCGCGACCCAACATCTCGCCGATCTCGGCGCGGAAGTCATCAAGATCGAAAACTTCCGCGAAGGCGGCGATGTGGGCCGCAACGTGGGACCGCATTTTTTCGGCGAAGGCGATAGCCACTTCTTCGAAGCGTTCAATCGCAACAAGTGCAGTCTGACGCTCGATCTGAAGAAGCCCGAAGGGCGCGACGTGCTGCTCGATCTCGTCAAGTCGAGCGATGCCGTCTTCAACAATCTGCGCGGCGATCTGCCCGTGAAGCTGGGTCTCACTTACGATCAGTTGAAGGACGCGAATCCGGCTATCGTATGCGCGCATTTGTCGGCATATGGACGCACCGGCAGCCGCGCATCGTGGCCCGGCTACGACTATCTGATGCAGGCGGAAGCGGGTTATCTCTCGGTCACTGGCGAGCCGGACAGTCCGCCGGCGCGCTTCGGCCTGTCGATCATCGATCTGATGACGGGCACCACCGCCGCGATGGCGCTGCTCGCGGGTCTCGTGCAGGCGCGCACGACGGGCATCGGCCGCGACATGGACACGAGTCTCTTCGATGTCGCGCTGCATAACCTCGCGTATGTCGGCACTTGGTATCTGAACGGCGGCACGGTGACAGGACGGGACCGGCGCTCCGCGCATCCGTCGCTGACGCCGAGCCAGCTGTACAAGACGAAGGACGGCTGGATCTTCCTGATGTGCAACAAGGAAAAGTTCTGGGGCGTGCTGGCGGAGATACTCGACAAGCCTTCGTGGATCACCGATGAACGCTTCTGCAATTTCAAGGCGCGGCTCGCGAATCGCGATCTCGTCGAACAGGAACTCGATGCGGCGCTTTCGCGCGCGACGACCGCCGAATGGCTCGCACGTCTGGGCGGACGCGTGCCCGCCGCGCCGGTGTACGACATCAAGCAGGCGCTCGACAATCCGTTCGTCGCGGAGCGGCAAGGCGTGACCGAAGCGGAGCATCCGCGCTTCGGCAAGGTGCGCAACGTGGCGGCGCCGGTTCGCGTGAACGAGACCTTGCCCGCGCGTTCGGCGCCCGAACTGGGACAGGACAACGCGAGGCTTTTCGCCGAACTCGGTTACGATGCTGGTCGGATCGCCCGGTTGCGCGAGAGCGGTGCGGTGCAATGACGATGCTCGCACCGGATGATGTCGCGCGACAGGCGGATCCCTCCGTCAATCCTTCATCGTGCGTGCAAAAGATGGTCAACGTGCTCGGTCAGCAGCCGCGCTATCTGCAATTGGCGCAGACGCTCATCAACGAAATACAGAACGGGCGCTTTCCGGTGGGCTCCACCATTCCCACCGAATTCGAACTCTGCGAGCAGTTCGGCGCGAGCCGCTCGACCGTGCGCGAGGCAGTCAAGCAGCTCGTGCAGCTCGGCATGGTCGTGCGGCAGGCCGGCATCGGCACGACCGTCAAGGCCGTGAATTCGGAAGGCAGCTATCGGCAGGTCATGCAGCAGTTGAGCGACCTGCATCGCTATTCCGCCGATACCGCGCTCGAGGTCCTGAAGAAAGAGACCGTCGAAGTGAGCGATGCGTCGCTCTGCAAGATGTTGCAGGCGAAGCCCGGCGAAACGTGGTTGCGTCTCGAAGGCATTCGTCGTTCGCCGGAGAGCGTCGATCCGATCTGTCATACCGAGGTCTATATCCAGCCGGCGTTTCGTTCGCTGACAGGCATCGAGGATGATCCACACACGCCGATCTTCACGATGATCGAGCGTCAGTTCGGCGAGCAGATCGCGCGCGTGGAGCAGGAGATTCGCGCGGTGGCGCTGCCCGCGAACATCGCGCGTCTCGTCAACGCGAAGGCGCGTTCGCCCGCGCTATGGCTGTCGCGCCGCTACTTCAACAAGCGCGGCGAGATCGTCGAAGCGGCGGTCAGCATTCATCCCGCCGACCGCTTCAGTTATTCGGAGACGTTCCAGCGCGGCTGGAGCGGCACCTGACGCATTCGAGGAAATCCGCATGATTGCACGCAGTTTTTTGTTCGTTCCGGGCGATCGTCCGGAACGGTTCGACAAGGCATTGGCGACGCACGCGCATCGCGTGGTCATCGATCTGGAAGATGCCGTGGCCATCGATGCCAAGGCGCAAGCTCGCGCGCAGATCGCGCATTGGTTACGTGAGACGCATGAGCGCGTCGTGATTCGCGTCAACGCTTTCGGTACGCCATGGCACGAAGAAGACGTCGCGATGATTCGCGCGGCGAACGTGCGCGCCGTGATGGTGCCGAAGGCCGAAGATGCGGCGCAACTCGCGGATATCGCGGCACGTTGCGCCGATGACGTCGAGTTGATCGCGCTGGTTGAGAGCGTTGCGGGCGTGGTGCGTATGCGCGAGATCGCGCAGTGCGGGCGCGTTGCGCGGCTCGCGTTCGGCTCGTTCGATTTCGGCGTGGACGCGGGCATCGACGGCACCGGGCGCGAACTGGACTATGTGCGTTCGCAGTTCGTGATCGAGTCGCGGTTTGCGGGCCTGCCGCCGCCGATCGATGGCGTAACGCTCGCGACGGGCGACCTCGATGCGATCAACGCCGACGTGCTCGATGCGCGCCGCTTCGGTTTCGGCGGCAAGCTATGCATTCATCCGAAGCAGGTGGACGCCGTGAATGACGGCTTCGCACCGAGCGCCGCCGAACGCGAATGGGCGGCACGCGTGCTCGCTGCGCTGGAAGCGAATCCGCGCGGCGCGATCTCGGTGGACGGGAAACTGGTCGACAAGCCGATCGTCGATCGCGCGCGAAGAATTCAAGCCGCGTGAACGCGGTTCAACGGAGAGCAAGCGAATGAAGGTATTGGTTCCAGTGAAGCGCGTCGTCGATTACAACGTGAAGGTCCGCGTGAAATCGGATAACACGGGTGTCGATATCGCCAACGTGAAGATGTCGATGAACCCGTTCGATGAAATCGCTGTTGAGGAAGCGGTGCGATTGAAGGAAGCGGGCGTCGCTACGGAAGTGATCGCTGTGTCGTGTGGTGTTACGCAATGTCAGGAGACGTTGCGGACGGCGTTGGCTATCGGTGCGGATCGCGCTGTGCTGGTCGAAAGCGCAGAGGAATTGCAGCCGCTGGCGGTCGCGAAGATCCTGAAGGCGCTAGTCGATCAAGAGAAGCCTGAGCTCGTCATCCTGGGCAAGCAGGCCATCGACGACGACTCG
>NZ_JARUXN010000002.1:296964-342895 GCF_031451415.1 Caballeronia sp. LZ028 | reverse complement strand
CTCGTTTCTGCTCGATAACGTCTACGCGGATCATCGCGTGGTGACGGATCGCACGATCGACAGCCACATCAAGAATCTGCGCCGCAAGCTGCAGGACGTCCGGCCCGAGGGCGAGATCATCGTCTCGGTCTACGGCGTCGGATACAAGCTCGAAATCTGAGCGAACGTTCAGTTCGATGCGGGCATCGTCACGCGCGCGACCAGGCCCGAAGGCTCGCGATTGATGAGCGCGAGCGTGCCGCCGTGCGAACGCACGATGTCATCGACGATCGACAGCCCGAGGCCCACGCTGCCGGGCCGCTGCGCGCGCGCCGGGTCCAGGCGCACGAACGGCTCGATCACGTCCTGAAGGCGATCGGCGGGAATGCCCGGCCCGTCGTCGGTCACGTCGATCACCACGTTGCCTGCATCGAGCGCCGCCGTCACGACGATCTCCGTGCCGAAGTGAATGGCGTTGTCTATGAGATTCGTGAGAACGCGCTGGATCGCATCCGGCTTGCAGAAGAACGGAATCTGATCCGGCCCGTCGTAGCGGATCGCCGCGCCCGACTCCGCGTATTCGTCGCATAGCGTGCCGAGCAGCGCGCCGAGATCGAGCCACTCTTTTTTCTCCGCGCCCGCATCGCTCGTGAGGAATGCGAGGGCGGAACTCACCATTGTCTGCATCAGATCGATGTCGCGCAGCAGCTTGGCGCGCTCGATCTCTTTCTTCTCGGCGTCGAGCTGCAGGCGCATGCGCGTGAGCGGCGTGCGCAGATCGTGGCTGATCGCGGCGAGCATGCGCGTGCGGCTTTGCATCGAGCGCGCGATGCGTTCCTGCATGCGGTTGAACGCATGCGCGGCGCGGCGGATTTCGAGCGGTCCTTCTTCATCGATCGGCGCAACGGTGATGTCGCGGCCGAACGCATCGGCTTTCTCGGACAATCGCCGCAACGGGCGAATCACGCGCGACACCGCCCACGCCGACAATCCCGCGACGCCCACGCACAGAAACGCGAGCGCGCCGAAGAACGGAATCGTGAAGCGATCGGGCTCGCGTTCGTTGCGGTCGGTGCGAATCTCCAGCGTGCGCTGGCCGAGGGGAATCAGCACTTGAAGATTCTGCGTCGGCTGACGCGCATCGCACGTTCGCACCGTCAGCGCCGCGCCCGCGTGCAGTTCCGCTCTGAGCGCGGCTTCGAGATCGTGCGTGTCGAGCGTCGAGCCTTTGCAGATGACGGCATCGTCGACGAGCTTCGCCGTCATGCGCGCGCGACCGGCGGCGGCCAGCACGCGCACGCGGTCCGCGTCGGGCGTCGCGCTCAGCATGTCCACCAGCGCGACGATGCGATACGACGTCTGCCACGGCCACGGCGGGCTCGGCGGCGCGCCGGGATAGAACAGCAACACGATGAAGAGCAACAGCGTCGCCGCCGACGAGCCCGCGACGATCGCGAGAATCTGCCCGAGCGTGGTCGCGAAAACGCGCGGCATCAGGCGGCGCATCACTGGGCGGTCACTTCGGGCTGGAACGCGTAACCGTCGGCGCGCACGGTCCGGATCGGATCATCGAGCGGATCGTCGCCCGCGAGCTTGCGGCGCAGCCGGCTCACGAGCAGATCGACGGAGCGCGTCGCGATCGGGAAATTTTTGCCGCGCGTGAGACGGATGAGTTCTTCGCGCGATAGCACTTGCCGCGGATGCTGGCACAGCACGAGCAGCAAGTCGGTTTCGGCGCCCGTCAACGGCACGCGCAAGCCGGCGGGCGAGCGTAGAAAGCGCCGGTACGGATAGAACGTGAAGCCGGAGAACGTCATCACGATTTCGCTTGCCGGCGCGCGCGCGGCGGCCTCGTTCGTCTGGCCGCGGCGCAACACGACGCGGATGCGCGCGAGCAGCTCGCGCAGATCGAAGGGCTTCGACACGTAATCGTCCGCGCCGAGTTCGAGGCCGACGACCTTGTCGGTCGGTTCGGACAGCGCGGTCAGCATGATGATGGGCGGCCCGCCCGATGCACGCACGCGACGGCAGAAGCTCAGGCCGTCTTCGCCGGGCAGCATCACGTCGAGCAGCACGAGGTCGAAGCCGCCGCGCGCGAGCAGTTCGTGTCCGGCTTCCGCGCTTCCGGCGACCTGCACGCGAAAGCCCTTGCCGCGCAGATAATCCGCGAGCGATTCGCTGATTTCCGGGTCGTCTTCCACGAGCAGCAGTTGAGATTCGTTCACTTCGTTGCACCGGTTCGAGAGCGGGCGGCGTCGCGCCTCAAGACGAGATTGTCCATCAATCCGGACCTGAACTTGATGTCAATCCGGACACACTCAGCCATCTTACTCAGTACGCGGATGTCGCGCGCAGACCACAACGTCCTTCCGATTCGCACAAGGCATTACCGCAGGTAATCGCGATTCGCGCCGCATTGCGGCATCGCGCGCACGCGAACGCATTGATGCTCAAGGGATTCCTCTTTCGCTGTGCTCCGCAGGCGCACGCGTTACACAACATTCGGTAACTCGCGTCCAACGAAAGCACGTCATGTGCCGTGATTTAATCCGCCGTCCGATGCGTCGACCGATCGATCGGAAAGAACCTCAAGCTCTCTTGGAGATACCACAGTGAAGAAATCCCTATTCACGCTGAGCGCGCTGGCCGCGCTCGGCACCGTCGCCGGCACGGCGCACGCGCAAAGCAGCGTGACGCTCTATGGCCTCATCGACGCGGGCCTCACCTACACGAACAATCAGGGCGGCGCGCATAACGTTCAGGCGACGAGCGGCGCCGTCAACGGCAGCCGCTGGGGCCTGCGCGGAACGGAAGATCTCGGCGGCGGCCTGAAGGCGATCTTCACCCTCGAAAGCGGCTTCAGCGTCATGAACGGCAAGCTCGGCCAAGGCGGACGCGAGTTCGGCCGTCAGGCGTTCGTCGGACTGTCGAGCGATCGCGCGGGCGCACTCACGCTCGGCCGTCAGTACGATTCCGTCGTCGATTATCTCGGCCCGCTCGCACTCACGGGCACGCAATACGGCGGCACGCAGGCCGCGCACCCGTTCGACAACGACAACCTCGACAACTCGTTCCGCGTCAGCAACTCCGTGAAGTACCAGAGCCTGAACTACGGCGGCTTCAAGTTCGGCGGCCTGTATGGCTTCTCGAACGATGCGGGCGGCTTCGCGACGAATCGCGCGTATAGCGTGGGCGCATCGTACAACTACGGTCCGTTGAACGTAGCGGCGAGCTACATGCAGCTGAACAACGCGGGCGCGACGCTGAATTCGAGCGGCGCAGTCAGCGATGACGCCACGTTCAGCGCAAGCCGTCAGCGCACGTTCGGCGCGGGCCTGAGCTACACGTTCGGCGCGGCGCAAGCGGGCTTCGTCTTCACGCAGACGCGACTCGACGGCGCGACGGGCATCGGCGCATCGGCATCGGGCACGACCAACGGCATCACGCTCGATGGCGGCAGCGCGCGCTTCACCAACTACGAAGTGAACGGCCGCTACAACCTGACGCCCGCGTGGTCGGTGTCGGGCGCGTACACCTTCACCGACGGCCATCTCGAAGGCGTCGATCCGAAGTGGAATCAGTTCAGCCTGCAAACGGCGTACGCGCTGTCCAAGCGCACCGACGTGTATCTGCAAGGCGTGTATCAGCACGTGAGCGATACGGGCGATTCGGGCATCACGGCGGCGATCAACGGACTGTCGGCATCGTCGACGAACAGCCAGGTCTCGGCGACCGTGGGCTTGCGTCACCGCTTCTGATCGAAGCGTGAGCGAACGGCGGACGCGTATGTCCGCCGTTTTTGCGTCGCATGGGTTGCGGCGTTACTGATCGTCCCAGCGCGCGACGGTCTGTTCCTGAACGCCGAGCCCTTCGACGGATAGCTTCATCACGTCGCCCGGTTTCAGGTATTGCTCGGGCTTCATGCCGAGGCCGACGCCCGGCGGCGTGCCCGTCGTGATGACATCGCCCGCTTCGAGCACGACGAACTGGCTGATGTACGAAACGAGCTTGCTGATCGGAAAGATCATGTCGGACGTCGATGAGTTCTGGATGCGCTTGCCGTTCAGTTCGAGCCACAGCGGCAGATTCTGCACGTCGCCGAGTTCATCGGGCGTGACGAGCCACGGACCGAGCGGACCGAAGCTGGGCGCCATCTTGCCTTTCACCCATTGACCGCCGTGTTCGAGCTGGAACGCGCGCTCGGACACGTCGTTGCAGACTTCGCGCGATCGATATCGCAGAGCGTGATGTGCGCGACGCCTGCATCCGCGAGCGATACCGCGATGGCCGCGCCCGCGCCGCCGCATCCGAGCACGAGCGCGCGCTTCGCTTTCACGTCGTGGCCCTTCGCGAGCAGGCCGCGCACGAAACCTTCGCCGTCGAACATGTCGGCGTGCCAGCGGCCTTCGTCATCGCGACGCAAAGCGTTCGCCGCGCCGATGCGCCGTCCGCGCGAATGCACTTCATCGGCGATGGCGAGCGCACGTGTCTTGAACGGCGACGTCACGAGCAGGCCGTCGAGGTTCTTCAGGCGCAGCAGCGCGGGCAGAACCGCATCGATCTCGCTTGCCTCGATGTGCATCGGCACGAGCACCGCATCGATGCCCGCATCGGCGAACTTGCGCGTATAGACTTCGGGCGAGCGCACCTGCGCGATCGGATCGCCGATGATGCCGTACAAGCGCGTGCGCCCCGTGATCGACGCGGCACTCATGCGCGGCTCCCGTACCATTCGGCGATGCGTTGCGAACGATGCCTACGTTCCCGGGCCACCGTTTCATCCTTGATGCCCATGAGTTGCGGCGCGAAGATGCGCGCGTCCATCTCGTGCACGTCGGTGGCGATGGCTGGACCGAAATCCATCTGCGCGAAGACATCGCGTTCGATATCGATGCCCGGCGCGACTTCGATCAACTCCAGCCCTTTATCGCCGACACGAAACACCGCGCGCTCGGTGATGAACAACGCGGAATTGCCGCGCTCGTGCGCGAGCGGCGCGCTATAGCAGATCTGTTCGAGCGAACGCACGAACTTCCGATGCCTGCCTTCCTGCAGGATCCGCGTCTTGCCGTTCTCCCATTGCACGTCGAGCCCGCCCGCGGTGAGCGTGCCGCTGAAGATCACGCGCTTCGCGTTCTGGCTGATGTTGATGAACCCGCCGACGCCGACGATCTTGTCACCGAAGCGGCTGATGTTCACGTTGCCGTGCGCGTCGACTTCCGCGAACGAGAGGAACGCGAGATCGAGACCGCCGCCATCGTAGAAGTCGAATTGCGACGGCTGCTCGATCATCGCGGCGAAGTTCTGCGCGCCGCCCGAATCGCGGCCTGTGATGGGCGCACCGCCGATCAGCCCTTGCTCGTTGGTGAGGATCACCGAGTCGAGCAGGTCTTCTTCCGCGGCGACGGTCGAGAGTCCCGTCGAAATGCCTGCGCCGAGATTGCACACGGCATGCGGATACAGCTCCATCGCCGCGCGCCGCGCGATTACCTTGCGCGGGCCGAACGGCAGCGGACGAATCTCCGAAAGCGGCACGCGCAATTCGCCGGCGTAGCTCGGATCGTAATCGGTCGCGTAAGTCTGACGCTGCTCCGGCTCGACGACGACGAAGTCCACGAGAATGCCGGGGATCTTCACTTGCTTGGGCGGCAGCGTGCCGCGCCGCGCCATGCGTTTCACCTGCACGACGACGATGCCGCCCGCGCGCCGCGTCGCCTGCGCCATCGCGAGCATTTCGCCGAGCACGGCTTCCTGTTCCATCGTGACGTTGCCGTCTTCGTCGGCGGTGGTGCCGCGCAGGAACGCGATATCGATCGGGAACGGCTTGAAGCGCAGCCATTCCTCGCCGTCGATATACATCAGCTCGACGAGCATCTCTTCCGTCGACGGACTCTGACGCGCGCCCTGCTGACGCGGATCGACGAACGTGCCGAGCCCGGTCTTCGTGATGAGGCCGGGACGCCCGCCCGCCATTTCGCGCATCAGTTGCGACCTTGACGATGAGGCCATTGGGACAAACCCAAAGGACGAGGCATCGACGGGCACGCATCGATTTACAGGCTATGATCTGTTTTCATGCTTAACAACTTAGAGGCTGTAAAATGGCTTTACAGATCAAAACCTGTAGGAGCACGCGATGGACTATTCGCTGAAAACACTGAGCCAACTCAGGCCGATCCTGATCGGCTTTCGCAAGGCGGCGGGCCTTACGCAAGCGGCGGTCGCGGCGCGTCTCGGCGTTACGCAGCAGACGTACGCGCAACTCGAAGCCAATCCGGCAGCAGTGAGCGTCGAACGTCTCTTCAAGGTTCTACGCGTGCTCGACGTGGAACTCGCGCTCACGCGAGCGGAAAAGGCGAGCGAAGCCACGCCGATACACCCGCCGCCGCCCATCGCGGCCAAGGCCACCGCCGCGCGCCCCGCACGCAAGCGCGCCACGGCCGCCGCTGCGGCCTCGAAGAAACGGGAGAACTGGTAATCATGGCGCGCCGCACGCAATCCGGCCGACTCGACCTGTGGATGAACGGCCTGCCCGTCGGGCATTGGGAAACAGGCGCGGCCGGCGAACGCCTCGTCTATCGCGACGACTGGATCGCCGATCCTCAAGGCCGTCCGCTATCGCTGTCGCTGCCCTTCACGCCGGGCAATCAGCCGTGGCGCGGGCAAGTCGTCACCGACTTCTTCGACAATCTCCTGCCCGATAGCGAGCCGATCCGCCGCCGCATCGCCACGCGATTCCGCACCGGCGGCACGGCGCCGTTCCAGTTGCTCGCGCAGTTGGGCCGCGATTGCGTCGGCGCCCTTCAAATGCTGCCGCCCGGCGAAGCGCCCGTCGATCTCGACACCATAAAAGGCCGTGCGCTCACCGCATCGCAGATCGCGCGTCTGTTGCGCGAGACCACATCGGCGCCGCAACTCGGCCAGCACGAAACGGTCGACGACCTGCGCCTGTCCATCGCCGGGGCGCAGGAAAAGACCGCGCTTCTGCGTCACGGCAAGCGCTGGCTTCTGCCCGAAGGCAGCACGCCGACCACGCATATCTTCAAGCTGCCGCTCGGGCTCGTCGGCAACATGCGCGCCGACATGCGTACATCGGTCGAGAACGAATGGCTCTGCTCGAAGATCGTCGCGGCGTTCGGCCTGCCCATCGCGCGATGCGAAATGGAACGCTTCGACGATCAGAAGGTGCTCGTCGTCGAGCGCTTCGATCGCCGTCTGTCGAGCGACAAATCGTGGATCCTGCGCCTGCCGCAAGAGGACATGTGTCAGGCCACCGGCACGCCCGCGCTGCTCAAGTACGAGTCGGACGGCGGTCCCGGCATCGAACGGATCATGGAGGTGCTCGCCGGATCGACGCACGCCGCACAGGACCGTCTTCGCTTCTTTCGCACGCAGATGATCTTCTGGATACTCGCCGCCACCGATGGTCACGCGAAGAACTTCAGCATCGCGCATCTGCCCGGCAACCGGTATGAATCGACGCCGCTTTATGACGTGCTCTCGGCGCATCCGGTCATCGGTACGCGGGCCAATCAATTCGCCGCGCAACGCGTGCGCCTCGCGATGGCCGTGCGCAGCAAGAACGCGCACTATCTGATCGGCGAGATTCAGCGGCGGCACTGGATCGCGCAGGGGCGGCGCGTGGGACTCGCCGCGAACGATGTCGAAACGATGATCGATGAACTCGGCGCGCGCACGCCGCACGTCATCGACGAAGTGGCCGCACGCTTGCCACGCGATTTCCCGATGGACGTCGCCGAGACGATCTTCGACGGCATGCGCTGCCTCGCGCGCAAGCTCGCATCGTGACGCGCGGCGTCACTTGCCCATGTACTTCTGCGCGAGCGCTTCGTAGAGCGGCGGTGCGAACAGCTTCGACACCTGGCTCGCAATCAGCGCGGTGGCCATCAGCGACAGCACGAGCGCGTGACCGTTGATCATCTCGATGACGATCACGAACGCCGTGATCGGACTCTGCGTGACGGCGGCGAGATAGCCGACCATGCCGAGCGCGATCAGCATCGGCAATTCCATGTTGCCGAACACGAGATGCAGCGCATTGCCGATGCCCGCGCCGATCGCGAGCGACGGCGCGAAAAGTCCGCCCGGCGCGCCCGGCAGATACGACCCGACCATCGACGCCATTTTCAGCAACGGATAGCTCGCGCCGACTTCCGTGTGGCCTTCGAGCATGCCGCGCGCTTCCGCATAGCCGCTACCGAAGGTATGGCCGCCCGCCACCACGCCGATGACCGCGATGGCGAGCCCGCACGCCGCGCCGAACGCCACCGGATGCGTCTGACGCCAGCTCGCGAGACGGCCCGGCATCCAGCGCTCCGTGTTGAGCAACAGCCAGCAGAAGATGCCGCCCGCGATGCCCGTCACCACGCCGAGCAAAACGACGGCGAGCGCGAGCGATTCGGGGAAGTGTCCGGTGAGATCGATCGTGCCGAAGTAGACGTAGTTGCCTTGCAGCGCGAGCGAAACGATGCCGGCAAAGATGATCGCCGTAATCAGCACGCCGCTCGTGCGCTGCTCGAAGCTGCGCGTGAGCTCTTCGATGGCGAACACCACGCCGGCGAGCGGCGCATTGAACGCCGCCGACAATCCCGCAGCCGCACCCGCGAGCGCGAGATTGCGTTCCAGCGCGCCGCCGCGCATGTTGCGCAAGCGTGTGGGATAGAAGCGGCGCAAGCTGAACATGAGCGCCGCGCCCACATGGATGGTCGGCCCTTCGCGCCCGATGGTGAAGCCGCCGAGAATCGACAGAAACGATATGGCGATCTTGCCGACGAGAATGCGCAGCGTGAGCAAGCGCGGCCCGAGCTCGCGCTTGTCGTGCAGCATCGCGATGACCTGCGGAATGCCGCTGCCTTCGGAGCCGGGAAAGAAGCGGCGCGTCAGCCAGACAGCGAGCGCGCCGATCGCGGGCGTGAGCAGCAGCGGCAACCACCAGTAGACGGCGACGACGCGCAGAAAAGCGTCGTACCCGAAGTCGATCAGCCGTGCATACATGACCGCGACGAGCCCGGTCGCGATCGCGCCGAGCCAGAACACGCCGTAATGCAGCCACAGTCTGCGCGCGCGCAGGATGGTGCGCCGGTCGATGAATCCAGGAATGTGCATCGGGGAAGCCGCCTAAAATTTAAGGCACATTGTGACATAAAAGTTGCATCACACTTCCTGCGGACCGAACACCCAGCCGAACGATCCATAGTGCGCCTTGTGTTCTGCAGCGAGCCTGAGCAGGCACCGCTCGCCCTTCGCGGTGAGGTGAACCTGCACTTGACGGCGATCGGTCTTGTCGGTTTTGCGCGTGACGAGTCCCGCCGTCTCGCATCGCGACACCAGCGCCGCGGTGCCGTTCGGCGCGGCCTGCAGCCGCTCCGCGAGCTCGCCCACGGTGGCCCAGCGCCGTTCGGGAAATCCGCGTACATGCAGAAGCAACTGGTACTGAAGCGTCGTGATGCCGGCCGCGTTGCAGACTTCCTCCGACACGCGCAGGAACTTGCGCAGCTCGTAACGGAAGCTCGACATCGCTTCCAGATCCTGCTTGTTGATGCTCGATGACATTGGCGATCCTGATTCGAGATTGGCTTGCTCGCGGATCATACGACGCCGGCTACCCGAACACGCGTCGCCACGCCACCCGAAGGCGCCGCGCGCGGTCCTCGAACAGATACGAAGCGAGCAGCGCGAGAAGCATGGAGACGGCGCCCGTCAGCACATGCTCGACGTAAGGCAGACGATAGTGGCCCGGATGCGCATACGCATCGCCGATCGCGGTGAGCACGCCGACGAGCGCCGCATTGCCGTACCGGTTTCCGTAGAGTTTCGCGGCGGGCGTGAAGGTCAGAAGCAGCGCGAGCAGTCCGGTCAGAAGCCCGGTCTTGAACGCCACCATCCAGTGCGCGGCGCTGGCGATATTGCCCCAGCTGCCGGGCATGCACGTCATGCATGCGCTCGTCGGCTGCCAGAAGCGTTGAACGAAGACCTTGATTCGACGCGTCCATTCGTTCCACATGATCGCCGTCCTCATCGACGCAGCGCGTCATCGATTGCTGCGAGTGCGTAAACCAAGCCGCGCTTCCTGCCCTCTTGCGCGAGCCGCTGTAGCGCATCCGTCGACGCCGCTTTCCGGTCGCCCTTGCCATGCGCGACGAGCGCGCGCGCCCGCGCCACGACGAATGCCGAAAACGGCGATGGCTCGCGTCGCGCGTAATCTTCGAGCGCCGCAGCGTGATGCGCGGCCGCGTCCAGAAGTCCGCGATCGAGGCACGCGTCTATCGCGTCGCGCCGAAAGAGAAAGTGGTTGTGGCTCACCGCGCCGCTGGCGAGCAGAGCTTCGCCTTTCGCAAGCGCGCTGTCGAAGACCGCGACGTCGTCCGTCGAACGCGCCAGCACGCCGAGATATGCGGCGCCCAGATACGTCATGCCGGTCTCGCGGCTGATCGACAGCGCCTCTTCGATATCGTCGAGCGCGTCGCGCCGGCGTCCCGCGACACGATGCAATTCCGCGCGCAACGCGAGCGCCTCGCCTTCGAAGCGCCTCGATTTCAGTTCGCGCGCACAGCGCAGCGCCGGGCCGACATGCTCCCACGCGCGATCCCACTGCGCGAGATCGTGCAGGCAGTGAAACGCCGCATGATGCGCAACCGCGAGCGCCCGCAACTGCCCGACCTTCTCCGCCGCGGCCACGCTCGCGAGCGCCGCATCGAGCCCCGCGTTCGCCGCGCCCGCGAACCATGCGGTGATCGCGTGCATCGGCAGATTGGCGACTTCGATCCGTCCGAATCCGTGGCGCCGGCACAGCTCGATGCAGCGGCTGAAGGCGTCGTTCGCGCTGATCATCCGTCCGCGCATGTACTGCGCGTCGCCGATTCCGCCGAGCGCGGCGGCCTCCAGTTCCGCGTCGCCCGCTTGCTGCGCGAGCGCGAGGCTGCGTTCGTGTTCGCGCACGCAGCCTTCGATATCGCCGCGCGGAAAACACAGGTTGCCGCGCAGGAAATGGATGCGCGCTTCCTCGCGCAGCAGTCCTTGCGCGGTCGCGGCCGATGCGGCGCGATTCAGATCGGCCCACGCACCGTCGAGATCGTCGATGACGCGCTTCACCGTCGCGCGCCCGATCCACGCGTGACAGCGCGCCGTGTCGGTCGTGGCGAAGCCGAGCGCGGTTTCGAACGCCGCGAGCGCCGATGTCATGTCGCCCGCGTCGTGCAGGATCGTGCCGCGCAGGCATTCGAGCGCGGCGCGGTCGCTGTCCGCATCCGCGATTTCGAGCCCGCGCGCGACGAGCCGAAGCGCCGCTTCATGCCGATACGCCGACGCCTGCACGCGCGCCGCGTCGCAATAGGCGAGCGCCGCTGCGCGATCCGCGGCGCGATCGAGATGCTCGGCGCGCAGAACCGGATCGCGCTCGCCGAACCACTGCGCCGCGCGACGATGCAACGCGCGGCGACGGCTTTTCAGCAGCCCGTCGTAGATCGCGTCGCGGATCAGCGCGTGGTGGAAGATGAAGCCGGCGCCCTGGCGTCGCACCAGGCGATCCATCGACGGCGATTCGAGCGCGGCGCCCGCGCCGGTTTCATCGACGAGAAAATCGACTGCATCCTTCTCGACGAGCTGCCCGAGCACCGACGCCGCCTGCAAAGCGGTCTTGCCGGCGGAATCGAGCCGGTCGAGCCGCGCCTGCACGAGACTGCGCACCGAGCCGGGCACGCCGGATTCCGCGCCGTCCTGCGCGTGGTTCAGCAACTGTTCGAGAAACAGCGGATTGCCCGCCGCCCGCGCGATGCAGCGCTCCGCGAGATCCGCCGTCGCGCCGGGAAACGATTCGGCCATGACGCGCGCCTCGCTTGCGCTCAACGGTCCGAGATCGATGAGCGAATACGGCGCGCCGTGCGCGGCGTGCCAGGACGCGTCGAAGGTTTCGGATAACGGGCGCGCGGTCAGTACGAGCACGGCCGCGCAATCCGCCGCCGTCGCGGATAGCGCCGCGAGGTCCGCCAGCGTCGGCGCATCCGACCAGTGAATGTCTTCGACGGCAAGAAACCGCGGATGCCGGCCGCTCGCGCGACGAACGAGCCGCGCCACGACATCGCGCCGGCCGCGAACGCGCATCGCGTTGTCCATTGCCTCGAAGACCGTGCGATCCGCGAGCGGCATGGGCATGTCGAGCAGGTCTTCGAGAAAGAGCGCATCGCCTTCATCGATCGAACCGGCGGCGATCGCCTGGGCGATGCCCTGCCCTATCGTTGCGTCATCGTTCGGATCGTCGAGCGCGAGCAGTCCGCGCACGAGCGATTGAATCGCGCCTCGTCCGGTCGCCGCGCCGAAGTCGAGCACGAGCCCGCCGTGACAGACGAATCCCGCATCCCGCGCGGCGCTTTCGAACGCTTCGACGAGGCGCGTCTTGCCGATGCCCGCCTCGCCGCGCAGCACGATCGTGCGTCCATGGCCCGTCGCGCGGCACGAGCCGAGCACGGTCCGGAACGCGAGCAGATCTTCGCAGCGGCCGACCATCGGCCGGATCGGCGGCGCGTGTCGAATGCCGGCGATGCGCCATGCCGGAACCGGATCGGCGAATCCCTTGACGGACAGCGCGCCGCGTTCGACGCAATCGAGACGCTCGGCCAGATGACGCCGCACGGCCTCCGATATGAGGATTTCTCCCGTGCCGGCCGCGTCCGTGAGACGCGACGCGAGATTGACGGTGTCGCCCGTGACGGTGTACGCCCGATGCGTCGCGCTGCCCGTGCCGCTCGCGACGACCTCGCCGCCCGCAATGCCGATGTGCACGCAAACCGCGCGACCGAGCGCGCGCGACAGGCCGGGCATCGCGTCGTCGATTGCGAGCGCGGCGCGCACTGCGCGTTCGGCATCGTTTCCATGCGAGACCGGCGCGCCGAAGACCGCCATCACCGAGTCGCCGACGTGCTTGTCGACATGGCCGCCATGCAGCTCCACGATGCGATCGACCTGCTCGAAGTATCGATCGAGCACGTCGAGCACTTCTTCCGCGTCGATTTCCCGGCTCATCTGCGTGAAGCCGCACAGGTCGGCGAAAAGCACGGCGACTTGCCGCCGCTCTCCTTCATCGCCCGGTTTGATGGACGCATGCGGCAGTCCGGCCAGCGCATCGAGCAGCTTGCGCCGATGCCCGACCGGCGCGACGCCGAGTTCCTTCAGGTCGTCGGCGGTGAGATTGCGCAGCACGTCGGCGTCGATGGCGTTCTCGCGAAACACCGGCTCGTACCGTTCCATTCCGAGGCTGCGCAGCCAGGCGGCGACGTCCACGATCTCTCCTGGGCGGAAGATCTGCTTCCACTCAAAAAGATAGCACGCAGCCGGACGCGCGCCATGGCTCTCACGCTCCGATCGACTGCAGCAACCGCGTGAGATCGCGCGGCTCGACGCGGATCAATCCGCCTTTCGGACTGTCGATGTCGGCGATCAGCGCGAGTGACAGCGCGACCGTCGCCGGAAGAATCGTGATGAGCAGCCCTTTGGTCAGCTTGCCCTTCGCGCCGTAGCCCTGCATCACGCAGCCGAGCAGCGCGATGATGATCATCAGATACCACGCGCCCAGCGGAATATGGTTGATGCGCGCTGCCTCCGAGTAGTCCTGCGAGTTCAGCACGTCGTTCATGCCGGCGACGACGAGCGCGCCGATGGGCGTCGGCTGATCCTTCGCCACTTGCGTCGCGAGCTGCCACAGCTCCGTTTCGACATTCGACGTATCGCGGACGATCGTCGCGAGCGCATCGGGCGCGCGCGTCGTGTAGTTCGCCAGTCTCAGCTTCGTATAGCGGAGCAGCGCGGACTTGATCTTCGCGCCGGTCGCGGCATCGACGAGATCGGCGCGCGCATATTCGGTGCCGATCGCGTTCGCCTCGCTTTCCTCCAGCGTCTTGCGCAAGTCGTAGCGATTCACCGCCATCGAAAGGCTGAAGCCGACGAGCAGCGCAAGCAAGGTCAGCGTGGAAGTCTGGATGATGTTGAAGTCTTCGCGATCCTCCGGCGGCAGCACGGCGAAGCGCCGCAATACGTGCGCGCCGCACGCCACCGCGCCGATGAACAGCGCGAGCAGCACGACGAACAAACCTTCCGGATGATCGACTAAAACCGTCATCGGCGCTCCTTCAGCGCGCGTCGGCCACGGAAGATTCGGCGCTCGCGAGCATCGTCGCCAGCGTCGTTCCGGCGAGCGCCGGCGCGTCGACGTGAAAGAGCGCATCGCCGAGCGCCGCGCGCGCGCCGATCCGTCCGGCGAGCCATGCGCGCAAGCCCGCCTCCGGCATCACGACGATGTTGCTGCGCCGCGATGCGTCGGTTGCGTCCTCGAAGTCCTGTGCATCCGCGAAGTTAAGGAAGTTGGCGTACTGCTGATTGATGTCGAGCGTCGCGCGCGTCGCCGGCTTCGACGCCGCGCCCGTCCCGCCCGATGGCGACGCGTCGGCCTGCGCCAGCGCATCGCCGACGACGCCCGACAGGCCCGTCGCCATGCCGGCGACCGCAACGTTCTTTAGAAAGACTCGACGCGCTTCTGCATCGGCTGGATGTTTCGGCTCGGACATCTCGTCTCCTGTCGGGGAATGCCGGAACGCATTGTATTCCGTCTCGAATCGCCTTTGCGATCCGCACTGAAACACACGCGTCAATAACGTCCATGTGTTGAACCGATACTGGAAAAGCGCTGGATCAACGGTGGATTAAATCTATCGTCCGAATGTTCGAATAGACGAGCGTTATGAAAGTCAATCCTCGCGCACGCGCGCCGTGATCGGAACGTGCGCGCTCGTGCGTGAAGATTCGCGCGACGCGCCGACGAGACGGCGCCCTTGCGGACCGTGAACGGCGTCGGGTTCGGGAAAGAGCCGCAGCATCGTCAGATACAGCGCGCCGCCCACGACGAACGAAACCGGCACGCTGAGATCGCAGCCGCCCGCGAGCGCGCCGAGCGGCCCGGCGAACTGTCCCGGCAGATTCACGAACGTCAGCCCGATGAACGCGGCCGGCAGCCATGCGCCCATCGCGCGCCAGTTCCAGCCGTGGCTATACCAATAGTGGCCGCCGCGCCCGCCGCGATTGAACACTTGCAGATCGTCGGCCAGATAGAAACCGCCGCGCTGCACGAAGCCGATCACCATGATCGCCATCCACGGGCAACTGAAGGTGCAGATGAGCGTCGAGAACGTCGCCACGCTTTCCACGAGGTTGAACGCGAAACGCCCCACGAAAATGAAGCCGATGGCGAGCAGGCCGATCAGCGCCGTCGCGCGCACGCGGTTGAGGAACTTCGGGAACATGCTCGACGTGTCGAGGCCCGTGCCGTAGAGCGCGGTCGTGCCCGTCGACAGTCCGCCGATGATCGCGATCAGACACATCGGCAACAGGAACCAGCGCGGCGATACCGCAAGCAAGCCGCCCACGTAGTCGTTCGAGCTGATGAAGCTCGGCGCTTGCGTCGCGATGATCGTCGCGGTGACGAGGCCGAAGAGGAACGGCAAGAACGTCGCGATCTGCGCGAGAAACACGGCGCCCATCACGCGGTGGCGCGGCGTTGATTGCGGAATGTAGCGCGCCCAGTCGCCGAGCGTCGACGCGAACGAAACCGGATTGCTCAACGCGACCAGCGCCGCGCCGACGAACGCCGCCCAGAAGCCTGCGCTGCCGTGCTGAAGCGCGCCCGCGTAGTGGACGTCGAAAGGCTTCGCGAACGCGAATGCGCCGAGCACGAACATGAGGCTCGCCGCCCACACGGCGATCTTGTTCACCCACAGCATGAAGCGAAATCCGTAGATGCAGACGATCAGCACGAGCACCGCGAACACCAGATACGCCGTGCCGAGCGTCCACGGATTGACCGGCAAGCCGATCATGTCGTGCGCGCCGCCGACGAGCGCATCGCCCGAACTCCATACGGCGAGCGAGAAGAACGCGACCGATGTGAGCACCGCGAGAAACGATCCGACGATGCGGCCATGAATGCCGAAGTGCGCCCCCGACGACACCGGATCGCTCGTGCCGTTGCGCGGCCCGAAGAGGCTCATCGGCGCGAGCATGCAGGTGCCCGCGAGCACGCCGATCACGATGGACCACACGCTCGCTTCGAACGAAAGGCCGACGAGCACCGGAAAGCTGCCGAGCACCGAAGTCGAAAACGTATTGCAGCCGCCGAACAGCAGGCGGAACAGATCGATGGGCCGCGCGGATCGCGAAGCGTCGGGAATGCGCTCGAAACCGTAGGTTTCGATCTTCGTGATGCTGGTGCTGTCGCTGGTGTTGTCTGCCATGTTGTCTCGCTCCATTGTTATCGGCGGTCATTCCGTTGCGTCGGAATGCGCGCCGTAATGCGTCATCAAGGCGTCGTCAAGGCGTTCACATCGGGCACGTTGCTACCGCGCGTTCAGGCTCATCGTGATGAATCTCGCGCGCGCCATAGACGCCGAAAAGGTCTTCACAGAAGGCTCGAACGATGGCTTTGTCGGCCATGTCGCGCTTCATCGCGAGATGCAGCGGCACGTCGAAGCCGAACGCGGTGCGTCCCAGCACGCGGATCAGTCCGCGCTGCTCGAAGGCGTCCGCGTGATGCGCGGGCAAATAGCCGATATGACTGCCCGACAGGATCAGCACGGTGGCCGCGTCGATGCTGTCCGCGATCGCCGTCACGCGCCGCTCGCCGATGCCCGCGAGTTCTTCCGGCACCGGATAGCTGCGCCAGATCCAGTCGTGCGCGCGCAGATCGTCGAGCGTCACGAGCGGGTCCGCATGAAAGAGCGGATGTCCGCGCCCGCAGCAGATCACTTGCCGCTCGTTGAACAGCCTGCTGTACGACAGCCCCGCGACGCGATGCCAGAAATAGCCGATCGCCAGATCGAGTTCGCGATTGACGAGGCTTTCTTCGAGTTCCTGCGGCGGCGCGACGTGCATCGCGAAACGCACGGCCTGATCGCGCTTGCGAAATGCGCCGATAGCTTCCGCGAGCCGCGCGTTCTCGACATGCGATGCCTGTCCGATCAACCCGATCGACAGCGTGCCGACCAGCTTGCGATCGATGTCGCGCACCTGCGCGACGAATTGCGATGTCGCGCCGATCAGCGCCCGCGCCGACATCACGAAACGCTCGCCTTTGGACGTCAGCCGAAAGCCGCCGCGTCCGCGTTCGCACAGCCTGAAGCCGACGCGCGCCTCGAGCGCGGAAAGCTGCGAGCTGATGGTCGACTGGCGCACGCCGAGCGACGCTTGCGCGGCGGTGATGCCGCGCGCGTCGACGACCGCGAGAAAGACGCGCACGAGGCGAAGGTCGAGATCGGATGTATTGGAGAACATGTCGTCGCGCTCACATCGGGAAGCCCATCGCCTTGATGCCCTTGATCCACGCGCGCTTCCAGCCGCCCTCGGCATCGGCGCCGTCGAATGCGTGGAACGTGACTTTCGCGGCGAGCCATCGCACCGGCTCGGGCGGAATGTAGGTCGGGCTTCGATTGGCGATGTCGAGCGCGCGCTCGGGACTGTCGCGATCGAAAAGGATGTTCAGGCCCATGAACGCGCCGAAGCGGCTCGCGGCCACGCCGAAGCCGGTGTAGCCCGCGACGAACACGGCCTTGTCGCCGAGATAGCGCTTCGCGAATACCGATCCGCGCGAGCAGTAGTCGATCGGACCGCCCCACGCGTGCGAGAAACGCACGTCGCTCAGTTGCGGGAACGTCTTGTAGAACGCCTCCGCGAGACGGTAGTACGTGTCGCGCTGCCGATCGCGCGGCGGATTCGGATCGCCATCGAAGTGATAACTCACGAGGCCGCCGAAGATGATGTTGTTCTTCTTCGTGAGGCGGAAATAGTTGAGCTGCGTGCGCGTGTCGTAGATGCCCTGACGCTGCTTCCAGCCGATGCGCGCAAGTTGCTCGCCGGTGAGCGGCTCGGTCGCGAGTACGTGATCGCGCACTTGCAGGACGCGCCGGTTGATATCCGGAATGCCGACTCTCGCGGTGCCGCTGCCCAACAGCACGCGCGGCGCGCGCACGCTGCCTGCGGGCGTCGTCACGAAGACGGTCGCGCCTTCGTCGATCACGTCGATCAGCGGACTGTGCTCGTAAAGCCGCACGCCGAGTTCGAGCGCCGCGCGTTTCAAACCCCACGCGAGCTTCGCCGGATGCACGATGCCGCTGCGATTGCGCGACCACAGCGCGCCCGCGAACAGCGGCGAATCGAGTTGTTCGCGCGTGGCCGCGGCGTCGAGCAGCGTGACGTCGTGGCCATACGATCTGTGCAGATCGTAATCGGCACGCAGATGGTCGATATGCTCGGGATCGACGGCGACCGTCATCTCGCCGTTCCATTCGATATCGGCGTCGATGCCGTAGCGTTCGAGCGTCTCTTCGAAGCCGTCGAGATTGCGCTGGCCGAAGGCTTCGAGCTCGGCGATATCGTTCGGAAAGACCCGCACGGCGTTGGGCAGGCCGTGCATCACCGATGTCGAGATGATGCCGCCCGCGCGCCCCGATGCGCCGTGCGCGACCCGTCCTGCTTCGATCAGCACGACGTCGAGTTCGGGCATCTGCTCTTTCGCCTGCACGGCGGCCCACAAGCCGGTGAAGCCGCCGCCGACGATCAGAAGATCGGCGCGTGTTTCGCCCGCGAGCGACGGTTCGGCCGGCGGCTCGGCGGGATTGTCGAGCCAGTAGGGAGAGAGCTTCGTGCGGGCGAGTGCTTCTTCGACGGTCAGTCGGGCCCGCTTGCGGCGCACATCGCGCGATGCGCCGGGTGCGGCGAAGTCGGCTTCGAACAGTTGCGCGCTTTCGTTCATGACGTGTCTCCTCCTCGGGCGCGGTGCGCGACGTTATTGCTGCGGTTCGAGCACGACGTAGAACTTCTTCGCGTCCTCGATCGTTTCCCAGCGGCCCGCGAAACCGGCCGGCAGCAGATAGCCCTCGCCCGCCGCGAACTCGCGGCGCGCGCCGTTCATATCGGTCAGCGCGATGCGGCCTTCGACAAGCCAGACGGCTTCGTCGGCGGTGGTCGCGGGGAAATCGACGGCGCCGACCTTGCCTTCCCACCAGCCGATCACGTAGTTGCCGGTCTTGCCTTCGGCCGCGCGCCAGTCGCTTTCGTCCATGCCGTAATCGAGTTGCGTGAATTGCCCGATGCCAGCGCCCAGCGGCGCGATGTCCTAAATCAGCTTGCTCATGTGTTTCCTTCGGTGCGTCGTTTTCAATGAATCGGTGCGCCAAAGTTACCGGGTCGACATGCCCCGGTATGCCCCCCCGCAGGGGGGACAAGCCGCGTTTCAGCGGTCTGCGGGTAAATACCTAGTTACCTCGAAATCCCCGTCTGGCGGGCGATACGGCGCTTGATCTACAATCGGACAGCCTTTTCTTTGGGGCGCGCCATGCTGCTCAACGTACCCCCGCTCAATCAGGATCAAGCCGCGTTTCCGCTGTCTTTCAAGACGCTCGGCAAAGTCATCGAAGCTGTCGGCACGCCGGATTTCGTGCCGCGTCTCACGCTGCTTCTCAATGAAGTCGTGCCGCTCAATGTCGTGCACATCGAACGTTCGCGCGTCGATCGCAGCAAGCCCACGGGGTTTCGCTGCGAGTGGATCGGCAGCAGCGGCGTCGGCATGGACACGAGCGTGATCTCCGATGTCATGACGCTGTACTACGACCGCTTCTACGACAGCGATCCGCTCTTCGCGGGCATTCGCGGCAAGGTCGGGACGATGCTCGTCGTGCGCGATATCGGCGCGATTCCGCCGGGCGAATTCCGTCAGCGGCTCTTCGACGAAGCGTCGATCGCGCACGAATGCGTGCTCGCGCGCGGCACGCCGCACGCGCAGGATTCCATCGCGCTCGAACGCGCGCTCGATGCGCCGCCGTTCACGCTCGCCGAGATGAACCGCTTTCGCAACGTGAGCGAGTTCCTGTTTCCGCTGCTGGAGCTGCATGCTTCGACGAGCGCCGCGAAACGCGTCGCGCATCCGACGTCGTTCCTGCATCCGCTCGCTCAGTTCGATGCGCGCATCGCCGAGGATCGCGTGCGTCTGTCGAAGCGCGAATACGAGATCTGCACGCATCTGATTACGGGCCGCACGGTGCCCGAAGCGGCGGAAATCATCGGTGTGCGAATCGGTACGGCCGAGTCGTATGTGAAGCGCGCGTTCGCGAAGCTCGGCGTGCGGACCAAGCGCGATCTGATCGCGTGGGGGCAGGAGCATCCTCGTCTGCACGCCACCTGAAGCCGCGTTCACATCGAACCGGCTCGATGTGAACATCTCCATTTCGTGATTCGCGCGGCGCTCGCCTCGCCTAACATCGCCCCGTCCTTACAACGATGACGGGAGATGTATCGATGCAGCGCGAACTCAATCAGCCGCTCGGCGGCAACGACATGCCGCGCTTCGCCGGCATCGCGACCATGATGCGGCTGCCGCAGGCGGCGAGCACCGTTGGTCTCGACGCGTGTTTCGTCGGCGTGCCGCTCGATATCGGCACGTCGAACCGTTCGGGCGCGCGCTTCGGGCCGCGCCAGATCCGCGCGGAATCGGTGCTGCTACGTCCGTACAACATGGCGACGGGCGCCGCGCCCTTCGATTCGCTGCAAGTGGCCGATATCGGCGACGTCGCGACGAATCCCTACGACCTGAAGGATTCGATGCGGCTGATCGAATCGGCGTACGACGAGATCGTCGCGAGCGGCTGTCGCCCGATCACGCTCGGCGGCGATCACACGATCGCGTGGCCGATCCTGCGCGCGCTGCACAAGAAGTACGGCAAGGTCGCGGTCGTGCACGTCGATGCGCACGCGGACGTCAACGACACGATGTTCGGCGAGAAGATCGCGCACGGCACGCCGTTTCGACGCGCGGTCGAGGACGGCCTGCTTCGCTGCGATCAGGTCACGCAAATCGGTCTGCGCGGCACGGGCTATCACGCCGACGACTTCGACTGGTGCCGCAAGCAGGGCTTCACCGTCGTGCAGGCCGAAGCGTGCTGGAACCGGTCGCTCGCGCCGTTGATGGAAGAAGTCCGCGCGCGCGTGGGCGACGCACCGGTGTATCTGAGCTTCGATATCGACGGGCTCGATCCCTCGTTTGCACCCGGCACCGGCACGCCGGAAATCGGCGGCCTTTCCGTGCAGCAAGGCCTTGAAATCGTGCGCGGCATGAAGGGCCTGAATGTCGTGGGCGCGGATCTCGTCGAGGTCTCGCCGCCTTACGATCAGGCCGGAACGACGGCGCTCGTCGGCGCGAATCTCGCATTCGAGATGCTCTGCGTGATGCCGGGCGTCGCGTACCGTTGAACCATCGAGGACGATCATGAATATCCGCGACAATCACTCGATTCTTCTGCCCGCCGCGACGATCGCGGGCACGCGCTATGGCGCATCGGTTCTGGAAGCGGGCAACGCGATCCACAACGCGTCGACGGGCGCGGTCATCGGCTGGCAGGAACATGCCGACGCCGCGCAAGTCGATGCCGCCGTGCGTGCCGCGCACGCCGCGCTCGATGCATGGCGCAACCGCACGCCCGCATCGCGCGGCGAGGTGCTGCGCAAGATCGCGCAGTCGCTCGCTGCGAACCGCACGCGTCTTTCGTCGATGCAGCAAGCAGTCAGCGGCAAGCCTCCGCTCGAAGCCGACACCGACGTCAGCGACGCCATCGCCACGTTCGACTACTACGCGGACCTGTGCGCGGACGCATCGCTTTTTGCGACCGAGACGCTGACATTGCCCGACGACGCCGTGACGGGCGAGCGCCATTACGAAGCGGTCGGCGTGGCCGCGCTGATCGTGCCGTGGAATTTCCCGATGGTCACGACCGCGTGGAAGATCGCGCCCGCGCTCGCGGCGGGGTGCACGGCCGTGCTGAAGCCGTCGGAATTGACGTCGCCGGTCGAGCATCTGCTCGCGGAAATCATGACGGCGGCGGGCGTGCCAGATGGCGTCGTGAATATCGTGAACGGCGGCGGCGAAGTCGGCGCGCTGCTCGCGGCGCATCCGCTCATCGACAAGATTTCGTTCACGGGCAGCACGGGCGTCGGCCGCAAGGTGATGCAGACGGCGGCGCAGGACATGAAGCGCGTGACGCTCGAACTCGGCGGGAAATCGGCGCTGATCGTGCGCGCCGATGCGGACATCGAGCACGCGGTCGCGCTCGCAATGGGCGGCGCGTTCACGAACGCCGGGCAAATGTGCTCGGCGACGTCGCGCATCCTCGTTCACGACGAGGTCTATCGCAAGTTCGTGGCCGCGCTCGAAGCGGCCGTGCGCGCGCTCGTGATTGCGCCGCCGCACGTCGAAAATGCCGCCATGGGCCCGCTCGTATCGCATGCGCAGCGTGCGCGCGTGCAGGCGCTCGTCGAGCAGGGCGTGGCGGACGGCGCGCGCATCGCGTTCCGCGGCGCGCTCGACGGCGCTTGCGCGGACGGCTTTTTCATGGCGCCGGTCGTCGTCGCCGAACCGGATGCCGCCAACGTGCTTTGGACGGAAGAAGTGTTCGGGCCGGTCGCGTGCGTGAAGTCGTTCCGCACCGACGATGAAGCCATCGCGCTCGCCAACGGCACGCGTTATGGGCTCGTCGCAACCGTCGTGACGCGCGATGAAGACGCCGCACGGCGCTTTCGCCATGCGCTGCGCGCGGGCCTCGTGTGGATCAACACACCGCAGTTGATCTTCCCGCAGGCGTGCTGGGGCGGACTCGGACTGAGCGGAATCGGCCGCGAGCTCGGCGTGGCGGGATTGCGCGGCTATCAGGAATTGCGCCACGCGATCGTGGCGCGCGGATAGTCGGCCGGTCGACGCGCGTGAGCAAGCTCACGCGCGCGTCGCTTGGGCCAACTTGCGCGCGAGACCGGACTAGCTGCGCGGCGGACGCGGCGGACGGTCGCCCGGACCACGGCTCTCGCGATGATTCGGCCGGCCGGGCGCGCCGTGATCTTCGCAAATGGTGGAAATCGCGTGCTTGAAAAGAACCTGGTTTCCGCTCGTCGAATTGAGATAGACCATATACGTGTCGAACGACTGGATATGGCCCGTCAGCTTGATCCCATTAACGAGATAAATGGAAACCCGCTTGCGTTCTTTGCGCAGCGCGTTGAGAAAATCGCCTTGAATGCTGGCTGGACTGTTGGACATTTATGACCCGTGTTTAACCGAGCGCAGGCACCCCGACCGACCCTCGTCATTCGTGGAGCCTGCTTTTTGTGCTCGGCATGTTTTCTTTGGACAAGTCATTATCCCGTTTCCGCGCCGTTGTTGCGATGAAAAGATAATCGCCCTATATGGCGCATGGCCGTTTCCGTCGAATCGTCGGACAAAATACGACGAATCATGGCCGATAGAGACTGGAAGGCCCGTCCATCATTTGAGCACCGCCGCCTCCACGGCGGCGAGATACGCGGCGAGCGCCCGCTTGACCTCGCGCAGATAACGGCGCGCCAGTTGCACGTCGCCCATTGCGGGACGCAGCTTGACGGCCAGAGCGCCGCTCGCGAGCGCGTGCAGCATGTCCACGTACAGTTCGCGCTCGGACGCTTTCACGCCGGGCATGCGCGCGTCGATCACCTTGCGCATCATGCTGGACTTGCGCTTTTTCTTCGCTTCATCGTGCGGCATGACCGACATCAGAATCAGGAGATCGGTCTTGCGGTCGAAATATTCGATATGCGGCGACATGATCCGATCGATCACCGCTTCCGCCGACAACGCCCGCCAGGTCTCGCTGTCGACCCGCGCAAGTTCGTCTTCGAGTTCCTGCAGCGCCGCCGCGTGGCGGTCCCACAACGCGGCGAGCAACGCGTCGCGATCCGGAAAGAAGTGATACATCGAGCCGATCGGCGTTTGCGCACGCCGCGCGACGCCGTGCATCGTCACGCCTTCCAACCCCTTTTCGACGATCAGCTCGGCGGTCGCATCCAGCACCGCCTCGATGCGCGCGCGCCCGCGCGCCTGCAAGGGCGAACGAGCCGTGCTGGCGCGCTCCGGATCCTGCAATTCGCTTTCATTGTCGGCGCGAGCCTTCTTCATTGTCTCTCCTCGAGCAAGGTCAAACTAGACGCTCGCGTCTAGATTCGTGCATACTAGACGGCATCGTCTAGTTTGGCGAGCGCGTCGCGGTGACATCGTAGTCATTTCTGGCCGCAACGCCCTCGCCGTCCCGCATTCATCGAAGGCTACCGCACCCGCGCGGTGGCGCGAAAGCTCCCGGAGAACACATGTCAGTCACAGCGCCCACGCACGGCGGCCAACCCGCCGACGCCGTCGAACGCAAACCGTCACGCAAACGCCTGCTGATTGCAATCGGCATCGTCGCGGTCGTCGCCGGCATTGCATGGGGCGTGCGCTGGTGGACGGTCGGCCGTTTCGTCGAAACCACCGACGACGCCTATCTCAAGGCCGACAGCGTCACCATCGCGCCGAAAGTAAGCGGCTATATCACCGAAGTGCTCGTCGCCGACAATCAGGCGGTCGAGGCCGGCGCGCCGCTCGCGCGGCTCGATACGCGGCAGTATCAGGCCTCGCTCGATCAGGCGAAGGCCGCGCTCGATGCGCGCGCCGCCGACATCGACCGCGCCGAAGCCGAGCTGAAGCAGCAGCACGCCAACGCCGATCAGGCGAAGGCGCAGGCCGAAGTGTCGCGCGTAAGCCTCGCGCATGCGGAAGACGACGTGAACCGTTATCGTCCGCTCGTCGCGACGGGCGCCGAAACCGCCGAGCGTCTCGCGAGCCTCGTCTCCACGCGCGATCAGGCGCGCGCCACGCTTGCCGCGAATCTCGCCGCCGCGCGTTCGGCATCGACGCAGATCGGCGCGACCGAAGCGCAGATCGCGCAGGCGCGCGCGCAAGTCGAAGCGGCGCAGGCGCAACTGAATCAGTCGAAGCTCGATCTGAGCGACACGACGCTCGTGAGCCCGGTCGCGGGGCGCGTCGGCGATCGCACCGTGCGCGTCGGCCAGTATGTGCAGCCGGGCACGCGCTTGATGACGGTCGTGCCGGTCGAGGCGCTCTATCTGGAAGCGAACTTCAAGGAAACGCAGGTCGGGCGCATGCGCGTCGGCCAGCCGGCGACGCTGCACGTCGATGCACTCAAGGGCACCGAGTTGCACGGCGTCGTCGAAAGCTTCGCGCCCGGCACCGGCGCGCAGTTCGCGCTGCTGCCGCCGGAGAACGCGACCGGGAACTTCACGAAGATCGTGCAGCGCGTGCCGGTGCGCATTCGCGTCGATACGGGTCCGCAAACGCGCAAGGTGCTGCTGCCGGGCCTCTCGGTAACGGTCGATGTCGACACCAAAACCGCCACCGACGACAGCCATCGCATCGCGGCGGAAAATCGCCATGACTGAGGCCGCCGCGCATCCGCATCGCGCGAGCGCGACCGACTGGATCGCGGTCACGGCCGGCGCGCTCGGCGCGCTGATGGCCACGCTCGACATTTCCATCACCAACTCCGCGCTGCCGCAGATTCAAGGCGAAATCGGCGCGACCGGCACCGAAGGGACCTGGATCTCTACCGGCTACCTGATGTCGGAAATCGTGATGATCCCGCTCGCCGCGTGGCTCACGCGCGTGTTCGGGCTGCGCAATTTTCTGCTCGGCAACGCGGTGCTCTTCACGCTGTTCTCGGTGATGTGCGGCTTCTCGACGTCGCTGTCGATGATGATCGTGGGCCGCATCGGCCAGGGCTTCACCGGCGGCGCGATGATTCCGACCGCGCAGACCATCATCCGCACGCGGCTGCCGCGCGAGCAGATGCCCGTCGGCATGACGATCTTCGGCCTGATCGTGTTGCTCGGGCCGCTGCTCGGACCCGTGCTGGGCGGCTGGCTCGCGGAGAACATCTCGTGGTCGTGGTGCTTCTTCGTCAACGTGCCGGTCGGCTTCGCGCTCGTCGCATTGCTCATCACCGGCTTGCCGGCGGAGAAGTCGCATTGGGAATCGTTCTTCAAGGCCGACTGGATCGGCATAGCGGGACTCGCCATCGGCCTGAGCTCGCTTACCGTCGTGCTCGAAGAAGGCCAGCGCAATCAGTGGTTCGAATCGCATGAAATCGTGATGCTCACGTGCGTCACGGCGTTCGGCTTCCTGCTCATCGCGATCTCGCAATTCGTCGCGACGAAACCAATCGTGCGGCTGTCGCTGCTGCGCAATCCGCGCTATGCGAGCGTGATTCTGATCGTGTTCGCCGTCGGCGCGGGGCTGTATTGCGTGTCGTTCCTGCTGCCGCAGTTTCTGAGCGTCGTCGCGGGCTATAACGCGCTGCAATCCGGCGCGATCATGCTCGTGTCGGGCGTGCCCGCGTTTCTCATCATGCCGGTGCTGCCGCGTCTGCTCGGCAAGGTGGATTTTCGCGTGCTCGTCATCTCGGGCCTCCTGTGCTTCGCCGCGAGCTGCCTGCTCGATATCTCGCTCACCGCGCAAAGCGTCGGCCACGATTTCTTCTGGTCGCAGATCTTGCGCGGCTTCGGCCAGATGCTCGCGATGATGCCGCTCAATCAGGCGTCGATGGCCGCCGTTTCGCGCGAAGAATCCGGCGATGCGGCCGGCCTCTACAACATGGCGCGCAATCTCGGCGGTTCGGTCGGGCTTGCGATCATCGGCACCGTGATCGACCGTCGCAACGACTTTCACACCGCATCGATCCGCGAATCGCTGACGGCGAATTCCGTCATCGGTCAGGAACGCATGGCCGCGAGCGCCGCCAGCTTTTTCGCGCAGGGCGGCGACATGGCGCACGCGAAGATGCAGGCGCTCGGCCAGTTGTCGATGCAAATCGGTCAGCAGGCGATCGTCATGACTTACTCCGAAACCTTCTACGTGCTGGCGATCGCGCTGCTCGCGTGTCTGCCGCTCGCACTCTTGCTCAAGACGCCGCGCGGCCAATCCGGCGACATGTCTTCTGCCGGCCACTGATTCATGAACTCATCGACGATGTTCCCTCGCACGCTTCGCCTGACCGCCCTGCTTCCGCTCGCTGCTTTCGCGCTCGCCGCGTGCACGGTCGGCCCCGACTATCGCGGCGCGCCGGAAATCGCGCCCGACGCCGCGAAAAGCGCCGCCTTCGTGCGCGCGCCGGCGCAGGGCGTCGTCGCGACGCACGCGCCCGCGACGTGGTGGCAAGCGCTCAACGATCCGCAACTGAACGCGCTCATCGATGCCGCGTTCGCCCACAATCCCGATCTGAAGATGGCGCAGGCGCGCTTGCGTCAGTCGCGTTCGCAACTGCGCGGACAGCGAGCCAACGAGTTGCCGAAAGTGTCGGGATCGGCGGCGGCGTTGCGCATGCGCTCGCCGGATACGTCGATCTTCGGTTCGTCGGGCGATGACGGTTCGTCGGGTTCGACGGGACGCGGTCCGGTCGATTTCTACACCGTCGGCTTCGATGCCTCGTGGGAGCTCGATCTCTTCGGCGGCACGCGCCGCGCGATCGAAGCGGCATCCGGCGAAGCCGAAGCCGTGCACGCCGATCTTTCGGACGCGCAGGTGTCGCTCGCGGCGGAAGTGGCGTCGGTGTACATCGACTTGCGCGATCAGCAGGAACGTCTCGCGCTCGCGGAACGCACGGCCGAGTATCAGCAGCAGATGCTGACGCTCACCGAGCAGCGGCGCGCGCGCGGCACGGCGGCGGAAGTCGATGTCGAGCGGCTCACGACGCAAGTCGACACGACGCGTGCGACGCTCGTGCCCTTGCAGACGCAGATCACCGATTCGCTGGATCAACTCGCCGTGCTGACGGGCCGCGCGCCCGGCGCGCTCGATGCCGAACTCGGCGCGCGTGCGCCGTTGCCCGCGTTGCCGTCGTCGGTGCCGATCGGCGATCCGGCGGCCATGCTCCAGCAGCGTCCGGATATCCGCGCGGCCGAGCGTCGTCTCGCATCGAGCAATGCGCAGATCGGCGAGCATATTGCCGATTATTTTCCGAAGGTGACGCTGCTCGGCGATATCGGTTTCTCGGCATCGGAGCCGAGTCATCTGCTGCGCAAGCAGAATTTCTCGTGGGTCGGCGTGCCGTATCTGCAATGGAATCTGTTCGACTTCGGGCGCACGGCGGCGAATGTCGATGCCGCCAAAGCCGCGCGCGACGAAGCCGAAGCGCGCTACGAAAAGACCGTGCTCGGCGCGCTGAAGGACGCGAATTCGTCGCTGTCGCGTTACGGCAACCAGCGCGAGCATGTCGTGCGGCTGCAGCAGGTGCAGGCGTCGGCGGAGCGGTCGGCCACGCTCGTGCGGCAACGTTATACGGCGGGCGTATCGACGCTCATCGATCTGCTCGACGCACAGCGCACGCAATTCGCCGCGCAGCAGGACGTGGTCGCCGCGCAGGCCGAACTGCTGAAGGACTTCGTCGCGTTGCAGAAGAGTCTCGGACTCGGCTGGGCGACCTAAGCGTCTTCGGTCGATTGACGCTGCGACGCCATCTCCCGCTCGAACATCGGCGCATAGAACGCGACGGCCTTGCGCAAGATGTCGTTCACTTCCCTTAGCGCGACATTCTCTTCTTCGAGTTGCGCGATGCGTCGAAGCGGATCGTCGTCTGCGGCTGGCGTCGTCATGTGCGTTCGCGTGATGTGCGCTATCGATGCGACAGCGCCTTCGCCGATTGCAGAAGGTCGTCGAGCATCGACTGGCGTCGCTCCGGATCGGTGTCGCGGCCCGTCATGAAGCACAGCGCCGCGATCGGCAGTCCGGCGCGATCGCGCACGGGCGCGGCCATGCACAGGCGAAACGCGTTCGACAAGCCTTCGGTGCAGCAATAGTCCTGATTCTTCGCGGCTTGCACATCGCGCATGAATTCATCGAAATCGATGCGCACGCCGTTGTCGAGCGCGAAGTCTTCGGCGGGAATCAGGGCGCGGATTTCATCGGCGTTCAGGTGGCCGAGCAGCAGGCGTCCGGTCGCCGTCCACGGAATCGGCACGCGCACGCCGATATCCGAGCTGATGTTGAACGGCCGCGCGCTGTTTTCGGACAGCACCACGGTGTACTTGTTTCCTTCGAGCATGCAAAGCTGCGTGGTCTCGTCGTACTTGCGCACGAGCGCGAGTATCGACTGATGCGCGCGGCTGATGAGGTCGTTGTGCGTCGCGTAGTCGGAGCCGTAGTAATGCATCTCGCGTCCGAAGAACACGCTGCCATCGGCCGATGTCTCGAGCCAGCCCACTTCCGCCAGGATCGCGACCAGCTCGTAGATGCTCGAACGCGGCGCGCCGGTCGCTTCGATCAGCTCGCGCATCGTCATCGGGCGCTGCGCGAGATGCAATTGCCGGAACATGGCGATGACCCGATCGACTCCCCTCGCTCGCGACGATTCCGTGACTGCCATTCATTCGCTCCGTGTGCGTCAGTGGTCGAGCACGCGATGCAGGAACTGCCGCGTCCGCTCGTTGGATGGATTCACGAAAATCTGCTCCGGCTCGCCCTGCTCCGCGATCACGCCTTTGTCCATGAAGACGACCCGATCGGCGGTCTTGCGCGCGAAACCCATCTCGTGCGTGACGACGACCATCGTCATGCCATCGCGTGCGAGTCCGCGCATCACTTCGGTCACTTCGCCGACGAGTTCGGGATCGAGCGCCGAAGTCGCTTCGTCGAAGAACATGATGCCCGGCTCGACGGCGAGCGCCCGCGCAATCGCGACGCGCTGCTGCTGTCCGCCGGACAACTGGCTCGGATAATGATCCGCACGGTCGGCAAGCCCGACGCGATCGAGCACGTCCATCGCGCGCTTGCGGGCATCGGCGGGACTCATCTTGCGCGCCTTGATGAGCGCGAGCGTGACGTTGCCGAGCGCGGTCTTGTGCGGAAAAAGATTGAACTGCTGGAACACCATGCCGACGTGGCCGCGAATATCGCGCGCGCGTTTCGGGTCGTGCAGCGGCACTTCGTTGACCCATACTTCGCCGGAATCCGTCGTTTCGAGCCCCGCCATGATGCGCAGCACCGTGCTTTTGCCCGAACCCGACGCGCCGATCAGCACGAGCACTTCGCCCGCGCGCACGTCGAGATTGATCTCGTTGAGCACGCGCGTCGCGCCGAATGCTTTGCTGACGCCCGACAGCGAAATAATGGGCCTGGTCTGACTTTGATTGCTCACGACAGTCTCCTGCGGTCATGGTGGCGCACCCATTGCGAAAGCGGGAAGCACACGACGAAATAAATGAGTGCGACGAGTCCGTAAATCTCGACCGGCTTGCCGATGCGATCGACGATCGCCTGGCCGCCGTGCATCAGCTCCGACATGCCGATCATGCTGACGATCGACGTATCTTTGATAAGCGAAAGATATTGGCCGATGAGCGGCGGCAACACGATCCTGCCGGTCTGCGGCAACACGACGAACGCGAACGCCTGCGTGCGCGACAGACCGAGAATCTGCGAGACTTCCCACTGGCCTTTCGGCACCGCTTCGATCCCGGCGCGAAAAACTTCGGCGATATACGCGCCTTGATAAACGCTCAGGCCGATCACGCCGGCGGCGAAAACATCGATCGCATAGCCGAAATACGAGACGCCGAAGTAGATGAACATCAGCGTGATGAGCACGGGCGTGCCGCGAAAGAGCTCGGTATAAAGCCGCGCGATGCGGTCCGTGCCCCACGGTCCGAACGATCGCAACACGGCGGCGAAAAGGCCGATCAGCGTGCCGCCGACGATCGACGCGACGGACAGCAAAAGCGTCGTCACGAGACCTTGCAGCAGGATCGACAGGCTGGTTCTCAGCAGTTCAAATGACATGATCCGACTCCGGTTCGGGCATCAGGCGCGATTGGCGCGGCGCAACGCGAGGCCGCCGAAGCGTGCGAGCGGCCGGACGACGAGCGGCGGATGAAACATGCGCGCGCCGAGCTGACCCGCGATCCACGACAGCACGTTGCTCAGCACGAGATACGCGACGAGCACGACCGAAAACGTCTGCACGTAGAGCAGCGTGCGCGAATTGATGACGGTCGCGGTGCCGGTGAGTTCGGGCAGCGCGATCGCGGAGAGCAGCGACGTGCCGAGCAATAGCTGGATCAGATAGTTGACGATCGCCGGATAGACCGCGCGCGCGGCCTGCGGCAAGACGATTTCGGTGAAGATCTGCCCGCGTTCGAGGCCGAGAATGCCCGCGGCTTCGAGCTGTCCGCGCGGCACCGACTGAATGCCCGCGCGAAACACTTCCGACAGATACGCGCCGACGTTCAGGCCCAGCGCGATCACGCCGGCCCAGTAGGCATCGAGCGCAATGCCCGCCGACGGCAAGCCGAAGAACACGATGAATATCTGCAAAAGAACCGGCGTATTGCGGATGACTTCGACATACGCGCGCGCGACGAAGCGGATCGCGGCCATCGGCGACAGGCTCGCCAGCGCGGCCAGCAAGCCGAGCACCAGCGACAGCACGAACGCGAGAAGCGTCACCTGCAGCGTCAGCCATCCGGCTTTCAGGAACTCGGGGACGTAGCCCCACAAGGTCAGCCATTCGTAGTTCATCTCGGCCTCCGCATCCGTCCGGTCTCGTGCGATATCGACATCACTTCATCCTCAGAACTGCGGATTGAGCGGGAAATGCGGATCGGTGCCGAACCACTTCTTGTAGAGCTGCGCGTTGAGCTTCGACGCGTTGATGTTGAAGAGGAACAGGTTCAGATAGTTGAGCCACGCCTGATCGCCGGCCTTCACGCCGAAGCCGTTGTATTCGAGCGGCACGAGTGCTTCGTTCGTGACGGTCAATTCGGGATCGAGCTTCGCCTGATACGCGAGGAAGTTGTTGTCCTCGATCATCGCGTCGGCCTGGCCTTGCTTGACGGCGAGAATCGCGGCCTGCGAGCTGTCGTATTCCTGGATCTTGATCGGGATGTTCAGCGAGCGGACTTCATCGCCGTTGGTCGAGCCCTTGACGGTCGCGATCGTGCGGTTGCCCATGTCCTGAACCGACTTGATGCCGCTGCTCTTCTTGACCAGCAGCGCCTCGCTCGCGACGACATACGGCGTCGTGAATTCGATGACCTTCGCGCGCTCCAGATTGCGCGTGAAGTTGCAGAACACGACATCGACCTTGCTCGTCTGCAGGTTCGGGATGCGGTTCGCGCTCGTCGTGTTCACGACTTCGAGCTTCACACCCATCTGCCTGGCGAGTTCCTTGGCGAGATCGACGTCGTAGCCGTCGGGCTGACCATCCTTGTCGTAGAAGCCGAACGGCGCGAACGTCAGACAGTCGCCGACCCGCAACGTCCCGCGCTGCAGAACCGCCTGGAGCGTCGACGAACCTGCCGCCGCCCCGGCGTTTGCGCCGCCGCCTTCGGCCGGCGTGGAAACCTTGGTGCAGGCGGCCAACGCCAGCGCGCCGGCGATGACGAACAGCGAAACGGTTCTGACGCCTATGTTCGAGAGTTTCATGAGCAGGTCCTTTCGAAGGATGGTTAGGAGGAACCGGTTCCAGAACCGGCTCAGAGCGAAACGCGAAAGTTCGTCCATGTCCGATATACCGGACAGACATCTGGCGTATCGGATCGAACTGCAGTGTTGGATGAGAAAATTCCGAGCACAAGCGGCCCGAACCCTAATTGGCGAGGGTTTTTTGATCAGATAAGGGGATGCGGCTACAGGCGCAGTCGGCTGACGAGCCGCCAGGACGCGCGAGCGGCGCGGCGGAATCACGGAAGCGATGGTTCGACGTTCGGCCGCGCGGCCCGACCCGGCCGAACCGGGTCATGGATTTTGCGTTCTATGTCTCGCGAGCCGGAACGTCGCGTCGGAAGCTACTGGCTGGCGCCCGCTCCGATCCCCGCTTTCTTCTGAGCGTTCTGCAAGTCCTGGGGATAGTTGGGATCATTCGCGCGGCCGGGGTTATAGCCCGCGTCCTCGAGTTTCTTCAGCTCGGCGTTCTTCTTGTCGCGCGCCTGTTTTCGTGCGGCTTTTTTCTCGGCTTTCGTCATGGACGCAGCTTGCGTCGCGCCGGTTGCGGTCGAACCGGTATCCTGCGCATAGGAAAGCGAGGCCGCGGATGCGCCCGCCACGCCCAGGAAGAATGACACGGCAATGCTTGCTAGCTTCGTTCTCACGGTGATTCTCCGTTCGCCTGGAGGACTTGCGTTGAGGAAAGTATAGGGCGCGCGTTTCGGCACTGCGCCCGTCGAGCATGCGACTTTCATTCGTCACGACATAACTTATCGGAAGCCAACGGATGCAAATCATCGTCGATGCCGACGCCTGCCCCGCCGTCGTGAAGGATATTCTCTTTCGCGCAGGCACACGCATGAAGGTGCACGTGACGCTCGTCGCGAATCAGTTTTTGCGCACGCCGCCCTCGCCGTGGATACGCGCGATTCAGGTGCCCGCCGGTTTCGATGTCGCCGACGCGCGCATCGTCGAGATGGCGCAGGCTGGCGATCTCGTCATCACGGCGGACATTCCGCTCGCGGCGGCGGTGATCGCAAAGGGCGCGTTCGCGCTCGATCCGCGCGGCGAATGGATGAACGCGGAGAACATCGAGGAACGTCTGTCGATCCGCGCGATGATGGATCAGTTGCGCGGCTCCGGCGTGCAGACCGGCGGGCCGCCGCCGTACGCGCCGCGCGACGGCAAGAACTTCGCCGCGCAGCTCGACCGTTTTCTCGCGAAGCAGCGGACGCCCGAATGAGCAGGCGGCTTCAGGCGGTCCCGTCGATGATCTTCCGGATCGCTTCCTCGAACGCCTCGGAAGGCTGCCCGCCGCTCACCAAATACTTCTGGTCGAAGATGATCGCCGGCACGGACTGAATGCCGAGTTGCTGGAACTCGCGCTCTTCGGCGCGGACTTCGTCGGCGTACGCACCGCTTTGCAGCACCGTGCGCGCCTCGTCGCCATCGAGCCCGGCGCTGCGAGCCGCTTCGACCAGCACGTCGGGGTCGCTCGTATCCTTGCCGTCACCGTGATAAGCGCGCAGCAGCGCGAGCTTGAGCGGCAGTTGCTTGCCTTCGATGCGCGCCCAATGCAGCAGCCGATGAGCATCGAACGTGTTGTAGACGCACTTGCGTTCGCCGAACGCGAAGCCTTCGCGCGCGCCGCGCTCGCGGATCATCGCCTGCGTCTCGCCGATCTGTTCGGGCGTGCGGCCATATTTGCGGCCGAGATAATCGACGATGCGCTCGCCTTGCGGACTCATGTCCGGATTCAGCTCGAAGGGATGAAGGGTGATGCGCGCATCGACGGTATCGCCGAGACGCTCCAGCGCGCGTTGCAGCGAAGAGAGTCCGACGGCGCACCACGGGCACGCGATATCGGAGACGAAGTCGATTTGGAGAGTGCGGGACATGAGGTTCGTGAAGATTGGAATCGAGTCGGACAGACTAGCTCAAATCGCCGATATCGGTTTGCGCGTGCCCTTCGCGGCATCCGCGAACAGGTCGAAGACTGGATTCACGATTTCGCCGCGCTCGAACTGGAGCCGGAAGAGCGTCAGGGCGGAACGTGGCTCGAGCCGATAGTGCGAATGCCCAATGTCGTTCTTGCCGTCGGGCATGGGGGATCGCGAAGCAAATGGTGGCGCGGTTGCTAAAGACCGTTAGTTGCGATCGATGCGATTGCGTAATGGTCAGTCCCTGCCCTTCGCGCTTTTCGACTTGTTGAAGACGTAGCCCGAGAAGCCGTCTCTCAGATCGGGATATTTCTGAATGATGGTTTCGACGAGCTCGCTCGATGGATCGATGCCCAATCTGCGCAGTGTCAGCTTTCCCGCCGGACTCGTCTTGTAGGTGCGCCGCCAGTCTTCGCGCTGCCGCGGCGTCGCGGCTTCGTACATCTCCCAGCCGCGACGGACTTCATCGACGATCCGGTTCTGAGCGTTCACATCCTGTGCCGCGACCTGCAATGCCCGACGCGCTTCGGCCTGTTGCTTCGCTTCGGTGTCGCGTTGATCGGTCAGCGCCAGATTCTCCTGAATCTGAACCATCTGGCGTTCCGCATCCGAGACGATCCAGCCTTCCTTCAGCGCTTTCATGAAGAAGCCCGCCGGACTCTTCGACACCTTGCCGAGCTTGAGGCTGAAACGCGTACGCTCGATTGCCTGCTCCAGACGTTCGTCGGTAAAGGTATCGCGGTCGGAAGCGATCTGATTCAACTGCGCGCTGGACAGACCGATTTCCTGTTTCAGCGTCAGATACAGCGCCTGCGCGTGCTCGTGCGTATGCAGCAGGCGCTCGGCCATTTCCTTGCGCTCGACGCGAAATCGCATGCGTCCGATCTTGCGTGAACCCGGTTCATTGCGCGTCTCATACGAGAGGGAAAGATCGGATACCTCATTAATTTGATCCACCGCCGGAGCGAGCCAATCGCGCTTGAAGTATTTGAATTCCTGCGCTTTTGCGCCCATCGTCCCCTGCCAGGCGCGCAATTCGTCGAGCGTGAACCAATCGGTTATACCCTCGGACGCGTAGGGAAGCAGATGGTCGTACATCACGCGCGCATAGCTGAGCGTGAAAAGCGAAGTGATGCGCAAGCTCAGCCAATGCGATTTCCCGGGACCGCGAATGATTCCGATGAGATCGGGCGGAACGCGGAACTGAAACCGTCCGCCGACGTATGAGATGCGTCCAATCAGTTGAACCGATCCGAACGGCTTGGAGCCATCGGCGTCGGCTTCCGCGGTCGCCTGAATGAGCGCCCTCTGCGCCTCGGTGATCACCTGTTCCAGATGCGCGTTGTTCCGGCTCGAGTAGCGCATGAGCCACTTGAAATAGTCGAGCTCGACGTCGTACAGGTCGTGAATCTTTTCTTCTTGCGCGACGATGAAATAGGCCGCGTCGATCAAGCGACGAGCCGCCACGCCAAGATCGACGATGCGGATCAGGACGTTCTTGCGCGAAAAGCCGATGTCCGAGCGGGCGGCTTCGACGGGCAAGCCCTGCGCATTCGCATCGTCGAATAGGGCCAGCGCCAGTTGTCTGGACGTGGCCACCTGCCCTGCTGTCGTCATTCCGTCTCCGTGTCCGGCGCTAGTTCATTGTGTCGAGCGGTACGTTAACGGCTGCAAGGTGAGCTGTCAACACAAACTACCTCACCTTTTGCAGGCGCGGACACAGGAAACCTCACCATTGCGTCGCAACCTACACAAATTTCCTCACCATTCTTGCCTAGACGCCTCACCTTGGGGTCCACTTCATCTCACCTTGACGGGGTAAACACAGCACCTTGACGCTCAATCAACATCACTTCAAGCACACTTTTCCTCACCTTATGGGTGTAAGTCGTTGATTTCATGAGCGTGCGCGTGAGACGTTAGTGGTGGTGAGTCTTTGTGTTTACAAAAATAACTAACCAACGGCCTTACTCATATAGACGGTGCATTTGATTTTTAACCAGCGGGACTATGGCGTTCCGCGCGCTTCGTTTAGGTGAAGTGAATTGTGACCAGCCGTCGAGACGCTGGAATCCAACTGCGCCGACGTTCGCGGAGGTGAGGTTTTTTGTGATGGGATCCGGCGTTCCACTGAGCTTCCGATGCCGTGGAGCGTTTCGCTGTCCTCTGAGCGTTTCGGGAATCACTGAAGATAGCTTGTATAAGTGGTTGATCTTATTGATAGTCTTGCACCTCCGCCCCGGTGCTTGCAAATTTCGATCAATTCCAATAGCTATTCATCACTGCGGCGAGTATTCTACGGTTCGACATCTAGTTACACCAAAACCGTGGAAACATCGGCGAGCGTGAAGAAAACGCCTCACCGTGGACTAAAAAGGAAGCACCGAATGAATTTGAGCGAACTGCCAGGGATTAATCGAAGGGTGAAGCTCTCCAACCTAGGAGAATTCGCAGAGCGTTTGTCGGTCATGACGAACGAACTGCGTGATCAGATCTTGGCACCACGGCCAAGGAAGACAGCGCCCGTGTTTACGATAGGCGAGCTGTCGGACATGTGCGGGATCGACCGGCAGAAGATCAATTATCTGGCGACAAAGGAAGGTACTGACCTCCCGCCGGGTGAAACGCACGGAACCGGGCGTGCGCGTATCTTCTCTCTGAAGGATGCCCGAACGTGGGTTCAGCAGGTCTCGGACATTTATCAGACGCCGCTTGTCACTGGTACGCGCGAACATCGCGGTCGCGTGTTAATCACGGCGAACTTCAAAGGCGGATCGTGCAAGACGACGACGTCGATGTGCATCGGCCAAGGATTGAGCTTGCGTGGTCGCAAGGTTCTCATGATCGACCTCGACCCACAAGCGTCGCTTTCGGAGTTGTGCGGCCTGTATGCGGAAAAGGACGTGACTTGGGAGGATACGGTCCTGCCATACATTTACGATCCGGACATGGAAGGCGGTCTCGCGTCGAAAGTGCAAAGCACGTATTGGGACGGACTCGATGTGATTCCGGCACACAACTATCTTCACGACGCCGAATTCCATCTGCCTACCGCGCAGAAGACGAACGCGAACTTCGAGTTCTGGTCGGTGTTGCGAAAAGGGATTGAGCCGCTGCGCGCGGAGTACGACTACATCATCCTGGATACCGCGCCTTCGCTCTCTTATATGACGCTGAACGGATTGATGGCGGCCGATTCGATGGTCATGCCGCTCGTACCCGAAAGTCTGGATTTCATTTCGTCGGTGTCGTTCTGGTCGTTGTTCGCTGAAGTCGCGAATGGTTTCGTCGAACACGAAGTCGACAAAACATACGACTTCGTTTCGGTGCTTCTCTCGCGGGTCGACTATGGCAATACATCTTCGGCGCCGGTCGTTCGCTCATGGTCTCAGCGCGCGTATGGCGACTGGTTGCACACCACTGAGATTCCGGCGAGTTCGGTCATGAGCAATGGCGCGTTGGCTTTTTCTACTGTCTTCGATCTTTCACGGGCCGAGACAGTCGCGAAAACTTTGGCGCGCGTAAAACAGCCGATGGTCGACTACTGCAAATGGATCGATGACCAGTACGTTGAGCAATGGAGGGCGGGACAATGAGCAGCCTTCGCGACCGAATGATGAGCAAGACCGCGGAAGTGCGTGCGGCAAAGGACATCCAACTCGATCCGCAGCAAGAGAAGGCGACGAGTCCGCGCACTGCGCCCGGAATGGCAGCGGCGTTGGCCTCGGCGCAGCAGCGCATCGCGCAACTCGAGCAGGCAGGTCCTGCGTCGGAAGCGCCGGTGTCGGAGATCGTTCCGAATCCCTGGCAGCCTCGGCAAGTATTCAACGACGCGAAGCTTGTGCAACTCGCCGAGTCGATCCGCGAAGCGGGTCTCGTACAGCCGATCGTTGTACGGCGCATCGGCACCGGATACCAGATCGTGGCGGGTGAGCGGCGCTGGCGCGCGCACAAGATGATCGGTAAGGAATCGATCAAGGTTCTTGTCGTCGATCTTTCCGACGAAGAGATGGCGATGCTTGCCCTCGTCGAAAACGTAGCGCGTGAAGATCTGTGCGACTACGAGATCTCGCGATCGATTCGACGGACCGAAAAGGAGTTTCCTAACCGCAAGCGCATGGCTGAAGCGTTGGGCATCTCGCGCTCCGAGTTGTACCGGTATCTTTCCTTTGGCGAGTTGCCGGATTTCGTCGTGCAGGATCTAGATGTGCAGCCTCGCCTGTTGGGAGCCACGGCCGCGGAGAATGTCGTCTCGGTACTGCGCGGGCGGAACGCGGCGGCGTTCGACGTTGCCAAGGGCCTTTGGGCGCGCGTGGTTTCGGGCGATCTGGATCAGTCGAAATTTGGCAAGGCGATCAAGCAGGCGTTGGATGACGAGCGCAAGCCGGCGCCGGCCGTAAGCGATCGCAGTATCGACAAGATTTTTGCGGGTGGATCGCAGGCAGGGTCGATCACGAGAGACTCAATGGGGCTCACGGTCAAGATCAAAGCCGGATTACTGACCGAAGAAAAGGAACGGCAAATTCGGGAGTTGGTTACACAGTTGTTTGCCGATAACAGCTAGTCGATTCCCTCCAGCAATTGGTCTTGATGCGGTGCGCTCGGCATCTGGGTCAATTTCCGAAGCTCCAAGAGTGTCTCAACTTGGGACACGCGCAGCGCGAAGTCACGCTCGTGCACTTCCTCTAGGTTGATCTAGCGAGTGTCCCGACTTGGGACACTCGATCTCCGCAGCAACCTCGGCCGTTCACGCCCGGGGCGCAAACTTTCCCACACGCGCGCATCGAAAGGACTCCCACGGTTGTTTGCACGCCAACTCGTGAACTGATGCAATTTCCCAGTGGGAACGAGCTGTCTCAACGGCAGGACTATTGATGGCACGCACCATCGATGCACATGAGGCGCGCGAAATATCTCGATTTCGATTCAGGCGCATGGTCATCCGGTTTGGCGCAGAGGACGACGCAGCCACTACTCCAAGCGCGTCGATGCCAGTCACTCTCAGCGTGGGTGAATAGCAGCTTGGGAAAGGCAGAGCCTGCCAACATCCGAAGCTTGAATGTAAAGCCTGAACGTCCTCTTAGCGATGCGAAACCAACGGAGAAGCCGGTCACCGCCACTCGAGCAAGTACTTCGCCTAGAAAGCTGCTGAACAATGATCGCTCCGATCGTTCGTGAAACAATCGACGCCCCGTTTCCACTCCTGCGATCGCTAGACAGGACGGGCTTTGCGGCCCATTTTCAAGGGTGATCTGGGAGGATGTTTCACGAAATCGTCTGCCTGAACAGAGGGTATCGGCATAAAAGGAACCGGCGAGCGCTCCGAAACGCGCATAACGGCCGCATCGTGACGAATAAGACGAAAAATGTAGCGCTCGATACGTCCGCAGTGAGGCGTCGAAGCTGCGTTAGACGGCGTTTCGCTGGTCGCGGCGAAGAACACCCGTCGCGACTCCGGATGGGGCGACGGAAGACATCGATGCGCCAGACCAACCTTCATAAAATGCTGCGCGGATCAGCAAACTTTCCGCTTGCTCCCTCGTCCATTCAGACTGCTTGCCGCCCGCGTGCTGGTGAAAAAGCTCGGACGGAACATGCGCGAGCCGCAGGTATCTGAAAGTTAGGCTCAGCGTCCCCGCTCGTTCGCTCTAGCGAACTTCCGCGCGCGCGACAATCCCGAAGAGCGCTCATCACGCGCGACCGGGATCAGTCGCGGGAAGAAAATGTCGAGCACCGCGACCATCGAGAGCAATACGACGGCAACGAAGACCATCGTGCCAAGGAACTCGAGCAAAGACATATTCACCTCGTCCGGTCGCATAGTTTTGTATTGGAGATCTACTGGACTCAGTGTGAGCGAGGCATGGCAAAGTCGATGTCGCGATCAGCCGGGACAACAGGCATCTGTTCGACGCTTCAAATTTCCGTCCGCGCTTAATGTCTGGAATGCGCGCGGGCTGACCGAAATGCGTCCGCGGGCGTCCGGCGCGTCGAAATTCAAAGTCAGACGCAAGTGGCGAGTTGTCGGCGGAAAGGCCCTTGCGCAACGCCTACCTTGTATATTTATTCGGTATCCGAAATAATGTGGCCGTGAAAATGCGCGCGGGATGCTTAGCGCAAATAAATCCGGACGGGCAAAGCTCAACAGGCCGCCGGCAATCCGATCCGCAACTGGGAGTGCGCGACGCGCACTCCACGCGACATCACTTCGTAGCGGCCACCACGAAGGCGTCCGATCTGTCAGGTAGCGTCAAAGCTCCTAATACCTGACTGTTGCTGAAAAAAACGACGCCCGTAAGCTTCGCACCCGGATATATGCAGGGCGCGGGTCCAAACGTGATCGTGGCGTCCAGCACGTCTTTGTCGCCATGAGGCGTGGCGGCTCCGCTGAACGTGCAGCCGCTCAAGCCTTCACCCTTGATCGAGCCGTCCTGCCCGATTACAAAAGTGGCGGTCTCGCCGTCCTTCGTCGATCCGGCCGCGCCCGAATACGTCCCGGCAACGGACGACAGCGCCACCGGACGTTCATAGTTGGCGTCATAAACCACGTTGAACTTGATGCTGTTCTGCTTCGCCGTGCTCGTATAGATCACGCCCTGAACGCTGTTCTTCGCGTTGTAGCCCGCGAGGACGGGCGTATCGGTCGCAGCCTTGCCGCTTATGTCGAAGGTGCGCGCATTGTCCGACTGAAAAGTGCCATGAGATGCGGATGCCGCACCCTGTACCAGACCTAGCGCGTTTGTCGTCGTGTTCGCATACACGAAATAGAAAGCGCCAGTCTCGAGCACTACGCCGCCCACGACGTTGCCGTTCGCATCGGTTCCGGAATAAAGGCCTTGTGCAGCGTTAGCCTCGGGCGCGCTCGGCGCATTATCGGAACTGCCGCCGCCCCCACCGCATGCGGCCAAAACGACTGTAACTGCAGATACTGCGACGACGCGTTTCATATTTTTCTGATGTCTGAACTTGCGCTAGCGGCAAGCGAATGAAATAAGCGATGACCGGAATCTTGAACTGGTCCGACAGCCTTTGAAGCGGCAGGCCATCGTGGTCCCGCGATTGCCGAATTTGGCCTTCCCCTTGGGGATAACGGCATGGAAGCGCACGACTTGAGGGCGTATGCTATTCATCGATGCGCCATGACGCAGCACTGTCAACGGCCGGACATAGAGCCGGCACATTCTTGTCGAAGCCCGGTACGCAGGGAGAGAGGACAGATCATGGATGACACGCCCACCATCGAATCGCGGATCAGCGCCGAGCCCGCGCGCAGCGGACTTGGCGTCGAGGCGCTGCAGCGCGATATCGTCGATAACCTCATCTGTCTGCAGGCGCGCTATCCGGAGATCGCCACGCCGCACGACTGGTACATGGCGCTCGCCTACGCCGTCCGCGACCGGATGATGACCCGCCGAGTCGCCACCACGCACACCTATGTAGCGCGCGACGCAAAAGTCGCGTGTTATCTGTCCGCTGAATTTCTCATCGGCCCGCAGCTCGGCAACAACCTGGTCAATCTCGGCATAGAAAGCAACGCGCGCGAAGCGTTGCAGGCGCTCGGACTCGACCTCGATACGCTGCTGTCGATCGAAGAGGAACCGGGCCTTGGCAACGGCGGCCTCGGACGCCTGGCCGCGTGCTATCTCGACTCGCTTTCCACGCTCGAAATCCCGGCGATCGGTTACGGAATCCGCTATGAGTTCGGCATCTTCGATCAGGAAATCCGCGACGGCTGGCAAGTGGAAATCACCGACAAATGGCTGCAGAAGGGCAACCCGTGGGAAATCCTGCGCCCTGACGTCGCGTTCTACGTGAACTTCGGTGGCCGCACCGAAAGCTCGACCGATGAAGCGGGCCGCTTTCATGTGCGCTGGATTCCTGCCTATACGGTCAAAGGCGTGGCCTGCGATACGCCGATCCCCGGTTTTCACGTCAATACATGTAACTCGTTGAGGCTCTGGAAAAGCGAGGCAGTCGAGTCGTTCGATCTTCAGGATTTCAATGCCGGCGACTATTACGAAGCCGTGCACGAGAAGGTGCTTTCGGAGACGCTGTCGAAGGTGCTTTATCCAAATGACGAGCCCGAAGCGGGTAAGCGCTTGCGGCTCGCGCAGCAGTACTTCTTCGTTTCGTGTTCGTTGCAGGACATGTTGCGCCTGCTTGCGCTCAAGGGCGAGCCGATCAATCGCTTGCCGGACATGTTCACGGCGCAATTGAACGACACGCATCCGTCGATAGCCGTCGCCGAGTTGATGCGCCTGCTCGTGGATGAGCGGCAACTGCCTTGGGACGACGCCTGGGACATCACGCAGCGCACGCTCGCCTATACGAATCACACGCTGTTGCCCGAAGCGCTCGAAACGTGGGGCTTGCCATTGTTTCAGGGCTTGTTGCCGCGATTGATCGAGATCATCTACGAGATCAATCGCCGCTTCCTCGATGATGTCCGCCAACGATATCCCGGCGATGAAGCGCGGATCGCGCGCATGTCGCTGATCGACGAAAGCGGCACGAAGCGCGTACGCATGGCGCATCTTGCGACGGTCGGCAGTCACGCGATCAACGGTGTGGCCGCGCTCCATTCGGCACTGCTCGAAAAGACGGTGCTGCGAGATTTCGCCGAGCTATGGCCCGAGCGCTTCCATAACGTGACCAACGGCGTCACGCCGCGCCGCTTCATGATGCTCAGCAATCCGGGTCTCGCGAAACTGCTGGACGAGGGGCTGGGGGAAGGTTGGGCGACCGATCTCGGCAGACTGCGCAAGCTGTCCGAATACGCCGACGATGCCGCATTTCAGGAACGCTGGCGCAACGTGAAGCAGGCGAACAAGCAGATCCTCGCGGATAAGATCAAGAGCGCGACGGGCATCGTCGTCGATCCCGCGGCGCTGTTCGACATACAGGTCAAGCGAATCCACGAGTACAAGCGGCAACATCTGAACGCGCTATACATCGTGACGCAGTACATGCGTCTGCGCCGCGATCCACAACTCGCGCTGACGCCGCGCTGCTTCGTATTCGGCGGCAAGGCCGCGCCGGGCTACGCGATGGCCAAGCTCATCATCCGGCTGATCAACGGCATCGCTGAAGTCGTGAACGACGATCCCGCGATGAACGGCCGCCTGAAAGTCGTATTCTTCCCGGACTTCAACGTCAAGAACGCACACTTCATTTACCCGGCTGCGGACCTGTCCGAGCAGATCTCGACCGCGGGCAAGGAGGCTTCGGGCACCGGAAACATGAAGTTCATGATGAACGGCGCGTTGACCATCGGTACGCTCGATGGCGCGAATATTGAGATGCGCGAAGAAGTCGGCGATGAAAACTTCTTCCTGTTCGGCCTGAATGCGGACGAAGTGGAACGCGTGAAGCGCGAAGGGTATCGTCCGGCCGACTATGCGGATGCGAATCAGACGTTGCGGGAAGTGCTGGAGTTGATCGGCAGCGGGCACTTCTCGCGCGGAGATCGAGAGATATTCCGTCCGCTGGTCGACAACCTGCTACACCACGATCCGTTTCTGGTGCTTGCCGACTATGCCGCGTACGTCGCGCGTCAGGAAGATGTGAGCGCCGCCTGGCGCGACGAGCGGCGCTGGACTCGCATGTCCATCCTGAATACCGCCTATGCAGGCAAGTTCTCTTCGGACCGCGCGGTTCACGAATATTGCGAGCGGATCTGGAATATCCGCCCCGTGAAGATTTCCATCGAACGACAAAACTAGTTTTTCTTCCCGAGATCGCGCAGACGCTTGCCGGCCATCAGATCGTTGCCGAGTTTCTCGAGCGAAACGCCGCGCGTCTCGGGCACGTAGAAGAACACGACGACTGCAAAGATGACGTTGAGGATCGCATAGAGCACGAAGGTGTTCGCTTCGCCGACGGTCGACAGCAAGCTCAGGAACGTGGCCGCGACCGCCATGTTGGCGACCCAGTTGACGAGCGTCGAAACGGCGATGCCGAAGTCGCGCCCTTGCTGCGGCTGGATCTCCGAGCACAGGATCCAAACGAGCGGGCCGGCAGACATGGCGAACCCCGCGATGAAAAGCAGCAGCGACGCGACCGCCAGAATCTGTGCCGTGAGGCCGGCGACTCCGGCATGCAGCAGGAACCCGAGCGAGCACATGCCGATTGCCATGATGGCGCATCCCGCATAGAGGATCGGCTTGCGGCCCCAACGATCGACGAAGGCAATGGCGCCGAAGGTCGCAATGACGTTGACGAGGCCGACGATGACTGTCGCCCACAGTTGCTGTTCATGAGTCGCGAAGCCGGCCAGTTCGAAGATGCGCGGAGCGTAGTACATCACGACGTTGATGCCGGTGAGTTGCTGGAACACCTGCAGCACGACTCCGAGCAATACCGAGCGACGGAAGTTCGCGTTTTGCCGCAACAGGCTCCATCCTCGCTGGGGCCGCGTGTTGTCTTCGTTGACCTGTTCGAGTTCGGCTTGCACGTCGGCGGGATTGGCGTAGAAGCGTTGAAGGACGGCGCGCGCTTCGTCGGCGCGGTTGCGTTGAAGCAGCCAGCGCGGGCTATCGGGAAGGGCGAGCACGCCTGCGAGGAAGAAGACGGCGGGAATCGCGATGACGCCGAGCATCCAGCGCCAGTCGGCCACGTACGACAGTCCGATGTTCGACAGGAAGGCGGCCAGGATTCCGACGGTAATCATCAACTGATACGTCGAGATCATCGCGCCGCGTACTTGTCGCGGCGCAACCTCCGAAAGATAAAGCGGCGCGGTGAAAGACGCCATCCCGACCGCGAGGCCCAGCAGCAAGCGTGCGCCGATCAGATGAGCCGGACTCGCCGCGAACCCGGACCATAGCGATCCCGCAATGAAAAGTATCGCCGCCAGCACGAGCGCATAGCGGCGTCCGAGACGCCACGATAGCCAGCCCGCACCCAGTGCGCCGATCGCCGCGCCTACCATCATCGAGCTGACGATCCATTCTTGTGCGCGATCGCTCAGAACAAAATGCTTCGCGATGAAAGGCAGTGCGCCCGAGATCACCCCGATGTCGAGGCCGAACAGCAGGCCGGCGAGCGCCGCCATCAGGCAGACGAAGAGACCATATCGTCCGGTTTTCGTGGATGTCGGGACGCTGCGGTCGGCGAGGGTGCTCATCTGAGTTGTCTCCAGGTTGCGCTTCAAACCGGTCACGGTGGCAGTCGGGCGGCTTTGCTTCGACCATGCGACTGCGCACATGATCGAAGATGAGAATTAGCACGGGATGAGCGCGCGATGAACGACGCCTGAATCGTGTGACCGGCCGACATCGTACCGGTGAGCGTCAATTGCCGCCCAATGCCATCGCCGCGTTGTTGTGCCTGGTCAATTCTTCGTGCGCGTGCGATCTGACGTGCACAGACGCCGGTGACACGCGCCGCTGCTCGGCTTCGAATTTGCCGCCCGAAATGACCCGATTATTTTTTTGGAAAAGGCGCTTGACGTCGTCGAAATAGCCCCGCATAATTCGCCTCCCGTTGAATGACGGCGCGCAAGAAAGCAAGCGAATAGCGAAGCAAATAACTGCGCAAATGCTCTTTAAAAACTAACAGCCGATAAGTGTGGGCGCTTGATGGCGAGTGCGGCTGGTTCTTCGGAATCGGCGATAGCAAAAGTATCAAGAGTCTCACA
>NZ_JARUXN010000002.1:142883-197735 GCF_031451415.1 Caballeronia sp. LZ028 | reverse complement strand
TCACGCGATGCAGGATCGATACCTTGCCCGCCAGCGGCAAGCGATACTTCGCGATCTGACCGATCCCGATGTTCCGGTATTCCGGCCTTGGTTTTTTTAATGCTTCAGCCACATTAGACCCCTTCCCAAACTGATTGACGATTCGCGCGCCGTCGACGATCGACACGGGCGCGACCCGCCCTGCCGATTCGCTTTGACGAGCAACCGGCAACGTATTCGGGGATAGTTCTAGCCCGCGCACTGCGCGATAGCGGTATTTTGTCGCGCGATTGATATACTGTCCAATATCTATCTCGTCTTTCTGAAATAGCTTTTTCATATATCGCATGGAATTGCGACATCTCCGCTACTTTCTGGCCGTCGCCGAGGAACGCAATGTGACGCGCGCGGCCGAGCGGCTCGGCATCGGACAGCCGCCGCTCAGTCAGCAGATTCACGCGCTCGAAGACGAACTCGGCGTGCGGCTCTTTCGCCGCACGGGGCACGGCGTCGTGCTGACGGAAGCCGGCGAGGCGTTCGCCGCCGACGCGAAGCGTCTCGTCGACGACGCGCGTCTCGCCGTCGAGAAAGCGCAGAGCGCGGGGCGCGGCGAGATCGGGCAGCTCAATATCGGCTTCACGGGATCGGCGGCGTTCAATCCGGTCGTGTCGAAGCTCATACGGTCGTATCGGCAGGCTTATCCGAACGTCATGCTGACGCTGACCGAAGGCAATACCGCGCAACTGCTCGCGCATCTCGACGCCGGCCGCGTCGATGTCGCGTTCGTCCGTCTCGGCAGCCAGTCGCCCGCGGGCGTGCAGATCAATCACATCGCGATCGAGCCGATGAAAATCGTGCTGCCCGCCACGCACAAGCTCGCGAAAAAGCGCAAGGTGCCGTTGGCGACGCTGGCGGAGGATCCTTTCGTGATGCTTCCGCGCGAGGCAAGTCCGACATTGCACGACGTCATCATCGGTGCGTGCCGTGAAGCGGGATTCGAGCCGGTCGCCGGCCAGCAGGCGCCGCAGCTATCATCGGTCGTCAATCTGGTCGCGGCGGAATTCGGCGTGTCGCTGGTGCCGGCGTCGGTGTGCCAGATTCAGGTCGATGGCGTCGCCTACACCGATGCGCTCGGCAGCGCGATCACGATTCGTCTGGCGCTTGCATCGCGCATCGATGCGACAACCGCCAAGACCGCCAACTTTCTCGATATCGCGCGGCAGATCGTTACGTCATCGACCTGACATTGTCATCAGAACAAGCGTGCATTGCATTCGACGATTTTTCGTCCAACACTTCATGTCGCAAGAAGAGCGTTGAAGAAGGCCGATTCCCGTCAGGTCGAGGAGCAAGGTCATGCGCGAAGATCTGAAGCATCCGCTGCAATGCACGCCCGCGTGCCGCCGGAGCTTTCTCAAATCAGTTGCGTCTGCAACTATCGCCGGGCTCGCGGTTCCGCCGCTCCTCATGACATCCGCTCACGCCGACGCGTTGACGCACGCGCAGCGCGACGCGATGTCGCCCGAGCAGATTCTCGATGCGATGAAGCGCGGCAACGAGCGTTTCCGCAGAGGCGAACGCAAGGCGCGCAACTACCTTGCCGAACAAAAGACGAGCGCAAAGGGACAATATCCCGCGGCCGTGCTGCTCAGTTGCATCGATTCGCGAGCGCCCGCCGAGGTAATCATGGATCTGGGCATCGGCGATATCTTCAACTGCCGCGTCGCGGGGAACATCGAAAACGACGACATTCTCGGCAGCATGGAATTCGCGTGCAAGCTGATGGGCGCGAAAGTCGTGCTGGTGATGGGACATACGTCTTGCGGCGCGATCAAAGGCGCGATCGCCAATGCCGAACTAGGTCATCTCACGGCGTTGCTCGCGCGCATCAAACCCGCCGTGGAAGCCACGAAGTACGACGGCGAGCGCACGGCGACCAATTACACGTTCGTCGACATGGTGGCGCGCAAGAACGTCGAGTCGACCATCGCGCAGATTCGCCAGGAAAGCGCCGTGCTGAGCGACATGGAGAAGCAGCACGCCATCAAGATAGCCGGCGCGATGTACAACCTCGGCACCGGCGCGGTGGACTTCTTCGGCTCTTAACTTTCGACGCGCTCGCGAAGTTCTTCCGTTTGCCTGACGACACCGCGCTTCGCGGACCAATACTCGGTTCGCACGCCGATGTCCTCCGACACGAACGGTCCGCCGCGCGTCGAGCGGTAGTGCGCGAGCGCCTTGTACACGAGACGTTGCCCGATCAGCAGAATCGGCACGTTGAGCAGCACCATCACGATGTTCATCAGATCGGAAAGCGCCCACAGGTTAGGCAATTCGAGTCCCGCAAGCACGGTGAGCGCGCCGAACGGCACGAACACGAGCGAGCCGACGACGCGAATGCCGATGATGAAACCTCTGCTTCGTGAAATGAAGTTGGCCGAGATTTCGGCGAACGAAATCATGCCGAGCAACGTCGTGAACGCAAAGAGGCCGTAGCACACGCACATCACGATCTTGACGACATGCGCGACCGAAACCGGCACGAGCGTTTCGACCGATGCGAGATAGACCGTGATCTTCGATGCCCTGACCGACTCCCACGCCTGACCGTCCACCGTGCCGGTCCATACGTGCGCCATCACGACGATGAAGCCGGTCATCGTGCAGATGACCATCGTGTCGAAGAACACGCCGAGGCTCTGCACGAAGCCCTGTTCGCAAGGGTGATCGTTGTCGGCGATCGCCGCGGCCATCGTGATGGTGCCCTGCCCCGCTTCGTTCGACATCAGCCCGCGCTTGACGCCTTGAGCGAGCGCCGTGCCGATCGCGCCGCCGAAGAGCGCATGCGGCGCGAATGCACCGACGATCACCTCATGAAAGAAGTAGGGAATCAGCGGCAGATTGATGACGATGATGACGAGCGACATCAGACAAAAGAGCGTCGCCTTGATCGGCACGAGCACATCGGTATAAGCGGTCACGCGGCGAATGCCGCCCATGATGATGAACGAGCACGCTGCGATGAGCACCGCCGCGATGACGTAATACACCGTCGACTGACGCCCGAGATGCGTGCCGGTCACCGTATCGGCGATGGTGCCGATCGCGGTGAACACGTTGAACGTTTGCGGCGGCACATTGAAAAGCGCATAGACGATGAATACGAGCGACAGCAACGTGCCGACGAAGCGCTTGTCGCCGAGAATGCGCCGCCCATAGAACGGCAAGCCGCCGACGAACTCGTCGTGCTTTTTCTCCTTGAAGAGCTGCGCGAGCGTCGATTCCATGAACGCGGTCGCCATGCCGAAGAACGCGGCCACCCACATCCAGAACAACGCGCCCGGTCCGCCGACGGAAATCGCGCCCGTAATGCCGACGATATTGCCGGGCCCGGCACGCATCGCGAGCCCGAGCATGAACGACGCAAGCGCGCTGACGCCGGTTTTCGACGACTGCCTGCGCAGCATCATGCGAACGATCTTGCCGACGTTCATCGTCTGGATGAAGCGCGTGCGGATCGTGAAGTGAATGCCCACGCCGACAAGCAAAAGGATCGCGAACGAAAACTGCCCGAGCACGGGGATTTGTGAATAAGCCTTGAAATTCGTGGGGAAATCCCACAAGAAATCCGAGACGGGCGCAATGCAGGCAAACAATGCATTCACGGATTGGAAGAGACTTTCCACGCTTGGGCGTTCCTTTCTTGCTTCGGCCTGTCTGAGACAGGGGTTCGGGATGTTGATAAACGAGTCGTCGCGCGTGCCGCAATGGACGCGCAAACGTGTGCGAGGCCGCGATTATACGGGTCGGCGTCGTACATTCATCCGACGATCGTTTCGTGCAGAAAGGCGCTGGCACAACGAGACAGTTAGTTGCAGCGAGAAATCAAGCTCAGCTCATTCTTCTCTTGCACAATCACGTTCCCAACGCTGCTGGAGAATGAAGATGAAGATGACCGAACGCCTCGCGAAACTTCTCGTCGTGGCTTCGATGGCCCTGCTCGCGTCGCTCGTCAGCTTTGGCAATCTGACGGACTACGGCAGCAACCTGCAGTTCGTCGAGCACGTCATGCGAATGGACACGACGTTTCCCGGCAACGCGAACATGTATCGCGCGATCACGTCGCCGGTGCTTCAGCATCTCGGCTATGACGCGATCATTTTTCTCGAAACGCTCACCGCGCTTCTTTGCTGGACAGGCGTCATCGCGATGGCCCGCGCACTGCGCCAGGAGAGCGCGGCCTTCGCGCGAGCCAAACGCTGGGCGATCGCGGGCCTCACGCTCGGCTATCTCACCTGGCAAGTCTGCTTCATGTCGATCGGCGGCGAATGGTTCGGCATGTGGCAATCGCAGCAATGGAACGGCACCGAAAGCGCGTTTCGCTTCCTCATCACGTTTCTTCTGATATTGATCTTCGTGACGCGTAGCGAATCAGGTTGAACGCCGATCAGTTCAACGCGACCGCAGCCGCCGCGCCAACGGGCGTGCCTTCGATCGCCACCGACTTCTGCCCGTCCGGCCCCACGGGCACATCGCCGACGAGCGTCGTGCGATACAACTGGCGATCGAAGTCGAGATCGAAGATATCCGTCGGCGCGAGATGCGCGGTCGTGCGGTTGTCCCAGAACGCGATGCTGCCCGGCTCCCACTTGAATCTCACCGTGAATTCCGGCCGCGTCACATGCTCCCATAGCAGTTCGAGCAACACCTGACTTTCGCGCGGCGCGAGCCCCGCGATGTGCTTGAGAAAGCCCGGACTGACATACAGCGCGCGTTCGCCGGTCTCCGGATGCACGCGCACCAACGGATGCTCGGCGACGAGCGTGTGATCCGTCACGGCCTTCGTGAACGCATCGGTGCCGCTTGCGCCTTGCGGCGGCGCGAAACGATGCACGCCGCGCAGACCATCGACGAACGCGCGCAGCGGCGCAGACAGCTTCTCGTATGCGATCACGAGATTGGTCCATTGCGTATCGCCGCCATAGGGCGGAATCGTGACGCCGCGCAGGATCGATGCGAACGGCGGATTCACCGCGGCAGTCACATCCGTATGCCAGCCCGTCCACGGACGCAGCACCGATTGCCCTTCGAAGCGCGTGGCCTTGCGAAACTTCGAAATCGAGTAAATCTCCGGATGCCCGTCGACGTGGCCGAACACCGGATGCCCCACCGTGAGCTCGCCGAAGTGCGCCGAGAACGCGATGTGTTGTTCGTGACTCAGGAACTGCTCGCGGAAGAAGACCACGCGCCATTTGAGCAACGCGGCGCGAATTGCTTCGACCTGTGCGGAAGACAAGGGACGCGTAAGGTCGACGCCGCCGATCTCCGCGCCGATATGCGCCGACAGCGGGCTGACAGTCACTTCCGTTTCATTCCCGATGGCCACTGCATTCATTTCGGATTCCTTTGGATGATGGATAAATGAAAGACGTGTCAACTGCCTTGCGCGCTCGAATCGTCAGCGAAGAAATAGTCGCGCCATGATTTCGGCTCGTGACGAATCACGCCGACCTTATGCAGGAATGTGCCCAGTTGCAGCGTGTTTTGCGGCGTCGTCGCGAAGCTCGCTTCCTTGTCGCTGAGAATGCGCTCGACGAACGCAGGCGAGAGCTTCGACCCGTCCTGACGAATATAGATGGCCGCCGCTTCAGCCTTGTCCTTCTCGACGAGCTTCGCCGCATCGTCGAGCGCCGCGCGCACGGCGGCGTAGGTCTTCGGATTGTCCTTGCGCCATTTGTCGGAAGTCACGACAACACTGCCCGTCGACGGTCCGCCGAGGATTTCGGTGGAACTCGTGACCTTGTGGATCTTCGGATCTTCGAGTTCCTGATACTGATAGGGCGCGTTGGAGAAATGCAGATTGACGACCGAGTTGCCCGATAACATCGCGGTCGTCGCATCGGCGTGCGGCATGTTGACTTCGAAACGGTCGAGCCGCGCATACTCGGCATCGCCGAACGCCCTGGCCGACGCCATTTGCAGCAGACGTCCCTGCTGCGACACTGCGACGGACACCACCGCGATGCGATCCTTCTCGCCGATATCCCTGATGCTGCGAATGCGCGGATCGTTCGTCACGAGATACACCGGCACCGCGCTTTGCGCCGCAATGGCCCGAAAATCCTGATGCCCGCGCGTGCGATCCCAGATCGTCATCAACGGCCCGATGCCGATAGTCGCGATATCCGCCGCGCCCGAGAGCAGCGCTTCGTTCACGGCCGCGCCGCCGGAAAGCGTGTTCCACTGCACGTCGATATCGAGGCCCGCGCGCGCGCCGGCCTTCTCGATGAGCTTCTGGTCCTTCGCGACCTTGAGCAGCAACGAGCCGATGCCATATTGATCGACGATCTTCACCTTGCCTTCGGCGTGCGCGCGATGCATCGGTAAAGCACATGCCGCCATCAACGCGAGCATGGCGAAGAGGCGATGCAATGAAGTCGTCGGGATCATGCGGGGATATCGTGGATGAGCGGCGAGCGATCAATGTACTAGCCGCTTCCTCACACGCGAACGAAGAAATCCCGATACGGATAGCTTCGTTCGCGATAAGCGCCAGGGCGGCGCTCACGACGATTCGATGCACTGCGCCGTTCGAAAGACGCAGTGCGGTGCAACATGCTTACCAGTGATAGTTCATGCCGGCGAACACCTGACGTCCGTAACCGAACGCACACCAGCTGCCGTAGTAACACGACGCGACGTATTCCTTGTTGAAAAGGTTCTGCGCGTTCACATACAGCTCGACGCCCTTGAACTGCGGCATGGCGCGGCCGAGATCGTAGTTCAGCGTGGCATCGACGAGGAAGAAGCTCGACACCTTGAAGCTGTTGTCGCTGCTATACGTCGTGCCGGTGTAGCGTCCGCCCGCGCCCATCGAGAGACCGGCGAGCGGTCCGCGATTGACCGTGTAATACGCCCACAACGAAGCCTGATTCTGCGGAATCGCGGGCAGGAACTTGCCTTCGAGACCGCTGTTGTCCTTCGTGTACTTCGTGCTGAGATACGTGTAGCTCGCCGTGACGTTCAACGAATCCGTGAGGCTCGCCTTCGCTTCGAGTTCGACGCCGAGCGAGCGCGCTTCGCCGACCGCCGACTGGAAGTTCGGGTTGTCCGCATTGACCGTCAGCAGATTCTTGCGCGTCAGGTCGAACAGCGCGGCCGAGAAGAACGCGTTGTAGCCCTTCGGCTGGAACTTCACGCCGACTTCATACTGACGTCCCTTCTCCGGCGAGAACTGCTGACCGTTGATGTCCGTGCCCGCTTGCGGCGTGAACGATTCGGTGTAGCTGACATACGGCGCGATGCCGTTATCGAACACATACGTGAGGCCCGCGCGCCCCGTGAACGCGCGATCGAACTGATGCGACACGACGCCGTACGTCGTGTTGTTCGAATCGCTGCTCGCCCAGTCCTCGCGTCCGCCGAGCGTGAGAATCACGTTGCCCCAGCGCGCCTGATCCTGCGCATACACGCCGTATTGCGTGCCGCTCAGGATCTGGTGATAGCGGTCCGGCGGCGTGATCGCCTGGTTGTAGTTCGGCGCGAACATGTCGAGCGACGGCGCGGTGCCGAAGCCCGCATCGAAGTTGCTCGCATAGTGCTGGTAATCGAAGCCGAACAGCAGCGTATGGTCGATCGGGCCGGTCGAGACGTTGCCTTCGAGCTGATTGTCGAGCTGAATCGTGTTCAGGTTGTCCTTCGACGCAGCCGTGCCGCGATCGAGCGTGCGCAAGTCGTCTTCGAGCGCGCTCGCATAGACGCTCTTGTAGTCCTGCGCGAGATGCAGCAGACGTCCGTTCGAGCGGAACGACCACGCGTTGTTGAGCTTGCGGTCGAACTTGTAGCCGATCGATTCCTGCACGCGATTGAAGCTCTCGAAGTTGTGATCGCCGTCGTAGAAGTCGCTCGGCAGCTTGCCGTTCGGGTTGTAGAGCACCGTGCCTTGCGGCGGCACGCTGCCGTAGGACGTGCTGTCCGGATCGTGCTGATAGAGGCCGTACAGCGTGAGCGAAGTCTTGTTGTCCGGACGCCACGTGAACGACGGCGCGATCGCGATGCGCTTGTTGTACGTCGATTGCACTTGCCCGTCTTCCGAACGCGCGATGCCGGTGATGCGGTACAGATAGCGATCGTCGCCCGCGATCGGCCCGGAGAAATCGAACTTGGCCGACTTGTGCGCGTAGTTGCCGAACTCGATGCCCACTTCATGCAGCGGCACGACCGTCGGCATCTTGCTTTCCTGATCCAGCAGGCCGCCCGCCGCCGCCTGACCGTACAACACCGAGACCGGGCCCTTCAGCACTTCGACGCGCTCCATCAAATACGGATCGATCTGCGGCACCGCGTACCAGCCGTTGTCGAGCAGCTTGAGACCGTTCCAGTACTTGTCGGCGTCGAAGCCGCGCACTTTGAGCATGTCGTAACGCGTCGCGATGCCGCCGCGCGTTTCGGGCGTCACACCCGACACATAGCGCACGGCCGCATTGAGCGTCTGCGCGTTCTGCTGATCCATCTGCTCGCGCGTGACGACCGAGACGGACTGCGGCGTCTCGAGGAGCGACGTGCCCGTCTTGAGCGCCGTCGATTCTTTCGCGACGTAGCCTTTCGTCGGACCATACGGTTCATCGACGTTCTGCGCCGTGACCTTCACCGCGGGCAGCGTGCTTTCGGCCGGCGCGTTCGACGCCGCAGCCGCCGATGCACCCGACGGCGCATCCGCGGACTGTGCGTGGGCGAGCGGCGCTGCCGCGAACAGCAGCAAGGCGGCCAGTTTCAAAGGCCGCATCGCGACCGGGCTCGTCGTTCCTGTCTTCATGCTCATTTCTTTTGGAGGTCCATTGCGTGTGAATGCGAATCGTTATTATTTGCGTCCGCATTGTGACAAGATGTTTTGTCTTTGTAAAGAATCGATTCGAAATCTTTAGTCCAAAAACGACACTCTCGATCTGCCCGAGCCGCGCCAGGCACGCATGGCCTGGACTGGATTCGTTAATGCGGATGCGGTCGACCTCGCCGCCTTCATCGGCGCATGGACGCGCGCAGCTCAACGAGCCGCTTTCTTCTTCGCTTTCGTCTGATTCAACGAGATCGCCGCACGCACGAGATTCTTAAGCGCGTGTGCATCGATCTTGTCGCCTTCGAAAAAATCGATTGCACGCCGCGCGTTGCCTTCGAGGCTCGCGTTGAAGAGCTTGTCGGGGTCCGGCAGGCTCGCCCCGTGCGCGAAGGTGAGCTTCACTTTGTCCTTGTGCGCGTTGCCCACCGCGATCATGCCGTCGCGATACCAGACCGGGCTGCCCATGTACTTCCACTCCTCGACGATCCCTTCGTCCGCTGCGAGGATGATCTTGCGCACATTGGCGAAGGTCTCGCCGCGCCAATCCGCGATGCCCGCGATCAGTTCGTCGATACATTCCGATGCATTCATGCATTTCTCCTGTTTTTGTTCGTGAGCGACATCAGCGGACGAGGCCCGGACTGCCTATGGTGATTTGCAGCCTTTGCGCCTGATCGAGATGAAAGATGAATGAAGGACGCGAGCGGATCAGCAAGGTTCGCGCGTCCGCGCTGCGCGCCGTGCGGATATAGCCTTCGACGGTACGCACCAGCTTCTGCAACGAGACGACCTCGTGTTCGAGATACGCTTCGTCGAAATCGTAGGTGCTGGTTTCATCGAGCTCGGCGATCTCGCTGTTGCTTTGCTTCGTCAATGCGTCGCTCGTCGCGCTGCGTTGCGGCTCCGTGCCGAAGCGCTGCGTCAGCGTCATGATCTCCTGATTGACCTGCGCGTGTTCCGACACGATCCGTTTCGCGTAGACCTGCAGGCTGTTGGAGCGCGTCTTGCGCAACGCGAGATTGGCCGCCGCGATTTCGGCCTGATTCGCGACGAAGACGACGCCGAGCATCTGTTCATCCGTAAGCGAAGGCTCTTGCGCGTACACACGAGCCGTCCAAAAGAGCAACACGAGCAACGCCGCGACGATGCGCTTGCCGTTCATGCGCGCCTCCCGATCATGTCGACGGCGATGACTTTACCTTGAAACATGTGCTTCACCTGTCCGAAACGGTGGCCTTTCGTGTTCGATATGCGAGCCTTCAGGTCGCCCACTCCTCGCAAAGCAGCGTCCAGTATGGAGTGCAGGCCGATGCGTGGACTAAGATGTAGCCTTTGATCCAAACCAAGCTCCTGCCGCTTTTTACGAAGACGGCGGCACATCAACTTTCCCTTCAACTCTATGAACGCCGAAACGGTTTGGCCCGAGCAATCCTTCGACTGTGAAGGCTGGCGCGGCGAGATGGCTTCGCGCATCGCCAGCTTCGACTGGTCGGACACGGCCATGGGCCCGATCGGTCGATGGTCGAAGAGTCTGCGGGCAGCCGTGCAACTTCTGCTTGCTTCGCCTGTGCCGCTCGTCATGCTCTGGGGCCGGCGCGGCACGATGATCTACAACGACGCCTATGCGGGCTTCGCCGGTGGACGTCATCCGTTTCTGCTCGGCAAGCCTGTCGAAGACGGCTGGCCCGAGATCGCCGCGTTCAATCGCAATGTCGTGGACACCTGTTTGTCCGGCGCAACGCTGTCCTACGCCGACAAGCGTCTCACGCTGCATCGCAATGGCCGGCCCGAAGACGTGTGGATGGATCTGCACTACAGTCCTGTCGCAGAAGACGACGGTCATCCGGCAGGCGTGATTGCCGTCGTCGTCGAAACGACTCGCAAGGTGCTTGCCGAAGACAAGCTGCTCAAGCTCATGCAGACGCTGGAAGAACGCGTCGCGGAAGCGGTCACGGCGCGCGTCGAGGCCGAGGAGCGGTTTCGTCAGGTGCAGAAGCTGGAAGCCATCGGCAATCTGACGGGCGGCGTCGCGCACGACTTCAACAACGTCTTGCAGATCATCTCCGCGAACCTGCAGTTGATCGAACTCGCGACGCGCGACAAACCCGATCTCACACGCAGGCTGCGCGTGATGAGCGAAGCCGTCGCGCGCGGCGGCAAGCTCGCCTCGCAGATGCTCGCCTTCGCGCGACGTCAGCCGCTCAATCCCGCCGTCGTCGATCCGGCGAAGCTCGTCGCGGACATGTGCGAGTTCCTGCAACGCGCGCTGCCCGAATCGATCAAGCTGAAGACCACGGTATCGTGCGATGCCTGGAATCTCTTCGTCGATCGCCATCAACTGGAAAACGCGCTGCTCAATCTCGTCATCAATTCGCGGGACGCGATTCATGAAGGCGGCAACATTCAGCTCGAAGTCTCGAACGCGACCCTCGGCGATCAGATGACGACCGGTCTCGCGTTGCCCGCGGGCGATTACGTGAAGCTGGTTGTTACCGACGACGGCGATGGCATGCCCGACAGCGTAAAAGCACGCATGTTCGAGCCTTTCTATTCGACGAAAGCCGAAGGCCAAGGCACCGGCCTCGGCCTGAGCATGGTGTTCGGCTTCGTGTCGCAAAGCGCGGGCTGCGTGGATGTCGAAACGCAGGTGGGCGAAGGCACATCCGTCGCGTTGTACTTCCCACGCTGCACGCAAGTCGAATCGACGAATGCGCACGGCGCGCGCCCGCGTGCATCGAGCGGCGGCGAAGTGGTGCTCGTCGTCGAGGACGATGCCGACGTGCGCCTCGCGACCATCGACATGGTTGCGCAGCTCGGCTACAAGGTGCTGTCGGCGCCGAGCGCGGAATCGGCCCTTGCCGTCCTGCAGAAGCATGGCCACGTCGATCTTCTTTTCAGCGATGTCGTGATGCCCGGCACGCTGCGCGCGAACGAGCTCGCGAAGATCGCGAGCGCGCCGCCGTATAACGCGACCGTGGTGTTCGCATCGGGCTATACGCGCGACATCATCTTTCACGAAGGGCGGCTCGACAAAGGCGTCGTGCTGCTGAAAAAGCCCTTCACGTTCGATGACCTCGCACGCACGATCCGCCATGCGCTCGATGCGCGGCGCTGAACGTCAACGCGACACGCGCGCCTTCGCCCAGTCGGCCTTCTTCGCAAGCGCGATGAACGCCGCGAGATATTCGACGCTGACATCGGCTTCGCGCGCGCCGAGATAAATCTTCTTCGCAATGCCCTTCCTCCCTAGCTTGAGCACGGCGAGCGGCATGCGGTCCGCGTATTCTTCCGCGAGCCAGCGTGGCAGCGCCGCGACGCCACGCGCACTCGCGACCATCTGCATCATGATGTCGGTCGTCTCGATCGTCTTGTGCCTTCTCGGCACGACATTCGCGGGCGTGAGGAACTGGGTGTAGATATCGAGGCGATCGGTTTCGACCGGATACGTGATCAGCACTTCCTGCGCGACCTGCTCCGGCGTGACATGAGCGGCATCGGCGAGCGTGTGCGCTTCGGGAACGACGAGCACCTGCTCGTAATCGAAGACGGGCGTGAAGCGCAAGCCCGGTTTCTTCAGCGGATCGGGTGTCACGAGCACGTCGATGTCGTAACCGAACAGCGCGCCGATGCCGCCGAACTGAAAGCGCTGCTTCACGTCTACATCGACATCGGGCCAGCGCGCGAGATACGGCGACACGACCTTGAGCAGCCACTGATAGCACGGATGACACTCCATGCCGATGCGCAAGGTGCCGCGCTCGCCTTCGGCATATTGCCTCATGCGCGCTTCGGCGAGTTCGAACTGCGGCAGCATGCGATTGGCGAGGCCAAGCAGATACTGGCCCGCCTGCGTGAGCCGCATGCTGCGCCCTTCGCGCGTCCACACCGCCGTGCCCAACTGCTGCTCCAGCTTTTTCACCGTATGGCTCAGCGCGGATTGCGTGAGGTTGAGCACGTCGGCGGCGGCGGTCAGCGAGCCTTGGCGCTCGACTTCTCGCACGACCATCAGATGCGCGCGTTCGAGCATAGGCGTCTCCATGAACAAAGTTAATCGATGCATGAAATTAAACCATTTTTATTCATGCATCGGAAATTCTATCATCGTCGCCATTCACTCTCTTTCCGACGAGAACACGCAACGATGGCCACGACACACAACCTCGGTTTCCCGCGCATCGGCGCAAACCGCGAGCTGAAGTTCGCGCTCGAAAAGTACTGGAAAAAAGAGTCATCGCGCGACGAGTTGAAGGCGGTCGGCGCTCACTTGCGCGAGCGCCACTGGAAGCATCAGTCGCGTCTCGATCTCGTGGCGGCCGGCGATTTCGCGTTCTACGATCAGGTGCTCGACATGAGCTTCACGCTCGGCAATCTGCCCGAACGCGTGCGCGGCTTTCACGGCGATGCGCTCGACAACGCCTTCCGCGTCGCTCGCGGAGGCTCTTCCGAAAGCGCTGAGGAACATGCAGCGTGCTGCGAGGGCGTGGCTGCGGGTGAGATGACGAAATGGTTCGATACCAACTATCACTACATCGTCCCCGAGTTCGATGCGGCGACGCAGTTCACGCTCGATACGTCGCGTCTCGTCGAGCAGCTCGGCGAAGCGCGCGCGCTCGGCGTGAACGCGAAGCCCGTCATCATCGGGCCGGTGACGTATCTCTGGCTCGGCAAGGCGAAGGACGACTCCGACAAGCTCGCGCTTCTCCCGCGCCTGTTGCCCGTCTATGCGGCGCTGCTCGATCACTTCGCGGCGCTCGGTATCGAATGGGTGCAGATCGATGAACCCGCGCTCGTCACCGAACTCGATACGCAATGGCGCGACGCTTTCGTCACCGCTTACGATGCGCTCTCACAACGACGCGTGCGCCTTCTGCTTGCGACCTACTTCGGCCAGTTGCAGGAGAATCTCGATCTCGCGTGCAAGCTGCCGATCGACGGCCTGCATATCGATGCGATCAACGCGCGCGATGACGTCGGCGCCGCCGCAAAGCTGTTGCCGGATTCGTCGGTGCTATCGGTCGGCGCGATCAATGGCCGCAACATCTGGAAAACCGATCTGAACGCCACGCTCGACTGGCTCGAACCGCTGCATGCATCGCTCGGCGACAGGCTGTGGATCGCGCCATCGTGCTCGCTGTTGCATACGCCCGTCGATCTTGCGAGCGAAATGAAGCTCGATGCCGAAATCAGATCGTGGCTCGCATTCGCGCTACAAAAGCTCGATGAACTCGATGTGCTCGCACGCGCCTTGAACGACGGTCGCGCCAGCGTCGCCGATGCGCTCGCGTGCAACGCGGCCGCGATCGCGAGCCGCCGCGCATCATCGCGCGTGCATAACCCGGCGGTGAAAGAAGCGCTCACAAAGATCGACGCGACGCTCGGCCAGCGCGCGAGCGCATACGAAACGCGCGCGCAGAAGCAGGCCGCGATGCTCGCGCTGCCCGCCTATCCGACGACGACCATCGGCTCGTTTCCGCAAACGAACGAAATCCGTCATGCGCGTCGTCAGTTCAGGAGCGGACAGCTCGATGCAACCACCTATCGCGCCGCGATGGAACGCGAAATCACGCGCGCCGTGAAGGAACAGGAGGCGCTCGGGCTCGACGTGCTCGTGCACGGCGAAGCCGAGCGCAACGACATGGTCGAGTACTTCGGCGAGCGGCTCGACGGCTATGCGTTCAGCGAGTTCGGCTGGGTGCAGTCGTATGGATCGCGCTGCGTGAAGCCGCCGATTCTGTTCGGCGATATCAGCCGTCCGAAGCCGATGACCGTCGAATGGACCCGCTATGCGCAAGCGCAAACCCGGAAGCCGATGAAAGGCATGCTGACCGGTCCCGTCACGATCCTGAACTGGTCGTTCGTGCGCGACGATCAACCGCGTTCCGAATCGTGCCGGCAACTCGCGCTCGCGATCCGCGCTGAAGTGCTCGATCTGGAGGAGGCCGGCGTTCGCGTGATCCAGATCGATGAGGCCGCGTTGCGCGAAGGCCTGCCGCTGCGCCGCGCGCAATGGGATGGCTATCTGCGCTGGGCGGTGGAAGCGTTTCGCATCGCCGCGAACGGCGTGCGCGACGAAACGCAGATACACACGCACATGTGCTATTCGGAGTTCAACGACATCATCGCATCGATCGCCGATATGGATGCCGATGTCATCACCATCGAAACGTCGCGCTCCGACATGGAACTGCTCGAAGCCTTCGACCATTTCAAGTATCCGAATCAGATCGGGCCGGGCGTGTACGACATCCACTCGCCGAATATCCCGAGCGAAGCGCAAATCGTCGCGTTGATGACGAAGGCAGCGGAGCGGATTCCGCGCGAGCGTCTGTGGGTGAATCCCGACTGCGGACTCAAGACGCGTCAATGGGGCGAAGTGATTCCCGCGCTGCGCAACATGGTCGCGGCCGCGCATACGCTGCGTGCATCGGCGTAAATCGCTTCATACGGTCAGCATGTTGCGGCCTGCGAGCTTCGTACGGTATAGCGCGACGTCCGCATGGCGGCATTGCGGCATGGCCCTTGCTCGCCGAATACACATATCCTCGTCCAAAGGAGACGCGCATCATGAAGCTCTATTACGCGCCCGGCGCATGCAGTCTCGCCGATCACATCGCGATGCACGAAGCCGGCCTGACCTTCGACCGCGTGAAGGTCGATCTGAAGACCAAGGTGACGGAAGACGGCACGCCCTTCTGCGAAATCAACCCGAAGAGTTATGTGCCCGTCGTCGAGTTCGACGATGGCAAGCGTCTCACCGAAAACGTCGCGATTCTTTCGTGGGTCGCGCAAAAAGCGCCATCGCTCGCGCCTTCCGGCGACGACGGCCATCTGCGTCTGCTGGAAATGCTTGCGTTCATTTCGACCGAGATCCACAAGCAGTTCGGACGCGTGTTCCGGCCGACATCCGATGCGGAAGCGTCGGCGGCGCGCGAGAAAATCGGCCAGCGCTTTGCGTATGTCGCGAAGACGATGCGCGGCTATTATCTCTTCGGCAACGATGTAAGCGTCGCGGATGCCTATCTCTTCACGATGCTGACGTGGGCGCAGAAAATGGGCGTCGATATGCCCGCCGAGCTCCAGGCGTTCTACAAGCGCATGCGCGAGCGCCCCGCAGTGAAACTTGCGTTCGAGCACGAAGGGCTTGAATGAGGGAAACGCGTTGCTGGCCGCAAAGCCCGGAACGCGCCTTGCGCCATGCTTCGTACCAACATCGACTTACGGAGGCAGGTCATGCAAGCGAACAGAACCATCGCGATTTCGGCTTTACTGATGGCGCTCTCGGGCGGCGCATTCGCCGCAGCCGATCAGACGCAGCCGGGCGCAAGCCACGGACCGTCGAGCGCGAAGAACGCGCAGGATGCGGCTGGCATCACGCCGAACTCCGGCCACAGCAGCGGGCCGTCGACCGGGCCGTCCGGCGTGGGCGGCTCATCGAATGGAACGAGCGGCGCGGGTGCGGGCACACGCCAAGGATCGGGCGGCATGCAGCCGCGTCTGAACGGCAGCGGCGGCACGAACGGCCAGACGAGCCCGTCGACGACCGGCGGCGGCGCGCAAGGCTGGTAATGCGTCAGGGCGTGTCGGGTGTGTCGAACCAGTCGTCGGCGGCGCGAAGTTCGAACGAGCATTCGTTCGCGTTCGCCTGACCCGAGCGCGACTGGTCGAACGCACTCCGCACGTGCGCGATCACGCGATCCTGCACGATGAGGCGCTGCGCGGTATCCATCGCGCCATATCGCTCGAACTGACGCGCCGCGATGCGCAACACGACGCTGCAACGCGCATCGAGCGTCGTGTCGCGGCCCGTCTCGATGGCCCACGATACGTTGATGACGATGTCGTCGCCTTCGTCCACCACGCCTACGAACGGCGTCTTCCGTGCATCGAACGCACGCGACAACGCCACCTGCAATTCCTCCACGCGCTGATCCTGATCGGTGTATTTCATTCCTCGCTCTCCCGAATGCCTGTTCGATAATCGCCCAGCAAGCCGCGCTCCTGTCTGTAACGCGAACGGGTCCGTTGCTTGCTGCGCCCGATACTAAGGCGCGCGCCGCGTGCCGCATCACGATTCCGGGAGGCCCATCATGACGCCAGACAAGCCCGTGCCGCATGCCACCGCCGACGATATGGACGAACCCGTAGGCGAAGACACGAAGCAGCGTCAACTCGACGAACGCGAAAAGCGCACGCACGACGCATCGGAAAACGAATTGCCGTCGACGCAGGAAAAGAATCCCGTTCCGCCGGATTCCAACGCAACGTAGCCGATGCATCGCGCAGGTCATTCAACGAGGGATCAAATCATGTCTACCGAGACTTACGTTCGCAACGGACATCGCGTCGAGATCACGATCGATCACGATCCAACGGGTCAATGCACCTGGTCCTACACGATCGATGCGGACGGCTTCACCGAAATGCGCGATCGGCCGTTGGAAAGCGCGGACGCCGCGAGGGAAGCGGCCGCGACGCACGCGAACGCCAAGGCCGACGCACTACCCCCCGGCGACGAGGCCGGGGCCTAAGCGCTCCGGCGGTCTTTGATTCGGCGGATCGCCGATGGGATGCGGCGCGCCATCGGGCGGCACGGGATCGTCATCCGGTACGGAAGGATCGGGATCGACGTCGGGCGGCGGGATTTGCATGCGTTGGTCGGCGTCTGCGGAAAAGCGCGGTGAGTTCATCCTCATCTCCGGTTTGTCGGTCAGATGAACTTCCGCATTCCCCATGCCGCGGCCCTTGTCATGGCAACAACGTCGATGAATCCAGATCGGCGAGCTTGCCGAGTTCTTCGCGCCGCGTATCGCATGCATCGCGCACGCGCTGCCCAAAGCCGATCCAGATCGCGAACGCGACGACAGACATACTTCCAAGCGTGATGAACGCCGCCGGATAGCCATAGTGATGCGCGATCCAGCCGCCGAGCATCGGGCTCAGGCACGCGCCCGCCGCCTGGACGCCAAGCACCGCGCCCTGCCCCAGATTCACTCGTCCGCTTCCGTGCAGCAGATGCACGACGAGCGCGGGCACCGCGACGGTCTGCAAGCCCGCGCCGATGCCATCGAGCACCTGCACCGGCACGATGCCCCATGAAGGCGCGATCCACGCGGCCGTCATCGCGCGCAGCGGAAGCGTCGCGAGCGTGACGAGGATGATCCACCAGAAGCCCCATCGGCGAATCAGGCGGCTCGCATAGGCCGCCGCGACGAGCATCACGATCTGCGAGATCACGATATTGGCGGCCGTCACATGGCTGGGATCGGCAGTATGCGCCGACGCGACTGCGAGACTGTAGAGCGGCAGCATCGCGGAATTGCCGAGGTTGAACGCCGCGAGCGCGGCCGCCAGCACGAGCAGCGAGCGGTTGCGCAGCAGAACCTGTATGGCATCGGCGCGCGTGTCGGAGGGATCGTCGTTGTCGTCCTTTGCAATGCCGCGCGCGAAATGCCGATGCACCGAGCGCGGCGGAATCCACAGCGCCGCGAAGATGCAGCCCGCACCGAACGCCGCGCTCAACCCGAAGATGTACGGCATGCCGAGCCACGCGCCGAGCCAGCCCGAAAGCGCCGCGGCCGCAATATTGCCCGCGTGATTCGCCACCTGATTGCGTCCGAACTGGCGATCGAAATTCTGCCGTCCGACGATGCCGAGCGTGAGGCCCGCGAGCGCGGGGCCCATCGTCGCGCCCGCGATCGCCGTGGCCACTTGCGACAGCGTGACGGGCCAGAAGCCCTGCCACATCCAGATGATGATCGCCGCGACGATGGACAGCGCGCTCGCGACCGCGACGATGGCGCGCCGGTGCGGCGTGGCATCGACGAGCGCGCCGGCGGGCGTCGTCACGAGCATGCCGACGATGCCGCCGATGGTCAGCACCGTGCCGATGCGGTCCGGCGTCCAGCCGTGCGCTTGCAGATAGATACCAAGAAACGGGCCGACGCCCGCCTGGACGTCCGCCGCGAAGAAGCTCACGGCGATGAGCGGACGGGTTGGCTTCACATTGTGTATTGGCATGTTTTGGATTCAGAGCACGACCTGCACGCTAGGTTCGACGACACATTCGCTTCGAAGTCCGTAGTATTCCGCGCTCGATGCCGAATGGATCTTAGCGCGCAGCATGAGGCCCGTTAACGCTTGCTTCGGCGCTGGCGTCGATCGACGATCGCTGCCGTCATCGCGCGCGGGGCGCAAGGCGCGATGCTCGCGTGCATCGTTCGATGTGAGTGTCATCCGAGGTATGCGTCTCCTTTATGCCGTGCCGAACGCACAGCAAATCGCATTCCGCGTGCTCGCGAGCAGTGGCGAACTGGGACTGTCGCTTGCTGCCTCTTCAACGTTCTGACCTTTTTCGGGAAATGTTCATGAACAACTTTGAAGAAGCGCGGGAACGCATGGTCGAACGTCAGTTGAAGGGGCGCGGCATCAGGAACGCGCGCGTGCTCGAATGCATGAGCGCCATCGCCCGCGATGCCTTCGTTCCCCCAGCCCTTGCCGAATTCGCCTACGAGGACAGCCCGTTGCCGATCGCCGCGGGTCAGACGATCTCGCAACCGTACATCGTCGCGCTGATGCTCGAAGCCGCCGACCTGCAACCTGGCGATCATGTCCTCGACATCGGCACCGGCTCGGGTTATGCGGCGGCGATCGCGGCGTGTATCGCGGCGCGCGTCGATACCATCGAACGGCATCGCGAACTCGCCGACGATGCCGCCGCCTTGCTCAAGGCGCTCGGGCTCACGAACGTCAGCGTGCATCATGCGGACGGCACGCTCGGCATGCCGCAGCACGCGCCCTTCGACGCGATCATCGCGGCGGCGGGCGGTCCATCCGTGCCCGACGCATGGCGCGCGCAACTCAAGATAGGCGGACGGCTCGTGATGCCCGTCGGCGACGCGCGCGAATCCCAGCGTCTGATGAAATACACGCGCACGGACGACGATGTGTGGCGCGACGAAGACCTCGGCGGCGTGATGTTCGTGCCGTTGATCGGCGCGCAAGGCTGGAGCGACGAACCCGACATTCGCACGGACAAACCCACGCTCGAGGAGCCCGTTGCGCGCACGTTGCCCGATCTGATCCGCGCATCGGCGGTGCGTCTGCCCGCGCTCGATGCGCCCGACTTCGCACATGCGTTCGATCGTTTCGCGGACAAGCGCGTCGTGTTGCTCGGCGAAGCGAGCCACGGCACCGCCGAGTTCTATGTAGCGCGCGCCGCCATCACGCGGCGTCTCATCGAACGGCACGGCTTCAGTTTCGTCGCGGTGGAAGCGGACTGGCCCGATGCCGCGATCATCGACGAGCACGTTCGCGGCCGTCCGCGCGCGCGACCCGAAGCACGACCGTTCACGCGTTTCCCTACGTGGATGTGGCGCAATACCGAGTTCGCCGCGTTCGTCGCGTGGCTGCGGCAGCACAACGCCGCGTTGCCCGACGAGCGCCGCGCCGCGTTCTATGGACTCGACCTGTATAGCCTTTCCGAATCCATCGCCGCCGTGCTCGCGTATCTCGACGCACAGGACCCGGGCGCGGCGCGCATTGCCCGCGTGCGCTATGGATGCCTCACGCCCTGGCAGAAAAACCCCGCTGTCTATGGACGCGCCGCGTGGCAGGCGGGCTTCGGCACATGCGAGGAAGCCGTCGTCGCGCAATTGCGCGATCTGCTGGACAGACGGCTCGCCACGTCCGCGAGCGATCACGGACTGCTCGACGCGACGCATAACGCGCGGCTCGTCGCATCGGCGGAGCAGTACTATCGCGCGATGTACGGGGCATCGGCGGAAAGCTGGAATCTGCGCGACACGCACATGTTCGACACGCTCCACAGCCTGCTCGATGCATGGGGACCGGACGCGCGCGCGGTCGTATGGGCGCACAACTCGCATCTCGGTGATGCATCCGCGACCGAGATGGGCCGCATGCGCGACGAGTTGAACGTCGGTCAGCTATGCCGCGAGCGCTTCGGCGACGACGCCGCGCTCATCGGCTTCGGCACGCACGCGGGCACGGTCGCGGCGGCATCGGACTGGGAGGAGCCGATGCAGATCATGCAGGTGCGGCCATCGCGCGCCGATAGTTACGAGCATCAGTTTCATCTTGCGGGCGTGAGCCCGTGCCTCGTCGATCTTCGTGCGGGCGTGAACGATGCACTGCGCGACGCATTGGGCGAGGAGCGGCTCGAACGCTTCATCGGCGTGGTCTATCGGCCCGATACCGAGTTGTACAGCCATTACGCGCAAGCCGAGCTGTCGGCGCAATTCGATGCGTTCGTGTGGTTCGATACGACGCGCGCGGTCAGCGCGATCGAGCCTTCACAAGTCACGCACGAGACGCCAGAAACCTTTCCGTTCGGCGTCTGACGCGCGTTTGCGCGTAATGGAGCGCGTAATGGAGCGCGTAATGGAACGTAAGCGTTGCTTACACATGCTCACGTCATTTTCGTTGCCCATTGCGTACAGTCCGGGCATCCAGAACATCCCTTTGCCACTTCGAGAGGAACGAACATGAAGAAGAGTCGAATCGTCGCCGCACTGGTTTGCGCGAGCATCGGACTGACGACGGGCGCCGTTTTCGCACAGCCCGCACCCGGCGGTCCGGACGGCTATCACGATGCGCATCGCGCACCGGGCGGTCCGGGCGGTCCCACTGCCAAGGGCGGTCCCGGCGCGCCGGGTCATGGTCCGGAGATGAATGGCCGCGACGCGCCCCGCCCGCCGCAGCATGCCAACGATGAGCCGCGTCGCGACTGGCGCAAGGGCGAGCGTCTTGATAACGATTACCGAAGCCGTCAGTACGTCGTCGACGACTGGCGCGGACAAGGCCTGCGTCAGCCGCCGCGCGGTTATCAGTGGGTCGGCGTCGGTGCGGACTATCTGCTGGTTGCGGTCGCGTCGGGCGTCATCGCGCAGGTCGTGTTGTCGCATTGATCTGCGTTGAATGCGCATAAAGAAAAGCCCGCCTGTCGAGGCGGGCAAGATGCGCTTAAACGAGAGGGGGTCGAAGCGCACATCCAACGCGGTACGTTACGAATCGATTCGTGCGACTACAGCTTCCTGCGAATCGTGCCGGGCGAATCGGCGCTTTCCGTGGTCCTTGCCGGCGGGTCCGGCACAGCGACCGTCTGATCGAAAACGAAGCCCATTGCGATGTGCTCGGTGTTCGTGGATCCACATGCGGGGCACGTATCGTCTTCGAGAGCATCGTCTGAATATATGAGCTTGTTGCATGCTGCACAGCGTATAAGCATCTGTACTCCCGAAGTTCCAAGAAGATCGTCTCTCATTTATATGTCAAAACGAACGCACAGCCAATTGTTCTTTATGGGTGCCTTATGGGTCGCCTGTCGGGTCCCCTCTTGGGTCGCCTCGAGCACGCTTTAACCACCACGTTAATTCGCTGTACACCGTTCAGCGGATGATGCTCCACTCGGACTCGATCGCGCCCGCAGCCATCGCGCACTCGCTGAACGGCGGCACCGGCTGCGCATCGGGCGCGCCGTGCCAGCGCACTTCGAAGCGCTCTTCCATCCGTTCCGGTCCCTTTGCCGCGCCCGCAATCGAGGCGAGCCTGCAACCCGCCGCCTGCATCGATTCAGCCAGCGTGTCCCGCGAAAAGACGCCTCTTTCATAAGTTATCCGGAGCTCCGCATGATTCTCGCGCGGTATGCGTCTTTCGACCTCCTTCAGAAACCAGAGCACGACGATCCCGAGCCCGAGTCCCGCCGCGCCGAGTCCGAGCTGACCGCCGCCGAAGCACAGTCCGACCACGGTCACGAACCATAACGTCGCCGCTGTCGTCACGCCTTTGACGAGGCCATCCTTGCGAAGAATCGCACCCGCGCCGATGAAGCCCACGCCCGACAGTATCCCGAGCGGCAGGCGCATCAGATCGATCTGCACGAACGAACCGGGCGTCTTGCCCGCCTGAGCAAGCAATGCGTTGACTTGCAGCATCGCGAGACACGCCGCGAGGCATACGAGCAGCGTGGTTCTCAATCCGGCGACTTTGCCCGATTCGCCGCGATTCAATCCGATGAGAATGCCGGCAAGCACCGCCAGCGATATTCGAATGCAGACATCCGGCCATTCGAGGGTGAGAGGCATGAGCGCCATCGTATGTGTCCTGAAGCAATCGTCCGCGTAAAGCGCTCTAGCAATCATCACGCCCGCATGGGTTCATCGCACCTTGCAGCGATTGAAAGACAGCGGCATGGCCATTGCGCGCAAGCCAAACAAGGCGTGCATGCAATGCGGCGCATTCTTTCGATCGTGTTTTCCGGAGACTTCAATCATGGCTATTACCGTCGGCGATTTTCTGGTCGATCGCCTGCATGCATGGGGCGTGCGCCGCATTTACGGTTATCCCGGCGACGGCATCAACGGCGTATTCGGCGCGCTCAGTCGCGCCAAGGGCAAGATCGAATTCATTCAGGCGCGTCATGAAGAGATGGCTGCGTTCATGGCATCGGCACATGCGAAGTTCACCGGCGAGTTGGGCGTATGCATCGCGACATCGGGTCCGGGCGCGGCGCATCTCGTCACCGGTCTCTACGACGCGCGCCTCGATCACATGCCCGTTCTCGCCATTGCGGGCCAGCAGGCACGCGCCGCATTGGGCGGACACTATCAGCAGGAAGTCGATCTGCCCGCGATGTTCAAGGACGTCGCCGGCGCCTTCGTTCAACAGGCGAGCGTGCCCTCGCAGATTCGTCATCTCGTCGATCGCGCGGTGCGTATTGCGCTATCGGAGCGCAAGGTGACGGCGCTCGTGCTGCCCAACGATCTGCAGGATCTGGAATACGAGCCGCCGGGCCGCAAGCACGGCACACTGCATTCGGGCGTGGGCTATCGCGCACCGAAGACGGTGCCTTATGCCGACGATCTGCAACGCGCCGCCGATGTGCTCAACGCCGGCAAGAAGGTCGCGATTCTCGTTGGCGCGGGCGCGCTGGAAGCCACGGACGAAGTCATCGCTGTCGCGGACAAACTCGGCGCGGGCGTCGCGAAGGCGCTGCTTGGCAAGGCCGCATTGCCGGACGATCTGCCCTTCGTCACCGGATCGATCGGCCTGCTCGGCACCGAGCCGAGCTACAAGCTGATGACCGAATGCGACACGCTCTTGATGATCGGCTCGGGCTTTCCCTACGCCGAGTTCCTGCCGAAGGAAGGCGAGGCGCGCGGCGTGCAGATCGACCTCAAGGCGGACATGCTTTCGATCCGCTATCCGATGGAAGTGAATCTCGTCGGCGACAGTGCCGAGACCTTGCGCGCGTTGCTGCCGCTTCTGGAACAGAAGACGGATGGCGCGTGGCGCAAGGACATCGAAGGCTGGATGGACGACTGGTGGAAGAAACTCGAAAAGCGCGCGATAGAGCCTGCGAAAGCCGGCGTGAATCCGCAGCGCACGATCTGGGAGCTGTCGCCGCGCGTGCCCGCGAACGCCATCGTCACGAGCGATTCCGGTTCGGTCGCGAACTGGTACGCGCGCGATCTCAAGGTCAAGCGCGGCATGAAGTGCTCGCTCTCGGGCGGTCTCGCCTCGATGGGCGCGGCCGTGCCCTACGCGATCGCGGCGAAATTCGCGTATCCGGAGCGTCCGGTGATCGCGCTCGTCGGCGATGGCGCGATGCAGATGAACAACATGGCCGAGCTCATCACGGTCGCGAAGTACTGGAAGCAATGGTCGGATCCGCGCTGGATCTGCATGGTGCTCAACAACGAAGACTTGAATCAGGTGACGTGGGAACAGCGCGTGATGGAAGGCGATCCGAAGTTCGAGGCATCGCAGGACATTCCTTCGGTGCCTTATCACAAGTTCGCGGAATTGATCGGGCTGAAGGGCTTTTATGTCGACGATGCCGAGCGCATGGCCGCCGTGTGGGACGAAGCGCTCGCGGCGGATCGTCCCGTCGTGATCGAAGTGAAGGCCGATCCGAACGTGCCGCCGCTGCCGCCGCACATCACGATCGCGCAGGCGAAGGCTTTCGCGACCACGCTCATGAAGGGCGATCCGAACCAGAGCCATGTGATCGTCGATACGGCGAAGCAAGTGCTGGGCGCAGTGCTGCCGGGCCACAAGGACAAGTGATCGTCCATGCATCTGAGGATTCACGACGGCTCGGCATATCCGACCGTCGGCGGCGTGAATCCTTCTCTCACCATTCAGGCGATCGCGCGTTGCACGGCGGACAAAATCGAAGCGCTTGCCGCACGCGGGGAGTCATCGCGATGAGAAAGCCTCGGGTCGTGGTCATCACCGGAGCGAGCGCGGGCGTGGGCCGCGCGACGGCGCTCGAATTCGCCCGACGCGGCGTGGACGTCGCGATGATCGCGCGCGATCCGCAAGCGCTCGAAGACGCCGCCGCCGACGTGCGCGCGCTCGGCGTGCGTGCGCTGAGCATCGCGCTCGACGTGAGCGAAAGCGGCGCGCTCGACAGTGCCGCCGCGCGCGTCGAAGCCGAGCTCGGCCCCATCGACGTATGGGTCAACAACGCGATGCTGACCTCGTTCGCGCGCTTCGCCGATATGCCCGAACGCGATTTCAGGCGCATCACGGACGTCACGTATCTCGGCTTCGTGTGGGGCACGAGGGCCGCGTTGAAACGCATGACGCCGCGCAATCGCGGCGTCATCGTGCAGGTCGGTTCGGCGCTCGCGTATCGATCGATTCCGCTGCAATCGGCCTATTGCGGCGCGAAGCACGCGATACGCGGGTTCACCGATTCGCTGCGTTGCGAGTTGCATCATGCCAAGAGCCGCATCCATCTGACGATGGTGCAGATGCCCGCGCTCAACACGCCGCAATTCGACTGGGCCAGGAGCGCGATGCCGCACGCGCCGCGTCCCGTCGCGCCGATCTACGAACCCGAAGTCGCAGCGCGCGCGATATGGTGGGCGGCCACGCATCGGCGGCGCGAGCTGTGGGTCGGCATGTCGTCGGTCAAGGCGATAGTTGCGAATGCAATCATCCCCGGTTTGCTCGATGTCTATCTCGGACGCACGGGCTTTCGCGCGCAGCAGGACCCCGCTCTCTCCAGCGGCGAACGTCCGGGCAATCTCTCGCAACCGGTCACTGAACTGCATCGGGTGCATGGGCGCTTCACGGACGAGGCGAAGCGCGCGAGCGCGTCGTTTTGGGTGGAGACGCATCGCGGCCTGCTGCTTTGCGCGGGGCTCGGGCTGGGCGCCATCATCGCGCGCTTGATGCGTCGGCGCGCGTAACGACGATGACCGGCATTCGCTTCATGCGTTGTGATCGTGCGCGGTGATGCCATGACGCGCGCCATGCTTGCGCAGCGCGTCCTCGAAGAACGCGGGCGGCATCGGCTCCGGCAAGCCGTATTGCGGCTTCAGTTCGGCAAGCGCACGATCGAAGCGCACGAAGGTCGCGAAGTCGCGCGGATAACGCCGTGCATCGACACCGAGAAAGCGCCCTTCGCGTTTCGCCTTGGCGGTCAACGCGCCCCATTCGTCGATGCTCGTCACGCCGACGCCTTCGGTGCCATGCGAGAACAGCATCATGTCGATCTCGTCGAAGGACTCGCGTTCGAGAAAGCGGCGCAGCGTCTCTGCCGAAGGGTCGGTGCAGAAGACGAGCCAGAATGGGATCGCGCGCAATCGCAGCGTCGTGTACGGGTCCATCAGAAGAAATGAATCGACGACGAGCCGCTTCGACTCGATCCCCATCTCGCGATACCACGCGCGATACAACTCGGCCGTCGCGAAGCTGAACGCTTCCGGCTCTTCGAAGCGCCATTCGACGACGCGCCAGTTCTTCTGCTTCGCCAGCGCGACGATGGATTCGGTGAGCGCCACGTCATAGCCCCATTCGGCTTCGGGCGCGCGCAGGGTCGGCACGGGCGCGTCCCATCGCGTGCGCTTCACGCCATAACGCGCGAGATAGCGCGCGACACGCGGCCCGCCTTCGAAGTACTCGCGCTCGGTCGCGCCGCCCAGCGCGCCGAACTGATAGAACGATCGGTCGCCGGTGCGCGTAACGGGCCAGTCGCGCGTGCATCGGACGATATGAAGCGTCGCGTCCGGCGCGAGACTGCGCAGCAGAAACTCGCGATACGCCAGCGGCAGCGCGCGCAGCTTCAACCGGAAGTAGCTCATCGCGGAGAGCATCAGCCGGTCCTGATTCGGATCCTGCATATGATGAATCGCGATACGCGGATCGGCGCGAAGCAACGCATCGACGGCGGCGAGGCCGTCATCGAAGCCGCTTTGCGCATCGTCGGGATCGCTGAAGGGCGCGCGCACCGGGCACAGAAACGTCTGCGGCAGCCAGGGCACGCCGAGCGCCGCCGCAACGTGCATGAGCGCGCCATTCGACGAACCGATGAACGCGGCATCGTAGGTGCGCTGCGGGTAAAGCCCCGCGATCCATTCGCCGATGCCTTCCACATCGAGACGCCGCGCCTGCCGCGCCGTGATGCCCTCCGACATGCCGCCCACGGTGTACACCCATTCGCGGGCGCGCTTCGGCAGCAGGTTGATCGGCGGCATCAGGCTATCGAGCAGCGGCGACTGGCTCGGGCTGCTGAAGCGTTCGCCATGCAGACACGCGGCGAGCGCCTGCACCATGCCCGCGGCCGAATCGAAGCGGGCAATGCCGCGCGGTGGCTTCGTCATCTCGATGCGCCGCCCTGAAGAAGAAACGTGCGGATCGCGAGCGCGAAGCTATGCGGATAGACATAGTTGAGCGTGTGCGTGCCGCCGTCTATCGCCAGCAACGCGCCGTTCGGCACGCGCGCCGCGACTTCGCTCGCCCACGCGAGCGGCGCGACGGGATCGCGCGATCCGGCGACGACGAGCGTCGGCGCAACGATGCGCGACAGCTTGCGCTCGATGCGATCGCGCATGAGTTCGCGCATCGTCGCGAGCGCGCGCACCACGCCCGCTTTCGCATAGTCGATGCGCCCGATCGGCGCCGACGATCTCGCCTGTTCGAGCCGTCCATTGCGCCAGTCGCGACAAACTTGCGTGAAGAGCGAGCGCGCATCGCGATCGACGGTCGGTCCTTGCAGCACGAGCCGGTCGACCGACTCGGGATAGCGCGCGGCGAAATCCGCGAGAATCTGGCAGCCGAAGGAATTGCCGATGAACATCGCCCGCTCGATGCCGCGCGCGCCGAGCCAGAGGCGCAACGCATCGGCGAGTTCGGGCACCGACAGCGCGCCGCCGCGCAGTTTGCTTTCGCCGAAGCCGGGCAGATCGGGCGCGTACACGTCGAAGTCGCTGCGCAACGCGAGCGCGAGCGGCTCCATGTAGCGGCTCGATATCACGAGACCATGCACGAGCACCACGGGCAGGCGCTTCGCGTGGCCACCTTCGCATGCCGCGTGACGCGAGAACATGCGATACGGTCCGGCCTGCGTGTAGCGCGCCGTGATGCCCTTGCGGGCGCTTTCATCGGAAAGGGCGGGCGTGCGCTTGAGGCGCTTCCATTCGATCGCCGCCCAGGCCACGAACGCGCACGCGCCGACGCCCGCGACGATGCGCCATGAAGGCCGCGCGGCCGTCACGCGGCGGGATCGAGCGCGACCTTGATCCATCCCGGTTGCCTTTGATCGAATGCCTTGTATGCGTCGATGACGTTCATCATCGGCTCGCGTGTCGACAGCACGCGCAGCGGATCGAACGATCCGTTCCTCACGCGCTCGACGAGTCCGGGCGTCACCGCGCGATGATTGCAGTTGCCCATCTTGATGGTGAGATTCTTGTTCATCGCCACACCGAGCGGAAAGAAGCGGTCGTTCGGCGGATACACGCCGATCACGCCGAGCGTGCCCGCCTTCGCCAATGCAGCCACGCCCCAGTCGAGCGCCTGCGTGGGCGCATCGCCGGGAATCCAGTTGCCGTCGTGTTCGTTGCGCTGCGCCGTGACGGTCCTGCTTTCCGCTTCGCCCTGCTTGACGGCATCCTGCGATGCAGCCGGCCCGCCCTGCGCGTGCACTGCATCGACGCCCACGGCATCGATCACACGATCCACGCCGATGCCGCCCGTCAACGCGAGAATCGTTGCGACGGGATCCTCCTCGTCGAAGTTCACCGCTTCCGCGCCTTGCGCGCGCGCCATCGCGAGACGATCCGTCAGGCGATCCACGACGATCACGCGTCCCGCGCCGAGCATGAACGCACTCGCGACGGCGAACTGGCCGACCGGTCCCGCGCCGAAGACCGCGACGGTATCGCCGTCACGCACCTCGGCAAGTTGCGCCCCGAAAAAGCCCGTCGGAAAGATATCGGACAGCAGGATCGCGCGTTCGTCGTCGATATTCTCCGGCAATTTGATGAGGCTCGCATGGGCTAGCGGCGTGCGCGCGTATTCGGCCTGCAATCCGTCGATCGGCCCTGTCGACTTCGGTCCGCCAAAGAACGCCGTGCCCGCGGCCGCGCCATTGGGATTCGCCGAGTCGCACTGCGCCGTGTAGCCCGTGCGGCAATACGAACAGCAGCCACACGAAATCGTCGATGGAATCAGCACGCGGTCTCCCGGCTTCAGGTTGCGCACGCCGCGACCGACCTGCTCGATCACGCCGACGCCCTCGTGGCCGAGTATCGTGCCCGGCACCATCCCTGGCAGCGTGCCGCGCACCATGTGCAGATCGGTGCCGCAGATCGCGCTCGCGGTCAGGCGCACGATCGCGTCCTGATCGTGACGAATCGAAGGGTCGGGCACGTTATCGAGCGATATATCGCCTATTCCATGAAACACAACCGCTTTCATTGCACACTCCTTGAATGGCCGGGTCCGTGTGCGATTTCAGCAATGGATGCGCCCGCGCACCGCATTAGGGACTTTCGTTTCAGCGAGAAGCAACAGCGGGTCCAGACCGGGTACGGCGCTTGCCCGCATGTTCGACACACATCGAGGAATGCGCCATGAATACGCTGCGCATCGGCGATCTGCATCCGACGCAGGCGACGCACGGAGAACGGCAGGTCCGCCGCAAAGCCGAGGAATATCGCGCGCTGAGCGCACATGAACTGGCAATGTCGATAGCCGCGAAGCCGATTGCCGTCGTGCTCGGGCCGGGCGGCGAGCCGTATGTCATCGACCATCATCATGTGGCTTGCGCGCTGGCCCGCATCGGCGTGCAGGACGTGCCGTTCGTGCTGGTGCGGGACTTGTCGTCGTTATCGCGCGCGGCGTTCTGGCTGACGATGGAGAACGAGGCGTGGGTGCATCCCTACGACGCCGATGGCCGCCGCATCGCTTTCAAGGACATGCCGGTGCATATGCGGGACGCCATCGACGACGATTTCCGCAGCCTTGCGGCCTTCGTGCGCAGCGCGGGCGGCTACGAAAAAACCGACGTGCCGCTTGCCGATTTTCGCTGGGCGGACTTCTTTCGCGCGCACTTCCCGCGACCGCGCGACGATGCGCAATTCGACGCGCTGCTCGAACGCGCCGCCGGTCTGGCGCGCAGCGACGCGGCTCTCGGCCTTCCCGGTTTCATCGGATGATCTTCAACGCGGATTCGCCGCGATGAAATTCTTGAGCGCGGTATAGACGGGTTTCTTCGTCACGCCGTCGTTGAGCATGATGCCGTAAGGGCCCTGACCGGTGGGCGGATCGTCGTAGAGCTCGTAGACCTGTATCGACTGAATGTTGTATTGCGGCGCGATTGAGAGAAGCCTGCCCATCATGTCGTTGGCCATGTAAGTGGCCGCCTGATCGACGGTGCCGGGAAAGTCCGGACGCATGCCCACTTCGTTGATCCAGATCGGCTTGCCGAACGACAGCAGCGTGCCGACTACGTTGTAGCAGCGGATTCCGCATGCGTGCGTGATATCGCCCTGCTCCGAGTACCAGTGCCACGCGGTGATGTCCCACGTCACGATGGGATGTCCGCTCGTGCCGTCGGGTTGCGTGCCGTTGGCGAGCATCGTATCGAGGCCGAGGTGCATCCACGTATTGCCGCCGATGATGATCTTGCCGACAGCATCCACCGACTTGATGCCCGCGATCAATCCGCGAATCACGCCGCGCGCGATCCGATAACAATCGTTGTGGTAATCGGCCGGATTCACGCCGTCGACCGCACCGACGAGACATGTCGGTGCAAGTTCGTTGGTGACTTCGTAATAGGCATATTGCTGCACGCTGACGATTTGCTGAGCGAGCGTGAAGCTCGCCTGATAAGCCGAATTCTCATCGGCGAAGTTGAGGTCTTGCAGGATCACCGGATAAACCATCACGCCGGATTGCGCCATGATCTTCGCGAACTTCGCGAGATTTTTCGCGCCGGCTACGTTGGAAATGTCGTTGCGGTACATCGTCATGTTGAGGTCTTTCAGTTGCGCGGCTTGTTGCTCCGGCGTCGACGTCTGATATGGACCGACCCAGTTGGCATGACCGTTCATGCCATAAAACACGCTGCCCGCAGGCGCAATCACAGGCTTTGCGGTGCTGCTCGCGCCGCCGGGGCTGCTCGCCGCCGACGGCGCCGATGCAACCGCTGGCGCCGATGCAACCGCAGGCGCCGACGCTCCGCCGTCCGAAGGGCTCGACGCCGCTATGGGACTCGATGCACCCGAAGGACTCGATTGCGCGCCACCGGTCGTGCTCGCGCCGCCAGTTTCACCGCCGCCACCGCCGCCGCATGCGGCCAACAGAAGCGCGATCGCGAAACCCGGCCATATCGAAAGCCGCCCCGCTGAAATAATGCGCCGCGATTTGAAGATATGAGCAACGGATCGAACGAAAGTAATGGCTTTCATGGCGCGTTCGGAATATTCAAAATAGATATCGAGCGGCCGGTTCATTGCCGGAATTGAAACGCCCGCGTCGCGCGGCGAAATGCGAGCGCGAACAGGCTCAGCCGCGTTCGACGAATGACGAACGCGGCCCCGCTTCGATACGAGAGATAAGACGACGCCCCACTGACCGATGCGCGCAAACGCGATGGCGCGAGCGTGGCAATCGCCGGACGCAACAAAGGGCCTTCGCGCTGCGTTTCAATCGAGCGCGCGAAGGAGAATCGGAAACCATCGAAAGACACGAACATGCATGGACATGCATGTCGCAAATACGTTAGTACATCATAACGTCGGTGCGCGCTTATTCAAGCATTGCGAGTGAATCGGCGAAGAATACTTATCGAATCGATAAGATCCATTGGACTGATGAAAACGCTTCGCGAAATAAAGCGCATTACATGCGTTGCGCCGTAAGGCTATCGTTGGGATCGTGGATTGCTCGGGGAACGAAGCCCCGCGCGCCCGTCTGGCGTGCCGGAACCTCACTGCGAGCCAATCTTTCAAGGAGATACATGCGGATGCCTGCTACGCACAAAGCGATCCATTGTGCCAGCCGTAGCACCCGCGCCATGATCGCTTTTCTCGCCGCATTCGTTTGTCACGCGAGCGCGCGCGCCGACGCGCCGCTCAATTACTTCCTTCACGCCGACGGTCCCGCCGCCACGCCGACGATGCGTCTCGGCTGGGCGCTCGCGGCACTGGCCGTCGCCGTCGCGCTGATCGTGAGCGCATTGCTCGTCGGCGCGATCATCCGCAAGCGTCCGCCGCCCACGAAGCGCGATGCATCGCACGTGCAGGGCGAAGGCGGCGGCATGCGCTGGGTCTGGATCGGCACGGGCATCTCGTCGGTCGCGCTTTTCGTCGCGCTCGCCTATGTGCTCGTGACGCTCGAATCGGTCGCGTCGCCGAGAAAGGAGCCCGCGCTGACCATCGCGGTCACGGCCTACGACTGGTGGTGGAAGATCGACTATGCGGGCGTGACCACGGCCAACGAGATTCACATACCGGTCGGCGAGCCTGTGAAAATCGAATTGCGCAGCGCCGATGTCATTCATGCGTTCTGGGTGCCGCGTCTCGCGGGCAAGACTCAGACGATACCGGGTGTCGTCAACGAGCAATGGATTCAGGCGGATCGCGCGGGCGTGTATCGCGGGCAATGCTCGCAGTTTTGCGGCGCGCAACACGCGCATATGGCCTTCGAAGTGATCGCGGAACCGCGTGCTCAATTCGATGCGTGGTACGCGGCGCAAGCGCGCCCGCATGCCGCCGACGCCACCGCGAGCGCCGGGCAGCGACTCTTTCTCGATCGCTGCGCGGGCTGTCACGCCGTGCGCGGCAGCGATGCGAACGGCACGCAAGCGCCCGATCTCACGCATCTGAATTCGCGCAGGCTCATCGCCGCCGGCACGTTGCCGAACACCGAATCGAATCAACTCGACTGGATACGCCATGCACAGCGCATCAAACCGGATTCGCTGATGCCATCGATCGCGCTCACAGCGGCCGAAGCCGCCGCGCTCTCCGCTTATCTTCGGACACTGCAATGACCGAACACGCCACGTCCCCGCCGCCGCTGCAACGCACGCTCGCGATCGGCCGCATCGAACCCGGCAGCGCCGAAGAACGCAAGCTGCGCGAGACATGGGAAACGCCACCGGGATGGCGCGGCTGGCTTTCGACCGTCGATCATAAAAGCATCGGCTTGCGCTATCTCCTCACCGCGTTTGCGTTTCTGATCGCGGGCGGCATCGAGGCGCTCATCATGCGCGTGCAGCTTGCGCGCCCGGACTCGACGCTGCTCACGCCCGAGCAATACAACCAGCTCTTCACGATGCACGGCGTGACGATGATCTTCCTTTACGCGTTGCCCGTGCTCTCCGGCTTCTCCAACTATCTGTGGCCGCTGATACTCGGCGCGCGCGACATGGCGTTTCCGCGCCTGAATGCGCTGTCGTACTGGATCTTTCTTTTCGCCGGACTCTTTCTGTATGCGAGCTTTCCGTTCGGCGAAGCGCCCAACGCCGGCTGGTTCAACTATGCGCCGCTTGCCGGTCTCACTTACAACACCGGTCCCAACATCGATGTCTATGCGCTCGGCATGGTGCTGCTCGGCATCTCGACGACAGTCGGCTCGATGAACTTCGTGGTCACGTTCCTGCGCATGCGCGCGCCGGGCATGTCGCTCGATCGCGTGCCGGTGCTCGTGTGGGGCACGCTCACCGCATCGGGCGGCAACCTGCTTGCAGTGCCATCGGTGAGTCTCGCGTTCTTTCTGTTGTGGCTTGACCGGCGCATCGGCACGCATTTCTTCGACGTCGTCAACGGCGGCCGCGCGCTGCTCTGGCAGCATCTCTTCTGGATCTTCGCGCATCCGTGGGTGTATGCCGTGGTGCTGCCCGCGATGGGCATCGTCTCCGATGCGCTCCCGGTCTTCTGCCGCAGGCCGCTGGTCGGCTATCTGCCGGTCGCGCTGTCGACCGTCGCGACGATGGTCATAGGCTTCGTCGTATGGATCCATCACATGTTCGCGACGGGCATTCCCGCGCTCGCGCTGTCGTTCTTCGGCGCGGCGAGCATGGTGATCGCGATACCGAGCGCGGTCGCGACGTTCGCATGGATCGCGACGATATGGACGGGACGTCCCGTGTTTCGCGTGCCTTTTCTGTATTTCGCGGGCTTCGTGTTTCTCTTCGTGATCGGCGGATTGTCGGGCGTGCTCACCGCAGCGGTGCCTTTCGACTGGCAACTCACGGATACCTATTTCGTCGTCGCGCATCTGCATTACGTGCTACTCGGCATCAACGTGTTTCCCGTTATCGGCGGCATCTACTTCTGGTTCCCGAAATTCACCGGGCGCATGATGAGCGAGAGGATCGGGCGCATCGGCTTCTGGATTCTGTTCACGGGCTTCAATATCGCGTTCTTTCCGATGCATATCGCGGGTTTGCTCGGCATGCCGCGACGCATCTATACCTACGCGCCCGACATGGGCTGGAACACGGTCAACATGATTACGTCGATCGGCGCGTTCCTGTTCGCGTTCGGCGTGCTGATCTTCGTGTGGGACTTCGTGTACAGCCTGCGGCGCGGTCCCGTTGCGGGCGATAACCCCTGGGATGCGCCCACGCTCGAATGGGCGACTTCATCGCCGCCGCCGCCGTATAACTTCGCGATCGCGCCGCGCATCGCGAGCCGTCATCCGCTATGGGAGGAACGCATTTCCGGCAAGATGCGTTCGCGGCTCGACGAAGGGTACATCCTCGACAAGGGACGCGAGGCGCTCGGCACCACCGCGCTCGACGGCGATCCCGACGTGATTCTCAAGATGCCGGAAGACTCGTATGCGCCTTTCTGGCTCGGCGTCGCGTCGCTGGTGTTCTTCTCGGGCCTCGCATTGACCGCATGGTGGCTCGCGGCGCTCGGGTTGATCGGATGCGGCGCGGCCATCGTCGTATGGTTGTGGCCGCGCCGCGAACTCGGCCAGCGCGACGACGCCCGAGCCGCACGAAACCGGAGCGACACCATGAGCGATTTCGCGGAAGCGTTGCCCGAACGCGCGCGTCTGCCCATCGGCAGTCCGGGCGAACGGTCGGGCGGATGGTGGGGATGTCTCACGCTCGTCGCGACCGAAGCGGCGCTCTTCGGCTATCTGATCTTCTCGTATCTGTATCTCGCTTCGCAGACGACACAACACTGGCCGCCCGAAGGCATGCCGAAGCTCGGCCTCGGCATCGCGAACACCTGCATTCTGTTGTCGAGCAGCGTGTTCGTATGGGCAAGCGAGCGCTTCGTGCGGCGCGGAAAACGCGGCATGGGCGTGCTGATGCTCGCTATCGCGCTCGCGCTCGGGGCGATCTTCGTCGGCATACAACTCAAGGAATGGGCCGATCATCCCTACGGCCTGACGACGCATCTCTACGGCTCGCTCTACTTCACGATCACCGGCTTTCACATGATGCATGTGCTCGTCGGCCTCGTCGTGCTCGCGTTCCTGCTGCTATGGACCGCGCTCGGCTACTTCGACCGGGCGCGTTCGGCGGCGCTGACCATCGGCGGCTTGTATTGGCATTTCGTCGATGTCGTATGGCTCTTCATTTTCGCGACGCTGTATCTGTCGCCCTACGTGCTGGCGAAATGAAATGAACGATGCATCGCCCATCGACGAAAAGCGGCATCCCGTGCGTCCGGGCGGCATGGCGCTCGCGATCGGTCTCCTGCTCGCACCCGCCGCGTGGATGACGCAGACGACGCTCGCGCAGACCATCGCCGCGTGGGGCTGCTTCCCGCATGAGCGTCCGGTGAACGCGCCCGCGATGCCTTGGCTCGAGCACGGCATCGTGCTGCTGGCGCTGGTCGCGTTGCTGCTGGGCGTCGCGGGCGGCGTCGTCGCGTGGCGCAACTGGCGGCGTACGGGCGAGCTTGCATCGACGCTGAAAGAGCATGGAACGATCGACAGACATGCGGCCCGCGATGCGTTCATCGCGCGGGCGGGGGCGCTTGCGAGCGCGCTCTTCGTGTTCGCGCTGATCGCGACGGATCTCGCGTGGCTGCTCGTGTCGCCATGTGGAGGACGCTGATCGTGACGACGTTCCGACGCCGCGCGCTCTTCTGCGCTTTCACGCTGATCGCATCGATGCCGCTCGCTCGCGGACAGACGCCCGATCTCGTCACGCGCGGCGCGTATCTCGCGAAGGCCGCCGATTGCGCCGGCTGTCATACCGCGCCGCCCGCGCCCGGCAAACCGCAGCCGCATCCGTTCGCGGGCGGCCTGCCGATGGGCTCGCCCTTCGGCACGATCTGGTCGAGCAACATCACGCCGGACCCGCAACATGGCATCGGGCGTTATAGCTACGAGGACTTCGCGCGCGCGTTGCGTGAAGGCGTCGCGCCGGGCGGCAAGCATCTTTATCCGGCGATGCCTTATCCATCGTTCTCGAAGATCAGCGACGGCGACATGCGCGCGCTCTATGCCTATTTCATGCACGGCGTGGAACCCGTCGCGCAAGCCGCGCCCGAAACGCATCTGCCGTTTCCGTTCAGCCAGCGCTGGGCGCTCGTCTTCTGGAATCTGGCCTTCAGGCCGACGGAACCGTTCACGCCCGATCCGAAGCGCGAAGCGCAATGGAATCGCGGCGCCTATCTCGTGCAATCGCTCGGGCACTGCGGCGCGTGCCATACGCCGCGCGGACCTGCCTATAACGAACGCGGCTATACCGAATCGTCGCGGACGTATCTCACGGGCGGCACCAACGATCACTGGTACGCGCCGAACCTGACCGGCGTATCGGGCGCGGGACTGGGACGCATTGCACCCGACGACATCGCCGCGTTTCTCAAGACGGGGCACGGCGCGGGTCTCGCCACCTTCGGCAGCATGGTGCAGGTGGTCGAAGACAGCACGCAATATCTCGACGATCAGGATCTGCTCGCGATCGCGTCGTATCTGAAGAGCCTGCCGGCGAACGGAAACGGCGGCACCTACGATGCGCGCTCGCGCGCGGCGCAACAGAGCGTGGCCGCATTGCGCACCGGCGACGACGAGCGTCCCGGCGCGGGTCTCTATCAAAGCGCATGCGCGCGCTGTCACAAGAGCGACGGCGCGGGTGAAGCGTTCAAGTATCCGCGGCTTGCGGGCAATCCGGCCGTGCTGTCGGAGAAGCCCGATTCGCTCGTGCGGATGGTGCTGCAGGGCGGCAACGCGCCATCCACGGAACATGGGCCGCAGCCGAAGAAGATGCCCGCGTTCGCCGACAAGCTCACCGATACGGAAATCGCCCGCGTGCTGACCTTCGTCCGCTCGGCATGGGGCAACGATGCTTCGCCTGTCACGACGCGCGACGTGCGCAGCATGCGCGATGCGGTCTCGAAGCGCGCGCAACCTTGAATTGACGAAGCGAAAGTGACCGATTCACTGCGCCGCATCGGCGATTCGCGGCGCGTTGTACCATGGTTGACTGGACAAAATTTCCTACTACGCGAACGTCCGCCATGGCCAACACCAGAGCTTTAGAGGAACTCGCACGTCTTGACCTGCATATCGAGAATTGCGGGCGGCGCATCGTCGAGCAGACGGAACGCCTCGAATCGCTCCGACAGTGCGGATGGAACACCGACGACTCGGAAAGCCTGTTGCGCAATCTCATCACCAGCCTGCGCGCGCTCGATCAGCTTCGCAAGACCGTGGTCAAGGAAGTCGACGAAGCGGACCACTGATCGCCATTACCGCTCTTCGCGCGTCGTAAGGCGCGGATTCCGCACGCCGTGTTTCGATTCCTGGAACGCTCGATGCTGACACGACCGCATGACCGCGCATGCGGTCGTCTTTCTAACCAGCACCGGAGTCGTGAATGAAAACACTCGTCAATGAAAGAGCGCGCAGCGCCGCTCGTACAGGCGCCCTCAGGGAAAGCCGGGCCACGGTCGTTCTTGAAGCGGCAGCGTAAGGAGCACGACATGAGCAATACCACCGATAGCGGATACCCACGCCCGCCGATGCCGGCGCAACAGCAGGACAATCGCCCGGGACTCACCGGCCCGATGGACCCGCCGCCCGATCACGGCGAATCGAGCTACAAGGGCAGCAACCGGCTCGCCGGCAAAGTCGCGCTCATCACGGGCGCGGACAGCGGCATCGGCCGCGCGGTGGCGATCGCCTATGCGCGCGAAGGCGCGGACGTCGCCATCTCCTATCTCAACGAGCATGACGACGCCGAGGAAACGAAGCGCTGGGTCGAGAAAGCCGGACGCCGCGCGCTGCTTCTGCCCGGCGATATCACGGATCGCGAGCATTGCAAGCAGATCGTCGCGAAGACGGCCGAAACGTTCGGGCGCATCGACGTGCTCGTGAACAACGCGGCGTATCAGGCGACTTACGACAAGCTCGAAGACATCAGCGACGACGAATGGGACAAGACCTATTCGACGAATATCGGCGCGATGTTCCGCATCACGAAGGCCGCGCTCGCGCATATGAAAGAAGGCAGTTCGATCGTCAACACGACGTCCGTCAATGCCGATGCGCCGAATCCCGGACTGATCGCGTATGCGAGCACGAAGGGCGCGATCCAGAACTTCACGGGCGGGCTTGCGCAACTGCTGGCCGAGCGCGGCATACGCGCGAACTGCGTGGCGCCGGGGCCGATCTGGACGCCGCTGATTCCATCGACGATGCCGCCTTCGAGCGTCGAGAACTTCGGCAAGCAGGTGCCGATGAAGCGCCCCGGACAGCCTGCGGAACTCGCGGCGCCTTATGTGATGCTGGCATCGGACGAGGCGAGCTACATATCAGGCGCGACCATCGCGGTAACGGGCGGCAAGCCGATTATTTAGCGCGGCCGGGGCACAGCGAATGCTGTTTTGAAAGCATGAAAGGCTTCGCGCAAACCCGCGCGAAGCCAACGACAAGAGCGGGCGATGAGCCCGAACAATCATGCAATCCGACATGTTGAAGCTGGCCCGTGAATCCGGAATGACCGTTCTGCTCGACGGCAGGATCGGACAGCAGGCGTACATGAGCGTCAGCGGATCGGCGGATGCGCTGCAAAAATTCGCTCACGACGTGCACGCTTCGCTATCCAGGGAGCCGCGACGCAAGGCACGCGCGGCACGCTCGCCCAGCCTCAATTCGCTCGTCATGGCGCGTATGCGCGAGTGCATCGCCGCACGCGCGTGTCGCGGCGTCGGCACGCTGCATCGCCGCCGACAGACCCCGCGCGGAGCACGTCCTACGTTAAGATCCCGCTCTTCCACTGCGCGATGCGAGCGACAATGAGCGAGCGATGCTGCATCATGGCCGTCAGCGTGTCTTCGAGCGTGCTGAGCAGCCTGACCGCATCCGTCGTGTCGTGTCCGCCGGAGCGCAGTTGCTCGATGATCTTGCGCTGACGCTCGATGCGTTCCTTGCCTTCGTTGATATCGCGATCAGCCTGGACAAGCGCCAGGCTCTCCGCTTCGAGATCCATTCGATCCTCCGTTTCCCGTCAGTTCGTCAGTTCGCGGATGAAGATGCTGTCTGCACCGCTTCGCGCAACAATTCGACGAGACGTTCCGCTTCGTCGATGCGCGCCTGCTCGATTTTTATCTGATCTTCATTGCCCGACCGCTCCGCCCAGCGCTGCCGCTCTTTCGCGAAGATGACGCGCTCGTGCACCGCGCGCATGGCCGACCAGATCGCCGTCTCCGAACGCGCTTCGATGCCCTCCTCCAGCGACAGCCCGGTGAACGCATGTCCGGTATGGCAGCGATAGCGCATCGGATGATCGTCCTTGATGCGCCACAGCGCGCCGCCGCAATCGGGACATGTCAGCGCCGACCGCTCGCCGACTTCGTCGAGCGAATCGATATCCGACAGGCGGCTGGCTGCGAGGCGAGCCTCTTTCTCGAACACGTTCTTGTTCATCTGCGCTCCCTCGGAAGCTTCGTCGGACGACATCCCGTGCACCGCCGCCTGAATGCACCGCGAGAGTTCGCGCTCGACACACAGCAAGTCGGCGCCGCACGATTCGAGTGCGGCACGCGGCATGCTCGGCGCTTCGCAATCGTCCGGATTCTGCACGATGGCGAAACCGCGTTGGGCGCGGATGTTGGCGAGACCGGCAGCGCCATCGTCGAGATCGCCGCTCATCACGACGCCGACGACACGCGCCCCGTATTCCATCGCGGCACTGCGAAACAGCGGATCGGCGGCGGGCCGCGAGAAGTTTTCCTTCGCACCCTCGCTGAGCCACACGCGCCCTTTCGACAACACGAGATGCCGGTCCGGCGGCGCTACGCGGATGGTTCCATGTTCGACCTTTTCGCCATGCGTTGCATAACGCGCGATCAACCGTCCCCAACTCGTGAGCAGGTCCGGCAGCATGCTGGCGTGACGGCCGATATGCAGCACGACGAACACCGCAGCCGGAAGATCGGCGGGAAGCGCGCTAACGAGCGCCCTGAGTCCCTGAAAACCGCCTCTCGATGCACCGATCACCACGATGTCCCGTTCAGCCATAGCGCCTCCTGTCTGATCTGGGAAGCAATCGGCGGACCGGGGCCGGTGCTTCAGCCGCCGCGCTCCTTCTCGCGCCCCGGCTCGAGCAATACATCGAGTGTATGAAGCAGCTCCGAAAAATCAACCGGCTTGGTCAGATGCGCGTCGAAGCCCGCCTGACGCGCCGCGCGTTTATCCTCGTCGCGGCCGAACCCCGTCAGGGCGATCGCCTTCACATCCGCGAGCGTCGCGTCTGCGCGCACGCGCCTGATGAACGTGTAGCCGTCGATGCCGGGCAACTGGATATCCGATATCACCGCATCCACGGAACCCTTGCCGAGCAGTTCGAGACCCTGCTCGGCGCTCGATGCGATCTGCACCGACGCCTGCTCGAGCTCGAGCAGCGCGGCGAACGATGCGGTCGCTTCGACGTCGTTGTCGACGAGCAAAAGGCGCGCGCCGCTGACGGGCCGCGCGCGGTCCTCGCTGCGCGGCGGCACGGCCTGTTGCGTCGCGGCGGCGGGCAGCCAGACCGAGACCGTCGTGCCGCGGCCGAGGCCATCGGAACGCGCCTCGATGCGCCCGCCGTGCATGTCGACGAGCTGCTTCGCGAGTGCAAGGCCGATGCCGAGCCCGGACGATGTCGGATTGCGCCCGCCTTGCCGGTACATGTCGAAGATATGCGGCAGAGCGGACGCCTCGATGCCCTGCCCGGTATCCACGACATCGATACGCACCATGCCGCCGTCGCGCGCGATCCGCAGATCGACGGAACCGCCGCGATCCGTGAACTTCAGCGCATTGGAAACGAGGTTCCAGAGAATCTGCTCGCAACGCACAGAATCGGCGAATGCGTAGATCGGCTCCGCGCGATTGCTCGCGAGCAGCGCGATTCCACGTTGCACGGCTTCCGTTTCGGCGACATCCGCGATGCGCGCGAGTACGCCCGCGACATCCACCGGCGCGATGCTCAGCGCGAGCTTGCCGGTGCGAACGCGCGAAAGATCCAGCAGATCGTCGATGATCTGCGCCTGCCCGCGCACCGCGCGGCGGATCGAATCGGCGGTTTCCTGCACCACTTCGATACCGCGCGTTTCCGGCAGGCGCGGCAGGATTTCCGCCTTCATGCCGATGAGATTCAGCGGATGCTTGAGTTCGTGCGACAGCATCGCGATGAAGTCGTCCTTCAACTGGTTCGACAGCGACGCCTTCTCGCGCTCGGCGTGCTCGTGCGCGAGCGCTTCGCGGTTGGCGTCCTCGCGCATCTTGCGCTCGGTCAGATCGCGCGCGATCTTCGCGTAACCCGTGAACGACGGATCGGAGATCGGCGTCACCACGCCGCTGCAATACACGCGGCGTTCGTCGCGCGTGATGTGCCAGCGTTCGTCGTCGGCGCGTCCGTCGCGTTCCGCGAGTTCGCGCTCGTTCGCCGGCACGTTCGCCGCGCGGTCTTCGGGCGAGTAGATGAGCGAGATGTTCCTCCCGACGACTTCCTTCTCCGAGAAGCCGAAGATGCGCTCCGCGCCCGCGTTCCAGGTGACGATCGTGCCGTTCGGATCCTGCACGATGATCGCGTAGTCGGCGGTCGATTGCGCGACGAGCCGCAGACGCTCTTCGCCGATGCGCGCCGTCTCTTCGGCCACATGCCGCGCCGTGACGTCGATGAGCGTGAGCACCGCGCCGTCGATGCGGTCATCGGCCGTGCGGTACGGCAAGAGGCGCATCAGATACCATTTGCCGTCGTGGCTCTCGACTTCGCGCTCGATGAGCTTGAGCGTATCGAAAGCCTGCTTCACGTCGTCCGCGAGCGAGGAATAGCGCAGCGAATGCGTGATGTCGAAGAGCGAGCGGCCGATATCGACGTCGATCAGCTTGAACACGCGCGTCGCGCTCGTCGTAAAGCGCTTGACGCGAATCTGCTTGTCGACGAACACCGTGGCGATTTCCGTCGCCGCGATGATGTTCTGCAGGTCGTCGTTCGCCTTCGCCGTGTCCTCGACGCGCGCCTGCAATTCGGCGTTGACCGTGGTCAGTTCCTCGTTCACCGATTGCAGTTCTTCCTTGCTGCTTTCGAGCTCTTCGGTCGCCGAGCGCAGCTCTTCGTTGATCGCCTGCAATTCCTCGTTCGACGCCTTCAGTTCCTCGACGGTCGTCTCATGCTGCTCGATCGTCGTCGCGAGTTGCTCGCGCGTGTGCTGCAGTTCGCGTTCCAGTTGCAACAAGAGCGGATCCTGGCCGCGTTGCTCGGGCAGTCCTTCGTCGGCCATGTGCTCTTGCACCTCGTCGAACAATACGAGGAAAAAGTCGGCGTTCACGCCGGTGTCATGAAATGGACGCACCGTCATGTTGACCCAGACGGCGCGGCCGTCCTGAGTCAGCTTGACGCGCCGCGCCTCGACGCTGCCGCCCGTCTGATGCGCGCGAAAGAGCGTCGTGCGCAGGTCGAGCCGCAACTCGGGCAGCACGAGCGCCATGATGTTCGAGGACAATTCGCCGCCGCCGTGCCGCAGGAATCGCCCGGCCGTCGTGGACAGATGCACGATGTTCGAATCGCGATCGACAACGACGCTAGGCGGCGCATATTCTTCCAGCACGCGCTGATGCAGCGCCGCGAAGGAGAAGCTGCGGCGCTCCGGCGTTTCGGGCCCGGCGGCCATGCTCACCGGCGCGGCGGTCGTCATCAGCTCTTCGCGCGGCCCGATGTTCGTGGGGCCGAGCGAAGGAAACGAGACCGGCGGCTTCACGCGGTTCAGCACGGTGCGCGCGCGATAGATGCGGCTCTTCTTGTCCACGATGGTGAAAAGATCGTCGGCGGTATCGGCGGATTCGGCCGTGCCGAGAAAGAGATAACCGCCCGCCCGCAGCGCGAAGTGAAAGAGCTCGAGCACTTGCCGCTGCACCGCGCGATCGAGATAGATCAGCACGTTGCGGCAGGAGATCAGATCGAGATGCGAAAACGGCGGATCGCGCAGCAGGCTGTGCGCGGCGAACAGAATGCGCTCGCGCACCGATTTGACGATCTGGTAGCGTCCGCCTTCGTGCTTGAAATAGCGGCGCAGAAGCTCAGACGGGATATCGGTCGCGATCGAGCCGAGATAGGAGCCGCTGCGCGCCTGCGCGATGGCGGGCTCGTCGATATCGGTGGCGAAGATCTGATAGGTCGCCTCGAAACCGGCGGTTTCGCGCGCCTGCGCGAGCATGATCGCGAGCGAATAGGCTTCCTCGCCGGTCGAGCAGCCGGGCACCCACACGCGTATCTGCGACTCGCCCTTGGTCGCGTCGAGCAACTGCGGCACGACATCGCGCCGCAGCGCGTCGAACGCCTCGCGATCGCGAAAGAACTGCGTCACGCCGATCAGCATGTCGGCGAGCAGCGACGTGGTCTCGTCCGGATTCGAGCGCAGATGATCGCGGTATGCGCCGATATCGCGCAGCCCGTTCACCTGCATGCGCCGCTCGATGCGCCGCAGGATGGTCGCGCGCTTGTAATGACGGAAATCGTGTCCGGTGCGAACGCGCAGCTGCATGAGGATATCGCCCAGCGCGCGCTCGGCGCTGCCCGCCGTGGGCGGCGTTTCCTTCTCGGCCGCTTCGTTGGCCTCGGCGATCGGCAGGTGGATTTTCTTGGCGTTGTTCCAGAGATCCAGCAGCTTCTCGGGCATCTCCGCCGCCGGCAGGATGAAATCGACCTGGCGCGTGGTGATCGCGTGTTGCGGCATTTCGGCGAAATGCGCGTCTTCCGGTTTCTGCGCGACGGTGATGCCGCCCATCTCCTTGATGCGCGAGAGTCCCGCCGCGCCATCGGAGCCCGAGCCGGACATCACGATGCCGATCGAACGCGTGCCGTGCGCCGACGCGAGCGTGGCGAAGAAGTGGTCGATGGTCGTGGGCGCGCCGTTGGCCGCGCGATCCACCGCACGAAGATGACCCTCCGACATTTCCAGATGCTTGTCGGGCGCGTTGATATAGATATGATTCTTCTCGATGGCCGTGGTCGCGGAGACCTGCATGACCGGCATGTCCGTCACGCGTTGCAGGACTTCATCGGCGCGGCTCAGGCGATCCGCCGGCAAATGCACGATGACCACGAACGCCATGTCCATTTCGGCCGGCGCGTTATCGAAGAAATTGAGCAATGCTTCGATGCCGCCCGCGGACGCGCCCATGCCAACTACGGCGAAAGGCAAGGGTTCGAAGTTCTCGGATGCCGCCGCCTTCGATCGACTGCTGGTCATGTCTCCGAATCCTCCGGGTTCATCCCTTGTTTCCGATCACCGCGCATATTGTTTGAGTTCACTCGTGAGCCATGTCGTTGTAATGAAAACGCGGCGCGGGACGCGCGTCGCGCCTCTTGAGGCATCGATTGTAGTGTACGCAACGCGACCATTCGGCGCGCGGGTTTCAATTCGACGCGTTTGGCACGCGTCGTCAGACATGGAAGCATAAAACCGGCCGCTGCGTCAGGACACGCAGGGAGAGAAACGTCGCCCGGAGACGAACCGTGCGTCGCGCTACTTCGCGTCGTTGGCGGCGAGCGGCTCGGGTCCGTCCGGAGCCTCGATGACCGCGTGCACCGCGCGCTCTTGCGGCGGAGCGGCGTGCGCGTTGCGCAAGCGCATGATGGTCTGCCGCGACGTGTTGAGCGAGCGGGCGATCTCGGTCACGGTGAGGCCGGCGTCGAGACCGAGCATCGCCTGACGTTGCTGCGCTTCAGAAAGCGAACTCGGGCGGCCCTGCGCGACGCCACGCTCCTTGGCGGCGCTTGCAGCCTCGCGCGCGCGGCTGCGGCGCGTGACGCGCTCGAGCTCTTCCGCGAGCCGCAGCGTCTCGACGAACGCGAGACCTTCCTTCGAGCACAGATCGCTCTTGCCGTACGCGAGACAGATCGTGGCGATGCCGCGCCGCTCCAGCAGGCCGATCGTCGCGACGACGTCCTGCACGCTGTTGCCGAGACACCAGAGTCTCGTCGTGATCATCGTGTCGCCCGCCTGCAGCCGTCGCAACGCGCGCTGGAACGCGGGGCGCGCAGCCGCGGCGATCGTGCAGCTGCAGCGCTCGACGAAGACCGCGCTCATATCGACGAGAAAACCCGCGGAGTCTATCTCCAGCAAGTCGCGCTCGTGGGTCGGTACACCTCTGCTTTCCTCGAAAACGTATACGACGGTTGCCATCGGTTCGGCCTTTTTCCGGTGCAAAGATCGTGCGCGAGCCATAACGGACAGACGCACGGATGCCTGCAGTATGACAGTCCGAAACGCGCGTTCAAGGTACGAAACCCGTTATTTTCGGACTTTCGGACGCAGTCGAAGGAACGAGCGGGATCCCGCTCGACTTGTTTCGAAACGATGCGAACGATCGTTTCAGGCGGCGGCTGCCGAATGCCACAGACGGCGGTCCACCTCGTCCTTGCCCGTGACGAGCGCGAACGCACGGGCTTCCTCGACGGACGCGAAATGTCCAAGCACGCCCGTCGCGCGCTGGAGCCCTCCGGTGTCGGAGATGATCGTCATCGCGGCGTAGAGACCGCCGTCGAATGCGGCCATCGGCATGATGACGAAGCCGCGATAGGTGACCTGAGGCTGGTTCATGGCGTGCCCTCTCTCTTTATCTAATGACCGTCCCTTGCTCTTTCGGGCAGTGTGAATGCCCGTAGGCTGTGCGCAGATTGTCCATCAGAAGAATGAGCCGACGATCAGGGGAAACCATAATCAAATATCGTACGAAAGCAATCCCTTTAGGCGGCACGACCGTACGTTCACAACTCCGGGCGCGCCAGGTCGGCCTTCACGAGCTCGTCGCCTCGGTCGAGCGCGGCGGCGACCGCGGCCGCCTTCGACGGAAACGGACCGATGCTGTCGGCGCCGTCGAATGGAAACAGCAGCTTGCCGTCGGTTTTGCGCACGACCTTGAGCGTGCCGAAAAAACCGCTTGCGCTGCTGCCCCGGTACGAGGCGTAAATTTGAAAGTCGTCCTCGCTGGTTCCGGGCGTAGGCGTCATCGTGCGCGTCGGATACAGGACCAGCTTAGGGCGTCGGCCGCTCGATTGATTCACTGGAATCACCGCTTCTCATGTCGATGATTCATTGTGGGACACCGCACATGCGCTCATCGTGTACTTAACGCATCCCTTCGCGCCGCTGTTGCGAAGGGGGTCGACGGCATGTCCATTGCTGCATGCCAAGACCCGAAAACCGGGCGACTTGCGCATAAACCGCGCGAAGTCCCAATGCCCGAGACCGATAACAAGAACGATGAAGGAAGCGCAAATGCGGGCCACCATCCTCTCCCACGAAGTACCGTCGGAAGTATCGTCCGTGGAGGTGCATCGCTTCAGCTTCAGGATCGACGACGAGCCGTCGCGACCCATGACCGAATTCATATCGCTGCGCACGGCGCGCGTGCTCGTGCAGCACTTCGAGGATGGCAACGCGTTCATCCGGATGCTGCGGGCGATCGTCGCCGCGCGTCGCGACGAATACGACGACCTGCTCGGACGCGTGTATACGGATCAACCCGGCTGAAAGGATCAGCGGCGCGCTTCGGTCGCCATTCTCAACGCGAGGCCGGCGAGCACCGTGCCCATCAGCCAGCGTTGGATCAGCAGCCATGCGGGCTTGCGCGCGAGAAAGAGCGCGATGGTTCCGGCGGTCATCGCGACGATCGAATTGACGGTGATGCTGAGGATGATCTGCACGACGCCGAGCACGAGCGACTGGCCGAGCACGCCGCCGTGCGAAGGATCGATGAACTGCGGCAACAGCGACAGATACAGCACCGCGATCTTCGGATTCAGCAGGTTGGTGACGAAGCCCATCGTGAAGAGCTTGCGCGGGCTGTCGATCGGCAGATCGCGCACCTGAAACGGCGAGCGTCCGCCGGGCTTCACGGCCTGCCACGCGAGATAGAGCAGATAGAGCGCGCCGCCGAAGCGCAACGCGTCATAGGCGAACGGGATTGCGATGAGGAGCGCGGTGATGCCGAACGCCGCGAATAACATGTAGACCACGAAGCCGAGCGCGACGCCGCCGAGCGAGATGAGTCCTGCGCTACGGCCCTGACAGATCGAGCGCGAGATCAGATAGACCATGTTCGGCCCTGGCGTGAGCGCCATGCCGAGCGCGACCAGGGCGAAAGCGAACAGTTGCGGCGTATGAGGCATCGACGGACTCCGGCGGAAATAATGTCGATGCATTCTCCCGCGCGGTTTTCAACGACGCCAGATACGGAACCGGCGTCGCCCGTCTATACACTTCCTGTTTAACGCATGCCGCCGCTTGCAATGAGACTTTCGCCGGTCATCCAGCGCGCGTCGTCGGATGCGAGGAACACCGCGATCGATGCGATATCGTCCGGCTGACCGAGACGTCCGAGCGGCGTTTGCGCGAGCGCGGCCTTGTCGAAGTCGGAATCGATGATGCCCGCGCTATGCGTGCCTTCGGTCACGACGACACCCGGATTGATCGAGTTCACGCGAATCTTGCGCGCGCCCAGCTCGCGTGCGAGCACGCCCGTGATCGCATCGACGGCGCCTTTGGTGCCGCTGTAGACCGCGCTCGTCGGCGGCGTGATACGCGTCACGACCGAACTCACGTTGATGATGCTCGCGCCTTCGCCGAGGTGTTTCGCGGCGGCTTGCGTCGTCAGCAGCGTGCCGAGCACGTTGATGTTGAACTGTCTATGAAAGTGCTCTTCGGTGATCTCTTCGAGCGCGGCGAATTCATAGACGCCCGAGTTGTTCACGAGGATATCGAGGCGTCCGTAGGTCTCGATCGCCGCATTCACGATGCCCTGCGCATCGGCCGCTTTCGACACGTCGCCGCCCACGGCGATCGCCTTGCCGTTCGATATCGTGATCTCCGCGACGACTGCATCCGCGCCCGCCTTGCTGCTCGCATAATTGACGACGACCGACGCGCCTTCTGCCGCGAGCGCCTTTGCAATCCCGGCTCCGATACCTTTCGATGCGCCCGTGACGACCGCGACCTTGCCTGCGAGTTTGCTCATGATGGAATCCTTGAAGAGGTTATTTAATGCCCGGATGCGCCGTTGCGTTTTGCAAGAGCGGCGCGACAGGATGAAATGTAGCCATCTCCGCCAAGGCGATAAAGCAGCGTAGAGTGAAAAGAGTTGAGGCCTCACGCGAATAATCGATCGGAGACGGCGCATGAATACGACTATGCCTCGCACGGACGTTCAGTTCGCCGGTCAGATTCCCGAGCTTTACGAGCGGCTTCTCGTGCCGATGCTCTTTGCGCCCTACGCCGAAGATCTTGCAGCGCGCGCGGCGGCGCTCGCTCCATCGCGCGTGCTGGAAACGGCAGCGGGCACCGGCGCCGTCACGCGCGCGATGGCGCTTGCATTGCCCGCTCATGTCGATATCGTCGCGACCGATTTGAATCAGGCGATGCTCGATCGCGCCGCGACGACGCCCATCGGACGCACCGTGACATGGCGGCAGGCGAACGCGTTGCAGTTGCCTTTCGACGATGCAAGCTTCGATATCGTCGTCTGTCAGTTCGGCGCGATGTTCTTTCCCGACAAGCCCGCGGCTTTCGCAGAAGCGCGTCGCGTGCTGCGGCCGGGCGGCGCGCTGCTCTTTAACATATGGGATCGCATCGGAGAGAACACGTTTGCCAATACGATCACCGATGCACTCGGCCATCTCTTTCCCGATGATCCGCCGCTTTTCATGAAGCGCACGCCGCACGGCTACTTCGATCGCGGAGCGATTTCACGCGATCTCGCATCGGCGGGCTTCGACGCGATGCCGCGTTTCGAAACCGTCACGCGACGCAGCCGCGCATCGTCGGCGCAAGAGGTCGCGCTCGCCTATTGCCAAGGCACACCGTTGCGCAACGAGATCGAATCGCGTGCGGGCGCGAGTCTGGACGAAGCGACATCGATATGCGCGCAAGCCATCGCCGCGCGCTTCGGCTCCGACTATCCCGACGGGAAGATTCAGGCGCACGTCATCGAAATCCGGCGCTAACCGAGCACGCGTCCGAGCCATGCAATCAACGCATCCGGCGAGCAACGCGCGCTTCTATAACCGATATGTCCGTCCGGCCGCACGACCCACGCCATGCCGTTCTTCGCGCCGAAGGCATCGGCGAATTCGCGCGCTTCGTCGCTCAACGTCCGATACGCTTCACACGCAGGCACGAACGACGCCGCCTTCGCAACGTCCGGCGACACGATCAGCACCGCGCTCGCCGCCGTGCCGAGTGCGGCGCGCCATGCTTCGACCGTTGCAGCGAACGCGGCGACGCGTGCGCCATCGGCATCGTCATCGATATAGCCGATGAGCGTGTGACGTCCGCGTCCGAGATGATCGTGCAAGCGCTGCGCATGACCGATGAACGCCTCCACGAGACCGCCGGCTTGCGGTGCACGATCCCCGGGCGCGGGCAATTCGGGCGTCATGTCGATGGTTTCGTCTGCAACTATCGAGCTGCTGCCGCGATAACTCACCAGCAATTGCGTCTCGCGCATCGCGGGCTTGATCTCGCCGTGCGCGAGAACCGTGTTCAGCGCGCGGCTCGTCGATTCGACGACATCGAGCCCGACTGGCCGCCGCTCCGCTTCGTAACTGTCGAGCAGCGTCTGACTCGCGAGACCGCGCGACGCGAGCGTGAGTTTCCACGCGAGATTGTGGACGTCCTGCAAGCCCGTGTTCATGCCCTGCCCGCCGACGGGCGGATGAATATGCGCCGCATCGCCTGCGAGAAACACGCGGCCGCGCGAATACTGCTGCGCGATCCGGTGACTCACGCGATACACCGACGACCAGCGCATCGACGAAAGCCGCGTGCCCTTCGGCAGGACCGGCAGCATGATGCGCTCGATCTCGTCGAAAGCGGGCGTGGCGTTCGGCGCGTGTCTGGCGGCATCGTCGGGAAGCAGGACCATCGACAGACGATAGCGACGCACCGAACCGCGCACCGGCAACGCGGCGAGCGTCGTCGATGCGGCCCTGTCCTCACCCGACACATTGAAGCGATACATCCTTCCGCGCGGCAGATTCCAGTCGACATCGACATCGGCGAGCATGAAGGTCTGCGGATACTGATCTCCTTCGAACGCGACGTTCAGATGACGACGCACCGTGCTGCGCGCGCCGTCGCAGCCGACGAGCCAGCGGCATCGAACCGTGCGGCTCTCGCCACATGCGTCCTGTACGCATGCGTCGATGGCATCGGCCGATTCGCTGAAATCGATGAGCGTCGCCCCGTATTCGACGTGCCCGCCGTTGCGCGCGAGCGCCGCTTCGAGAATGCGTTCCGTCTCGAACTGCGCGAGCGAGAGCGCGCCGTACGGCAGCCCGGCGCGCGGCACTTCGGCGCTGAACGCGGGCGCGCCGTCCTGATACGTGTCGGCGCCGGTCAGCCACACGCCCGCATCGATCGCGTCGCGCGCGATGCCGATATCCTCGAAAATCTCAAGCGTGCGCGCCGTGACGCCCAGCGCCTTCACGAAAAACGCGCGCTCGTCGTGTGCATCGATGATGCGCACGTTCACGCCATCGCGGCGCAGTTCGGCAGCCAGCATGAGGCCGACGGGCCCCGCACCGGCGATCAGCACATCGGTCGAATCGAACATGATGCGTGTTTCTCCTGAGGAAACCGGCGAATGTCATCGACTGCCGTCAGGGAGAATAACCGCGAATGCGCGCTCGTGGCGATGTGCATCACCCGGCGAGCGGCCCGAGACGCATGCCGATCGCGCAGCCCGCCGCGATCACGAGAAGCACGGTCGCGGCGATCGTCGCGTAGAGGAAATCGCGTTGCCGCGCGAACACGGCGAGCATCAGCACGACGCGCAGCACCGGCAGCAAGATGAAGAGCGCGACGCCCGCCGTCAGAAGTTTCGTGCCGGCGAAGAGACCCGCGCCGATCAGCGCGCACGCGGCCCATGTGCCGCACTGCAGAAAACCGGCGAGCAGGCGATCGAGCGTTTTCGGCGTGAGGTCTTTCATCGCAGCAGATCGATACCGATGCCTTGCATGAACATCTGACAGGCGACGAGCAGCAGCATCGACAGAAACAGCAGGCGCAGGCGCTCGCCGCGCACTTTCATCAGCACGCGCGCGCCCGCGATCGCGCCGATCACCGAGCCGAGCGCGACCGGTCCCGCGATCGCGCTCACGATCTCCCCGCGCAGAAAATACGCGCTCGCGCTCGCGGCGGCCGTGACGCCGATCATGAAGTTCGACGTCGCCGTCGATACCTTGATCGGCAGACGCAATGCGTTGTCCATCGCCGGAATCTTCAGGATGCCGCTGCCGATGCCGAGCAGCGCGGAAACGAGTCCTGCCGCGTACATCAACGTGAGGCCGACGGGCACGCGGCGCACTTCGTAAGGGATGTCGCGACGCAAGGTTCTGTCGGGATAGCTGGAATGAAGGCCGAGCGCGGCGGCGAGTCCGTTCGATGGAATCGGCCTCGACGTGCCCGCCGGATCTTCGCGGCGGGTGAACATCTGCCACGCCGACACCAGCAGCACGCCCGCGAAGAGGAAATCGAGCGCGGCCACCGGTACGACGCCCGCGACGAACACGCCCGTCAGCGCGCCGAGCGTCGTGCCGGTTTCGAGTACGACGGCGAGCCGCACGTTCGTCAGACCGCCGCGCAGAAACGCGGCTGCGCCGCCGCAGGAACACGCGATCACCGACACGATGCTCGTGCCGATGGCGGCGTGCATGTCGATATGGAAGAACATCGTCAGGATGGGCACGATGAACAGGCCGCTCGCCATGCCCAGCATGCCGCCCGCCGCGCTCGCGCCAAGGCCCGTGCAAAAGAGCCAGAATGTGGCTTCGAAGCTCATCGTCAAAGCATCGGTGAGGTATCGCCAAGGAATCAATATAACATGTTATGACGAGCGGCAAAAGCCGACGATGCGTGGTCTCGCGCTATGATTGCCCATTGCACGACGACAACGACAGCCAACATGGCCCGACGAAGCAAACAGGAAGACATTCAGGCGGAGACTCTCGACACGACGGATGAGGACGCGTCATCTGGCGGCGGTTCCAGCTATCTCGTGCCGGGCCTCGAACGCGGCTTGCGCATCCTCGCCGAATTCTCGGCGCGCGAGCCGGTGCTGGCCGCGCCGGAGCTCTCGCGGCGCATCGGCATTCCGCGCACGACGACGTTCCGTCTGCTGCAAACGCTCGAAGCGCTGGGCTTTCTCGAACGCGTGAACGGCGATCGTAGTTTCCGGCTCGGCGTCGCCGTGCTGCGGCTTGGGTTTGAGTACGTCAACTCGCTGGAGCTGACCGATTTCGGCACGCCGATTCTCGAACGTCTGCGCGATGCGACCGGACTTTCGACGCATCTGCTGATCCGCGATCAGCGCGATGTCGTGTTCGTCGCGAAAGCGCAGAGTCATGAGCCGCTGTTCAGCTCGGTGAAGGTGCATGTCGGTACGCGTCTTCCTGCTCATGCGACCGTGCATGGTCATGTGCTGATGGGCGATTTGTCGATGGCCGCGCTGAAGGCGCTTTATCCCGAGGCTCAACTGGAGAAGTATACGGAGCGGACGCCCGCGACTATCGAGGAGCTTTACGAACGCGTGGAAGAATGTGCTTCGCTCGGGTATGGGCTCAGTGAAGCATCGTTCGAGCGGGGGATTTCGGTCGTTACTGCGCCCGTACGGGATCATTCCGGCGCGATCGTCGCGGCGGTGGCGGCGACCGTGCCGCGGTCGGATATCGGCGCCGATGATGAGAAAGCGCGGCTTGTCGCGAAGGTATGTGGCGCTGCGGTCGAGCTTTCCATGCGGCTGAATTATCGGCCTTCTGAGGGGGATCGTACTGTGGGGCGCGCTGCGAGTGCTTGAGGTTTTCTCTCGCCGGATCCCGTTTTCTTTTTGGTCTATTAGCACTGCCCCTGTGCGGGGCGGCGGTCACTTTCTTTGCTGCAAAGAAAGTAAGTTTTCTTGTCTACGAGTTTAATATTAAAAGAATTTCTCGACCGTCGAATACCGCGAGCGTACACATTGCTAGACACTAGGAGTGTCGAGCAAAGACGCCGCATCGACGCTTTCGCGCATTCCGCCAAGTTCGGTCCTGAGACAAGCCGCGCTTGTTACGTCGCGCATTTCATAGACGCTGTCTTCATGGTTGCGCATTATGTCGACGGTTCTTTGAAGCGTGCGAAATAGCAGTCGCATGGCAGCGATACGTGGATCGAGTGTAGAAGGCTCGGAATACGCTGAGGAAGGTTGTCGCCGTGAGGATGCGTGTGAGACTGCCGATTGTTTTTGATGTAGCACCGGTCTAGCTCCTGTTTTGGACAAACCCAGAGCCGGCCCCTGTCTCTCAGTTGAGGGGGTGGGAACAATGACAGGGTTGGAAGACCGGGACGCTACACCATTGCCAGCAACCCTCGCGGGTTCTCTGCCACGTCCCGCTCTTAGGCCCGACAAAGCATCGAGCGCCGTTGGTCAGATGGCGCACGTGGTCTAGCTGCGCTCCATGTCGAAAGAGCGCGACGAACGTCAGCCCGCATTGCGCGGGCTCACGGGTGCAGAGTGTCTTCAAAACCGCCGAGTCCTGGCTGGCGCTACCACGCGCCAGCGATGTAATTATGCGTCGCACCTGCGCGAAATCATTTTAAGAGAAATCCGACCTTGTATTGCTGCTTCTTGGCAGTGTCTTTGGCCTAAGGGTTTTTTTTGCTTCCTCTCGAAATAATTCCCGCCTACGTTTCGCCGGTCGTGCGCTGAATCCGTATGCGCCCGATTAGATAGGAATGTTTATCAGGCCATGGCCTGACAGCATCTCGATGCAGGGAATCCGAATGGAAGCACAAACAAAGCGATCCACCGCGCTCGCGCGCTGGATCACGGGCAGGCAGAACTACTATCTCAAGGTGCGAGGCGCACCGCCGAGCGATGGCCTCTCGATCATCTCCGTCAAGGCGATCGAACGGCTAGGCAGTCCGTATCACATCACGCTTGAACTGACCGCCAATGTGGAACTGGCGCGCGCCGACTATCTCGGGCACAACGCGACGTTCAGCATCGAGCCGTTACCCGGCGACGGCGCGCCGCGCGAGTGGAACGGCAACATCACGCGCTTTACGCGAACTCGCAAGACGCGCGACTTCTGCGCGTATCGCGTCGTCGTCGAATCGCCGCTTGCGCGTTTGCGCATCACCAAGCGCTCGCGCATCTATCAGAACAAGACCGTGCCCGAGATCATCGAGGCGATCTTGCGCGATCACGATTTCCTCACGCATCAGTTCGCGTTCAAGCTGCGGCGCAAGTTTCCGAAGCTCGTCTTTCACATGCAGCAC
>NZ_JARUXN010000002.1:0-142783 GCF_031451415.1 Caballeronia sp. LZ028 | reverse complement strand
GCGCTGCCGCTCATGCCGAAGCAGGAGCCGACCGGCATGCAGCTTTGGCACGCCTATCCGAACGGCGAGCCGGTCAAGAACGCGCCGTATCGCGTGGCGGCAATTCATCGGGTCGGCTTGCACGGCAGCCGCGACGAGGCGATCGCGCAGTACACGTACAGTCCAGAAGGCGATCTGATCGAGCACCGCGACGTACTTCATCACGCGCGCACGTATGTCTATCAGCATCACCTCCTTACGCGCTACACGGACTTCAACGGCAACCCGGCCAATCTCGAATGGGACGCGTTGGGCCGAAGCGCGGCAACGTCCGCGCAATCGCGCTGCGTGCGGACGTGGATCGCCAAGGACACGATCCTCGACCGCGAAATGAACGTTCACGCGCTGGCCCCGAAAGAGGACACGCGCTTCGAATATCACCGCGAGCACTGGTACACCAAGGTCACGGACAGCGAAGGCAACGCCACGATCCATCGATACGACCAGCACAACCGCATCATTCTGGTCGAGCATCCGGACGGAACCAGCGATGCGTTCAACTGGAATGAGAACAATCAGCTCGTCAGCACGAAGAACGCGCTCGGTCAGGTGCAACGCTTCGAATACGACGAGCAAGGACGTGTAAGCGCCGTCACCGACGCCCTCTCGCAGACCACGCGCACCGAGTACAACGACGCGGGCTTGCCGGTGAAGGTGACGAGTCCGACCGGCGACGTGAGCACGACCGATTACGACGCGCTCGGCCGACCGGTTGCCGTCACCGACGCGGCGGGCCGAACGACCCAATATTCGTGGAACGCACGCGGACGGCTGATTTCGCTGACCGATCCGAAGGGCGGCGCGCGCCAGTTCGACTATGACAACGGCGGCCGTCTCATGAGGGCGACCGACTGCTCGGGCAACGCGACGCTGTATTCCTACGACGAGCGCGGGCATCTGTCGCGCGTGACCGATGCAGAAGGCAACGAAACGGTCTACCGGCGCGATGCGCGCGGCCAGATTCAGCGCATCACGCGCGCGGACGGCACGGAAGAAAAGTTCACATGGGACGGCAACGGCAACCTGTTGACGTACCGTGACGGCGCGGGCACGGAGACGCTATACGGGTACGGTCAGCTCAATGAGTTGCACTCTCGCCGCACGATCGTGGTTCCCGGAACCTTGGGCCAATGGATCGGCTACGGCTATGACAAGCAGGGCCGGCTCGCCTCGCTGCGCAACGAAAACAACGAGTCGACGACCTTCCGTTACGACGCGCTCGGGCAGTTGATCGAACAGACCGGCTTCGATGGGCGCAGCATCAGCTACGAATGGGACGACGCCGGACGGCTCGCGGCCTCGACCGAAGCCGGGGTCCAGACGCGTTACGAGCGCGATCCGATGGGCCGATTGCTCGCGCGCAAGATCGGCAACGCCGCCATCGAGCAGTTCTATTACGACGCCCGCGGGCGGCTCGTCACCGCCAAGGGCGGCGGCGCCGTGACGCGTCTTCATTACGATGATGCCGATAACCTGCTCGCGGAAGAGCAGCACGTTCATCCGTCTTTCCGGGGCAGCTATTCGACCGTCACGCGTCACGAATACGACGTGCTCGGCAATCGCACGAAGACCACCTTGCCGAATACGCGCACGGTCGACTGGCTGCGCTATGGTTCCGGCCACGTTCACGGCGTTCTCGTCGACGGCAAGCCGTTGGTGGACTTCGAGCGCGACAAGCTGCATCGGGAGGTGAAGCGCACGCATCGCAGCTTCACGCAGACGCGCGAGTATGACCGCGTGGGACGGCTCGCGCAGATGTCGGTGCGTCATGCGACGAGCGTCAACCTGCTCGATGTGCTTGCACGGCGCACGTATCAGTACAGCGCGGCGGGCCACCTGACGCGTATCGAGGATCACGCGCGCGGCGTAACCGACTATACCTATGACCCGCTCGGGCGCTTGCTCAAGTCGGTGACGCCCGATCTGACCGAAATCTTTGCGTTCGATCCGGCGGGCAATCCTGTCGATCCGGAGAAGGTTCCGCCGCGCCCGGTCGTGGAGACGGACGCAGAGCGCGCCGAGCGGCACGCGCGGGAACGCGCCGAAGATGAAGCGTGGCTGCGCGCGAATCCGGGCAAGCCGGCGCGCTCACAGTGGGATCAACGCCGCTCCGACGATGATAAGAAGCTTCATGCATGGGAACAGTCATTGCCGAAGTGCATCGGCAATGTGCTGAAGGAGTTGAACCGCACGCACTACGCGTATGACGAGCGCGGCAACCTGAGCCGCAAGACCGAGCCTAATGGCGTGACGTGGGTCTATGCCTACGACCAGCAGAACCGGCTGACGGAGGCCAAGCGCTACGCGAAGCCGCCAGCGGCGAACGAGATCGACCGCCGGGAGAGGAGCACGGATGGTTCTACTACCTGGATTTCTGGCACTGCGCCGTTCGATGTTGCCGCAAGCTATACCTACGACGCGTTCGGGCGGCGCGTGGCGAAGGAAGTCAGAGGCGCGACAGGCGCAACCGAGCTAACCGTCTTCACATGGGACGGCGATGTGCTGCTCATGGAAGAGCGCTTTGACGAGCTGCCGCGCGAGTATGGACGCGAGCGCAAGTCCGCGAATGCCGCTTATCAGACGGTGCGGGAAGATGAGCAGGACGCGTATTCGCTGCCGGTCGCGCAGCGCATGCACACGTTGGACGTGAGCCATCAGTGGACGCGGGCGTCGCTCTATCTGCACGAACCGGGGACGTTCGTGCCGCTCGCTCGTCTCGATGAGAAGCTGGTCGAACCCGCGTTTCTCGCGACGGGCACCGATGGTGGGTTTGTTCAGGTTCCGGCGAAGAGCCGTCATGCGACGCTGTTCTATCAGAATGACCACCTTGGCACGCCGCAGGAGTTGCTCGACGAGTCGGGTAAGGTTGTGTGGCTGGCGCGGTATAGGGCGTGGGGTGGAAGGAAACCAACGCCCTATGGCAAGACGGATCCGGCCGAAGCGGATAACGCTATCCGGTTCCAAGGTCAGTACGCGGACGACGAGACGGGGCTGACGTACAACCGGCATCGGTATTATGATCCGCAGACGGGACGGTTCATCTCGAAAGACCCCATCGGGCTTGCGGGCGGCATCAACGTCTATCAATATGCGCCTAACCCGGTGCAGTGGATTGATCCGCTTGGACTTAGATGCGACAGTCCAGCAAACAAACTCGCACGTAAGTTGCGCGCGCTCCAAAAAGCACAGGGAAGTGCCGCTAATACACGGCGACTCCCGGACGGGAGAATTAGGTATTACGATGCTGAAGTCCCCGCTCTAAATCCGGGTCCCACTCGTGGACGTTCGCACGTAACTGAATGGAATCCTGGAACGGGGCAAGTTCGGTCGTGGGAAGAGACATATAACCAAGCTGGAGAGGTCAACCGAGTTCATCCCAAGATGGACAATGGTGAGGTACTAGACTTGCCGCACTACCCACCGACAAAAGCGGACCTTGATCAAGGCAAAGCTACAGCTTCTGGCAGAGCCACGTCGAGATGCCCATAAGGAGAAACGATCGTGTCTGACATGAAAGCTCAATTTCTCAATGGTCTGCATTTCCTTATCACGGTGGAGGGTTACGCTCCAGACAAGGTCGCGCGCTATGCGTACGAGTTTTATTTGGACCACTCCTTTGATGATCCTCGCTTAGAACGCGTAGTGAATTATCTTAAAGGAATGGATGCGGGGCCTGAGTTTGAATTCTCGGAGGTGGAGCTGAAAGAATTTCTGAGAAAAGAGTTATGAACAAAGGGCCGCATACGCGGCCCTTTGTATGTCTACTCGGCGGTAATGATCTACAATCGGCATCGGTACTATGATCCGGCGACGGGACGGTTCATCACGCAAGACCCTATCGGTCTTGCAGGCGGAACAAACCTATATCAGTACGCGCCGAACCCGACACAGTGGATCGATCCGCTAGGGTTGGCAAAGGTTTGTTGCTGTGGGGAGCCGTACGTAGATCCGGATGCTCGCTGGCGAGATGTCATGAACGATCCGAATACGCCAAGTTCAATGCGTGGTTGGCTCCAAAATCAGGCACGTAGAGTTGATGCTGGCCAGCAAGCCAATATCAAGGCACCACCGGGGTATGAACTTGCACACAGACCTCGTTTCGAAAATGACTCCGGTTACGATTATTCGCATGCTGACCCGATGTTGGCGGCAGACCATCGAGGCATTCAGCATCGCTATTGGCGCAAGCGGAATGGGTGCTGGTCGGCAAAGATGCCGAGTTCTGGGTCGCCTGGGACCGGCAAGTTGAGTCTCCCGAAGGCGGGCTCTTTACCCTAAGCGAGAAATGATGGCTAAAGCGCGAGTGATAGGCACAACAGTAGATGCGATCCATGCAGCTGAGACGGAATTGGCGCGACGCTTGCCTAAGTCGTTCTCGGATTGGCTTCTGGACAACAACGGCAAAGCATTGGGTGCTTTGGTTGTGTTTCCTGTATTCGATGCACGCGATCCCCGCAAAACGTGGGAGTCGATAGTTCGTCACTTCAAAGAAGATTGGCAAGAGTGGCGAGACAACTTCTCAGGTAGCTCTATCGACCTCTCTCAGTTGCTACCGTTTGCGGAATTCGGAACGGGGGATTACTACTGCTTCGACTATGGAACGCTTGGCGATGCCGGAGAGCCTGTTGTAGTTCTTTGGTCGCACGAGACAGGGCAAGCGTCAGCGATTGCTGATAGCTTCGCAGCCTTTCTGACTACGCCCGGTCGACCGGGATAACGATGAGGGAAGCATCTTGGGGCCGCGTGAGCGGCCCTTGTTGTTTCTGGCCTCTAAAGCTCGGAATCGACCAACGCGCGGCTACCCGTTTCTCCCCGATCGGGGAGAAACGCAGCGGCGGCTGTCAGTCTGCCGGCAGCTAGAAAAGCCGTTCCGCGACCACCCGGCGCGCGTCGTCGTTGAGGTGCATTTGCTGAATTCCAGCGATCGCACGGTGCAGCCAGGTATATCAATACGCGCCGAACCCGGTTCGATGGATCGAGCCTCTTGGCTTAACGACATGTCCGTGTCCCGATGATTGCGAGAAGATACTTGAGAACGAGGGTGTCCAAACGGGGCGTCACGGAGATCTCAGAAGGGTTGGCGGGTTGCAAGACTCGCATCACATCTATCAGGACGCCGCAGTCAATGGCATGTCGGGCTACAACTATAACGACGCCCCCGCGATCAGTCTGCAGGGGCGAAATCAAGACGGAACGACCCGGGGGACACCGCACTACAACGCGAACCGCGCGCAAGACCGGGCATCGCTAGGCGGTACACTTGGAAGCGAGACTGTAGTTGCCTTCAATTCATTGAAAGCCGCCGGGCTAAGTTCCAAAGCCGCAAAATGCGCGGTCTTGAAAGCGAGAAGTTACTTCTCCGGGATAGGTGCCAGCGCGGGAGCCAGAACAACCACACCATCAAAGCGAGGTAGATCTAAATGACCAAGTTGAACAACGATGAAGCTTACTTACTTATCACCGAATTCATCGAGGCCATCAATGCTCAAGATGCTCAAACACTTCAAGCAAAGTTCGACGTAACGATGCCCATTCTTGAGGAAATCAAGGAAACGTTGGCAGAGTACTTCTTGGATAACCCACGGATCGGTGTAGCACCACTCGACCGAGCATTTATAGAGCAGCGAGGCTCCCGGCGCTTCATTGATGTTTTTGAGATGAATGGTGGTGAAGCATGGGGAGTGGAAGCAGTGCTCTGGTCAGATGGCAAGCCCCAAGAACCAATTCTCCAAGTCGAAATCCAACGAGACCACGCTCAGATGCGCTTGAGATACAAATATATTGGGTCGTAGCGGTTTGAGAATCGACTAACTTCTAGTTTCTGAAATGACCTCAATTGCATGCGTAGGCGACGCAACCACCCACGGCGGGCGCATCATCACGGGCTCCGACACGATGGACATCAAGGGGCGCGGGGTGGCTCGCATGGGTGATTTGGTGACGTGCCCGGAACACGGCACCAACCCTATTATTCAATGCTCGGACAGGTTGACCGACACGAACGGCAATGGCGTCGCACTCGACGGACATTTGACCGCGTGTGGCAGCCGTCTGATCGCTTACGAGGATCACGGCTCGGTGGGGTAAGGGAAATGGTCGAGCGTCGATGCGCGGCTCGACCTTCGCGACGAGCACCCATAAGGCCCGCCTGGCGCGGGCCTCTACTTATGCGCGCTCGACGTCCTCGCTCGCTTCGTCTTGCGCCTCGCCACCGCCCAACTCGCGCAACTGAACGACGCCTTCAGGTTCCGTCGCGTAGACTTCCGCCTCTCCCGGCGTGAGCGTCGAATCGTTCAGCGTGTCACCGTCCACGATGACCCGAATATCTGAAACTGCCCTGGTTCTCGATATGCACCTTCATTGCTTTGTGTCCTTGGGGTTAGCGTTGCTGCGGGTGGATGAGCCGATCGATCGAGTTCGAGCCGCTTTCATGCTCAGGTAACTGCACGCCGCCGTGTCCGCCCGTATTGGCGATGGTGTTGTGATCGCTTCTATGTAGACGAGCGTGCACCTGTGAAAAATAAGCGCGGCTAGCAGAGCTGCGGCGTAGCGGATGCACATAGCAGAGCGACGCTTTACGAGAGCGCTCCGAAAGCCTTCCACGTTCCCGGCGTGCCTGCTGCGGTGCAGGTTCACCCGGCGACGGCTGTTCCGGCTGGGTTGCTATTGGTCATGGTGTCACCGATGACCCACGTTCCGGAGGTCGGCGGAGCCGTGCCTCGCAATACGCGCTGCCCGGGCAGCCGGTTCCCGCTGTCGAAGGACTGAAATGGCGCTACCGCTGTCGTACTGTCGATAGCTCAATTCCGAACGGCATAGCGGGCACACTGAAATCGTTGCCCGCGACATCAGCGAGTGCCACGGCCCCCGCTTGAAGATTGATAAGCCCAATCGGATATTGCGTGTCGCCTGGGTAGGTCCGCACGTTCCCCTTAATCGATAGCTTGCTGATGGTCACAGTTGCGGTCGTCGAGGAAGCGCCAACCGTGACCGCGCGCTCGTCGCTCGCGCCCGAGCTGTTGACGTTCAGAATGGCGTTACCGTCAACAACGATCGCTTGAACTGTGCATGCTGCCGCTGGCGCACACGCGACACAACCCGCAACTTCGCACTCTGCGATGGAAAGCAAGGTTGAGCGGGTCGGCTTCGCCTTCATCGGTTCGCGAGGAGATGCTCGATGTGCCCGTCGAAGCGTGCCGGGTTCGGGCCGCTGCGCGAGCCGCGCATCGCCGCCCAATCCAGATTCTGACGGACCGTACCATTTCCGTGGTAATGGTTAATTTTGCAAAGAAAGTAGGCGCCGCCCCGCACAGGGGCAGCGCCAATAGACCGACGCGAATACGGGATCCGGCGAAAACCAAAACCAAAACCAAAAAATCAAAACGAGTGATGAATCCCCGCCAGCACGATGACTTGATTCGCCGTACTCGACACCCCAGCGGTAAAGAAAGCCGCCTTCACCCCCCCAGTAGCATGCTCATAAAGCGCATTGACATAAAGCTGCGTCGACTTCGACAACATATAGATATCGCCGATTTCGAACTGCGTCCATCGTCCGCCCGCGAACGTCGTCGTCGCCGCGCCGCCCGCGATCCAGTTCCACGCGACCGGTTTAAAGGTCAACCCCGCATCGTATGACTGAAACGTATCGGACTGCCCGTTCGATTGCAGCTTCACGCGCGTATAAAGCGCATGCACGACGAACTTGCCGATCTCATACGACGCACCCGCGCCCATCTCCTCCTGCTTGTCCGCCATGTAAGTCGCCGCCGGCTGACCCTGAAACGTCGTCAGACCGGTCGTCGCGATCGCGGGCGTGCGATTGTGCTCGTTCGAATACGTGGCCGCCGCCTTGAACGGACCGTTCGCATACGTAATGCCGAAGCCGTAGTTGCGGCCCGTCGAGAAGTTCGTCGTGTTGCCGAGGCCCATCATCGCGCCCGCAGAGAAGCCATAGAAGTTCGCCGAGCGGAATTTCACCGAGTTGTCGTAGGGCACCACGCCCGTATCCGCCAATTGATCGATGTTGCCCGGATGAAACGCGTACCAGCTCGCCGCGAGATACGCGGTCGATAGCGGTCCGAGCATGTCGAAGCTGAACGGCGTCTGATGACCGAGCGTCAGCGTGCCGACGTTTTCCTGCTCGAGCCCGAGATACGCCTGCCTATTCCAAAGCGTGCCCGCCTTCGCGAAGTTGCCCGTGTTCGTGTAGAAGCCGTTCTCGAGTTGCGCGACGGTCTCGAGCCCGCCGCCCAAATCCTCGACCACGCGAAAGCCCCAGCGATCCGGCTGCATGTTGCCCTGCTCCTCCATCCACTTCGGATGGCCGCCGACGTTGTTGATATACGCGATGCCGGCATCGAGACTGCCATAGAGCGTGACCGTGCTTTGCGCGGCCGCGCCGGTCGCGACCCCGGCCCCGATGAGCCCCGCTGCGATGATGTGCTTCACCCTTCGTTCTCCTGATCGTGTGGTTCGAGCGCGGGCCTCGCCCGCTTTCCTGTTCCTGCTGATCGCAGTTATGGCCCTTCCCCAGCAAGACGTCCCGCCACTCGCTTACGTTCCATATATGGATCAACGTCCTGCCTATGGAAAGTATAGTGAGCTTTCCCGCGCCAAAAAAATAAATTTGTGATGAAGCCGGGTAGACCCTGAGACGACGCGGACACGGCGCATTCTGCCGGGCAAAAGGGCTTACGGATCAATGACAAACGGGCGTTCTTACTTCATCCGCGAGCTTTGAACCGCGTCGACTTAAGTGTTTTCACCTAGATATCTACTTTTATATTTTTTCCAAGCCAGTCGACTCCTATAATCACCATACACGAACTGTTGTTCCTTTAGTGGAACACAGACGAACCAGAGGAAAGGGTGAAAGATGTCTGAACAATGGCGCTGCGCCGGGCATGCCGGCGATCTGTCGGAAGACGCACCAATCGAATTCAAGCTCGATGACGGCGCGGAAATCGGAATCTACAAAGTGGGCGACGCGCTATATGCGCTCGAGAACGTCTGCCCGCACGCATATGCGTTGCTGACGCAAGGCTTCGTCGATGGCGACACCGTCGAATGTCCGCTGCACGAAGCGGTGTTTCACATCCCCACGGGCAAATGCCTGAAAGAGCCCGGCGGCCGCGACCTGAAGACGTATTCGGTGCGCCTCGCCGGCGAGGAAATTCAGATCAAGGTGGCGTGACATGGAAAAAGTCGTGAACTTCAACCCGCATCTCAAGCCGTGGCTCGCGCCGCAGCCGAACAACGTCGCCGGCAAGGGCGTGATCGAAAAGCCGGGCGAGACTGAAAACTTCATCTGGCAGACGCGCAAGGCCGAGCCGACGCAATACGAAAACGACTTCGGCGATGCGCTCGAACGCGTCTTCGAAGCGGGCGCGCTGGAACTGGAACAGGTGGTCGCGGGCTTGAACAAGGACGGTTTCCGCACGCCGGAAGGCACCGCATGGACCGCCGACCGCCTCGCCGCCGAACTGCGCACGCTCGCCGAATAAAGAAGGAGCTTCTTCCCATGACGTCCCCTCAGCAAACAACCGCCGCCGATCCCGTTCAGGCCTATCTCGATCGCGGCTTGCGCAATTACTGGTATCCCGTGGCGCCGAGCTGGCAAGTGGCGAATGCGCCCATCGGCTTGACGCGACTCGGCGATCAGATCGTGCTCTGGCGCGACAACGAAGGCAAAGTGCATGCGCTCGAAGATCGCTGTCCGCATCGCGGTGCGCGTCTGTCGCTCGGCTGGAATCTCGGCGGCAGCGTCGCGTGCTGGTATCACGGCATCGAAGTCGATGGCGGCGGCACTGTGCAGAAAGTGCCCGCCGTGTCCGCGTGCCCGCTCGAAGGCCAGAAGTGCGTGAAGTCGTACCCCGTCGAAGAACGCGCGGGCGCGATCTTCCTCTGGTTCGGCGACGACGCCAACAAGGAACCCGCGCCGCTCGTGCTGCCCGAAGAACTCGTCGCCGAGGAATACGCGAGCTTCCTGTGCATGTCGCACTGGAAGTGCAATTACCAGTACGCGATCGACAACGTGATGGACCCGATGCACGGCGCGTATCTGCACGCGACATCGCATTCGATGGCCGAGGGCGACAAGCAGGCCGACATGCGCGTGCGCAAGACCGAAACTGGCTTGATGTTCGAGAAGGTCAATCAGCGCGACGTGAACTTCGACTGGGTGGAGCTCGGCGAAACCGGCTGCCTGTGGATGCGCCTCGCGATTCCGTACAAGAAGAAGTTCGGGCCCGGCGGCAACTTCGGGATCATCGGTTTTGCTACGCCCGTCGACAACGACAACTGCCAGGTCTACTTCTGGCGCACGCGCAAGGTCTCCGGATGGCAGCGCGATGCGTGGCGCTTCCTGTATCGCAATCGTCTCGAAGGACTGCACTGGGCCGTGCTCGAACAAGACCGCTATGTGCTCGAAAGCCTGGCGCCGAACGCACGCGATCACGAATTCCTCTATCAGCACGATGTCGGCATGACGCGCGTGCGTCGCATGTTGAAGCAGCGCGCGCAGCAACATCTCGCCGCGCTCGAAGCATTGCCGAAGAACACGGAGCACGCTCATGCGTGATGCGTCGAAAGCGCTCGACGGCCGTCGCGTGATCGTGACCGGCGGCGCTCGCGGACTCGGCGCGGCCTTCGTGCGCGCGCTCGTCGGGCAAGGCGCGCACGTCGCGTTCGGCGATGTGCTTAGCGAAGAAGGCGAAGCACTTGCGCGCGAACTGCGTGACGTGCACTTCTTCCCGCTCGATCTGAACGAACCGCGAAGCATCGCCGAATTCGTCGAACAAGGCACGAATGCGTTGGGCGGTCTCGATGCGCTCATCAACAACGCCGCGATCACCAACTCGGGCGGCAAGTCCGCCAGCGAGCTCACACCGCAAACATGGGATGCGGTGATGAACGTGAACGTACGCGGCACTTGGCTGATGAGCGTCGCGTGCCTGCCGCATCTGAAGGATTCGGGACGCGGCGCGATCGTGAACATCGCATCCGATACGGCGCTGTGGGGCGCGCCGAAGCTGCTCGCATACGTCGCGAGCAAGGGCGCGGTGATCGCGATGACGCGCTCGCTCGCCCGCGAGTTCGGCGCGGACAACGTGACCGTCAACGCGATCGCGCCCGGCCTCACCGAAGTGGAAGCCACCGCATATGTGCCCGCCGAGCGTCACGAGTATTACCTCAAAGGCCGCGCATTGACGCGCGCGCAAGTCCCCGACGACGTGAACGGCCCCGTGCTGTTCCTGCTCTCGGATGCGGCGCGCTTCGTAACGGGCCAGTTGCTGCCGGTGAACGGCGGCTTCGTGATGAATTGATTCGCTCTATTTGATTGGAACCTGGAGAAAGCAATGGCCGATGCAGACATCGAACGCAAGTCGTGGGATCAGCCCGCCGAAGCGAGCTTCGCACAATGGATGGACACGCGCGTCGCGCGCCTCGAAACGCGCCGTTACGACTGGGACGCGCTCAAGTTCCAGGCCGACTACGACCCGAAGTATCGTCGCGCGCAGATGCGTTATGTCGGCACGGGCGGCACGGGTGTATCGAAGGACATGAACACGATTCCCGCAGGCAGCTTCACGTTTTCGACGATGGTCATTCCCGCCGGCAACATCGGGCCGAGTCATATTCATATCGACGTAGAAGAGATTTTCTTCGTGCTGCGCGGAAAGATGAAAGTCGTCTGCGAGAAGGACGGACAAACGTGGGAAGCCGTGCTCGGCGAGCGCGATCTCATTTCCGTGCCGCCGGGCGTGTATCGCACGGAGATCAACATCGGCGAGGAAGACGCGCTGATGTGCGTGATGCTCGGCGCGCCGAAACCCATCACGCCGACGTATCCGCCGGATTCGCCGCTGGCGAAGTTGAAGCGCTGAGGCTCGCATGAACATCCAGACGCTCGCGTGCTTTCCCGACACGCATATCGAAACCGCGCACGGCATCACGGGTTATCGCGAGGCAGGTGCGATGCATCGGCGCGCGCTGCCCGTCGTGCTGCTGCATGGGATCGGGTCGGGCGCGGCGTCGTGGGTCCGGCAGATCGGCGCGCTCGGTGCGAAGCGGCGTGTCATCGCATGGGACGCGCCGGGGTATGGCGAATCTAGTTGCATACGTAACGATTCGCCGCTTGCGCTCGATTACGGGCAAGCGTTGCGCGCGTGGCTCGATGCGCTCGATATCGATCGATGCGTGATCGTCGGCCATTCGCTCGGCGCGATCATCGCGGGATCATTCGCCGTGCATACGCCACAGCGCGTCGCGGGCCTGCTGCTGATATCGCCGGCTGCGGGTTATGGCGCTGCATCGAAGGAAGTGCGCGATTCGAAACGCGATGCACGTTTGAAGATGCTGAACGAACTCGGCCCGCAAGGACTCGCACGCGAGCGCAGCGCCAACATGCTTTCGCACTACGCCGACGATGAAGCGCGCGAATGGGTCCGCTGGAACATGGCGCGCATCGTCCCCGCAGGCTATGCGCAAGCGACGCATCTGCTTGCCAACGCCGATCTCGCAGCGGATATCGCGCGCTTTCACGGACGCATCGCGGTCGCCGTCGGCGCGGACGATGCGATCACGCCGCCCGACGCATGCGAGCGCATCGCGCAGGCCGCGCGGGTCAATCTGCAAGTGATGCCGCGTGCGGGCCATGCAGGCTACGTCGAATCACCCGCTGCATACACCGCATTGATCGATGCGTTTTGCGAAAGCATCGAATGCCACACGAAAGACGGAGTACCGCAATGACATCCCTCGCCACGGAAGAAGCCGACAAGGGCGAACCGACTTACATCGTGCCGGGACTCGAACGCGGATTGAAGATCCTCACCGAGTTCTCGCCGCGCGAACCGGTGCTTGGCGCGCCCGAATTGTCGCGACGCCTCGGCATTCCGCGCACGACGGTTTTCCGCCTGTTGCAGACGCTCGAATCGCTCGGCTTTCTGGAGCGCGCGGACAAGGACCGCAACTATCGGCTGGGCGTCGCCGTGCTGCGTCTCGGCTTCGAATATCTGAGCTCGCTTGAACTCACCGATCTCGGCCTGCCGATCATCGAAGCATTGCGCGACGCGACCGGTCTCACGAGCCACATTCTCATTCGCGATGGGCGCGATGTCGTGTTCGTCGCGAAAGCGCAGAGTCACGCGCCTATCTTCAGTTCGGTGAAGGTGAACGTCGGCACGCGCCTTCCCGCCCATGCGACGACGCACGGCCACGTTCTGATGGGCGATCTTTCGCTCGATGAACTGCGCGCGCTCTATCCGGAAGCGCATCTCGAACGCTTCACGACGTCCACGCCCGAAACGGTCGAAGAGCTCTTCGAGCGCGTGAAGGAAGACGCCGAACGCGGCTACGCGACAAGCCAGTCGTCGTTCGAGCGCGGCATATCGGTCGTCACCGCGCCCGTTCGCAACGACACGGGACGCATCGTCGCCGTCATCACGACGACGATTCCGCGTCCCGAGATCGACGCAGCGTTGCTCGACAGCGGTCTCGTCGACAAGGTTCGCGAAGCCGCCGAGGCGCTCTCGATGCGTCTCAACTATCGCCCGGGCGCGCGTGCTTCCGCGTCGAACCGCTACATGAAATCTCTGGGGTTGCAATGATTCGAATCGATCTCTCGGACCAGGTCGCTGTCGTCACCGGCGGTTCGTCGGGCATCGGTCTCGCGACGGCGAAGTTGTTCTTGCAAGCGGGCGCATCGGTGGCCATTTGCGGGCGCGACAGCGAACGTCTGCAAGGCGCGCAGGCAACGCTCGCCGATGAATTCCCGCAAGCGCAACTGTTCGCCGCGCGTTGCGACGTGCTCGACGCGGAGCAAGTGAACGCATTCGCATCGCAGGTAATGCAACGCTTCGGCCGCGTCGACATGCTCGTGAATAACGCGGGTCAGGGCCGCGTCTCCACATTCGCCGATACCACCGACGACGCCTGGCGCGACGAATTGGAACTGAAGTACTTCAGCATCATTCGTCCGACGCGCGCCTTCTTGCCGATGCTGAAAGATGCGCCTTCGCCCGCGATCGTCTGCGTGAACTCGCTGCTCGCGCTGCAACCAGAGCCGCATATGGTCGCGACTTCATCGGCGCGCGCGGGCGTGTTGAGTCTCGTGAAATCGCTTGCGACGGAACTCGCGCCGCAACGCATCCGCGTGAATTCGATTCTCATCGGCATCGTCGAATCGGGGCAATGGAAGCGTCGCTATCAGAACTACTTGAACGAAAACGCCGATAACCCCACGCGCCAAAGCTGGGAAGAATGGACCGGCGAGCTCGCGCGCAAGAAAAACATTCCGCTCGCCCGCTTCGGCTTGCCCGAAGAAGCGGCGCAGGCGCTCTTCTATCTCGCAACAACGCTGTCGTCGTACACGACCGGCAGCCATATCGATGTTTCCGGAGGCTTTGCTCGTCATGTCTGAAAAAACCACGGTCGGCGAACTGATCGCCGCGTTCCTCGAACAATGCGGCGTCCGCACGGCGTTCGGCGTGATCTCGATTCACAACATGCCGATCCTCGATGCGATCGGGCGTCGCGGCAACATCCGCTATGTCGGCGCGCGCGGCGAAGCGGGCGCCCTGAACATGGCCGACGGCCTCGCGCGCGTATCCGGCGAACTCGGCGTCGCGTTCACGTCGACGGGCACGGCTGCCGGCAACGCAGCGGGCGCGATGGTCGAAGCGCTGACGGCGGGCACGGCGTTGCTGCATATCACCGGGCAGATCGAAACCGAGTATCTCGATCAGGATCTCGCGTATATCCACGAAGCGCCCGATCAGTTGTCGATGCTGCAATCCATCTCCAAGGCGGCGTTTCGCGTACGCACCGTGGACACCGCGTTGCCGACGATTCGCGAAGCCGTGCGCGTCGCGCTCACTGCGCCTGCGGGCCCGGTGAGCGTCGAGATTCCCATCGACATTCAGGCCGCTGAAATCGAATGGCCCGCCGATCTCGCCGCGCCGCACGTCGGCATGCTCACGCACGACAGTCTGCGCGTGAAGCAGCTCGCCGATGCGCTCACGAACGCGAAGCGTCCGTTGCTATGGCTCGGCGGCGGCACGCGTCATGCGCGCGGCGCGGTCGAGCGCCTCGTGAAGCTCGGCTTCGGCGTGGTGACGAGCGTGCAAGGTCGCGGCGTGCTGCCGGAAGATCATCCGGCGACGCTCGGCGCATTCAACGTGCATCCGTCCGTCGAAGCGTTCTACAAGACCTGCGATGCGCTCGTCGTCGTCGGCTCGCGTCTGCGCGGCAACGAAACGCTGAAGTACAAGCTCGCGCTGCCGCAGCCGCTTTATCGCATCGACGCCGATGCGCTCGCCGATAACCGCGGCTATCCCAACGAACTCTTCGTGCATGGCGATGCATCGCGCGTGCTCGATGAACTCGCGACGCTGCTCGAAGGCCGCATCCGCATCGATGCCGCGTTCGCGAGCGATCTCGCGGCAGCGCGCGAAACGGCCGTCGCGGAAGTGTCGAAGGGACTTGGACCGTACAAGCGTCTCGTCGATTCGCTGCAACGCGCGGTGGGCCGGGATTACAACTGGGTCCGCGACGTCACGATCTCCAACAGCACGTGGGGCAATCGCCTGCTGAAGATTTTCAATCCGCGCGCGGGCGTGCATGCGCTCGGCGGCGGCATCGGGCAAGGCATGCAGATGGCGATCGGCGCCGCGCTTTCGGGCGCGGCGAAGAAGACGGTCGCGCTCGTCGGCGATGGCGGTCTGATGGTCAATGTCGGCGAGCTCGCAACCGCCGTGCAGGAAAAGGCCAACGTCATGATCGTGCTGATGAACGATCAATGCTACGGCGTGATCCGCAACATTCAGGACGCGAACTACGGCGGACGCCGCATGTTCGTCGATCTGCATCAGCCGAATTTCGCGCAGTTCTGCGCGAGTCTCGGCCTTGCGCATCGCCGCATCACGTCGCTCGATCAGGCCGATGACATCGTGCGCGAAGGGCTCGCGATCGATGGCCCGGTGCTGGTCGAAGTGGACATGCTGTCGGTCGGCTCGTTCGCGACCGCGTTCGCCGGGCCGCCCGTCAAGAAGGAAGAGCCGAAGGAGCCGGAATATGCGTGATCCCCTCCATGCACGGCAAGCGATCGACATCGCGATGATCGGCTTCGGCGCGATCGGTTCGGCGGTGTATCGCGCGCTCGACAACGATCCGCTCGTTCGCATCTCGCATGTGATCGTGCCGGAACGCGATCGCGACAACGTGCGCGCCGTGCTCGGCGATAACGTCGATGTCGTGTCGCACGTCGATGCGCTCGCCAGTCATCCGGAATTCGCGCTCGAATGCGCGGGACATGCGGCGCTCGTCGATCATGTCGTGCCGTTGCTGAAGTCGGGCACGGATTGCGCGGTCGCATCGATCGGCGCGCTGTCGGAAGCCGGCTTGCTCGATGCCCTCGCCAATGCCGCCAATGAAGGCGCGGCCACGATCACGCTGCTCTCGGGTGCGATCGGCGGCGTCGATGCGCTCGCCGCCGCGAAGGAAGGCGGCCTGGACGACGTGCAGTACACCGGCCGCAAGCCGCCGCTCGGCTGGCTCGGCACGCCTGCTGAAACGCTCTGCGATCTGAAGTCGCTGACTGAAGAAAAGGTCATCTTCGAAGGCACTGCACGCGATGCGGCGCGTCTCTATCCGAAGAACGCGAACGTCGCGGCGACCATCGCGTTGGCGGGACTCGGGCTCGATGGCACACGCGTGCGTCTCATCGCCGATCCGGCTGTCGAGCGCAACGTGCATCGCATCGTCGCACGCGGCGCGTTCGGCGAGATGTCGCTGGAAATGTGCGGCAAGCCGTTGCCGTCGAATCCGAAGACATCGGCGTTGACTGCATTCAGCGCAATCCGTGCGTTGCGCAATCGCGCCGCGCGTTGCGTCATCTAAGGAGCTTCAGAAAGATGAATCATCCCGACACTTCGCTCGTAGCGTCCGGCGATATCTATATCGGCGGCGAGTGGCGCAAAGGGCGCGGCAATCAGTACGCGAGCATCTATCCCGCCGATCAATCCGTCAACGCGGAGATCAGCACCGCCGATGCCGACGACGCGCGCGAAGCCGTCGAGATCGCGGATCGCGCTTACAGGCAGGCCGATTGGGCCGGACTGAAGCCGCATCAGCGTGCTGCGGTTCTGCATCGCATCGCGAATCTGATCGAAGCGCGTCATGAAGCGCTCGCGCAATTGCAGCGCCGCGACAACGGCAAGCCGATCAGCGAAACGCGCGCCCTGGTCACGAGCGCGGCCAACACGTTCCGCTACTTCGCAGCGTGCCTCGAAACGCTCGAAGAAGAACTCACGCCTTCGCGCGGCGATTATCTGACGATGAGCGTGCACGAACCGCTCGGCGTCATCGCGGCAATCACGCCGTGGAATTCGCCGATCGCATCCGATGCGCAAAAGCTCGCGCCTGCGCTCGCGGCCGGCAACGCGGTCGTGCTGAAGCCCGCTGAAGTGACGCCGCTGGCATCGCTTGCGCTCGCGCGCATCTGCGAGGAAGCGGGCGTGCCGAAAGGCGTCGTGAGCGTGTTGCCCGGCAAGGGCTCGGTCATCGGCGATGCGCTCGTGCGTCATCCGCTCGTCAAGAAGGTCGCGTTCACGGGCGGCACCGAAGTCGGTCGCGGTATTGCGCGTCTTGCCGCGGAAAAGCTGATGCCGGTATCGCTCGAACTGGGCGGCAAGTCGCCGACCATCGTCTATGCCGATGCCGATCTCGATCACGCAGTGAACGGCGTGCTGTACGGCATCTTCAGTTCATCGGGCGAATCGTGCATCGCGGGATCGCGGCTCTTCGTCGAACGCAAGGTGTACGGCGAGTTCATGTCGCGTCTCGTCGATCGCGCACGCAGGCTGCGCGTCGGCGATCCCACGCGCGAAATCACGCAGATGGGTCCGCTCATCACATCGCAGCATCGCGAGAGCATCGAACGCTATGTCGCGCTCGGTCTCGAAGAAGGCGGCACGCTGTTATGCGGCGGCGAACGTCCGACGGGCGATGGCCGCGAGAAAGGCTTCTTCTATCTGCCGACGATCATCGAAGGTCTCGCGAACGATGCGCGCATGTGTCAGGAAGAAATCTTCGGCCCGGTGCTTGCCGCCCTGCCCTTCGACGACGAAGCCGCGTTGTTGCAACAAGCGAACGACAGCGTGTTCGGTCTCGCCGCCGGCATCTGGACGCGCGACTACAAGCGCGCATGGAACCTCGCGCGCGCGTTGAGCGCGGGCACGGTCTGGATCAACACGTACAAGCAGTTTTCGATTTCGACGCCTTTCGGCGGATGGAAAGACAGCGGCATGGGACGCGAGAAAGGCCGTCTCGGCCTGCGCGAATACATGCAGCAAAAGAGCCTGTACTGGGGCTTGAACGATGCCCCGCTGCCGTGGGCGAACTGAAGGAGCTGCCATGACGATCCTTGGCATTGAACGCATCACCTACGGCGTGACCGATCTCGACACCTGCCGGCGCTTTTTCGCGGACTGGGGATTGAAGGAAGTCGCGCACGATGAAGCGCGCGCGCGTTTCGAAACGCTCAACGGCTGCGAAGTGCTGCTTGCATTGGCCGACGATCCCGCGCTGCCGCCCGCATTCGAAGGCGGTCCGACGTTGCGCGAAGTGACGTGGTCCGTCGCGACGCGCGCCGAACTCGACGCATTGCGCGGACGCTTCGCGGGCCAGCCCGGTCACATCGAAACCGACGATGCGGTCGGTTGCATCGATCCGAACGGCATGGCGATTCGTGTGGAAGTGACGAAGAAGCGCGACATCGACGTGAAGGGCTCACTGTCGAACGTGTGGGGCAACGCGCAGCGCATCGATACGCCGAGCCCCGTCTATGAGCGCGCGGAACCCGTCGAAGTGGGACACGTCGTGTTCTTCACGAACTGCGTCGCGGAGCAGGAAAAGTTCTATCACGAGCTGCTCGGCTTCGAGACATCGGACCGCTATCCGGGACGCGGCGCGTTCATGCGTTGCGCGCCGCATGGCGGTCATCACGATTTGTTTCTCTTGCAACTACCCGATGGAAAACGCGGCCTGAATCACGTCGCGTTCACGGTGCGCGACATCCACGAAGTCTTCGGCGGCGGCCTGCATATCAGCCGCTGCGGATGGACCACGCAACTCGGACCGGGACGTCATCCGGTTTCGTCGGCGTACTTCTGGTACTTCAAGAATCCGGCGGGCGGTCTCATCGAGTATTACGCCGATGAAGACGTGCTCACGCCCGAATGGCAGCCGCGCGAGTTCGAGCCGGGTCCGACCGTGTTTGCGGAATGGGCCGTCGATGGAGGTCTCGACGGCAACACGCGCCGCCAGAAAGAGGCGAAGGCGCCCGAAGGCAAGTTCATGACGGAGCGGAAAAATGGCTGATCTTCAGACAGTCGTCGTGATCGGCGGCGGACAGGCGGCGGGCTGGATCGTGAAGACGTTGCGCAAGGAGGGCTTCGATGGCCGCCTCGTGATGATCGCCGACGAGATTCATCTTCCTTATGAGCGCCCGCCGTTGTCGAAGGCCGTGCTCGCGGGCGAAGCGGATATCGAAACCGTGCGTCTCGTCGATCACGATGCATTCGCCGCGTTGAACGTCGAAGCGTGGCAGCCGGAACGCGCGACGTCGATCGATCGCGACGCGCGCATCGTGCGTACCGCGAGTGGACGCGAAGTGCAGTACGACCGGCTTGTCATCGCAACGGGCGGTGCGGCGCGCCGTCTGCCGGCATCGCTCGTGAAGACTTCGCATCTTGCCTATCTGCGCACACTCGACGATGCGGTGCATATCGGCAAGCGTCTGCGCGAGAGTCATGCGAAGCGCCTGCTCGTGATCGGCGGCGGATGGATCGGCCTTGAAGTCGCGGCGACCGCGAAGAAGCTCGGCGTCGATGTGACCGTGATCGAAGGTGCGCCGCGTCTGTGCGGACGTTCGGTGCCCGCGAGCGTGTCGGACTTTCTGCTGAAGTTGCATCGCGATAACGGTGTCGATGTGCGTTTGAATGCATCGGTCGTATCGCTCGAAGACTGCGAAGGCGGCGTGCGCGCTTCGATGGCCGATGGCACGTTCATCGACGCCGGCTTTGCCGTCGCGGGCATCGGTCTCGCGCCGCACACGGCGCTCGCGGAAAGCGCGGGCATCGAAGTGAACGACGGCATCGTCGTCGATGAATTCGGCGCGACCCACGATGCACATGTGTTCGCTTGCGGCGATGTCGCCAATCATCCGAATGCGTGGCTGAAGCGCCGCGTGCGTCTCGAATCGTGGGCGAACGCGCAGAACCAGGCGATCGCGACGGCCCGCGCCGTGCTCGGCGTTCGCACGCCGTATGCGGAGATTCCGTGGTTCTGGTCGGATCAGTACGACGTGAACCTGCAGATTCTCGGCGACATTCCGCCGGGCGCGACGCCTGTCGTGCGCGGCGATCTGGACGCGCGTCGTGCATCGCTCTTCTTCTTCGAAGGCGATGTATTGCGCGGCGTCATCGCGATCAACGCGACGCGCGATCTGAAGGTCGCGAAGAAATGGATGAGCCAGGGACGTGCGGTCGATATCGCGTCGCTCGCGGATACGGCGAAGGCACTCGCATAACACATTGACGGGAGCAGGCATGAGGAGCATGAGCAACACGGCCGTTGAGCACGGCGGCACGGCCACGACAGTCGCGGACGCGAGCGCGGCCGCTCACGCGGTCACGAAGGGATCGATCATCGCGCGCATCGAACGGCTGCCCGCCAACGCGATGCAGGTGCGCGCGCGGATTCTGATCGGCGCGGCGACGTTCTTCGATGGCTTCGATGTCATCGTCATCGCGGCGACCTTGCCGCTGCTCATCCAGCGTTGGGGGCTTACGCCGGGACAGGTCGGCTTTCTGATCGCGTCGGGATCGATCGGACAATTGATCGGCGCATTCCTGTTTCCTTCGCTTGCGGAACGCTTCGGGCGCGTGCGTTCGATCGCGTGGAGCTCGGGGATCATCGGACTGACGAGCATTGCATGCGGCTTCGCGCCTTCGTTCGCCGTGTTCGTCGCGTTGCGCATCGTGCAGGGCCTCGGGCTCGGCGGCGAGTTGCCGGTGGCGGCGACGTACATCAACGAGATCACGCGCGCGCATGGACGCGGGCGCTTCGTGCTGCTGTATGAGATCGTGTTTCCGATCGGCCTGCTTGCATCGAATGCGCTCGGCGCGTGGATCGTGCCGCGATTCGGATGGGAAGCGATGTATTTCATCGGCGGCATTCCGCTCGTGCTGTTCTTCATGTTGCGCGCGCTGGTGCCGGAATCGCCGCGCTGGCTCGGTGAACGCGGCCGCATGAAGGAAGCGGGCGATGCGCTTTCCGCATTCGAAGCGACCGTCAAGCGGCCGTTGCCGCCGCTCGGCAATCTCGCCGAATTCGAAGCGATGGCGAATCGGCATCCGAAGCGGCGCCGTCTCGATCTGATCGGGCCGGCGTATCTGAAGCGCACGATCGCCGTCGCGCTGCTGTGGATGACGTGCGGCGTGCTGCAGTACGGTCTCTCGACGTGGTTGCCGACGATCTACAAGACGGTTTATCACGCGCCGCTGCAGCTTGCGCTGAATCTTGCGGTGGCGGCGTCGGTGCTGGGCGTGATCGGCTCGCTGACGTGCGCGCTGATCGTCGACAAGGTCGGGCGCAAGCCGGTCATCAACTGGTCGTTCGTGTTGTGCGCGCTGTCGCTGGTATGCGCGGGCGTGTTCGTCGCGCAGTCTGTGTATGTGGTTGCGACGTTCTGCGCGCTCGCGCTCGGCTTCATGGCTTGCGGGTTTATCACCGCTTATGTTTATACGCCGGAGTTATATCCGACGAGTATCCGCGCTTTCGGTTGTGGTCTCGGTGGCGCATGGCTCAAGATCGCGGCGATCTTCGCGCCGGCGCTCGTCGGCAAGACGCTGATGGGCGGGAACATGGACATCGCGTTCTATGCGCTCGCGGTCGTGCCGGTCGTCGCGGCGGCGGCGGTGCATTTCATGGGGATCGAGACGAAGGGGAAGGTGCTGGAGCAGTTGGAGGTTTGAGAGGATGGGTGCCCCGCTTTGCGCGGGGCTTTCTCTTTCCTGTTGAGCGGAGGCCAGAGGGGGCCTCGCTCGTTCGGAGGGTTTTCTGAGTTTTTTAGGTGGAACGTCCGGGGCGATCATGCTGCCGATTTAATCGCGGTTAGCGTCGCAAAGTATGCCTCGTCCGGCGTTTGATCCGCCAGGCTCGAGTGGGGGGCCGCTTTCGGTTGCACAGTTCGATGTATTCGCCGATGGGGCCTTCGGACCACGCACTCGCGCGTTCCAGATCGGCGTGAACTAACGCGCCGCGTGCATCAGTTCGCCCCCGGTAACGGGACGCCAACCTTCTGCGCGGCAGCCAGCGCACCAGGTGGCAAGGGCGGCGGCGGCTGCCCGGTTGCCTTCTCGGCGAGCGTCTTCGTCACGAAGATGCGCGAGGGCAGTGTGAAGTGACGCAGCGCCAGCACGTCAAGCGGACCCGCGCCCGCTTCGGCGCGCAACTGCACCGAGAGCGAGGACCCCGCGCCCTGGTCCGGCGTCCACGACAGCAGATAGCGCGCATTATCCTGCTGCGAAACTCTCGCGCGCTCGAGCAGCCGGATGAATGCGAAGCGACCCTGCGAGTACAGCATGCGCGCGTGCGCGGGACTCGCGGCATCGAGCGCGAAGTACTGGTTATCGAGGCGCACGGGAATTGCCGCCGGCACGCGCTGAACGGCCTTCAACGCGATACCTGCCAGAGCCGAATTGACGATGTGATCGACCTCGTCCGGCGCGCCGATCTTGCACAGCCGCGGAATGCGTTCGACGAGTTCGAACGCGGGCAGCGTCGAATTGACCGACAGATACCAGTCGGCGGCGCCATCGGCGATACGGGTGTCGAGAATCTGGCCGGTCCACGTCGTCGCGTTCTCGTGCGCGAGATCGATCGGCACGACACGCGACGGGATGATCGCATCCAGCAAGTTCCGGATCATCGATTCGATTTCCGCAAACACTTCGTCGGCGCGGACGTGATCGTACGCAGGAATGTCCGTGAGCTGCGAGCTCGTGGAGAACGTCATCAACGCGCTGGCGAGCTCGGCGAGGACCGTGTACAAGCGCTCGGGCGGCAAGTTCGGATTCGAAGCGAGGAATCGGAGTTGCGGCCACGCGGCATGGATGCAATGCAGAAGCCAGAACAACTGCACGTCGGCGACGCCGTATTCCGCGACCTGTTCGATGCGCTCGCTGCGCCGCGCGCCGAGGGCGAGGCTCTTCGCCAGCAGGATGTCGGCGATCCGGCCGATGCGCTCGACGTGAAGCTCATGCGCGCCCAGCGACAGGCAAGGCGGCACGTAGCGCCGGTCGAGCTGGAACTGGCCGCTCGTGGAACGGACGAGGCGTGCGATGGCGCAAACGGTGTCATCGGCGTGCGGCTCGAAATCGAACAGCAGACGCACCGCATGACGTTCCGCGGCGATCTCGCTTTCGTCGGTGCCGTTTCCGTCACCGTGCAAGGCCGCGAAGGCAGCGTCGAGATCGTCGAGTTCGGTCATGGCGTGCATATCCCGACCGATGGCAACACCGGCAAGCTCACCGGCACGCGCGTGCACGCGCCGATCACGCTGACCAAGGAAACCGATTCGTCCACGCCGTATCTGTACAAGGCGGTGACGAGCGGCCAGACGCTGAAGTCGGTCGAGATCAAGTGGTACAAGATCGACGACGCGGGCAAGGAGAAGGAATACTTCAACACCAAGCTCGACAACGTCAAGGTCGTCGCGGTCCGTCCGAAGATGCTCGACATCAAGAACCCGGCTTTCGAGAAGCACAACCATCTCGAAGAAGTCGAACTGCGCTACGAGCAGATCACCTGGTCGTTCAAGGACGGCAACATCATCCACAAGGACACGTGGAACGAGCGCGCGTAAGCGCGTGACCCAGCGGCTCATGACAACGTGAGCCGTCGAAGCCAGCCTGCTTGCGGGCTGGCTTTTCTTCTGCAATTCATCCCCACCGTACGCCCTCTTTCATTCACCTCGGCACCGACTTCATATGACAATGCGCGACTCCACTCATCTGCTTCGCCGGCTCAACCAGCACTGCGCCCGCACGCTCGAAGCGGCCGCGAGCCTGTGCCAGACGCGCCTTTCCGACGAAATCACCGTCGAGCATTGGCTGCTGAAGCTCATCGAGGCGGACGAAGGCGACATTCCCGCGATCCTGCGTCACTATGAAATCGATGTCGATGCGATCTGGAACGCACTGCTCGCCGCAATCGACCGCCTGCCGCGCAATCTGCGGGGCATGCCGTCGCTTTCCATCCAGCTCGCGAGCGTGCTTCAGGACGCGTGGAATCTCGCATCGCGCGAGGATATCGACGGCACGATCCGCTCGGCGCATCTGCTGCGCGCGCTCATCGGCGCACCGCATGTCATGCGGACGCAGGACGCGTGGCCGCTTTTTTCGCTTTCCGATGCGCAGATCGAACGGCTCGTGCCGCGTCTCGGACGCGCGTCGTGCGAGAACGCGCCCGCGCAGGAAGACGAAGGCGACGCAAGCGCACCAGTTGCAGATGCTCAAGCGCCCGTCAAGCAGGCGGCCCCGCGCTCGACCGAAGGCCAGGCGCTCGAGCGCTTCGCCATCGACCTGACGGAGAAGGCGCGTCGCGGCGAAATCGATCCGGTGTTCGGCCGCGATCGCGAGATCCAGCAGATGATCGACGTGCTCGTGCGGCGGCGCAAGAACAACCCGATCCTCGTGGGCGAGCCGGGCGTCGGCAAGACGGCACTAGTCGAAGGGCTCGCGCTGCGCATCGCCGAAGGCAGTGTGCCGTCTCTCTTGCGCGACGTGCGCATTCTCACGCTCGACCTCGGGCTGCTGCAAGCCGGTGCGGGCGTGAAAGGCGAATTCGAGCAGCGCCTGAAAAACGTGATCGATGAAGTCAAGGCATCGGCGACGCCGATCGTGCTGTTCATCGACGAAGCCCACACGCTGATCGGCGCGGGCAACTCGGCCGGCGGCTCGGACGCTGCGAACTTGCTGAAGCCTGCACTCGCGCGCGGCGAGTTGCGCACCATCGCCGCGACGACGTGGTCCGAATACAAGGAATGTGCGTCGCAGTTGTCGGGATCGAATTCGAGCGCCTCGACAAAGCACTCGATCGCGCTTTCCCGATCCCCGCATTCGTTCAGATAGATGATGCCGCGCTGTACGCGGGCGATCGCGTTGTCGGGGTTCCGCGCGATCCATCGCGTACACATTTCCAGCGCGAGAAGCGGCTCACCTAATCGGATGAGGCCATTGGTGGCCTCGATCGCGTAATGAGCCTCGTGAGGTTCGATATCGAACGTCCCGTGCCACAAGGCGATTGCCTGGTCGCGTTTGCCACGCTCGATTGCAGCCTGAGCAGCGCTGGCGAGCGCCGTCGCTCGCTCCCTGATGTCATGCTCCACCATCGCTCTTCCGTCGTTCAATAAGGATGCCGGAGCGTAACAGAGCCGAGCGTCTCAACCGTAACAATGCGACGCGCGAACGCCGCTACTCATGCCACTGCCCCGCCCCTCCCGCGAACGCCGGCACGCCCATCTCCTCGCGACTGCGCGCCTCACGCGCTTCATCGGCTTCCACGGTCTTGCTCGTATCGATGAAAAGCGCCGCGACCGCACCGACCGCGAGCAATCCCGCTGAAATCGTGAACGGCACGTTATAGCTTCCTGTCTGCTGGATCAGATAACCGAACGCGACCGGCGACACCATTCCCGCGATGCCGAAGCCCGTGTTCATCATGCCGCCCGCCGTGCCCGCATACTTGCCCGCGATATCGAGCGGCAACGTCCACAGCACCGGATTCGTGATCTCGAGGAAGAAGAACGATGCCGTCAGGAACCACACCGCCATGATCGGGCTCGGCGCATTGACCATCGGCAGAAGGAAGGCGAGCGACCCGCCCATGCCCACCACGAGAATGCTGCAGCGCGCGAGCCGCAGTTTTCCCGTGATCCGGTAGATGCGGTCCGACAGCACGCCGCCGAGCGTATCGCCGATCACACCGGCAAGCAGCGGCAAAGCGGTGAACAGCGCGAGATGCTTCAGATCGAAGCCGCGCGATTCCTTCAGATACGAAGGCAGCCACGTCAGATACACCCACAGCAGCCAGCCATAGCAAAAGTCGACGAAGGTCACGAGCCACATGCGATGAATCAGCATGCGCCACGGCGTCGGCTGCTTTCTCGCGCGCGCGCATTCTCCCGCGCGATAGCCGATCTCAGCGGTTTCCTCGGGCGTCACGCGGCGGTTTTCATCGGGTGAATTGGTGAAGACGAAGAGATACAGCACCGTCCACGCAAGGCTCGCGATGCCCAGCAGAATGAATGCCTCGCGCCAGCCGCTCGCTGCGACCACGGCAAGCACGAGCGGCGGCGTCACCGCGCCGCCGAGCCGCGCGAAACTATGCGTGATGCCTTGTGCAAAGCCGCGTTCGCGCACCGGCATCCAGAATGTGAAGGCGCGCGTGGCGGTCGGAAACGCGCCGCCCTCGCCGATGCCCAACGCAAGGCGCAACAGCACGAGCATGCCGATGCTGCCCGCGAAGCCCGTCGCGAGCGTCGCCGCGCCCCATATCAACGAGAGCACGGTCAATACGAGCTTCGGGCCGAATCGATCGGCAAGCCATCCGCCGACGATCTGCATCACCGCATACGGATACGCGAACGCGGAGAACACGAGCCCGAGCTGCACGGACGTGAGGCCCATCTCCTGCCGGATCAACGGTCCTGCCACGGCGATGTTCACCCGATCGATGTACGAGATGAAGTACATCAGACACATCACGCCGAGAATGATATGGCGCGTCTTCACGCGCTGACGTTGCTTGTTCACAGTGTCTCCTTCCTTTGGTCCATCTGATGTGGAATATCGAGCCGTGTCAGCTATACGAGCTTCAGGCGCTGCACCTTGCCCGAAGGTCCGCGCGGCAATGCATCGGTGAAGCGGAATTCACGCGGCGTCTTGTAACGGCCGAGTTCGCGCAGACAGTGCGCGCGCAAGTCGGCCACATCGAGCGATGCCGCGCCGCCGTTCGGCACGATGTACGCGACGATGTCCTGGCCATACGCCGCATCGGGCACGCCGACGGCCGCTGCTTCGAGCACGCCGGGATGACGCAGCAGCGCTTCGTCGATCTCGCGCGGCGCGATGTTCTCGCCGCCCTTGATGATCAGTTCCTTCGCGCGTCCATTGATGTAGAAGAAGCCCGCCTCGTCGCGATAACCGAGATCGCCGCTGCGCAGCCATCCGTCTTCCGTGAACGCGTTGCGCGTTTCTTCCGGACGCTTGTAGTAGCCGCTCATCAATTGCTCGCCGCGCAGCACGAGCTCGCCGGTTTCGTTGGGCGCGCACTCACGTCCATCGATGTCGACGATCTTCGCTTCGCCGCCGGAAGGCAAGCCGATACTGCCGATTCGCCTTAACGTTTCGTCGTACGGATTACTGAATATCGGCGCGGCGGTCTCCGTCATGCCCATCGTTTCAATGACGCCGATGCGAAAGCGCTTCTCGAACGCCCGATGATGATCGGCCGGTAACGCTGCCGACGCGCTGCGGCAAAATTTCAGCGCCGACAGATCGCAGCCCTCAGCGCCCTCGCCGTTCAGCAGATAAGCGACGATGGTCGGCACCACGTTGATCCATGTGCATCCGAACTGCGATGCCTCGTTCCAGAACGTGCGCGCCGAGAAACGCGGCGTCATCACGGCCGATCCGCCGTGCCACAGTGGCGACAGCAGCGCGACGACGAGACCGTTGATGTGATAGAGCGGCAACGATACGAGCACGCGATCATCATCGGATAGCCGATGTTCGTCGCTGATGTTGCGCATGTTGGCGAGCAGGCTGCGATGACTCAGCAGCACGCCTTTGGGCGCGCCCGTCGTGCCCGACGTGTACATGAGCAGCGCCGTATCGCCGGGATTCATCGCGCCCGCATCGCTCGCGACGATATGCGTGCCGGGCGTTTCGTCGCGCACGAGTCCGATCGTGCGTGACGGAAGCGTCGGGATATCGGGTAAAGCGTTCGCATCGGGCGACGTACGCACCACAGCGACGTCACGGTCCATGCCTTCGCGACGCAACACGTCGATCGCTTCGACGATGGTGTCGTGCGTGTCATCGGCGACGAAGATCGCGCGCGTCTCCGAATGCTCGACGATATAGCGCACCTGCGAAGGCTGACACAAGAGATTCAGCGGATTCGCCACCAGGCCGCTATACATCGCCGCCAGCAGCAGCCGCGCGGTCTGAATGCCGTTGCCCATGAAGACGGACACGACATCGCCCGCACGCAGGCCCGCAGCATGAAAACGCTCTTCCAGCGCGAGACATGCTTCGCGCAACGCGCCGAAGGTCAGCATGTCGTCCCCGACCGCGGAGAGCAGGAAGGGTTTGTCCGGCGCGCGTCCGGCGCGAGCGTCGATCAATGCGCGCAACGTGGATGCAACGACCGGCGCACGATCGGAAGGAACGATTCGATCCGCTAGCGCGCTCATCGCCCGATCCTCCTGAAGTAATCGCCGAGCAACGCGTCGACTTCCGGCACGCGCTCCGCAATCCGATACGCGATGCGCGTCACGTTCAGGTATTGCCGATAGCCGAGATTCGCCGAGAAGTTGTTGCCGCCCCAGGTGCCGCATCCCATCGACAGCGAGAACGGCAGGCCGTTGTCGAAGTTGCCGCCGGTCGCGAGGCAGTGCGCCTGATCGACGATCACGCGCGCCACCGGCAATTCAGTGCCGAGCCGGACGGCGAGGGCATCGTCCGCGCCGTGCACGCCGACCGAATGTCCCGCGCCCATGTATTCGTAGATGCCGCGCACGATGCCGATTGCGGCGTCGATGTCGCGCGCGCGATAGACCGTCAGCACGGGCGAGAGCTTTTCGCCGGAGAACGGATACTCGGCGCCGTAGCCGCTCTCCTCGACCATCAAGAACTTCGGCTCGCGCGCCGCGATATCGTCGAGGCCCGCTTCGCGCGCAATGGCCGTCGCCGAGCGCGCGGTGCAGCGCGCCGAGAGCTTGCCGTCGTGCCACATCGCCGCCTGCAACCGCGCCTTCTGCGCACCGTCGAGCAGCACGCCGCCCTGCTTCGTCAACGCATCGAGCATGCGTGCATGGATCGCGTCTTCGATCACGACACTGTTCTCCGATGAACAACTCGTCGCGTTGTCGAACGTCTTGGACGCGGCAATCTTGCGCGCTGCATCATCGGGAATCGCGCTCGCCGCGACGATCGATGCGACGTTGCCCGCGCCCACGCCGAACGCGGGCGTGCCGCTCGTATAGGCCATGCGGACGTTCGCCTGCGAGCCCGTCGCGACGACGAGATCCGCGAGCTTCATCAACGCGGCGGTCGCGGCCTTGCCGATCGGATGCGGCAACATCTGCACGAGATCGCGATCGAGACCGGCCTTCGCGAACTCCGCATGAATGAACTCGATGAGCAACGCGCACGACGAATAGCCCTTCGGTGAGGGCGCGACGATGACCGCGTTGCCGCACTTGAGCGCGTTGATGATCTTGTTGGCGGGCGTCGCGGCCGGATTCGTCGATGGCGTGATCGCCGCCACGACGCCGACCGCGCGCGCAATTTCGACGATGCCGTGTTCCTCGTCGCGGGCGATCACGCCCGTCGTCGCGACGCCGTGAAGATCGCGCAGCAGGCCGAGCGTCTTGCGATGGTTCTTGCGGAATTTGTCGTCGGCGTTGCCGAGGCCCGTATCGCGCACGGCCAGGTCCGCGAGTTGCCGGTTGCGCTGCGGCTCCATGATGGCCCACGCTGCGGCCGATGCAGCTAAGTCGAGCGTCTCCTGGCCCGCTTGTTCGAAGCGTCGTTGCGCGGCGCGCGCTCGCGTCACGAGCGCGGCAACGATGCGCTCCACATCGGGTTCTGGTTGATTCGGCGCATCGTCGTGAGGACGTGCGAGCGTCGCGCCGCTTGCCATGTGATTCATGCGATAAACCTCGGCTGTTGGAAGATTGAAGGTGCTCTCCAATCTAGTCAGCCGCGTCCGTCGCGCGGTCCCGTTTTCTGGACTAACGCGTGCAGCGATAGCGCGAGCATCGGAAATTCAGCTTTTCGGGACTTTTTAGAGTCCCGAAAACCGGTGTTTTCGACGCACAATGAAATAAAACCGAAAAGTATGCGAACGGAGACAAGCGTGACTTCGAATCAATCGAATGCCGCCGCCGTGCGCGCGTTTCGCGTGCTCGAAACGCTCGCCGAGGCGAATCGCCCGCTTTCCATGACCGAGCTCGTCGATGCATTGGGTCTGCCCAAACAGACCGTGCATCGCATCCTGGTGCAGTTGATGGACGCATGGCTCGTCACGCGCGGCGCAAGCGACAAGCTTTATGAATGCTCGGCGCGCGTGCGTACGCTCGCCATCAACGTGCTGATGCACGCGGGTCCCGCTGCGGCGCGTCATGCGCTATTGGAACAGCTCGTCATGCGCGTCGGCGAAACATGCAATCTGACGATGCTCGCGGGCAACGACGTCGTCTATGTGGATCGCGTCGAAACGGGATGGCCGCTGCGCATGCATCTGCAGCCAGGTTCGCATGTGCCGTTGCATTGCTCCGCAAGCGGCAAGCTGCTGCTGAGCTTTTTGCCGAAGGATCGGCGCGAACGCATGATCGAACGCTTGCCGTTGCGTTCGTATTCGGAGCGCACGATCACCGATCGCGACGCACTGCGCAAGGAGCTCGCATTGACACGCCGCCGCATGCTCGCCATCAACAATCAGGAGCATTTGCAGGGACTCGTTGCGATCGCGGTGCCGGTGATGCTCGATCGCAATCGCGCGTGTGCGGCGATTGCGATTCAGGCGCCGGTGGGGCGCGTGGCGCTCGATCAGTTGCTTGCGTTCGAACCCGATCTGCGCCGTGCTGCGGAAGAAACCGCGAAGACGTTCAAGGATTGAAGGCCGGTTTTCGATTCGGCAAACCGGCCTTTGCTTCAGTGCTTATCGTTCGCTGGTCTGGAGATGCCGCGTCGAGTGATGTTCGTCTTCGACCTCGACTTCCTTGCGGCCGCGCTTGAACACGACATACGCGACGATCAGAATGCCGAGACTCGCGACGCCCAGCCACAGCGGCTTGCGTTGATCGGGAATGAAGGCCATCGCGACGAGAATCGCCATCATCCCGAAGATCGCGAGCCACGTGAGATAGGGAAATCCCCACATGCGTACGCGCAGGTCGCTTACTTCGAAGCTCGTCATACGGCCGCGCAAGCGCAGTTGCGAAAACGCGATCAGCAGATACACGAAGATCGCCACCGTGCCATACGAATTCACGAGGAACGCGAACACCGTATCCGGCGATACATACGACATCACCACCGACACATACCCGAACACCGTGCCGAGCAGAATGGCGCGCGTCGGCACGCCGCGCTTGTTGACCTTCGCGAGTCCGAGCGGCGCATCGCCGTGACGCGTCAACGCGAACAGCATGCGCGATGCCGCATAGAGGCCCGAGTTCAGCGCGGACAGCACGGCGGTGAGGACGATCGCGTTCATCACGTTGGCTGCGGCGGGCATGCCCATTACTTCGAGCGCGCTGACATAAGGCGTCGCCATCTGGTGCGAATTCCACGGCACCAGCGCGACGACGAGCGCCACCGATCCGACATAGAACACGAGCACTCGCGTGATGACGGAATTAGTTGCCTTCGCAACTGCCTTCGCAGGCTCCTTCGCTTCGGCCGCCGCGATCGTGACGATTTCCGCTCCGAAGTAGAAGCCGGTCGCCGCGACCGCGCCTGTCATCACGGGCCCGATGCCCTTCGGCATGAAGCCGCCATGGCCGAGGAACGTCGCGGCGACATCGGTCGTGTGCATCGATGCGGGCCAGAAGCCGCAGACGTACAGGCCGCCGAGAAACAGGAACACGATGATCGCGCCGACCTTGATCGACGAAAACCAGAACTCGAATTCGCCATAACTGCCGACCGAAATGAGATTGGTCAGCGTGAGCACGACGAGCAACACGAGGCTGATCATCCATGCAGGCACATCCGGTATCCAGAACTGCACGAGCTTCGCGCCCGCGACTGCTTCGAGCGCGATCACGATGACCCAGAAGTACCAGTACATCCAGCCCGTCAGGAACCCGGCGAGACGGCCCGGCCCGCGCTGCGTCTTGAACGCGAGCCGCGCATATTCGTAGAACGAGCCGACGGCGGGCATCGCGCAGGCCATCTCGCCGAGCATACGCATGACGAGAACCACGAGGCCGCCCGTGATGAGAAACGAGAGAATCGCCGCGGGTCCGGCCTGCTGGATCACCACGCCGCTCCCGACGAATAGTCCGGCGCCTATGACGCCGCCCAATGCGATCATCGTCATGTGGCGCTGCTTGAGGCCACACTTGAGATCGCTCTGCTCCGTACTCGATTGCATGTCGTCTCCTGATTTGCTTGTACCGATTCGGCGCTCGCCCGCGGGTTCGTTGCCGGCGGGTCGAGGCGTTCGTTCAATGACGCTTCAAAGCGCCGGACGATCCTTTCGATAGGCGTTCTTCACCGCGATCCTGCCATTGCTGAACGTGAAGACGTCCACCATGCGCGCCTCGATGCGCGAGCCGTCCGCCTTCGTGCCGCGAAACGTCGATTCCGATACGCCGCGATTGCCGCTCACGAAGTGCTCGCCGTCATTCCACGATGCATCGGGAAAGGTTTCCCACGCAAGCGTGAAGCCCTTGCGCACTTCGTCCCGGCCCTTGAACGTGCGGCCCAGCGCATCGGGTCCGGCCACGCCGTGAAAAACGCATTCGTCCGCCATGCAGTTCATCAGCGCGTCGATGTCGTGGCGGTTCCAGGCATCGTTGAACGTCTGCAAGAGGCGAATGTAATCCTGATTCGTTTGTGTGCTCATGTGTCGATGTTTTCAGTGCGTTGCGAAAGAGACCAAAATGCGTTCAGCGCTTCTCGTCCTGCGCCAGATACTTGTGATACAGAAACCGTTGGCCGACGCGGCGGAACGGCGCGAAGCCTTTCCACTTCACCATGCCCATCACGTTCGGATATTCGAGCGCGGAGTCGTAGATCGGCAGATCGTCGCGGCTGTGCTGCCACTTTCCCGCGACGCGCTCGGCCATGCGCCGCCCCGCATGCGCGGAGAACGACACGCCGTTTCCGCCATAACCGACTGCATAAAAAATGCTCTGCTGCGGATCGGGTTGCGCGACGCGCGGCATCATGTCGTGACTCACATCGACCCAGCCCCACCACGAGTAATCGATGCGAATGCCTTTGAGCGATGGAAACTTGCGATGCAAGCCCTCGATGAGCACGTCCATATGGCGAGGGTTTGCCGCATCGGCGCCGGTGATCGCGCTGCGGCTGCCGATCTGCACGCGGTTATCCGGCAACAGCCGATAGTAGAAGCGCAGCGTGCGCGTATCGGTAATGACCTGGCGCGAGAGGAAATTGGTCGATGCGAGTTCTTCCTGCGTAAGCGGCCGCGTAACGAGCGAGTTTGAGAGTATCGGCATGATCTTCGCGGATAGCGCGCGATGCATGTCGTTGCGCGTATAGCCGCCGGTCGCGAACGCGATCGCCTTCGCGCGAATCACGCCGCGCGGCGTGCGGACATGATGCACGCCGCGAATCGTCTCGACGTTGAGGACCGGCGTGCCCGGATGCACCTTCACGCCGAGCGAGCGCGCCATACGCATATAGCCGAACGCGAGCTTCAACGGATGCACGCCGATGCCATCGGGCTCCAGCAGCGCGCCGCAATTCTCGCGATCGTCGACATACGATTGCGCGACTTCCTTCGCGCTCAGCATGCGCGCGTCGTAGCCGAATACGTCGCGCATCACTTTGCATTCGTTCGCGAGAAAGTCCATCTTGCGCGCGCGATGCGCGATGTACAGATGCCCGCCCGGCTGCGGATCGCATGTGAACTCGCCGATCAATTGCTTGAAGGTGTCGAAACCTTCGCGGATCTCGGCATCGAGCCTGAGCGCCGTCTGCTTGCCCCAGCGTTCGATCCATTGCGAGCGATAGAGGCGTCCGCTCGCGTTCTGCCCTTGCCCGCCGTTGCGGCTCGTGCAGCCCCATGCCGTGCGATTCGCATCGACGATGGTCGCGCGGATGCCATGTTCGCGCGCCAGAAAGAGCGCCGTCGAAAGGCCGGTGAATCCCGCGCCGACGATCAGCACGTCGACGTCGGCATCGCCGGGCAAGGGGCCGTCGTCTTCGGGCGGCTCGCCTGCGGTCGCGACCCAGTAGGTGGGCGCGTAATCCATCGGCTGACGGCCGATGGGCGAAACGAGCGGGTCGTAGAGCGGATCGTATGGGGCGCACGCGCCACGAAAGGCCGGCGCAACGTAGTCGAGAGTAGCCACCGATGACTCCTTGGAAAGTACCCTCATACTGCACCGAACTCGACGTACCGCTTAGAGCCACGCCGAAACCATCGTTAGTGCCAGGATGCCGCCGCCGCTGGCCCCAGCGATTGGTCGCGTCTGGCACTACGACGCGCGCTTTTTGTCTGGTCATACTGGGCCGAATCCCTTCTCTCTCGCACCGAATGTCTCGGGAGGCCAATGATCATGCGGAGTGACCCATGCCGAAGCGCTTTCAGGCATCGAAGGGCAAGCATTCATGCCTTCGAGTCATCTTCCCGCCGATCTGCGCAGCGTTGCCTTTCGCTCCGATGAGCGTTTCGATCGCCTCTTGCGCGCGAAGAGCATCGCGCGGCTCGTGATGGAACGTGTGCCGAGATCCACGTCGTCGGCAAGCGCTGGCAAGTCATGCCATGCCGCGATGTCGACGAAACCGCCATCGTCTTCATCGGCCTGTTCGAAACCGACGACATACATCGCGCGTTAAGTCGTGCCTCTGCGCCGCGCACCGAGCCATGCGGCGAGCTTCGCGAATAGCGTCATGTCCGGCGCAACGCTCAGATCCACTGCGAAGTGATGCCGATAGTACGTGCTCAAATCGAGGCCGACGCCAAGGCCGAGCACTTCCACAGCGCGCGATGCTTCGTGCTTCTCGACGACCTCTCTCAAGTGCTGATCGAGATAGTTCGGATCGTTGGCTTGCGCGGTCGCGCTGTCCATCGGGCTTCCATCGGAGATGACAACGAGGATGCGGCGCGCTTCGTCACGCGCGATGAGCCGCGAGCATGCCCAATCCACCGCTTCGCCGTCGATACCTTCGCGGAACAGATCGGCCTTGAATAGCGCCGCGATATCGCGTCGCCCGGCACGCCAGCCTGCATCCCCTTCCTTGAAAATCATGTTGCAGGCTTCGTTGAGCCGGCCCGGATACTTCGGCCGGCCCTTCGCGAGCCAGTCGAGCTTCGCGCGCCCGCCATTCCATGCGCCGGTCGTGAAGCCGAGCACTTCCGTCGTGACGCCCGCCATGCCAAGCGCTCGCACGAGCACGTCGATCATCACCGTGACCGGCTCGATGCTCGCCTTCATCGAGCCCGAGCAGTCGATGAGAAAGCCCACCGCACAGTCCGCGTGCGGACGTTCGCGCTCGCGTCTGAATACGCGCCGCTCATCCGGCGATGCCACCACTTGCGCGAGCCGCCGGCCGTCGATGCGCCCGTCTTCCTCGCCGAACGACCAGCCATCGCGACGCGGCACGGTGATCGATGCCTGCAACATGCGCGCGAGACGCGGCACGTTGATATGCCGCGCGGCAATCAGAGCGTCCAGCCGCTCGCGATATTCGCGCAACAACGCGGCCCGGATCAGCGTCGATGGGCGAACGGTCTTGTCGTAACGCGTGGTGAAGATGCGATACGCCTCGCCCGTCGCCTCGCGCGCGCTGCTGTCGCCACTCGCAGCGAGCGCCAGCCGTTCGAGTTCGCCATGTTCGTCGTCGGTATCGAACCAGGTGCCGAGCATGGTGCGCGCGGCATCTTCTTCTTCGTCGTCGGATGAATCGCTCTCGACGAACGTGTGCCGCACTTCCTGCACCATTTCGCCTATCGTTCGCGCGATTTCCAGCGCATGGACCGCATACGCGCGCTGGTCGTGACGATGGCGGCGCATGCCCGCAAGCGCATTGCCGAGCGATGGCGCGAGCGCCGCACGGGTCGCTTCGATGAGCCCTTCGGTTTCTTCGAGCACGGCGCGGCCCGAAAGACGCGACTGCGCCATTTGCGCGGCCGTGTAAATCAACAAGCCGATTTCGCTGTCGAGCAAGCCCGATTCGTAGCACGCGAGCGACCACGCATCGAAGCGATGCCGCACATTGCGCTTCACGCCTTCCATGCCGGAAGGCACGCGCGTTTCGCAGCGCAACTGTTCGAGCATGTCGAAGACCATGCGCGCGACGGGTTCACCGGGAGCGAGTTCGCGATGCAGCGCGGCATCCGAATGCGCGATGCGCAACGCGGACGCATCGGCCGCGCCGCGCGTCGAATCGGCGTCATCTTCCTCTCTGTGCTCGCCGCGCAAATGTGGCGCACGCAACGGCACCGGCCGCAGATGCCGATACAACTTGCCACCGCGGTAATGCAATGCGTCGTCGCCGGTCAGGGCTCGCACGGTGGCCGCGCACAGCGCATCGCGTCGCGCGCGTTCGCGCGAGTCGTTCATCGCGCCGACTCGTCGTGCCACTGCGATGGCGTATCGAGTTCCTCGCCGAACGCGCGCTGAAAATATTCCGCGACGATCGGCCGTTCCGCTTCATCGCATTTGTTCAGGAAAGTGAGACGCAGCGCGAGCTTCGTATCGCGGAAAACTTCGCGGTTTTCCGCCCAGCTAATGACGGTGCGCGGCGACATCAGCGTCGACAAATCGCCCGCCGCGAAGCCGCGCCGCGTGAGGCCCGCCATGCTCACCATCGAATCGACGAGCGCGCGGCCCGCGTCGTCATCGAGCTGCGGCACGCGCGCGAGCACGATGCGGGCCTCTTCCTCGCGCGACAGATAGTTGAGCGTCGCGACGACGTTCCAGCGATCGATCTGCGCGTGATTCAACATCTGCGTGCCGTGATACATACCGTTCAGGTTTCCGAGGCCGATCGTGTTGGTCGTCGCGAACAGCCGAAAAAAACGATGCGGCTGGATCACGCGGTTCTGGTCGAGCAGCGTAAAACTGCCGTCGCGTTCCAGAATTCGTTGAATCACGAACATCACGTCGGGACGGCCGGCGTCGTATTCGTCGAACACGAGCGCAACCGGCCGTTGCAGCGCCCAAGGCACGATGCCTTCCTGAAACTCGGTGATCTGCACGTCGTCGCGCACGACGATCGCGTCCTTGCCGACGAGATCGAGGCGGCTCACGTGGCCATCGAGATTGACGCGCATGCAAGGCCAGTTGAGCCGTGCCGCCACCTGTTCGATGTGAGTCGACTTGCCGGTGCCGTGCAGCCCCTGCACCATCACGCGCCGGTTGAATGCGAAGCCGGCGAGAATCGCCAGCGTGACCTCGGGATTGAAGCGGTACGCCTCGTCGATTTCCGGAACGTGCGGATCGCGCGTGCTGAACGCAGGAACGTCCAGATCGGTGTCGATTCCGAAAAGCGAGCGCACGGACACCTTCCGATCCGGCTCGTCCATCCATGTGTCGCGCATCATGAGGCTTCGTCTCCCGTAGCAGAGACTTCAGCATAGCAACTATTCTTTTTCGGAACAATTCATTTCGTTTATTTTTATCCAAACGGCGTATGAGGCGGCGATCGGCACCTCATTTAAAATAATGTCGACAAATTGATATGGAAATCATGCCGATGGACAAGCCCGACACGCCCACGCTGCGCGCCTTCGCGCTGCTGGAATATCTGGTCCAGGCGGGCAACCCCGTGTCGCTGACGGACATGGCCGACGACATGGGTATGCCGAAGCCTTCGCTGCATCGCATGCTCGCGTCGCTCGAAGCGGGCGGACTCGTGATTCGCGAGCCCGGCGACCGAAACGCGTATGTCGTCGGCCCGCGTCTCGCGCAACTCGGTCTCAACGTGATGACGCACGCGGGCGCACGGCGTTTGCGTCATGCGATCCTCACCCGGCTCGTCTCCGATCTCGGCGAGACCTGCAATCTGACGATGCTGCATGAAAACGAAGTGCTGTATCTGGATCGCGTGGAAGCGCCGTGGCCGCTCAGGCTCGACCTCAAGCCCGGCTCGCATGTACCCGTCTGGTGCAGCGCGAGCGGCAAGCTGCTACTCGCGCTGCAACCGCGCGAGGAACGCAATGCGCTCGTGCGCGCGATGAAACTCGAGCGCTACACCGCAAACACGATCACCGACACGGAAATGCTGGAAGCGGAATTGGACCGCATCGCGAAGAAGGGCGTGGCGATCGACAACGAGGAGTTCGTGCAGGGCATCGTGTGCGCGGCCGCGCCCATCGCCGACGCGCACGGCACATGTATCGCGGCGATCGCCGTTCACGCGCCTGTGTCGCGCACGCCGCTCTCGCGCGCGCTGGAAATGGTGCCGCGTCTGAAGGAAGCCGCGGTGGAGTTGGGCAAGACATTCTGAAGGCCCGTTCCGGATCAGCCGTATAAAAAAACGCAACCGAGCGTTCTGAAAATCGTGGCGTCGCCGCCGCTTCCCGGCGTAAAGTAGTCGTAATCCGAAACCAACCGTTCCGTTTCCGATTCATGCGCGACGTCACACATCTCGATCCTTCCGAACACGCCGGCGATGAAGCACGGACGCTTCGCCCGCTTGCCGTGCTCGAACAACTGGCGGCCGCCGGCCACGCCTACACGCTGTCGCAACTGGCGGCGCGCGTACGCATTCCCAAGGCGACATTGCTCCGGCTGATCGATTCGCTCGAAGCGCAGGGCTATGTCACGCACATGCCCGACTCGCGCGGCACCGATCGCGGCATCGCGCTCGGGCCGCGCGCCGCCCAGCTTGCACTCGCCACGCTCGCCAACAATTCGTTCACGCGCGCATGCCGGTCGATCCTGCGCTCGCTCGTCGACGTGATCGGCGAAAGCTGCAATCTCACCGCGCTCGACGGCGATACCGTCCTTTACATCGAGCGCGTCGAAACGGCCGAGCCGCTGCGCTTGCACATGCAGGCCGGCATGCGCGTGCCGCTGCATTGCACGGCGAGCGGCAAGCTGTTTCTTTCGCAGATGCCGCTGGCCGAGCGCCGCCAGATTCTCGGACGCCTCACGCTCACCAAGAAGACGCATCGCACGCTGACTGACCGGTCGTTGCTCGAAGCCGAGCTCGACCGGCTCGCGGCGCGCGGGATCGGCATCGATAACGAGGAGTTCGTGCTCGGCATGGTCGCGGTCGCGGTGCCCATCACCGACGCCTCCACCGGGCGCGCGCTCGCGTGCCTCGCCGCGCATGCGCCGACCGCGCGCGCGAATCTCAACGATCTGCTGCAGGCGGTTCCGCAGTTGCGCGAAACCGCCGTGAAACTCGCAACGCTCATCGATACGTCCGACGGACTGACGCTCATGACGCGTCAACGCCCCGCCGCACGCTGACTCCGCATTTCGCCGAACTTCCCGCCGAACTTCCCGCCGAAGCCCGCCGCACGGGCATCGGCGGCGATTCGCCCTTCTTTTGAACGACTTCGTTCCGATTTTTTTTAGAGACGAATCATTCCATTTATTCGAAAAACAGGTTGACCGCGGAATCGGCGTGTCATACGATGTCTTCACGATACGAATTCCGGAACCGAACGTTCCGTTTTATTTCACCCGGAGACATTCATGAGCGAGCACGACCAAGCACGTCCGTCCAAGACCACCCTCGCCGCCACCGGCGCGGCGCCCAGCGGTCCGCAGGCGATGACCCCGTCCGAAGCATTCGTCGAAACGCTCGCCGCCAATGGCGTGACCGAGATGTTCGGCATCATGGGTTCGGCATTCATGGACGCGATGGACATCTTCGCGCCCGCCGGCATCCGTCTCATTCCGGTCGTGCACGAGCAGGGCGCGGGTCATATGGCCGACGGCTATTCGCGCGTGTCCGGTCGTCACGGCGTCGTCATTGGTCAGAATGGTCCGGGCATCAGCAATGCGGTGACGGCCATCGCTGCGGCGTACTGGGCGCACAGCCCGGTCGTGATCGTCACGCCGGAAGCCGGCACGATGGGCATCGGCCTCGGCGGTTTCCAGGAAGCGAAGCAACTGCCGATGTTCCAGGAATTCACGAAGTATCAGGGCCACGTCACGCATCCGGCGCGGATGGCCGAATTCACCGCGCGCTGCTTCGATCGCGCGATGTCCGAAATGGGACCGACGCAGCTCAATATTCCGCGCGACTATTTTTACGGCCAGGTGAAGGTCGAGATTCCGAAGCCGCAGCGTCTCGATCGCGGCCCCGGTGGCGACCAGAGCCTGAACGAAGCGGCCGATCTGCTCGCGCAAGCGAAATTTCCCGTCATCATCTCGGGCGGCGGCGTGGTGATGTCCGATGCCATCGAAGAGTGCAAGGCGCTCGCGGAACGTCTGGGCGCGCCGGTCGTCAACAGCTATCTGCATAACGACTCGTTCCCGGCGAATCATCCGTTGTGGTGCGGCCCGCTCGGTTATCAAGGCTCGAAGGCGGCGATGAAGCTGCTCAGTCAGGCCGATGTCGTCATCGCGCTCGGTTCGCGCCTCGGACCGTTCGGCACGCTGCCGCAGCACGGTCTCGACTACTGGCCGAAGGAAGCGAAGGTCATCCAGATCGATGCGGATCACAAGATGCTCGGCCTCGTGAAGAAGATTTCCGTCGGCATTTGCGGCGATGCGAAGGCGACTGCCATCGCGCTCACGCAACGTCTCGCGGACCGCAAGCTCGATTGCGATGCGACGAAGGATGCCCGCGCGAAAACCATCGCTTCTGAAAAAGCCGCGTGGGAGAAGGAGCTCGACGAGTGGACGCACGAGCGCGATCCGTACAGCCTCGACATGATCGAAGAGCAGAAGGGCGAGAAGCCCTTCAGCGGCGGCCAATATCTGCATCCGCGTCAGGTGTTGCGCGAACTCGAAAAGGCGATGCCGGAAGACGTGATGGTCTCGACGGACATCGGCAACATCAACTCGGTCGCGAACAGCTATCTGCGCTTCAACAAACCGCGCAGCTTCTTCGCGGCGATGAGCTGGGGTAATTGCGGCTATGCGTTCCCGACGATCATCGGCGCGAAGGTCGCGGCGCCGCATCGTCCGGCCGTGTCGTATGCGGGCGATGGCGCCTGGGGCATGAGCCTGATGGAGACCATGACATGCGTGCGCCACAACATTCCGGTGACGGCCGTGGTCTTCCATAACCGTCAATGGGGCGCGGAGAAGAAGAATCAGGTGGACTTCTATAACCGCCGCTTCGTCGCGGGCGAGCTCGACAATCAAAGCTTCGCCGAGATCGCGAAGGCGATGGGCGCGGAAGGCATCGTCGTCGACAAGCTGGAGGATGTGGGCCCGGCGCTGAAGAAGGCCATCGATCTGCAGATGAATCATGGCAAGACGACGATCATCGAAATCATGTGCACGCGTGAGCTCGGCGATCCGTTCCGCCGCGATGCGCTCTCGAAGCCGGTACGCATGCTGGACAAGTACAAGGACTACGTCTAAGTCCTGCCTCACGCCGCTGGGCGCCCGCGCAGCGGCGCTTTCCGACCGACCATCGAGAGCCCGCCATGAAAGCCATGCATCGCATCATCGATCAGGCTCGCGACCTGCCGATGCGCGTCGTCCTCTCCGAAGCCGAAGACACGCGCGTCCTTCAGGCGGCGCAACGCGCGCACAGGGAAGGTATCGCGCGCATCGTGCTCGCGGGTGCGAAAGCGCGCGCGTATCAGGTCGCGGATGGCGCGGGCATCGATCTCGAAGGCATCGAGGTGATCGATCCTTCTCAATCATCGCTTGGCGAACGCTTTGCGGAAGAGCTTTTCGCGTTGCGCGAGAAAAAGGGCATGACGCCCGATCAGGCGCGCGCCGCCGTGCGCGATCCGCTGTGCTTCGCGAACCTCATGGTGCGTATGGGCGAGGCCGACGGATCGGTCTCCGGCGCGGTCAACACGACGGCGGATGTCGTGCGTAACGCGATTCAGATCATCGGCGTTCGGCCTTCATTCAAGCTCGTTTCCAGCTTCTTTCTGATGATGCTCTGCGAGCCCTTTCATACGATGAAAGGCGGCCTCGTCTTTTCCGATTGCGCGCTCGTCGTCGAGCCGAATGCGGAGCAACTCGCCGAAATCGCGATGGCCGCGGCCGACAGCGCACGCAGTCTTCTGATGGAAGACCCGCGCGTCGCGATGCTGTCGTTTTCGACGAGCGGCAGCGCGCATCATGCGGCCGTCGACAAGGTCATCGAAGCGACGCGGCGCGTGAAGGAAGCGCGCCCCGGCCTCGCCATCGATGGCGACGTGCAGCTCGACGCCGCGATCGTCGCCGAAATCGCGATGCGCAAGGTGCATCACTCGCAGATCGAAGGACACGCCAACACGCTGATCTTCCCGAGTCTGGAAGCGGGCAACATCGGCTACAAGCTCGCGGAGCGCATCGGCGGTGCGAAGGCTATCGGCCCGTTGTTGCAAGGGCTGGCGAAGCCCGCCAACGATCTGTCGCGCGGCTGCAGCGCGGACGATATCTTTCACGTAATCGCCGTGACTTGCGTGCAGGCGCAGGCAGCGCGGCATCACCCGGCGTGAGCGCGCAACATGGACACGCGAGCCGATACGGAAGCCTTCGCTCACCCTGGATCGACGGACAGCGCGCCGCTCGCCGAAAGCGCCGCGCGCAACGAAACGCCTACGCTGCGCGCATTCAGCGTGCTCGAACATCTGGTCGCGGCGAAGGGCGCGCTGTCGCTCGCGGAGCTGGCGAACATCATCGAGCAACCGAAGGCATCGCTGCATCGCATGTTGCAATCGCTCGAAGCGGGCGGCTTCGTCGCGCGAGAACCGGGCCAGAAGAACGCTTACGTGATCGGCCCGCGCCTCGAACGGCTCGGCGTCGACGTGATGATGCACAGCGGCGCGCGGCGCCAGCGTCATGCGATTCTGGAGCGTCTCGTCGCCGATCTCGGCGAAACGTGCAACCTGAGCACGCTGCACGACACGCAAGTGCTTTATCTCGACCGCTGCGAATCGCCGTGGGCGCTGCGACTGGAGCTCAAGCCCGGATCGCATGTTCCCGCGCATTGCAGCGCGAGCGGCAAGCTGCTTCTTTCGATGATGCCGCGCGACGAACGCAGCGCGCTCGTTCGCGCGATGCGGCTCGAACGCTTCACGCCCAACACGCTCGACGATCCGAACCTGCTCGAAGCGGAACTGGATCGCATCGCGAACAAGGGCATCGCCGTCGATAACGAAGAGTTCGTGTTGGGCATCGCCTGCGTCGCCGTGCCGGTTTTCGACTCGCGCGGCAAGTGCATCGCGGCTATCGCCGTGCATGGGCCGGTCTCGCGCATGGCGCTGTCCCGTGCGCTGACGTTCGTGCCGCGCCTGCAGGAAGCCGCCGCCGAGCTCACGGGCACTTTCTGACGCGCCGCAGCATCGTTACTTCGGATGGCGAATCAATAAATCGCGGCTCAGGGACAACCCCAATCCCCCTTCCGCTTCTGAATCGGAATTCGCACTTTCCGTTTCACTTTCGCGAGCTTCCGCGCTTTTCTCTTGGCTTCCTTGCCCGCTTCTTCCACATTGAACGAAACGCAAGCGAAACGATTCGTTCCAAAAGAAGACCTCAGGAGACAGGTGTCATGCAGCAGGAAGTCGATTACGTCATCGTCGGTGCGGGCTCGGCAGGTTGCGTGCTCGCCAACCGTCTGAGCGCCGATCCGTCCAACACCGTGCTGCTGCTCGAAGCGGGCGGGCCCGATGCGAGCCCGTGGATTCATATCCCCGTCGGCTACTTCAAGACCATGCACGATCCCGAGCTCGACTGGTGCTATCGCACGGAACCGGACGATGCCGTCGCAGGACGCAGCATCGACTGGCCGCGCGGCAAGGTGCTGGGCGGCTGCAGTTCGCTCAACGGGCTGCTCTATGTGCGCGGTCAGCGCGAGGACTACGATCGCTGGGCCGAACTCGGCAACGCGGGATGGAGTTACAAGGACGTGCTGCCCTACTTCAGGAAATCGGAAGATCAGGAGCACGGCGCGAGCGAATATCACGGCGCCGGCGGGCCGTTGAAAGTATCGGATTTGCGCTTGCGCCGTCCGATCGCCGATCACTTCATCGCGGCGGCGCAGGAAATCGGCATCCCGTTCAACGAGGATTACAACGGCGCGACGCAAGAAGGCGTCGGCTATTTTCAGCAGACGGCCTACAAGGGCTTTCGCTGGAGCACCGCGAAGGGCTTTCTCAAGCCGGTGCGCGACCGGCGCAATCTTATCGTCGAGACGCGGGCGCAAACGCGCAGGGTGCTGTTCAACGGCAAGGAAGCGGTCGGCATCGAGTACATGCATGAAGGCGTCGTGAAGAAAGTACGCGCGCGTGTCGAAGTGATTCTCGCGGCTGGCGCGATCGGGTCGCCGCAGATTCTGCAGAACTCGGGCGTCGGGCCTTCGAGCGTGTTGAACGGCGCAGGCGTGCAAGTGAGGCACGACCTGCCGGGCGTGGGCCGGAATCTGCAGGATCATCTGCAAGTGCGGCTTGTGTTCAAGACGCGCGAGCGGACGTTGAACGACGAGGTCAACAATCCGCTGAAGAAAGCGCTCATCGGCTTGCAATACGTTATCTCGCGCACCGGGCCGCTGACGCTCGCGGCGAGCCAGGTTGCGATCTTCACGCGTTCGTCGCCGGATGTCGCGCGTCCCGACATCCAGTTTCACATGCAACCACTTTCCGCCGACAAGCCCGGACAAGGCGCGCATCCGTTCTCGGCGTTCACGTCTTCGGTGTGTCAGTTGCGGCCGTACAGCCGCGGCAGCGTCGAGATTCGCTCGAACGATCCGCTGCAATATCCCGCGATTCATGCGAATTATCTTTCCGACGAACGCGATCATCCCGTCGTGATCGGCGGCATCAAGGTGGCGCGACGCATCGCGGCGGCGCCTTCGCTCGCGAAGCACATCGTGTCGGAGTTCATTCCTGGTTCGGAGTATCGAACCGATGCCGATCTGCTCGACGTCGCGCGCAAGTTCAGTCAGTCGATCTATCACCCGGCGGGCACCTGCAAGATGGGCAACGATGCATCCGCGGTCGTCGATGAGCGCCTGAAGGTGCGCGGCATCGGACGACTGCGTGTGGTCGATGCGTCGATCATGCCGGAGCTCGTATCGGGCAACACGAATGCGCCTGTCATCATGATCGCGGAGAAGGCGGCCGACATGATTCTCGAAGACCAGCGCTATCAGCACGTCACGCATGTGGAAGACGTAACCCCGGTCGTTGCGGAAAAGCCCATGGCCCATGCAGGCCAAAGAGACTGAGCACAAGTCTCGAACCCATCACGGAGACAAACCATGAACGCACTGCCCCGAACCGATGGCAAACAGATGAGAAAGGTCGTCGTCGCAAGTCTGATCGGCGCGACGATCGAGTGGTACGACTTCTTTCTATACGGCGTGGTCGCCGGCATCGTCTTCAACAAGCTCTATTTTCCAGGCAGCGATCCGCTCATCTCGACGATGCTCGCTTACGGCACCTTCGCCGTCGGCTTTCTCAGCCGGCCGCTGGGCGGCGTGATCTTCGGGCACTTTGGCGACCGCGTCGGCAGAAAGAGCATGCTCGTGATGACGCTGACGATCATGGGCGTCGCGACGGTGTTGATCGGCATGGTGCCGACGTATGCGCAGATCGGCATATGGGCGCCATCGCTGCTGCTGTTTCTGCGCGTGCTGCAAGGCATCGGTCTCGGCGGCGAATGGGGCGGCGCCGTGCTGATGGCGTTCGAATACGCACCCGAGAACAAGCGCGGCTTCTATGCGAGCATTCCGCAGATCGGCCTCGCGCTCGGCTTGTGTCTGTCGTCGGGCGTCGTCGCGGGGCTCTCGCTCATGCTGACCGACGCGCAGTTCCTCGCATGGGGCTGGCGTATCGCGTTCTTCCTGTCGTTCGCGCTTGTGCTCATCGGCATGTATATCCGCCTGAACGTGATGGAAACGCCGGAGTTCGCGCGCATCCAGAAGACGGGCAGCGAAGCGCGCATGCCGATCGTCGATGTCATCACGAAGTATCCCGGCAATACGCTTGCGGGCATGGGCGCACGCTTCATCGATGGCGTGTTCTTCAACGTGTTCGGCGTGTTTTCGATTTCTTATCTCACCGGCACGCTGCATCTGCAACGCACGGACGCGCTGCTCGGCGTAATGATCGCCGCGTTCGTGATGATCTTCACGATTCCGTTCTTCGGACGGCTGTCGGATCGCGTTGGGCGTGCGCGCATTTACTTCTGGGGATCGCTTGCGACCGGGCTTTCCGCGTTCCTCGGCTTCTGGCTCATGAAGAATAGCGGCGGCAATACGATGCTCGCGTGGCTCGCGGTCGTGATTCCGCTCGGCGTGGTTTATGCATCGATCTATGGTCCGGAAGCCGCGCTCTTCTCCGAACTCTTCGACGCGAAAGTGCGCTACTCGGGCATCTCGTTCGTGTATCAGTTCTCGGGGATCTTCGCGAGCGGCATCAGCCCGATCATCGCGACGTGGCTCTTGCAACGCAACGGCGGCGATCCGTGGATGATCGCGGGATACTGCCTCGCAGCGGGAATCGTCAGTGCGATGTCCGCGGCGTGGGTCGGGTTGCGGCAGAGAAGGGAGATGGCGTTTTCGGTGCGGGGCGCGAGTTGACTTGCAGCTCAGAAGAAGAGACTCATCAAAAACTTCACCGGCCTGAACGACACCGGCTCGGCGTGCTCGTCGAGCGAGAGCCGGGCGAAATAGACGGCGTATGCGGGCACTTCGCGCCAAATCGAATACGCGTCCATCGCCCTGACTTCACGCGGAAACGCACCCGGCAAGACCGTTGCGCCAAGGCTCTCGAACGCGAGCTGCGCTCGTGGAAGGTGGAAATAGCGAGCAAAGACCCGCACGATGACACTTAAACGCGGTCTCGAGCCGCGCCGCAAGAATGGGCTTTGGCGTGCCGTCACCTTGGAGCGCATATCGGAAGAGCACGGCGACGTCGGCGCGTTCGAAAGGCACGGTGATACGTCGCAGGCAGATCAGCACCATGCGAATCATGGAGGCGCGCATCACGCGGGACTCCCCGCAACGCCAACCTGCCGCCTCAACCATTCGACATCGACGTGCTGCAGATAGCTTCTGATGTTTCCCCACACCGGATGAAATCCATAGCCGCCATGCAGCAACTCATCTTCGGCCTGTTGCCTGGTCCACCCTTGATACACCACGCGATACAGCGCCGATACCAGCCCCGTGCGATCCGCGCCATGCTGACAGTGAATGAGAATCGGACCATCGCGGTCGACATCGCGCAGCGCCTTGAGCGCGGCGATCATGTCCTCGTCCTTGATGTTCCATGTGTTGATACGGATGCGCTGCAGCGCGATGCCGCTGCCTTCGAGAACATCCTCATCGGAATGAAACGAACGGAAGCTGACGATCTTGCGGATACCCAGTGCGCGCAGTTGCACGATATCGGCCGCCGATATCTGCGCGCTCCGATAAAGCGAAGGCGTGATGCGATGAAGATTGTCGACGCCTGCGTACACGATCGGTTCGGCCCAGTTCAGCGGGCGTTCGACCGTCATGGATGCAGACGTGGCCGGAGCGGGCGCTGCCGCCATCTTCGACTGCAGGACGTATGCCGCAGCGATGAAGCCCGCGCCGTAAAACAAAATGCGGAAGACTTTATTCATGCGACGACCGCCCCGTGCCAGGCTCACGCGACAGATGAAACAACACGAGCGCTGCAATGCTCATGGTCCAGTAATCGGTGGGTGCGAACCCGATCCAGTGCTTGTGCCAGGGCACATGAAGCGCATCGAAGCGATCGATGCCGAACGCGGGATTGAGAACGAACCAGAGAAAGTCTTCGATCAGCCAGAACGTCATGACGCATGCGACGATGCGCGCCTCGATGCGCCATGACCATCGACCGAAAAAGATCACGGGCAGATGAAAGAACAACGCGACGAATGGAAAGACCCACGCGTGATACCCCGTCATCGGTCTGCCGCCCCAGAAGATGTCGAGCAACCAGTGATGTTCGATGCGCCATGTCGGCAAGCTCGCGGCCCAACCTGCGTTGCCTTCGATCTGCATTTCGACGTTGGCGAACAAGAAGCCCAGCAGCGCGACCCAGCCGACGAGCGCGAGCGTGCGCCCGCCAGGCACGAGGACACGTGCGTTCATGCCGCCACCTTTGTATCCGGATTGCCGAGCGCATCGCACACCGTATCCAGAACGAAACGTGCTGCATACGGACGCGAGAGCGGCGCGATTCGCTCGCGCATCGCATCGAGCCGGGCCGGATCGTCGAGCAGCGCGCGAACGCGATACTCCAGCGCCACTGCATCGACGGCTTTCAGCGCGACGCCGTGTTCGAGCAGGTAATCCGCATTGCGCTCTTCCTGCCCCGGGATCGGCGAGGTGACGATCATCGGCAGTTTCATTGCGAGGCACTCGGACGTGGTCAGCCCGCCAGGCTTCGTGATGACGAGATCGGAACACGCCATCAGGCGCTCGACGTTGGGCGTGAAGCCGGAAACGTGCAAACGTGCTGGATGGAACGCGCACAGTTTTCGCAACGCGGCGCGCATCGCTTCGTTGCGACCCGCCAAAGCGATCAACTGAAAATCGCCGTCCATGTTCAGCAGACGTTCGGCGAGTGCGTCGAGCGCGCCAAGACCTTCGCCGCCGGACATCATCAACAGAGTCATGCGCGCAGGGTCCAGGCCGCATTGCGCCGCGCACGCCGCGCGGTCGAGAGGCTCGCTGAAGGCGGGCATGACAGGTATCCCGCCGATGTGAACCGATGCCGATGAAACGCCGCGGTTCGTCATGCGCCAGGCGACTTCGTCGTTTGCGGCGAAATATCCCTGCATGCCCGGCACGACCCACATGCGATGAAGATCGAAGTCCGTGACTTGCACCCACACCGGCGTATGAATGTTGCCGAGACGACGTTCACGCGAAAGCAACTCGGCAGGCAGGAAATGCGTGCAAATGATCGCATCGGCGCGATGCCGCTCGATCTCCGTTATCAGCGCGCGGCAGTTGAGCCGCTCGACCGCGCGTCGAAGACGTTCGCCGAATGATCGTGGCGAAGCGCTGTCCGTCTTCTGATAGAGATAACTCCAGAGGGCCGGCTGGCGAGCGACCAGTTTGATGTAGAACTCCGCGTAAAGCGCCTTGAAACTTGCGGGAACGAAGTCCATGACATCGAGATGCACGGCTTCGACACTTGCGGGATGAGTCTTTGCATACGCGCACAGCGCCTCTGCTGCGCGAACGTGGCCGGCGCCCGCGCTCACGCTTAGAACAAGAACCTTGGGCATACTTATCGGAAAGCTCGATGGGGTGACTGTTCGATTCGGCTTGGAGATCACGCCAGCGCGCCGCCGATATCGTCAATAGAACCAACTTACGAAGTCGTCATCCGTGAGAAAACGCAGGCGATTCTATTCAATCGTCGCGCCGCATCCGCTATCCGGGATCATTTTTTACTTCAGCGTCATCGCGCGAACGGATTCGCGGCTAACAGCTCGTCTGCCTTCGGGCTATTTTTCAACTGGCGCGACAGGCAAGCCCCACGTAATATCGACACATCCAATAAACGTTCCACAAGGAGACATGCATGCCCATCCGTCCTACCGCGATGCTTTGGGCGCAGCTCTTCGAGCGCTCGCGGGTCTCGGGGATGAGCCTGCAAAACCAGATCCGCCAGATGATCGTCAATGCGATCCTGAGCGGTCATATCGCGCCCGATTCCGCCTTGCCTTCGAGCCGCGAACTCGCCGATCAGCTCAACGTGTCGCGCAACACCGTCGTGCTCGCGTATCAGCAACTCGTCGAGGAAGGCTACCTCGTCTCGCGCGAACGCAGCGGCCATTTCGTGAATCCGGCAACCGACGAGTTGCAACGCGGCTTCACCGCAGCGGGCGTCGCGGAAACATCGAGCATCGAGACGCAGCAAGGTCATCCCGACTGGAGCGCGCGCATCCGGCACGCCCCGTCGCATCAACGCAATATCGTCAAGCCGTCGAACTGGCAGAGTTACGAATATCCCTTTATTTACGGGCAATTCGACACCGAACTCTTCCCGACGAGCGACTGGCGCGAGAGCTGCATGCACGGCTTGTCGGTGATGGAAATCCGCAACTGGGCGCCCGATCTCATCGAACGCGACGACGAAACGCTCGTCGAACAAATACGCACGCGCGTGCTGCCGCGTCGCGGTGTCTTCGCGATGCCCGAAGAGATCGTCGTCACGAACGGCTGCCAGCAGGCGCTCTATCTCATCGGCGCGTTGTTGTGCGGCACGCAGACGAAAGTCGGCATGGAGAACCCCGGCTATCCCGATGCGCGCAACATCTTCCAGCATCACAACGCGCAAATCGTGCCGCTCGAAGTGGACGAAGACGGCGCCGTCATCGACGATGAAAGCGTGATCGCGCCTTGCGATTACGTGTATGTCACGCCGAGCCATCAATGTCCGACGACCGTCACGATGCCCATCGAGCGGCGACGCAAGTTGCTCGACCTGTCGGTGAAGCATGATTTCATCGTCGTGGAGGATGACTACGAGAGCGAGAACACGTTCTCGGGCACGCCGCATCCCGCGTTGAAGAGCCTCGATACGGCAGAGCGCGTCGTCTATATCGGTTCGCTGTCGAAGACGCTCGCGCCAGGACTGCGGCTCGGTTATATCGTCGCGCCGCGCGAGCTGATACGCGAGCTGCGCGCGCTGCGCCGTCTGATGATTCGTCATCCGGCCGCGTACATCCAGCGCGCATTCGCGACCTTTCTCGCGCTCGGTCATCACGACACGCTATTGCGCAAGCTCGGGCGCGTCTACAAGGAACGCGCCGAAGTGCTGATGGATGCGCTCGCCACGCATCTGCCGGAATTGCGCGCATCGAACGTGACGGGCGGCGCTTCGTGCTGGGTCGAAGGTCCGCCGTGGCTCGACGCGACGCGTCTCGCGAAAGACGCGCAAGCGCTCGGCGTGCTCATCGAACCGGGCAGCGTGTTCTTCGCCGATCCCGCCGATGGCCAGCGATGCTTCCGCATGGGTTTTTCAGCGATACGCGCGGAGCTGATCGAGCCGGGCGTGCGGGCGCTCGCCCAAGTCGTGCAGCAGCGGCGCCCCTGAACGTGCGCGTCTATTTCCACGGCGCCATCGCGTGAAAGACGCCATCGCGACGCACGAGCGCATGAAACAGCGCCGCCGCGAGATGCACGACGATCAGCGCGAAGAAGCACAACGCGAGGAACCGATGCGCGTTCCAGAGCAGCGTGTGCAACGAATTGCTATGCGGCAAAAGTGACGGCAGGCGATAGCCGCCTATCACGACCGGATAATCCGCCGCCGACAACATGCCATAGCCGAGCAATGGCAACGCGATCATCAACGCATAGAACGCATAGTGCGATAGATGCGCGGCGAGCTTCATCGGCTCGGGCATGTTCGCGGGCAGCGGCGGCGCACCGCGCGCGATTCGCACGGCGAGACGGATCAGCGCGAGCACGAGTATCGCGATGCCGAGCGGCTTGTGTATCGACACGAGCGTCAGATAGTCCGGCCTCACCGTCGACACCATGCCGACGCCGATGAACAGCATCGACAGAATGCAGATCGCCATGATCCAGTGCAGGGCGCGTTGCAGCGGCGAGAACCGCTCGTTGATCGCGTTCATTGCTGCGCTCCTTGCGAAGGCGTGTGCGGATAGGCCTTGTCCTCGGCGGTGCGTCGATTGAACGATACGGAATAGGCAGCCGAGCGCGCGGCAGGAAACGGATCGTCCGATACGCGCATGCCCGAGGGCAGCACGGTCGGATCGAAGTTGAGATCGCGGCAAGGACCGTCCGGCTCCGGTTCGATGGCTTTCACGACGAGCGTGCCCACTTCGACCGTATGCCGGTCTTCCGGCCACGCCTTGCTCGGGTCCGCGGTCGGATCGCCGGGATTCGCGACGGTGACGACCATCGCCCAGCGTTGCGGCGCGCTTTGCACGCGCTGCGTGATCTCCGCATCGAGAAAATTCGCGCCCTTCTGCTTCAATTCGTCCGGCGTCAGCGTCTCGGGCTTCGCGGCGGGAACGAAGGACCAGCGCACCGTCTGATCCTGTCCCTCCGCGTTCGTGAAGACGAAGCTGTTGAGGCTGTTGTAACGCTCGTCCGCATACGATGCCGTCCACGGCGCACTGCCGGCCCACGCGCCGAACGCAGCGATCTCCGGGTGCGCGGCGGCGAACTTCTGCATCGACTCGGGATCGCTCTTGTTCGCGAGCGCGCGTTGCAGGTCGAAAAAGGCCTGCGGTGTCGCAACGGGGAAGAACGGCGCATCGATCATCGCGGAGCGCCACTCGCTGCCGTCGGGCATCACGATGCGCAGGCTCAGGCCGCGCACGCGCGCCATCGCATCCGATGCTTTCGGGTCCGGCGTCGCGAGATTGAAGCGCCCCGTGACGGGATACGTACCCGGCATGAACATCCTGGCTTTGGAGATTGCCGCGCCCGAGCCGTTGGATTCGAAATCGCCGCTGAAGCAGATGCCCTTCGCATGATTGCGTCTGAAGCCCGGCACCGCGCCGCCCGGTGGCGCGAGGCTGCCCACGATCTTCGCCGGTGTGAGGCGATTCGGCGTGAGCCAGCCCGCCGTGTAGGCGAAGGCCGCGACCAGCACGGCGACGATGGCCGCGATGAGGATCAGCGCGGGAAGAGGCGAACGCGGGGAAGCGGATTTGTCAGGCATCGTAGTCTCTCGATCAACGATTCTGTTGCACGGTAATCTAGCAGCGTGACGGAAATCGTGCCAGCAACGCGCAAAATTCGCAGATACCCCCGCTTCGCATTGTCTCCTGGTTCGAAATGGAAGGAAGTTATGGCCTGCCGATAGCCGCTCGCGACAACTTCGCGTTCATCGCAAGTCGAGCCATTGCTTCAATGCGGGATGGCTTTTGATCGAGTCTTCGAGCAATCCGGTTCTCAATGTCCTGCCTTCGGTGTTCATGTGGAGGTCGGTGTTCAGAAACAGTTTGCGGTTGAAGAGAAGCTGGTTCCGGTCGTCGAGCACGGTTCCGAGCGGAGAAATGGCGCTGGCGAATTGCTTCGATGCCTCTTCGACCCGATCCGCGCGCGTCGTGCTCGTCTGCACATAGGGCGTATTGGCGAAGTAGACCGACACGCCCTTGTCGTGCATCGCATGGACGAATCGCTTCAGCACGAGAAAGCTATCCGGACAGATTTCCGTTTCCTGTTCCGCCGATTCCGGACGTCCCGTGTAATTCGAGCCATCGATCTGCTGCATGTTGCCCAGGCCGTCGAGGTGATACGCGGAATAGGCGAATGATGTCGGCGGCGGCGCATCGATGAATCTCGTCACGATTTCCTGATCGTGAAATGCGCGAAGCCTGTCTTCGATGGATTTCGGAAACCATGTCTCGCGAATTCGAGCCTGCGCGAGTTCGAAGATGAGTCCGGGACCCATCGATGTAATTGCGTCCAGCCGCCGGAATATCGACCACGTCCGCCAGCGGTCGTGATCCCAGGCGATGGCGTTTCGCGCTCTCCAGGTGGCATTCTCCTTGTTGGCATCGTCGCAATAGTATTCGCGCTCCAGTGCGAGAATCACGGTGTCGTCGTTCTCGGCGACGGACGTCACTTCGCCAAGGATTTCATCGAGCGCGAGTCCCGCGTGAAATCCGTAATTCAAAACCGGAATGCCGAGATCCTTGCTCAGTTGCGTCGTGTCCACGCTGAAAAGCACGTTCGATCCGGCCGCTACGATCAGTTTTCGCTGTCCCTTGTAATGCTGCGCGATGCTCCGCTTCACGACCGTCATTTCCCGTACCCAATACTCGCCGGCAATTGGCGCGGGCGCGAGCATCAATGCCGCCGAGAACCAGGCGATCGCGATAATGGCCAGCGACGTCGCGAAGATTTTCAGATACGTCATGGTCAGAACTCGAAATAGAGAAACTCCGATGGACCCGCTGATCCAATAGCCAGAACCACGACGAAAAAGAGCAACGCCGAAAGACTTGCGGCCAATAACGTGGCGTCGACCCGGCGCGGCAATATCCGGTTCCGGACGCGCGTGAATGAAAGTTCAGCCGACCTGTAGCGCTCCAGCAAACGCTGCAGGTTCGGGAATCCCCACACGAGAACGAAGCCGAACAGCAGCGTGACGAACACCATCGACGGAATGCCGACGGATGGCAGAAAGCCGTCGAAACGCAGCTTCGAACGGAGAACGGGAACGATATGCCGTTCCAAAGACGCGGGTAGCGAAACACCGTGAAAACCCGCCATGCCCGCGAGCATGTTCCAGGCGGTCTGAAAGTTCTCGGCCCTGAAGAAAACCCATCCCACGACGACGGCTAAAAAGGTCAGCGCTACGCCTGCGATTCGCGCGAACCGGCTCGAACCATCTATTCCCAGACGCGGAGACACGGCGCGCCAGCCGTGATTCACGATCAGATACGCGCCATGCAATCCGCCCCACGCGATGAACGTCCATCCGGCGCCGTGCCACAAGCCGCCCAATAGCATCGTTATCATCAGATTGACGTAGCGGCGCAGCGGGCCGCCGTGTTTCCTTCCGCCGAGCGGTATATACAGGTAATCCCGCAGAAACGCGGATAGCGTCATGTGCCAGCGCCGCCAGAAGTCGATGATGCTGGCCGCCTTATAGGGCGAATCGAAATTGATCGGAAGTTTGACGTTGAAGAGCAGTGAGATGCCCACGGCCATATCGCAATAGCCGGAAAAGTCGAAATACAACTGGAGCGTGTACGCGAGCGCGCCCGTCCAGGCTTCGAAGAAAGTCAGCGGCACGCCCGCACTCGCCGCGCTGAAAAGCGGCACGGCGCCTTTGGCTAGCGTGTCTGCAATCAGAACTTTCTTCGCGAGCCCCAGCACGAAAACCGTCAATCCGGCGGATATGTTCTCCGGATTCATCCGGAAGGTTTTCGGATTGCCGAACTGCGGCATCATCTGACTGTGATGCAGCACCGGTCCTGCGATCAGATGCGGGAAATACGTGACGAACAGTAAGTAGTTGACGAAGTTGTATTCGCGCGCGATGCCGCGATAGACATCGACGAGAAAGGCGATCTGCGTGAACGTAAAGAACGAGATTCCCAACGGCAGAATGATGTCGAGCGCCGCAAGATTCATCCCCAGCAGATGATTCGATGAATCGATGAGAAAGTTGGCGTATTTATAGTAGCCGAGCAGACCCAGATCGATTGTTATGGCGCCGATAAGAATCAGCTTCGGATGGCCGCTTTTCCTTTCGCTTTCCCTGCCGATCCACCACGCGGCGGCATAGTTGAACAGGATGGAACCGAGCAAGAGCACGACAAAGCGTGGCGTCCATATTGCATAAAACCAAAGCGACGCCAGCCCGAGCCAGAGCGCAGCGAGCCGATGGCTATAACGCCCGAGCAGAAACGCGCCGACGAAAACCACGGGAAGAAACGCGAAGATGAACGAATAGGAATTGAAAAGCATGCTCGAGACTCCGCGGCAAACGGCGTCCGGGCGTGCATCACCGCGGATGCGTCGTCGTTCGTTGTCGGTCGAACAGGATGCTAGATGCTGAATGGGACGGCGGGCGGCGCTTGGCCGATGTCACCATCGCTTTGGCTGACGGAAAGGGGCACGCCGAAGCCCGGCGCGCTCGCGTTCAATGAGGAATGCGTCGAACTAGCCCGCTTTCAGCACACGCAGGGCCACCGCGCCCGCCGCCTCGCCTTCGGCCGCCTGCTTCGCCTCGCGCATCGACAGATAGCGCAAACAGCACACGCGCAGAAACGACGCGAAGTTGGTCGGCGCTTCGCCGCGCAGCGCGATCAGTTCGTCGTAGAGCTTGACGGCGAACTGGCTCGTCGTGAGATTTTCGCGCCCGGCGATTTCGTGCAGCACGTCCCAGAAGAGATTTTCGAGCCGGACGGTAGTGATCACACCATGAATGCGCAGCGAACGCGTGCGCGATTCATAAAGGATCGGATCGGCGTTGATGTACACCCGACACATGACGTTGATCTCCAGGAAACGGGCCGCCATGCTCGTCGCACGACGGCCGACCGAACAAACTACTCCGCTACGCGATCATCGGCAATCACGTCAAACCCTGCGCTGCTTCATCTGGCCGGCGATGTAGTCGGCCTGACGGATCGCCAGCGTGACGATCGTGAGCGTCGGGTTTTCCGCCGCGCCCGTCGTGAACTGGCTGCCATCGGAGATGAACAGGTTCGCCACTTCGTGCGTCTGGCCATGCGAATTGCAGACGCCGTCGGCGGCTTTCGCGCTCATGCGCGCGGTGCCGAGATTGTGCGTCGACGGATACGGCGGCACGAGATACGTCGCCTTCGCGCCCGCCGCTTCGTACACCGCGCTGCCCTGCTTGTACGCGTGCTGGCGCATCGCTTCGTCATTCGGATGATCGTCGAAGTGGACGTTCGGCACCGGCAAGCCGTACTGATCCTTCACGTCGGTGTTGAGCGTGATGCGGTTCTGTTCGCGCGGCATGTCCTCGCCGACGATCCACATGCCCGCCGTGTACTGATACTGATCCATCGCCGCCGCGAAGTTCGGCCCCCACGAGCCGGGGTCGAGAAACGCCGCATAGAAGGGCAGCCCGAGCGAAAGCGTCTCCATGTGATAGCCGCCCGCGAAGCCGCGCTTCGGATCGAACACGGATTCATCCTCGATGATGCCGGCCATCGTCGTGCCCTTGAACATCTCGACCTTGTCGTTGAACACGCCGTAGACCGAGCCTGTCGTGTGCCGCATGTAGTTGCGGCCGACCTGGCCCGAGCCGTTCGCGAGGCCATCTGGGAACTTGCTCGACTGCGAGTTGAGCAGGAGCCGCGGCGTCTCGATCGCATTGCCCGCCACCGCGACGACGCGCGCCCTCTGCCGTTGCAGCTTGCCGTCCTTGTCGTAATAGACGACGCCCGTCGCCTTGCCGCGCGCATCGTGCTCGATCTTCACGACATGCGATTGCGGGCGCAATTCCATGCGGCCCGTCGCCTGCGCGCGCGGCAGTTCGGTATAGAGCGTCGACCACTTCGCGCCCATGCGGCAGCCCTGAAAGCAGAAGCCGCGCTGAAAGCAGTGCGTGCGATCGTCGCGGACCGTGCTGTTGATCGCCATATGGCCGGTGTTGCACTCCTTGTAGCCGAGCTTCGCCGCGCCCGCCGACATCACTTTGAAGTTGTTGTTGCCCGGCAGGCCCGGATTGCCGTTCGTGCGCGTGACGCCCATCTTCTTTTCGGCGCGGTCGTAGTAGGGATCGAGCTCCGCGCGCGTCACCGGCCAGTCGAGCAGATTGGCGCCCTGCACGTCGCCGTAAGTCGTCTTGGCCTTGAACTCGTGCGGCTGAATGCGCAGGCTCGCGCCCGCCCAGTGGACCGTCGTGCCGCCCACGGTCTTGCAGATCCACGCGGGCAGGTTGGGGAAATCTTTCGCGACGCGCCAGTTGCCCGATGTCGTGCGATTGTCGAGCCATGAAAGCTGCTTGAACGCGCTCCACTCTTCCGTCGCGAAATCGCCTTGCGTGTGCATCGCGCCTGCTTCGAGCACGACCACGTCGACGCCCTTCTGCGCGAGTTCGTTGGCGAGCGTCCCGCCGCCCGCGCCCGATCCGATGATCACCACGACGTGATCGTCGTTGTGCCTGAACTGCACCTTGTTGTCCGTGTACATGTCTGTCTCCGTTTTCCGTCGGATCGCTCGAATGGGTTAGCTGTCTTTCGGAATCGGACCGCTGTTCGCGAGAGGCGGATCGGGCAGCCATGACAGGTTGTTGAAACCCTGATAGAGATAGCCGCCATCGCCCTTCGATGCGCCATAGCCGAAGTGCTGATACGCCAGCGCGTTGCTGTACAGGGACACGACGGCCGTGCTGCGTACGGTGTTGAAGAACGGCGTGCCCGCGAGCGCGGCGACGTCCTGCGCCTTGTCGTTCGCGCCGCGCCTCGTCCAGTCGGAGCCGGCTTTGGCGTCGAGCTGCGCGACGCCGTCGGCGAGTTGCTGGCGCACGGCGGGATCGGCTTTCGCCTTGGCGTCGAGATCCTTGACGACGAGCGCGTAGACGGCGTCATCGAGTGTTGCGTGCGGATAGATCTGTCGCGTGACTTGCAGCAGCACTTCGCCCTGATGCGTGTCGAGCCCCTGCATTTCGAGCGCCCAGACGCGGCTCGGCGCGAGGCTCGCGAAGATCGAGGTCGCCGCGATGGTGCCGACCAGCACGCCGGTGCCGCGCAGAAATTCGCGTCGCGTCAGTGCGATGTTCGGTGGCGCGGCGATGTCGTCGTGGTCGTGATGCTCTTCACCGTCGTGCGCGCGCCGCTGCGCGACGATCGGGATGATCGTGTCTCGCATGTCTCTCTCCTTGTGGGGCACTGCAACAGCTTATTTATGTGTGTGGTCCCGCGTGATGCCGCTGACTATCTGACTATTCGTAATGTCCATGCCGTTCGAGAACCTCGATCTTGTAGCCGTCCGGATCCTGAATGAAGAAGTAACGCGCGATGAGCGAGCCGTCGTCGTTCTTGAATTCGCGCACGTCGTTGGGTGAGAGACCGAGGCCGATCAGACGCTCGCGCTCCGCCTTCGCATCCGGCACGCTCACGGCGACGTGGCCGTAGCCGTCGCCATGTGTGTATGGCTCGGCGCGTCCCTTGTTCCAGGTGAGTTCGAGCTCGGCGTTGGTTTCGTCGTTGCGCAGATAGGCGAGCGTGAAGTCCGGAAAGTCCAGCCGGTGCGCGACGCCGAGATCGAAAGCCTTCTCGTAGAAATCGAGCGAGCGTTGCAGGTCCTGCACGCGAATCATCGTGTGAATGAGCTTTGACATGAGCGCCTCCCCTTTTTAGTGAAGTTTAGGAAGCCGCGCGCGCAAAGGGTAATGGCCGGTTAAATCGGGCGTAGGCGTTTGCCCGGGGCTTGCGCATTGGCTCGACGCCACATGATCGAAAACGAACATCCGAACGCTGAAACGAAACTATTTGTCGCAATTGAGATAAATTTCGGTCGCCGAGAGTAGGATTGAACCGGCTTTTCGATGCCGAACGTTCGAATTCGATCATCGCGATAGCCGAACAGAAAGGGCACTGCGCGCCGCCGCTCATCGCCCGTCGAGAACAACGGAGACTCAATCTTGAAAACAGTCATCGGCTTGCGCTGGTGGATCATCGCGCTCGTCTGCGCGGGCACGATCGTCAACTATCTTTCGCGCAACGCGCTCGGCGTCATGGCCGCCGAGCTGAAAACGCTCATGAACATGAGCACGCAGCAGTATTCCTATGTCGTCGCCGCGTTTCAGGTCGGCTATACGATCATGCAGCCGGTGTGCGGACTCATCATCGATGTAATCGGGCTGCGGCTCGGCTTCGCGCTGTTCGCGTGCCTCTGGTCCGCGACCGGCATGGCGCACGCGCTCGCCGGCGGCTGGGTGTCGCTCGCGGCGCTGCGCGGACTCATGGGCCTCTCGGAAGCCGTCGCGATTCCGGCGGGGATGAAGGTCGTCGCCGAATGGTTTCCGAATCGCGAGAAGTCGGTCGCGGTCGGCTACTTCAACGCCGGCACGTCGCTCGGCTCGCTGTTCGCGCCTCCGCTCGTCGTCTTTCTTTCGCTGCGCTACGGATGGCAAAGCGCGTTCGTCGTGACCGGCGCGATGGGCTTCGTCTGGGCCGCGTTCTGGTACTGGCTGTATCGCGGGCCGCGCGAGCATCCGAAGATCGGCGAGCAGGAGAAGAACGCGATCATCGAAGGGCAAACGCCCGTGACGAACCGCCCGGGCGAGCAACGCCGCATCCGCGAAGTGCTCGGCACGCGCCGCTTCTGGGCCATCGCGCAGGCGCGCTTTTTCGCCGAACCCGCGTGGCAAACCTTCAGCTTCTGGATTCCGCTCTATCTCGCGACCGAGCGTCACATGGACCTCAAGCAGATCGCCATGTTCGCGTGGCTGCCGTTTCTCGCCGCCGATCTCGGCGGGCTGTTCGGCGGCTATCTTTCGCCGTTTCTGATGAAGCGTTTCCGCGTGCCGCTCATCGCGTCGCGCATCGCGGGCGTCGTGCTCGGCGCGTTCATGATGATCGGGCCCGCGTGCATCGGGCTCGTCGCGTCGCCGTATGAAGCCATCGCGCTGTTCTGCGTCGGCGGCTTCGCGCATCAGATGATCTCGGCGCTCGTCAACACGCTCGCCGCCGATGTCTTCGAGCCCGGCGAAGTCGGCACCGCCGCGGGCTTCGCGGGCATGGCGGCGTGGATCGGCGGACTGGGCTTTTCGCTCGTCGTCGGCGCGCTCGCGGATTCGGTGGGCTTCACGCCGCTCTTCGCCGCGCTCGGCGCGTTCGACCTGATCGGCGCGGCGCTGCTCGTCGTGCTGATGCGCGGCGTGACGAGCGACGCGAATCCGCCCGGCGCGGCGCATCGGGCCGCCTGAGATCGAATGAACGGGAGACACATCATGGCCAACTTGAAGAATCGTCCGCGTTTCGCGATTTCGGAGCGAACGGACAACCGCGTCGCGCTGAGTTCCGCCGATGGCGCGGGCATCGAACTGTTCGTCCTCGCCGATGACATCATCCGCGTGCTGGTCTTGCCGCACGGCGAGCTGCGCGGGCCGCGCACCTGGGCGATCGCGCCCGGACAGGACGACGTGCCGCTCGAAGGACGCGACCGCTACGATACGAGCGGCTTCGCGAGCGCACCGTTCACGATGTCGGACGATGACCAACACGTCGTCATCGAGACAGCGATGATCCGCTTGACGATTGCGCTCGACGGCGGCTTCTGCTCGTGGCAAATCGTGCGCGACCGCCAGTGGCATCACGTCATGAACGATCGCAAGACGCAGGCGTACAACTTCGGCTGGTGGGACGAGCGCGTGTATCACTACATCGCGCGCAAGCCGGGCGAAATGTACGTGGGACTCGGCGAACGCGCGGGTTCGCTCGACCGCGCGAATCAAAGCTACGAGATGCGCAACGTCGATGCGATGGGCTACAACGCCCGCACGACCGATCCGCTCTACAAGCACATTCCGTTCTACGTGACGTGGCAGCCGGAGACATCGACGGGCTTCGGTCTCTTCTACGACACGCTCGCCGATTGCCGCTTCGACATGGGCCGCGAGCTCGACAACTATCACGGGCACTATCGGCACTTCATCGCGGAGCACGGCGATCTCGACTATTACTTCATCGCGTCGCCCGACACGCCGCTTCACGCCGTGCGCCGCTTTACATGGCTGACGGGTCGTCCCGCGTGGATGCCGAAGTGGGGCCTCGGCTACTCCGGCTCGACGATGAGCTATACCGACGCCCCCGACGCGCAAAAGCGCATGGCCGAATTCATCGACCGATGCCGCGAGCACGACATCCTGTGCGATTCGTTCCATCTTTCGTCGGGCTATACGTCGATTGGCGGCAAGCGCTACGTGTTCAACTGGAATCGCGACAAGTTTCCCGATATCGACGGTTTCGTGACGAGCTATCTGCGCGAAGGCGTGCGGCTGTGTCCGAACATCAAGCCGTGTCTGCTGCGGGATCACCCGCTGTTCGATTCCGTCGCCGATGCCGGTCTCCTGATCGAAACGCGCGACGGCGAACCGGCGTGGGTGCAGTTCTGGGACGAAGTCGGCGCGTATCTCGACTTCACGAATCCGCGGACCATCGACTGGTGGAAAGCGCGCGTGAAGGAAAGCCTGCTCGCGCACGGCATCGCCGCGACGTGGAACGACAACAACGAGTTCGAAATCTGGAGCGCGGATGCAATCGCGCGCGGCTTCGGCGAGCCGTTTCCGGCGCGCGAGGCCAAGGTCCTGCAGACGCAACTGATGATGCGCGCCTCGCGCGACGCGCAGCGCGAACGTGCGCCCGGCGTGCGGCCGTTTCTCGTATCGCGCTCGGGCGGCGTCGGCATGCATCGATATGTGCAGACGTGGTCGGGCGACAACTACACGTCGTGGGACACGCTGCGCTTCAATCTCAAGATGGGCCTCGGTCTCGCGATGTCGGGCGTGTCGAACAGCGGACATGACATCGGCGGCTTCGCGGGGCCCGCGCCGGATCCCGAACTGCTGTCGCGCTGGGTCGCGTTCGGCATCTTTCTGCCGCGCTTTTCCATCCACTCATGGAACGACGACGGCACCGTCAACGAGCCTTGGATGTATCCGCAAACTACCAATCTCATCGCCGGTCTCATCAAGCTGCGTTACCGGCTGATTCCGTACCTGTACCAACTGCTGTGGCGATCGCATCGCGCGTACGAACCGGTGCTCCGTCCGATGTTCGCCGAATTCCCCGACGATCCGCTCTGCCTCGAAGACGGCGACGACATGATGCTCGGCTCGTCGCTGCTCGTCGCGCCGGTCGTCGAGGCGGCGCAAAGCGAGCGACGCATCCATCTGCCGAAGGGCGCGCGCTGGTCGTCCTACTGGAGCGGCGAAGTCTTCGACGGCGGCCAAACGGTCACGCTGCCCGCGCCGCACGATCGCCCCGTCATGCTGATCCGCGAAGGGCATGTGATTCCGCTGAACATCGCGGAGCAGCACTTCGCGCGTCCCGCCGATGAACGCGCGTTCATCGCGTTGCCTTGCGCGGGCGCCGGCGTCGCGCGCGGCGATTGCATCGAAGACGACGGCGAATCCGAAGCGTGGCGCGACGGCGTGCACGGGCGCTGGCGCGTCGTCATCGAAAGCGATGCGCGAAGCCTGTGCATCGCGATAGAACGCCACGGCGCGATGCCGCGCGTGCAGAACGAAGTCCGCGTGAGCGTGCCCGCATCGGATACGCGCGTCGCGACCTGCGCGACGGGCGAGCTGGCCGGCGAGCGCATCGCGGACGGCTGGCGTCATATCACGCTGCGTCTTGCAGACTGAGCCTCAACACTTCACGGGAAAGTAATCAGCAATGAAGTCCTTGAATCGCGCACGGACGCGCGCAGGCGTCCTCACGTCCATTTCTCTCGCCGTCGCCCTGTTCAGCGGCACGGCGACGGCCCAAAGCAGCGTCACGCTCTACGGCGTCGTCGATAACGCGTTCGCGTATGTCAGCAACCAGCGCGGGCAGTCCAACGTCTACATGAGCCAGGGCAATCTGCAGGCGAGCAAGTTCGGGCTTCTCGGCGCGGAAGATCTCGGCGGCGGCACGAAGGCGATCTTCCGGCTCGAAAGCGGCTTCAATTCGCTGACGGGCGCGCAAGCCAGCGCAAACGCGATGTTCAATCGTCAAGCCTATGCGGGCTTGAGCCACGAGCGTTACGGCACGCTGACGCTCGGCCGCCAGTACACGCCTTACTTCAGCATGGTCGGCGCGCTCGGACCGACGGGCGTGCTGACCGGCGCGACCGGCGCGCATCCCGGCGACGTCGATGCCCTCGACACCACGCTGCGCTTCAACAACGCGGTCACGTATGCGTCGCCGGTGATCGCGGGTCTCGCGTTCAGCGTTCAATACGCGCTCGGCGGCGCGCCGGGCAGCATCGCGAGCGGCAGCAACTTCAGTGCCGCGCTTCGCTACGACTACAAGCCTTTCGCGATCGCGGCGGGCTACGTGAAGCTGAAAGACATCGCGACCAGCCCGGCGCTCGGGAGCTTCGCGATCAACTCGCCGGTGAACAACGGCTACGCGAGCGCACAAAGCGCGCAACTGATCGCGGCGGCGGCGCGCTACACGTACAACGATCTGATGCTCGGCCTCAACTATTCCAACGTGCACTATGCGCCGGGCTCGCGCTCGCTTTTCGCCGATGAAGCCGTGTTCAACAGCTACGGCGCCATCGCCACTTACCGGTTCACGCCCGCGGTGAATGTCGCGGCGGGCTACAGCTACACGCGCGCGAGCAGGGCCAACGGCATCGGCGATGCGGCGCAGTATCACCAGATTTCGTTCGAGGAAACGTACAGCCTGTCGGCGCGCACTACGTTCTATGCGCTGCAGGCGTATCAGCACGCGCGGGGTCAGTCGCTCATCGCGTCGGGCGGAACGGGCGGCGTGGCGATTGCGAATGCCGTGGCGGTCGTCGGCGATTCGCAGAACGCGTCGCCTTCGTCGGGACCGTCGCAGTTCGTCGCGATGGTCGGCATCCGGCACGCGTTCTGATCGACGCGCCGCTACGACAGCATCCAGGTTCGCGCGAACGCATCGAAACGCGCGATTTCCTCCGCTTGCCATTGCGCGCCGTGCCCGAGTTCTTCGGCCATGATTCTGGCGACTTCGGGCGCGGCATCGCGGGCGGCGGCGGCATCGAGAAACAACGCGCGATTGCGCCGCGCGAGCACATCCTCGACACAGCGCGCGAGTTCGGCCCGCGCCGCGAAGCGCGTCTGCGCCTCGGTCAGGCCGCTCGCCTTCACCAGAACGTTTTGCGCGCCCGGCAGACGATCGATGATTGCCCCATCGGAACCGTAGTAGCCGTGTTGCTCCGCCGTCGATCCATGCAGCGGCAACGACGCCGTTCGGCACGGCGCAGCGCTCAGCAGGTGCTTCGAGACGGCGAGATCGATCACCTGCTGCGCCATCAGACGGTACGTGGTCCACTTGCCGCCCGTCACGGTGATCATGCCGGTCGCGTTCATTTCGATGGTATGTTCGCGCGACAACGACGCGGTCGATGCCGCGCCGTCACTCTTCACGAGCGGACGCAGCCCCGCCCATACGCTCAGGACATCGTCGCGCGTCGGCTTGACGGACAGATAATCGGCAGCCGTCGCGAGAATGAAATCGATGTCCTCGTCGCTCGCGCGCGGATCGAGCGGCAAGTCGTGACGCGGCGTGTCGGTCGTACCGACTATCGCGTGACCGTGCCACGGCACGATGAACAGCACGCGCCCGTCCTGCGTCTTGGGCACGAGGATCGCGCTATCGCTGCGCAGGAAGCGGCCGGGCAAGGTCAGATGCACGCCCTGGCTCGGCGCGACGATCGGGCGCGCGCCGGGCTCGGCCATCGCGCGGATCGAATCGACCCAGACGCCCGTCGCATTGACGACGCAGCGCGCGTTCACCGCGAACCGGTCGCCGCTTTCGACGTCCTCCACCTCCAGCCGATGACGCCCCGCCGCGCGATCGAACTGCACGCCGCGCACCGCCGCATTGTTCAGCGCGACGCCACCGAGATCGAAGAGCGTGCGCATCAGCGTGATGGCGAGACGCGCGTCGTCGAACTGGCCGTCGAAATAAAGCGTGCCGCCGCGCAGCGCGTGACCGTGCAGCGATTCGGCGAGCATCGGCGATTTCGCGCGGGTTTCGGCGAGATCGAGGCTGCGGCTCGCACGCAGGTTGAGCGAGCCCGCGAGCCAGTCGTAGATCTTGAGGCCCGCGCCGTACGTCAGCTTGTCGCCGAGCCGGTACGCGGGAACGATGAAACCGAGCGCGTGCACGAGATGCGACGCATTGCGCGCGAGCAGTCCGCGCTCTCGCAACGCTTCGCGAACGAGCGGGATGTTGCCCTGCGCGAGATAGCGCACGCCGCCGTGCACGAGCTTGGTGGCCTTGCTCGATGTGCCCTTCGCGAAGTCGCGCGCTTCGAGCAGCAAGGTCCGATAACCGCGCGACGCCGCATCGACGGCCGTGCCGAGACCGCTCGCGCCGCCGCCGATCACGACGACATCGAAGAACGGCGTCTGATCTGTTTCGCGCAAGAGCGCCGCGCGTCCGGATGGCATGTTCGTTTTCATGTCAGACCGTGGAAAGCGGTTCTTCGGCGGGATGTTCCCAGGCGCGGGCGCGATCGATCGCGCGATGCCAGCGCTCGATGTGCATCGCGCGTTCCGCCGACGCCATCGCGGGTTCGAACCGGCGCGCGGGCGGCCACGCGCTCGCGATTTCGTCGCGGCTCGACCAGAAGCCCGATCCGAGTCCGGCGAGGCAGGCCGCGCCGAGCGCGGTCGATTCCGTGACGCTCGGGCGCACGACGGGACGGCCGAGCAGATCGGCCTGAATCTGCATCAGCAGGTCGCTCTGCGACGCGCCGCCGTCCGCGCGCAGCTCGCTCACGGCGATGCCGGCATCGGCTTCCATCGCGTCGAGCACATCGACCGTCTGGAACGCGATGGCTTCGAGCGCGGCCCGCGCGATATGCGCGCGATTCGTCCCGCGCGTCATGCCGAGCAGCGTGCCGCGCGCGTAGGGATCCCAATACGGCGCGCCCAGACCCGCGAATGCGGGCGCGAGCACGACGCCTTCGCTCGACGAACATTGCGCGGCGAGCGCGCTGATTTCCGCCGCGCTTTCGATGAACCCGAGGCCGTCGCGCAGCCACTGGACGATCGCGCCGCCCATGAAAACCGCGCCTTCCAGCGCGTAGGTGCGCTGCCCGCCGAATTCCCAGCCGATCGTGGTCAACAGCCGATGCCGCGATGCGACCGGCTGCGCGCCTGTGTTCATCAGCATGAAAAGGCCGGTGCCGTAGGTATTCTTGACGAGGCCCGGCTCGACGCAGCCCTGCCCGAAGGTCGCGGCCTGCTGGTCGCCGGCGACGCCTGTGATCGGAATCGGCGCGCCGAACAACGCGGCGTCGGTATGGGCGATCGCTCCGCTCGATGCCACGACTTCGGGAAGCACGGCGCGCGGGATATCGAAGAGCGCCAGCAGCCCGTCGTCCCATGCGCCTGCGCGGATGTCGAAGAGCGCGGTGCGCGCGGCATTCGATACATCGGTTACGTGGCGGCGGCCTGCGCTCAGTTGCCAGAGGAGCCAGCTATCGACGGTGCCGAACGCCAATTCGCCGCGGCACGCGCGCGCGCGCAGGCCGGGCGCGCTGTCGAGCAGCCACGCGAGCTTGGTCGCGGAAAAGTATGGATCGATGCGCAAGCCCGTCTTTTCTTCGATGAGCGATTCCGCGCCGGATTCGATCAGACGGGCGCAATGCGCGGCGGTGCGGCGGTCCTGCCAGACGATCGCGGGTCCGACGGGCGCGCCCGTTTGCCGGTCCCAGAGCAGCGTGGTTTCGCGCTGATTGGCGATGCCGATGGCGGCGATATCCGAAGCCCGCGCGCCGGCCTTCTGCATCGCTTCGTGCGCGACGGCGAGTTGCGACTGCCAGATGTCGGCGGGATCGTGCTCGACCCGCCCCGGCTGCGGATAATGCTGCGCGAACTCCCGCTGCGCGCTCGCTATCACGCTGCCCGAATGGGCGAACAGCATCGCGCGGGAACTGGTCGTGCCCTGGTCGAGGGCAAGGATAAAACGTCGCTGGCTCATGCGGCCACTCCAGACAGCCGGTTCGGAGAATGTTCGAATACGAATCTGAATATTCGTTTTCAACCATCGTAGCATCGCGTGGCGTCGACGGAAAGATGGCGGACGCACTGTTCGAGCGCATGTGAACCGGCAATTTCAGAGCCGGCGTTGGTCGGCGGCGGCTTTCGTCGTACACTGCGCGCATCCGATAATTTTCATTTTTTTGCGATTCCGAGCAGCTTTCGATGACATCCGACCAAGCACTGAACGGCAGGCAGCGCGCGCTGCTGGATCGCGTCGCCCGAGACGGCTTCGCGACCATCGAAGACCTCGCGGCGCAATTCGACGTCACACCGCAGACGATCCGGCGCGACGTCAACTGGCTGTCCGATCGGAACCTGCTGCGCCGATATCACGGCGGCGCGAGCGCGCTGACGAGCTCCGAGAACGCCGCGTACACGGCGCGTCAGCAGATGTTTCTCGACGAGAAGCGTCGCATCGCGAGGCGGGTCGCGGCGGAGATTCCGAATCACGCGACGCTCTTCATCAATCTCGGCACGACGACCGAGGAAGTGGCGCGCGCGCTGCGCCAGCATACGGGCCTGCGCGTCATCACGAATAACCTGAACGTGGCGAACATTCTCGCGGACGAGTCCGACGCGGACCTGATGGTCGCGGGCGGCAAAGTGCGCGCGCGCGACAAGGGCGTCGTGGGCGAGCAGGCCGTCGACTTCATCCGGATGTTCAAGGTGGACTTCGGGATCATCGGCATTTCGAGCATCGAGGAAGACGGCACGCTTCGGGACTTCGACATCGCGGAAGTGCGCGTGGCGCAGGCGATCATCGAGCAGTCGCGCACGGTGTTTCTCGTTGCGGATCATTCGAAGTTCGGCCGCGCCGCGCTCGTGAAACTCGGGCATCTCAGCCAGATCGACGCGCTCTTCACCGACGCCCCGCCGCCCGAATGGATCGCGGAAAGTCTCGCCGATGTTGCCGTGCATGTCGCGGATTAAGGCGACGCGATCGGCGAACGGTCCTTGTCGCCCGCAGCGTCGCGGACACTACAATCGGGTACTTTGACAGCATCCGCTTACAAGCACGGGGACGCGAACATGGCGCAAGCGCCGCACATCGGCCGGAAGGAAGACCGCAGCACGCACAACGAACGCCGCTGGCTCGCGACCGGCGGTCCGATTCTCTTTCTGCTGCTCTGGTCCGCGGGCTTTCCGATTGCGAAAACCGGCCTGCATTACGCGTCGCCGCTGACGTTTCTCGCAATACGTTTCGCATTGAGCGTCGGCGTGCTGCTCGCGGTATGCGCCGTGAAGCGTCCGCAATGGCCGCGCAACGCGCGCGCGTGGCTGCATCTCGGCGTCGTCGGCTTTCTCGTGCAGGTGATGTACTTCGGACTGAGTTATCTGTCGATGACCGCGGGCATCGCGACGTCCGTGCTCGCGCTGATCGTGTCGTTGCAGCCGATTCTCGTCGGCGTGCTCGCGCCGAAGTTCGTCGGCGAACGCATCGGCGTGCGCAGATGGATCGGCTTGCTGCTCGGGCTCGCGGGCGCGGCCGGCGTGATCGTCGCGCGCGGGCCGCTGCATGCGGAATCGCTCGGTCCGGTGCTGATGGCGATCGGCGCGCTCGTCGGCATCACGGCCGCGATGCTCTATGAAAAGCGCCTGGGGACCGCGCAAGATCCGGTGACATCGAATCTCGTGCAATACAGCGTCGGCTTCGTGTTTTGCGCGCCGATGGCCTTGCTCTTCGAGCACACGCAAGTGCAATGGACGCCGGCATTCATCGCGACGCTCGCGTATCTCGTCGTCGGCAATTCGCTGATCGCGATCACGCTGCTGCTCGCGATGACGCGTGCGGGCAAGGTCTCGCAAGTCGCGTCGCTGTTCTTCTTCGTGCCGCCGGCAGCCGCCGTGCTGTCGTACTTCTTTCTCGACGAAGTGCTGCCGAGGACCGCATGGTATGCGATGGGCGTCGCCGTGCTCGGCGTCGCCATCGCCACATGGAAGCCGCGCAGATAGCGGCTAGTGCGAATGCTTCGGCACTTCCGCGCCACGGCATCCGACGAGAAAGTCGAAGTCGCAACCTTCATCGGCCTGAAGAACGTGCTCGACGTACAGCTTGCGATAACCCGTTTTATCCTCGGGAATCTCGCTCTTCGCCGCGTTCCACGCATCGAGGCGCGCGCGGATTTCATCGTCGCCGATGTCGATGCGTAGCACGCCGTTGTCGCAATCGAGCTCGATCCAGTCGCCATCGCGCACGATCGCAAGCGGCCCGCCCGCGCGTGCCTCGGGCGCGACGTGCAGCACGACGGTGCCATACGCCGTGCCGCTCATGCGCGCATCCGACACGCGCACCATGTCCGTCACGCCTTGCGCGAGCAGCTTCGGCGGCAAGCCCATGTTGCCGACTTCCGCCATGCCCGGATAACCCTTCGGCCCGCAATTCTTCATGACGAGCACGGAGTCCGCCGTGACATCGAGATCGGGATCGGCGATACGGTGCTTGTAGTCGTCGAAGTTCTCGAACACGACCGCGCGCCCGCGATGCTTCAGCAACGCAGCCGTCGCCGCCGACGGCTTCAGCACCGCGCCATTCGGCGCGAGATTGCCGCGCAGCACGCACAATCCGCCATCGGCGACGAGCGGCTTGTCGAGCGGCCGAATCACTTCGTCGTTGTAGAGCGGCGCTTCCTTCACGTTCTCCCACAGCGTGTGGCCGTTCGCGGTGAGCGCATCCGGATGCGGAATCAGGTTCGCTTCGCCGAGACGCCGCAAGACGGCGGGCAAGCCCCCGGCGTAGTAGAACTCTTCCATCAGGAAGCGGCCCGAAGGCTGCAAATCGACGAGCGTCGGCGTGCCGCGACCGATGCGCGTCCAGTCATCGAGTTCGAGCTTCACGCCGATGCGCCCCGCGATCGCCTTCAAATGAATCGCCGCATTCGTCGATCCGCCGATCGCCGCGTTCGCACGAATTGCGTTTTCGAAGGCCTCGCGCGTGAGCAGCTTGGACAGACGCAAATCCTCGAGCGCCATTTCGACGATACGCATGCCCGACAGATGCGCGAGCACATAGCGACGCGAATCGACCGCCGGAATCGCGGCGTTGTGCGGCAGCGTGACGCCGAGCGCTTCGGCCATGCACGCCATCGTCGATGCAGTGCCCATCGTGTTGCAGGTGCCCGTCGAGCGCGACATGCCCGCTTCCGCCGACATGAACTCGTGAATCGAAATCTTGCCCGCCTTCACCTGCTCGCTGAGTTGCCATACGACCGTGCCCGAGCCGATGTCGCGTCCTTCGTGCTTGCCGTTCAACATCGGTCCGCCCGAGACGACGATCGCGGGCACGTCGCAGCTCGCCGCGCCCATCAGCAACGCGGGCGTCGTCTTGTCACAGCCGACGAGCAGCACGACCGCATCGACGGGATTGCCGCGTATCGCTTCCTCGACGTCCATGCTCGCGAGATTGCGCGTGAACATCGCGGTGGGACGCAAATTCGATTCGCCGTTGGAGAACACCGGAAACTCGACGGGGAACCCGCCCGCTTCGAACACGCCGCGCTTCACGTGCTCGGCGAGCTTGCGGAAGTGCGAATTGCACGGCGTTAGTTCGGACCACGTATTACATATGCCGATGATTGGCTTGCCCGCGAACTCGTGGTCCGGAATGCCCTGGTTTTTCATCCAGCTCCGGTACATGAACCCGTTCTTGTCGGCGGTGCCGAACCACGCGGCCGAACGGAGCTTGGCTTTTGGGGCGCTCATGGCTTTGATCACTTGATGGGAAAGACCTATAAATAGCATGACTATATCGATGGGGCGTACCGGGAAAACGCTAATCGCCACGTCAAAACACTCTGCATATAGTTTGTCTATTGAAGTCAGCGCGCGGGCTTCGTCGTCCCAATTACTAGTTCAAAACGCCGCGCTCTCGAATCGCCCTCTCGCACTGTTCGCATGGTCATCCGCAACGCTTCGTTCTTTCATCCATGAAAGCCGCGTGTGTATGACGTGCCGTGAAACCCAGTATCTGACAGCGATCGACGATGAGTCGACCCATCGACCAACGAAGAAGAGACCGGAGGAACACATGGCGCAGAATCGGGATGACGACGCAAACGACAGCAAGCTCATCAGCGCGGGCCGGCGCGGCATCATGCAGGGCGCGGGACTCGGCGCGGCGCTGTCGCTCCTGGGCGGCGTGACCGGTGGCGGCGGTTTGATCTCGTCCGCGCAGGCGGCCGAAGCGGCGTTTCCGCAGCACAAGAAATGGAAGATCGTGTTCGTCAATCATGTGACGACGAACCCGTTCTTCGTGCCGACGCAATACGGCATTCAGGATGCGTGCTCCATGTTCGGCATGGACTATCAGTGGACCGGCTCGGCCACGTCCGACGCGGGCGAAATGGTGCGCGCGGTGAATTCTGCGATCGCTGCGAAAGCCGATGCGATCGCCGTGCCGATCGTCGATCCGAACGCATTCGACAAGCCCATTCAGGCCGCGCTCGACGCCGGCATTCCCGTATTCGCTTACAACGCCGATGCGCCGCGCGGCAAGACGAATCCGCGGCTCGCTTACATCGGACAGGATCTGTATCTGTCGGGTTATCAGATGGGCGAGCGAATCGCCAGCATGATCGACAGCGGCATGGTCGCGCTTTTCATCGCCACGCCGGGACAGTTGAACATTCAGCCGCGTCTCGACGGCGCGAGCGATGCGATCAAGAAATCCGGCAAGAAGATCGACATTCAGACGGTTGCGACGGGCGCGACCGTCAACGAAGAACTGTCGAAGATCAAGTCGTTCTATCTCGGCCATCAGGACCTGAAAGGCATGTTCGCAGTCGATGCCGGCAGCACGCAAGGCGTCGCGCAAGTGATGAAGGAATCGAACCTGCCTTCGAAGGGCGTGCATGGCGGCGGCTTCGATCTGTTGCCGCAGACGATCCAGCTCATCCACGAAGGCTTCCTCGATTTCACCATCGACCAGCAGCCGTATGTGCAGGGCTTCTACACGGTGATGGAAGCGTTCGTGTTCCTCGCGTCGGGCGGGCTCGTCGGGCCGGCGAACATCAATACCGGTCTCAAGTTCGTGACGAAGGATACGGTCGAGCCGTATCTCAACACGTCGACGCGTTATGAAGGCAAGACCACCAAGCCGCAAATCGTGCCGATGAAAGGGGCCATCAAGTCCTGATGAACACAGTGAACGAACCCCGTAAAGCAACGACGCCCGCGCGGATCGCCAGTCCGCGCGGTGCGTGGGCGTCGCATTGGGCGCCGGAGTTGCGCATCCTCCTCGTGGCCGTGCTGCTCGCGGCTTACTTCCAGTTCATCAACCACGACTTCCTGTTCAGCAACGCGAGCCTCGTCAACCTTTCGCAGTATGTCGCGCCGGTCGCGATCATCGCGTTCGGCGAGATCATGCTGATGATCGGCGGCGACATCGATCTGTCGGCGGGCATGGTCTTCGCATTCGCGCCGTTCATGATGGTGTTCGCGAACGAAGCGGGCGCGCCGATGTGGCTCGCGGTGATCGCGGGGCTCATCGCCGCGGCGATCATCGGCTTCGTGAACGGCGCGGTGACGGTCTTTCTGCGCCTGCCTTCGTTCGTGACGACGCTCGGCACGCTCTTTCTCATCAACGGCATCACGCTGACCGTCTCGCGGGGCACGCCCGCCGCGACGCCGGGCTCGCCGGAATTCGCCGCCGTGATGGGCGCGTGGGGCTATAGCGAGATCATCTGGACCGTTGCGATCGCGTTCGTCATGCATGTGCTGTTGCGGCATACGCGCTGGGGTCTGCACACGCAGGCGGCGGGCGCGAATCCGCTCGGCGCGAGCGAAGCGGGCATTCATGTGAACCGGCTGCGGCTCGGCAATTTCGTGCTCGCGGCGGTGCTCGCCGGATTCACGGGCATTCTCGAAAGCTTTCGCATCACGTCGATCGATCCGCAAGCGGGCGGCAATCAGATCATGTTCCTCGCCGTGGCCGCTGCCGTGATCGGCGGGACGCCTTTGACGGGCGGCTCGGGCACGATTGTCGGCGGACTGCTCGGCGCGGCGGTGCTCGGCATTCTGAGCGATGGCTTCACGCTCATCGGCATCAACGCGTTCACGTTCAACATCATTCTCGGCGCCGCGATTCTCGCCGCGATGATCTTCAATATCCACGTCGGCCGCATTCGCCGCAAGGGAGCACGGTGATGGCAGACCCGCAAGCAGTAGCCGCCACCGATCTCGCGCTGCGCGGCGACAAGCTCGTCAAACGCTTCGGCGCGGTGACGGCGCTCGACGGCGTGTCGCTTACGCTCGGCCGCGGCGAGATTCTCGGCATTCTCGGCGACAACGGCGCGGGCAAGTCGACGCTCGTGAAGATTCTCACGGGCTTTCATCAGCAGACGAGCGGCACGCTGCATGTGCACGGCGAGGAAACGCTGCTGAAGTCCGTCGATCATGCGCGCGCGCTCGGCATCGAATGCGTGTATCAGGACCTTGCGCTCGCGAATTCGCTGTCGATTTATCACAACATGTTCCTCAATCGCGAGATCGTGCGGCGCGGTCCGTTCAGGCTCGTCGATCACAAGCAGATGCGCGAGCGCGCGGCGCAATGTCTCGAGGATATCGGCGTACATGTGCCTTCGGTCGATCTGCCGGTCGAGCGTCTGTCGGGCGGTCAGCGTCAGGCGATCGCGGTCGCGCGCGCGGTGCATTCGAACGCGAAAATCCTGTTGCTCGACGAGCCGCTCGCCGCGATGGGCGCCCGCGAGGCCGCGCTCATCATCGATCTCGTGATGCGTTTGAAGGAAAAGGGCGGCCTCTCGATCATCATGATCATGCACAACTATGCGCAGACGCTGGACATCGCGGATCGCATCATGTTGATGCAGCGCGGCCGCGTGACTTACGAGCAGCGCAGCGCGAACACATCGGTCGCGGAACTGATGAATATCGTGAGACGGGAATATCGGGCGATGCGCGCGACGACCGCTCAATAGCCGTTTCGAGCTGCGCGTCATGGATTACCGCAACCCCAAGCAACGCAAGAGCATGCACGGACGCATCGTGCAGGAGCTCGGCATGCAGATCGTCAGCGGGCGCATTGCGCCGGGCGAGCGTCTGCCCGCCGAGCCCACGCTCTGCGAAAGCTACGGCGTGAGCCGTCCCGTGCTGCGCGAAGCGACGCGCGTGCTCGTCGCGAAGGGGCTCGTCGTATCGAAGCCGCGCGTGGGCAGCGTCGTGCGCGCGCGCGACGAATGGCACATGCTCGACCCCGACGTGCTCGTCTGGACCATCAGCCATCTTCCCGAAGGCGAGTTCTTCCGCTCGCTGATGACAGTCCGCCAGATCATCGAACCGGCCGCTGCCGCGCTCGCGGCCATCTCCGCGACGGATGACGACATCGCGCGCATCGGCGCTGCGTATGAGCGCATGGAAGGTGCGCAGACCGCCGCCGATCTGCTCGTTCCGGACCTCGAGTTTCATCGCTCGATCATGGCGGCCACGCACAACGACATGCTCGCGTATATCGGCAACATGCTGTCGCTCGCGCTCAGCGAGTCGATCAAGCTCACGAGCCGCCACCCGAATACGCACGCGCTGTCACTACCGCGTCACAAGGCGATCTTCACCGCGATCGCGAACCGCGATGCGCTCGCGGCGCGTCAGGCGAGCGTCGTGCAGCTCGACAACGCACGCGCCGACGCCACGTCCATCCTCGGCGGCGCGGCGCTCGAACCGGACCGTCCCCTCTCCGGGTAAGTTTTCCCGATCTTTCGCGTCGTAACGTTTGCATCGGACGAAATTCGTTCAAGTCCCGTTCATCCCTGCCGTAAACCCTATTGAGACCGGCTTCGACGCCGTCTCCTCTTCGCCCCACGTGTCCGGCAGCGCCCTCTTCCGGACGGCTCACCGGGGTTAATCGACAAGCATTCCACCGTTCCTGCGTCTGACGCGGGACGAAGGTCCGTTACCGGTCCGTCCGCGTTCGTCCGGACGACTCGCGCAACGTACGCCTACTTCGTGGAGATGGATGTCAGCCACTTAGTAATCCGTATTGAAATGACGAACTTCGCTCCGGCCTTCCGCTTCATCCGATTCAAGTCTATCGCGCTCGTTGCAGCGGTGAGCGTGTTGGTCGCCGCATGCGGCGGCGGCGGTGGCGGCGGCAGCGACAACGCATCATCGAGTAGCGCCGCGCAGAGCGGCAGCGCGTCGGCTTCTTCCGCGAGCGTGACGGGATCGGATACATCGCCATCGGGCACGGGGACGACCAAGCTCACGACGAGCCCGCCCGCCACCGCTAGCGACACCTCCGACGACACCGCGTCGAGCGGCACATCTTCGCCCACGGCCAGCGCGCCCGCTCCCGCGTCGAGCACGGATAGCACGAGCACCGATAACGCGAGCACCGGCAACACAGGCACCACGACGCCGACGCCGACGCCGTCCGCGCGACTCTTCTACGGCGTGAACGGTCACAACAATGAAGGCGGCGCCTACGATATCTCCAGCCCCGCGCTGCAGCTTTCGCAATTGCAGGATCTCGGCGCGAAGCTGTATCGCAACGAGGTCTATAGCCAGGGCACCGCGAACAAGCTCGCGGGCATCGCCGACATCATGGCGGCAGGCGGCGTCACCGTGTATCCGGTGATCCTGATGGACATCGCCACGTTCATCAACGAAACCGACGGCTACAACGCCGGTTTCGCGCTCGGCCAACAGACGGCGAGTTCGCGCCGCTATGCGTATTACGAGGTCACGAACGAGATGGAATCGGCGCTGCTGCTCGGCAATGTCGATGGCGTGCTTCCGTCGCAATACGATGCCGTCAAGTTCAGGATCCTGCGCGGCGTCATTCGCGGGATGATCGCGGGCATCAAGTCGGTCGATACGTCGGGGAAGATCATTCTGGGCGGCGGCACCTGGCTGCACTACGGCTTCGCGCAAATGCTCGCGGCCGGCACGGAGCCGGATGGCAGCACGGGGCATGAGGTCGTGAATTGGGACATCACCGCGTGGCACTGGTACTCGGACATGAACGACATCACCAACGCGTGCGGCGGCACGGGCTGTCACAACGTGCTCGCGGCGCTTCAGGCGCTCGGCAAGCCGATCTGGATCAACGAGGCCGGTGTGCGCCCGAACTTCGGCACCGATCAGCAGATCGCGGCATATCTCGTCGGCAACAAGATGTTGGCGCAGTTCGTCGCGCTCGCATCGACCTACGGCATCGAATCGGTTCAGACGTACCAACTCTATGACGATCCGGCGGGTCTTCCGGGCGGCGGCGCATACGGCTTGCTCGAGAACGACGGCCACACGCAGAAGGACGCCTATGCCGCGTACAAGAACTTCGTCGCGGCGCATCCTATGTGATGCTTTCGCCTTCGATCAGCACGCGGCCATTGTCGATGCGGATGGGTATGTGCCTGAGACTCGCGCCAAGGCATGGACCATCGACGCACACGCCGTCTTCGAAGCGAAACATCGCGCTGTGATGCGCGCACATCAGCAGCGCGCCTTCATAGGTCCAGAACGCGTCGGGCTCGTAGTTGAGCGGTATCGAGAAATGCGGGCAAACGTTGCGATACGCCCACGCATCGCCGCCGCGTCGCAGAACGAGAACCGATGGCGCGGCTTCGAAGCCGCCGCCATCGGGAATGTCGTCGAGCGCGCAAAGAACGTTCACGCGGGCTCCTTCACGAGCAGCGTGAAATCGCGCGCCACCTCGTAACCGCCCTCCTTCGCCACATACTCGATGACGAGCGAGCGCTTCACGCCGAACACTGCATCGGAGTTCACATACGGATCGTCGGACGAGTAGAGCGCGGTTGTCAGCGGCTCGTAGCCGGGTGCGTCGATACGAAAGTGGATGTGCGCGGGACGCATCGGATGACGTCCCGTAGCGACGAGCATCTGGCCGACGGGACCATCGGTCGGAATCGGATAGCTCGTCGGCTTGATCGAATGGAACGCGTACGCGCCGTCGGCATTCGTGCGAAAGCGCCCGCGCAGATTGCCTTCCGGCTGATCCGGGTCTTGGCCTTCGTACATGCCGTTCGGCGCGGTTTGCCAGACTTCGATCAGCGCATCGGCGACGGGCTTGCCGTTCACGTCGCCGACCGTGCCATGAAAGAACACCGGCTCGCCATCGCTTTGCGCGATGTTCGCGCCGAACGCCGATTCCTTCACGCCATCGCGATAGAACGGGCCGAGCAGACTGCTTTCGGTCGCGGCTTCATCGAGATGCTGATTGATGTCGTCGAGCACGATGGAAAGCCCCAGCGTATCCGACAGCAGAATGAACTCCTGCCGGATGCCGTCGCACTTCTTGCCCGTCGCCGTGAGGAACTCGATGCCGCGTCGCCATTCGTCGTGCGTGAGATTCACTTCGCGCGCGAACGCATGCAGATGACGCACCAGCGCGACGACGATCTCCTTCGTGCGCGTATCGGCGCATTGGCCGAAGGCGTCAGTGACGGATTGCGTGAGGTGTTCGTTCATGGTCGTCGTCCTTCGTAGGCCGCTTCGATCAGCGCACGCAGCGGCGCGCGTTCGACCGGACGCGGATTCCAGTACGGGCTTTTCAACGCGATATCGACGGCGATGTCGATATCGCTCTCCTTCATGCCGATGTCCTTGAGCGCGGTCGGCGCGCCGTTCGCCCGTGCGAGTTCGAATGTGCCTTGCGCGGCATCGTCGGCGTTCAATGCGCGAGCGATGCGCTTCATCGCGCCGGGCGCGGCATCGCGGTTATAGGCGAGCGCGTGCGGCAGCACGATGGTATGCGTTTCCGCGTGCGGCAGATTGAACGTACCGCCGAGCGTATGACACAGCTTGTGATGCAACGACATGCCTACGCTTCCGAGCACCGCGCCGCACAGCCACGCGCCGTAGAGACAATCGCTGCGCGCATTCATATCTTCAGGATTCCGGGCGACCTTGCCGATGCCTTGCGCGAGCGCGCGAATGCCTTCTTCGGCCATCAGGCTCACGATGGGATTCGCGTCCTGCGCGTACAGTCCTTCGGCAGCGTGCGCGATCGCGTTGATGCCGCTCGTCACTGAAAGCGACGCAGGCAGCGAGACCGTGAGTTGCGGATCGTAGATCACGGTTTTCGGCAGCACGCGCATGTCGCGGCCGGTCTTCTTCAAGCCGGCTTCGGTGAGGCCGTAGATCGGCGTCATTTCCGAGCCTGCGTAAGTGGTCGGCACGGCGAGTATCGGCAATGACGATGTCAACGCGATCGCCTTGCCGAGACCGGTCGTCGAGCCGCCACCGATGGCGATCGCGCAATCCGCGCCGATGCGCTCCGCATACTCCCGCGCCGCGCGCGCCGTTTCGACGGGAACGTGCATCACCGCTTCGGCGAACACGCCCGCCGCGCGATGTCCGATGCGTTCGGCGAGCGCTTCGGCCTGATCGCGTTGCGGCGGCGTCGAGAGAATGAGCGCGCGCCTTGCGCCCAGACGTTCGATCTCGCGTTCGACGTGTTCGATGCTTCCCGCACCGAACACGACGCGCGACGGCATGCCCTGATAAACGAACGATTGCATGATTTCGGGTGCGCTCAACGTGGATAGTAAGGCGGAATATTGGCGTCGACATTCACCCACACCGACTTTGCCTGAGTATATTCGCGCATCACTTCGAAGCCCATCTCGCGTCCGTATCCGCTCGCGCCGACGCCACCGAAAGGCGATCCCGGACTCACGCGCTTGTAGCAGTTGATCCACACCATGCCGCTCTTCAGTTGCCGCGCGAAGAGATGCGCGCGTTGCAGATCGCGCGTCCAGAGTCCCGCGCCCAGGCCGTATTCGGTGCCGTTGGCAATCGCCAGTCCTTCTTCATCCGATCTGAACGTGCTGACGGTGACGAACGGGCCGAACACTTCCTCCTGCGCGACGCGATCGGTCGGCTTCGCCTGCACGATGGTCGGTTCGACATAGCAGCCTTTCGCGAGCCCCGCGGCGTCCGGCGACTTGCCGCCCGCGAGCACGCGACCGCCCTGCTCCCGCGCGACATCGACATACGAAAGCACGCGATCGCGATGCATCTGCGATGTGAGCGGACCCATTTCCGTAGACGGATCGAGCGGATCGCCGATGCGGATCGAGCGCGCGAGCGACGTGAAGCGTTCGAGCAAGTCATCGGCGATGGATTCGTGCACGATCAGCCGCGACGCCGCAATGCACGCCTGCCCTTGATTATGAAAGATGCCGAACGCGGAACCTTGCACGACAGCATCGAGATTCGCGTCGCCGAACACGACGTTCGCCCCTTTGCCGCCGAGTTCGAGCTGCACTTTCTTCAGATTGCCGCTCGATGCCTGCACGATCTTGCGGCCCACCGCCGTCGATCCGGTGAACGCCACCTTGCCGATCTCCGGGTGCTCCGCGATGTATTGACCCGCGACGTGACCGAGACCCGGCAGCACGTTCACGACGCCCGCCGGAAAGCCGACCTCGGCCATCAACTGCGCGATCGCGAGGCTCGACAAGGGCGTGAGTTCGGCGGGCTTCATCACGACGCAATTGCCCGCCGCGAGCGCGGGCGCCATCTTCCAGCTCGTGAACATCAGCGGAAAATTCCACGGCACCACTTGTCCGACGATGCCGACCGGTTCGCGCGTCAGATAGTTGAGAAAGCCGGCTTCGACAGGAATCACCGAGCCTTCGAACTTGTCGGCCATGCCGCCGAAATAGCGGAACGTCGCGGCCGTGCGCGGCACGTCGAGATTGCGCGTATCGCGAATCGGATGGCCGGTGTCCATCGATTCGAGGCGCGCGAGTTCATCGGCGTTCGCTTCGATCGCGTCGGCGAGTTTCAGGAGCAGGCGTCCGCGATCCGCCGCCGCCATCGCGCTCCACGCCGGGAATGCCTTTTTTGCGGCTTGAACCGCGCGATCGACATCCTCGCGGCCGGCCATCGAGACTTGCGCGATCTCGCTGTTGTCGTGCGGATTCAGTGTCGCGAGCGTTTCGCCGGACAGGGCGGCCACGAAGCGGCCGTCGATGAAGAGTTGCGTTTGCATGTCTTGCTCGTGTCGAAGATTGAAGACGAAGCGTTCCCCGCGACGCCTTTTTCAAGGCATCGTTCTTGTCGAAGGGAAACCGTAGGCGGCTTAGAACGCGACCGGATACGGCGGCAGTTCGCCGCTTTCGTAGCGCCTCGGCAGATCGGGCGTCGCGTTCTCCCAGACGAGAAGCATCGAGCGTTTCTGCGAATAACCCTTGTGGCGGATGTCGGCGGGCATCGCGGCGATATCGCCGGCGTTCATCGTGATACGCGCGCGCGGCTCGCCGGTGTCCTTGTCGGCCACATCCCAGATGATCTGATCCGACAGTTGCAGGAACCACTCGACGCGATCGTTGCCGTGAAAAACCGGCAGCACGAATTCCTCGGTCGTCGGGCAAAAGAGGCTTTGCTTGCACACGGACGTGACCGAAGGATTCCACGTCACGTCCGAACGCGACAGATACTTGAAGAGGCTGAACGCGTGCAATTGCCCTTCGAATCCAGGCTCCGCGTGAATCTCCGGCTCGTCTTGCGATACGTCCGCGAACTGGCGATTCACCGGGAAGTCGTCGCGCAACGGCGAATCGCCTTCGAGGCCCGGCATGCGCTTCGTCGCGATGCGCGTGCGGTCGATCGCCGCGATGTTGTCGCCGTGCTTGGCGCCGAATGCCGAGCCGGTTTCCTCGGGAGCCGCGAACGGATCGAAGCCTTCGTTCACCCAGTCCTTCAGGATTGCCTTGAACGTCGCCATGATGATCGGCGTTTCGAATTGCTGCGTGTAATCGACGCCCGCTTCGCGGAAGCTCGCGTTGTACGCGCCGGCATACATGTCGACCTTGCCGTAGTGATTGCGCGTGCCGATCACTTCATCGAAATTGACCCAGCCGTAGAAGAAACCCCACGCGACGTCGCGCATCATCGCGCGCAGGAAGTCGTCGGCGTGCATCTGATGCGAGCGCGTCTGTCCTTCTGCCGGCCACTTCACGGTGACGAAATACGCGTCGCGGCTGAACTCGAACTCGCCGAGCTTGAACGTGCGATAGCCGGTGGACGCATCGGGGTCGGTGGCGACGACGCTTTGCAGAAAAATGGCTTGATCCATGATGTTTTTGCTCCGAAAGATGAGAGTTCGCGGCGGCGTTACTGGATGCAGATGTCGGCCCATTTCTCGACCGATTCCGCGCCGGCAATCGTCTGCACGAGCAGCACGCCGGTCTTTCTCGCTTCGAAGCGATACGCCGCGCCCGCAGGCAGCAGCGCCTGATGTCCGCGACGCAAGCGCACGAAGCCCATCTTCTGGCCGAAGGGTTCGCCTTCGAGTTTCACCGAGCCTTCGATATCGGCGCTTACGAGCGCGCCATCTGAAGGCTTGATGAAGTGCACGTCGATCTCGCCATCGAGCGCGACGACGAATTCATCGTGCGATGCCGTGAACCACGCCGACACGCCTTCCGCGCGCAGCGTTTCGATCACGTACTTGAGGTTCTTGCCGACGACCACTTTTTCGTACGGCGCGGATTGGCTCGCCACGTCGAACACGTTGGACATCACGTAATGCGATGCCTGTCCCTTGATGATTTCGATATTGCCTTTGCGATAGTTATCGAGGCTGCCGAGTCGGGTCTGTTGCATGTCTGTCTCCATGTCCGCGGTCACGTTCGCGGTGTCGCGCTGGAATCAAGATTAGGGCGGCGAGCGCTGCGAGGCAATGAATCGAGGTTCGCGTTTGCCGAACGATGCGTGCTCGATCGCAGCCCTAGGGAAAGTACTTACTTTTGCGCGTTTTTATCCGCGAGCCACGGATAGCGCTGCGTGTCCGCGCTTTCGTAATCCGGGTCGAGATAGATGAAGCAGCGCTGGATCTTGAAGTCGCGGATCTCGAAGACATCGATCCAGCGGCCCGCGTGCGTGACGCCCGCGCGCCAGTCGACGCCGCTTTGCGTCGTGCCGTAACTCGTGCCTTCGATGACCACCGTATCGCCCTGCTGGATCACGTTCAGATACGCGAGATCGTGCTTGAACTTCGCGACGATCGAGCCGAGGTCCGCGAAGAGTTGTTCAAAGGCCGCGCGGCCTGTCGCGATGCCCCATTTGGGGAAATAGACTTCGGCGTGATCGTCGAAGAGATCGAAGAATCCTGCGCCGCGATCGAGCCTGCGCAGATATTCGAGCGCGATGGTCTTGCGCTGTTCGTCGCTCATGGTGATGGGGTTCATGCTTTAGTCTCCTGATGTCGGATTCAATGCAGCGTGCGCAGATACGCGATGATTTTTTGCCGCCGTGCTTCGTCGCCTTCGAAATAGGTCATCGCGTTGCCGGGCGCGACGGCTTGCGTGTCGGTGAGCCACGCGTCGAGCAGCTTGTCGTCCCAGACCTTGCCCGACGCGGCCGCCTTCATGCCCGCCGAATACTTGAATCCGGGCTCCGATGCCATCGGCTTGCCGACGATGCCGAAGAGATTCGGCCCTTGTCCGTTGGGTTCGCCCTTGCCGAAGGTGTGGCACACGGCGCAGTTGTTCGTCGTGAGTTTCTTGCCGATCGCGACGCTGTCCTGCTGCGCATGTGCCGCAGAACTGGCGAGCGCGAATATCGTAATTAAGTTAGCCATCCGAATCATGATTGACCTCCATTGGCTGATTGCGCCGCGCGATACGCGAACGCGATGATCGGTCCGAGCGTGCCGCCGCCCGCCCAGTAAGCACGCGCGGACGCCGACGCCACGCAATTGCCCACGCCGTACAAACCCTTGATCGGCTCGCCGCGCGTATCGAGCACTTGCCCATGCGAATTGGTCTTCGGACCGCCTTTGGTATCGAGATTGCCTGCGACGATGAGCGCCGCGTAATACGGTCCTTTGGCCGAGAGCGGATACATCGTCTCGTTCTTCTGATCGGCTTTCTTCGATACGGGTCCGTTGAAGAGCTTCTCGACGATGCGCTCGCCGCGATGGAAGTCCTGATCCACGCCCGTCTTCGCGAAGCCGTTGAAACGCTTGATCGTCGCGTCGAGACTGCGCACGAAGTCGTCGCTCAACGTGGCGCTACCGAGCGCGCTCTGGTACTTCGCCATGCGTTCGCGAATCGCGCCCGCCAGTTCCGCAAGCGTGTTGCCGCGCAGTACGTGCCGGTCGTTCGATCCCTTGGGAACGATGAGGCTGCCGTAGTCATCGCTTGCGCAATGCTCCTGCGCCTGCTGATCCCAGATGGAAACGAGCGTGAGATTCGGATACTCGCCCTTCGCGCCGTCCCATTCGGAGAACGCCGCACAGACCTCGTTGTATGCGAGCTTCTCGTTCACGACGCGCTTGCCGTACTTGTTCACGTAGAGCATCGAATCGCCCGTCGGCGTGAAGATGCCGGACAGCGAGCCATCCTTCGCGATGGCCTTGTCGAGCGAGATCGGCGCCATCCACGAGTAGTTCATGTTGCGCAACTGCACGTCGAGCGCGCTGGAAATCCGCACGAAATCGCCTTCGTTGGTTGGCGCTGCACAACCACCATACACCGCGCCGTGCAGGAAGTTCTTGCGCAACTCGGGATCGTGCGTGAAGCCGCCGGTCGCGAAGATCACCGCCTTCTTTGCGCGCACGCGAAAGAGCGTGCCCTCTTCCGTCAGCGATTCGACGCCGATCACCGCGCCCGTTTCATCGACGAGCACTTTCTGCACGCGATAACCCGTCTTGATGTCGATGCCGTCTCGGCGTGCTGCCGCGCTCATCGTGCGGATCGCGACGCGGCCGCCGTCCGACATGCTCGGCAAGCCGTCTTTAGGAAACAGCACGCGGCCGCGCGGCGCCTTGTCTTCGGGCAACTCGGCCCAGTAATCCGGCACCGCGCCTTCATGCCGATACGGCAGCGCGCCCTTGCTCGCGAGCAACTCCGCCGCCGGCGATGCGCTGTCGTAGATCGCCTCGCACATCTCGTACTCCCAGTCGGACAGACCGAGCTTCGGCAACGACGGATCGTATTGCTCGGGCCGCGACAGACGCGCGACATAGCGCATGTAATCAGGCTTCGGATCGGCGATGCCCGCGCGGCGCATCGGCTGGTTGTTCGGCACCCAGTACCAGAACGCGGCCTTCGCGGCCGTGCCGCCGACGCTGCCTGCCTTCTCGAGAATCACGACGCGGTTTCCCAGCCAGCGCGAGAACAGCGCGCACGGCAATCCGCCGCCACCGCCGCCGCACACGACCACGTCATACTCCGCGTCGAACTTGACATCGCTCGCCGCGCGCGCCGTGAGCGACACCGCGCCGAACGCCGCCGCCGCCGTTCCTGCGCCAGCGGCCTTGATGAAGCTGCGCCGCGATGCGGCAGAAAGCTTGTTCGTCTCACTCATGTTTGTCTCCATCGTTTGAATGTGCTCACCAGTAGTGCCACGCCTGCACGAGAATTCCGTTGGTGAGCGTGGTGTTGCGGCCCGAAACCGAGTGTTGGTATTGGATCGAAAGCTGGTCGTACATCTTCTGGTGCAGGAACGGCAGGCTATTCGGTTTGAACTGGAACAGCACGCCGAGTCCCACGGTCGTTTCGCGGCTCGCGCTGTTGGAAAGCGGCATCCCCGCCGTCTGATTGAAGGTGCCCCCGCTCGTCTGATAGTCGAGGCCGACGAAAGGAATCGCGAAGGGGTTGTCGGGCGGCGAGATGCTGTAGCCGACACGCAAATTCAGATGGAACGTGTTGCCCGGGCTCAGATCGTCCTGACCCGAGCGCAGCGTGCGTCCGCGCAGAATGCCGCCGAGCAGGAGGTCTACGTTCAGGTGTCCGTACCAGTCGTCATAGAAGACTGACGGCCAGAACGACCACGTATTCGTCGATACCGCGTTCTGCCCGACGGGCACTTGTACATAGGTCTGAAAGCCGAGCGTCGTCGCGGGCGCGGGGTTGTACCAGACGAGCCCGCCGACGAGCGGATCGCCAATGCCGCTTGCCGAGAATTGCGAGCCCTGCGTGCGGATCGCGGGCACCGTAATGCTCGCGTTGAAGCCGACATGCGGCAGCGACGGCACTTTCCAGTAGTGGATGAACGTCGATAGCCCGACGAAGGTGTTCGTGCCCGGACCCGCGACCTGATTGCCGTGTGAATCGAATGCGCGGCTGTCGTGATTCCATTCGAGGTTCTGGCCGAAGGAATCATAAGTGCCTTCGAAGTCGCTGCTGAACTGCCACGTTTGCGGACGGTCCGTCGCGAAGGGAATGCCCGACGCGTGGGCCATCGTGCAGGTTGCGCCAAGCATGGCGAGCGCGCATGCGTGACGTCGTCGTATCTTTGATTTCGGGTGCCGCATTTGCATCGTCGTCTCCGGTCGTTCGTGTCGTATGAGCGAACGTTACGAAGGCGCGGCGTATCGGTCTTTCAGGTTTCGGAAATTACAGATTCCGGCGGATGCGGGTTTACACCACGCACAAAGCACGCACGCGGCGTTCGCAAACGGCGACCCATCGCGCGTGCAAGAGCTTTGCGCTCGCATCTATACTCGCGTGGACAGCGGCATCGAAAGCCGCGAGAAAAGGAGACGTAACGATGAGCGCCATTGCAGCGCCCGCTCGCATCGACCGCTTCAGCAAGCTCGCGGGCGTTCCGGGACTCGAATACTGCATCTCGGGCCCGCGACCTTATTCGCTGGAATTGAGCAATTCGTCAGACATGATCTGCCTGCTGCTCGGCACGATCGTCTCCGATACGCGCTACGACGACGGCCCCGCCGCGCCCTTCACGTTTCGCGCGGAAACGGCCGCGTATCATCCGCGCGGCGGCAGCATGCGTATCGACGCGCACGATGTGCGGCATGGCTTCATCGCGTTTCGATATGCCGATGCGTTCGTGGACCGCATCGCCGATCGCAACGCGGAACCGTTGCGTCGCGCGGGCAGCCGCAGCAATCTCGACGCCGATCCGATCCGTCATCTCGTGCGCTATGCGCGTCAGAAAGCGCATGACGGATCGGGCAAGATCGATCCGTGGGAACTGCAGTGCGTCGCTACGCTCGCGTGGATCGAGACGACGCGTCATCTCGAACGCGCCGCGCGCGAACGTAAATCGGCGCTGACGGACGCTACATTCGCAACGCTCGCAGCTTATGTCGCCGACAACATCGATCAGAACCTGTCCTGCGCGGATATCGCCGCCGAGCTCGATCTGCCCGTGCGCGCGGTCTTCGATGGCGTGAAGGCGCGTACCGGTTATTCGCTCTATCGCTATGTGCTGGAGAAGCGCATCGGCGCCGCTGCGCGCATGTTGCGCGCGGACGATGCGCCGCTTGTCGATATCGCCGCCGCGTGCGGATTTTCGTCGCAGCAACACATGACGGCGCTCTTTTCGAAACGGCTCGGAACCACGCCACTGCGCTATAGAAAAGCCGCGGGATAAGCCAGGAGGAAGCATGGACCTCTTCATGTCGATGGAGGCCTTCGTTCGCGCAGCCGAAGCGCAGAGTTTCGCGAGCGCGGCGCGGCAGCTCGGCGTGGCGAAATCGGTTGTCACGTCGCGTGTGAAGCAACTCGAGGAGCACTTCGGCGTCGCGCTGTTTCATCGCTCGACGCGTGCCGTGCGGCTTTCGGAAGTCGGCGAATCCTACTATCAGGATTGCCTGCTGCTCGTGTCGAAAGTGAACGAGCTGTCGGGACGCGCGATTCCCGAAACGCAATCGCTCTGTGGCACGCTCAACGTTCATGTCTTGCCCGGCTTCGCGCTCGGACACTTTTCGCAGGCGCTGATCGCGTTTCGCGAGGCGCATCCGCGCATCGAGTTCGTCGTGACGGTGAACGATCGCGTGATCGATCCCGTGCAGGAAGGCTTCGATCTCGCTCTGCAGATTTATCCGCCCGCGTCGAACCTGCTCGTCGAGCGCAAGCTCTTTCCGGTGCGCGGCGTATTGTGCGCGACGCCCGCGTATCTCAAGGAAGAGCCTGCGATCGAGACGCCGCTCGATTTGCTGCGTCACGATTTCGCGCGTTACGCGCACTATCCGTGGGGCGACAACTGGCCGCTCATGAAGGGCAACGAGTGCTATGAGATCGCGCTCAACGCGGTCCTTAAAACCAATAGCGTGCATCTGCTGCTCGAGTTCGCGCGCGCGGGCGCGGGCGTCGTCTATCTGCCGACGATGGTCGCCGCGAGCGATCTGCTCGAACGCCGTCTCGTGCGCGTGCTGCCCGATTACGCTGCGCCGCCGTTGTGGCTGTCCGCGGTGTATCCGACTTCGCATCGTTCAACGACCAAGGTGAAAGCGTTCGTCGACTTCCTGCGCGAGCGCTATCTGAGCGAGCCGCAATGGGACAAGGCACTCGGCATTTCGCCGCCCGATGACGAAGAGCGCAACGTCGACGAAGAACTCGGCGACGTGTGATCGCAACTAGAGCACGTAGAGCCACGCGAGCAAGGTGACGATCGAAAAGAGCGTGGTCATCGAGATGACCGCGCCGACCACGCCCTTCTCGACGTCGTATTCCGAAGCAAGCACGTATGCGCTTTTCGCGGTCGGCACGGCGGCGCACACGACCGCGGCGATGGTCGCGTCGTGACCGAGTCTTGTCGCGAGGCACAGCGCGTACACGACGAGCGGCACGATCGCGAGCTTGAGCGCGGTCAACAGCGCGTAGAGATTGACGCGTCCGCGCAACTCGTCGAGCGTGAGATCGAGACCGATCGCGAAGAGCGCGCATGGCGTCAGTGCTTCGCCGAGTATCGTGAGAAACGATGCGACAGGAACCGGCAGCGTCAATCCGACGACGGACCACAGCAGTCCGCAAATCGTCGCGAGAATGACGGGATTGGTCGCGATCTGCCGAACGAGCGCGGTGACATCGATCTTGCGCGATGCATCCATCCGGCCGATCTCGACCAGCACGACAAGCACAGGAAACATGATCGCGCCGACGAACACCGTCGCGACCGCCGCCGCGAGCACGCCGGGCTTGCCGTAGAGCGTCTTCAGGATCGGCAGCGCGACGAAGCCGGTGTTGGTCATCGCGACGGCAGCGGCGAGCATCGCAGCGGATGCGAGACTCGCGCCGCGCACGATGCGCGCGACGAGCAACACGGCGGCGAAGCAGATCATCGAGCCGCCGCCGAACGCCGCGAGAAAGCGCCATTCGAGCAGCGAGCGAAGCGACTCGTCGGCGATGGTCAGAAAGACCAGCGCGGGCATCGCGACGTAATATGCGAAGCGCATCAGGGAAGGCGCGAGCGCATGCGGCATGTAGCCCGACACGCGCGCCACCCATCCGGTGAGAATGATGGCAAAGATCGGAAGGATCATGCCGGCAAGATGCATGGCGGACTCCGATATCGATGCAGCGCCCGGCGCGAGCGCTCGCTGCTGAAATGGGCATCATTATCGGAGAAAAACGTCGCGCGACGTGCGATCTTGCGCAGCCGCGCGACGCTCGTCCGCTAGCGTGCGGCCAGCAACGCTCTCGCTTCCTCGCTCGACAGCACGCCTCGCTCCTCGCGATTCGCGGCGCTCGCCGCGTAGACATCCTTGCGTGCGTGCGTGATGCCGAGCGGCGCGAAGCCGTTGGCCGGATTGAACGCGAGCCGTTCGATACGCGCTTCGTCGTCGACGGATGGCGGTGCATCGATTTCGAGTTCGCCGATGGTCACTACATCCGACTTCCACGCGATGGATGCATCGTTGACGGGCGTCGTTTCTTCATCGACGAAGAATTGCACGCCGAGTTGCCACTTGACCGGACCTTGCTCCAGACGATTGCAGATATCGGCGCGCAGATAGTTGTCGCCATGACGCTCGGCGTTCGTCCCCGAGGACGTCGACGGATGCGGATGCAGCGAATACTTGATCGCCGCCTGCCCTAGTTGCACGACCGATCCCCAGTAATGCTCCGTCGCCAGGCTGTCGACGTGATGCACTCTGGTTTCCTTGAAAAGGATCGCCAGAATGCGCGCGCCCTCGACGGGCCCGAGTCTTGCCATCATCATCTCGCGCAAGCCCTGCGCGATCCCGCTCACCGTGCCTTCCGCAAGCAACGCGACGATGATATCGGCGACCGCCATGAACTGAGCGGGGTCGCGCGCATGTGAGCGACCGCCTTCGTTGGTCATCAGCAGATCGGTTTCGGCGCCCTCTTCCGTGAAGAACTTGAGCGCGATGCCGCGAACGTCCGGCGACGTGTCCGGCTGCGGACACGGCTGTCCGTTGGAGATGCGGCATGCGGCGCGATACGTCGCCGGGTGCTTCGCGAAGGGGCCGAATCGCGCGGCATCCGGAATATCATCAGCTATCCGAAGCAATCCGAAAGCGCCGAGCAATGACTTCTGATGTTGCGCTCGATCGACCTGTCCGTTCAGCCCCGTGTGTTTGCTCGCGGCCAGCTTCGTCTGCTGCGCGCCGATCGCCGTGACGAGCATCGCGAGCGTGGCGGCGTCATCGAGCTTGTCGGTCCAGCCGGCGCCGTCGCCGGCGGATTGAGGGGAGTTCACGATCAACCTCCGTTCGCGCCGTGAGTGATAGCGCGCTGTTTAAGTGTAGGTGCGTCAGCTGACTCGTCTGACTCACGCGCTGGCACCGCGCCTGCCGCAATGCTGCCGTCGGCGCGCGCCGCGAAGTAGCGATAGATCGCGTCGATGTGATTCTCGATCAGCGCGTTGCCGCGATAGGCCGGCATACCCAACGGCGGATTGCCGTCGAGAATCGCGGCGATGAAGCGCTCGCGGCTCTGCGTGCGCGCAAAGCCGACGATCGACGGCGCGGCGAGTCCTTCATGATCCTTGCCATGGCAGCGCGCGCAGTCGGCGACGCGCACGGCCCGCCATGCATCGATCAGCGAGTTGTCGGCTGCGGCCGCTGCGTGAGCATGGGCGACCAGCCAAACGCCGACGATGCCGGCAAGCGCTGCGCGAATCAATGATTGCGTCCTGAGATTCGGCCGACGTACTTCCATCCCTGATCGCGTATCCATACGTAAGTGAAGCCCGTTGGACCGTCGATGAACACGGTCATCGGCCGCTCGCCCGCCGACGCTTCCTTTTGCGGTTCCGTCGACGCCTGCGTGATGCGCGCTTCCGTCGGCTTCAGGTTCGCATCGCGATCGTCGAGGCGCCAGCCGTCGTCATCGGCGTAAATGAGGCGTGACGTTCCGCCCGTTGGCGTCTGAACCGTGAACGCGAGCGGATCGGCGTCGGTCGCGGCAGTCGCGGCGAAGGTGCTGGCGCACGTGAGCATCGTGATCGCGAGGAACGTCGCACGCTTTGTCTGATGGGATCTCATTTCGGATACCTCCTTACGGGCCGCGCGGTCGCGGCTGTCCAGATGGGCTTATGCATAGAGAACGAACGTGGCCTCGACGAATGTGAAGCCCGGAGATCCGCGTGGCTGACTATTTGATTTCGCTGCGGTCAAGAGTCTGTCGTGTGGGAGCATCGCCACGCGGGGCCGATGAGCGGCCGTCTTTTGATGGGCTCAACTATCGACCGAACGATCGTCTGGAAAAACCATGCATCGGGAGGAATTCAGCCCCGCCATTGGGGGACTGCGAAATGGAACGAGGATCGAATTCGTCGAAGGCGTCCCCGCCGCCTTCGCACATTGCTACTGGCCGCTATAGATGTTGCAGCTCAGGCCCGGCGTGCAGAGTTGCATCGTGCTGCCCGTCCAGGCATCGCGCGATGCGCTGCCGGACTTGCTCGTCGACATCGCTCCGCCATAGCTGGAATCGTTCGTTGCCGTGCTGCCGTCTTGCGCATTCTGCTGCGCGGTGCTGCCTTGGGCCGGCGCCATCTGCATGTTCTGCGTTTGCGCGACGGCGCTCATCGCGAAGACGCTTGCGGCCGATGCGGCCAATAGAAGAGTTGCTCTCATCGCCATCACCTTCTTGAGTCAAGAAACCGATTGAGGACTGCAAGCCTGCGACGAACTCGCGGGCACGCATGCTGGGACCCGGTTTCGAGCGCGAAACGCCGCGCCTTCCGGGCTTCTGATGGAACTTGAGGATGGGGCTTGTAAGCCCCGAAAGCGCGTGGCGGGTAGCACGCACTCCTACCCTATACCGCGGATCGGAAAAGTAAATTCCCGATCCGCGGTTTCCTTGGCCGGCGCGCATGGCAGCATCTGCGCGAACGCGCTTGCTTAAGCAGATTGCGATATCGCGGCATGCATCGAGCTTTCAATCGCGTGGCGTTTCGAAGACGATGCACGGTTTTGCTATATTGGATTTCCCGCCCGGGATTTTCGACGATGCGTGTCGGCCGACCTGTCAAACCTCTGCCTCATCCGAATTGCGATTACTGCGGCGCGCCCGCGACCCTGACGCGCGCGGGCGACGAGGCCTATCCGTATCGCGAAGACCACGGCCCGCTCTGGTTGTGCGCCGATTGTCAGGCGTGGATCGGCATCTTTCCACGCAGCACGCGTAACGTCCCGCTCGGCCGTCTCGCCGATGCCCGCTTGCGCGATCTCAAAGTGAAACTGCACGCCGTTCTCGAACCGCTCGTGCAGGCGAAGGTCCGGCGCGACGGCTGCAATGTTTTCGAGGCGCGCTCCAAGGGCATGAAGTGGCTCGCGCAGGCGATCGGCGTCGAGCCGGAGAAATGCAGCATCCACACGCTGGACGCCGATCAATGCGAGCGCGCGATCGCCGTCGTCGAACATTTTGAACAGGAACGCGCCCGGCACCCTTCAGATTCGACGATCGATGAACGTTAACCTGAAAAGGTCAACGTTCATCGGTCCTCGCATGTCACGCACTATTCCTTTTCAGCGCTCGCCGCAAGCGACGCGCGCGCGGCTCAGCAAAGCGCAGCTGCTTCCCATCCCGCGCGCAGTGGCGGACGAGCTCGCACTCGTGGCGCATATGTCGCTGACGGCGTTGCGCTCGGGTTCGTCGGATGTCGCGCCGGCGCAGCATGTCACCGAGGCGATTTATCTCGCCAAGTTCCTCGCCGAAGCGGGACACGGCGATTTCTCGCATGAAGAACTGCTGCTCGCGGATCAGTCGATGGCCGCCGTCTTCGACATTGGACGCACGTCCGGTTCGTGGATCCTCGCGCCCGAGGACTTCGAGCGGATCGCGGCGATCGTGTCGCTCTACGATCATCAGTTGCGGCGCGCGTCGCTCGCGGCCTTGTCGGTTGCGAGCGAACGGCTCGAACGCTTCAAGGCCGGCGAGCCGTATCAGTCGACGCAAGCCCGCAAGTCGGCGCGCGTTTGACGCTCGCGTTCGCCGTCAAAAGGCGGTACGCAAGCCGATCATCACGCTGCGGCCGCCTTCCGGCGCGATGTCCCGCACGACCGAGCTCGCGTAGCGCACTTCCTGATTAGTTAGGTTCTGGCCGCGCAGAAAGGCGAGCCAGTTCGTCGCGCCGACGCGAAATTTGTACGTCAGGATGACGCCGAGCGTGGTGTAGCTCGCGGTCGGCAGTTCGTTTTCCGGCACGCGATGCTGCGCCCACGCGTGAACCAGTTCGGTTCTCGCGCCGTACGGCCCATACGCGTAGTCGAGCGCGAGCGTCGCGCGCAGCGGCGAGATGCGTGGCAATGCCTCGCCGGTATCGATGTTGCGCGCGTGCGTGTAGTCCGCGACGATTTCGACATCGAGACGTTGCGCGCCCTTGTCGAAGACGCGCCAGGTTCCGTCCAGTTCGACGCCGTAGAACTCCGCGCGCACGCCGCGATAGACGGCTTCGTTGAGCGCATCGTCGGTGCCGGGCGCGACGGGTTCATCGTCGTCGTTGACGAGCCGGCCGGTGTTGAATTCCGTCAGATAGTTGCGAAAGCGGCTGTAGAAGACGCCCGCGCTCGCCTTGTTCGCGCCGCTCGCGAAGCGCATCGACAAATCGGTCGAGATCGCTTTTTCTTTTTGCGCGTCAGGGTTGCCGATCAGATATTGGCCGGTCGCATCGTGCGGACCGTTCGAGTAAAGCTCGTAGTACGTGGGCGCGCGTTCCGTGTACGCGACATTGCCGGCGAGGCTCCACGCCGAGTTCAGCTTGAACAGCGCGCCGGCCGAGACGCTGCCTGCGTTGAAATCGCGCTTCGGGGAGTCGGCGAATTTTTCGTTTCCACCCGACGTCGGATCGATGTTCACGTGTTCGTAGCGTGCGCCGATGCTCAACTTCAGCGCATCCGTGACCGTCCACTCTTCCAGACCGAAAAGCGCCGCGTTCGTCGTCTGCGATGTCGGCACGAGCGCTTCATCGCCGAGCGCGGAGAACGTGTTCTGGCCGAGTTGCACGCCGATCGCGCCATCGAGCGGACCGATCTTCCGGTGCCGGGCCTCGATGCGCGCCTCGTATCCGTGATTGCGGAAAATCGTGCCGGTCTCGCCGTCGTCGATCTCCTTGTGCTCGTAGTCGGTGTAGGCGAAGTCGAGCTTCAACCGGCTGAAGGGGCCTTGCAGATTGCGTATCTCCGACGACGCCGCGATGTGATCCTGATGCATGCGAAGACGCACATCGTCCTCGGCGACCGAGCCATAGTTCGCCTCGTATCCGTTGTAGCTGATGCCCGCGTAACCGTCCGTCCACGTGTAGGACGAGCCGACGGCGCCGCCGTGCCAGCGGCCGTCACTGTTCGGGATGCTGCCGTAGGGTTGCGCGAAATCGGGGCCGTCGAGCGCGCGTTGACCATCCGAGTGCGCGAATCCGGGGATGCGCTCGTTACTCGTCTCGCGATCGAAGGCATCGACGTGGAAAGCGAATCGGCCATTTCCGCCTTCGACTTGCGCGGCGCCGGCGCGGGCATCGTTGGCGCCGCCGTAGCTGGCATCGACTTGTCCCGACACGCCTTTGATCGGGTCGCGCGGGATGCGGTTGTCGATCGTATTCACTACTCCGCCGATCGCGTTCCCGCCGTAGAGCAACGCCGCCGGCCCACGCACGATTTCCACCCGTTCCACTGAGAGCGATTCTTGGGGCACGGCGTGGTCGTAGGACAACGACGATGCGTCGTAAGCCGCGACGCCGTTCTGCAGCAAGCGGATTCGGTCCCCGTCCATGCCGCGGATGATCGGCCTTCCGACCATCGGACCGTAGGTTGTCGTCGAGACTCCGGGCAGTCCGTTCAGGGTTTCGCCGAGGGAGTCGGCGCGTCGCAGTGTGAGGGCAGTGCCGTCGAGGACGCTTGTCGGGGATGCCAAGGCGTTTGAGCCTAGCGGGTTCGCGGTTACGAAGATCGGTTGGAGCGATGTGTCGTTTATCGGTTGAGATTGGGCGCTGGCCGCAGTTGTGATTAGGAGCGCCGTCCAAGGCAGGACGTTGAGGGCGCGGGCGGGCATTGATGTTGGGTTTGGACTGAACACGGTCGCTGGATGTGATGTTATAACGTTTCGTTTGGTCGGCGCGGTCCGGGCATGGAGGCGGCGCATCGCTGTGAACGGCGAAATGATATAACGTATCGCGTGATTCGGCTCGGTCGGATTATGGTGATTTTCAATGGTCGACGACTTCAACTTTACGGATTATGTAGTGTTTGATACAGACGGCGAGTTGCGGGTGTCTTTCGGGCGTTCAGATTTGGCGACCGGGCTGCTTCGCGATGATTCGGACTGTTCGGTGGACCTCTTTTCGTGAAACAAGTTGAGTTTGTTTATCTAACCGATTGATTTTTAATTAGTTTTTTGAATGCTATTGTGGTTCGCTTTGTTCCACGCACGAGTAGAAGTTTCGATACCCGTCACGTTGGCGCATTGGTCTTTGGCTAGCCACGAATGATCGGCCGGCCGCATCCGAGCACCGATTTCGCCTTGCGATGGTCCTGAGCCACCGTTGAGTCAGTCCGCGGACATTCGTTATCCATGCACGCAAAATACAAGGTATGGCGTGGCGAATGGACCAGTTCAATTAGCGTCGCATGGTCCGCTCTTGTCTCTGGCGGCAACGATAAAGAATCACCACTCCTCCTCGACCTTCGCCATTCACTTCAGCTAATGGCAATCGGGCGCCAAGGCGGGTTGCAGGTTTAACAGCGGTAACGGCGTCGGCGCGCCTCATTGGGCGAGACAGGGACGTACTCAGCGTTTTTTATTTTCGAGTGCCGTCGAGCACTTCCGCTTTCCGCGGTCGCAAGCAGAAGGTCGCGGTCCGTCGGCTTGGGGTGTGAATGAAGATGGCGGTGTTCGCGAATAGACGCGAGGAGCACAGGCGCGGGCAGAGCATTCCCCCACGCGTACCGATTGCCGGAGATTCGTCGTCGCATGCTGTCCAATCGATGTACTCACTGCGTGGGTTTTTGATGTTCTCGTCTCCCACTGAGTGTCTGAATTCGGACACTCCGCGTGCAACCGCTTCCGCTGGTGAGGAGCGAAGTGATCGGTGGCCTCGAGTTCCGAACACGGCTGAGCAGCGTCGCGCCTTCCCGGATTCGGATCGCTCGTTACGGTCGCGCTGTCGGAGCGGAAGACATTTTTTCGGCTGGTGCGCTCCGTCATGCGATCGAGGCCCGTTAGCGAAGGCCTCGCCTGCAGCCCACGGCGGGCAAGCCGGCCATACATGTCCGAATTCGGACACTAAGGTCGCTGGCAACGATGGTCTCGTATCCTGCCTACGCCGTCGAACCGGGGCATGTGTCCGAATTCGGACACCAAGGTCGTTGGCAACAGTGGTCGCGCATCGTGCCTACGTGCTCGAACCCGGACATGTGTCCGAATCCGGACACCAAGGTCGTTGGCAACAGTGGTCGCGCATCGTGCCTACGCCGTCGAACCCGGGCATGTGTCCGAATTCGGACACCAAGGTCGTTGGCAACAATGGTCGCGCATCGTGCCTACGCGCTCGAACCCGGACATGTGTCCGAATTCGGACACATGCCACTCTCGCCCTTGATTCTTCGTCACGCGAAACTTGGTTTGTCGCCCATAAAGAAACCCGCCGAGGCGGGTTCAAAAAATTACTCAGACCGAATGGAGAACATCTTCCCTATGTGTTCTCTAAGTTGATTTTCCTGCTCTTCTGTCATCACTCCGGCTTTGAATTTGAAGGTCAGTCCCTTGACATCCTTCGTGATGCTCCCGGCTTGGACCTTTCCGGCGAAGATCTTCAGGATGCTCCGCCCACCGGCATCCGTCGCCAATTCTCCACGGCTGGCCTGTGCATTCAAACTCGGCGCAACCTTCGTCTGAACCAGGTCGCCCGACAGCACCATCGGCCACAATTCTTGCAGCACCTTGAGTCCATGTTCGCCCGTCTTCTTCAGTGCGTTCGCGATATCCTGAGCCGACGATGCTCCGAGCACGGACGGGTTCAAATCCAGATCCCGCTTCACGAAGTCCGGGAGCGCATCATATGCAAGAAACCGATACAGGTCGCTACGAGTAATGCCCATAGCTTCCGCGAGCCGCGTTCGGTTCGGAAATTCCGCTTCCGCACGACGAATCGCGATGGCGATTTCATAATCAGACAGATCATCGCGCGTCACGTTTTCCATCAACGCCAAAGCCGCCATGTCCTGATCCGTGCAGTCGATCACAACTGCGCGAACAGTCGCCTTGTTGATCAGCTTATGTGCGCGCCAGCGTCGTTCGCCCGCAACGAGTTGGAACGATTCTCCGACTCGTCGAACCGTTACCGCCTGCAACAGCCCAACCTCACCGATCGACCGCGCCAACTCGGAAAGCTTGCCTTCGTTGAATTGACGACGCGGTTGCCATGGATTCGGCACGATCGCATCGACCGAGATTTCTGTGTCGACACCTCGGGCTTCGAGTTCCTGGATCCGAAGCTGTGCAGCAGCTAGCGCACTCGTGATTCCCGGCATCGTCTGCGGGCCACGAGTGGTCTTATCCTTTTTGTTCTCGCCTTTGAAATCCGCGGGCTTCGGCAGGTTGGCCGTCTTGGCCATGAGTTGTTCTCGGATGTTATTACTCATGCCGACTCCCTCCACGATTTGACGAACATATCATCCAGCCATTTGGCATATTGCATCATGGGCTGCCGCACTCGCTGAAGCGACTTCGCCGTTGAATGCGTGCTGACCACGTCGAGTGCCGTCGAGAAGGAAAGCGCGCCTCCGCTCATGACCGAGCTGGCCGGAATCTCGAACGGGTCGAGCCAGCGCCCGTATGCGCTTTGCGCCCATTGCCGAACAACCGGCGCGGACGACGTCTTGCCGTAATCCACCTTCGACAACAAAATAGAGATGAAGTCGTAGACCTTATCCTCCTCGTAAGGAAGGAAGTCTTCGGCAACGTCCGAGAAGAGTCGCCAGAACGCGAGCGAACTAATGAAGTCGAGATTCTCGGGAATCATCGGCATGACGAGCGCGTCGGCGGCGAGCAGCGCGTTCAAATTCATATACGACAGCGACGGTGACGTATCGATCAGGATGTAGTCGTACTGCGAGCGCAATGGCTCGAGACCCTCGCGCAAGACTGCCCAGAATCGATAGCCCTGAATGGTCTTCTGGCGAGCCGGCAGCAAGAACTCCGCTCCATATAAGAATGTATGCCCGGGGATGATGTCGAGGCCATCCCAATACGTCGATTGCACGCTCGCGCCGAGACCGCCCTCTACGTTTTGATCGTAGATATAGGGCAGCACGGTGTCGTCGCCGGAGATTTCCTTTTCGGCATAGAGACCGCACAGCTCCGAAGCCGAAGCTTGCGGATCGAGGTCGATGAGCAATACTTTGCGGCCAAGAAGCGTCAGCGCCTGTGCGAGGCAAACCGTCGTTGTGGTTTTAGCCGAGCCGCCCTTCAACTGAGCCGTTGTCAGCACCTTGCCTCTGAACGTGCCGTTGCTGTCGTCGAGCCGGGTCTGGTAGATATCGGAAGCCATCTTCACCCAGACGCGCACTTCAGGCAGAGTAAATGTCCGGCTGCGGCCGCTGCCGTTCAGCGTGCCTGTCGGAAGCCCGCCTTCGCCTTTCGTGACCAGATATTGAATCTGCTGCCGAGTCAGATTGCACATCTCGGCCAGTTCGCTAATCGTATAGAACGGCGCGAGCTTACGCGGACGCGGCGCCAGAATCTGTTCACGAAGGTTATCCGAGAAGGGTTCCAGGTTATCCGCGAACTCAGCAACTTCGCGGAGCGTAACCTTCCGGTCTTCCATAGGTAGCGTGCCTACGTTTGCCATTCTGCGCTTTCTCCAAGTATTGACGTCGAAGCGCAGAATACACGAATACGCGTAAACAAGGTTGTATTGCGTCGAGTTTTAACCGATCGGCCAGCGGTGTATATCCAACCCCTTGATTTTTCGTTCTTTTCTAAATAGACCGCTCGGTGCCCTGAATTGAGTAGACGGCGAAGAACGAGTTGAATCCTTAGCATCGTGAAATCACTGCGGCGTCCGCACAAAAACCACCCCGGGGGCGGTTTTTGTGCGGTTCGCTCTCATCCGCTTTTCTATATTAGATTCAACGACTTAACGAAGTTCATTCGCCGCAGCGAGCGTAAACTCAGTCGATGTCAGTTCAGTTTTTTTGTAAACCTAGACCCACCCACCAACAAACAGCGCCACCCATTTCCCTTAAAAATCAACACGCAACCCTGTGGATAGAGGTGCTTTTTGTGACGCCTAGGGCGCTTTTTGTGCGGACAGCGCCGCAAATTGGGCCGCACGAGGCGGAAATTGTGGCGACCGGGGTGGAAATTGTGATCCGCTTCAGCGAGCGGGGCGATTTTTGTGCGGATAACGTGAAGCAGCAGCGGGGTGGTTTTTGTGTTGACACCCCTCGCTCGCCTGATAGAGTGCCGGGGATCGAAGCCGAATCGGAAGCATGGAAAACCAAGACCTCACTGTCACACCGCAGCAGTTGGCGCTGGACATCTACGAAGACATGTCCGCGCAGGGATCGGCGATCTGCGAGTCGACGAGGGACATCGGTTTCCTGCGCAACAACATCTTCACGCGGGTCGGCGGATTGGGCATCGCCGCGCGGCGCGTGCTCGATGCGGCGTACTTCATCGTTGCGACGAAGGCGCCCGAAGAACTCATCGACGACAAGGTCTATACGTTCACGGCCGACGTCAACTACTTCAAGTGGTTGATGCGCTACGACAGCCGCAACCACAGTCATCTGATCGCGCAGATGCGAGCCGCGGCCCGGGCGCGCGTCGAGATCATGACCGCGCCGTCGATCGAGGAACTGACCGAGAAGGACTCGTGGGGCACCATCAGTTTGCTGGGTGACTGCTACATCGAGCGCAACGTCGTGTGCGTCCTGCTTGCCGGGCGGGTCATCAAATATCTGATCAGCCCGTACAAGGCGCATTGGCTGAGCCTGCGCGCATCGACGGCTTTTTCGCTTTCGCTCGCCCGCGCGATTTACGACCGCCTCATTCCGTGCGAAGGCCACGGTGTGACCGAGTGGTTCGCATTCGAAGACGTGCTCGAATGGCCCGGCAAGGTCGGCGAATCGCGCAAGGAAGTGAAGGAATTCAAGAAGCGGTTCCTCGAGCCCGCCATCGACCAGCTCAACGAAGTCTCCGATTTCGATGTCAGCTGGGAGCCCAATGCCGATCGCGTTCCGGCGGACAAGCTGAAAATCCGTTTCCGCTTCACGAAGAAGCAGGGCGCCGACGCGGCGCGCGCCGGCATTCAGGATTCGATGTATCTGCTTCTGCACAACGAATTCGCTTTCGATACCCCCGACTTCGAGCGCCTCGCGAAGCGGCGCGACGTGTGGACCGACGAGCGGCTCGAACAGGCGATCGAATACACGCGATATAAGCTCAACGAAGGCAAGGTGACGGTCAGTCCGCGCGGCTATCTGTTCAAGGCGCTGGAAGGGAATTACCGCATCGGCGAAGCGGACCGCAAGATGGCGTCGATCAAGGCGAAGCAACTCGAGGACGACAAGAAGGACCGCCGTTCGCGCGATACGGCGCAGGCGCATCTTGAAGCCAGCATTCAGGTTCAGAACGATACGGCCAAAGCCAAGATGAGCGAGGAGATCCGCGCCGGCCGCGAGTACTTCGAATCCGTCGATGCGCCGGCACGCAAGGAACTGTGTCACTCGTTCGTGAGCCAGCTGATTCCGCAGCGGCTCATCGAGAAGCAGGGCGTTTCACGCGAGAGCCTGAGCGCCGACAACATTCTCACCGTCAATCGCGTGGTCGCCGACGCCTTCTGCTCGCATGTCTACGCGAAGATGAAGAAGGCGCGTGCGGGCAACCGAATCTGATCTGCGCGAAGGGTCGAGAATTTCTCAGGCATCCTGTCTATTCAGCAAGGTTTTCTGACAGCCCGCGAGCACCGCGCCGGCAGCCAGCACGAGCGCCGAATAAACGAGTCCGCGAGTGAGCCCGGCGCTGTCCGACACCCGTCCGATCACGACCGGACCGACGATCTGCCCCAGCGCGAACACGATCGTGAACGCGTTGATCCCACGCGGCCACTGATTCGCCGGCAGATTGTGCCGCACGAAAGCCGTCGTCGATGCCACCGCCGATAAAAACGTCGCGCCGAACAACGTACCCGAGACGAACGCCGCCAGCGGATGCGCGAACATCGCGGGAATGAGCGTTGCGGCGGCGAGCAGTCCGTTGAGGATCGCGAGCGCCTGACCGCCGCGCATGCGATCGAGCAGCCCGGACCACATCCGCGCCGATACGACCGTCGCCACGCCCAGCAGGATATAAAAGCCGATCACGACCGCCGCGCTCATGCCTGCGTTGCGAAGCAGGGCGACGATGAACGTCATGTAGCCGATATAGCCGATACCGAAGCACCCGTATCCGGCGAGCGCGAGCGCGAAACGCCGCCGCCGAACCGGCGCGCCCGCGGCGCTGTCCGTACCTTGACGCGTCGCCGAAACAGGCTGCGCGGACTCGATACGCCGCGCGGCCCAGACGGCGGCGCCGGAACACGCCGCGCAACCCGCGGCGAGCGCGAACCACGCGACGCGCCAGCCGTGCGCGACCGGCAGGACCGTCAGCGGAACGAGTATCGACGAGATCACGATGCCCCAGCCCGTGCCGCCGTAATACAAGCCGATGACGAGTCCGGCGTCGCGCGGCGACATCGATGCGAGCCGTGCCGCCAGCACGCCGCCGCTCACGAAGACGAGCGCGCTGCCGATTCCCGTCGCGACGCGTAACGTGAGCAGGGCGTCGGTATCGGTCGTCGTGCCGCTCGCCGCCATCAGGACGACGGTGAGCGCGCAGCCCGCGACGAACAGCGTGCGCGACGGCGCGCGCATCGACAATCGTGAGAACGCGAGTGCGCCGAGCAGGTAGCCGAACGCATTCGCCGTATTCATCGCGCCAGCCTGGGCGAAGTTCCACGCGAGGTCGAGCCGCATCGGCGGAAGCAGCAGCGCGTAGGAGAAGCGCGCGAGCCCGAGCGCGATGGCGCTGCCGAGCGATAGCGCCATCGCGAGCAGAAGCGCCTGTCTGCGAAGTTCCCCGTTTGCATCGTCACGCTGTATCACGCTCTTTTCGTCCTGTTGTCGATACGCGGCCTATGGTATCGCGGACCGGTCATATTGCTTACACAAGCCGTGGCTAAGCTTCGCAGCGCTGTATCGATCTGCGACCGAAGCCGGAGAACCCGATGTCCACTGTTGCATGCCGTCACGCGCTCGTGGCGTGTCTCGTCGTTTGCGCCAGTGCAATCGTTTGCGGTTGCGGCGAGCGGGACACGGAATCATCGGCCTCCGCCGGGCTCACGCGCGACGTATCGTCCGAAACATCCGCGACATCCGGCCCATCCGCGACGAGCGAGCTTCAGAATTGGGCGAAACAGGCCACAGGAGGCGCATCCGATGAAGCGGCGCAGCCCGCGATAGCGCGAGCCGCGTCGGAACCGCTCGCGACACCGGTGATTCACACGGTTGACTGACCCATCCATTTACTTCCCGCAAAACGAATGAAAAACACGAACCGTCGTGACTTTCTGCGCGCGGCCGCCCAGGCCGCAGGCGCGACCGCCGCACTGAACGTGATGCCGCTCGGCATTCGCCAGGCGCTCGCGATTCCCGCGAACAACCGTCATGGATCGATCGAGGACATCGAGCACATCGTCGTGCTGATGCAGGAGAACCGCTCGTTCGATCACTACTTCGGCACCATGCGCGGCGTGCGCGGCTTCGGCGACAAGACCGCCGTGACGCTGCCCAACGGCAAGCCGGTGTTCAATCAGCCGATCGCGTCCGGTGCGGGCGAAGTGCTGCCGTTCCACCCGGACGCCGCGAATCTCGGCCTGCAGTTCCTGCAGGATTTGCCGCACGGATGGACGGACGGGAAGGGCGCGTTCCACGACGGCCGCTATGACCAATGGGTGCCGTTCAAGGGCACGACGACGATGGCGTATCTGCAGCGCGACGACATCCCGTTCCACTATCAGCTCGCCGACGCTTTCACGATCTGCGACGCGTATCACTGCTCGACGAACACATCGACCGATCCGAACCGCTACTACATGTGGACGGGCTATGTCGGCAACGACGGCACCGGCGGCGGCCCGGTCGTCGATAACGCGGAAGCCGGCTACGGCTGGTCCACGTTCCCCGAAGTGCTGGAGCGCGCGGGCATCTCGTGGAAGATCTATCAGGACATCGGCACGGGGCTCGACGCGAAGAATTCGTGGGGCTGGACCGACGACGCGTACATCGGCAACTATGGCGACAATTCGCTGCTGTACTTCAAGCAGTATCAGAATGCGCAGCCCGGCAGTCCGCTGTATGAAAAGGCGCGTCGCGGCACGAACGCGGTCGCCGGCGACGACTACTTTTCGATCCTGAAGCGCGATGTGGCGGCGGGCACGCTGCCGCAAGTCTCGTGGATCGTCGCGCCCGAGGCGTTTTCCGAGCACCCGAACTGGCCCGCGAACTACGGCGCCTGGTATATCGATCAGGTGTTGCAGGTGCTGACGTCGAATCCGGATTTGTGGAGCAAAACGGCGCTGCTCATCAACTACGACGAAAACGACGGCTTCTTCGATCACCTCGTCCCGCCGTTTCCGCCGACGTCGAGCGCGAACGGTCTTTCGACGGTCGATACCAGCGCGGAGATCTTTCCGGGCAGCGCGAAATACGCGAGCGGCCCCTACGGCCTGGGCGCGCGCGTGCCGATGCTCGTCGTGTCGCCTTGGTCCAAAGGCGGCTGGGTATGCTCCGAAACCTTCGACCATACCTCGGTGATCCGCTTCATCCAGAAACGCTTCGGGCGCGCGCACAACCTCGCCGAGCCGAACATCTCGCCGTGGCGTCGCGCGATTTGCGGCGATCTGACGTCCGCGTTCGACTTCCGCAATCCGAATAGCGCGATGCCGACGCTGCCGGCGACGAGCGGCTACGTTCCGCCCGACAAGCAGCGCCATCCCGACTATGTGCCTGTCCCGCCCGCCGCGCAGGCGCTGCCGAAGCAGGAGTCCGGCGTGCGCGCCGCGCGCGCGTTGCCGTACGAGCTTTTCGTGCGCGCGCGCCCGGATGCGTCGAAGGACGCCGTCTCGTTCGACTTCGTCAACACCGGACGCGCGGGCGCGGTCTTTCTGCTGTATCGCAATGCGAGCGCGGATGCGCCCCGCACCTATACGGTCGAAGCGCGCAAGCGTCTCGCGGACAGCGTCGCGGCGAACGCGGACGGCAGCTTCGATTTCGTCGTGCACGGCCCGAACGGCTTTCTGCGGCGGATCGCGGGCAAGGCGAGCGCGCAGTCGCACTGGTGGTCGCGCGAGCAGGCCGCGCCGGATGTCGCCGAAGGCTACGACGTCGCCAACGGCAACCTGCAACTGCGGCTCGCGAACCGCGGAACCGCGGCATGCACCTTCAGCGTGAAGAATGCCTACGATCCGTCGAAGACGATCACGCGGCGCGTGCGGGGCGGCGACGCGGAGCAGCTCTACGTCGATCTGCGCGACGCGCACGGCTGGTATGACATCGAAATCACGGTCGACACCGATTCCGCGTTCCTGCGCCGTCTCGCGGGTCACGTCGAAACCGGGCGCGACAGCATGAGCGATCCGGCGTTCGGCGCCTGACGCGATCGCGTCGAGCATTGCCGGCCGCGCGCATCGACCCGCGCGGCCGCGTCGACTTTTCCTCCGCCATCCGCCAGTCCAGCGGAACTCCGCAGCTCGAGTCCACTCCCAAAGTCTCGCAAAGGCGGGCATTTTTTGCCGGCCAGCCTCGTCGTGCAGCGCACATACGTGGGACATCACGCATTGCGAAGCGCGACAAAGCCTGTGAAGATCGAACGTGCACGTCAATTCACGCTCAGGTTCGACGCGACGGTGAAATCAAAATGGCACGCCGCGCGCCGTATCGCAGCATCGATCCAATAACGAATTGGGGTGCAACACGGAGACGGGGATGAGAGAACGAGCAACCGTGCTGCTGGTTCGTCGCCAGTCAGTGCTGCTGGTCCGGGAGCGTGGCGGACCGTGGCTTCTGCCGGGCGGAGCGGTGGCATACGACGAATTGACGATTGTTGCAGCGATCCGAGCGCTGCACGAAGACACCGGCGTCGAGGCGAGCGCTGCGGCGTTTCTGTTTCAGCAGGCGTCGGCGCATCATCTGCATCATGTTTTTCGCATTGCGATACCGGACGAGGTGCATCTGCGGCCGAAAGCCGGCGCGCGATTCCATGAGTTGCTGTGGATCGATGCGCCTCAACTCGCGCAAGTCAGTGCGACGCCTGGCACACGCGCGATCCTGACCCGCGCGATGGGCGGCAGCCGGGAGCCGGCGCGGCACGCGTGGAAAAACGGCGACGCCGATGCGGCCATGACGGCCGGCGCCGGCAGGCGCGGGCGCTGAAACGGGTCGCCGATCGGTCGCATCGAGGCTTTTTTCGTCTGCGCAAATCGCGAAGGCACCTGTTTCGCCACGAAATGAATACTTTTCCGGCGAACTTATGCCTATGCTAGCGTTGGGACGGTTGCCAGGCGCACCGGCGAGTATCGTCGGACGCGAGCGGCAGCTTGAGCAACGGAAGCATTCGCCCTTTGACTGGCGGAGGAAACCATGAAGCTCGTCAGCCTATTCGCCGGAACCGTCGGGTTCGTGGCGGTGGTCGGCCTTTCCTTATTGGCGGTAGCGGACATTCTCTTGACAACGTCCGACAAACCCGCGGAAAAAGAGGGGCTCGCGTGAAACGCGCTTTCTTACTTGCTGAAATGATCGGTTAATCGTCGGTCAAATAGGCGAGACGACTGGCGGCAAATCGGGAATATCGACGCGCGCATTCGAATGACGCGCCGTTGTCTTTCGAAATCCGCATCTCGACGTGTAATAAGCTCTGCATCGGTCTCCGAATAAATCGCGCCGGCCTTCGCGTCGCAGCGGTCGATGCGCATCCCCGGCCCGCGCCGCACCATGCCGTTCGTCCGCCCGCGCGGCCGCGCTGCCCGGCGAGCGGTCCACGGAACAGATGCGCTTTCACCCTTCTGTTCAGGGATTTGCACGGGCCGCATCCGTCCGAAAATCATCCACATAGGTCCGTCACGCGGAAATTGGCCGATTTCCGATGTGATATAATCCGCAAATAAATCAAATTTCATTCGGCCAAAACTTTCAGCGGCAGGTTTTATCTAATGCTTGATTCAACGCGTACGAGCGCGGAGGAAGCATGTCTGTAGGCGGTGTTATAGGCGCAATTGTTTTTTTCGCAATAATCGGCCTCGCTTTGCTGGCCGTGTTCGAAATTATCTTTTCGCCTTCTTCCAAACATAAGGCAGATGAAATGAGCAAGCCGGCTCATAAGCGGCCTACGTGGTATCGCAGGCGCGAGGTCGCCGTGCGCCGCGACGAGCCTTGATCCACGACAAAATTTCCTGATCCGCCAACAAGTTAGGTCTCCCTCCGTATCGGCCCGTGGCCAGCGCCAGGCGTGCCGGCCATCGCATCGCGCAGCCATTCCGGCACAGCCGTTCAAAATCCCTCGCATTATTTAGCTGTCGCAACTGTGTGCGATAGCGCACCGCAGTCACGTTCCCCAGACTCTAGTCTTTCTTCGCCGGCATCATCATGAAATGTAGGTTCATCATTTCGAAAGCGCCGGAACACAACACATATAAAAGACAGTTAAGCGCTTAGCTAAAGATTTCAATTCTATCGACTGGCGAATCCGCTGCTGTCTGAGGGAAAAGAAAATGGCGCAACCCGCATATCCTTCCGTGCTTGAATGGTGGACGCGCATCGAGAAGCGGCTCTACGGCGACCCCGAAGAGACACCGCGACGCGCTCACGTTCGTGCTCCAATCACCGTCCTGTACGACGGCCACGAGAACATCGAGGCGCTGTGGAAAGCGCTGCTTCAGTGCCGAACGCCACATATCCAGGCCGTCTGGAAGTCCCCCGACTCCGGCGAAATGCGACTGCTCGCCGAGTCGTATGTCGCGATACCGGAGAAGCTTTTCTTCCTGAAGTCGTTGCAGACGAGCCTGCAGCGCGTCGCCGTTCTCGTCGACCGGGCGCAGAAGCGGCTCGACGCGGACCCGCCGCTGCGCGATCTTCCGCTCGTCAAGCCGAAGGCTCGGCCCGCGCGTCTGTCGGGTTTCACTTCGGCGTGCTTCGCGCTGCGCCATCTCGGCCGCAAAGTGCTGAATCAGCCGCTCAAGCTGCTGGTTCAGCGCGGACACTGGGTCCTGGCGTATCGGCGCACCGATGCCCCGTCCGCGGACGGCGACGAAAGCCGCAACTGGGTGACGCTTCCCGGCATGACGTCGCAGTTCCATGCCGATCCGTTCCTCTGGCGCGGCAAGAACGGCGACTATCACCTGTTCTTCGAAAGCCTGCCCTACGACACGAATCGCGGCACGATCAGCCATATCGCGTTCGATCCGGCCACGCAGACTTGGCAAGAGACGCCGCGCGTCGTGCTCGACAAGAACTATCACCTGTCGTATCCGTTCCTCTTCGAGCATGAGGGCGAGGTCTTCATGATTCCGGAGACCTGTGGCAACCGCACGATCGAGATGTACCGCGCGGCGTCGTTCCCGACGGAATGGGTGCTGCACAAGGTGATCATGCGCGATGTCGTCGCCGCCGATACGACGCTCCATCACGACGGCAAGACATGGTGGATGTTCACGAGCATGACGGAGGACGGCGGATCGAACTGGGACGAACTGTCGATTTTCTATTCCGACAGCCCGTTCGGCGAATGGACCGCGCATCCGATGAACCCGGTCGTTTCCGACTGCCGCCTCGCGCGCATGGCGGGCAACCTGTTCAAGGACGGCCAGAACCGCCTGATTCGCCCCGCGCAGAATTGCGAGCGCGAATACGGCGCGGCGCTGACGTTCCGCGAGATCACCGAGCTCACGACGACGACCTATGCCGAGCGCACGGTGTCGGTTCGCACGCCGCCGCGCGGTCATCAGGGGTTGCATACGTGGAATGCGGTCGGCGGGATCACGGTCATCGATCTCAAGACGCAGCTTCGCAAATGGAATCCGTGGCGCGGTGCGATGAGGCGCGCCTGACGCCCGCAGGACGCGCGCGGACAGGAGAACCGGCGTGTGGCACGTCGCACAGTGCGTGCCACCGCGCCGGCTTACATTGATGACTCGCCGGAGCGTGCCCCGGCGAGGCAGCCCATCGTCATAAAACACACCCGTCAGTACAAGCATTGCCGCCAGCGACGCGCGCGTCGGTTGCCTGGAGACGGGCCCATCGTAGAAAAACGGCAGCCGGGACCATGAAGCTTCTCCATGTCATCGTTGCGCTCAATGCGGACGGCGCTGAACGTATGCTTCAGCGCCTCATCGAGTCGCACATCGAAGATCCGCGATTTCGTCACGTCGTCTGCTCGCTGACGACCACCGGCAAGATCGGCGAAGAACTCGCCGCGCGCGGCATCGACGTTCATAGCCTCGGCATGAAATCCCCGCTCGGCTTTCCGCGCGCGTTGATGCGCCTCGTGAAACTGATCCGCGAAGAACGCCCCGACATCATTCAGACGTGGATGTATCACGCCGACTTTCTCGGCGGGCTCGCCGGACGGATCGCGGCGCACAAGCGCATCGTCTGGGGCGTGCGCACCACCGATGTCCGATCGGGCGGCTCGCGCGTGACCGTGCTGCTGCGCAAGATTTGCGCGTGGCTGTCGTACTACGTGCCGCAGACGATCGTCTGCGCGGCCGAGGCGTCGCGCCGCGCGCATGTGTCGGTCGGCTACGACGCGAGCCGCATGATGGTCGTGCCGAACGGCTTCGACGTCGCGCGCCTGTGCGCCACGCCGGAGCAACGCAGCGCGATCCGCGAGCAATGCGGATTCGGCGAGCGCGACGTCGTCGTCGGCGTGCTCGGACGCTTTCATCCGGTGAAGGATCACCAGAATTTCGTGCGCGCGGCGGGCATGTTGGCCGCGCGTCATCCCGATGTGCGCTTCATGCTCGTCGGCCGCGATCTCGACGCGAACAATCGCGAGCTCGCGGACTGGATCGCGCAGACGGGATTCGCATCGCGCTTCGTGCTGCTCGGCGAGCGGCGCGACGTGCCCGCGTGCCTGTCGGCGATGGATGCGTTCTGCCTGTCGTCGCGCACCGAAGGATTTCCGAATGTCGTCGGCGAAGCGATGGCGATGGCGCTTCCGTGCGTCGTCACCGACGTGGGCGACGCGGCCATGCTCGTCGCGAATACGGGCGTGGTCGTCGAGAAGGAAAACAGCGACGCGCTTGCGGCGGGACTCGATCGCATCGTCGACATGAAACCCGACGAGCGCCTTCGTCTCGGTCAGATGGCGAAAGCGCGCATCCACGCCGAATTCACGATGATGCGCGCGCGCGAGCGTTTCGAAGATATCTACCTGCGGCTCGTCGAAGAGAAATGAGCATCGCATAAGCGCGGCCTATGGCCGGATCGTAAGGAGAACCAATATGTGCGGTATCGTCGGCTTTCTGGGTGGACGCGGCTTCGGCGCGGGCGACTCGAAGACAACGGTGCGGAAGATGGCGCTCGCCATCGCCTATCGCGGCCCCGACGACGCGGGCGACTGGACCGATGATTTGCGCGGCATCGCGCTGGGTCATCGGCGGCTGGCGATCATCGATCTGTCGTCGGCGGGACATCAGCCGATGGCGTCGGGCAGCGGGCGATATGTCATCGCGTTCAATGGCGAGATCTACAACCATCTCGATCTGCGCGACGAGCTCGAAGACACGCAACGCGCGCCGGCGTGGCGCGGCAGCTCCGACACCGAGACGCTCGTCGCGGGCTTCGATGCGTGGGGCATCCAGGCGACGATAGAGCGCGCGGTCGGCATGTTCGCGTTCGCGGTGTGGGACCGGCAGGAATGCCAGCTCACGCTCGCGCGCGACCGGCTCGGCGAAAAGCCGCTCTACTACGGCTGGCAAGGGCAGGGCGAGGAAGCCGCGTTCCTGTTCGGCTCCGAGCTCAAAGGGCTGCGCGAGCATCCCGCGTTCGAGAACAACGTCGATCGCGGCGCGTTGACGCTGCAAATCCGCCACGGCTGCGTGCCGTCGCCGTATTCCATTTTCGAGGGCATCCGCAAGCTCGAACCGGGCAAGATGCTCACCGTCTCGCTCGAACGGCGCGAGCCGCGCGTGTGGTCGTACTGGTCGGGCGTCGATGCGGCGGTCAACGGATCCGCACGCGGTTTCGCGGGCAGCGCCGAAGACGCCGTCGATGAACTCGAGCATCTGCTCACGGACGCGATCCGTCAGCAGATGCTTTCCGACGTGCCCCTCGGCGCGTTTCTGTCGGGCGGCGTGGATTCGTCCACGATCGTCGCGCTGATGCAGAAGCAGTCGTCGCGTCCGGTGAAGACCTTCACCATCGGCTTCAACGAAAGCGATTTCGACGAAGCCAAGCTCGCGAAGGCCGTCTCCAGGCATCTCGGCACGGAGCACACCGAGATGTACGTGACGGCGCGCCAGGCGCTCGATGTGATCCCGCGTCTGCCGGAGCTATACGACGAACCGTTCGCTGATTCGTCGCAGGTGCCGACGTTCCTCGTCTCGCAACTCGCGCGGCAGCACGTCACGGTCTCGCTGTCCGGCGATGCCGGCGACGAGCTTTTCTGCGGCTATCAGCGTTACAAGACCGCGCCGGGCATGTGGGACAAGATGACGATGATGCCGGCGCCGTTGCGCAAGCTGGCGGCATCGGGCATAGCCGGAATCTCGCCGAAGCGCTGGAACAGCATGGCGGGCCTGATGGAGCCGATTCTGCCGTCGTCGCTGCGCGGCGTGAAGGTCGGCGACAAGCTGCACAAGGGCGCGGAACTGCTGTCGTGCCAGTCGCGCGACGAGGTGTATCTGCATCTCATGTCGCAATGGAACGACCCCGCCGCGCTCGTGATCGGCGGATACCAGCCGCCCACGCTGATGACCGGCAATGCGCCGGCCTTCACCGGCCTCGACGACGTGCAGCGCATGATGGCGCTCGACATGATTACCTATCTACCCGACGACATTCTCACGAAAGTCGATCGTGCCGCGATGGGCGTGTCGCTCGAAACGCGCGTGCCGTTCCTCGATCATCGCGTCGTGGAGTTCGCGTGGCGTCTGCCGCAATCGATGAAAGTGCGCGACGGACAGACCAAATGGGCGCTGCGCCAGGTGCTCTATCGCCATGTGCCGCGTGCGATGATCGAGCGCCCCAAGCAGGGCTTCGGCGTGCCGATCACGCACTGGCTGCGCGGCGAGCTGCGCGACTGGGCGGAGGCCTTGCTCGATGCGTCGCGGCTGCGTCGCGAGGGCTTCTTCGACGCCGCCACGGTGCGCGCGAAATGGCAGCAGCATCTGTCGGGCGAGCAGAACTGGCATCGTCAGTTGTGGAACGTGCTGATGTTCCAGCAGTGGCTCGAGCACCAGCAGGCATCGTCGATCCCGCTCTTCGCGTCGCACACGGCGGATCTCGCGAGCGTCGCAAGCTGATACCGAATGCGCCGCGCTCGACGCGGTTCGAATGACGAAGGCCTTGATCGGAAGCGATCAAGGCCTTTTTTTATGCGTCGATTGCACGCGCCTCACTGCTCAGGCTTCAGTGCATCGCTGCTTCACCGCTTGACTGCATCGCTAAAACTAAAAGGCCCCGGTCGATTCGACCGGGGCCTTTCGTGATTACGTTCCTACGAACTGCTCAGGATCACTTGTGATGTGTCGTCTGCTCGGCAACCGCGCTGGCAACGACGCTCCGCCGCTGACTGCCGAGGAGCCATCGCGGCGTCTTGAACCGCACGATCGCCGTGTAGAGCCAGACGTACGCCACCGCGAACACGACCGCCGTCACCGCGAGCACCACCGGGTTGTGCCAGAAGAGCGACGCGGGCACGATGCCGATCATGCTCAGCACCCACAGATACGGCGACGTGCGCGCGTTTCTGCGCTGACGCTGACGCGGGTCCGTCCCTTTGCGCACGACTCGCTTGAAGATGAGCGTGTGCAGATGGATGCCGTCGGGCGCGCCGACCGGACGCCCGCGCACGATCCGGCGGCGGTAGATCGAGAAGAGCGTTTCGAAAAGCGGATAAATCGCGACGACCATTGCATACCACGCACAGACGTTCGGATGCCGCGCGACCAGCAGCACGAGCAATTCGGCGATCGTGAAGCCGATGAAATACGCACCGCCGTCACCGAGAAAAATCGACGCAGCCGGATAGTTCCAGATCGCGAAGCCGCCGATCGCGCCGATCATCGTGAGCGCGGTGCTCATCACGAGCAGATCGCCGACTTCATGCGCGACATAGCCGATCGAACCGAAGATCAGAATCGCCACGACGGCGGCGAGTCCGTTGAAACCGTCGATGATATTGACCGCGTTGGTGAGTCCGGCGACCGCGAGCACGGTGAGTCCGATCGCAATGGGCGTGACGGCGAGGATCGGATCGACGAGCGGCAGATCCACACGGCCGACGACGCCGTTGAGAATGAACGCGCCGAGCAGCGCGGCCAGCATCGCGCTCAGGAGCCGCGCCCGCACGCTCACGCGCTTGGTCAGGTCTTCGATCACGCCGCTTCCGAATGCGGGCGCTGCGCAAAGCAGCAGCAAAAGGGACTCGTCGCGCGGATTGCCGCCGAAGATCGCGGCGATGGGAAACGTCACGCAGGCCGCGACCATCAATGCGATGCCGCCGACCCGCGGAACCGGATGAGAATGGTTCTTTTGAACCCCGTTCAAATCATGATCCAGGGAAAGCGCCCCGTAGCGTCCCGCGAATCGAACTATAAGTAGCGTCATGCAGAAAGAACTGATGAAGCCAAGCGCAAGGTTTAACATTTTTTTCACTCACGAAGAGGGCGCATCTCTTTTCGAATATCAATACCCGAAAGCCTATGGTAGGTACAACCCCTGCCATTGTCCACGCATTTATGGCGCTTTAATGTGTGAAACCGAGCCTACTGCGATTTTATTGGGGCTTCCCCCGATTATTCATACAAACCCGAAATTAATAGCGCGTTAAAACACGGATTTCATATAAAGGACTTAATGCGCGCTTTTGAAATTCGCGCCTTGTCCGTACGCAAGCCCACCTTCGCGCGCATATTCTTGTGAGGGCCGGTACGTTTTTCCCTGCGTCAGAGCGCAGCGGGCCGGCGCTGCCGGCACAACAGGCCCGACGAGCCCGTCCCGGCGGGCGAAAAAATGTCCGCAAATCGAACCCAGGCTAAACCGGTTTTCTTCATAGAATTAGCAGTTCGATTAATAGCGATTATATGTGCGGTGCCGCGCATACAACAAGGCGGCCTATGCTACTTTTCGATTTGCTCAAATGGCCCGCATACTCGTTAAATTCTTAAAAGCGGGAAAGCGAACACTCGGTCGCTCTGAAAGGTTCGATAAACAACAAAAATCGTCTGTGGGAATTTCTCTTTTTTTGGGTCGTGTGTTTCAATACGACTGCAATGCCGGGGCGGGATTTTAACGGCCCTGAATGCAGGCCTGAATTCAAGAATAAGGAAATGATGTTTGCGCCCTTAGGGGTGCGCCGCAGGTGTTTCGATCCGCATCCGGTGCGCTTGCCGCGCCGGTCCCATAAGAGCCTGTAACGAGACGTTCTATGAAAGTTAAAAATCAGGCGTCAGCCGTAATGGCCGAGAGCGAGAAAGAGATCGAGCTGACGTCGATTCTCGAAACGCTGGGCCGTCACTGGAAGATGATCGCGGCGACCGTGGCGGTCGTCTTCAGCATCGGGGTGGTGTACGCGTATTTCTCGGCCCCGATTTATCAGGCCGGCATGCTCGTCAGAGTCGACGACTCGAGCAATGGACAGCCGGCCGACTCACGCGACATGGTTCGGACCGCGGCCACGCTGTTCGATCAGCGTGCGACGGCCGAAGGCGAGATCCAGGTCATCGGATCGAAGTTCGTGCTCGGTCCCGTCGTCGATGCGCTCAAGCTGTACATCCAGGCAGCGCCGCATCGCTTCCCGATCATCGGGGGCATGGTCGCCCGCATGAACGATGAAACGTCGACTCCCGGTCTCTTCGGCCGCGGCGGTTACGCATGGGGCGCCGAATCGATCGACGTGTCCGCGTTCGACGTGCCGAAGAAATACGAAGGCAAGGAATACACGCTGCGCTATCTCGGCAACGGCCAGTATCAGGTGCGCGGCCCGGGCGTCGAAACGGGCGTCGGCGGCCAGGTCGGCAGCGTGCAGCGTTTCGACACCGACGCCGGTCCCATCTCGCTGCTCGTGGGCTTCATCCACGGCGAGAAGGGCGTCGAATTCGATCTGACGCGTAACTCGCGCGTGTCCGCTATCGATCGTCTGCAGAATTCGCTGGCGATCGCCGAGCAGGGCAACAAGTCGGGCGTCATCAGCACGACACTGGAAGGCAAGGACCCGGTGCTCGTGGCGGCGACGATCAACGAACTGTCGCGCATGTACGTGAAGCAGAACGCCGATCGTCGCGGGATCAACGCCGAGAAGTCGCTCGAATATCTCGAGCAGCAGCTTCCCGACGCCAAGCGTCAGATGGAAACGGCCGAAGACAACTACAACGCGTATCGCAACAGCCGCACGCTGTTCAATCCGGACGAAGAAGGCCGCATCGTGATGCAGCAGGCTTCGCAAGCGGATGCGCAGTTGCTCGACCTGAAGCGCCGTCGCGCCGACCTGGCCGTGCACTTCTCGCCCTCGCACCCGAGCGTGGTGGTGATCGACCAGCAGATCGCGGCGACCGAGAAGTACATCAACGACCTGGCAGCGCGCGTCAAGGCGATGCCGCAGGCCGAGCAGGGCGCGCTTCGTTTGCAACGCGACGTGCGCATGAGCACCGACGTCTATTCGGCATTGCGCAACAACATTGAAACGATGCGCCTCATCAAAGCCGGCCGCACGCCGACGGTGGAGCTGCTCGACCACGCCGAAGTGCCCGAGCGTCCCGTCAAGCCGGTCAAGGCGCTGGTGCTCGTGATCGCGGCTGGTATCGGTCTGTTCCTCGGCATCGTGATGGCGTTCGCTCGCGACTTCCTGTTCAAGGGCGTGCTCGATCCGAAGGAACTGGAATCGAAGACGGGTCTTTCGGTATTCGCGACGATTCCGGACAGCGAGCGTCAGAAGGAACTCGCGAAGCGCATCGCCGAAAAGAAGCCTGAACAGCTCGCGCTCGCCTCGCGTTACCCGACCGATCCGGCTGTGGAAGGCCTGCGCATGATGCGCTCGTCCCTGCAGTACGCGTTGATGGATGCGCCGAACAACGTCGTGATGCTCGCGGGTCCGCTGCCCGGCATCGGCAAGTCGTTCGTCTCCGCGAACCTGGCGACGCTGCTCGCCGCCGGCGGCAAGCGCGTGCTGCTCGTCGACTGCGACCTGCGCCGTGGCCACCTGAACCAGTACTTCGGCCTGCCGCGCGGCAAGGGTCTCGTGGATGTCGTGAACGGTTCGGCCACGCTCGAAGAGACCGTGCATCGCTCGGTGCTGAACAATCTCGACTTCGTCCAGTGTGGCTTCTATCCGCCGGACCCGGCCGAGCTGCTTTTGTCGGACGCATTCACGGAATCGGTGAATCGCGCATCGGCGGAATACGACATCGTGCTGCTCGACGCACCGGCCATTCTGGCGGTGTCCGACACGGCGATCATGGCGCCCGTCGCGGGCTCGATCTTCCTGGTTGCGCGTTATGGGGATACACGTTCCGGGGAAATCTCGGAGTCCGTGAAGCGGCTCGAACAATCGGGCGCAAGCGTCACCGGCGTGTTGCTCAACGGCTTCAAGGTGCACTACGGCAACTATGCCCAGGCGCGCCAGTACGGCGGCTACGCCTACGCTGCCTACAAGGCCGACAAGGAAGACTAGAGACTGACTCATCCGGCATTTGCTTCAGCTGGACCCCGAATCGAACAGCAGTACTAAATAAACGTCCTGAGTTGCATAACGAGGAGAAGTGAATATGTTCTCGCCGCAAGAGTTGAAACTCGGCATTGTCGGATTGGGCTACGTTGGCCTGCCGCTCGCCGTCGAATTTGGCAAGCGCCATCCCGTCGTGGGCTTCGATATCAATCGTGCGCGCATCAACGCGCTGCGCGAAGGGCGCGATGTCACGCTCGAAGTCGACGATGCCGAGCTGGCTTCCGCGACCTTCATGCAGTACAGCGCCGATGTAGAAGACCTGCGCAGCTGCACCGTGTTCATCGCGACCGTGCCGACACCGATCGATCACTACAAGCGTCCGGACCTGTCGCCGCTGATCGGCGCATCGACGACCATCGGCAGCGTGCTCAAGAAGGGCGACGTCGTCATCTATGAATCGACGGTTTATCCCGGCGCGACCGAAGAAGAGTGCGTCCCGGTGCTCGAAAAGATGTCGGGCCTGAAGTTCAACGAAGACTTCTTCGTCGGCTACAGCCCCGAGCGCATCAACCCGGGCGACAAGTCGCACCGCCTGCCGGACATCAAGAAGGTCACGTCCGGCTCGACGCCCGAAGTGGCCGATTTCGTCGACGAGCTCTATCGCGGCATCATCACGGCCGGCACGCACAAGGCGAGCAGCATCCGCGTCGCCGAAGCGGCCAAGGTTATCGAAAACACGCAGCGCGACGTGAACATTGCGCTGATCAATGAACTGTCGATCATCTTCAACAAGATGAACATCGACACCGAATCCGTGCTGCTCGCGGCCGGCACGAAATGGAACTTCATCCCGTTCCGCCCGGGCCTCGTCGGCGGCCACTGCATCGGCGTGGATCCGTATTACCTGACGCACAAGGCGCAGGCGATCGGCTATCACCCGGAGATCATCCTCGCCGGGCGCCGCCTGAACGACAGCATGGGCAACTATGTCGTCTCGCAGCTCGTGAAGACGATGACCAAGCGCGACATCGCCATTTCGGGCGCGCGCGTGCTCATCATGGGTCTCACGTTCAAGGAGAACTGCCCGGACCTGCGCAACACGCGCGTGGTCGACATCATCGCCGATCTCAAGGAGTACGGCGTCCAGGTCGACGTGTACGACCCGTGGGTCTCGAAGGAAGAGGCGCATCACGAGTACGGCATCGATCCGATCGATCAGCCCGCCAAGGGCGTCTACGATGCGGTCGTGCTCGCGGTGGCGCACAAGCAGTTCGCCGATGAAGGCGCGGAAGGCATTCACGCCTACGGCAAGTCGCAGCACGTGCTGTGCGACCTCAAGTACGTTCTGCCGCCCGAGGCGAGCGACATGCGTCTCTGAGGTTCGGTGGCATCGGCATTGACCGGTGCAGGCCGTCGCACAACATCGCCGCGGTTCGGCTCCCGGAATTTCGGGGGTTGCCCGCGGCGATGTCAACCGGACGTTCGGAGTTCGCAATGAAGATGCCCAAGGTAGTTCTGTACGCCAACACCGATTGGTATCTGTTTAATTTCCGGCTTTCGTTCGCTCGCAAACTGCGCGACGCGGGTTTCGAAGTCATTCTGTTGTCACCCGACGGCGAATACGGCCCGAAGCTGCGCGATCAGGGTTTTCGCTGGCATGCGGTGCCGATGAACCGGCGCAGTCTGAATCCGCTGCGCGAACTGGCGCTCGTGCTCTGGCTCGCGCGCTTCTTCCAGCGCGAAAAGCCGCAACTGGTGCACGGCTTCACGATCAAGAGCGCGGTGTACGGCTCGTTCGCGAGCAAGCTCGCAGGCGTGCCGGCGCGCGTGAACGCGGTCGCGGGGATGGGCTACGTCTTCACGAGCCGCGATCTGAAAGCGCGTATCTTGAAGCCGGTCGTGCGCACGGTGATGCGCTCGGCGCTGAACGGCCGCGACAGCATTCTCGTCCTGCAGAACCCGGACGACATCAAGCTGTTCGAAGCCGCGCGCATCGTCGAGAAGCAGTCGATTCGTCTGATCAAGGGATCGGGCGTCGATCTGACGCGCTTCAAGGTGCGCGAGGCGTCGCCGGACGATGCGGCCAAGCCGCTGCGCATTCTGCTGGCGGCGCGGCTCGTGTGGGACAAGGGCATCGAAGAATATGTGGAGGCGGCGCGCATGCTGCGCCGCGAGAATCGCACCGTGCGCTTCCTGCTCGCGGGTTCGCCCGACGACGGCAACCCGGCATCGGTGAGCACGGCGATGGTGCAGGGCTGGGTGAAGGAAGGGCTCGTCGAATGGCTCGGTCATGTGAGCGATATGCCGAAGCTCTTCACGGAAGTGGATGTGATGGTGCTGCCGAGCTATCGCGAAGGCTTGCCGAAAGCGCTGATCGAAGCCGCGGGCTGCGCGCTGCCGCTCATCACGACGGACGCGCCGGGCTGCCGCGAAGTGGTCAGCGAGTCGGGCGTGGATGGTTTGCAAGTGCCGGTGCGCGATGCACGCGCGCTCGCCGATGCGATCCGCCAGCTCGACGACGACCGCGCGCTCGCGAGAAAGCTGGGCCTCGCTGCGCGCGAGAAGGCACTGAAGAATTTCGACGAACGCATCGTCATCGAGAAGACGCTCGCCGTGTATCGCGAGCTGGTTCCCTCGATCGCGATCGAAGACGAGCGCCGCGAACACGCCGCGCCCGTCGGCAAATTTGGAGACTTTCATGTCTGATCGTTACGAATCGATCCGTCAACAACTGACGCGCACGCCGCAGAAGTGGCTCATTACCGGCGTCGCCGGGTTCATCGGCTCGAATCTGCTCGAAGCGCTGCTGAAACTCGACCAGGACGTCGTCGGGCTCGACAACTTCGCGACCGGGCATCAACGCAATCTCGATGAAGTGCACTCGCTCGTGACGCCCGCGCAATGGGCGCGCTTTCGCTTCATCGAAGGCGATATCCGCAATCTCGACGATTGCCGCACCGCGGTGACAGGCGTCGCGCACGTTCTGCACGAAGCGGCGCTCGGCTCGGTGCCGCGCTCCGTGAACGATCCGATCACGACGCACGAAGTCAACATCAGCGGCTTTCTGAACATGCTCGTCGCCGCGCGCGACGCGAAAGTCGAGAGCTTCACTTACGCCGCGTCGAGCTCGACGTATGGCGACCATCCGGGCCTGCCGAAAGTCGAGGATCGCATCGGCCAGCCGCTTTCGCCGTATGCGGTGACGAAGTACGCCAACGAGCTGTACGCTTCGGTCTTTGCGCGCACGTACGGGTTGAACGCCATCGGTCTGCGTTACTTCAACGTGTTCGGCAAGCGCCAGGATCCGGACGGCGCGTATGCGGCCGTGATCCCGAAGTGGACGGCCGCGCTCATCGACGACGAACAGGTGACGATCAACGGTGACGGCGAAACGAGCCGCGATTTCTGCTTCATCGACAACGTGGTGCAGATGAACATCCTCGCTGCGCTCTCCGAGCCGCAAGCGCGCAATCAGGTCTACAACGTCGCGGTCGGCGATCGCACGACGCTCAATCAGCTCTATGACGGCTTGAAGCGCGTGCTCGCGGACAACGGCGTCATCAACGAAGGCAGCCCGGTGTATGCGCCGTTCCGCGCGGGCGATGTGCGTCATTCGCAAGCGAACGTCGATAAGGCCGCGCAACTGCTCGGCTATGCGAGCGCCATTCCGCTCGCCGACGGACTCGCGATCGCGATGCCGTGGTACATCCGCTTTCTGTCGCAGCGCCGCGTGCCGGTCGAAGCCGAACTCGCGACGAGGCCCGCATGAAAATAGTCGTTTTCATCTACTCGATGCACGGCGGCGGCGCTGAACGCGTCACTGCCAATCTCGCGAACGAGTGGGCGGCGCTCGGCTGGGAAGTGACCGTCGTCACGCTGACAGCCGGTGAAGGCGATGTCTATCCGTTTCATCCGGGCGTGAAGCGCATCGAGCTGGGGCTCGCGGGCGGCGTCGAGGGCGGCGGCTTCGTGCGTACGCTGATGTCGAACGCGAAGCGCGTGCTCGCGTTCCGCAAGGTGTTGCGCGAGACGAAGCCTACTGTCGCGCTCGGCGTCATGGCGACGGCCAACGTGCTCGCCGTGCTTGCGGGCATCGGGCTGCCGTACAAGATCATCGCGAGCGAGCACACGCATCCGCCGCGCGCGCCGCTCACGCCGTTCTGGGAGCGTCTGCGGCTCTTGACGTATCGCTTCGCGGACAAGGTCGTCGCGCTCACCGACGAAACCCGCGACTGGATCGAAACGCATTGCCGCGCGACAGACGTCAAGGTGATTCCGCCGCCGTTCACGCTGCCTATCGCGCGAACGAATCCGATCATCGAGCCGAAAAGCGTCGTGAAGGACGGGCGCAAGTTGTTGCTCGCGGTCGGACGGCTCTCACCCGAAAAAGGTTTCGACAGCCTCATCGATGCGTTCAGGAAGATTGCCGGCGCGCTGCCGCAATGGGATCTGGTGATCGTCGGTGAAGGGCTTGCGCGTGCGAGTCTCGAACGCCGTGTCGAAGAGGCGAAGCTGCGCGGCCGCGTGTTTCTGCCTGGCCGCGCGGGCAACGTCGCGGACTGGTACGAGCGCGCCGATCTCTACGTGCTGAGTTCGCACTTCGAGGGCTTCTCGATGACGCTCGTCGAAGCGATGGCGAGCGGCTGCGCGGCCGTGAGCTACGACTGCGATTCGGGTCCGCGCGTGATCGTCACGCACGGCATGAACGGCCTGCTCGTGAACCCGGTCGGCGATGCGAGCGCGCTCGCGAAGTCGCTCGAATCGCTGATGAAGGACGACGCAGAACGTCATCGCATGGCGCTGTGCGCGACGTCGGTCAACGACACGTTCGCGTTGTCGAAGACCATCGCGCTATGGCAGGAAGTGTTCGAAGAGTCGGGCGTGAAGGTGCCGCGTCGTGCGGAACTTCACGCTCCCGCAGCCGGACGATGAGGAGCCACGACCGATGAAGATCATGCTCGTGGTCAGTTCGATGGGAAGCGGCGGCGCGGAGCGCGTCGCGGCCTCGCTCGTCAATGCGTGGGCGCAACGCGGCGATACGGTGACGCTCGTCATCACGTATAGCGGCCGTGGGGCGTGCTTTTATCCGCTCGCGCCGAACGTGCGCTGCGTCTTCCTCGCCGATCGCGTGAAGGCCGGCGCGCGCATGCTGCAATATCCCGCGCGCTTTCGCGCGCTGCGTGCGCTGATCCGCGAAAGCGCGCCCGATGTGGTCGTGTCGTTCCTCTCGAACGTGAACATCACGACGATTCTCGCGACGCGCGGCCTCGGCATTCCGGTGATCGCGAGCGAGCACATCGATCCGTCCGCCGACGGCCGTTCGCAGCTCATGAGCCAGATGTGCCGCTTCGTTTATCCGAGCGCGGACCTGCTCACGCTGCTCACGGACAACATGGAGGCATCGTTCAGGAAGATGGTGCCGCGCGTGAAGCGCATTGAAGTGGTGCCCAATCCGCTGCCGGACGAGTTGTTGCTGTTGCAGCCCGAAACCATCGAGAAGAGCGCGCGCAAGCGGCTCGTCGCGGTCGGGCGTCTCAACATGCAAAAACAGTTCGATCTGCTGATCGATGTATTCGCGACGCTCGCGCCCGAGTTTCCGGACTGGGATCTGTGGATCTGGGGCGAAGGCCCGGAGCGCGCGGTGCTCGAAGCGCAGGTCGCGCAACTGAAGATGAACGAGCGCGTGCTGATGCCCGGCAAGACGACGACGCCTTGGGAAGAGATGGCGCGCTCGGATGCGTTCGTGCTGTCGTCGCGCTACGAAGGTCTGCCGATGGCGATGCTCGAAGGCATGGCGCTCGGCCTCGCGACGGTCGCGTTCGACTGCAAGAGCGGCCCGCGCGAACTCACGCGCGACGGCCAGGACGGTCTGCTCGTGCCTGCCGGCGACAAGGCCGCTCTGATCGATGCGCTGCGCCGCGTGATGTCGGACGAAGCGTTGCGCGCCGAGCTCGGACGCAAGGCGGCGGCATCGGTACGGCAGCGTTATTCGTCGCCGGCGATCCTGCGTCAGTGGGACGCGATCTTCGCGCAACTCGGCGCACGCTCGCGCGGCGGCGAAGGCAAGAGCACGGCTTATGCGCGTGCGGTGACGGGAGAGAAAGCGTAATGGTCGACCGGCGACAAGTGATCCGCTCGCTGCTGATGGGCGCCGTCGCCAGTGGAGCGGGCGTCGCCGGCTTCGACGCGCGCGCGGCGCAGAAACGCGATGTCGTCACCGACAAGTCGTTCGGCGTGAAGGGCGACGGCAAGACGAACGATCGCATCGCGCTGCAGCGGGCCATCGATCAATCCGTCGATTCGACCTTGCTCATCACGGGCAAGTGCCGTATCGACGATAAAGGGCTCGACCTGCGGCGCGATAGTCACCTGCGCTTCGCACCGGGCGCGTCGATCAAGCTGCTGCCGCACGATACGTCGTTCTATTCGATCTTCCGCATCTGGGACGTGAGCAACGTGCTCGTCGAGAACGCGGTGCTCGACGGTAGCAAGGAGCTTAACGCCGCGAAACCGGCGCTGCGTGAAAACGGTCACGGCATGGGCTTTTCGATTGCGGGAAGCACGGAGGTGACGCTCATCTCGCCGAAGACGATCGGCTGCTGGGGCGATGGCATCTATATCGCCAACAGCTACAACGTCGCGTTTAAGTACAGCAGCGGTATTCGCGTGGTGAATCATCATGCGGACCGCTGCCGCAGACAAGGCGTGTCGATCATCAGCGGACGCAACATCGTGTTCGAGAATCCGCTGTGGGAGAACATCGGCGGCACGCAGCCGGAAGCGGGGCTCGACGCGGAGCCGAACAGCAACGCCGATATTCTCGAGAACATTCGCATCGTCAATCCGACGACGCGCAATTGCCGGTACGGGATCATCGTCTGGCTGGAGGAGATCGTCGGGCCGATGCCCAAGCATGTCGATATCGGCATCACGAATCATCGCGACGAAGGCGCGAGCGATGCCGCGTTCGCCGTGTCATCGCTCAAGCTGAATGGGCGCAAGGTGTCCGGGCAGATCGCGAGTCATTCGCCGACATGGGTGAGTCCGAAGATGTCGACAGTGGAAAGCATCGATTACGACAAGGCGGGACCGAAGATCATCGTCACCAACCTGAGGCTCGTGCCATGAAAGCCGCGCCCACACACAATAACTAAAGCGGAAAAAAGGCCAATACGATGCAAGCAACGACAATGAACAATACGGCGCAGCAAAGCGCACAGAGCGCGCAGAGCGAACCGATACGACGCATGACCGGATTCGCGTACTTCATGACGCCATCCGGCTGGGCGTTCCTTGTGCTCGCGGCCACGGCGCTCTCGATCGTCGCGTTCCGCGAGCGCAGCGTCGGCCTGATCTTCGACCAGGAAGCGTACATCCAGTACTTCCGCTCGACCGACTGGCACTGGCTTGTGCAGTTCTATCAGAACCGCGAGTCGGATATGGGCTTTCTCATCAGCCTTATCACGGAAGAACTGGGCTGGCGCTCGTGGGTCATCCTCCTCAATGCGTTCGGCGTGTCGCCCGAAGGCGGCATCCGCATTACGGTGGTGCTGCTTAACCTGGTCGTGATGTATTCGCTGTTGCAGACGCGCAGGCCGCTCATCGGTCTCGTTCTGTGGCTCGTGATTCCGTATGCGCTCGCTACGGTCGGTCTGTTCCAGATCCGCCAGGGCTTCGGTCTTGCCATCGCGATGCTCTTCGCGCTGCGCTTCAATAAGCCGACCATCGGCATGGGGCTCGCGAGCTTCGTGCACACGACCTTCGCGGTGCCTACAGCGTTCCTGATGACCGCCGGTTTCATCGGCGAGCAAAGGAAAGCGCGCGCGCTCGTCGCGGTGAGCGTGGTGGCGATCGTGCTTGCGTCGGCGGCGAAGTTTCTGTTTGCGACCTACGGCGGCCGTCGTATCGACGAGTACTCGGGCTATCAGGAAAACTTCACGATCAAGCTGCTGTCGCTGCTGCTGTTCTACACGATGGCATCGGTCATGGTGCTCTACTCGACGTGGCGCGCGCAGGATACGCAGCGTCAGCGCGCATTCACGCGGCTGTCGATCATGCATGTCGGACTCTTCGTGTATCTCGTCGTTGCGTTCTTCGTGTTTCCGTTCGCGAAGGGCCGCGTCTGGTATTGCGTGCCGCTGCTGCTGCCGTTCCTCGCGCCCGAGATCAAGTTCAAGAACGCGATGGTTCTGGTCATCACCTTCGGCGTGTTCGTGGCCGTCGCAGCCGACGCCACGAAGAGTTATTTCGAAGGCGTCTATCACTACTTCCTGATGCCCTGACGACGATGTCCTACTTCCTGATTTCGCTCGATTTCGAACTGATGTGGGGCGTGCGCGACCATCGCTCGATCGCCACATACGGAAAGAACATTCTCGGCGTGCGCGAGGCGATTCCGGCGATGCTCGACATGTTCACGAAGTATCGCGTGAAGGCGACGTGGGCGACGGTCGGCATGCTGCTGTTCGATAACAAAAAGGACCTGCTCGCGAATCTGCCCGACGTCCGGCCGACTTATACCGATACGAAGCTGAGTCCATACGCCAACGGTTATCTCGATTCGATCGGCGATAACGAAAATAGCGATCCGTACCACTATGGTCTGTCGCTCGCGCGTCGGATCGTCGATACCGAAGGCAGCGAGCTCGCGAGCCATACGTTCTGCCATTACTACGCACTCGAAGCAGGGCAAAACAAGGCGCAGTTCGCCGCCGACATGGAAGCATCCGTCGCATCGATCCGGCGTCTCGCCGATCCGCCCGCGAGCATCGTGTTTCCGCGCAATCAGGTGAACAACGCGTATCTGTCGGTGTGCGCGGAGCAAGGGCTCGTCGCGTATCGCGGCACGGAGCGCAGCTGGATGTATCGCGAAACCTCGCGCGCCGATGAAGCGGCGATGCGCCGCGCGGCGCGTCTCGTCGATACGTACATCAATATCTCAGGCGATCACGCGTTCGATCCGCGCCCGGCTCGCGGACTCATCGACGTGCGTTCGAGCCGCTTCCTGCGTCCATATGCGCGCAACAAGCGCGCGCTCGAATGGCTGCGCATCCATCGGATCAAGCAGTCGATGACGTCGGCGGCGCGCACGGGGCGTTCGTTCCACTTGTGGTGGCATCCGCATAACTTCGGTGCGAATCTGGCCGAGAACCTCGGCGTCCTCGAAGCGGTGCTGAACCATCACGTGTACTTGAGAGAGACCTACGGCATGCAGCCCGCGACCATGGCGGAAGTCGCGCGGGCGACGCAATCGGAAGAAAGCCGGCTTGCGGAGATGGAATTCGGTTTGTTCGTATGACGAAGTAATCAGGAAAGACAAGACGCTAGAAAATAACCCGCACCGCGGGCGCGATGCAATGGCGATGTCCATTGCATCGCGCTGGCGCGTGCGCGGCAAAAAAGAAGTTCTTGGGGGAAGCGCGATGAACTTTCGTAACGACATCAACGGCCTGCGCGCGTTCGCGGTTCTCGCGGTCGTCCTTTTCCACTTCGATGTGCCCGGCTTCAAAGGCGGCTTTCTCGGCGTCGACGTGTTCTTCGTGATCTCCGGTTATCTGATGACGAGCATCATCTTCAGACGCCTTTCGAAGGACAGGTTCTCGGTGCTCGAATTCTATGGCGATCGAGCGCGGCGCATCATTCCGGCGCTCGCGTTTCTTTGCTTCGCGCTCGGTGTGTTCGGCTGGCTGATATTCCTGCCTTCCGAGTTTCGCGCGTTCGGCAAGGCGGCGGGATCGAGCCTCGGCTTCTTTTCGAACATCGTTTACTGGCGCGAAGCGGGTTACTTCGATACGCGCTCGCATCTGAAATGGCTGCTGCATACGTGGTCGCTTTCCGTCGAGTGGCAGTTCTATCTGCTGTATCCGCTCGGCATTCTGCTCGTGCGCAAGCTCTTCGGGCGACGCGGGACGAAGATCGCGCTCGTCGGCGCCGCGCTCGTTTCGTTCGCGGCGTGCGTCTATCTCTCCGATCCGACGAAATGGCCGACGGCCGCGTTCTTCCTGCTGCCGACGCGCGCATGGGAAATGATCGCGGGCGGGCTCGTCTATCTGTTCCCGTTGACGGCGGGCAGGCCCGTGCGCCGCACGCTGGAATGCATCGGCCTCGCGATGATCGCGTACGGCGCGGTCATGTTCAACGAGAACAACGAATGGCCGGGCTACCTCGCGCTCGTGCCGGTGCTCGGCACGGCGTTCGTGATTCTCGCGGCGCGCAGGCATTCGATCTTCACGGGCAATCCGCTCGCGCAGTTCATCGGCAAGATTTCGTACTCGGTCTATCTCTGGCACTGGCCGTTCGTCGTCGCGCTCACGTACTTCGACAGGGAAGGTTCGCTGCGCTGGCGCGCGGCCGCGATCGCGGGCGGCTTCGTCATGGGCTATCTGTCCTATGCGCTCGTCGAGTCGAAGACCAGGAAGCCGCCGGCGCGAGACGAGGCGCGCGCCTTTCCGCGCTTCATCACGCTGCGTCCGATTCTCGCGTTCACGCTGCTGCTGGCAATCGGCGGCGGCAGCATCTATGCGAGCCAGGGCGTGCCGAATCGCTTCGACCGTTCGGTGTTCATCGCCGATAGCGAGACCTACGACACGAATCCGCATCGCACGAAGTGTCACATGATGATCGATCCGTGCGATGTCGCGAACAAGCAGAAGGAGAGCCGCGTCGTGGTGCTCGGCGACAGTCACGCGGAAGCGATCGCCGAAGCGGTCGTCGACGCCGTGCCGAACGGCAAGCCCGATGATGTGCTGCTCATCACGATAGAAGGTTGCCCGACGATCTACGGCATTCGCCGCGGCAATGGCGATTGCTTCGATCAGGACCGCAAGTACATCGATATCCTGAGCCGCGATCAGAGCGCGAAGACGCCGGTCATCATCGCGAATCACTGGTCGCAGTACTGGTCCGGTCCGACGATGGACGACTTCGCGTTCGTCAATCCGGAGCAGCCGGCGCAGACATCGACGCCGTTCACGACGGAGTTGTATCGCGAGCACTTGCTATCGACCGTTTGCCGCATCTCGAAGATTCGCCCGGTCTATCTCGTCGAACCGATTCCCGAGTTCGACTTCAACGTGCCGCTGACGCTCGCGCGCGAGAAGATGCGGGATCCGAAGGCGCCCGATCTGTCGATCACCATGTCGGATTACGTTCAGCGCAATGGCGCGTTGCTGCAGGCGATGCATCAGGCACACGATCAATGCGGTATCCATCTGCTCGACCCGCGTCCGTTCCTGTGCCCGGACGGCAAGTGCATGGGCTCGCACGATGGCCGGCCGCTTTACTCCGACTTCCATCACATGAGCGAATACGGCAACCGCTTCCTCGTGCCGATGTTCCGGCGCGTCTTCGAACAAGGTTGAAAGCAGGTGCTTATTGCGGCGTGCCGGTATCGTGCTGCGCGTCGTTGCCGGTGAACGGCGGCGCATAGCGCGTCCAGAAGATATAGCTCGCGAGCACCGCGATCGCGCCGATGCCGGTCGCGAGCAGCACGCCCTGCGCGCCGTAGTAGCGCACGAGAATGACGTTGCCGATGATCTTCGTCGCGAAGCCGATCAGCGAAATGACGGAGATCGCGCGATAGCGTGTCTCGCTCGCGAACAGCTGCACGAGCACGCACATGCCGAAGTAGAACGGCACTTGCAGCAGCCCGTAGCGAAAGAGCGTGGTGACGGCGATGGTGTCGTCGGCGGTGAACGCGCCTTTCTGAAACAGCAGCTTCACGACGTACGGCGCGAGCGCATACGCGAGGATGCTGCCGGTCAGGCCCAGTACGGTCATGATGCCGGACCACTTGAGCGCGGTGCTGCGTGCGCGCGCATGATCGCCGCGATGAAGAATCTCCGCGAGAATCGGCAAGGTCGCGCGCGTGATCGCGAGCGCGCCCATGCTGAGCACGAGCGAGAGCAGCCGGTTCGCGTAGCCGAGCGTCGCGATGGCGCCGTCGCCTTGCTGCGCCATGAAGTACTGATCGATCGGAAGCCACAGACTCGCGACGACCGCGCCGATCGTGAGCATGCCCATCGAGCGGATCGTCGATGGCCACTGCTTCGCGCGCATCGAAACGCGCGGCCGGGCGGGCATCGTGTCGGCTCGCCTGGCGAGCACGCGCAGCCACGCGGCCTGCACGACGAAGCCGAGCGACGTCCCCATGACGAGCGGAAAAATCGATTCGTTGTTGCGCGCGGCAAGCACGAAGACCAGCAGGCCGATGGCCGGCACGCATTCGAGCAAGGTGTTGATGTGCTTGCCCGACGCCTGCAGCCGCGACGACGAAATGCAGATCGTGAAGGTCAGCACGCCGACCGGCGTCATGCTGATGATCATCGCGCGGCACATGTCGCGTGTGGATTCGGCGAGACTGCCCGCGATGACATCGGCGAGATAAGGCCAGAAAAGCCATAGCAGAAGCGACGAGCCGAGGCCGAGCACGAGGCCCACGCCTTCCAGCTCGCCGAGAAAACCGTTGCGCTGCGACTTGTCTTCCTGAAGCGAGACGAGCGCGGGAACGAGCAGCACGGCGAGCACGTTCGTGAGCATCGTCGGCAGCCAGGTGACGAGCGTGAGCGCGAACTGATAGGCGTCGACCGTGCCGCTGATCCCGTAGCGATACGCGATCGCCATTTCCTTCGACGCGCCGATGCACTTCCCGGCGATCACGAAGATCAGCAGGACGACCGCGCTTCTTGCGATTCTCTTGTGATCCTGATGCACGCCGCCGAGACGTCGTCTCACCGATTGCACTGCTGCGCTCAGCACGGGTCCTCCTGCGTGGGAGCCTTTCGCCGCATGGCCTGACGTCGATACGAAAGCGCCATGCAACAGAAATCACGCGAAGGCCCGCGGCTTTCGCGTGAAAGAGGAGAGCGTGCACCAAAACGGGCGGCGTGACTGTTCGCTAAGGCACCTCGCCATGCCGAAGCCGGCCCTTCATACCGCGCCTGTCTGCCACGGACGCATGATGTAGCGCGCCGCCCGCTCGGGCGTGGCGTCGTCGGTCAGAATGCGCGCCGGGCAGCCGGCCACCGTGACGTTCGGCGGAATATCCTTCGTCACGACGCTGCCCGCGCCGATCGTCACGTTGTCGCCGATGGTCACGTCTTCGATGATGCAGACGTTCGGCCCGATATACACGTTGTTGCCGATGGTCGCCGCCTTGCCGTGATTCGATCCGATGGTCACGCCCTGCGAGATGTTGCAGTTCGCGCCGATGACCGCCGTCGGGTTTACCGCGATCGTGCCGATATGACTGATATAGAAGCCCGGCCCGATGCGCGTGCGCGGACTGATGACGAACCCGAAGCGGCGCTGCTTCAGACGCACGATGTGGTTGAGCACGAGGCGCATGGGCCGCGACGACGCGGCGCTCGCGAGGCGCAGCCAGAACATGTAGTTGAACCCTTCGTTCAGCATCAGTTGCTCGAGAAGGAGCATGACGCTGTACTCGCCCGTATAGCGATAGAGATCGCTTTTGATCAGATCAAAGGTTTTCATCGCGGTGTATCCGCTGGTCGTGTGATTTCTTGTAATACCTCCGGCCGGAATCGGCCGTTCCCCCAACTGTGCTGAGCGCACCAAATCCGAGACTAGTCTTTCTGTCCAACCGGATCAGTGCGAAACGGAACATATGACCGGCTGGCAATCGAAACGATTCCAACTTTCGCCTGTTTTGTCTGTTGAATAAATCCGTTTCTTTAATCAGATCATTAGCGTTTCGGTCGAATCCCAGGCTGCGCGCGGGATTCAGCGGAAAATGATCCGATTCGTAAAAACCCGATAAGGGTAAGCCCTGTAGGGTCTTTCGTCTTTTGAATGAAAAAGTTTTTGGACCGCACTTACAAAATCCGATTCGTCGGATGAAATCGTTTAAAACGGTGCTTACTTGAATGTAATGTTGGGACTGCAACCGTGCAGAAGCGGCAATTTTGGTGCGCGTCTGGATAATCGTCGGCGGATTGACCGGTCAATAAGGCGAAATAATCGGCGGATTGTTGCTCGTTTCGGCATACGAAAGGCGCTGTGCAAGCCCCACCGGGCCTTCCGAGGCCATAGGTCGCGCTCTCGGCGGGTGAACGTTCGTGTCGTTATAAACGATTCTTCAGATGATTATTAGTCATCGTACCTCAACTGGTTTGAAGTGGTGTTATTCATCTACCGTATTAACATTAAAAAAGCCGTAGATTAATTTGCTCGCCGTCGATTAAAAGCGGAAATACAGAGCAATAAAGACGCGGAAAAGCAAAATAATAAGTTACAAGCGTACATTTTGTAACAAGTGCCGGGTAGAAACGCCTCGTAACAATCTGTAGGATTTAAAAAAGACGGTAATTACTGCCGTCAGACTTCAGCGCTTCATCAGCCCGTTCGCGGGCCGATCAAGCGCGGGGTTGAGTGGGTACTTCCGGATTATCTGGCTCTCCCGACTCTGGTTCGTCCAATCCCGAAGTCGTCATGTTTTTCGCCGAGATGCCTTTCGGAGTCGCCGTGTGCGGCTGTCGAGCGCTGAGCGGCGCAATCGTTTGCGCCTGCTGAATTTGCGTTGGTCATCTCACGCCCATAAAGAAACGTTGCGTGCGGCCGTAGTCGCATGAACGGGTCCGCCCGTCGACAACGCACAACCAACTCGGAAAGACAATGCTTTCGAACAACACTCAGGCAGACACCCAGGCAGACAACACCGTCGTCGACACGCGTATCGCAACCCGTCGCAAACTCCTGACCTCGCTTATCGCGGGTAGCGGCGCGTTTGTGCTCGCCGCATGCGGCGGCGGCAGCGACAGCGCGGCCCCCGATTCGGTCGCCGATCGCTGGAGACGCCGTAACACCGGCAGCGGCGCCTCGACGGCGACGCCCGCGAGCTCGGCTTCGTCGGCAAGCGCCACGACGACCGCCAGCGCGCCGGCCGCGGCAAGCTCGACGAACGCCGCCAGCACGAACACCGCAGGCACCATCAACGCATCGTCGTTCGGCGTGAAGGCCGACGGCTCGACCAACGACCGCGCCGCGCTGCAAGCCGCCATCGACGGTTCCGTCGGTCAGATTCTCCTGATCTCGGGCCAGGTCCGCATCGACACGACGGGTCTCAAGCTGCGCACGAACACGCACATCCGCTTTGCGTCGGGCGCTTCGATCAAGCTGCTCCCGCACAACGCCGACATCTACCAGATGATGCTCATCGAAGACGTGAGCAACGTCATCGTCGAAAACGCGTACCTCGACGGCAGCAAGGAGCTGAACTCGGCTTCGGGCGGCGAGCACGGCATGGGCTTCTCGATCATCGGCGCACAGAACGTGCACCTGATCGCGCCGACCACGATCAACACGTGGGGCGACGGCATCTACATCAACGATAGCCAGAGCAAGAAGAACACGCCGACGTACAACCTCGTCGTCGACAACCACAAGGCCGACGGCTGCCGCCGTCAGGGTGTGTCGATCATCTCGGGCGACACGATCACGTTCAACAGCCCGATTTGGCAGAACATCACCGGCACGGCGCCGGCTTGCGGTCTCGACTTCGAACCGAACGACAACTCGGCCGTGTTCAAGAGCATCACGATCAACAGCCCGACGACGGCGAACTGCAAGGGCGGCGGCATCAACGTGTGGTTCGGCTCGCTGCCGGGTCCGATCAGCAAGACGGTCACGATCGCGATCAACAACCACGTCGACACGACCAGCCCCGGCGGTTCGTTCGCGGTTCAGGGTCTGTCGCTCGACGGCTACATCGTCAACGGCCAGATCAGCAGCACGAATCCGAAGTGGAAGTACCCGCTGATCGTCGAGCAGTGGGACAACGCGGGTCCGCGCATCAACGTGCAGAACCCGACGATCGTCAAGTCGTAATCGGCGATGAAATGAAAAACGCCATGCGGATGAATTTTCCGCATGGCGTTTTTTGCTTTTCCGCGCCGCCTACTTGAGCCAGTTGAGATTGACGGAATTGGCGATCGCCTGCAGCCCCGCCTGATTCGGATGCAGATGGTCGCCGCTGTCGTACGCACCGAGCATGACAGGCGGATTGGCCGGATCGCCGAGCGCGGCGGCCTGATCGAGCACGGCGTCGCAGCCGCTGTCGGGCGTCGCGACGAACGCGTTCACCGCTTGCCGCGTCGCTTCGATGTCGGCCGTCCACGGCGACACGCCCTCGAACGGCGTGAGCGTCGAGCAGATCGCCTTGACGCCCGCCGCGTGCGCGCTCTGCGTCAGTTGCGCGAACGCGCTGTTCAGGCGCGCGGCCGTCGGCGGCGATCCGCCGATCAGGTTGTTGACGGCATCGTCGGAAATGATGACCCACTTGACGTTGTACTTGTCGAGCACGTCGCGCTGGAAGCGCGTGAGGCCGGCATCGCCCGCGTCGTTCGTGAAGAAATCGTTGCCGGCGATACCCTGATTCAGCACGCCGACCGTCATGCCCGCCTGCTGCAGACGCGCGGCGAGCAGGTTGGGCCAGCGGCCGTTCGTGTTCGGCGGCGAATCGATGCCGTCCGTGATCGACGCGCCGAACGCGACCACCGCGCCCGTCGCACTGGCGTTCTGCACGACGACGTCGGTGAGGAAGTAATAGGACTGCGCGCCGAGCGCGTTGACCACCCCGCCCGCGAATTCGGTGTCGGCGCTGACATCGCCGGGCGCGACGTACACGTCCTGCAGGCCTTCGGCGTGACCGGTGGTTTCCGATGGCGTCTGCTGCGGGAGATAGGCGCTGACGACGATGTCCGACATCGCCGGCACCGCGATCGCGATCGGATCGCTCATCTCCGTCTTGCCGGGCGGAATCGTCACGAAGGGCTGACCGTTGAAGGTGACGGCCCTGTCGCTGCCCGGCACGGTGCGTTTGCCGTCGGCGCGCAACGCGACGCGCACGTCGCCGATCACGAGCGGCTCGCTGCCGTACTGATTGGAAAACTGGACGCCGGTGGCCGTCCCGCCGATGCTCGTGTGCACGATCTGCCGGATCGTCTGATTATTGAAGCCGCCGCCGCCGACGATCATCGGCGCGGTGCTCCAGGTGCCGGTCCACGGCAGGGTAGCGCTGATGTTCTGCGCAAAACTCGACGACGTAAGCGGCAAGGCGAGCGCGGTGGCCACGAGGGCTCGCTTGAGGCGAGGAAATCGCTTGTTCAACTTGTTCTCCGAAACCAGCCTGGAATGAGATAGACGTCTCGCAGTGCGCGAGACTTTTGGCGGGCGCATGTGGCCACAGCGCGCCGGGGTGCGCGGCGAAATCTTTGAATGCGTTTGTTTCGCCTTGGTGAATCGGAGCACCATTTGTGCGCGTGCTCTGTGCGCGCGCGCTCATTTCGGCCGATAGGCAAGTCTTTCGTCGCTAGCTCGCAACTAACTGTCTACGCAAGCCCCGCCTTTGTTCGCGGGCGGCGTAAGCGTTTACGGTTGCACGTCGGAAGCGGGCGCCGGAGAGCTTGCAGTTTCGCCGGGCGTGGGCAGGATCGGCGGCATCGTCGTAAACACTGGCGGTTGCGGCGGCTCTTCGGTCACTTCGGCGGCGGGCTCCGAAGGCGGCCGCTTCGGACGCACCGGATGCTGCGCCGCCGTCTGCGCGGTTTTCGGCTTGCCCGGCTTCGGCGCTTTCGAGAACGTCTCGTCGAACCAGGTTTTCGCGTTCGTGAGCATCGTTTGCCACATGCCCGGCGCTTCCTGCGTATCGAAGCGCGCGCGGGCATCGATCAGATGCGAACGCAGCGAACGCTGCATGAAGTCGCCGACGATCGGCAACGCGCTGTGCGCGCCTTGGCCCCAGTAATCGCTGCGCAGCGTGACGCGGCTGTCGTTGAAGCCGACCCACGCGCCCGCGACGAGTTGCGGATGCATCAGGATGAACCAGCCGTCGGCGTTGTCCTGCGTAGTGCCGGTCTTGCCCGCGACATCCGCGCGAATGCCGAAGCGCGTGCGGATCGTCGTGCCGGTGCCGCGGTTGATGACGTCGCGCATCACATCGACGAGCTTGCGCGTCGCATCGACGGACAGCGCGCGCTCGGGCGTGCTCTCGAACTGCGCGAGGACTTCGCCGTCCTTGTTCTCGATGCGCGTGACGAGCAGCGGCTCCATATAACTGCCGTCGTTCGCGATCGTGCCGTACGCCGACACCATTTCCCTCAGCGTCACCGGGCTCGTGCCAAGCGCGAGCGACGGCACCACGTCGAGATGACTGTCGCGCACGCCCATGTCACGCGCGAGCCGCGCGACGCGTCCCGGACCGACTTGTTCCATCAACTGCGCGGTGATGCGGTTCTTCGAATACGCGATGCCGTCGCGCAGGCTCACGGGACGGCCCGACGGCGGCGAGTCGTCGGTCGGGCGCCAGATTTCGTCGCCGCGAATCGGGATTTCGACGGTCTGATCGACGATCGTATCGGCCGGCTTCGCGCCGCGCTCGAACGCCGCGCCGTAGACGAAAGGCTTGAAGGTCGAGCCGGGCTGGCGGCGCGCCTGCGCGACGTGATCGAACGGATCCTGCGTGAAATCGCGGCTGCCGACCCACGCCTTGATCTGCCCATTGCGCGGATCGAGCGCGACGAACGCGGCCTGCACGCGCGTCTTGTCCTCGCACAGCGCCTGCATGAAGGCGCGGTCCGAGCCGAGTTTCTTGATGGCGTCGGCGTCGTTCGCGCCGCCCGTGCGCAGCGCGCGGTATGCGTCCGTCTCGCGGATGAACGCGTGCCCGAGATCGGCGTTCGCGTTCGCGCAACCGGCGCGGCCGCCCCACGCCGCGTTGGCGATCGATTGCAACTGGTTGCCCTGCAGCGCGAGCGCGTTCGTCGCCATCGCCTGCAGACGCGAATCGATGGTCGTGCGCACGACGAGGCCATCGGAATAGATGTTGTAGTCGTTGTCGTCGGCCCAGCCGATCAGCCATTTGCGCAACTGCTGCGCGAAGTGCGGCGCGCGGCCGGGCTCTTCCGTCTGCCGCTCGAAGTCGATGCGCAGCGGACGTTTCTTCAGCGCGTCGAGTTTGGTCGCCGGCAAGTGGCCGAACTTGACCATCTGCCCGAGGACGATGTTGCGCCGGTCGAGCGCGCGCTCCGGATTGATCACCGGGTTGTAGTAACTGTTGCCCTTCAACATGCCGATGAGCGTCGCGCTTTCGAGCACGTCGAGCTGGCCGGCGGATTTGTCGAAGTAAGTGCGCGCGGCCATTTCGATGCCGTACGCGTTGTACAGGAACGGCACCGTGTTCAGATACGTTTCGAGAATCTCGTCCTTCGAATAGAGCGCTTCGATCTTGAACGCCGTGATCGCTTCCTTCAGCTTGCGCGTGAGCGTCTGCGAGCGGCCGATTTCCTCGGGATACAGATTGCGCGCGAGCTGCTGCGTGAGCGTCGAGCCGCCTTGCCGGTCGCCCGAGAACGTGCGCAGCGCCGCGCCCGCCGTGCGCCGGAAGTCGATGCCGTGATGCTGATAGAACCGCCGGTCTTCGGTCGAGATGAGCGCGTCGATCACCTGCGGCGAAATCTGCTTGAGACTCACCCATTCGCGATGCGTCGGCTTGAATTCGGCGAGGAGCTTGCCGTCGGCGGAATAGATCTGCGCGGGCTGATCGACTTTTGCACGGCGGATATCGCGGATACCGGGCGTGAACGGAATCAGCACCAGCACATAGATAAGAAAGAGCGCCGGCAGAAGGAGCAGCGAACGCGCACGCAGATGCGGACGCAGCCGCGATGCGAGGCGAGCCAGAATCGCCTTGGCCCAGGCTTTGAAATCAGACGCGGTCACAACGAAACGGGATGCCCGGACATGGAAAACCCTGAATCGTAGCGTAATTTTTCAGCAGGTCTTTCGCAAAAGTGTCGCCGACGCTACACCGCCCGCGTTCCCGCCGATTCGCCGATTGGAAACGCCGTCGTCGAAAGCACCTCACGCAACACGACGAACGTGCGGATCTGCCGCACGCCCGGCAGATAGAGCAGCTTTTCGGCGTGGAGCCGGTTGAAGCTTTCGCTGTCGCGCGTGCGGATCAGCATGAAGAAGTCGAATTCGCCGGTCACGACGTGGCATTCCATGCAGCCGGGCACTTTCTGAGCGGCTTTCTCGAAGGCGTCGAAGGAATCGGGCGTCGAGCGGTCGAGGATCACGCCGATCAAGACGAGCATGCCGGCATCGAGCGCTTTCGGATCGAGCAGCGCGACGGTCGCGCGGATCAGCCCCGCTTCGCGCAGCCGCTCGACGCGCCGCAGACACGCGGGCGGACTCAGATTGACCTTCTCCGCGAGCGCGACGTTCGAGATCGACGCATCGCGCTGCAACTGACGCAGGATCGCGCGATCGACGCGATCGGTCTGGACGCTTGCCGGATGCGGGTTTGGAGCGGATGCGGTTTTTTTCATTGCTTCAACAGGCTCTTGTGCGAAATAAAAGTTAGCGAACAGCGTCTCGCGTCCAAAAACGTTAGGCCGAACGGCATTTTTTCGCAACCCGATCCGTCGCGAGAATCTCTACGATTCTGTCCATGCAGTCCCACCATCACGAGGATGCCGACATGAATCTGCAACGTTTTCCCCGCTATCCGCTCACGTTCGGACCGACGCCCATTCAGCCGCTCAAGCGCCTGTCCGCGCATCTCGGCGGCAAGGTCGAGTTGTATGCGAAGCGCGAGGACTGCAACAGCGGCCTCGCGTTTGGCGGCAACAAGACGCGCAAGCTCGAATATCTGATTCCCGAGGCGATCGCCGAAGGCTGCGACACGCTGGTTTCCATCGGCGGCGTGCAGTCGAATCAGACGCGCCAGGTCGCGGCGGTCGCGGCGCATCTCGGCATGAAGTGCGTGCTCGTGCAGGAAAACTGGGTCAATTACTCCGATGCCGTCTATGACCGCGTCGGCAATATCCAGATGTCGCGGATGATGGGCGCGGACGTGCGCCTCGTCGCCGATGGCTTCGATATCGGCATCCGCAAAAGCTGGCAGGACGCGATGGAAAGCGTGCGCGCGGCGGGCGGCAAGCCGTTTCCGGTGCCGGCGGGTTGCTCGGAGCATCCGCTGGGCGGCCTCGGTTTCGTCGGCTTCGCGGAGGAAGTGCGCGCGCAGGAAGCGGAGCTGGGCTTCAAGTTCGACTACATCGTCGTGTGCTCGGTGACGGGCAGCACGCAGGCGGGCATGGTGGTCGGCTTCGCGGCGGATGGGCGCGCGCGGCGCGTGATCGGCATCGATGCATCGGCGAAACCGGAGCAGACGCACGAGCAGATTCTGCGGATCGCGAAGCACACGGCGGAACTCGTCGATCTCGGCCAGGACATCACGCGCGACGACGTGATTCTCGATACGCGCTTCGGCGGCCCCGAATACGGCCTGCCGAACGAAGGCACGCTCGAGGCGATCCGTCTGTGCGCGCGGCTCGAAGGCGTGCTGACCGATCCCGTCTACGAAGGCAAATCGATGGACGGCATGATCCAGATGGTGCGCAACGGCGAATTCCCCGAAGGCTCGAAAGTGCTCTACGCGCATCTCGGCGGGGTGCCCGCGCTCAACGCGTACAGCTATCTGTTTCGCAACGGCTAGAACGCGCTGCGGAATGCGTCGAACAATGCGGCGACGCGTTCCGACGTATCCGCTTCGAAGACTGGCATGCGCGAGCCGAGCATGTGCGTGAGGATCGGCGGCGCGGGATCGCCGGGGCGCAGGATCGCGAGAATCTGCGCGCGGAGGTTTTCATCGACGAGCGCGGCCGTGTCGCGGCCGAGAAGCGCCGCGCCCGCGATATCCGGATCGTGTCCGTGGCGCTCGACGAGATCGAAGGCATCGGCATAAAGACGATCGAGGTTGCCGGCTTGAGCGTAACGCGCCATCAGAAAGAGCAGGTCGATCGCGTCCTTGCGGTCGGCGGCGTGCCGGTCCTGCCACGCGACGATCTTCAGCATCGCCTGCGCGGGCAGCGAAGCGACCGGCACGACGAGATCGCGCGTGACGCGCACGGCGAGCGCCGCATCGAGCGCCTGGCGAAAACCCGCGACGTTCATCCGCACCGAACCATCCGGCGGCCACGCGATTTCGCCGTGCGCGTCCTGCACGCCGCCGAAGGGCACGATATCGAGCCACGTGCGCTCGCCGGTCTGCGGCGCGTTGAAATTCAGCCGATGCGCCGAGCCTTTCGGCGCGGTGAAATGCCCCGACGCGACGAGCGCTTGCCGCAGCGCGTCGTGGCCGGTCCAGCTTTGAATCGAGATGCCGATATCGACGTCGGCGGTGGCGCGCGTCGCCTCGATGTCGTGGACGTGCGTGAGCAGGATGTCGCGCGCGCTCGCGCCGCCGACGAACCACGCGATGTTCGTCGCGTGCGACGCGGCGACGACTTCGCGCAGCATCGCGGAAAAGACGCCGGCGAGCGGGCGATGCGGCAGCAGTTCAAGCGGCAAGATAGCGTTCACGCAGCATCCTGGCGGTTTCGAGATTGCGCGGGTCGCCGCTCGCGACGAGATCCGCATAGACGATGAGCGGCGCGACGACGTTCGGCGGAAGACCATCGACGGGCGCGAGCGCCACGGGCGCGCGCAGGAATTCGACGTTTCCGGCGGGATCGGGCCGCAACCGCGCCGCCTTGATCCATTCGCGCGGCGCGGCGTCGGCGCAATACGCGGTGACGGTCGCGGGCTTCAGGTATTCCGTGAGTATCGCTGCGGCCGGCTCGCCGCCGAACTGGCATTGACCCGGCAGGCCGGGCACGTCGCGCCACCAGTCGTTCGACTCCGCGCGATAACGCCCGATCAGCAGCGATTCGCGCAATTGCCGCGGATACAGCGTCACCCATTCGTCGATGAGCCGTTCCTTGTCGGCGAATTGCAGGCCGGCGCCGTCGGGCCGCTCGAATACATCGCGATGATCGATGAGCGCGCGCACCGCGTTTTGCACCGTGCCGTGGCTCACGCCCGCGTGTTGCGCGATATCGCGATAGCCCCGTTGCAGCAGCGCGGGCGTGATGAGCAGGGCGGCCGTGACGCGCAACGTCGACTTCGTCCAGGTTTTCGAGCGGCGCGCCTTGCCGTGCGCGACGCGCGGACGGCCCGACACGATCACGACGACGCCATCGCCTTCGATGACGCTCGCGTTGCCGGCGAGATCGAGGGCATCGACGTTCAGATCGCGGCAGGCGCGGACCATGTCGGGTGAGAGATGCGCGGTAACGAGCGCAGGTTTCGCGCCGCCGTTCTGCGCGACCGAGGCGCTGAACGCGGATAACGCGCTGAACCGGTCGATGTTTTCCCGCACGATGACAGGGCGCTTGAAGCGCGCGCCGCCGACGCGGAATTCGATGGCGGCGTCGTAGCCGCCGCGCGCGGGTGGTTTGACGCTGCGTGCGGCGAAGCCGGTCGCCTCCGTGAAGGCGGCTGCGGCGGCTTCGGCGAGTTGGTCGGTGGATGGCATCGGCGGGTTGGGCGTCCAATTTTGGTCAGTGTACACGAAACGTGGACAGAGATAAAAGTTGGACGGAGTTCGTCTTGCCGAAATCCACTCTAAGAATCATGAGGTGCGGAATCCCTACCCGACACCGCATTTCCCCTTCACGCCAATCAAAGATAACTACAAACGTAATCCAGCGTTTCCGTCACGTCGATATCGAATCGGCTTTTGCCCGGCACCGAGAACGATTCGCCCGCCTTATACGTCTTCCACTCATCGCTGCCGTCGAGCCGAATACGGCACTGGCCTGCCTGCACCTCCATGAGCTCGGGCGCGTCGGTGCCGAAGTTGAGCGTGCCCGGCAGGATCACGCCGAGCGTTTTCCTGGTGCCATCGGCGAAGAGAACCGTGTGCGACACGCACTTGCCGTCGAAGTAGACATTGGCGCGTTTGATGACGGAAACCTGATCGAATTGCGTTGCGGCGGTCATGATGATGGTCCTTTGGACGGTTGCGAGGGATGGTCCGCCATCATACAAAAAAGGCGATGCGACTCACATCGCATCGCCTGTTTCGAGCCAGCAGGAACAATCAGCGATTCACGAGCCGTTTCGGCATCAGGATCCAATGCAACCGCATGTGGAGGCAAGACAGTCGCGAGAGCGTTTCAGGTATAAATCGCGATTGTCAGAGTTCCAAAACCGATACGATAGAATCGCGAACCAACTTCTGCTCGCGTTGGCAACGTTAGCGATCTTTCGCTTCATCTATTTATTGGCCGATCAATAGCTAGTTCGGACAGACCCATGGCAATAGCGATTCGAGGCGCTGGCATGCCCTTCAAGACATGCTGACGCTGTCGGCATACGGAGGATTGTTTCTTGCCGCATTCGGCGCAGCCACCCTTCTGCCTCTTCAATCGGAGGCTGTGCTTGTGGGCTTGCTGCTGAGTAAAAGCTATTCAACTGCAACGTTGATACTGGTCGCGACGATCGGCAACGTGTTGGGTTCACTGGTCAATTGGGCTTTGGGGCGATACATCGAGCGCTTCAAGAGCCGCCGCTGGTTTTCAGTGCCAGACGAGAAATTGGACCGCGCGCAGCGCATGTATCAACGTTTAGGGAAATGGTCGCTCTTGCTTAGTTGGGCGCCCGTCATTGGTGATCCTCTTACTCTCCTGGCTGGGGTGATGCGTGAGCCTCTTCTGCCATTCGTCGCGTTGGTCACGGTTGCGAAGCTCGGACGTTACCTTGTCTTGGCGGCTGTGACGATGCGATTGATCTAGATCGGTCGGCATCTTCAGATGTGTCCGCGCGCTGATACCCAGGCGACGCCGGGAACGCTTGTCTCGACGTAGTCATGGGGAATCGCCTCGCCTTTCTCCGAAGGCGAGGGGCTGCAACATAATGGAATCAGTCGAACATGTCGGGCTGCGTGGCGACGAGATCGTTCCAGATCGTCTGGAAGTGCAGCCAGCCGATGTAGTCGCTGCCCACATGCTCCCGGCTATAGCGCGCGCGGTCTTCGGGCACGAGCTTCGGCGTGATGCCGGTCGCTTCGATCATCAGTTGTTGCTGGCAGCAACGCTCGAGCGCGATGAACCAGAACGCCGCCGAATCGATGCTGTGACGGCTCGCCGTGAGTAGGCCATGATTCTGATGGATCGCGGCCTTCACGCCCTTGAACGCATTCGCGACCTTGTTGCCGCCCTTCACTTCGACGGCGACCTTGCCGGCTTCATCGCCGATCACGACGTGGTCTTCGAAGAACGCGCACGCGTCCTGCGACATCGGAATGAGCGGCTTGCCGAGCGCCGCGAAGGCGGTGCCGTAGACGGTATGCGCGTGGCACATCGCGACGATGTCCTGATGCTGCTCATGCACGGCCGCGTGCAGCACGAAGCCCGCGCGATTGACCGCGTAATCGCCTTCGACCACGTTGCCCTGATGATCCGCGCAGATCAGGTTAGACACCTTCACTTGCGCGAAGTGGACGGCCATCGGATTGGTCCAGTAAAGCGACGGATGCTCCGGATCGCGCACGGTGAGATGGCCCGCGAACCCGTAATCGAAGCCCTGCAGCGCGAAGGCGCGGCACGCAGCGACGAGGCGCTCCTTCAGGTACTGACGATGTTCCGCGTGGCTCGCAAACGTGGGCAGCTCGGGGAAGATCAAGCCTTGCTGCTCCGGCTGATAGATCGATACGCGACCCTTGAGATCGATGGCCTGATCGGCGGTCTTTGCGGGGGTCTCCATGACGTCGCTCATCTTTTCGCTCCATGCGGATAGAAGTGGGTATGTCACGCATGGTGCCGGTAGCGATGCTTGCGCACAAACGAAGTTTGTTCAACGTGGCATGAGTCACATTCATGCGCCAAAGGTTTGAAGCGGCTGCCGAATTCGAAATTCACCGAGGTTTAGGCGATGCAACATTTTTCGCCGCGCCGCGAAACCGCGACGGTTCACGTCCGCATCCTGTGCCAAGCCTCTGAGAATCCCGCGGACGCGCGTCGCATAAGGCTTTCGCGCGACTCGGCATCGGGGCTTTAAAAACGACGCGCATCGCCGTTAACCACCTTTGCAACATTTTTAGCGTGCGGGCTGTTTCTGCTACGACAAGGCTTTCGAGCCTCCGATTGGCTTCGTTTCGCTAGATGAGCGCATCGGCGGAGCCTGCTCTGACAAGACATTCGCCAGACGAAAACGTTTGGCGTTCTGCCGCCATCGCCCGCGATCCGTCTGAAGGTCGCTTTTCACGGGTGAATCAATTTTCTTCGTACTTGAGCGCACGTTCTCGGCGCTTTGCGTGGGGAATCGCGCAAAGTCCTGTTGGTATAAGGATTGGCGTTCGCTGGCACACCTCTCGCTAATGTATGACCACGCACGAACATCGCTGCGGTATCAAACAAGAAGAAGCAGCGGGTTCGTACTACGGGGCTGGACGCAACAGGTTCGATGTATGCCATCAGATGCATGCGCGAATCCTGTTGCGAGCCAGAAGAAATCAAAAGCGCGAAGCGCAAACGCACGAGACTAAGAAAAATGTTGACACTTCAATCCGATCTGCACGGCAATCATCTGTTGGGCGCGCTTCCGGCGCAGGAATGGCAGGCTATCGCACCGCATCTCGAGCTGGTCCAGTTGCGCACGGAGCAGTTGTTGTGCGATTCCGGGCAGCGCATTCATCACGTGTATTTCCCGACCACGGCGATCATTTCGCTGCTGCATACGATGGAAGACGGCGGTTCCGTTGAAGTCGCGGCGGTGGGACGTGAGGGAATGTCGGGGGTTCCGGTGCTGACGGGCGGCGACACGATGCCGACGCGCGTGCAGGTGCAATGTGCGGGCTTTGCGTATCGCATGAGCGCGGGTGCGTTGCGTGAGCACTTCGGCCGTTCCGACTTTCTGCGCCGCGTGATGTTGCTGTACATGCAAGCCCTGCTGACGCAAGTGGCGCAGACGGCCGCGTGTAATCGTCATCACTCGCTGTCGAAGCAACTGTGCCGTTGGTTGCTGATTCAGACGGATCGCACGCCGTCGGATCAACTGCGTGTGACGCAGCAGATGATCGCCGATATGCTCGGCGTGCGCCGTGAAGGTGTGACGGAGGCGGCTGGCAAGCTGCACGATGCGGGGCTGATTCATCACAGCCGTGGGTGTATCAAGATTCTCGATCGTGCGGGACTCGAGGAGCGGGCTTGTGAGTGCTATGGCATCGTTAAGCGCGAGTTTGATCGGATGCTGCCGCGGCGTGCGGCCGAGGCGTTGGCTTAAGCTGTTTTTGGTTCTGTCGCTGGATCCCGTTTTCTTAGTGATCTATTGGCACTGCCCCTGTGCGGGGCGGCAGTCACCTTCTTTGCCGTCGACCAGAGTTAGCGCTTTAGTGCTTACTCTGGTCCTGTGCAAAGAAAGCAACTGTATTGAGCGTCAAGGGTTGAGTTGGTAAGGATCATGGTTTTGGGGGGTTCCAAGTTGTGCCGTCGCGCATCATGGCGTTGAGCTGGGTGAGCATC
>NZ_JARUXN010000001.1:3095240-3101413 GCF_031451415.1 Caballeronia sp. LZ028 | reverse complement strand
ATCACCGCGTCGAAGCGGGTTTGGGCGGCGGAGGCTGCGGCTTCGTGGCTTTCGGCTGCGGACGTCGCGCTGGGGAGGTCGAGGGATTGCGTGTACATGTCGGCACTCGCTCAAAAAGAAGTCGCTGTCCGGCGATTATAAACCGACCGGACGGTCGGTAAATGCATTTTTGAGACGTATTCGGGTAACTCCGCATGCGAGAAGCGGACCCCGTCGCGCAAAGCGCGCGATCGTTAATCTAGTGCAGGAAGGAGGAGAAACGAAAAGAGCGGCAGGCGAAACATCGCCTGCCGCTCTTTATAAGGCGGGATCGGAAACTGTTTTAACGCGGCTGCTGCGCGGCGAAATCCTCAGCGTCGACGTCGTAGCCCGACGGTTCCCAGCGCACGGCGAACAGCGCGACGAGCCCCGCGAGCGGCGCGACGGCGATGATCCAGAACACCTTCGTGCCGAGCGCCGCCGACAAGACCGGGAACAGGAACAGCGAAACCGTCGAGCTGGCGCGCATCAGCGTCTGATTGAAGCCGACGCCGACACCACGCAGCGAAGTCGGATAGCTCAGCGACGCAAACGTCATGCTGTGCGAGCCAGGCCCGACGCCCTGTCCGAGCAGGAACGCCGCGAGAAACGCAATCGCGACGACGACTTCGACGCCCGTCGACGGCTTCCCGACGATAGCGAGCCCGACGAGCGCCGCAAGCTGAAACGCGTAACCGACGACCGACAGCGTCCACGCACCGAATTTCGGCACCGTGCGCACGGAAAACAGCCCGCCCGCGAACGCGAAACACAGATTGAGCGCGAGCGACGCGAGGATCGTAGTGAGCATCGATTGCGCGAGGAAACTCGAAATGATGACCGGCAAGCCGAACGCCACGGCGTTATAGGCGAACGACGACGCGATGGCGATGACCGTCGCCAGCACGGTCCGGCGCAGGTAGACGCCGCGCAGCAGGGCGCCGTAGTTGCTCCACGTCGCGCGACGCGCCTTCGGCGCAACGGTGGCGGTTTCGTCGACGCGGGCATCGATGCCGTACGAGCGCTTGAGGATCGCGGCCGCGCCTTTCAAATCGCCCTGATTCGCGGCCCAGACCGGCGATTCGCTCATGTATCGGCTGCGAATCGCGATGATCGCAATCGCCGGAACCGCGCCAAAGCCGAGGATCAGACGCCAGAGCCAGCCCGCGTTGTGTTCGGGCAAGACCGCGTACAAACCGAGCACCAGCAGATACGAGACGCTGATCGCCGCATACCAGACCGGGCACCACATCGCGACGCGTGCCGCCTTGTTGCCGCGGCCCTGCAAGCGGGAAAATTCCGCGAGAAAGGCCATCGCGACGGGCAAATCGATGCCGACGCCCAGTCCCATCACGAAACGCGCACCGCCGAGCACCCAGGCGTTCGGCGCGAGCGCGCAGGCGATCGCCGCGACGACGAAGAAGAACATGTCCGCCATGAAGACGCGATAGCGGCCGACCTTGTCGGTGAGATATCCGCCGAGGAACGCGCCGATGATCGCCCCGAACGTGATCGCGGCGGCGACGAAGCCGGAGCCGGTCGGCGTCAGCGAGAATTCGCGGGCGATGTCCTTCATGCCGAACGCGAGCGCGCCCAGATCGTAGGCATCGAGAAAAATGCCGCCGAGCGCGATGGCGACGACCACGCGCGCGTCGCTGCCGATGGCGGCGCCGTGGTTAACGAGACTGGAAACATCGGCGGCGCTTTTGATGACCGGCCGTGAATCCTGGGTGGCGGACTGGGCGGCAGCGCGTTCGGGCGCGAGGGAAACGGACATGATCAGGCTATTTCAGTAAAAAGTTGTCGATGCAACGAATCGCCGGATCGTACTGGCCCGCGCGCAGGCGGCCAAATTCTTTTTTGTTATTTAATGACTTACGCGGCGCCGTCGATGCGTTCCCGCCGCGTAGACCGGCGATGCGACAATATCGCTCCGTTTTGTTCTTTCTATTCAGGCATGTCGTCAGTTGAAAACATCGAATCGGTGAACGTCGCGGTCGTCGGCGGCGGGCCGGCCGGGCTCATGGCCGCGGAGGCGCTCGCGGCGGGCGGCGCGCGCGTCGATGTGTTCGACGCGATGCCGTCCGTCGGACGCAAATTCCTGATGGCCGGCAAAGGGGGCATGAATCTCACGCATTCGGAGCCCGCCGACGCGTTCCTCGCGCGATACGGCGCGCGCAGCGGGGAGATCGCGCCGCTGCTCGCGCGCTTCGATGCAAGCGCGTTGCGGGATTGGGTTCACGGCCTGGGCGTCGAGACTTTCGTCGGCAGCTCGGGGCGCGTGTTTCCCACCGACATGAAAGCCGCGCCGATGCTGCGCGCATGGCTGCATCGGCTGCGCGCGTCGGGCGTCACGTTTCATATGCGGCATCGCTGGCTCGGCTGGGCCGACGAACGCGCGTCGATATCGCGGTTCGCGACGCCATCGGGCGAGAAACACGTTCGGCACGATGCGCTCGTGCTGGCGCTCGGCGGCGCAAGCTGGCCGCAACTCGGCTCCGATGGCGCCGCGCTGCCGGTTCTCGCCGCGCGCGGCGTGGCCACGCGTCCTTTCGTGCCGTCGAATTGCGGCTTCGATGTGGGCTGGAGCGAGCATTTCAGCAGCCGGTTCGCGGGCGAGCCGCTCAAGTCGGTGGCGATCGGCGTGCCGCGCGCGGACGGCGCGCCCGACTGGCGCGTCGGCGAGTGCCTCATCACCGATCAGGGTATCGAGGGCAGTCTGATCTACGCGTTATCGGCGCCGATTCGCGACCGGATCGACGAAAGTCACGGCGCCGGCGCGACGATTCTGCTCGATCTGACGCCGCAGCTCTCCGCCGAACGCGTGCGCGAGGAAGTGCTGCATCCGCGTGGCGCGCGCTCGATGTCGAGTCATCTGCAAAGCCGGCTGCATCTCACGGGCGTGAAAGCGGGTTTGTTGCGCGAATGCGTGAGCAAGGACGAATTTGCCGATCCCATCACGCTCGCCGCGCGCATCAAGGCGTTGCCGCTGCGTGTGCTGCGCCCGCGGTCGATTGCGGAAGTCATCAGCAGCGCGGGCGGCGTCGAGTTCGAAGCCCTCGATGCGCGTTCGATGCTCGCCGCGCTTCCCGGCGTGTTCTGCGCGGGCGAAATGCTCGACTGGGAAGCGCCGACCGGCGGCTATCTGCTGACGGCGTGTTTCGCGAGCGGGCTCGTCGCGGGCGAGGGCGCGCTCGCGTGGCTTGCCGAGCGCGCCTGATCCAATTTACGCGACGACCAGCCGCCACAGCGACGTGACTTCCGCCGAGCGCGCGGCGTGCAGCGGATCGGACTTGTCGATCGCCTTCGAATGACGCGGCCTGATGTCGATACGTCCATCGACCTTCAGTCCGGCCTTGTCGATCCATTCCTGCAACTGCGCGCGCGTGCGCAGGCCGAGATGCTCCGCGAAGTCCGACAGGATAAGCCAGCCTTCGCCGCCCGGTGTCAGGTGCGCGGCGAGGCCGTCGAGAAAGCCGCGCAGCATGCGGCTCTCCGGGTCGTAGATCGCGTGCTCGATCGTGGCGCTCGGACGCGCCGGAAGCCACGGCGGATTGCAGACGACGAGCGGCGCGCAGCCCTCGGGAAACATGTCGGCTTCCACGACCTTCACCTGACGAGCGAGGCCGAGTCCATCGACGTTTTCCCGCGCACAGGCGAGCGCGCGGGCGTCGACGTCGGTTGCGACGATCCGCTCGACGCCGCGCCGCGCGAGCACGGCCGCGAGCACGCCGGTTCCCGTGCCGATATCGAACGCGAGTTCCTTTGACGGCAGCGGCTGATTCGCGACCAGATCGACGTACTCGCCGCGAACGGGCGAGAACACGCCGTAATAGGGATGGATCCGCCCGCCGGCCGCGTCGATGTCGACGCCTTTCTTGCGCCACTCGTGCGCGCCGATCAGACCAAGCACCTCGCGCAAGGACACCACCGATGCTTCATCCGACGGCGGCCCGTATGCTTCCTCGCATGCCTGGCGCACGTCCGGCGCGCGTCGCAACGGGATGGCGTAGTGCTCGTCGAGCGGCAGCACGAGCATTGCGAGGGTGCGGGCGCGCTGCGATTGCGCGAGCCGATGGAGATTGAACGCATCGATCGGCGATGTTTCCGTCGCGGGCTTCTTCGCCTTGCGCGGTTTGTTGTCGATACGGCGGGCCATCGCCTGCAGCAACTGGCGAGCGTTCTGGAAATCGCCGCGCCAGAGAATCGCGGTGCCTTCGCAGGCGAGCCGGTACGCGTGATCGGCCGTCATCTGATCGTGTCCGATGACGATGCGCTTCGCGGGCGGATTGCCGCTCTCCGATCGCCAGCGGGCTGAGCGGCTTTCGCCGTCTTCATCCCAGACGAGTTGCTGCAGTGCTGAATTTTTCGATTGCATATCTATATTGATGCCCGCTGCGTAAATCATCGCGCCGGCGAAAAAAGAACTGGCAGCATTGTGAGGCCATTTCACGGGCGTCGCTGCTGCTTGTGCGCGTCGCCGGCGATGTGCGGCGCGAGCTTGATGACACTTCAGGCACAATCGAGCCTTTTCCGAACGCCATCGCCGAATGAAACTCCGAGTTCTCGCCGCGATTTGCGCGGCCGCGTGCGCCGTCCAACTCAATTTCGCGCCAATGGCGTTCGCCGCCGACGCTGCGGAAACGCCCGCCAACGAGCGATGGGTCAGCGCGTGGGGCACTGCGCTGCAGTCGATTCCGCAACTGGCGAACCTGCCGCCGCTCTATCGCGCGCCGGACGTCGCGGGGCGCACCGTCCGTCAGCTGATTTATCCGCAACTCGACGGCAAGCGGATGCGTCTGCGGATCAGCAATCTTTACGGGACCGAACCGCTCGTCGTCGAGTCCATGAGCGTCGCACGGGCGGTCGGCGGTAGCAGTGCAGCGATCCAGGCCGGCAGCGCACGGTCCGTGTCTTTCGGCGGACACAAGAGCGTGACGGTCGCGCCGGGCGCGCAAGCAACAAGCGACGCGGTCGATTTCGACGTCGCCGCGTTTCAGCCGGTCGCCGTCAGCATGTTCATGGGGAAGGATCAAAAGCTCGTCGCGTGGCACCGCGTGTCGAGCCAGGTGAACTACATTTCGACGCCGGGCGACCGCACCGGAGATGGATCGGCAGCCGCGTACCGCACGCGCTTCACGCAATATGCGTGGCTCAGCAACGTCGCGGTGGAAAGCGCGTCGGCGCACGCGATCGTGGCGATCGGCGATTCGATCACCGACGGCATGCGTTCCTCGCTCAATGCGAACCGGCGCTGGCCGGATGCGCTCGCGAAAGAAGTCGCCCGGAAAAGTGGCGGGCAAACCGCGGTCTTGAATGCGGGCATCAGCGGGAATCGTCTGCTCAGCAACTCGCCCTGTTACGGTGAGGCCGTCGTGAGCCGCTTCGAGCGCGACGCGCTGCGTCAACCGGGCGTGCGGGCGGTGATCGTGCTGATCGGCATCAACGATATCAACTTCATGGCGATGCCCGCGCACGCCGGGCTCGATTGCGACGCGCCGCACACGGAAGTCAACGCCGATGCGCTGGTGCGCGGATATCAGCGACTGATTGCGCAGGCGCATCAGCGCGGCGTGAAGATCTACGGTGCGACGCTCACGCCCGCTTCGCTGCCGCCGGAAAGGGAGTCGATCCGAACGGCGGTCAACGAATCGATTCGCGCGAGCCGGGCGTTCGACGGTGTCATCGACTTCGATCAGGCGCTGCGCGATCCGGCGCGCCCGAGCGTGCTCCAGCGCCGGTATGACAGCGGCGATCATATCCATCCGAGCGACGCGGGATACGCGGCGATGGCCGCGGCAGTGCCGATGGAGTTTGTCATCGGAGCGGCGAAGGCGGCACACTGAAGCAGACGCGAAAAAATTGCGTTCGTCACCTTGTCATTCGTGTGTGCTTGACCTACTATTCAGCCCCTCGTCGCAAGACGAGAGCCGCCGAGCGAAACGGGCGGTCTCAGAAGTCACCGGATTTGGAAGCGAAAGCGAAAAATAGTGTTGACAAAGAGAAAAAGATTCTTCATAATCTCGTTTCTCTGCTGCTGATGCAGCGACGCAAGGCGGAAGTTGAAGTAAGGCTTGTCTTGCGATGTGCTCTTTAAAAACTAACAGCCGATAAGTGTGGGCGCTTGATGGCGAGTGCGGCTGGTTCTTCGGAAT
>NZ_JARUXN010000001.1:2987566-3089975 GCF_031451415.1 Caballeronia sp. LZ028 | reverse complement strand
CCACCCCTTCCCATCCCGAACAGGACCGTGAAACGACTCCACGCCGATGATAGTGCGGATACCCGTGTGAAAGTAGGTAATCGTCAGGCTCCTCATGCTGAAAGCAAGCGAAAGCCCCAACTCCAACGAGTTGGGGCTTTTTGCGTTTTTCGTCTCACCTATAAGTGAGAGCCTCGAATTTTTCGGGTCGTAAGAAACGCTTGACAACGGCGTGTTGTTACCCCATAATCGATAGTTCTCTGCGGAGGGGTGCCCGAGTGGCTAAAGGGGGCAGACTGTAAATCTGTTGGCTTACGCCTACGTTGGTTCGAATCCAACCTCCTCCACCAGAATTCAAGCGGTAAGGGAATCCAGCCCTCGCGGGTGTAGCTCAATGGTAGAGCAGAAGCCTTCCAAGCTTACGACGAGGGTTCGATTCCCTTCACCCGCTCCAGTGTCGATTTTGTAGTGCCCATGTGGCTCAGTGGTAGAGCACTCCCTTGGTAAGGGAGAGGTCGGCAGTTCGATCCTGCCCATGGGCACCAGCTGTATCAGTCTAGTAAGTTGCGCGCGGCGCAAGGTGCGAAAATCCTGTTAGGAGTCGAAAATGGCCAAAGGTAAATTCGAGCGGACCAAGCCGCACGTGAACGTGGGCACGATCGGTCACGTTGACCACGGCAAGACCACGCTGACGGCAGCGATCACGACGGTTCTCACGCAGAAGTTCGGCGGCGAAGCGAAGGCGTACGACCAGATCGACGCAGCGCCGGAAGAAAAGGCGCGCGGTATTACCATCAACACCGCGCACGTCGAGTACGAAACGGCTAACCGCCACTACGCACACGTCGACTGCCCGGGCCACGCCGACTACGTGAAGAACATGATCACGGGCGCCGCGCAGATGGACGGCGCAATCCTGGTGTGTTCGGCTGCTGACGGCCCGATGCCGCAAACGCGTGAGCACATCCTGCTGGCCCGTCAGGTTGGCGTGCCGTACATCATCGTGTTCCTGAACAAGTGCGACATGGTGGACGACGCCGAGCTGCTCGAGCTCGTCGAAATGGAAGTGCGCGAACTGCTGTCGAAGTACGACTTCCCGGGCGACGACACCCCGATCATCAAGGGTTCGGCCAAGCTGGCGCTGGAAGGCGACAAGGGCGAGCTGGGCGAAGTGGCGATCATGAACCTGGCCGACGCGCTGGATTCGTACATCCCGACGCCGGAGCGTGCAGTTGACGGCGCGTTCCTGATGCCGGTGGAAGACGTGTTCTCGATCTCGGGTCGCGGCACGGTGGTGACGGGTCGCGTCGAGCGCGGCATCGTCAAGGTCGGCGAGGAAATCGAGATCGTCGGTATCAAGCCGACGGTGAAGACGACCTGCACGGGCGTGGAAATGTTCCGCAAGCTGCTCGACCAAGGTCAGGCAGGCGACAACGTCGGTATCCTGCTGCGCGGCACGAAGCGTGAAGACGTGGAGCGCGGCCAGGTTCTGGCCAAGCCGGGTTCGATCACGCCGCACACGCACTTCACGGCTGAAGTGTACGTGCTGAGCAAGGACGAAGGCGGCCGTCACACGCCGTTCTTCAACAACTACCGTCCGCAGTTCTACTTCCGTACGACGGACGTGACCGGCTCGATCGAGCTGCCGAAGGACAAGGAAATGGTGATGCCGGGCGACAACGTGTCGATCACGGTCAAGCTGATCGCTCCGATCGCCATGGAAGAAGGCCTGCGCTTCGCAATCCGCGAAGGCGGCCGTACCGTCGGCGCCGGTGTCGTGGCGAAGATTATCGAGTAAGAGCCAGAAATCTTCTCGGTAGTTAGTGGTTTCGGGGTCGGCAATGTCCGTCGACCCCAAATGGTTTAGGGGTATAGCTCAACTGGCAGAGCGTCGGTCTCCAAAACCGAAGGTTGGGGGTTCGATTCCCTCTGCCCCTGCCAAAATTCTCGCGCCAAGTGGCGCTGTTTAAGGTGTTATGGCGAATCCTTCCGTCGAAACTGTAAATACTTCCGGCGACAAGTTGATGTTGGTGGCGGGCGTATTGTTGGTCTTGGCCGGGTTCGTTGGATTCTTCTGGCTCTCGGGCCAAGAATGGTACGTCCGCGGCGCAGCGCTTGCTGTTGGTGTCATCGCGGGTGTCGCAGTCGGTCTGCTCTCTGCGCCGGGCAAGGGTTTCATCGCTTTTGCCAAAGACTCGTACAAGGAAGTCCGCAAGGTTGTCTGGCCGACTCGCAAAGAGGCCACGCAAACGACCCTGGTGGTCTTCGCGTTTGTTCTGATCATGGCCATCTTCCTTTGGCTTAGCGATAAGTCGATCGAATGGGTGATTTTCTCGGCGATTCTGGGTTGGAAATGATATGAGCGATACTCCGACATCCCCGAGTGGAAAGCGTTGGTATGTGGTGCACGCCTACTCCGGCATGGAGAAGAGCGTGCAACGTGCGCTTCAGGAGCGCATCGAGCGCGCAGGCATGCAAGATCAATTCGGTCAGATTCTTGTCCCGACCGAAGAAGTTGTTGAAGTAAAGGGCGGCCACAAATCGGTCACCGAGCGTCGTTTCTTCCCGGGTTACGTCCTGGTCGAAATGGAAATGACGGACGAAACGTGGCATCTGGTCAAGAACACGGCCAAAGTAACGGGTTTCGTTGGTGGTGCGCGCAATCGCCCGAGTCCCATCTCGCCACGTGAAGTCGAAAAGATCATGTCGCAGATGCAGGAAGGCGTCGAGAAGCCGCGGCCGAAGACGCTCTTCGAAGTCGGCGAGATGGTCCGCGTGAAGGAAGGTCCGTTCACCGACTTCAATGGCAACGTCGAAGAAGTGAATTACGAAAAGTCCCGAGTGCGTGTTTCTGTCACGATTTTCGGGCGTTCGACGCCGGTCGAACTCGAGTTCGGTCAGGTCGAGAAGCTTTAATCGAATACATCGCGCGTGGCTTTCGGGCCATCGCGCGATTCGCGCTTACGGTCCGCGTCATGACCGTTGAGGAGCGTCAGTAGTCGGCAACGTCGAACGCGCGCTATCACTCACCGAACGCTCACGCGTTCAGCAGAGGTTTTCAACATGGCAAAGAAAATCATCGGCTTTATCAAGCTGCAGATTCCTGCAGGTAAAGCCAACCCGTCGCCGCCGGTCGGACCGGCACTGGGCCAGCGTGGCCTGAACATCATGGAGTTCTGCAAGGCGTTCAACGCGCAGACTCAGGGCATGGAGCCGGGTCTACCGGTGCCGGTCGTCATTACGGCATTCGCGGACAAGAGCTTCACCTTCATCATGAAGACGCCGCCGGCTACCGTTCTGATCAAGAAGGCGGCCGCAGTGCAGAAGGGTTCGAGCAAGCCGCACACCGACAAGGTCGGCAACATCACCCGCGCTCAAGCGGAAGAAATCGCGAAGACCAAGATGCCGGATCTTACGGCAGCTGATCTGGATGCAGCCGTGCGTACGATCGCCGGCAGCGCGCGTTCGATGGGCATCACTGTGGAGGGCGTGTAAATGGCTAAGCTTTCTAAGCGCCTTCAGGCATTTGCGAACAAGGTTGATCGTCAGAAGCTGTACGCGATCGACGACGCGCTGGCTCTCGTGAAGGAATGCGCGAGCGCCAAGTTCGACGAGTCGATCGACGTTGCAGTGCAGCTCGGCATCGACGCGAAGAAGTCGGATCAGGTGGTTCGCGGCTCCGTGGTTCTGCCGGCTGGTACCGGCAAGTCGGTTCGCGTCGCAGTGTTCGCGCAAGGCGACAAGGCTGAACAGGCTCGCGCAGCTGGCGCAGACGTGGTCGGCATGGAAGACCTGGCCGAGCAAGTCAAGGCCGGCAATCTGAATTTCGACGTCGTGATCGCTTCGCCGGACACGATGCGTGTCGTCGGTACGCTGGGTCAGATCCTCGGTCCGCGTGGTCTGATGCCGAACCCGAAGGTCGGTACGGTTACGCCGGACGTCGCTCAAGCGGTCAAGAACGCGAAGGCGGGTCAGGTTCAGTTCCGCGTAGACAAGGCCGGTATCATCCACGGCACGATCGGTCGCGCATCGTTCGAGCCGGCATCGCTGCGTCAGAACCTGTCGGCGCTGATCGAAGCGCTGCAAAAGGCGAAGCCGGCGACCAGCAAGGGCGTGTACCTGCGCAAGATCGCTGTGTCGAGCACGATGGGTGTCGGCGTTCGCGTGGATCAAGCCACGCTGGCGCAACAGTAAGAATTTCGAGCGCGGTCAGATGACCGCGCTTCATATGGGCTTTGGGCGGTTGCAAGATTGCAGTTTCGATTGAGCAACCGGTTGTCAAAGACCGTTGGTGGCGGTGCAGCAGGCAGGCATTGCCTTAATTCAAGCCAACGCAGATGGCGAACCCGAAACAGTTTTGCAGTGGTTGAAGTCGGTTATCGAGCGTCGTGAGACGTCTCACCAATCGATCGAAATACTCCTAACAGTCGGACGCCGTTGTTGAACGTGGTGCATGAGGGTAGTTCGCCCGAGTGCATCGAATCTGGAGGTTTAACCGTGCCACTGAACAAAGAAGATAAGCAGGCAGTCGTCGCTGAAGTCGCCGCGCAAGTCGCGAAGGCTCAGACGATGGTGCTCGCTGAGTATCGTGGGATCACGGTTGGCGATCTGACCAAGCTGCGCGCGAAAGCGCGTGAGCAACAGGTGTATCTGCGCGTGTTGAAGAACACGCTGGCGCGTCGCGCCGTCGAAGGTACGCCGTTCGCTCCGCTGGCTGAGCAGATGACCGGTCCTCTGATCTACGGCATCTCGGAAGATGCCATTGCCGCTGCCAAGGTCGTCAACGACTTCGGCAAGAGCAATGACAAGTTGATCATCAAGGCTGGTTCCTACGAAGGCAACGTGATGGACAAGGCAGGCGTGCAAGCGCTGGCCAACATCCCGAGCCGCGAAGAACTGCTCTCCAAGTTGCTGTTCGTCATGCAGGCACCTGTTTCCGGCTTTGCGCGCGCTCTGGCCGCGCTGGCTGAAAAGAAGCAGGGCGAAGCTGTGTAACGACCGCGCTTGGGCGCTAGTCGCTTAAGTTAGGCAAAGCTAGATCGCTAGCTCGATCCGAATTCAATCTAGGAGTATTTCACATGGCAATCGCAAAAGAAGACATCCTCGAAGCCGTTGGCTCGATGTCGGTGCTGGAACTGAACGAGCTGGTCAAGGCGTTCGAAGAGAAGTTTGGCGTGTCGGCTGCTGCTGTCGCAGTTGCTGGGCCCGCAGGTGCCGGTGGCGCCGCTGCTGCTGCTGAAGAGCAGACGGAGTTCACCGTGAACCTGCTCGAAGCAGGCGCGAACAAGGTTTCCGTCATTAAGGCTGTTCGTGAACTGACGGGTCTCGGCCTGAAGGAAGCGAAGGATCTGGTTGACGGCGCACCGAAGCCCATCAAGGAAGCGGTGCCCAAGGCTGCTGCTGAAGAAGCCAAGAAGAAGCTGGAAGACGCTGGCGCGAAGGCTGAAATCAAGTAAGTTTCATTGCGCTATGCGAAGGCTGGCGGTTTTTCACCGCCGGCCTTTTTGTGCTTTGTGGGGACGCAGTTTGTATGCTGGTCAGCAAGCACAAATGTCTCCACAGAAGCCAAAGATAACGGTCGGAACGGCAGAATTTTCCGATTGTTCTCTTTGTCTTCTGAAGCGACTGCAGAAGGCAAGTTTGGTCGGGTAGCGGGAAACACAGGCATCCGCTGCCGTCAGCCAGCGGTTGGTAGCGGCCAACCACCAAGCTTCTAGATTCGCGCGTCCTCCCCGGACAGTTGCGCGGGTCTCAGTCGGTGAACACCGGGCTGTGGCATCGAGGTATCCCGCCTCGGTAACGCCCGCCGTGATTCGGAGATCGTATGCAATATTCCTTCACCGAGAAGAAGCGTATTCGCAAGAGTTTCGCGAAGCGCCCCATCGTTCACCAAGTTCCCTTTTTGCTGGCGACCCAGCTTGAATCATTCCAGACGTTTCTGCAAGCGGACACGTCTTCCTCGCAGCGCAAGTCCGAAGGCTTGCAGGCTGCGTTCAGCTCTGTTTTCCCGATCGTCTCGCACAACGGTTTCGCGCGTCTCGAGTTCGTCAGCTACATGCTGTCGCCGCCCGCGTTCAACATCAAGGAATGCCAGCAGCGCGGTCTGACGTACTGCTCGGCGCTGCGCGCGAAAGTGCGCCTGGTTCTGCTCGACAAGGAATCGCCGAGCAAGCCGGTCGTCAAGGAAGTGAAGGAGCAGGAAGTGTACATGGGCGAAATTCCGCTCATGACGCCGACGGGTTCGTTCGTCATCAACGGTACCGAGCGCGTGATCGTGTCGCAGCTCCACCGTTCGCCTGGCGTGTTCTTCGAGCACGACAAGGGCAAGACGCACAGCTCCGGCAAGCTGCTGTTCTCGGCTCGTATCATTCCCTATCGTGGCTCGTGGCTCGACTTCGAATTCGATCCGAAGGACGTGCTGTACTTCCGCGTCGACCGTCGCCGCAAGATGCCGGTCACGATCCTGCTGAAGGCTATCGGCATGTCGCCGGAGCAGATCCTCGCGAACTTCTTCGTGTTCGACAACTTCGCGCTGATGAGCGAAGGCGCGCAAATGGAATTCGTGCCTGAGCGTCTGCGCGGCGAAGTCGCGCGCTTCGACATCCAGGATCGCGATGGCAACGTCATCGTCACGAAGGACAAGCGGATCAACGCGAAGCACATTCGCGACCTCGAAAACGCCAAGACGAAGTTCATCTCGGTGCCGGAGGAATACCTGCTCGGCCGCGTGCTGGCGAAGAACGTGATCGACCCCGAAACGGGCGAAGTGATCGCGAACGCCAACGAAGAAATCACGGAGACGGTTCTCGAGAAGCTGCGCGAAGCGAAGGTCAAGGACATTCAGACGCTCTACACGAACGATCTGGATCAGGGTCCGTACATTTCGTCGACGCTGCGTATCGACGAAACCGCCGACAAGATGGCCGCGCGCATCGCGATCTACCGCATGATGCGCCCGGGCGAGCCGCCGACCGAAGAAGCGGTCGAGGCGCTGTTCAACCGTCTGTTCTACAGCGAAGACGCGTACGACCTGTCGAAGGTCGGCCGCATGAAGTTCAACCGCCGCGTCGGCCGTGACGAAATCATCGGACCGATGACGCTGCAGGACGACGACATCCTCGCGACCATCAAGATCCTCGTCGAGCTGCGTAACGGCAAGGGCGAAGTGGACGATATCGACCACCTCGGCAATCGTCGCGTGCGTTGCGTCGGCGAGCTCGCGGAGAACCAGTTCCGCGCGGGTCTCGTGCGCGTCGAACGGGCTGTGAAGGAACGCCTCGGCCAGGCCGAAAGCGAAAACCTGATGCCGCACGACCTGATCAACTCGAAGCCGATTTCGTCGGCGATTCGCGAGTTCTTCGGTTCGTCGCAGCTCTCGCAGTTCATGGACCAGACCAACCCGCTGTCGGAAATCACGCACAAGCGTCGCGTTTCCGCACTGGGCCCGGGCGGTCTGACGCGCGAGCGCGCGGGCTTCGAAGTCCGCGACGTGCATCCGACGCACTACGGCCGTGTGTGCCCGATCGAAACGCCGGAAGGTCCGAACATCGGTCTGATCAACTCGCTCGCTCTGTACGCGCACCTCAACGAGTACGGCTTCCTCGAAACGCCGTACCGCAAGGTCGTGGACAGCAAGGTGACGGATCAGATCGACTATCTGTCGGCGATCGAAGAAGGCCGCTACGTGATCGCGCAGGCGAATGCCGCCGTGAGCGAAGACGGCACGCTGACCGACGAACTCGTGTCGTCGCGTGAAGCGGGCGAAACGCTGATGGTCACGCCGGACCGCATCCAGTACATGGACGTGGCGCCGTCGCAGATCGTGTCGGTGGCTGCATCGCTGATCCCGTTCCTCGAGCACGACGACGCGAACCGCGCGTTGATGGGTTCGAACATGCAGCGTCAGGCCGTGCCTTGCCTTCGTCCGGAAAAGCCGGTCGTCGGTACGGGCATCGAGCGCACGGTCGCGGTCGACTCGGGCACGACGGTTCAGGCGCTGCGCGGTGGCGTGGTGGATTACGTCGACGCGGGCCGTATCGTGATTCGCGTGAACGACGATGAAGCCGTCGCCGGCGACGTCGGCGTGGACATCTACAACCTGATCAAGTACACGCGTTCGAACCAGAACACGAACATCAACCAGCGTCCGATCGCGAAGGTCGGCGACAAGGTTGCGCGCGGCGACGTGCTGGCTGACGGTGCATCGACGGATTTGGGCGAGCTCGCGCTCGGCCAGAACATGCTGGTCGCGTTCATGCCGTGGAACGGCTACAACTTCGAAGACTCGATTCTGATATCGGAGAAGGTCGTTGCGGACGATCGCTATACGTCGATCCACATCGAAGAACTGAATGTCGTTGCTCGCGACACGAAGCTCGGACCGGAAGAAATCACGCGCGATATCTCGAACCTCGCGGAAGTGCAGCTTGGCCGTCTCGATGAGTCGGGCATCGTGTACATCGGCGCGGAAGTCGAGGCGGGCGACGTGCTGGTCGGCAAGGTCACGCCGAAGGGCGAAACCCAACTGACGCCGGAAGAAAAGCTGCTGCGCGCGATCTTCGGCGAGAAGGCATCGGACGTGAAGGATACGTCGCTGCGCGTGCCCTCGGGCATGAGCGGTACGGTCATCGACGTGCAAGTGTTCACGCGCGAAGGCATCACGCGTGACAAGCGCGCGCAACAGATCATCGACGACGAACTGAAGCGTTATCGCCTCGATTTGAACGACCAGCTGCGCATCGTGGAAGGCGACGCGTTCTCGCGTCTCGCCCGCATGCTGAACGGCAAGGTCGCGAATGGCGGTCCGAAGAAGCTCGCGAAGGGCACGAAGATCGACCTCGCGTACCTCGAAGATCTCGATCACTACCACTGGTTCGACATCCGCCTCGCGGACGAAGAAGCCGCGGCACAGCTGGAAGCGATCAAGGACTCGATCGAGCAGAAGCGTCACCAGTTCGATCTCGCGTTCGAAGAGAAGCGCAAGAAGCTCACGCAAGGCGACGAACTGCCGCCGGGCGTGCTGAAGATGGTCAAGGTGTATCTCGCCGTGAAGCGTCGCCTGCAGCCTGGCGACAAGATGGCGGGTCGTCACGGTAACAAGGGTGTCGTGTCGAAGATCGTGCCGATCGAAGACATGCCGTACATGGCCGATGGCCGTCCGGCCGACGTCGTGCTGAACCCGCTCGGCGTGCCGTCGCGGATGAACGTGGGTCAGATTCTCGAAGTGCACCTCGGCTGGGCCGCGAAGGGTCTCGGCTGGCGCATCGGCGAGATGATGCAGCGTCAGGCGAAGATCGAAGAAATGCGTCAGTTCCTCACGCAGATCTATAACGAGTCGGGCCGTCAGGAAGAGCTGGACAAGTTCTCCGACGACGAGATCCTCGAACTCGCGAAGAACCTGCGCGAAGGTGTGCCGTTCGCGACGCCGGTGTTCGACGGCGCGACGGAACACGAAATGACGCGTGCGCTCGATCTGGCGTTCCCGGACGACATCGCCACGAATCTCGGCATGACGCCGTCGAAGAACCAGGTCACCCTGTACGACGGCCGCACCGGCGAAGCATTCGAGCGCACGGTCACGGTCGGCTACATGCACTACCTGAAGCTGCACCACTTGGTCGACGACAAGATGCACGCACGTTCGACCGGTCCGTACTCGCTCGTCACGCAGCAGCCGCTGGGTGGTAAGGCGCAGTTCGGTGGTCAGCGCTTCGGTGAGATGGAAGTGTGGGCACTCGAGGCGTATGGCGCGTCGTATGTGCTGCAAGAAATGCTGACGGTCAAGTCGGACGACGTGACGGGCCGGACGAAGGTTTATGAGAACCTCGTCAAGGGCGATCACGTCATCGACGCGGGCATGCCGGAATCCTTCAACGTGTTGGTGAAGGAAATCCGCTCGCTCGGTATTGATATCGATCTGGACCGCAACTAATCGGACTACGGAGAGAAAGCAATGAAAGCTCTGCTCGATCTATTCAAGCAAGTCCAACAAGAAGAAGTTTTTGATGCGATCAAGATCGGCCTCGCGTCGCCCGACAAGATTCGTTCTTGGTCGTTCGGCGAAGTGAAGAAGCCGGAGACCATCAATTACCGCACGTTCAAGCCGGAGCGGGATGGTCTGTTCTGCGCGAAGATTTTTGGTCCGATCAAGGACTACGAATGCCTGTGCGGCAAGTACAAGCGCCTGAAGCATCGCGGCGTGATCTGCGAGAAGTGCGGCGTCGAAGTGACGCTGGCCAAGGTGCGCCGCGAACGGATGGGCCACATCGAACTGGCCTCGCCGGTCGCGCACATCTGGTTCCTGAAGTCGCTGCCGTCGCGTCTGGGCATGGTGCTCGACATGACGCTGCGCGACATCGAGCGCGTGCTGTACTTCGAAGCATACGTGGTGATCGATCCGGGCATGACGCCGCTGAAAGCGCGCCAGATCATGACCGAAGAGGATTACTACAACAAGGTCGAAGAGTACGGTGACGAGTTCCGTGCCGAAATGGGCGCGGAAGGCGTGCGCGAACTGCTGCGCGCGATCAACATCGACGAACAGGTCGAGACGCTGCGCACGGAACTGAAGAACACCGGTTCCGAAGCGAAGATCAAGAAGTACGCGAAGCGCCTGAAAGTGCTCGAGGCTTTCCAGCGTTCGGGCATCAAGCCTGACTGGATGGTGCTCGACGTGCTGCCGGTTCTGCCGCCGGAACTGCGTCCGCTCGTGCCGCTGGACGGCGGCCGTTTCGCGACGTCGGACCTGAACGACCTGTATCGCCGCGTCATCAACCGTAACAACCGGTTGAAGCGTCTGCTCGAACTGAAGGCGCCTGAAATCATCGTCCGCAACGAAAAGCGGATGCTGCAGGAAGCCGTCGATTCGCTGCTCGACAACGGCCGTCGCGGCAAGGCGATGACCGGCGCGAACAAGCGTCCGCTGAAGTCGCTCGCTGACATGATCAAGGGTAAGGGCGGTCGTTTCCGTCAGAACCTGCTCGGTAAGCGTGTGGACTATTCGGGCCGTTCGGTGATCGTGGTCGGCCCGACGCTCAAGCTGCATCAGTGCGGTCTGCCGAAGCTGATGGCGCTCGAACTGTTCAAGCCGTTCATCTTCAACAAGCTGGAAGTGATGGGCGTCGCGACGACCATCAAGGCCGCGAAGAAGGAAGTCGAGAACCAGACGCCGGTCGTGTGGGACATTCTCGAAGAAGTCATTCGCGAGCATCCGGTGATGCTGAACCGCGCGCCTACTCTTCACCGTCTCGGCATTCAGGCTTTCGAGCCGGTGCTGATCGAAGGTAAGGCGATCCAGCTGCATCCGCTCGTTTGCGCGGCGTTCAACGCCGACTTCGACGGCGACCAGATGGCCGTGCACGTTCCGCTGTCGCTCGAAGCGCAGATGGAAGCGCGCACGCTGATGCTGGCGTCGAACAACGTCCTGTTCCCGGCCAACGGCGATCCGTCGATCGTGCCGTCGCAGGATATCGTGCTGGGCCTGTACTACGCGTCGCGCGAAGCGATCAACGGCAAGGGCGAAGGCATGACGTTCACGGGCGTGTCGGAAGTGATCCGCGCGTACGAGAACAAGGAAGTCGAACTCGCATCGCGCGTCAACGTGCGTATCACCGAAATGGTGGCGAACGAAGACCAGAGTGAAGGTGCGCCGAAGTTCGTGCCGAAGATCTCGCTGTACGCGACGACCGTCGGCCGTTCGATCCTGTCGGAGATTCTGCCGCCGGGCCTGCCGTTCACGGTGCTGAACAAGCCGCTGAAGAAGAAGCAGATTTCGCAGCTGATCAACACGGCGTTCCGCAAGTGCGGTCTGCGCGAAACGGTGATCTTCGCCGACCAGCTGATGCAAATGGGCTTCCGTCTCGCAACGCGCGCCGGTATCTCGATTTGCGTCGACGACATGCTCGTGCCGCCGCAGAAGGAAACCATCGTCGGCGACGCCGCGAAGAAGGTGAAGGAATACGACCGTCAGTACATGTCGGGTCTCGTCACCGCGCAGGAACGCTACAACAACGTGGTCGACATCTGGTCGGCAACGTCGGAAGCGGTCGGCAAGGCGATGATGGAGCAGCTCGCAACGGAGCCGGTGGTCGATCGCGACGGCAACGAAACGAAGCAGGAGTCGTTCAACTCCATCTACATGATGGCCGACTCGGGCGCGCGTGGTTCCGCGGTGCAGATTCGTCAGCTCGCCGGTATGCGCGGCCTGATGGCGAAGCCGGACGGCTCGATCATCGAGACGCCGATTACCGCGAACTTCCGCGAAGGCCTGAACGTGTTGCAGTACTTCATCTCGACGCACGGCGCTCGTAAGGGTCTGGCGGACACGGCGTTGAAGACCGCGAACTCGGGTTACCTGACGCGTCGTCTCGTCGACGTGACGCAGGATCTGGTCGTCGTCGAAGACGATTGCGGCACGTCGAACGGCGTGGCGATGAAGGCGTTGGTCGAAGGCGGTGAAGTCGTCGAAGCGCTGCGTGACCGTATTCTCGGTCGCGTCGCGGTGGCGGACGTCGTCAATCCGGAAACGCAGGAAACGATCTACGCTTCGGGCGATCTGCTCGACGAAGATGCGGTGGAGGAAATCGAGCGCCTCGGCATCGACGAAGTGCGCGTGCGCACACCGCTCACCTGCGAGACGCGTTATGGCCTGTGCGCCGCGTGCTACGGCCGCGACCTGGGCCGCGGTTCGCGCGTGAACGTCGGTGAGGCAGTCGGTGTGATCGCTGCTCAGTCGATCGGCGAGCCGGGCACGCAGCTGACGATGCGTACGTTCCACATCGGTGGTGCGGCATCGCGTGCGGCGGTGGCTTCGACGGTGGAAGCGAAGAGCAACGGTACGCTGCGCTTCACGGCCACGATGCGTTACGTCACCAACGCGAAGGGCGAGCAGGTCGTCATTTCGCGTTCCGGCGAGGCGATCATCGCGGACGACTTCGGCCGCGAGCGTGAGCGTCACAAGATTCCGTACGGCGCAACGCTGCTGCAACTCGACGGCGCTGCGATCAAGGCCGGTACGCAACTGGCTCAATGGGATCCGCTGACGCGTCCGATCATCACCGAGTGGGGCGGTACGGTGAAGTTCGAGAACGTCGAGGAAGGCGTGACGGTCGCGAAGCAGATCGACGACGTGACCGGTCTTTCGACCCTGGTCGTGATCGACGCGAAGCGCCGTGGCTCGCAGGCTGGCAAGAGCGTGCGTCCGCAGGTGAAGCTGCTCGACGCGAACGGCGAGGAAGTGAAGATCCCGAACACCGAGCATTCGGTGCAGATCGGCTTCCAGGTCGGCGCACTGATCACCGTGAAGGATGGTCAGCAGGTGCAGGTCGGTGAAGTGCTGGCGCGTATCCCGGTTGAAGCGCAGAAGACGCGTGACATTACCGGTGGTCTGCCGCGCGTGGCCGAACTGTTCGAAGCGCGCTCGCCGAAGGACGCCGGCATTCTGGCGGAAGTCACGGGCACGACGTCGTTCGGCAAGGACACGAAGGGCAAGCAGCGTCTCGTCATCACGGACCTCGAGGGCAATCAGCACGAGTTCCTGATCGCGAAGGAAAAGCAGGTGCTGGTGCACGACGGTCAGGTCGTCAACAAGGGCGAAATGATCGTCGACGGTCCTGCCGATCCGCACGACATCCTGCGTCTGCAGGGTATCGAGGCGTTGTCGCGCTACATCGTGGACGAAGTGCAGGACGTGTACCGTCTGCAGGGCGTGAAGATCAACGACAAGCACATCGAAGTGATCGTGCGTCAGATGCTGCGCCGCGTGCAGATCGTCGACAACGGCGATACGCGTTTCATTCCTGGCGAACAAGTCGAGCGTTCGGACATGCTCGACGAGAACGACAAGATGATCGCGGAAGACAAGCGTCCGGCGACGTACGACAACGTGCTGCTCGGTATCACGAAGGCATCGCTGTCGACCGATTCGTTCATCTCGGCGGCGTCGTTCCAGGAAACGACCCGCGTGCTGACCGAAGCGGCGATCATGGGCAAGCGCGACGATCTGCGTGGCCTGAAGGAAAACGTGATCGTCGGCCGTCTGATTCCGGCCGGTACGGGTCTCGCGTTCCACAAGGCGCGCAAGGCGAAGGAATCGTCGGATCGCGAGCGTTTCGACCAGATCGCGGCCGAAGAGGCTTTCGACTTCGGTACGCCGGAAACGCCGGCGGCGGAGCAGCAGCCGCACACCAACGAGTAAGCGTCTCTCGCTAGTAGCATCGATGAACCGCTCAGCTTCGGCTGGGCGGTTTTTTTTCGTCTGCACGTTTCGCTGTCGGCATCGTCCGAATGGCTAACGCCGGTTTCACGCGCTAATGCGTTGGTAGAATTCGTTATCTCCCACGTCGCAGTGCGCGCTTTTCCACATGTCCCGGTCGCTCGAAATACTCAACGAAATCTTCGGCTATCCCGCATTTCGCGGACAACAGGCGGAGATCGTCGAGCATGTCGCGAACGGCGGCGATTCCCTCGTGCTGATGCCCACCGGCGGCGGCAAGTCGCTGTGCTATCAGATACCGTCGCTGGTACGGCGCGAGGCGGGTTTCGGGGCGGGCATCGTCGTGTCGCCTCTCATCGCGTTGATGCAGGATCAGGTCGCCGCGCTGACCGAGGTGGGCGTGCGCGCCGCGTATCTCAATTCCACCTTGTCCGGCGCCGAAGCGGCCGCGACCGAGCGCGCCCTGCGCAACGGCGAGATCGACTTGCTGTATGTCGCGCCTGAACGCCTGATGACACCGCGCTTTCTCGATCTCCTCGACAGCGCGCCGGTCGGTCTTTTCGCGATCGACGAGGCACATTGCGTTTCGCAATGGGGGCACGATTTCCGCCCTGAATACATTCAGCTTTCCGTGCTGCACGAGCGGTTTCCCGATGTGCCGCGCATCGCGCTCACCGCGACCGCCGATGCGATCACGCGCGACGAAATCGTGCATCGCCTCGCGCTCGACGACGCGCGCATCTTCGTTTCGAGCTTCGATCGGCCGAACATTCGTTATCGGATCGTCGAAAAGGACAATGCGCGCTCGCAGCTGCTCGATTTCATCCGCGCGGAGCATACGAACAAGGATGGCACCACCGATGCGGGCGTCGTCTATTGTCTGTCGCGCCGCAAAGTCGAGGAAACCGCAGACTGGCTGAAGGGCCAGGGCATCCGCGCGTTGCCGTATCACGCGGGCATGGAGTTCGAGACGCGCCAGAAGCATCAGGAGATGTTCCAGCGCGAGGAAGGCATCGTCATGTGCGCGACCATCGCGTTCGGCATGGGCATCGACAAGCCGGACGTGCGCTTCGTCGCGCATCTGGATTTGCCGAAGAGCGTCGAGGGCTACTACCAGGAAACCGGACGCGCGGGCCGCGACGGCTTGCCGGCGAACGCGTGGATGGCTTACGGATTGGGCGACGTCGTGCAGCAGCGGAAGATGATCGACGAATCCGACGCCGACGACGCCCACAAGCGGGTGCAGACCGGCAAGCTCGATGCACTGCTTGGACTTTGCGAGGCGGCCACGTGCCGCCGCGTGCGTTTGCTCGCGTACTTCGGCGAGACGAGCACGCCGTGCGGCAATTGCGATACGTGCATCGAGCCGCCCGCGTCCTTCGATGCCACTCGCGAGGCGCAGATGGCGCTGTCGTGCGTGTATCGCGCACAGCGGGCGAGCGGATTCCATTTCGGTGCCGGGCACCTGATCGACATTCTGCGCGGCACGCGCAGCGAAAAGGTCCTGCAACGCGGCCACGAGAAAATTTCGACGTTTGGCGTCGGCGCGGCGCTGTCCGAGCCCGAGTGGCGCGCAGTGTTCCGGCAATTGGTGGCGTTCGGCTATCTCGCAGTCGATCACGACGGCTTCGGCGCGCTCGTTCTGACGGATGCCAGCAAGCCAGTACTCAAGGGCGAAGAGCGCGTCACGCTGCGCAAATACGTGAAGCCGACGCGCGCGCGGCAGTCGTCGAGCCGCACGGGCGAACGCGCGGATCCGACCGCTGGCATGTCACCGCGCGAGAAGTCGCGCTGGGAGCGCTTGCGGACCTGGCGCGCGGAAACCGCAAAGAGCGACGGCGTGCCCGCCTACGTCATCTTCCACGACGCGACGCTCGCCGAAATCGCGCGCAGCGACCCCGATACGATCGACGACTTGCGCCATATTCCCGGCATCGGCGTGCGCAAACTGGAGCGTTTCGGCGACGAACTGCTCGACGTCGTCGGTTCGGATTGAGATTCGTCGCTCGAAAATCCATCGAAATCGTCGCAACGTATTGACCCGATTGCGATTTTCAGAATATCATGCTTGGTTCTCGTCATCGGTCCGTCTTCGGATCTGGCCTAGTGCCGGATGCGAAGCGCGGGAATCGTCGGCGAGATTGCTAAACACGCAATTCTTTTCGCTTTGCCCGATCGAATTGCGTGGATTTTGTTCATTTTTAGGATTAGACAATGCCAACCATCAATCAACTGGTTCGCAAAGGCCGCGCGTCGGAAACGACGAAGAGCAAGTCGCCGGCCCTGCAGGACTGCCCGCAGCGTCGCGGCGTGTGCACCCGCGTGTACACGACGACGCCGAAGAAGCCGAACTCGGCACTCCGTAAGGTCGCCAAGGTTCGCCTGACCAACGGCTTCGAAGTCATTTCGTACATCGGCGGTGAAGGCCACAACCTGCAAGAGCACTCGGTCGTGCTGATCCGCGGCGGCCGTGTGAAGGACTTGCCGGGTGTGCGTTACCACATGGTTCGCGGCTCGCTGGATACCCAGGGCGTCAAGGACCGTAAGCAAGCTCGCTCGAAGTACGGTGCGAAGCGCGCTAAGGCTGGCAAGTAAGTCGCCGGTCGGAAGTAACGAATCAAGGTCGCCGCAAGGCGGTAAAGGCGGTGGTGCCGGAAGTGCCGGTGCTATCGAGTAAGTGGTCACCCGGCCAAGCTGGTTTAGTCGAATAGATGGATCGGGTTAGTTGGTGGCCGCGGAGCGGGGAATCGCTCCAACTGAAAAAGTAAAGGAAGAATCATGCCGCGTCGTCGCGAAGTCCCCAAGCGGGAAGTGTTGCCGGATCCGAAGTTCGGCAACGTAGATGTAGCCAAGTTCATGAACGTGCTGATGCTCTCCGGCAAGAAGTCGGTTGCCGAGCGTATCGTGTACGGCGCTTTTGAACAGATCCAGACCAAGGGTGGCAAGGACCCGCTGGAAGTGTTCACGGTTGCGCTCAACAACGTGAAGCCGGTGGTCGAAGTGAAGAGCCGTCGCGTTGGTGGTGCGAACTATCAGGTTCCGGTCGAAGTGCGTCCCTCGCGTCGTATGGCATTGGCGATGCGTTGGTTGCGTGAAGCCGCGAAGAAGCGCAGCGAAAAGTCGATGGCCCTGCGTCTCGCAGGTGAACTGCAGGAAGCGGCTGAAGGCCGTGGTGGCGCAATGAAGAAGCGCGACGAAGTTCACCGCATGGCAGAAGCCAACAAGGCATTCTCGCACTTCCGTTTCTAAGCTCCCGCTCACCGGGCAAACGGAAAATCAGGGCGGGTGCGCTAGTTTTGGCGCCTCGCCCGTTTGTGTTAGGACGCGGCCGGTATTTCGCCGGCGCGTCGACCGAAAAAGGATCCAAAGTGGCTCGCAAGACACCTATCGAGCGCTACCGCAATATCGGTATTAGCGCTCACATCGACGCCGGCAAGACGACGACGACCGAGCGCATCCTGTTCTACACGGGCGTGAACCACAAGATCGGTGAAGTTCACGACGGCGCAGCAACGATGGACTGGATGGAGCAGGAGCAGGAGCGCGGCATCACCATCACGTCGGCTGCTACCACGGCCTTCTGGAAGGGCATGGGCGGCAACTACCCCGAGCACCGCATCAACATCATCGACACGCCGGGACACGTCGACTTCACGATCGAAGTGGAACGCTCGATGCGCGTTCTCGACGGCGCGTGCATGGTCTACTGCGCAGTGGGCGGCGTTCAGCCGCAGTCGGAAACCGTGTGGCGCCAGGCGAACAAGTACAAGGTTCCCCGTCTCGCGTTCGTCAACAAGATGGACCGTACCGGCGCGAACTTCTTCAAGGTCTATGACCAACTGAAGAACCGCCTGAAGGCGAACCCGGTTCCCGTCGTCGTGCCGATCGGCGCTGAAGAAAACTTCAAGGGCGTCGTCGACCTCCTGAAGATGAAAGCGATCATTTGGGACGAAGCATCGCAAGGCACGAAGTTCGACTACGTCGACATCCCGGCCGAACTCGTTGACACGTGCAACGAGTGGCGCGAGAAGATGATCGAGTCGGCTGCGGAAGCCAGCGAAGAGCTGATGGAAAAGTACCTCGGCGGCGAAGAGCTGAGCGAAGCGGAGATCGTCAAGGCGATCCGCGACCGGACCATCGCGTGCGAAATCCAGCCGATGCTGTGCGGCACCGCGTTCAAGAACAAGGGCGTGCAGCGCATGCTCGACGCCGTGATCGACTTCCTGCCGTCGCCGGTCGACATTCCCCCGGTTACGGGCGAACTCGAAAGCGGTGAAAAGGCCGAGCGTCGCGCAGCCGACGACGAGAAGTTCTCGTCGCTGGCGTTCAAGATCATGACGGACCCGTTCGTCGGTCAGCTGATCTTCTTCCGCGTGTACTCGGGCGTCGTGAATTCGGGTGACACCGTGCTGAACGCGACCAAGGACAAGAAGGAACGTCTGGGCCGTATTCTGCAGATGCACGCGAACCAGCGCGAAGAAATCAAGGAAGTTCGCGCGGGCGACATCGCCGCGGCCGTCGGCCTGAAGGAAGCGACCACGGGCGACACGCTGTGCGATCCGCAGCACCCGATCGTTCTGGAACGCATGATTTTCCCGGAACCGGTGATTTCGCAGGCAGTCGAGCCGAAGACGAAGGCTGACCAGGAAAAGATGGGCCTGGCGCTGAACCGTCTCGCGCAGGAAGACCCGTCGTTCCGCGTCCAGACGGACGAAGAATCGGGCCAGACCATCATTTCGGGCATGGGCGAGCTCCACCTCGAAATTCTGGTCGACCGCATGAAGCGCGAATTCAACGTGGAAGCGACCGTCGGCAAGCCGCAGGTTGCATACCGCGAAACGATCCGCACGACGGCGGCAGACGTCGACGGCAAGTTCGTCAAGCAGTCGGGTGGTCGCGGCCAGTACGGTCACGCGGTCATCACGCTCGAGCCGAACGAGCAGGGCAAGGGCTACGAGTTCCTGGACGAGATCAAGGGCGGTGTGATTCCGCGCGAATACATCCCGGCAGTGGACAAGGGCATCCAGGAAACGCTGAAGTCGGGCGTGCTGGCTGGCTTCCCGGTTGTGGACGTGAAGGTTCACCTGACGTTCGGTTCGTACCACGACGTCGACTCGAACGAAAACGCGTTCCGCATGGCCGGTTCGATGGCCTTCAAGGAAGCAATGCGCAAGGCAAGCCCGGTCATCCTCGAACCGATGATGGCTGTGGAAGTCGAAACGCCTGAAGACTACATGGGCAACGTGATGGGCGATTTGTCGGGCCGTCGCGGTATCGTCCAGGGCATGGAAGACATGGTTGGCGGCGGCAAGATCGTCCGCGCCGAAGTGCCGCTGTCGGAAATGTTCGGCTACTCGACCTCGCTGCGTTCGCTGACGCAAGGCCGTGCAACGTACACGATGGAATTCAAGCACTATGCTGAAGCTCCGCGTAACGTCGCCGACGCGATCATCAACGCCAAGGGTAAGTAATTCCCGCAAGTAATTCGGCGCAAGCCACAAGCTTTAAACCGATAACCAAACTTTTGAACGAAGGTAATCATGGCAAAAGGTAAATTCGAGCGGACCAAGCCGCACGTGAACGTGGGCACGATCGGTCACGTTGACCACGGCAAGACCACGCTGACGGCAGCGATCACGACGGTTCTCACGCAGAAGTTCGGCGGCGAAGCGAAGGCGTACGACCAGATCGACGCAGCGCCGGAAGAAAAGGCGCGCGGTATTACCATCAACACCGCGCACGTCGAGTACGAAACGGCTAACCGCCACTACGCACACGTCGACTGCCCGGGCCACGCCGACTACGTGAAGAACATGATCACGGGCGCCGCGCAGATGGACGGCGCAATCCTGGTGTGTTCGGCTGCTGACGGCCCGATGCCGCAAACGCGTGAGCACATCCTGCTGGCCCGTCAGGTTGGCGTGCCGTACATCATCGTGTTCCTGAACAAGTGCGACATGGTGGACGACGCCGAGCTGCTCGAGCTCGTCGAAATGGAAGTGCGCGAACTGCTGTCGAAGTACGACTTCCCGGGCGACGACACCCCGATCATCAAGGGTTCGGCCAAGCTGGCGCTGGAAGGCGACAAGGGCGAGCTGGGCGAAGTGGCGATCATGAACCTGGCCGACGCGCTGGATTCGTACATCCCGACGCCGGAGCGTGCAGTTGACGGCGCGTTCCTGATGCCGGTGGAAGACGTGTTCTCGATCTCGGGTCGCGGCACGGTGGTGACGGGTCGCGTCGAGCGCGGCATCGTCAAGGTCGGCGAGGAAATCGAGATCGTCGGTATCAAGCCGACGGTGAAGACGACCTGCACGGGCGTGGAAATGTTCCGCAAGCTGCTCGACCAAGGTCAGGCAGGCGACAACGTCGGTATCCTGCTGCGCGGCACGAAGCGTGAAGACGTGGAGCGCGGCCAGGTTCTGGCCAAGCCGGGTTCGATCACGCCGCACACGCACTTCACGGCTGAAGTGTACGTGCTGAGCAAGGACGAAGGCGGCCGTCACACGCCGTTCTTCAACAACTACCGTCCGCAGTTCTACTTCCGTACGACGGACGTGACCGGCTCAATCGAGCTGCCGAAGGACAAGGAAATGGTGATGCCGGGCGACAACGTGTCGATCACGGTCAAGCTGATCGCTCCGATCGCCATGGAAGAAGGTCTGCGCTTCGCAATCCGCGAAGGCGGCCGTACCGTCGGCGCCGGTGTCGTGGCGAAGATTATCGAGTAAGATATCGGGCTTGCTCGATTGAACTCGAAGTAAAGCAGTAGCAGTATCGACCGGGACCGGGCGTTCGCTCTCCGCGAGCGCTTAGTCCCACGCTCTTTTGCCAATGTGCGGTGCAATACCGCCTCGCTCTTTTCAAGGAATCGTCATGCAGAACCAGAAAATCCGCATTCGTCTGAAGGCTTTCGACTATCGCCTGATCGATCAATCGGCAGCCGAGATCGTCGACACGGCGAAGCGGACTGGCGCGATCGTTCGTGGCCCGGTGCCGCTGCCGACGCGTATTCAGCGTTTTGACATCCTGCGTTCGCCGCACGTCAACAAGACGTCGCGCGACCAGCTCGAAATCCGTACCCACCAGCGCCTGATGGACATCGTCGATCCGACGGACAAGACCGTCGACGCGCTGATGAAGCTCGACCTGCCGGCAGGCGTCGACGTCGAAATCAAGCTGCAGTAAGTCCAAAAGCTCCGCTGGCGTGCCAGACGGAGCTAAGTCTTTGATTGCTTGCAGGATTCGAAAAGCCTTGTTATACTCCAAGGCTTTTCGCGCCTATGCGCATGCAAAGGCGCAAGAAAGTGGTGCAAGAATAGCCGACCCAGTTTCTCGTAACGAAGCCGGCATTTGTAAATCAGCCCCGACCAATCGCAGTTGGGAATGGAGAAAACGATGAGCCTTGGACTCGTAGGTCGCAAGGTTGGCATGACCCGTATCTTCACGCCTGAGGGGGATTCGATCCCCGTCACCGTGCTGGACGTGTCGGACAACCGCGTGACGCAGATCAAGACCGTTGAAACGGATGGTTATACCGCCGTTCAGGTTGCATTCGGTACTCGCCGCGCATCGCGCGTGACGAAGCCGTTGGCGGGCCACCTCGCCAAAGCCGGCGTTCAAGCCGGTGAAATCCTCAAGGAATTCCATATCGATGCGGCCAAGGCAGGTGAACTGTCGAATGGTGCCGTCGTCGGTACGGATATTTTCGAAGTCGGCCAGAAAGTTGACGTGCAAGGCACGTCGATCGGTAAGGGCTACGCCGGTACGATCAAGCGCTACAACTTCGCTTCGGGCCGCGCATCGCACGGTAACTCGCGTTCGCACAACGTTCCGGGTTCGATCGGTATGGCGCAGGATCCGGGCCGCGTGTTCCCGGGCAAGCGCATGACCGGTCACCTCGGTGACGAGACCGTCACGGTCCAGAATCTCGAAATCGCCCGCATCGACGCTGAGCGCAATCTGCTGCTCGTCCGCGGTGCTGTTCCGGGTGCGAAGGGCGGCAAGGTCTTCGTGACCCCGGCCGTCAAGACGCGTGCTGTGAAAGGAGCGAAATAATGGAACTTAAGCTCCTGAATGCCAATGGTCAGGAAGGCGCTGGCGTGAACGCATCGGACGTCGTGTTCGGTCGCGATTACAACGAAGCCCTGATTCACCAGGTCGTCGTCGCTTATCAGGCGAACGCACGTAGCGGCAACCGCGCGCAGAAGGACCGCGAGCAGGTCAAGCACACCACCAAGAAGCCGTGGCGTCAGAAAGGTACGGGCCGCGCTCGTGCCGGTATGTCGTCGAGCCCGTTGTGGCGCGGCGGTGGTCGTATCTTCCCGAATTCGCCGGAAGAAAACTTCTCGCACAAGGTCAACAAGAAGATGCATCGCGCGGGTCTCCGCTCGATTTTCTCGCAGTTGGCTCGCGAAGGTCGTATCGCCGTGGTCGAAGACTTCGTGCTCGAAGCCCCGAAGACCAAGCTGCTGGCCGAAAAATTCAAGGCAATGGGTCTCGACTCCGTGTTGGTTATCACCGATACGGTCGACGAAAACCTGTACCTCGCGTCGCGCAACCTGGCCCACGTGGCGGTTGTCGAGCCGCGTTACGCCGACCCGCTCTCGCTGATCTACTTCAAGAAGGTTCTGATCACGAAGGCTGCGGTCGCTCAGATCGAGGAGTTGCTGTCATGAGCGAGATTCGCAAAAACGATCATCGTTTGATGCAAGTTCTGCTCGCGCCGGTGATCTCCGAAAAGGCGACGCTGGTTGCCGACAAGAACGAACAAGTCGTGTTCGAAGTCGCGCCGGACGCCACGAAGCAGGAAGTCAAGGCTGCTGTCGAGCTGCTGTTCAAGGTCGAAGTCAATTCCGTCAACGTGCTCGTCACGAAGGGCAAGGCAAAGCGCTTTGGCCGCTTCAATGGCAAGCGCAAGGACGTGAAGAAGGCGTACGTCTGCCTGAAGCCCGGCCAGGAAATCAACTTTGAAGCGGAGGCCAAGTAATCATGGCAATCGTGAAAGTTAAGCCGACCTCGCCGGGTCGCCGCGCGATGGTCAAGATCGTCAACAAGGATCTGCACAAGGGCAAGCCGCACGCAGCGCTGCTCGACACGCAATCCAAGTCGGCGGGCCGTAACAACAACGGCCGTATCACCACGCGTCACCAAGGTGGTGGTCACAAGCAGCACTACCGTATCGTCGATTTCCGTCGCAACAAGGACGGCATTCCGGCAAAGGTCGAACGTCTCGAGTACGACCCGAACCGTAGCGCGAACATCGCGCTGGTTCTGTACGCAGACGGCGAGCGTCGCTACATCATCGCGCCGAAGGGCGTGGCGGTCGGCGCGCAACTGATGTCCGGTTCGGAAGCGCCGATCCGCGCAGGAAACGCTCTGCCGATCCGCAATATCCCGGTCGGTACCACGATCCACTGCATCGAAATGCTGCCGGGCAAGGGCGCGCAGATCGCGCGTTCGGCTGGTACGTCGGCAATGCTGCTGGCGCGCGAAGGCGTCTACGCTCAAGTGCGTCTGCGTTCGGGCGAAATCCGCCGCGTGCACGTCGAGTGCCGCGCAACGATCGGTGAAGTCGGCAACGAAGAGCACAGCCTCCGTCAAATCGGTAAGGCCGGTGCGAACCGCTGGCGCGGTATCCGTCCGACGGTGCGTGGTGTTGCAATGAACCCGGTCGATCACCCGCACGGCGGTGGTGAAGGTAAGACGGCTGCAGGTCGCGATCCGGTGAGCCCGTGGGGCACGCCGACGAAGGGTTATCGCACCCGCAGCAACAAGCGCACGACGACGATGATCGTCCAGCGCCGTCACAAGCGTTAAGGAGTAGGCAATGACACGTTCTGCTAAAAAAGGTCCGTTCTGCGACGCTCATTTGCTGAAGAAGGTTGAGGCGGCTGCATCGACGCGTGACAAGAAGCCGATCAAGACCTGGTCGCGTCGTTCGACGATTCTGCCGGACTTCATCGGTCTGACGATCGCTGTTCACAACGGTCGCCAACACGTTCCGGTGTACGTCACGGAAAACATGGTCGGCCACAAGCTTGGCGAGTTCGCACTGACCCGTACGTTCAAGGGTCACGCGGCCGACAAGAAGGCCAAGAAATAAGGGGCAATCAAGATGGAAGTGAAAGCAATTCATCGCGGTGCCCGCATCTCGGCGCAGAAAACGCGCCTTGTGGCTGACCAGATTCGTGGTTTGCCGGTCGACAAGGCGCTGAACGTCCTGACGTTCTCGCCGAAGAAGGCGGCGGGTATCGTCAAGAAGGTCGTGCTGTCTGCGATCGCGAATGCGGAACACAACGAAGGCGCCGACATCGACGAGCTCAAGATCACGAGCATCTACGTCGACAAGGCTGCTTCGCTGAAGCGTTTCACCGCACGCGCAAAGGGTCGTGGTAACCGCATCGAGAAGCAATCCTGTCACATCACTGTGACGGTCGGGAATTAAGGAGCCAACGATGGGACAGAAAATTCATCCGACTGGCTTCCGTTTGGCCGTCAGCCGCAATTGGGCTTCGCGCTGGTATGCGAACAACAACAATTTCGCGGCGATGTTGCAGGAAGACATCGGTGTTCGTGAATACCTGAAGAAGAAGCTGAAGAACGCTTCGGTTGGTCGCGTCGTCATCGAGCGTCCGGCGAAGAACGCGCGCATCACGATTTACAGCTCGCGTCCGGGCGTTGTCATCGGCAAGAAGGGCGAGGACATCGAATCGCTGAAGGCTGAACTGCAGAAGCGCATGGGCGTTCCGGTTCACGTCAACATCGAAGAGATTCGCAAGCCGGAAACGGACGCGCAACTGATCGCCGATTCCATCACGCAGCAGCTCGAGCGCCGGATCATGTTCCGCCGTGCGATGAAGCGCGCGATGCAAAACGCGATGCGTCTTGGTGCACAAGGCATCAAGATCATGAGCGCGGGTCGTCTGAACGGTATCGAAATCGCTCGTACCGAGTGGTATCGCGAAGGTCGCGTGCCCCTCCATACGCTGCGTGCGGATATCGACTACGCGACGTCCGAAGCGAAGACCACGTACGGCATCATCGGCGTGAAGGTGTGGGTCTACAAGGGCGATACCCTGGGCCGCAACGAAGCGCCGGTCGTGGAAGAAGTGGCGGAAGAAAAGCGTCCGCGCCGCAACGCACGTCCGGGCGGCGATCGCCGTCCGCGCCGTGACGGTGAAGGCGCTCCGGGCGGCGCGCGTCGTGGCGCACCCCGTCGCGCTGGCGGTGACGCGAAGACTGGAGAATAACGATGCTGCAACCGAAACGCAGAAAGTATCGCAAAGAGCAGAAGGGTCGTAACACCGGTAAGGCGACGCGCGGCAACGCGGTGTCGTTCGGTGAATACGGTCTGAAGGCTATCGGTCGCGGCCGTTTGACCGCGCGTCAAATCGAAGCGGCGCGTCGTGCAATGACGCGTCACATCAAGCGTGGCGGCCGGATCTGGATCCGTATCTTCCCGGACAAGCCGATTTCGCAAAAGCCGGCCGAAGTGCGTATGGGTAACGGTAAGGGTAACCCTGAGTACTACGTCGCTGAAATTCAACCGGGCAAGATGCTGTACGAAATGGACGGTGTCTCCGAAGAACTGGCGCGCGAAGCGTTCCGTCTGGCGGCAGCCAAGCTGCCGCTCAAGACGAACTTCGTGGTCCGTCAGCTCGGCGCCTAAGGAGTAAATGATGAAGGCAACTGAACTTCGCCAAAAAGACCAGGCCGCGCTCAACAAGGAGCTGTCGGATCTGCTCAAGGCGCAATTTGGCTTGCGTATGCAGCTCGCGACCCAGCAGCTCACGAACACGAGCCAGCTGAAGAAGGTCCGTCGCGACATCGCACGCGTGCGTACCGTCATGACCGAGAAGGCGAACCAGAAATGAACGATAGCGTAAAAACCTCGCTCAAGCGGACGCTGGTCGGCAAGGTCGTCAGCAACAAGATGGACAAGACGGTCACCGTGCTGGTCGAGCACCGCGTGAAGCATCCGATCTACGGCAAGTACGTCGTGCGTTCGAAGAAGTACCACGCGCATGACGACGCGAACACGTACAACGAAGGCGATCTCGTCGAAATCCAGGAAACTCGTCCGATTTCGAAGACGAAGGCTTGGGTTGTGTCGAAGCTGGTTGAAGCGGCTCGCGTGATCTAAAGCTGAAGTTGTAGTGCCGCGATGCTGTAAGTAGTTGTATCGCAGTAAGTTTCGCTTGCAAGACCGGGATTATTTGTTATAATCTCGGTCTTCCCTCTTTGTGGGAGCCCCGTCGCGGGCGAAATTGGTGGGGGAAGCCGGTTCGGGCGCTAGCCTGAGTCGACAGATTCACCGGATTGCGATGGCGGGTTTCGTCTGCCGTTGCTGCCTGTTCTAACCCAAGCAGCCATTTGGCTGACGGGACCAAGACTGACCGGCTGTGCCATGGTGGTGCAATCGGATTAAGTTGGGAAAGATAAACCATGATCCAGACCGAAACTCGGCTTGAAGTGGCCGACAACACGGGTGCGCGTGAAGTCATGTGCATCAAGGTGCTCGGCGGCTCGAAGCGTCGTTACGCAAGCATTGGCGACATCATCAAGGTGACCGTCAAGGAAGCGACGCCGCGCGGACGCGTGAAAAAGGGCGAAATCTACAACGCCGTGGTCGTTCGTACGGCCAAGGGCGTGCGTCGCCAGGATGGCTCGCTCATCAAGTTCGACGGCAATGCCGCCGTTCTGCTGAACACGAAGCTCGAGCCGATCGGCACGCGTATTTTCGGGCCGGTTACGCGTGAACTGCGTAGCGAACGATTCATGAAGATCGTTTCGCTCGCTCCGGAAGTGCTGTAAGGAGTCGCGATGAACAAGATTCGCAAGGGTGACGAAGTCATCGTCACCACCGGCAAGGACAAGGGCAAGCGCGGCACCGTGCTGGCCGTTGCGGACGACCGTGTCACCGTCGAGGGCATCAACCTCGTCAAGAAGCACGTGAAGCCGAACCCGATGAAGGGTACGACGGGCGGTGTGGAAGCCAAAACGATGCCGCTGCATATTTCGAACGTCGCATTGGTCGACGCGAATGGCAAGGCATCGCGTGTGGGCATCAAGGTCGAAGACGGCAAGAAGGTTCGCTTCTTGAAGTCGACCGGCGCCACGCTTAACGCCTGACGCGGAGTTAAAAAATGGCTCGTCTGCAAGAGATTTACAAAGAAAAGGTTGTGCCGGAACTGGTTGAAAAGTTCGGCTACAAGTCGATTATGGAAGTGCCGCGCCTCACCAAGATCACCCTGAATATGGGGCTTGGCGAAGCCGTCGCTGACAAGAAGGTGCTTGAGCACGCCGTTGGTGACCTCACGAAGATCGCGGGCCAAAAGCCCGTCATCACCAAGTCGCGCAAGGCAATCGCTGGTTTCAAGATCCGCGAAGGCTACCCGATTGGCACGATGGTCACCCTGCGTGGCAATGCCATGTACGAATTCCTGGACCGTTTCGTGACGGTTGCGCTGCCTCGCGTGCGCGACTTCCGCGGTGTGTCGGGCAAGGCGTTCGACGGCCGTGGTAACTACAACATCGGTGTGAAAGAGCAAATCATTTTCCCCGAAATCGACTACGACAAGATCGACGCGCTGCGTGGGCTGAACATCAGCATCACGACCACCGCGAAGACCGACGAAGAAGCAAAGGCATTGCTCGCCGGCTTCAAGTTCCCGTTCAGAAACTGAGGTTACCGTGGCTAAACTGGCACTGATCGAACGTGAAAAGAAGCGCGCGCGCCTGGCAGCCAAGTACGCTCCGAAGCGTGCTGAGCTGAAGGCTGTGATCGACGACGCAAGCAAGTCGGACGAAGAGCGTTACCTCGCGCGTCTGGCACTGCAACAACTGCCGCGTAACTCGAACCCCACTCGCAAGCGTAACCGCTGCGCGATCACGGGTCGTCCGCGTGGCACGTTCCGCAAGTTCGGACTCGCACGCGGCAAGATTCGTGAAATCGCTTTCCGCGGCGAAATCCCTGGCCTGACCAAGGCGAGCTGGTAATAGGAGAAACATAAATGAGCATGAGTGATCCTATCGCCGATATGCTGACTCGCATCCGCAATGCGCAGATGGTCGAGAAGGTTTCGGTGACTATGCCCTCGTCGAAAGTCAAGGTTGCGATTGCGCAGGTTTTGAAGGACGAAGGTTATATCGACGACTTCGCAGTCAAGTCGGAAGGTGCGAAGACGGAATTGAACATCGCGTTGAAGTACTACGCTGGCCGTCCGGTTATCGAGCGCCTCGAGCGCGTATCGAAGCCCGGTCTGCGCGTGTACCGCGGTCGCAATGACATCCCGACCGTGATGAACGGCCTGGGCGTTGCAATCGTGTCGACGCCGAAGGGTGTGATGACCGACCGCAAGGCGCGCCAGAACGGCGTCGGCGGCGAAGTCATCTGCTACGTCGCTTAACGCCTAAGGAGAAGAAACATGTCTCGAGTAGGTAAAAGCCCGATCGCGCTGCAAGGCGCGGAAGTGGCCATCAAGAGCGACGTCATCACCGTGAAGGGTCCGCTCGGCACGATCTCGCAACCGGTCAACAAGCTGGTTGCCGTGACGAACGAAGACGGCACGTTGAAGCTGGCTCCGACGGATGAAAGCCGCGAAGCGAACGCGATGTCCGGCACGATGCGCGCCCTCCTGGCGAACATGGTGCAAGGCGTCACCAAGGGTTTCGAGCGCAAGCTGACGCTGGTTGGCGTCGGTTATCGTGCGCAAGCGCAAGGCGACAAGCTGAACCTGTCGCTGGGTTTCTCGCACCCCGTGGTGCACCAGATGCCGGAAGGCGTCAAGGCTGAAACCCCGTCGCAGACCGAAATCGTGATCAAGGGGATCGACAAGCAGAAAGTCGGACAGACCGCAGCAGAAGTGCGCGGCTATCGTCCGCCCGAGCCGTACAAGGGCAAGGGCGTGCGCTATTCCGACGAGGTCGTGATCCTCAAAGAAACGAAGAAGAAGTAAGGGTGCGCAATCATGGATAAGACTCAATCTCGCCTGCGCCGCGCTCGTCAGACGCGTATCAAGATCGCTGAGCTGCAGGTTCCGCGTCTGGCCGTGCATCGCACGAATACGCATATCTACGCGCAAGTGTTCTCGGCATGCGGCACGAAGGTCGTGGCAAGCGCCTCGACGCTGGAAGCTGAAGTGCGCGCTGAACTGGCCGACAAGTCGGGCAAGGGCGGCAACGTCAACGCCGCGACCTTGATCGGCAAGCGTATCGCCGAAAAGGCCAAGGCTGCCGGCATCGAATCCGTCGCCTTTGACCGCTCGGGTTTCCGCTACCACGGCCGCGTGAAGGCGCTGGCTGATGCGGCGCGTGAAGCCGGGCTCAAGTTCTAAGGGAAGAATTCGTCATGGCAAAGATGCAAGCGAAAGTTCAGGCTGACGAACGCGACGACGGCCTGCGCGAAAAGATGATTTCGGTCAACCGCGTGACCAAGGTCGTGAAGGGTGGCCGTATTCTCGGCTTCGCCGCACTGACCGTGGTTGGCGACGGTGACGGCCGGATCGGCATGGGCAAGGGCAAGGCCAAGGAAGTTCCGGTTGCCGTTCAAAAGGCAATGGAGCAGGCCCGCCGCAACATGTTCAAGGTGCCCCTGAAGAACGGCACGCTGCAACACGAAGTGCACGGCAAGCACGGCGCATCGGCGGTTCTCCTCGCTCCGGCGAAGGACGGTACCGGCGTGATCGCTGGCGGCCCGATGCGCGCAGTGTTCGACGTGATGGGCGTTCAAAACGTTGTGGCCAAGAGCCACGGTTCGACGAACCCGTACAACCTCGTTCGTGCGACGCTGGACGGCCTGCGCAAGCAGTCGACCCCGGCAGACATCGCTGCGAAGCGTGGTAAGTCCGTCGAAGACATTCTGGGCTAAGGTGGTCACCATGTCTGAAAAAACTGTCAAGGTTCAGCTCGTCAAGAGCCTGATCGGGACCCGCGGATCGCACCGCGCAACGGTGCGTGGCCTCGGCCTGCGTCGCCTGAACTCGGTTTCCGAGCTGCAGGACACGCCGGCAGTGCGCGGGATGATCAACAAGGTCTCGTACCTCGTTAAGGTCATCGCCTAAGCGCGACCTACGGATCCAAGGAGTTGAACATGGAATTGAATAACCTGAAGCCGGCGGAAGGCGCGAAGCACGCTAAGCGTCGCGTCGGTCGCGGTATCGGTTCGGGCCTCGGCAAGACCGCTGGCCGCGGCCACAAGGGTCAGAAATCGCGTTCGGGCGGCTTTCACAAGGTCGGCTTCGAAGGCGGTCAGATGCCTCTGCAGCGTCGTCTGCCGAAGCGCGGCTTCACCTCGCTGACGAAGGAATTCGTCGGTGAAGTGCGCCTGGCTGATCTCGAGAAGCTGCCGGTCGACGAAATCGATCTGTTGGCGTTGAAGCAAGCGGGTCTGGTCGGCGAGCTCATCAAGAGCGCGAAGATCATCAAGACCGGCGAGATCACGCGCAAGGTCACGGTGAAGGGCCTGACGGCAACGAAGGGCGCCCGTGAGGCAATCGAAGCCGCTGGCGGCTCTTTCGCCGAGTAACGCGCTTTCGCCGTTACTAGCACTAGCATCGGAGAAGGTACTTGGCTAACAGCCCGAGTCTCGCAAAAACCGGTCGAAGCGCGGCGAAATTCGGCGATCTGCGCCGGCGTGCAGTGTTCCTGCTGCTTGCGCTGATCGTCTACCGCATTGGGGCGCATATTCCGGTGCCCGGCATCGATCCGGATCAACTGGCGAAGCTGTTCCAGAGCCAGTCGGGCGGCATCCTTGGCATGTTCAACATGTTCTCGGGTGGCGCACTGTCGCGGTTCACGATCTTTGCGCTGGGCATCATGCCCTACATTTCGGCGTCGATCATCATGCAGTTGCTGTCGATCGTGTCGCCGCAGATGGAGGCGCTGAAGAAGGAAGGGCAGGCGGGACAGCGTAAGATCACGCAGTACACGCGTATCTTCACGGTGGTTCTGGCGACCTTCCAGGCGTTCGGTATCGCGGTCGCGCTGGAAAACCAGCCGGCTCTGGTGCTGGACCCCGGCATGGTGTTCCGGCTGACGACGGTCGTCACGCTCGTGACGGGCACGATGTTCCTGATGTGGCTCGGTGAGCAGATCACGGAGCGCGGTCTCGGCAACGGCATCTCGATCATCATCTTCGGTGGTATCGCAGCGGGTTTCCCGAACGCGATCGGTGGTCTGTTCGAGCTGGTTCGCACCGGTTCGATGAGCATCATCTCGGCGATCATCATCGTGGTCTTGATCGCGGCGGTCACGTATCTGGTCGTGTTCATCGAACGCGGTCAGCGCAAGATCCTCGTGAACTATGCGAAGCGCCAGGTCGGTAACAAGATTTACGGCGGACAGTCGTCTCATCTGCCGCTGAAGTTGAACATGTCGGGTGTGATTCCGCCGATCTTCGCGTCGTCGATCATCCTCTTCCCGGCAACCATCCTGAACTGGTTCAGTTCGGGTACGCGCACCAACTGGTTCGCGAACACGCTGCACAACGTGGCCGAGGCGCTGAAGCCCGGTCAACCCGTGTACGTGCTGCTGTATGCGTTGGCGATCGTCTTCTTCTGCTTCTTCTACACCGCATTGGTGTTCAACAGCCGGGAGACCGCCGACAACTTGAAGAAGAGCGGTGCTTTCGTTCCGGGTATCCGTCCGGGCGATCAGACTGCACGATATATCGACCGCATCCTCACGCGTCTTACGCTGGCTGGTGCGATCTACATCGTATTCGTGTGCCTGCTGCCTGAGTTTCTGGTGTTGCGCTGGAACGTGCCGTTTTATTTTGGTGGAACGTCGCTGCTGATCATTGTCGTCGTCACGATGGACTTCATGGCTCAGGTGCAGTCGTACGTTATGTCGCAACAATATGAATCGCTGCTCAAGAAGGCAAACTTCAAGGGTGGCAACGTCCCGATGCGTTAATAAGGACTATGGCCAAAGACGATGTTATCCAGATGCAGGGTGAGGTCATCGAAAACCTTCCCAACGCTACTTTCCGGGTGAAATTGGAAAATGGCCATGTCGTCCTGGGACATATTTCCGGAAAGATGCGGATGCACTACATCCGCATCCTGCCGGGCGACAAGGTTACGGTTGAATTGACGCCTTACGATCTGTCTCGTGCGCGGATCGTGTTCCGGGCGAAGTGATTTGAAAAAAGGGTAATATCATGAAAGTGATGGCATCGGTTAAGCGCATTTGCCGCAATTGCAAGATCATCAAGCGCAAGGGCGTTGTGCGCGTGATTTGCAGCTCTGATCCGCGCCACAAACAGCGTCAAGGCTGAACGCCGCGCTTTTGCTTGCGCTTTTTGTTTGAGGAAAAACAATGGCTCGTATCGCAGGGGTTAACATCCCGAATCACCAGCATACCGAGATCGGCCTGACGGCAATCTTCGGCATCGGCCGCACGCGTTCGCGTGGCATCTGCACCGCTGCTGGCGTGGAATTTTCGAAGAAGGTCAAAGACCTTACCGACGCAGACCTCGAAAAGCTGCGTGACGAAGTGGGCAAGTTCATCGTCGAAGGCGACCTGCGCCGTGAAGTGACGATGAACATCAAGCGCCTGATGGACTTGGGTTGCTACCGCGGCATGCGCCATCGCAAGGGCCTGCCCCTGCGTGGCCAGCGTACGCGCACGAATGCCCGTACGCGCAAGGGTCCGCGTCGTGCAGCGCAATCGCTGAAGAAGTAAGCGGAACTGACAGTTACAGGAAAACGTAATGGCTAAGGCTTCGAACAACTCCGCGGCGCAACGCGTTCGCAAGAAGGTCAAGAAGAACGTCGCCGAGGGCGTGGTTCACGTTCACGCGTCGTTCAACAACACCATTATCACGATCACCGACCGTCAAGGTAACGCGCTGGCATGGGCGACCTCGGGTGGTCAGGGCTTCAAGGGCTCGCGTAAGTCGACGCCCTTCGCAGCTCAGGTCGCAGCCGAATCGGCTGGTCGCGTGGCAATGGAATACGGCGTGAAGAACCTCGAAGTGCGGATCAAGGGCCCCGGTCCTGGCCGCGAATCGGCGGTGCGCGCGTTGCATGGTCTTGGCATCAAGATCACCGCGATCTCCGACGTGACGCCGGTCCCGCACAACGGCTGCCGTCCGCCGAAGCGCCGTCGTATCTAATACGTCGACGCAACCGCATGTTGCCTGTCGATGCGCGAGTATCGGCGGGTTTCGTGCGTTAGTAAGTTTTGACTAAGCCCACCGTTCGGCCCAAAGGGTTCGGACTAGCGCAGACTGAAGTTCAACGGAAGTTTGCGTGATCAATATTTAAGGATGCAACGTGGCACGCTATACCGGTCCCAAAGCAAAGCTGTCCCGCCGTGAAGGCACTGATCTGTTCCTGAAGAGCGCACGCCGCTCCCTCGCCGACAAGTGCAAGCTCGACAGCAAGCCCGGCCAGCACGGCCGCACCTCGGGCGCGCGTACGTCCGACTACGGTACCCAGTTGCGCGAAAAGCAGAAAGTGAAGCGTATCTACGGTGTGCTGGAGCGTCAGTTCCGCCGCTACTTCGCTGAAGCCGACCGCCGCAAGGGCCCGACGGGCGAAAACCTGCTGCAATTGCTCGAGTCGCGTCTCGACAACGTCGTGTATCGCATGGGCTTCGGCTCGACGCGCGCTGAAGCACGTCAGCTCGTAAGCCACAAGGCGATCATGGTGAACGGCCAAGTCGCGAACATCCCGTCGCTGCAAGTGAAGTCGGGCGACGTCGTGTCCGTGCGCGAGCAGTCGCGCAAGCAGGCTCGTATCGTCGAAGCTCTCTCGCTGGCGCAGCAAGGCGGCATGCCGAGCTGGGTGTCGGTCGACGAGAAGAAGTTCGAAGGCACGTTCAAGTCGATGCCCGAGCGTAGCGACATCGCCGGCGACATCAACGAAAGCCTGATCGTCGAATTGTATTCGCGTTAATCGCGGCGGTAATGGATGGACAGCCGGGGAGCCTGATTGCTCGTGGCAAGAGGTGGCCTCGGCTGTTTATTTTCAGGTTGTCACCGGTCAGCCTTATCGGTGTAACGAGCCGAGGGTATTGAAAAGGAAAACCTATGCAAACCAGTTTGTTGAAGCCCAAGATCATTGCAGTTGAATCGCTTGGTGAGAACCATGCGAAAGTGGTTATGGAGCCGTTCGAACGCGGCTATGGCCACACCTTGGGTAACGCGCTTCGGCGCGTGCTGCTGTCGTCGATGATCGGCTACGCGCCGACCGAAGTGACGATCGCAGGCGTCGTGCACGAATACTCGACGCTCGATGGTGTGCAAGAGGATGTGGTCAACCTGCTGTTGAACCTGAAGGGTGTCGTCTTCAAGCTGCACAACCGCGACGAAGTCACGGTGACGCTGCGCAAGGAAGGCGAAGGCGTTGTCACGGCCGGCGATATCGAACTCGCGCACGACTGCGAGGTCATCAATCCGGAACACGTGATCGCTCACCTGTCGAAGGGCGGCAAGCTCGACGTTCAGATCAAGATCGAAAAGGGCCGCGGCTACGTGCCGGGCAACGTGCGTCGCTATGGCGAAGAGTCGGCCAAGATCATCGGCCGCATCGTGCTGGACGCGTCGTTCTCGCCGGTTCGCCGCGTGAGCTACGCCGTCGAAAGCGCACGTGTCGAACAGCGCACCGACCTCGACAAGCTCGTGATGAACATCGAGACCAACGGCGTGATTTCGCCGGAAGAAGCGATCCGGCAGTCGGCTCGCATTCTGGTCGATCAGTTGTCGGTGTTCGCCGCACTGGAAGGCACGGAAGCGGCAGCAGAAGCACCGTCGCGCGCACCGCAGATCGACCCGATCTTGCTGCGTCCGGTGGACGATCTCGAACTCACGGTTCGCTCGGCGAACTGCCTGAAGGCCGAGAACATCTACTACATCGGCGACCTGATCCAGCGCACGGAAAACGAGCTGCTGAAGACGCCGAACCTCGGCCGCAAGTCGCTGAACGAAATCAAGGAAGTGCTGGCTTCGCGCGGTCTGACGCTCGGTATGAAGCTCGAAAACTGGCCGCCGGCCGGGTTGGACAAGTAATACCAAACGCAGTCGCGTAACTTGGCAAAGACGCGGATTTTGCTTTAAAATCCGCGTCTTGCTTTTACCTGACCGGCCCGTGCACCCAAATTAGGGTGCGATAGAAGAGCTGGATCAAAACTCGTTAAAGGAACTGAAATGCGTCATAAGCATGGTCTGCGGAAACTGAACCGCACGAGCAGCCATCGTCTGGCAATGCTCCGCAATATGTCGAACTCGCTGATCGAGCACGAAGTCATCAAGACGACGCTGCCGAAGGCCAAGGAACTGCGCAAGGTCGTCGAGCCCCTCATCACGCTGGGCAAGAAGCCGTCGCTCGCGAACCGTCGTCTGGCGTTCAACCGCCTGCGCGATCGTGATTCCGTCGCGAAGCTGTTCGACGTCCTCGGCCCGCGCTACGCGAACCGCCCGGGCGGCTACCTGAGCATCCTGAAGTTCGGTTTCCGCGTCGGCGATAACGCCCCGATGGCGCTGGTCCAACTGATGGATCGCCCGGAAGTCGAAGAGACGGAAGAAGTGCAAGAAGCGGAATAAATCCCGTTTTCGGTTGTTACCAGAAAGGCCAGGCTTAGAGCTTGGCCTTTTTGCTTTCTGGCTGCGACATTTCAGCGCGCCGAGGCGTAAAAGTGAGTGTCAGCCGCCGATGCTACGATACGCAATTAACCTCTCGGAGCACGCCGAGTGAACGTCCCCGTCGTTTTGATGCTGTCCACGCTGCCCGACGCCGCCGCAGCCGATGCGCTCGCGCAAGCGGCGCTGGACGCGCGGCTCGCGGCGTGCGTGACGAATCTCGGCGCCGTGTCGTCGCAATATCACTGGAGGGGCGTGCTGGAGTCGTCGCAGGAAGTGCAGTTGTTGTTCAAGACGAGCGTCGCGCGCAGCGCAGAATTGCAGCGCTTCGTCGAGGCTCGACATCCGTATGAAACGCCCGAAATCCTCGTCTGGCAGGTCGATGCATCGCCGGGATACGGCCAGTGGCTCAACGCAGAAACGCAGCGTCCTCTTCATGTTTGAGTTTTCTCGCCTTGTCACGCGGCGACTTTTCGGCGCGTTTCTCTTCCTGGCGGCGTTCGCGCTGCTGTCGGGCGCCGCGCGCGCAGCCGACGATTTCCTCGAGCCCGACGTCGCGTTCAAATTCAGCGCATCCGAAAAGCCGGGCGAAGTGGACGTGCGCTACAAGATCGCCGACGGCTACTACATGTACCGTGAGCGTTTCGCGTTCGCGGTGAAGAGCGGCGACGCGACCATCGGCGCGGCGCAACTTCCGGCGGGCAAAGTTCATTTCGATCAGACGTTCAACAAGGACGTCGAGACGTATCGCGGCGAACTGATCATCCGTATTCCGGTGACGAAAGCGAACGGGCCGTTCGAGCTCGCGGTGACGTCGCAGGGTTGCGCGGATGGCGGCATCTGCTATCCGCCGATGGAGAAGGCCTATCGTGTGCGCGGCGACGCGCTCCAGCCCGCGGGCGCGGCACCGACCGCGACGACGAGCGCAAACACCGGCGACACCTGGTTCGAGCGCGCGACCAGCGCCGACTACGCGCAATCGATGCTCGAGGGCGGCGGATTCTTCACAGTCGTCGGACTCTATTTCCTTGCCGGCATGGTGCTGAGCCTCCTGCCATGCTCGTATCCGATGATCCCGATTCTGTCCGCGATCATCGTCGGCGAAGGCGCGCGTGTGACGCGTTCGCGCGGATTCGCATTGTCGGTTTCGTACGTGATCGGCATGGCGCTCGTCTATACCGCGCTCGGCGTCGCTGCCGCGTTGATCGGACAAAGCCTCGGCGCGTGGCTGCAGAACCCGTGGGTGCTCGGCGCGTTCGGCCTGCTGCTCGCGGCGTTCGCCATCGCGTTGATCTCGGGCGTCGATATCGCGCTGCCCGCGCGCTGGCAAGCGGGCGTCAACGAAGCATCGCAGAAGCGCAGCGGCGGCAAGTTCGCGGCAGTCGCGGCGATGGGCGCGCTGTCCGCGCTCGTGGTCGGCGCGTGCATGACTGCGCCACTTTTCGCGGTGCTCGCGTTCATCGCGCACACCGGCAACGCTGCGCTCGGCGGCGCCGCGCTCTTCGCAATGGGCATCGGACTGGGCGTGCCGCTGCTCGTCATCGGGCTCGGCGCGGGTTCGGTTCTGCCGCGCGCCGGTGCGTGGATGGACGGCGTGAAGGTCTTCTTCGGCGTCGTGCTGCTCGCGGCCGCGCTGTGGATCGTCTGGCCGGTCATCGGCGGCGTTGCGCAGATGCTGCTCGCGGCGCTATGGCTGCTGATCGCGGCGGCATCGCTCGGATTGTTCTCGTCGGGCGCGGCGGCGCCTGTCGGTGTGTGGAAGCGGCTCGGGCGCGGGCTCGGAGCGGCATTCGCGATCTGGGCGGCGACGCTGCTCGTCGGATTGGCGGCGGGTTCGACAGATCCGCTGCGCCCGCTTGCCGTGCTGGCTTCCCGCAGCGAGCCGTCGGCGAATGCGCGATCGCAGGGCCTGATCTTCGCGCCGGTGCGTTCATCGGCGGAACTGGACTCGGCGGTCAAAGCGGCGGCGCGTCCCGCGATGCTCGATTTCTACGCGGACTGGTGCGTGTCGTGCAAGGAAATGGAGAAGCTGACTTTCTCCGACGCCCGTGTGCAAGCGCGCCTCGCGCAACTGAATCTTCTGCGCGCGGACGTGACCGCCAACAACACGAACGATCAAATTCTCCTCAAGCGCTTCAAGCTTTTCGGGCCGCCGGGAATCATCTTCTTCGATGCGCAGGGCAACGAAGTCGCGCGCGTGGTCGGGTATGAATCGGCGGATACGTTCCTGAAGAGTCTCGATAAACTGAACGGATAAAAAAAGGGCGATGCACTCGCATCGCCCTTTTGGCGCTTACACGGAAGCGCGAATGATCCGCGCCGCATCCAGCGCGAAGTACGTCAGCACGCCGTCCGCGCCCGCGCGCTTGAACGCGAGCAGCGCTTCCATCATGACCTTGTCGTGATCGATCCAGCCGTTCTGCGCGGCCGCCTTGATCATCGCGTACTCGCCGCTCACCTGATACGCGTACGTCGGGAAGCGGAACTCGTCCTTCACGCGCCGCACGATGTCGAGGTACGGCATGCCCGGCTTGACCATCACCATGTCCGCGCCTTCCTCGATGTCCATGCGCACTTCGCGCATCGCTTCGTCGGAGTTGGCCGGGTCCATCTGATACGTCATCTTGTTGCTCTTGCCGAGATTCGCTGCGGAACCGACGGCGTCACGGAACGGGCCGTAGAATGCCGACGCGTACTTCGCCGCATACGCCATGATGCGCGTGTGGATGTGGCTTTCGCTTTCGAGCATCTCGCGGATCGCGCCGATGCGCCCGTCCATCATGTCCGACGGCGCGACGATATCCACGCCCGCTTCAGCTTGGGTGCGCGCCTGCTCGACGAGAATTTCGCTCGTTTCGTCGTTCTTCACGTAGCCTTCTTCGTCGAGCACGCCGTCCTGGCCGTGGCTCGTGTACGGATCGAGCGCGACGTCGGTCAGCACGCCGAGCATCGGGAAGTTCTTTTTCAGCTCGCGCACGGCGCGCGGAATGAGACCGTCCGGATTCGTGGCTTCGCGGCCATCGGGCGTCTTGATCGACGGTTCGATCGCCGGGAACAGCGACAGCACCGGCACGCCAAGTTCGACGCATTGCTCGGCGACTTTCATCAGCAAATCGACGGACGTGCGCTCGACGCCGGGCATCGACGGCACGGCCTGCCGCACATTCGTACCTTCGACGATGAACACGGGATAGATGAGGTCGTTCGTCGTGAGGATGTTTTCGCGCATCAGACGGCGCGAGAAGTCATCGCGGCGCATCCGGCGCGGGCGATGGTGAGGATAGAAGCTCATATTTCGACTCGAATTTGGGTGGTCTTCAGGGGAGGTCGAAAACGTGTTCCGAGACGCCTAAACCCTTGCCGAACAAGCACTTGGCTGCGTCTGAAACCGCTTTGAGACAATGGTATATCATACCGATCGAGCGAGGCGCTTGCCGCCGGACTCCCCGCTTCTCCTCCCTGAGCGGGTGCCTGTCGTTATTCGATTAGGCTATTAACCCGCCGTTATGCGGCGGGTTTTTTTATGCCGGCGCGCACGCGCCGCGCTCACTCGGCTGCGTCTTCTGACGCGTTTTCGCCGGCTTCTTCCGGTATCAGCCAGCTTTCGATCTGTTCGTGAGCCTCGTCGATGCCCGTCCGTTTGAGCGCCGAAAAGAGCTGCGCCGTAAGTTCGCCGCGATAGCCCGCGTCTTTATATTCGGCGAAGGATTTCTTGGTCGCACGCAGGGCGTTCGTCATCTCCTGTCGCGTCAATTTGTCGCATTTGGTGAGCAGCGCGTGAATCGGTTTTCCGGTCGGCGCGAACCAGTCGATCATGATGCGATCGAGGTCGGTGAGCGGCCGGCGCGAATCCATCATCAGGATCATGCCGCACAGTTGCGCGCGGCTTTGCAGGTACGTCGAAAGCAGCCGCTGCCAATGTTCCTTCGCGGCGCCCGGCACTTCGGCGTAACCGTATCCGGGAAGGTCGACGAGATAGCCGACCGGCGCGGCTTCCGGACCGACGGAGAAGTAGTTGATATGCTGCGTGCGCCCCGGCGTTTTACTCGCGAAAGCAAGCCGCTTCTGATTGCAGAGGATGTTGATCGCCGTCGATTTACCGGCGTTCGAGCGCCCCGCAAATGCGATTTCGGGTTGCGGCGTCGGCGGCAGATCGCGCAGATGGTTGACGGTGGTGAAGAAGCGGGATTGATGAAGCAGGAATGACATGGGCGGGTCCAATCGAAAGCGCTGCGAAAACCGAAGCCTTGAGAACCCGGCAAATACTGGGCATGCCCCGACTGGCGTCTTTGCGTATAGCGGGTTATTGTACAATACGACGGATTTTTAAAGATCAGCGGGCACGCAAGACCCAAGCCGCAGGCGGCACCCACAAGGAGCGAGACAGTTTTCAGAGGCGTACTTTTGGGCCTCTTCGTTCAGCGAGTTCGGGTATCTTGCGGCGATGATCGGTCGCCGTCGTTTTTTGCAGAACCTCACATTCTCACAAGACGAAAAACAGGGTACGCGAATGAACCGACTGTACAGGTCTCTGGTGGTGATTCGGGCAGCGGCGGCTTTCGGTGCAGGTTTGAGTGGTCTGGCGGTATCGACGTCAGTGAGTGCGGCGGAGCCCGCGCAACCGGCCAAGCCGGATGTGACGCGAGGCCAGGCTATCGCGACTCAGGTGTGCGCGGCGTGTCACGCGGCAGACGGCAACAGCGCCGGCGCGGCATTTCCGCGGCTCGCGGGGCAGCACGCCGAGTACATCGTCAAGCAGTTGAAGGATTACAAGACGCAGCCGGGTGCAAAGGCACCGGCGCGCAACAATCCGATCATGGCGGGCATCGCGGGCGCGCTATCGGATCAGGACATGGTGAACGTCGCGGCGTACTTCGCGTCGCAGAAGGCAAAGCCCAATTACGCGCGCGACAAGAACGACGTCGCGTTGGGCCAGAAGATCTACCGCGGCGGCATCGCGGACAAGGGCGTGCCGGCGTGTGCGGCGTGCCACGGCGCGACGGGCATGGGCATTCCGGTGCAGTATCCGCGGCTGTCGTGGCAGTGGGGCGATTACACAGTGGCGCAGTTGAACGCCTTCGCATCGGGACAACGCAACAACAGCGAGCCGATGCACCAGATTTCCTCGCGCCTGAACGAAGCGGAGATGAAGGCGGTCGCCGACTACATCGCCGGTTTGCATTGAACGCATAGCAGTCAGCGTCCAGCGGTTCTCCATGCAGAGACGGAGAATCGCCCATACTACGAAGCCGGTCCCGGACTATCCGAGAAGACCGGCGCGAAAACAAGAAAAGGGTGGGACGTCGGTCGACAAAGACCGCCAGCGTCTCCACCCTTTTTTGCTGTCCAGCCGGAGTTTGAATGAGCGTCACCACATCGGGTTTGCAGTCGAAGTCGAGCCGTCGGGCCATCAGGCATTTCGTCGAACTCGTCAGTTCGATGCGCTTCGCCATCGCATTGCTGGTCATTCTGGCGATCGCGAGCATCATCGGCACGGTGCTTACGCAGGACGATCCGTATCCGAACTACGTCAATCAATTCGGCCCGTTCTGGGCGGACATCTTCCGTGGCTTGAGCATCTACACCGTGTACAGCGCATGGTGGTTCATGCTGATCCTGATTTTCCTCGTAATCTCGGTGTCGCTGTGCGTGATCCGAAACAGCCCGAAGATGATCGCGGACATCAAGAGCTGGAAGGATCGCGTGCACGAAGGCGGGCTGCGCGCGTTCCATCACAAGGGCGAGTTCACGGTCACGGCCGATCGCGCGCAGACCGCCGCGACGCTCGAACGCCTGTCCGCGAAGATGGGCTACCGCTTCAAGACGCGCGAGACCGACAACGGCGCGACGCTCATCACCGCCAAGCGCGGCGCGATGACCAAGATCGGCTATATCTCGGCGCATCTGGCGATCGTCGTGATCTGTATCGGCGGTCTGCTGGACAGCAATCTGCCCATCAAGCTGCAGATGTGGATGTTCAACAAGACGCCGATCAACAGCAACGCCGTCATCAACGACATTCCGCGCGAGCATCGTCTTTCAACGTCGAATCCGACTTTCCGCGGCTACGCATGGGTGCCCGAAGGGCAGTTCGTCGGCACGGCGATACTCAATCAGCAAGACGGCTCGATCATTCAGGACCTGCCGTTCTCGATTCAGCTCAATAAGTTCATCGTCGATTACTACTCGACCGGCATGCCGAAGCTCTTCGCGAGCGATATCGTCGTGATCGATCACAAGACAGGCAAGCGCATTCCGGCGCGCATCGAAGTGAACAAGCCGTTCACCTACGACGGCATTTCGATCTATCAATCGAGCTTTCAGGACGGCGGCTCGAAACTCGAAATGACCGCCTGGCCGATGACCGGCGGCAGCGCGAAGACCGCGCCGTTCAGCGGGACGATCGGCGGCACGGCGCCCATCGGCGCGCAGTTCGCGGGCGCGCAGGGCGAGACGGTCGAGTTCACGGATTTCCGCGCGATCAACGTCGAGAACATGACCGACGGCAGCGGCGCGCCCGACGCGCGCGGCGTCGGCAAGAAGGAAACGCTGCGCGATGCATTCGACGAGCGCCTCGGCTCAGGCGCCAAAACGTCGAGACCGACGGATCTGCGCAATATCGGCCCGTCGGTGCAATACAAGGTGCGCGGCACGGACGGCCAGGCGCGCGAATACAGCAACTACATGGTGCCCGTGGACGTGAGCGGCCAGCGTATGTTCCTCGCGGGCATGCGCCTGAGCCCGAACGATCCGTTCCGCTATCTGCGCATTCCCGCCGACGATCAGGGCACCGTCAAACAGTGGATGGACCTGCGCGCCGCGCTCGCGACGCCGGCGACGCGCGCCGAAGCCGCGCATCGTTTCGCGTTGCGTTCGGTGCCGCAGGAAAACGGTGAACTGCAGAAACATCTGGAGGAAAGCGCCGTCCGCGTGCTGAATCTTTTCGCAGGCGCCGATGAAACCGGCAAGGCGACGACGAATCCGCAGATGATTGGCGGTTTCCAGAGCATCGCGATGTTTATCGACAAATCGGTGCCGAAGGGCGAGCAGGAGAAAGCCGCCGGCCTGCTGATGAGGATGCTCGAAGGGGCGATGTGGGACGTATGGCAGATTTCCCGAGAGCAAAACGGCCAGCCCGCGGCTAAAGTGGACGATAAGAACGCCGCGTTCGTGCAATCGTCCATCAACGCGCTTTCCGACAGCTTTCTGTACGGTTCGCCGGTCTTTCTGCAACTGGACAACTTCAGGCAGGTGCAAGCTTCGGTATTCCAGTTGACGCGCGCGCCGGGTAAAAATCTGGTGTATCTTGGCAGCCTTCTGCTGGTCGTCGGCATTTTCGCGATGTTTTACGTGCGCGAACGCCGGCTCTGGTTCTGGCTCAAAGATACGGGCCAGGGCGGCGCGAGCGTGCTGATGGCGATGTCCACTGCCCGCCGCACGTTCGATTTCGAGAAAGAGTTCGTGCGTACGCGCGCGCAGATCGCAGCGGCGCTCGGCGTGAAGCCGGAAGTACCGGCCGATCCGTCCCCGGCGCAAAACGCGCACCGGCATTCGCAAACCGAGACCCCGAGCTCGGAAGTTTCAACACGGTAAGATCATGGACCTCACACAGACTTCCTCCCACGCCTCCGCCAAGACGGAACGTCCGGCATCGGGGCTTCCCGATGTCGCCGAGTTCGACGATCGTCCGTTCCTGCGCAGGCTCACGCTGATCGACTGGCTCTTCGCCCTCGCGATGGTCGCGGGCGCGGGTTTCGCGCTGAACCGCTATCACGCGTACATGGACGTGTACGACACGGCCGTGCTGGTCGGCGCCGTACCGACGTTCGTCGTGCTCGGTTGGCGCTGGAAACCGGTACGCCTGCTGATCGCGTTGATCGCGGTGTTGTCGCTTTTCTCCATCCAGCTCTATCAGCACGACCTCGCTCGCGCCGACACGAACTTCTTCCTCAAGTACTTCCTGTCGAGCCAGTCCGCGATCTTGTGGATGAGCGCGCTCTTCATCCTCGCGACGCTCTTCTACTGGATCGGCCTTGCGACGCGCTCGCAGACGGGCGGCGCGATCGGCTCGCGCATGACGTGGGTCGCGGTGCTGATGGGCTTCACCGGCCTGATGGTGCGCTGGTACGAGTCCTACATGATCGGCTCGGACGTCGGCCATATTCCGATTTCGAATCTGTACGAAGTCTTCGTGTTGTTCTGCCTCATCACGTCGCTGTTTTATCTCTACTACGAGCAGCATTACTCGACGCGCGCGATGGGCGCGTTCGTGCTGCTCGTGATCAGCGCGGCGGTCGGTTTCCTGATGTGGTATTCGATCGCGCGCGATGCACAGCAGATTCAGCCGCTCGTCCCCGCGCTGCAAAGCTGGTGGATGAAGATCCACGTTCCGGCGAACTTCATCGGCTATGGCAGCTTCGCGCTCTCGGCGATGGTCTCCGTCGCGTATCTCGCGAAGCAGCGCGGTTTCATGGCGGACCGCCTTCCGTCGCTCGAAGTGCTCGACGACGTGATGTACAAGTCGATCGCCGTCGGCTTCGCGTTCTTCACCATCGCGACGATCCTCGGCGCGCTGTGGGCGGCGGAAGCGTGGGGCGGCTACTGGAGCTGGGATCCGAAGGAAACCTGGGCGCTGATCGTCTGGCTGAACTACGCCGCGTGGCTGCACATGCGCCTGATGAAAGGCCTGCGCGGCGCCGCCGCCGCATGGTGGGCGCTGACGGGCCTGATCGTCACGACCTTCGCGTTCCTCGGCGTCAACATGTTCCTTTCGGGCTTGCATAGTTACGGCAAGCTCTGATCGGCAGCGTCGAATCGAAAAAGACCGCCATGCGTGACGAGCGCTGGCGGTTTTTTTTCGTTTTGCGGTGGAATACTGGCATCCAATCTGCTGTTTTCTCCGTACAAGAATGAACGGAAGGAGTCACGCTTCATGTGGATCAAACAAGGCCGTAATCTGTACGGCGATGACATTGCGAGTCACGAAATCACGCCGCGCGACGTGTTCGAGAATCGCCGGCGCACGCTTCGTTCGCTCGGCGCGCTCGCCGCGACAGGACTCGCCGGCGCGAGCGGCCTCGCCCACGCGACGCTGACATCGCCCGACGCCAAAGGCCAGAAGCTGGCCGCGACGACCAACCCGAAGTTCGTCGCGCTCGACAAGCCGACGCCGTTCAAGGACATCACGAGCTACAACAACTTCTACGAGTTCGGCACCGACAAGGACGATCCCGCCGCCCACGCCGGCACGCTGCGTCCGCGGCCGTGGAAAGTGTCCGTCGAGGGCGCGATCAAGAATCCGAAGGTCTACGACATCGACGACATTCTCAAGCTCGCGCCGCTCGAGGAACGCGTGTACCGGCTGCGCTGCGTCGAAGGCTGGTCGATGGTGATTCCGTGGATCGGCGTGTCGTTGTCGGAGCTCATCAAGCGCGCCGAGCCGACGGGCAACGCGAAGTACGTGCAGTTCATCACGCTGGCCGATCCGTCGCAGATGCCGGGACTTTCGACGCCGATCCTCGAATGGCCGTATTCCGAAGGTCTGCGCATGGACGAGGCGATGAATCCGCTCACGCTGCTGACCGTCGGCTTGTACGGCGAAGTGCTGCCGAACCAGAACGGCGCGCCGGTGCGTGTCGTCGTGCCGTGGAAGTACGGTTTCAAGAGCGCGAAATCGCTGGTGAAAATCCGCTTTGTCGAGAAACAGCCGCCAACGAGCTGGAATCTCTACGCGCCGAGCGAATACGGCTTCTTTTCGAACGTGAATCCGAATGTCGATCATCCGCGCTGGAGTCAGGCGACCGAGCGGCGCATCGGCGAGGACGGTTTCTTTCAGCCGAAACGCAAGACGCTCATGTTCAACGGCTACGGCGATCAGGTCGCGTCGATGTATGCCGGCATGGATCTGAAGAAGAACTTCTGAACGATGTCGTCCGCTTCCCAGATCAAAAGCGCGCGCGTCGCGACGGGACCGCGATGGATCGTTCCGGTCAAGATCGTCGTGTTCGTCGCGATGCTGTTTCCGCTCGCACGTCTCGTGCTGCTCGGCGCGACGGGCGGCCTGGGCGCGAATCCGATCGAATTCATCACGCGCTCGACCGGCCTCTGGACGCTCGTGTATCTGTGCATCACGCTCGCGATCACGCCCGTGCGCCGCCTGACGGGCGTGACGGCGCTCGCGCGCTTTCGCCGGATGATCGGTCTCTTCTCGTTCTTCTTCGCCGTACTGCACTTCACGACGTACATCTGGTTCGACAAATGGTTCGATGTCGCCGCGATGCTGAAGGACATCGGCAAGCGGCCGTTCATCACGGTCGGTTTCGCGGCGTTCGTGCTGCTGATTCCGCTCGCGGTCACATCGCCGAAAGCGATGGTGCGCAAGCTCGGCCGTCGCTGGCAGACCTTGCATCGCGCGATCTATCTGATCGCCGCGCTCGCGATCCTGCATTTCTGGTGGATGAAGGCGGGCAAACACGATCTCGAACTGCCGAAGATATACGGCTCGATCGTGATCGTGCTGCTCGGCTGGCGCGTGATCGCCTGGCTCAAAGCGCGACGCGCATAAAAAAAGCGATGCTTGTCAGGGCATCGCTTTTTCGTTCGAAGCGCGGCGCTTCAGTCCGGCAGAATCGATTCGCCGGCGAACAGCCGCTTCACTTCCTCACGCTCGCGCACGAGCCGCGCGCGTTCCCCATCGACCATGATTTCGGCGGCGCGCGGACGCGTGTTGTAGTTTGAGCTCATCACGAAGCCGTACGCGCCCGCCGAGCAGATCGCGAGCAGATCGCCGGGCGCGATGGACAGCTCGCGATCGCGTCCGAGCCAGTCGCCGCTTTCGCATACCGGACCGACGACATCGTATGTATGCGCTTTCTCGTCGCGCTTCACGACCGGCACGATGCGATGAAACGCCTCGTACATCGCGGGACGCGCGAGGTCGTTCATCGCGGCATCGACGATGGCGAAGTTCTTTTCCTCGCCCGGCTTCAGGAACTCGACGCGCGTCAGCAGCACGCCCGCGTTGCCGACGAGCGAGCGCCCCGGCTCGAAATACACTTCGCGCTGACCGTGGCCGCGCTTCTCGATGTGATCGAGCAGCGTCTTCACGAACACGCCGATATCGGGCGGCGTTTCGTCGTCGTAGGTGATGCCGAGACCGCCGCCGACATCGACGTGACGAATGCTCATGCCGTCCGCTTCGATCTGCTCGACGAGTTCGAGCAGCTTGTCGAGCGCGTCGAGATACGGGCTGATTTCGGTGATCTGCGAGCCGATATGGCAATCGATGCCGACGACATCGAGATTCGGCATGGCATGCGCTTGCGCGTACGTCGCGCGCGCATCGCTGAACGCGACGCCGAACTTGTTCGACTTGAGGCCGGTGGAGATGTACGGATGCGTTTTTGCATCGACGTCGGGATTCACGCGCAGCGAAACCGGCGCTTTCTTGCCGAGCGACTTCGCGACTTCGTTGAGCGCGTGCAACTCGGGAATCGACTCGACGTTGAAGCACTTGACGCCCGCTTCGAGCGCCTCGCGCATTTCGGCCGCCGTCTTGCCGACGCCCGAAAACACCGTGTTCTCCGCCTTTCCGCCGGCCGCGAGCACGCGCGCGAGCTCGCCCGACGACACGATGTCGAAGCCCGCGCCCATGCGCGCGAACACGTTGAGCACCGCGAGATTGCTGTTCGCCTTTACCGCGACGTGCACCGTTGCCTTGCGGCCGGCGCAGGCATCGGCGTAAGCGTGATAGGCGCGCGTGAGGGCATCGCGCGAATAGACGTAGAGCGGCGTGCCGAACTGGTCCGCGAGCGACGCGGCTGAGACGCCTTCGACGTGCAACACGCCGTCGACGTAGTGGAATGCGGAATCACTCATGCGTGGAATCGAAAGTGCGCCAGGAAGGCGTTAAGGCTCGAGGATCAGTAAGCGGACGACGCGGCTTTCGGCGCCGATGCACCATTGGGACTGGTTTTGAGATCGGTCTCGGGCGAAAGCGAGAGCGGCTGTCTCGATGCCGTTTCGCTGTCCGGAGCGACGTTCGAAGGCGGCGTATTCTGGAGGTCGTTGGGACGTTGCGGCAGCGGCGGCACTCTTGGCAGATACAGCGGACCGCGTTGCCCACAACCGCCGAGCGAGAGCGTTGCCGCGGCGCCGATGCTCAAAGCCGCTACAATCGCGCTCATCTTGAAAACGACTCGCATGACCGTCCCTATACGTTTAATCGATGGAGTTTAGCATGACAGACCAGGAATACCTGACGCTGGCGGAGGCCGCGCTGACGGCCATCGAGCGCTCGGTGGACAACGCCGAAGCGGACATCGAATTCGAGCGCAGCGGCAATGTGCTCACGCTGGAATTCGAGAATCGCACGAAGGTGATCGTCAACTTGCAGCCGCCGAAGCACGAAATCTGGCTCGCGGCGAAGGCGGGCGGATTCCACTACAAATACGTCGACGGCGCCTGGCGCGACACGCGCGACAACAGCGAATTCTTCGCGACGCTGAGCAAATATTCGAGCGAGCAGGCCGGCGAGCCGATCCGCTTCAAGGCATAAATCGAGGCGTAAAAAAAACGAGCGGCCTTTCGGTCCGCTCGCTTCGCTTTGCAGGGGCCGGGTTACTGCCCCTTGAACAGATTCATGATGTCCTGCTTTTCCTGCTCGCCAACCTCGGGCGCGGGCGCAGTCACGCCTGACACGCCTTCCTGCGGCGGCGCCTGGCTCACGCCGATCGTTGCGACGAAGCCGCGGCCCGGCGTCATGTCGTCGTAGTACAGCTCGTTGCCGAGCGACGTGATATCGGGCGGCATCATCGGCTTGTACTCGGGCACGCCCTTCAGCGCGCGGCCCATGTAATCCATCCACACCGGCAGCGCGAGACCGCCGCCCGTTTCCTTGTCGCCGAGGCTGCGCGGATTGTCATAGCCGATCCACGCGATCGCCACGAGCGTGCGCTGATAACCGGCGAACCACGCATCGCGCGAATCGTTCGTCGTGCCCGTCTTGCCGGCCAGATCGCCGCGCTTCAGTTGATTCGTCTTCGCGCCCGTGCCGTGCTGCGCGACGCTCTGCAACAGGCTGTTCATCACGAAAGCGTTGCGCGGCGTGATCGCGAGCGGCGCGCTTTGCTGCGCGACGAGCGGCTGCGGATGCGACACGACGCGCCCGTACGGATCGGTGATATCGGCGATCAGATACGGATTCACACGATATCCACCGTTCGCGAACACCGCGTAACCGGCTGCCATTTGCAGCGGTGTGACGAGGCCGGCGCCGAGCGCCATCGGCAGATAGGCGGGATGACGGTCCGCATCGAAGCCGAAGCGCGTGATGTACTGCTGCGCGTACTTCGTGCCGATATGACTCAGGATGCGGATCGACACCATGTTCTTCGAGCGCTGCAACGCGGAGCGCATGGTCATCGGGCCGTCGAAGCCGCCGCCGTAGTTCTTCGGCTCCCACGCCTGGCCGCCCGTCTCGGCGGCGCTGAAGAAAAGCGGTCCGTCGTTGATGATCGTCGCGGGCGAGAGACCCTTTTCGAGCGATGCCGAATAGATGAACGGCTTGAAGCTCGATCCCGGCTGGCGCCATGCCTGCGTGACGTGATTGAACTTGTTCTTGTTGAAGTCGAAGCCGCCGACGAGCGCACGGATCGCGCCGTCCTGCGGCACCATCGACACGAGCGCGCCTTCGACTTGCGGCAATTGCGTGATGATCCAGTCGCCGTCGTCGTCCTTCATGAGACGCACGATCGCGCCCGGACGAATGCGCGAGTTCGGCTGCGCGCGCGACGAGAGCGCGAACTGCACGAAACGCAGATCGTTGCCGCTGATGGTTGCCGTGTTGCCGTCGATGAAGCTCGCCTTCACTTCCTTCGGACTCGCCGACGTCACGACCGCCGCGACGATCTCGCCGTTGTCGGGATGCTCGGCGAGCGCATCGTCGATGGCCTGCTCGCGGTCATCCGCGTTCGCCGGCAGATCGATGTAACCTTCCGGCCCGCGATAGCCGTGCCGGTGCTCGTAATCCATCAGGCCCTTGCGCACCGCGCGATACGCGGCGTCCTGGTCGGCGGAATCGATCGTCGTCACGACATTCAGGCCGCGCGTGTACGCTTCTTCGCGGTATTGCGCGTACAGCATCTGACGCACCATTTCCGCGACGTACTCGGCGTGCACGCTGAATTCGCGGCCCTGTCCCTTCACGACGAGCGGCTGCTGCACGGCCTGCTCGTACTCAGCCTGCGTGATGAAGTTCAGCTCGCGCATGCGTTGCAGGATGTACTCCTGCCGCACCTTCGCGCGCTTCGGATTGACGACCGGGTTGTACGCCGAGGGCGCTTTCGGCAGACCCGCGAGCATCGCCGCCTCGGCGAGCGAGACGTCCTTCAGATCCTTGCCGAAATAGACCCGCGCCGCGCTCGCGAAACCATACGCGCGCTGCCCGAGATAGATCTGATTCATATAGACCTCCAGAATCTGATCCTTCGTCAACGCGCGCTCGATCTTGTACGCGAGCAGCATTTCATAAATCTTGCGCGTGTAGGTCTTCTCGCTCGACAGGAAAAAATTGCGCGCGACCTGCATCGTGATCGTGCTCGCGCCTTGCGACGCGTGGCCGTTGGTCAGGGCGACCGAGCCCGCGCGCAGAATGCCGGTGAGATCGACGCCGCCGTGATCGTAAAAGCGCGCGTCTTCGATGGCGAGCACGGCTTTTTTCAGATGATCGGGCACGTCCTGAATGCGCACGACACTGCGGCGCTCTTCGCCGAATTCGCCGATCAGAACGTGATCGGCCGTGTAGATGCGCAGCGGCACCTTCGGCTTGTAATCGGTGAGCGCTTCGAGCGACGGCAGGTTCGGCATCGCAACGACGAGCGCGTAGCCGAGCACCAGACCCGCGCAGACGACGAGCGCGAAAACGCTGACGAAAAATCCGAGCATGAGCCTCGCCCACCATGGGCGTTTGGCTTTTTTCGGCTTCTCGGGCGGCGTGGACGGCGGGTTGGACGGGGAAGAGGATTGCATAGCACCACCAAAAACAGTCACGCGATTATAGCTGCCCGGGTTTCGGACTTTTCTTGACGCACACGGCGCACGCTGCCGCCGTGTGCGCCTGCACACGCGTCTGCCGTTGTCTTCAAGATACGCGCGATCCTGCGCGGAAGCATCCCTCCGACGCGAGCGTTGGCCATTCGGCCGAGTGTTCGCCGCGATCGGCGCTCGCGACAATTCTTCCGACATCAAGCGCCCGAACGGTTCGGTGCGCGATCGAATGGAAGGAGCGGTCATGAGCAAGGAAAACATGCTGCGCGGCACGATGCTGACGGTCACGCGGCGCTACGCGGCGGGCATCGACGTGAGCGAGGACGCGGTGCGCCTCGCCATCGTGAGCAGGCGGTTGAGGGCGAATGCGGCGGTGTGCGTCGAGCATCTGGAGTCGGTGGCGCTGCCGTCGGGTGCGGTGGTCGGCGGCGATTTCGTCGATCGCGCGCCTATCGTCGCGGCGTTGCGCGAGGCGTTCGGGCGGCTGCCGGAAAGCGGCGCTTGGCGTGCGCTGCGTTGCGCGATGGGCTTGCCGTCGTCGGCGACGCTTACGACGCAAGTTCCGCTCGCCCGACTCATCGACACCCACGAGCAGCTCGCAGCCCCGATCGGCGGCGATCCGCGCGGCTTGCTCGAGCCGGCCGTACTCGCCGAAGCCGAGCGCGCGGCGGGCATCGAACGCGGCGCGCTGGCGGTCGACTGGTCCGTGCAGACGCGGGAAGACGGCGACGCGCTGGTCGCGATAGCGGCGACGGCGCGGCGACACGTCGAGGCGCGAGTCGAGACCGCGGCGGAGGCGGGCATCGCGCTATCGGCCATCGACAGCGAGCCGGCCGCCGCATTGCGCGCGATGCGCCATGCAGGTTCCGTCGAACTGGACGCCGACGCGCGCTATCTCGTCTGCTGGCTGGAAAGCAGCGGCTTGCACGGCTGGCTCGTCGGCTCGCGCGGCGTCGAAAACGAAGTCCGGTATCCCGCGCCCGAGCATCGGAGCATTTCGGACGCGTTGCACGAACTCGCTGGCGAACACGCGCCGCTCGATTGCATCTACGTCGGCGGGCAGATCGAGTTGATGGCGCACGCGGGCCTTCCGCTTCCCGTGCTCGGCAAGACTTTCGGCTGCGCGGCATTGCCGTTCGAAGCCGCGCCGTATTGCAACGGGGTGGCCGAGATTCAGACGGTGCACAAGCATTCGCCGCGTTTCGCGGTTGCGGTAGGCCTGGCGTTGCGCGAGGTGATGCAATGAACGCTGCCATGCTCGACGGATTCAATCTGTTGCCTTATCGCGCGCGAAAGCGACGCGAGCTACGGCGGCAGCGGCTCGCGCTGATCGGCGCGGTGACGCTCGCGGGCTGCGCGGCCGTTGGCGCCGTCGCTGGCCACGACTTGTTCGAGCGCGCGCGACTGGATGAACGGCGTGTCGCGCTGGAGACGTCGCTGCGTGCTTCGAGCGCGCAGATCGACGAACACGCACGGCTTGTGCGCGCAGAAAGCGAACGGCGGCGCGCGCGTGAGGCCGCGCAGCCGTTGGCGTTGCCGCGCGAGCGTTTCCTCGCGCTGCTCGAAGCGCTCGCCGACTCGCCTCTTCAACGCGGCGTCGCGCTTCAACGCGTGTCGCAGCGAACGAATGAGGTCGAGCTGGCGGCGCTCGCACCCGATTCGCAGGCAGCGTCGCAATGGCTCAAGCGGCTGGAGCGCCTGCGCGGCGTGCAGGCGGTGGACGTGATCGAAATGAAACGGCGCGCGAACGGAATTCCGTCGACGCAGCCTGCCAGGCGCGCTGCATCGACGGCCTCCGACGAGCACGCCGCGCGATTCGAGTTCGTCGCGCTGGTGCGCTATGCGCCGGATCATTCGCGCGATGAAACGGCGTCGCGTCAGGCACGTCCGGTTTTGGCGGCAACGCAGGGGGAACGCCCATGAGCACGATTCCGATGAACATCGCCATGAAGACGCGCTCGCGCGGCGCGCTCTCCATCCTGCAACCGCTCGACGACTGGTCGTGGCGACGGACCGCGTGTGTCGCGCTCGCGTTGAGTGTCGTCGTGTTTGCGTTCGGCCTGCGCGCGTGGCGCATGTCGGACGCGAGCCGGCTCGATGAAAGCCGCGTCGCGTTGGCCGCGGCACAAGCGAAGGCGCAGGACGCGGCGCGCATTGCCGACGAACTGTCCGGCTTGCGAGCGCGCGCGTCGTCGGGGCGCCTCGATCCGGAGCACTGGAGCGCCGCCGACGCGTTGCGCGCGGTCGCGGATCTGGCCGCCCAGAGCGGCGTGCGCGTCGCGGACATCGAGCCTGTCGCCGTCAAGGGCGGGGCGCCGAAGCAGCGAGAGCCGTTTCCTGAGCGCGCGCTCAAGCTGCGCGCGGACGGCAGCTTCGCGGAGCTACGGCGCTTTCTCGATGCGCTCGCCGGCCTGCCGCGACTCGTCGTTCCCGAGAACGTGCAGATCAAGCGGCAGGCGAACGCGCTCGCCATCGAAGCGACATTGCGCATCTTCGAAACGTTGCCGGCGGTCGCGCCCGCCGCAGTGTCGCGCGCCAACGCGTTCGTCATCGATCCGTTCGGCAGCGCGGACGCCGCCGCGCAGGGAAGCGACATGCTGCTGGTGGGCACGTTCGTCGCACGGCGTCGCGCGATGGCGCTTTTGCAAAGCGGCCGCGACGTCGACAGCTTCGCGCCGGGGCAGAAAATCGGCGACGAACGGCTCGGGCGCGTCGTGCCGCGCGCAATCGAACTCGCCCGAGAAGACGGCATGTCGCGCAAGCTGACTTTCGCGGAGGATCGCACGTGAGCCGGTTCGCGAAGCTTTCAGGCAGATTCGTCGGAATGGCGGCTGCGCTGTCGATGTCTGCGCACACGGCGTTTGCCGCCGATAGCGCCGATGCGATCGTCCCGCCGCTTCCGCCGCTGCCCGCATCGTTCGACGCGCAGGCTGTCGACCCGCCTATCGTCGCGACGTCCGACGCGCAGCCCGCGAAGCCCGCGGCGGAGCAGGCGGAAACGGAGAAGACAGAAACGGCAGAGGCGCTGGAAGGCCCGCCCGTGCCTTTGCCGAAACTCGAGCGTCTGAGCGACGCATCGCAGAGCGACGACGACGGCAAGCCGATCACGCTCGATCTGAAAAACGCCGACTTGAGCGCCGCGCTGCACGCATTCGCGCGCTTCACCGGCCTGAACATCGTCGCGAGCGAAAAGGTGCGCGGACAAGTGTCGATGAATCTCGTCGCCGTGCCGTGGCGGCGCGCGTTCGACACGTTCCTCGAAGTCCACGGACTCGCGATGGAGCGGCACGGCAATGTCATTTGGGTCGCGCCGCTCGCGGAACTGGCGGCGCGCGAGAAGCTGCGGTTCGAGGCCCACGCGCGCGCCGCGGACCTCGAGCCGCTCGCGAGCCGTACGTTCGTGCTGCGTTATTCGCGCGCGGAAGAGCTGCGCAAGATGCTGTCCGGCTCGGGCAGCCAGCGCGTGCTGTCGAAGCGCGGTTCCGCCATCTCCGATGCGCGCACGAATCTGCTCTTCATCACCGATCTCGACGCTCGCGTGCGGCAGATCGCCGAACTCGTCGCGCTGATCGACAAGCCGACGCCGCAGGTGATGATCGAGGCGAAGATCGTCGAGGGCGAGGCGGGACTGTCGCGCAATCTCGGCGTCAAGCTGGGCATCGCGGCGCAGAACGATCCGGCGACCGGGTTCGCGGGCGGCGCGGACGGTGTGGTATACGATTTGTCGGCGGGGCCGATCAACGGTTTCGACGCGGCGACGGCCGGGCTCACGTTGTTCGTCGCGCAGGCGACGCGGCTGCTCAACGTGCAACTGAGCGCGCTGGAGGCGCAAGGGCGCGGACAAATCGTTTCGCGGCCGCGCGTCGTGACGGCGGACCGCGTGAAGTCGATCGTCGAGCAGGGCATGGAAGTGCCGTATCAGGCGAAGGTCGGCAATGGCATGTCGGGCGTGCAGTTTCGGCGCGCAACGCTCAAACTGGAGGTTGAGCCGCAGATCACGCCGCATGGCCACGTCATTCTCGATCTCGACATCACGAAAGACAGTGTCGGCGAGCAGACGGCGAACGGGCCGGCAATCCATACCAAGCATATCCAGACGCGCGTGGAAGTGGAAAACGGCGGCACCGTGGCGATCGGCGGCATTTATTCCGATGACGAACACGAAGACACGACCGGCGTGCCGGGACTGTCGAAATTGCCGCTGATCGGCTGGCTGTTTCGCAACGACGCGCGGCGCAGCTCGAAGAGCGAGCTCGTCATTTTGATTACGCCGCATGTGATCGCGTCGAGCGGCTAGGCCCGTCACGAGGGCCGCGAAACTCGACAAAGCGGGCGGTTTGCCCTTAAGCTGCCGCACGAACAAATTGCATCGAACTGGAAGGAAACCGAGTTGCAGGAAGGGCACGCGAACGCGAACATTTTTTTCGTCGGACTCATGGGGGCGGGTAAAACCACCGTGGGACGTGCGGTTGCGCGCCGTCTGCAGCGCTCCTTCATCGATTCGGATCATGAGATCGAGGCGCGCACGGGCGCCCGCATCCCGGTGATCTGGGAACTCGAGGGCGAAGCGGGTTTCCGCCAGCGCGAGGCGAACGTCATCGACGAGCTGTCGCAGCGCGATGGCATCGTGCTCGCGACGGGCGGCGGCGCGGTGCTGCGCCCCGACAATCGCGAACATCTGAAGAATCGCGGCATCGTCATCTATCTGCGCGCCAATCCGCACGATCTCTGGCAGCGTACACGGCGCGACAAGAATCGCCCGCTGCTGCAGACCGAAGATCCGCGCGGCAAGCTCGAAGCGCTCTTTCAGGCGCGCGATCCGCTGTACCACGAATGCGCGCATTTCGTCGTGGAAACCGGACGGCCGACCGTGAACGCGCTCGTCAATATGGTCCTGATGCAACTGGAGGTCGCCGGCGTCGTCAAACCGGCCTGAAGATCACATGTCCGCCATGATTACCGTCAACGTCGAACTGGGCGAGCGCGCCTATCCCATTCATATCGGTGCAGGGCTGATCGGCCGCACCGAGCTCTTTGCTCCGCACATCAAGGGCGCGTCCGTGGCGATCGTCACGAACTCGACCGTCGATCCGCTCTACGGCGAGCAGTTGCGCGCGGCTCTCGCGCCGCTCGGCAAGAAAGTCACGACCGTCGTGCTTCCGGACGGCGAAGCGCACAAGAACTGGGAAACGCTCAACACGATCTTCGACGCGCTCTTGACCGAGCGCGCCGACCGCAAGACGACGCTGATCGCGCTCGGCGGCGGCGTCGTCGGCGACATGACGGGCTTCGCGGCCGCATCGTATATGCGCGGCGTGCCGTTCATCCAGGTGCCGACCACGCTGCTCTCGCAAGTGGATTCGTCGGTGGGCGGCAAGACGGGCATCAATCATCCGCTCGGCAAGAACATGATCGGCGCGTTCTATCAGCCGCAAGCGGTAATCGCGGACATCGGCGCGCTGCACACCTTGCCGGAGCGCGAGCTGGCGGCGGGCATCGCGGAAGTCATCAAGACGGCCGCCATCGCGGACGCCGAATTCTTCGACTGGATCGAAAGCAATATCGACGCGCTGAATCGCCGCGACGACGACGCCCTCGCGCACGCGGTGAAGCGTTCGTGCGAGATCAAGGCGTCGGTGGTGGCATCCGACGAGCGCGAAGGCGGGCAGCGCGCGATTCTCAATTTCGGCCATACGTTCGGTCATGCGATCGAAGCCGGTCTCGGCTACGGCGAATGGCTGCACGGCGAGGCGGTCGGTTGCGGCATGGTGATGGCGGCGGATTTGTCCGTGCGCCTCGGCAGGCTCGACGAAGCCGCGCGCCAGCGTCTCGTGCGCGTGATCGAAGCGGCGAAGCTGCCGGTCACGGCGCCGAAGCTCGGCGACGACCGCTACGTCGATCTGATGAAGGTCGACAAAAAGGCCGAAGCCGGTGAAATCAAATTCATTTTGCTGACCCGCTTCGGCGCGACCGAGATCACGAGCGCGCCCGATCAGGCCGTGCGCGCGACGCTCGCAGCCAGCGTCTGATCCGCGCGAGCGGCGGCCAGAACCATGACGATGCGGAGCAGCCGGTGAGCGAAGAAGAGCATCAAGTTTTGCCGGGCGCGCCGTCGACGCTCGCGCTCGAAGCGCATCTCGCGGCGTACGCCGCGCACGCGTCGCAATCGCGCGGACGGCGTTTCGCCGAAGCGCCCCCGGCGGCGCGCACCGAGTTCCAGCGAGATCGCGACCGCATCGTGCATTCGACCGCGTTTCGGCGGCTCGAATACAAGACCCAGGTCTTCGTCAATCACGAAGGCGACCTGTTTCGCACGCGCCTCACGCACAGCCTCGAAGTCGCGCAGATCGCGCGTTCCGTCGCGCGCAATCTGCGGCTGAACGAGGATCTCGTCGAAGCCATTTCGCTCGCGCACGATCTCGGCCACACGCCGTTCGGTCACGCCGGACAGGACGCGCTGCACGACTGCATGCGCGATCACGGCGGCTTCGAGCACAACCTGCAAAGCCTCGCGGTGGTCGATCAGCTCGAAGAGCACTACGGCGCGTTCAACGGCCTGAACCTGTGCTTCGAGACGCGCGAAGGCATTCTCAAGCATTGCTCGCGCGAGAACGCGCGCAAGCTCGGCGATCTCGGCGAGCGCTTTCTCACGGGCAAGCAGCCTTCCCTCGAAGCGCAGATCGCCAATGTCGCCGATGAAATCGCGTACAACAATCACGATGTCGACGACGGCCTGCGCTCCGGCCTCATCACGCTCGAGCAGCTTTCCGAAGTGAGCCTCTGGCACACGCATTTCGACGCGGCGCGCGCGGAGTATCCGGACATCGAAGGGCGCAGGCTCATTCACGAAACCATCCGCCGCATCATCAATACGCTGATCGTCGATCTGATCGAGGCGACGAGCCGCAATCTCCAACGCGTCGCGCCGCAATCGCTCGACGACGTGCGCAACGCGCCCACGCTCGTCGCGCACAGCGATGAAGTCGCGGCACAGGCGGCGCAACTCAAGCGTTTCCTGTTCAAGAACCTGTACCGGCACTATCGCGTGATGCGTATGGCCAACAAGGCGAAGCGCGTCGTGACGGGCCTTTTCGAAGCCTTCTCCGACGATCCGCGTCTCTTGCCGCCCGCGTATCAGGCGCGCGGACCGGTGACGGAGGAATCGGCGAACGACGCGGCTTCGTCGAGCCACGACAGTTCGCAGGCGCGGCTCATCGCGCATTACATCGCCGGAATGACGGACCGTTACGCATTGAAGGAATATCAACGACTGTTTGTCATCGATAACAATTAACTTATAACGTTTTATACGGAGACTCATCGATGGTCCGCAAGCCCCTGTTTCGCCTGGTCACGACCGCTGCCGCCTTGACGTTCGGCGTCAGCACCGCCGCGCACGCCGCGACGGAAATCCAGTTCTGGCACGCGATGGAAGCCGCGCTCGGCGAGCGCGTGAACGACATCGCCAACGATTTCAACAAGTCTCAGAGCGATTACAAGATCGTCCCGGTGTTCAAGGGCACGTATGACCAGGCGCTCGCAGCGGGCATCGCGGCGTATCGCAGCGGCAATGCGCCCGCGATCCTGCAAGTCTACGAAGTCGGCACCGCGACGATGATGCAGGCGAAAAAGGCCGTCATCCCGGTCTCCGACGTGTTCAAGCAGGCTGGCGTGCCGCTCGACGAAAAGGCGTTCGTGCCGACCATCGCCGGTTACTACAGCGACGCGAAGACCGGCCATCTCATCTCGATGCCGTTCAACAGCTCGACGCCCGTTCTCTACTACAACAAGGACGCGTTCAAGAAGGCCGGCCTCGATCCGAACCAGCCGCCGAAAACCTGGGCCGATGTCGAAGCCGACGCGAAGAAGCTGAAGGCCGCGGGCTATTCGTGCGGATATTCGTCGGGCTGGCAGAGCTGGATTCAGCTCGAGAACTACAGCGCGTGGCACGCCGCGCCGTTCGCGACGAAGAACAACGGCTTCGACGGCCTCGATGCGAAGCTCGAATTCAACAAGCCGCTGCAGGTCGCGCACATCCAGTTCCTGCAAAACATGGCGAAGGAAGGCACGTTCACGTATGTCGGCCGCAAGGACGAGCCGGTGTCGAAGTTCTATAGCGGCGATTGCGGGATCATCACGAATTCGTCGGGTTCGCGCGCGACCATCGCGAAATTCGCGAAGTTCGATTACGGCGTCGGCATGATGCCGTACGACGCGAATGTGAAGGGCGCGCCGCAGAACGCGATCATCGGCGGCGCGAGTCTGTGGGTTCTGGCGGGCAAGGATCCGGCCGTCTATAAGGGCGTCGCCAAGTTCCTCGCGTATCTCGCGACGCCGGAAGTGGCGGCGAAGTGGCATCAGGACACGGGCTATCTGCCGGTCACGCAGGCCGCGTACGAGCTCACGCAAAAGCAGGGCTTCTACGACAAGAATCCCGGCGCGGACATCGCGATCAAGCAGATGCTGAACAAGCCGCCGCTCGCGTACACGAAGGGCCTGCGCCTCGGCAACATGCCTCAGATCCGCACGATCGTCGACGAAGAGCTCGAGCAAGTTTGGGCCGAGAAGAAGACGCCGCAACAGGCGCTGGACGCGTCGGTGCAACGCGGCGACGAACTGCTGCGCCGCTTCGAGAAGGCGGGCAATTAAGGTCACGCGCCCGCGTGTAGAAGCGCGGGCGCTTCCGGGAAATCAAAGCATGGAAAAGCGCTCTCGTTTCGATACGAGCGTCTTGCCGTATCTGCTCGTCGCGCCACAACTCGCGATCACCGCGCTGTTCTTTCTCTGGCCCGCGGGCGAAGCCCTCTGGCAGGCCACGCAAAGCCAGGATGCGTTCGGCACGTCGAGCGAGTTCGTCGGCCTGCAGAACTTCAAACAACTGTTCGCCGATCCGCTCTACCTGTCGTCGTTCAACACGACGATGATCTTCTGCGCGCTCGTCACAGTCTCGGGCCTCGTGATCTCGCTTCTGCTCGCCGCGTGCGCCGATCGCGTGACGCGCGGCGCGAAGGCGTATCAGACGCTGCTCATCTGGCCGTATGCGGTCGCGCCCGCGATCGCCGCCGTGCTGTGGTCGTTCCTGTTCAATCCGAGCATCGGGCTCGTGACGTATGCGCTGGCGAAGCAGGGCGTCATCTGGAATCACGCGTTGAACGGCACGCAGGCCATGTTCCTCGTCGTGCTCGCGTCGGTGTGGAAGCAGGTCAGCTACAACTTCCTGTTCTTCTATGCGGGTCTTCAGGCGATCCCGAAATCGCTGATCGAAGCCGCCGCCATCGACGGGGCCGGTCCGGTGCGCCGCTTCTTCGGCATCGCGCTGCCGCTCCTGTCGCCGACGTCGTTCTTTCTGCTCGTCGTGAATCTCGTCTACGCGTTCTTCGATACGTTCCCCGTCATCGACGCCGCGACCGGCGGCGGTCCCGCGCAATCGACCAAGACGCTCATCTACAAGATCTTCGCGGAAGGCTTCCAGGGACTCGACATCGGCAGTTCGGGCGCGCAGTCGGTCGTGCTGATGGTGATCGTCGTCGTGCTCACCGTGGTCCAGTTCCGCTTCGTCGAACGCAGGGTGCAATACTCATGATCGAAAACCGTCGCGGCTTCGATATCTTCTGTCACGCGGTGCTGTTGCTCGGCGTCGCGCTGATCGTGTTTCCTGTGTACGTCGCGTTCTGCGCGGCCACGATGAATTCGAAGGAAGTGTTCAGCGTGCCGCTCTCGCTCGTGCCGAGCACGCATCTGTTCGAGAACATCGCGTATATCTGGGCGCACGGCAGCGGCAACGCGGCCGCTCCCTTCGGACGCATGCTGGCGAACAGTCTCGTGATGGCGCTGGTCATCTCCATCGGCAAGATCGCGGTGTCGATCGTCTCCGCTTACGCGATCGTCTTCTTCCGCTTTCCGCTGAAGAACCTCGCGTTCTGGCTCATCTTCATCACGCTGATGCTTCCCGTCGAAGTGCGTATCTTCCCGACGGTGCAAGTCGTTTCGTCGATGCATCTGTCGAACACGTATGCGGGATTGACGCTGCCGCTGATCGCCTCCGCAACGGCTACGTTCCTCTTCCGGCAGTTCTTCATGACGCTGCCCGACGAACTGATGGAAGCGGCGCGCATCGACGGCGCGGGGCCGCTGCGTTTCTTCTGGGACGTTGTGCTGCCGCTTTCGAAGACCAACATCGCGGCGCTTTTCGTCATCACGTTCATCTACGGCTGGAATCAATATCTCTGGCCGATTCTCATCACCAACGAAGTGTCGCTGCAGACGGCGGTGGTCGGCATCAAGAGCATGATCGCGTCCGGCGACACAGCGACCGAATGGCACTACGTGATGACCGCGACGCTGCTCGCGATGCTGCCGCCGCTCGCGGTGGTCCTGACGATGCAGCGCTGGTTCGTGCGCGGACTCGTCGATTCCGAGAAATAAAACATGGCTGCATTGAATCTAAAAAGCGTCAAGAAAACATACGACGGCTCGAACTACGTACTGCACGGCATCGACGCCGCGATCGAGGACGGCGAATTCGTCGTGATGGTCGGGCCGTCGGGCTGCGGAAAGTCGACCTTGCTGCGCATGGTCGCGGGGCTCGAAAGCGTGTCCGAAGGCGCGATCGAAATCGGCGGCAAGGTCGTGAACAAGCTGGAGCCGAAGGATCGCGACATCGCGATGGTTTTTCAGAACTACGCACTTTATCCGCACATGAGCGTCGCGCAGAATATGGCGTACGCGCTGAAGATCGGCGGCGCGGACAAGAAGACCATCGAGTCGCGCGTCGCGAATGCCGCGCGTATCCTCGAACTCGAACATCTGCTCGAACGCAAGCCGCGCGAATTGTCGGGTGGTCAGCGGCAGCGCGTTGCAATGGGCCGCGCGATTGTCCGCGAGCCGGCGGTGTTCTTGTTCGACGAACCGTTGTCGAATCTGGACGCCAAGCTGCGCGTGCAGATGCGCCTCGAAATTCAGCGGCTGCACGCGCGTCTCGCGACCACGAGCCTTTACGTTACGCACGATCAGATCGAAGCCATGACGCTCGCGCAGCGCGTCATCGTGATGAACAAGGGTCACGCGGAGCAGATCGGCGCGCCGACCGCAGTGTACGAACGCCCGGCAACCGTATTCGTGGCGAGCTTCATCGGATCGCCGGCGATGAATCTGCTCGAAGGACGTCTGTCCGAAGACGGATCGACTTTCGAGATCGCGGGCGGCGGTCCGAAGCTGCCGGTCGCGGGCGCGAATGGCGTGACGAGCGCGATGCACGGGCGCGAGTGGATCGTGGGCATTCGTCCCGAGCACATGACGCCCGGCAACGAGAACGCGCCAAGCGCCACGCTCGATGTGGATTCGGCTGAACTGCTTGGCGCGGACAATCTCGCGCACGGCAAGTGGGGCAAGCACGACGTCGCAGCGCGCTTGCCGCATGAGCATCGCCCGCAGCGTGGCGAGCGGTTGAGCGTATCGTTGCCCGCGCGGCATCTGCATTTTTTCGATCCGGCAACGCGACTGCGCGCGAACTAAAGGAGGCGATGCGATGAGAACCTGGCCTTATCCCGCGATCGTCGCGCATCGCGGCGGCGGCAAACTCGCGCCGGAGAACACGCTCGAAGCAATCGACGTGGGCGCGCGCTTCGGCCACAAGATGATCGAGTTCGACGCCAAGCTTTCTGCTGACGACATCGTCTTCCTGCTGCACGACGACGCGGTCGATCGAACGTCGAACGGACGCGGCGCGGCAAAAGCGATGACCTACGCGCAGTTGCGCGCGCTCGATGCAGGCACCTGGTTCGGCGCCGAATTCGCAAACGCGCGTATGCCGACGCTCGCCCAAGTGCACGAGCGATGCGTGAAGCATGGGCTTGCGGTGAACATCGAGATCAAGCCGAGTCAGGGGCGCGACGTGGAAACAGGCGTGCTCGTCGCGCGTGAGGCGGCGCACTTGTGGGCAGACGCTGAAGTTGCGCCGCTGATGTCGTCGTTCTCATATGCGGCGCTGGAAGCCGCACGCGACGTCGCGCCGAATCTTCCGCGAGGGATGCTTTACGAGCGCGTTCCCGTGAACTGGCGCGCGCAAACTTCAGCGTTATCGTGTGTGTCGCTGCACGCGAACCATCGCACGCTCGATGAAGCGCTCGTCGCGCAGATCAAGGATGCCGGCTTGCGCATTCTCGCCTACACGGTGAACGATCCGGCGCGCGCGCGGTTGCTCGCGCAATGGGGCGTCGATGCGATCTGCACGGATCGCATCGACATTATTGGCGCGGATTTTCTGGAGGCGTCGTAGGGTTGAAATGTCAGCGAACGCGAGCGAGCAGCACGCCCGCAACCAGCGCCAACCCGCCAACCAATGCAATGGTTTGCCAGGGCTTTTCGTGAAGGAAGGCGTCGGCGTCTTCGAACGCTGCGCCCGCGCGCTCGCGAAGCGCCGCGTGCGTATCGTTCAGACGTGCGCGCGCGCTGACGAGCCGGTCGCTGATCTGCGCGCGTAGCGCAGCCGCATCGGCCGACGTGCCTTCGGCCAGGGTGTTTTCGAGTTCGCTGAGAAGGGTGCGCAGTTCGGAGCCGATATCCTCGGCTGCTTCGCGGCCATGCCGTGCCATGCGTCGTGCGCGGCGGCTCGTCGTGGTCCAGGAATCTCCGATGGCGTCTCGCGTATTAGGCAGTGCGTTCATAGATCGCTCCGTCGATGGATGAGTCGTGGATAGCCCGCGCGAGGTGGCGGGGAAACTCATCATGCAGCAAATTCGATGCCGATGCTTCGACGTTGCGCAAAGCTTCGGTAAGCGCGACCGCGAAACACATTCCGCGCGCGATCGCGCGTAAGAACTGCAAGCAAACCGTTTTTACGAAGGTCACATTTACAAGGGCGATGCAAAAAGTAACGCCGGCATATGTGAATCATGCCGGCGTTATCTCTCTTTTTATGGCGCTTATATCGTCGTTACATGCTTGTGAGCAGTCTCACTTCAGAATCGATAGCCCACTCGCAAATATGTGACGATCGGGTTCAGCGTGATTTTCGCCTGCGATTGAACGTTGAGCGTGCCGACAGGCGTTTGAGCCTGCGTGTTCAACTTCGCGGTGGCCTTCAACGGAATGAACGACACGGAAAATCCGGCGAACCAGTGCTCCGTGAAATTGTAGGTTGCGCCGACATTAAACACGGGCGCCCACGAACTATCCGTGTCGACGGTGGTCGGACCATGCAGGACCGAGCCTTCGAATTGCTGATTCGTGATCTGCGCGTCGGTGAACCAGGTGCGCGTCACGCCAAGACCCACGAACGGACGGAACTTCGCCGTGGGAGCATTGAAGAAGTATTTGAATAGCAGCGTCGGGCTCCACTGCTTCGCGCTGCCGAGCTTTCCGTACTGGGACAAGGTGCCCTTGCCTTCGAGATCGAACGTGGGCGGCACGCCCATTTCGAGTTCGGCGGCAATGTGGTCGGTCGCGAAGTAGCCCAACGTGAAGCCGGCGGTGTCGGCGCTCGAAATGCCTGCGCCTGTGCCGGGAACGTCGATATTGACCGGAGATCCGCCTACACTTGTTTCTTTGAGCGGACCACTACTGTCTTGCGGGGCGAAGTGAAACCAGCCTGCTGTTGCATAGAAGGATCCAGCAGATTGCGCATGTGCCGCGGTGGACACACACGCTAATGCCGCGATCCCCGTGATGACTTGTTTTATTTTCAATTTGTGCTCCTCCGAAAAAGCACGCTCATTATGAACACAAGATTTCACATTAACCATAGCGGTGCCGTAGAGCATTCTCCCTAGGGCAAAGAGCGGCTTTGGGGTCTGGTTGCACGGCAATTGCATGTGTTCTCTCCACGCTGCCGCAACGGCTCCAAAAGGTCCCCGAACGGGGTAACACAAACGCGACCAACGGAAAATCCAGAATGGCACGGCTTGCACGACTCTACGTTCCCGAACAGCCGCAGCATGTCATCCTGCGTGGTCTCGACCAGCAACCCGCCTTCGTCGACGACCAGGACTACGAGCTCTTCATCGACTGCTTGAGGACTGCTTCACGTGATCATCACCTCTCTATTCACGCCTATGCGCTGATGCCGCAGGCGGTACATCTGCTCGTCACGCCGCGCGACGAATCCAGTCTGCCCAAAGCGATGCAAGCGGTGGGACGTCGTTACGTGGCGCACTTCAATCGCCGATACATGCGACGCGGCACGCTCTGGGAAGGCCGCTATCGCGCGACGGTCATCGAGGGCGAACGATACTTTCTGCTCGCCACGCGCGTCGTAGAAATGGCGCCCGTGCGCGCGCAACTGGTCGCGGCGCCGCAGGACTACAAATGGTCCAGCTTCCGTCATCACATCGGGCTCACGCTCGATAGCCTCATCACCGACCATCCGCTGTTCTGGTCGCTCGGCAATACGCCGTTCGAACGCCAGCACGCCTACAAGGAACTGTGCGAGCAACCGCCCGATGAGCGCGAGGCCAACCGTCTCCTGCAAGCGACACTTAAAGGCTGGGTGCTCGGCAGCGATGCCTATCGGGAATGGGCGTCGCATGCTGCCAACCGCCGGGTGTCGCCGCTGCCGCGCGGACGTCCGCGCAAGATTCGCGAAACTCCACAGACTCAATAACGGCCTTCACGGGCGTTCCTGAAGCAAAAAACGAAACGGCGTCTCGAATTTTCCGAGTCTCGCCGTTTCTTTTTGACTCCCGGCGATGCGGCCCCAATATGTTGGGGCACATTTGCACCATATCGATAATCGGTGTCAGATCATCAAGTTTTATTTGCCATCGCTTTGATTCGTCGCGTATATTTCGATTTCCGGCAATTGCCGCGGTGCAGCGTGCCGCGCACGACCGTGCTTCGTGACACATCAAGTTGAAAGAAACCGTCGCAAGCGACAAGAAAATGGTTCAACGGCCGAGTCGATTCGGCCCCTCACAGTAGAGACGGTGTCCCCATGAACGATCATCAGCAGCCGGCAGCCGGTTCGCTTCCCGCCGCGCAGGGCATGTACGACCCTGCGAACGAACACGACGCGTGCGGCGTCGGTTTCGTCGCCCATATCAAGGGAAAAAAGAGCCACGAGATCATTCAGCAGGGTCTCAAGATTCTTGAGAATCTCGATCACCGCGGCGCGGTCGGCGCCGATCCGCTGATGGGCGACGGCGCCGGCATCCTCATTCAGGTGCCGGACGGCTTCTATCGCGAAGAAATGGCCAAGCAAGGCGTGACCTTGCCGCCTGCTGGCGAATACGGCGTCGGCATGATCTTCCTGCCGAAGGAGCATGCATCGCGTCTCGCGTGCGAGCAGGAACTGGAGCGCACGGTCAAGGCCGAGGGCCAAGTCGTGCTCGGCTGGCGCGACGTGCCGGTCGATTCCACCATGCCGATTTCGCCGACCGTGAAGGCGAGCGAGCCGCTGATCCGCCAGATTTTCATCGGGCGCGGCAAGGACATCGTCGTGACGGACGCGCTCGAGCGCAAGCTGTACATCATCCGCAAGACGGCGAGCCATCGCATCCAGGCGTTGAAGCTCAAGCACGGCAAGGAATACTTCGTGCCGTCGATGTCGTCGCGCACGGTCGTCTACAAGGGTCTGCTGCTGGCCGGCCAGGTCGGCGTGTATTACCGCGATCTGCAGGACGAGCGCGTCGTGTCGGCGCTCGCGCTCGTGCACCAGCGCTTCTCGACGAACACGTTCCCCGCGTGGGAACTCGCGCACCCGTATCGCATGATCGCGCACAACGGTGAAATCAACACCGTGAAGGGCAACGTCAACTGGCTGAACGCGCGCACCGGCGCGATCGCGTCGTACGTGCTCGGCGACGATCTGCCGAAGCTCTGGCCGCTGATCTATCCGGGCCAGTCCGACACGGCTTCGTTCGACAACTGTCTCGAACTGCTCGTGATGGCCGGCTACCCGCTCGTCCACGCAATGATGATGATGATCCCGGAAGCGTGGGAACAGCACACGCTGATGGACGACAACCGCCGCGCGTTCTACGAATACCACGCCGCGATGATGGAACCGTGGGACGGCCCCGCCGCCATCGCGTTCACGGACGGCCGCCAGATCGGCGCGACATTGGACCGTAACGGCCTGCGTCCGGCGCGCTATCTCGTCACCGACGACGATCTCGTGATCCTCGCGTCGGAATCCGGCGTGCTGCCTATTCCCGAGTCGAAGATCGTCAAGAAGTGGCGTCTGCAGCCGGGCAAGATGTTCCTGATCGACATGGAGCAGGGCCGCATCATCGAGGACAAGGAGCTGAAGGACAACCTGTCCAACGCGAAGCCGTACAAGAGCTGGATCGACGCGGTTCGCATCAAGCTCGACGAGATCGAGCCGAAGGCGGAAGACGTCGAAACGCAGCGCCGCGAAGCCGCCGCACTGCTGGACCGTCAGCAGGCGTTCGGCTACACGCAGGAAGACCTCAAGTTCCTGATGGCGCCGATGGCGCAATCGGGCGAAGAGGCCGTCGGCTCGATGGGCAACGACTCGCCGCTCGCGGTCATGTCCAACAAGAACAAGACGCTCTACAACTACTTCAAGCAGCTGTTCGCGCAGGTGACGAACCCGCCGATCGACCCGATCCGCGAAAACCTCGTCATGTCGCTCAACTCGTTCATCGGCCCGAAACCGAACCTGCTCGACACGACGAACATCAACCCGACGATGCGCCTCGAAGTGTCGCAGCCCGTGCTCGACTTCAAGGACATCGCGAAGATCCGCGCGATCGACAAGTACACCGGCGGCAAATTCAGCTCGTATGAGCTGAACATCTGCTATCCGGTGGCGTGGGGCAAGGAAGGCATCGAGGCGCGTATCGCGTCGCTGTGCGCGGAAGCCGTGGATGCCGTGCGCTCCGGCTACAACATCCTGATCGTGTCCGACCGCAAGATGGACCGCGACAACGTCGCGATCCCGGCGCTGCTCGCCACCTCCGCGATCCACTCGCATCTCGTCGCGCACGGTCTGCGCACGAGCACGGGTCTCGTCGTGGAAACGGGCTCGGCGCGCGAAACGCATCACTTCGCGCTGCTCGCGGGCTACGGCGCGGAAGCCGTTCACCCATACCTCGCGCTGGAAACGCTCGCCAACATGGCCGAAGGCCTGAAGGGCGATCTGTCGGCGGACAAGGTCATCTACAACTTCACGAAGGCGGTCGGCAAGGGCCTGTTGAAGGTCATGTCGAAGATGGGCATTTCGACGTACATGTCCTACACCGGCGCGCAGATTTTCGAAGGCGTCGGCCTGTCGTCGGAACTCGTCGAGAAGTATTTCAAGGGCACGGCGACGAAGGTCGGCGGCATCGGCATCTTCGAAGTGGCGGAAGAAGCGATTCATCTGCATCGCGAAGCGTTCGGCGACAACCCGGTCCTCGCGAACATGCTCGACGCGGGCGGTGAATATGCGTATCGCGTGCGCGGCGAAGAGCACATGTGGACGCCGGATGCGATCGCCAAGCTGCAGCACTCGGCGCGCAGCAACTCGTATCAGACGTACAAGGAATACGCCCACATCATCAACGACCAGACGAAGCGTCACATGACGTTCCGCGGTCTGTTCGAGTTCAAGGTGTCGCCGTCGAAGGCGATTCCGCTCGATGAAGTCGAATCGGCGAAGGAAATCGTCAAGCGCTTTGCGACGGGCGCGATGTCGCTCGGCTCGATCAGCACGGAAGCGCACGCCACGCTCGCCGTCGCGATGAACCGCATCGGCGGCAAGTCGAACACGGGCGAAGGCGGCGAGGACGAAACGCGTTATCGCAACGAGCTGCGCGGCATTCCGATCAAGAACGGCGACACGCTGCAATCGATCATCGGCAAGGAAGTCGTCACCGACATCCCGCTGAAGGAAGGCGATTCGCTGCGCTCGAAGATCAAGCAGGTCGCGTCGGGACGTTTCGGCGTGACGGCGGAGTATCTGTCGTCGGCGGACCAGATCCAGATCAAGATGGCGCAGGGCGCGAAGCCGGGCGAAGGCGGTCAGCTGCCGGGCCACAAGGTGTCCGAATACATCGGCAAGCTGCGTTATTCGGTGCCGGGCGTCGGCCTCATTTCGCCGCCGCCGCACCACGACATCTATTCGATCGAAGACCTCGCGCAACTCATTCACGATCTGAAGAACGTGAATTCGTCGTCGAGCATTTCGGTGAAGCTGGTGTCGGAGGTCGGTGTCGGCACGGTGGCCGCGGGCGTTGCGAAGGCGAAGGCGGATCACGTCGTGATCGCGGGCCATGACGGTGGCACGGGCGCATCGCCGCTGTCGTCGCTCAAGCACGCTGGCACGCCGTGGGAACTCGGCCTCGCCGAAACGCAGCAGACGCTGGTGCTGAACCGTCTGCGCGGGCGCATTCGCGTGCAGGCCGACGGTCAGATGAAAACCGGCCGCGACGTCGTGATCGGCGCGCTGCTCGGCGCGGACGAATTCGGCTTCGCGACGGCGCCGCTCGTCGTCGAAGGCTGCATCATGATGCGCAAGTGCCATCTGAACACGTGCCCGGTCGGCGTCGCGACGCAGGACCCGGTGCTGCGCGCGAAGTTCTCGGGCCAGCCGGAACACGTCGTCAACTTCTTCTTCTTCGTTGCGGAAGAAGTGCGCGAAATCATGGCGCAGTTCGGTATCCGCAAGTTCGATGACCTGATCGGCCGCGTCGATCTGCTCGACATGAAGAAGGGCATCGAGCACTGGAAGGCTAAGGGCCTCGACTTCTCGCGCATCTTCTATCAGGTGCCGGTGGGCGAAGACGTCGCGCGCAAGCACGTCGACGTGCAGGATCACGGTCTCGACAAGGCGCTCGATCACGTGCTGATCGAGAAGTCGAAGGCGGCGATCGAGAAGGGCGAGCATGTGTCGTTCATCCAGCCGGTGCGCAACGTGAATCGCACGGTCGGCGCGATGCTGTCCGGCCTCATCGCGAAGACGCACGGTCACGACGGCCTGCCCGACGACTCGATTCACATCCAGTTGAAGGGCACGGCGGGCCAGAGCTTTGGCGCGTTCCTCGCGAAGGGCGTGACGCTGGATCTCGTCGGCGACGGCAACGACTACGTCGGCAAGGGCCTGTCGGGCGGGCGCATCATCATTCGCCCGACCAACGACTTCCGCGGCAAGTCCGAGGAAAACATCATCTGCGGCAACACGGTGATGTACGGCGCGATCGAAGGCGAATCGTATTTCCGCGGCGTCGCGGGCGAGCGCTTCTGCGTGCGCAACTCGGGTGCGACGGCGGTCGTCGAAGGCACGGGCGATCACGGCTGCGAATACATGACGGGCGGCACGGTGGTCGTGCTCGGCGAGACGGGCCGCAACTTCGCGGCGGGCATGTCGGGCGGCATCGCGTTCGTGTACGACCCGGAAGGCGCGTTCGCCGGCAAGTGCAACAAGTCGATGGTCGCGCTCGATCCGGTGCTGCAGCAGGCCGAACAGGAGCGCACGGTGGATCGCACGCTGTGGCACGCCGGCAAGACCGACGAAGCGCTGCTCAAGGGGCTGATCGAGCGTCACTTCCAGTTCACCGGCTCGCCGCGCGCGAAGTCGCTGCTGGAAAACTGGGATTCGGCTCGCCGTCAGTTCGTCAAGGTGTTCCCGACCGAGTACCGTCGCGCGCTCACCGAAATGGGCGCGAAGAAGGGCAAGGAAGCGGTCGCGGCTTAAGCCTCGTTCAATCAGACAGACGCGCGCTCCGGGAGCGCGCGCGATCCTCACCAAATACAGAGAAAGAAATGGGCAAGGCAACCGGTTTTCTCGAGTTCGAACGCCGCCACGAGGCGTACGAAGCTCCGCTTACCCGCGTCAAGCATTACAAGGAATTCGTCGCCGCGCTGACCGATGAAGACGCGAAGGTTCAAGGCGCGCGCTGCATGGACTGCGGCATTCCGTTCTGCAACAACGGCTGCCCGGTCAACAACATCATTCCGGACTTCAACGATCTCGTGTTCCAGCAGGACTGGAAGAGCGCGATCAACGTGCTGCATTCGACCAACAACTTCCCGGAATTCACGGGCCGCATCTGCCCGGCGCCGTGCGAAGCGGCGTGCACATTGGGCATCAACGACGATCCGGTCGGCATCAAGTCGATCGAGCACGCGATCATCGACAAGGCTTTCGCCGAAGGCTGGGTCGTGCCGCAACCGCCGAAGCACAAGACGGGCAAGAAGGTCGCCGTCGTCGGTTCGGGGCCCGCGGGTCTCGCGGCCGCGCAGCAACTCGGACGCGCGGGCCATGAAGTCGTCGTGTTCGAGAAGAACGATCGCATCGGCGGTCTGCTGCGTTACGGCATCCCCGATTTCAAGCTGGAGAAGTGGCTGATCGATCGCCGCATGCGTCAGATGGAGGCGGAAGGCGTGTCGTTCCGCACGAACGTGTTCATCGGCAAGGATGCGCTGCCGGAATACATCGCGAATACGGCGAAGGAAACCATCACGCCCGACGAGCTGAAGGAACAGTTCGACGCGGTCGTGATCGCGGGCGGCTCGGAAACGCCGCGCGATCTGCCGGTGCCGGGGCGCGAGCTCGAAGGCATCTACTACGCGATGGAATTCCTGCCGCAGCAGAACAAGGTCAACGCGGGCGACAAGCTGCCGGATCAACTGCTCGCGAAGGGCAAGCATGTCGTCGTGATCGGCGGCGGCGATACGGGTTCGGATTGCGTGGGCACGTCGAATCGTCATGGCGCGAAGAGCGTGACGCAGTTCGAACTGCTCGCGCAGCCGCCCGAGGAAGAGAACAAGCCGCTCGTGTGGCCGTACTGGCCGATCAAGCTGCGTACGTCGTCGTCGCATGAAGAAGGTTGCGAGCGCGACTGGTCGGTTGCGACGAAGCGCTTCGAAGGCAAGAACGGCAAGGTCGAGAAGCTGATCGCCGTGCGCGTCGAGTGGAAGGGCGGCAAGATGCAGGAAGTGCCGGGTTCCGAGTTCGAGATGAAGGCCGATCTCGTGCTGCTCGCGATGGGCTTCACGCAGCCGGTGTCGCCGGTGCTGGATGCGTTCGGCGTCGAGAAGGATGCGCGCGGCAACGTGCGCGCCGCGACCGAAGGCGACAAGGCGTATTACACGTCGGTCGATAAAGTCTTCACCGCCGGCGATATGCGTCGCGGGCAGTCGCTGGTCGTCTGGGCGATTCGCGAAGGACGTCAGTGCGCACGATCGGTGGATGCGTATCTGATGGGATCGAGCGAGTTGCCGCGGTAAGCGTCGCTCGACGCTTCATGCAAAAAGGCCACGCGATTGCGTGGCCTTTTGCTTTTGAGCGCGGACGGGTCAAACCTCCGCCATCGCCCTCTCGATCTCGATCTTGTAATCATGGAACATCGCGACCGACTCGCGATGCGCCACGCTCACAATCGCCGCCTTCGGAAGCCGCTCGACCAGCATGTTGTAGATATGCAGCTCGTTCTCGGCGTCGAGCGCGCTCGTGGCTTCGTCGAGGAACACGAAGTCCGGCTTGTGCAACAGCACGCGCGCGGCAGCAAGCCGTTGCTGCTCGCCCGGCGACAGACTCCGCGCCCAATGCGCGCTTTCCTCCAGCCGATCCGCATACGCCTCGAGATTGCACAGACGCAGCGCGTCGCGCGACTCTTCATCACTGAACGTTCCACCCGCCGACGGATACGAAAGCGCCGCGCGCAACGTGCCGATCGGCAGATAACTCATCTGCGGGACGAACATCATCTTCGCGTCGACGGGCGCGTCGATCGTGCCGTCGCCGAACGGCCAAAGACCCGCGAGCGCGCGCATCAACGTGCTCTTGCCCGAGCCCGATGGACCGACGACCAGCCAGCGCGAACCCGGCTCGATCGACACGTTCGCCACGCGCGAAAGCGGCGTGCCGTTGGGCAGCGCGAGCATGAGCCCGTTCGTCGTGAGCGACGGCGTGCTCGTGTAGTGCAGGTTGATGCCGCCGCGCTCCGTCGCTGGCGACGTTTCTTCGCGGATATGCGTCGAGCGCATCACGCGCTTGAATTCGCGCAGACGATTCACGGTCGCGCGCCATTCGACCAACGTCGAATAACTGTTGATGAACCACGAAAACGAATCGCTGACCGTGCCGAACGCCGATGAAATCTGCATCAGCACGCCGAACGAAAACGCGCCCGCGAAGTAGCGCGGCGCGGCGACCATGATCGGGAAAATGATCGCGATCTGCCCGTAGAACGACAGCACGAAGGTCATGCGCTTCGTGTACTTCATGATCATCCACCAGTTGTCGCGAATGCGCTGGAAGATGGTCTTTGCGTTCGCCGTTTCGGTCGCGATGCCGTCATAAAACGCAATCTGTTCGGCGTTCTCGCGCACGCGGATCAGGCCGAAACGGAAATCGGCCTCGACCTTCTGCTGCTGATAGTTGATCGACACGAGCGGATGCCCGACCTTCTGGATGATCAGCGAGCCGAGAATCGCGTAGAGCGCGGCGGCCCAGACCATATAGCCCGGAATCGTGATCGGCGTGCCGCCGAGCGAGAAGGTCAGCGCGCCCGCGATGGTCCAGAGAATCGTGATGAAAGTGACGAGCGTGACGAGCGTCGAAAGCAGATCGAGCGAGAGCGAAAGCGTGGTGGTGGCGAAGGATTGCAGGTCGTCGGAAATACGCTGGTCGGGGTTGTCGGCGAGGCGGTCGCGCTCGATGCGGTAGAACGCCTTGTCACCGAGCCATTGTTCCAGAAAGCGGTTGGTGAGCCATTGACGCCAGCGAAACGCGAGCATCTGCCGCAGATATCGACCGTACACCGCGAGCAGGATGTACGCGAACGCGAGGCCCGTGAAGATCAGCAGCAGATGCGGAAAGTCCTTGACGTTCTTGTTCTGCAGCGCGTTGTAGAAGTCGGCGTTCCAGCTGTTGAGCCGGACGTTGATCCACACAACGGTCATGTTGATCGCGATGATCGCGACGAGAAGGCCCCACGCGAAGCCGCGCTCCTCCGACACCCAGTAGGGCTTGATGAGGCTCCACGCCGAGACTTCGTCGGCCTTCTGCTGCGTGCTTTCGGTATGGGTGTTGGTCATGAGCTTCCTGCTGATGCGCCTCGTGGCGCCCGATTGTTACGTCCGCGGCCGGGCCGCGCGCGGCGTTTTCCGGCTCCGCAGATTGTTCCGGGGTTCGCTTAACGCTCACTTAATTTCGGGCGATCGTCCTGCGAACCATGTTCGCGGCATTGTGCCAGAGTGCCGCCGCGCACGATAAAAGGCGGGGAATCCCGGTTTGCAGCGCCTTCGCCTTTCATGTTTTAATGACCCTCGACGAAACAGGGGTGCTTCGCGTGCATCGGCGGCCGGAACGGTCGGCAGCGCGGCGAGGCTGAGAGAGACCCTTTGCACCCGATCCGGGTAATACCGGCGAGGGAAGTTTCCGGAGACCGCGCGAGCCTCGCGCCATTCCTCCAGTCTCTTCCAGTCCTTTCTTCGCGCCCGGCGCGCTTCATGCGCTGCCGAGCCGGTCTCTCCCGCTGATTTCGTCCTCGTGATGTGGCGCCGCGCCAGCACGATCGGGATCGCGTCTTTCGTCTCCATCGTGCACCGCAGCGTTACGCGTATGGAGACATCGAATTGATGAACAGAATCGATCAGGGCGCCGCGCGCCGGCCGGATTTCGCCGTCGTCGGCGGCGGGCTCGTCGGACGGCTCGTCGCCTGGCAACTCGCGGGCGCGGGCCACGACGTCGCGCTTTACGAACGCGGCGACGCCGCCGGCACACAGTCGGCCGCGTGGGTCGCCGCCGCCATGCTCGCGCCGCTCGCGGAAGCGGCGAGCGCGGAGCCGCTCGTCGTCGGGCTGGGGGCGGCATCGCTCGAACGCTGGCCTGAACTCATCGCGCAATTGCCCGAGCCGGTTTTCTTTCAGCGCAACGGCACGCTCGTCGTCTGGCACGGCGCGGATCGCGCCGAAGCGCCGCTCTTCGAACGCCGTCTCAAGGCCAATTCGCCCGCCAATCTGCTCGACGGCGGCTTCGTCAAGCTCGCGGGCGCGCAAGTCGCGCAAGCCGAACCGGCGCTCGGAACGCGCTTCGCGCAGGGCTGGCTGCTGCCGAACGAAGGCCAACTCGACAACCGTCAGGCGCTTGGCGCGCTCGCCGCCGGACTTGCCGCGCGCGGCGTGCGTACGCACTGGAACACCGCCGTCGATGCGATGCCCGACGCGCGCTGGATCATCGATTGCCGCGGCCTCGGCGGCAAGCCCGCGTGGCCCGCGCTGCGCGGCATTCGCGGCGAAGTCGCGCGCGTGCACGCGCCGGGCATCGGGCTGACGCGGCCGGTGCGGCTCTTGCATCCGCGCTATCCGCTCTACATCGCGCCGAAGGAGAACGATCTCTACGTGATCGGCGCGACGGAAGTCGAGGGCGAGGACATGTCGCCCGTGAGCGTACGTTCGGCGCTCGAGCTGCTGAGCGCCGCGTTCGCGGTGCATCCGGGTTTCGGCGAGGCGCGCATCCTCGAACTGAACTCGCATTGCCGGCCGACCTTGCCGGATCACCGGCCGGCGATCGTCTGGGACGGGGCGCGGACCTTGCGCGTGAACGGCTTGTACCGGCACGGCTTCATGATCGCGCCCGAAGTCGCGGATGCCGCGTGCCGTCTCGCCGACGCGCTCGCTTCCGGCGATATCGCCGATGCCGAGGCCTTCTCCGATTTCCGCAGCGCCGCGCGCTGGCCCGAACTGCTGCACGGCGAGTTCGCGGTTGCGCCAGCGCTCTAGTCATCAGGAAACAACCATGAACATCCACATCAATCAGCGCGTCTTCGATTTGCCCGACGCCACCACCGTCACCGACGCGCTCGCCGCGTTCGGCGCGAAACCGCCGTTCGCGGTCGCGCTGAACGGCCAGTTCGTCGCGCGCGGCGAACACGCCACGAAAATGCTCGCCGCCGGCGACAAGCTCGACGTCGTGTCGCCCGTCGCGGGCGGCTGAACTCCGAACCGAAGGATCGAACCATGACCATTTCCACCGCCGACGTCCTCACGCTCTACGGCGAGACGTTTCCGAGCCGCGTGCTGCTCGGCACGTCGCGTTATCCGTCGCTGCAATCGCTTTCCGACTCCATCGACGCCGCTCGGCCGGGCATGGTCACGGTCGCGCTGCGCCGTCAGTCGGAGACTGGCGAAGCCGGCTTTTTCGATGTGCTCAAGCGCCACGGCGTCGCGCTTTTGCCGAACACGGCGGGCTGCCAGAGCGTCGACGAGGTGCTCACGACCGCGCACATGGCGCGCGAGGTGTTCGAGACGCCGTGGATCAAACTGGAATTGATCGGCGACGACTACACGCTGCAGCCCGATCCGATCGGCCTCGTCGAAGCGGCGGCCAAGCTGATCCGCGATGGCTTCAAGGTGCTGCCTTACTGCACGGAAGATCTCGTCATCGGCCGGCGTCTGCTCGATGCCGGCTGCGAAGCGCTGATGCCGTGGGGCGCGCCCATCGGCACGGGCAAGGGCGTGACGAATCCATACGGGCTGCGCACCTTGCGCGAGCGTCTGCCGGATGTGCCGCTGATCGTCGATGCCGGTCTCGGCGTGCCGTCGCATGCGTGTCAGGTGATGGAATGGGGCTTCGATGGCGTGCTGCTCAACACGGCCGTCTCGCAGGCAACCTTCCCGCCGCAGATGGCGCGCGCGTTCGCGCTCGGCGTCGAAGCGGGGCGCACCGCGTTCCTCGCGGGCCCCATGGCCGAGCGCGACAGCGCGCAGGCGAGCACGCCGGTCGTCGGCATGCCGTTCTGGCATCAGGACGGAGGCGCGGCATGAGCTTGTTGAATCGTGAAGTGTTCTGGCCGCCGGCGGACGAGCTGACTGAAGTCGCCGAGCGGATTCGCGCGCGTCTCGGCGAATGGCCGACGGCGGAAACGCGCTGGCGCATCTGCCTGACCGCGCCGGAATCGCCGCAGGCGAGCGACATCATCGTGTTCAACGAGCCGCACGATGTGGCCGCGAACGGCGCCGCGGCAATCCTTGAAGCGCATGGCGATCGCGTCACGCTGCGTCGTGGCGACGAGCGTTTCGCGCTCGAAGGCGAATGGTCGGATGATTGGCTGTCCGCGCTCGCCGCTTTCCTCGACTGCAACTTCGAGCCGCACGACGCGCTGACGCTCGCGCTCGCCTGGCGCGCGGGCGATGAGAACAAGGACGACGCGTGGCCCGTCGATTTCGCGACGTTTCCGCGTGTCGCCGATCTGCCCGCCGCGCCCGAAGGCGGATTCCCGGCGTGCCCCGATCGGCTCGGCCTGTATCCGGTGCTGCCGAGCGCCGACTGGGTCGAGCGCGTGCTCGGTCTCGGCGTCCGCACGACGCAACTGCGCCGCAAAACCGCCGACGCCGCCGACTTGCAGCGCGAAATCTCGCGCTCGGTCGAGGCGGGACGTCGGCATGACGCACAGGTTTTCATCAACGATCATTGGCGCGAGGCGATTGCGGCGGGCGCGTACGGCGTGCACCTCGGACAGGAAGACGTGCAGACGGCCGACCTGAGCGCCATCGCGAAAGCCGGCGTGCGGCTCGGTCTGTCGACGCACGGCTATTACGAGATGTTGCGCGCGCTGCACTTCAAGCCGAGCTACCTTGCGCTCGGCGCCGTCTTCCCGACCACGACGAAAGTCATGCCGACCAAGCCACAAGGATTGGCGCGCCTGTCGCGCTACGTGCAACTGCTGTCGGGCCGGGTGCCGCTTGTCGCCATTGGTGGAATCGACGCCAAGGCGATGCCGGGCGTGCTGGAAACCGGCGTGCGCAGCGCGGCGGTCGTGCGCGCGGTCACCGAGGCACCGGACACAGCCGCGGCGGTTTTGTCACTGCAAAAAATGTTCGCAGGTCAACGGTGAAAAGTCCCAAAAGCAAGGGGATACACGCCTAGGCAAAGCACCGATTGCGCGCAGGCCCTATAATTCGGCCTCTTGCGCCAACGGAATCTCTTACCCAGTGCCTGCTTTCTCCGAGACTCTGCTAGAGCTACGCGACGTCGACTTCGGCTACGGCGACCGGCTCGTCCTGTCGAACCTGAACATGCGATTCACGCGTGGGCAGGTGGTCGCGGTCATGGGCGGCTCAGGCTGCGGCAAAACCACGACCTTGCGTCTGGTCGGCGGTCTCGTGAAGGCGAGTCGCGGCAAAGTCATGTTCGACGGACAGGACGTCGGCGCCCAGACGCGCGACGGTCTGTACGCGCTGCGCCGGAAGATGGGCATGCTGTTCCAGTTCGGCGCGTTGTTCACCGACCAGACGGTGTTCGAGAACGTCGCGTTCCCGCTGCGCGAACACACGGACCTTCCAGAAGCGCTGATCCGCGATCTCGTGCTGATGAAGCTGAACGCGGTCGGCCTGCGCGGCGCGCGCGATCTCGCGCCGTCGGAGATTTCGGGCGGCATGGCGCGCCGCGTGGCGCTCGCCCGCGCAATCGCGCTCGATCCCCAGTTGATGATGTACGACGAGCCGTTCGCCGGCCTCGATCCCATTTCGCTCGGCATCACGGCGCAACTCATCCGCACGATCAACGACGCGCTCGGCGCAACGTCCATTCTCGTTACGCACGACGTACCGGAATCCTTCGCGATCGCGGACTACGTGTATTTCATCGCGAACGGCGGCATTCACGCCGAAGGCACGCCGGCGCAACTGCGCGCATCGCAGGATCCGACCGTGCGCCAGTTCATCGACGGCACGCCCGACGGCCCATTCAAGTTCCACTATGCGAGCACGCCGCTCGCCGCAGATTTCGGCATCGGAGGGCAGGCATGATCAGCGCGCTCGGACGCTGGGTGCTCGACGGTTTCGGCACCGCAGGCTACGCAACGCGCATGTTCCTGCGCCTCGTGGTCGAATTTTTTCCGCTGTTGCGCCGCCCGCGCCTCGTCACGAAACAGATCCACTTCGTCGGCAATTATTCGCTCGTCATCATCGCGGTGTCGGGTTTGTTCGTCGGCTTCGTGCTCGGCTTGCAGGGCTATTACACGCTGAGCCGCTACGGTTCGGAACAGGCGCTCGGGCTTCTGGTGGCGCTCTCGCTCGTGCGCGAGCTCGGGCCGGTCGTCACGGCGCTACTGTTCGCGGGGCGCGCGGGCACGTCGCTGACCGCCGAAATCGGCTTGATGAAAGCCGGCGAGCAACTCACCGCCATGGAAATGATGGCGGTCGATCCGCTCAAGGTGGTCGTCGCGCCGCGCATGTGGGCGGGCATCGTCGCTATGCCGGTGCTGGCGGCCATTTTCAGCGCGGTCGGCATCATCGGCGGCTATGTCGTCGGCGTGATGCTGATCGGCGTCGATCCGGGCGCGTTCTGGTCGCAGATGCAAGGCGGCGTGGACGTGTGGCGCGATGTCGGGAACGGCGTCATCAAGAGCATCGTGTTCGGCTTCGCGGTGACGTTCATCGCGTTGTTCCAGGGCTACGAAGCACGGCCAACGCCCGAAGGCGTGTCGCGCGCGACGACGAAAACGGTCGTGTATGCGTCGCTCGCCGTGCTCGGGCTCGATTTCCTGCTCACCGCACTGATGTTCAGCTAATGAACCAAGCGCAGGCGCCGCACGAGGCGCAGGCGTTGTGAAGGGCACAGACCGTCACGCGCCATCTGCGAAAAGATTCTCTTTGGGAAGACGATGAAAAAGACTGCTCTCGACTTTTGGGTCGGCCTCTTCGTGGTGCTCGGTTTCGTGGCGCTGCTCTTTCTCGCGCTGAAGGCGGGCAACATGAGCTCCCTGTCGTTCCAGCAAACCTACGCGGTGAAACTGAAGTTCGACAACATCGGCGGACTGAAGGCGCGCGCGCCCGTGAAGAGCGCGGGCGTGACGGTCGGGCGCGTCGGCAGCATCGGCTTCGATGCGAACACGTATCAGGCCGTGGTCACGATCGATATCGACAAGCAGTATCAGTTTCCGAAGGATTCGTCCGCGAAGATCCTGACTTCCGGCTTGCTCGGCGAGCAATACATCGGCCTCGAGCCGGGCGGCGACGATCAGATGCTCAAGAACGGCGACACCATCACGATGACGCAATCGGCCGTGGTGCTCGAAAACCTGATCGGCCAGTTCCTCTACAACAAGGCGGCGGATTCGGGCGCCTCGAAATCGTCGGGGGCGCCGGCTGTGCCCGAGCCCGCACCCGCGCCGGCTTTCCCGGGCGCGGCGAGCGCGATGGGCGCATCGGGTGCGGCGGGCGCGGCAGGTGCGAGCGCCGCATCGGGCGCCGCTCAATAAGGAGAAGAACATGCAGGCGATTGGGATGCGGCGCGCAATCATGGTGGCGGGCGTCGTTGCGCTCACCGGTTGCGCGACGGTGACGACGCCGACCAAAGGGGACCCATTCGAGAGCTATAACCGGACGATGTTCACGATCAACGACACTGTTGATCAGTACGCGGTGAAGCCGGTGGCGAAGGGTTACGTGTGGCTCGTACCGGAGCCGGTGCGCAACAGCGTGACCAACTTCTTCTCGAATATCGGCGACGTGTACATCGCCGCGAACAATCTGGCGCAACTGAAAATTGCGGACGGCGTGTCGGACATCATGCGCGTCGCGATCAACACGCTGTTCGGCGTCGGCGGCCTGTTCGACGTCGCGACCATCGCGCGGCTGCCGAAGCATTCCGGCGATTTCGGGCTGACGCTCGGCCACTATGGCGTGCCGTCCGGTCCGTACGTGGTGCTGCCGCTGCTCGGGCCGAGCACGGTGCGAGATTCCGCCGGACTCGTGGTCGACTATTTCGGCAATCCGCTCACCTACGTGAGCCCGGATTCGGTGAGCTGGGCGCTCTATGGCGTGAACCTCGTCAACGTGCGCGCAAATCTTCTGGGGGCGACCGACGTGCTCGCCGATGCCGCGCTCGACAAGTATTCGTTCGTCCGAAACGCATACTTGCAGCGTCGTCAGTATCTGATTTCGGGCGGCGACGGCAGCATGCCGGACTACGGCGAAGCGCCGCTGCCGAATTACGGCGATGAAGGCACGGAAGGCGCATCGGCGACGGCGGCGCCTGCCGCGGCCGCATCGGCGGCTTCGGGTACGGCGGCGGCACCCGCACCGGCGAGCGGTAGCGCCAACACCGTGCCGGGCAACCAGTATGTTCCGCCGCGCGCGCCGCCGGGTTTCCCTTCATTCCGCTTGCGTTGAGCGGCCTGTCGCTAACGCGCGGTAACATATCTAACGATATTTCTTACGCTTTGGATGCCGCGTCGCCTGAACTCGAATCGGGCGGCGCGCTCAAACCGGAGCATCTACTTTTGCAGGGTCCGTGATGAAAAAATTCTTGCTTCTCCCCATCTTCGCGATGTTCGTCGCGTTTTGTGGCACAGCGTCGGCGCAAAGCGTCGATACGAGCTCGCCCGACACGATGATCAAGACGGTCACGCAACAAGTCCTCGACGAAATCAAGTCGGACTCGAAGATCCGCTCGGGCGACATCAACAAGATCACCGAGCTCGTCAATCAAAAGATCCTGCCGTACACGGATTTCACGCGCACGACGCGTCTCGTGATGGGCCGCAACTGGAATTCGGCGACGCCCGAACAGCAGAAGCAGATCGTCGAGCAGTTCAAGATGCTCCTGATCCGCACGTATTCCGGCGCGCTCGCGCAAGTGCGCGACCAGACGGTTCAATACAAGCCGTTCCGCGCCAATCCGGACGACACCGACGTCGTTGTCCGCTCGGTCGTGATGAACAACGGCTCGCCGGTCGAGCTCGACTATCGCCTGTACAAGACGGCGCAAGGCTGGCGCGTGTACGACATCAACGTGCTCGGCGCGTGGCTGATCCAGGCGTATCAGCAGCAATTCAACGAGCAGATCTCGCGCAATGGCGTGAGCGGCTTGCTGCAGTTCCTGACGCAGCGTAACGAGCAACTCGCGAGCGGCAAGGCATCGTGAGCACGCCAGCCACAGGCGGCCGTTTTCAGACGGCCGCGACGCTGACCCACGAGAGCGCGAAGGCCGCGCTCGAAGCGGGTCTGTCGCGCATCGCTGCGGGCGCGACCGAAGTCGATTGCGCGCCGCTCACGCAGTTCGATTCTTCCGCGCTCGCCGTGCTGCTCGCATGGCAGCGCGCAGCCACCGCGCGCGGCGCCGCGCTCGGCGTCGTCAATCTTCCTTCCGGGCTCGTCAGTCTTGCGCGAGCCTATGGCGTCGATACGCTCCTCTCGTTCCGACATTGATCCTGTTCTGACTCCGCGCAGAAGCGGCGGCGCTGCGTCGCCGCAATCAGGATCGCTCCGAAGTCGGCTCCAACGGCTTTGCCCTATAATCAAACGTTTTTTTCGCAGCCGCTCCCGGCCCTTTTTGTCTGAGGAAGGGAACGTCAGGCGAAAGTCCGCACAATCGAGGCGCGGCCGCACGAGGCGCGCGCACTGTCCATGTCAGCCATAGAAATCCGAAACGTCAGGAAGCGCTACAAGGATCTCCAGGCGCTCAAAGGCGTGAGCCTCACGGTGGAAGAGGGCGAGTTCTTCGGCTTGCTCGGCCCCAACGGTGCGGGCAAAACCACGTTGATCAGCATTCTGGCCGGTCTGGCGCGCGCCGATAGCGGCACGATCTCCGTGCGTGGTCACGATGTCGTCAGCGACTTCCGGGCCGCGCGCCGTGCGCTCGGCGTCGTGCCGCAGGAACTGGTGTTCGATCCGTTCTTCACCGTGCGCGAGTCGTTGCGCATCCAGTCGGGCTATTTCGGCTTGCGCAACAACGACGACTGGATCGACGAGGTCATGGCCAATCTCGATCTCACCGAGAAAGCCGACGTCAACACGCGCGCCCTCTCGGGCGGGATGAAGCGCCGCGTGCTCGTGGCGCAGGCGCTCGTGCATCGGCCGCCGGTGATCGTGCTCGACGAGCCCACCGCCGGCGTCGATGTCGAACTGCGTCAGACACTCTGGAAATTCATCTCGCGCCTGAATCGCGAGGGCCACACGATCGTCCTGACGACGCACTATCTCGAAGAAGCCGAGTCGCTGTGTCATCGGCTCGCGATGCTTCGTCGCGGCGAAGTCGTCGCCCTCGAACGCACGAGCACGCTGCTGCAGCGCTTTTCGGGCATGCAACTGTATCTGCGTCTGTCGAACGGCGCGTTGCCGGCGGACTTGCGCGCGCTCGAAGTCGATCCGCACGCGGTGATGGGCGCGCAACATCTGCTGCGTCTCGCGAGCTATGACGACGTCGAGCCGATTCTCGCGAAATGCCGCGCGGCCGGCTGCACGTTCGATGAAATCGAAGTGCGCAAGGCGGATCTGGAAGACGTGTTCGTGCAGGTGATGAACGAGCCGGAAGTGGTCGAGGGACTTTCATGAGCGGCTTCCAGACGTTGTTCTACAAGGAGCTGCTGCGCTTCTGGAAGGTTTCGTTTCAGACGGTCCTCGCGCCGATCGTGACGGCGCTTCTGTACCTGACGATCTTCGGTCATGCGCTTTCCGGCCGCGTCGAGGTGTATCCCGGCGTCGGTTATACGAGTTTTCTCGTGCCCGGCCTCGTGATGATGAGCGTGCTGCAGAACGCGTTCGCGAACAGTTCGTCGTCGCTGATCCAGTCGAAGATCACCGGCAATCTGGTGTTCGTGCTGCTGCCGCCGATCGCGCATTGGGAGATGTTCTTTGCGTATGTGCTGGCGTCGGTCGTGCGCGGCCTGTGCGTCGGCTTCGGCGTGTTCGTCGTGACGATATGGTTCATCCCGATGTCGTTTTCCGCGCCGCTTTACATCATTGCGTTCGCGATCCTCGGTTCGGGCATTCTCGGCACGCTGGGTCTGATCGCGGGCATCTGGGCCGACAAGTTCGACCAGCTGGCCGCGTTCCAGAACTTCCTCATCATGCCGCTCACGTTTCTTTCAGGCGTGTTCTACTCGACACATACGCTGCCGCCCGTGTGGCGCGCGGTGTCGCATCTGAACCCGTTCTTCTACATGATCGACGGCTTTCGCTATGGCTTCTTCGGCCTGTCCGACGTGAATCCGTTGATGAGCCTCGGCATCGTCGGCGGATTTTTGGCCGTGCTGGCGTTGATCGCCGTGCGACTGCTCGCGAGCGGCTACAAGCTGCGTCACTAATTCTCAAGGAGACTTCCACCATGTTGCCGACTCCGGAGCAGGTGAAGGATTACATCGCCAAAGGCCTCGCTTGCCAGCATTTGGAAGTGGAGGGCGATGGCCAGCATTTTTTCGCGACCATCGTGAGCGACGCGTTCGTCGGCAAGCGGCTGATCGCGCGTCATCAACTGGTTTATGCGGCGCTCGGCGAGCGCATGAAACAGGAGATTCATGCACTCAGCATGAAGACCCTGACCCCCGACGAGTGGAAATCGGCCTGAGTCCACCCGGCGAAGCCAAATCAGGTCATACGACTCAACACACGTAACACCGGCATCACCGGAAAGACAAAGGCAGTAAAGAGTGCGATTCATTCAAGACAACGGCGGCGCTGAAAAGGGCACCGCAGGCAGCTCGGTCGAAGGACAAGCCATGGATAAACTGGTCATCACGGGAGGCGCGAAGCTCTCCGGCGAAATCACCGTTTCGGGTGCGAAGAACGCGGCGCTGCCGATTCTTTGCGCAAGCCTTCTCACCGCCGACGACGTCCATCTGTCGAACGTGCCGAATCTTCAGGACGTTCGCACGATGGTCAAGCTGTTGCGCCAGATGGGCGTGCAGTCCGAAGTGTCCGGCGACGGGCGCGTGAACCTCAACGCGTCGAAGGTCGACAAGCTCGTCGCGCCGTACGAAATGGTCAAGACGATGCGCGCGTCGATTCTCGTGCTCGGTCCGCTCGTCGCGCGCTTCGGCGAAGCGAAGGTGTCGCTGCCCGGCGGCTGCGCGATCGGCGCGCGTCCGGTCGATCAGCACATCAAGGGCCTGCAGGCGATGGGCGCCGAGATCAACATCGAGCACGGCTTCATCGAAGCGCGCGCGAAGCGTCTGAAGGGCGCGCGCATCATCACCGACATGATCACCGTCACCGGCACCGAGAACCTGCTGATGGCGGCGGTGCTGGCCGACGGCGAGACGGTCATCGAGAACGCCGCGCGCGAACCCGAAGTGAGCGACCTCGCGCATCTGCTCGTGAAGATGGGCGCGAAGATCGACGGCATCGGCACCGACCGTCTCGTGATTCAGGGCGTCGACAAGCTGCACGGCGCGAAGCACGACGTCGTGCCGGACCGCATTGAAGCGGGCACGTTCCTGTGCGCGGTCGCGGCCGCGGGCGGCGACGTCACGCTGCGTCGCGTGAGCTCGCATCTGCTCGACGCCGTGACGGCGAAGCTGCGCGAAGCCGGCGTGACGATCGAGGAAGGCGACGACTGGATGCGCGTGCGTATGGGCAAGCGCGCCGAGGCGGTGAATATCCGCACGTCCGAATACCCCGCGTTCCCGACCGACATGCAGGCGCAGTTCATGGCGCTCAACACGATCGCGAAGGGCACCTCGCAAGTCGTCGAGACGATCTTCGAGAACCGCTTCATGCACGTTCAGGAGCTGAATCGTCTGGGCGCGAGCATCACCATCGACGGCAACACGGCGCTCATCGCCGGCGTCGAGAAGCTGTCCGGCGCGAAGGTCATGGCGACCGATCTGCGCGCGTCGGCGAGTCTCGTGATCGCGGCGATGTGCGCGGACGGCGAAACGCTGATCGACCGCATCTACCATCTGGATCGCGGCTACGACCGCATGGAATCGAAGCTGACGGCGGTCGGCGCGAACGTGCGCCGCATCAAGGGCAGCGGGAGCGAGCAATGAGTTCGCTGCCGCAGACGTCGTCGTCGGTGCAGCCGAGCGCGCCCCTCACGCTCGCGTTGTCGAAAGGGCGTATCTTCGAGGAGACGCTGCCGCTGCTCGCCGCCGCCGGCGTGCAGGTGGCCGAAGATCCGGAAAGCTCGCGCAAACTGATCCTTCCGACGACGAATCCGAATTTGCGCGTGATCATCGTGCGCGCGACCGATGTGCCGACTTACGTCGAGTACGGCGCGGCCGATTTCGGCGTCGCGGGTAAGGACGTGCTGATCGAGCACGGCGGCAGCGGCCTGTATCAGCCGGTCGATCTCGATATCGCGCGCTGCCGTATGTCGGTGGCCGTGAAGAACGGGTTCGACTATGCGAGCGCGGTGCGCCAGGGCGCGCGTCTGAAGGTCGCGACGAAGTACACGGAAACCGCGCGTCAGCATTTCGCGGCGAAGGGCGTGCACGTCGATCTGATCAAGCTGTACGGATCGATGGAACTCGCGCCGCTCGTCGGCCTGGCCGATGCGATCGTCGATCTGGTCAGCTCGGGCGGCACGCTGCGGGCGAACAATCTCGTCGAAGTCGAAGAGATCATGCAGATTTCCTCGCGCCTCGTCGTGAATCAGGCGGCGCTGAAGCTGAAGCGCGCGGCGCTCAAGCCGTTCCTCGACGCGTTCGAGCGCGCGACGGTCAGCAAGGGAAATTAGGCGGGCCGCACGACGCGGCGCGCCAACAGCAAAACGGAAAACCAGCATGTCTATCAAGATTCGCAAACTCGATTCCAGCGCCGACGGTTTCCAGAAGGCGCTGCGTGCGGTCCTCGCGTTCGAAGCGAGCGAGGATGAGGCGATCGAGCGCTCGGTCGCGCAGATTCTCGCGGACGTGAAGGCGCGCGGCGACGAAGCCGTGCTCGAATACACCAACAAGTTCGATCGTCTGAAGGCGGACAGCGTCGCGGCGCTCGAACTGCCGCTCTCGGAGATGGAAGCCGCGCTCGAAGGGCTCGAACCGAAGCGCCGCGCGGCGCTCGAAGCGGCGGCGGCGCGCGTGCGCGGCTATCACGAGAAGCAGCGCATCGAATGCGGCAGCCATAGCTGGCACTACACCGAAGCCGACGGCACCGTGCTCGGCCAGAAGGTCACGCCGCTCGATCGCGCGGGCATCTATGTGCCGGGCGGCAAGGCGGCGTATCCGTCGTCCGTGCTGATGAACGCGATTCCGGCGCGCGTGGCGGGCGTGAAGGAAATCGTGATGGTCGTGCCGACGCCCGATGGCGTGAAGAATCCGCTGGTGCTCGCGGCGGCGCTGCTCGGCGGCGTGGATCGCGTGTTCACGATCGGCGGCGCGCAAGCGGTGGCCGCGCTCGCGTACGGCACGCAAAGCGTGCCTGCCGTCGACAAGATTTGCGGTCCGGGTAACGCGTATGTCGCGTCGGCGAAGCGGCGCGTGTTCGGCACGGTCGGCATCGACATGATCGCGGGGCCGTCCGAAATTCTCGTGATCTGCGACGCCACCACCGATCCGCGCTGGGTCGCGATGGACCTCTTCTCGCAGGCCGAGCACGACGAACTCGCGCAATCCATTCTGCTGTGCCCGGACGACGACTTCATCCAGCGCGTGGAAGACGCGATCGTCGAGCTGCTGCCGGCGATGCCGCGTCGCGACGTCATCCAGCGCTCGCTCGAAGATCGCGGCGCGCTCATCAAGGTGAAGGACATGGCCGAGGCGTGCGCGATCGCCAACGATATCGCGCCGGAGCATCTTGAGATTTCCGCGCTCGATCCGCATCAGTGGGCCGCGCAAATTCACAACGCAGGCGCGATGTTCCTCGGCCGCTACACGAGCGAAAGCCTCGGCGATTACTGCGCGGGCCCGAACCACGTATTGCCGACGTCGCGCACCGCGCGCTTCTCGTCGCCGCTCGGCGTCTACGACTTCATGAAGCGTTCGAGCGTGATCGAAGTGAGCGCGGACGGCGCGCAGACGCTCGGCGAAATCGCGGCGGAACTGGCGTACGGCGAAGGCCTGCAGGCGCACGCGAAGAGCGCCGAATACCGGATGAAAAAAGTCGGCTGAAGCGAAAACCGGCCCGAATGAACGAGGCGGCCTGAGAGCCGCCACCCGAACCGGCGAGAGAGACGCCGGGAAAACATGACGACATCACAAGACATCATCCGACCCGACGTCCTCGCGATGACGAGCTATCCCGTGCCCGATGCCACGGGCCTCATCAAGCTCGACGCGATGGAAAATCCCTACACGCTGCCCGTCGACCTCGCCAAAGCATTGGGCGAGCATCTCGCGGGCGTCGCGCTGAACCGTTATCCCGCGCCGCGTCCGGCGGAATTGCTCGCCAACATCAAGCGCACCATGAACGTGCCCGACGCCTGCGACGTGCTGCTCGGCAACGGTTCGGACGAGCTCATCAGCATGATGTCGGTCGCGTGCTCGAAGCCGGGCGCGAAGGTCGTCGCTCCGGTGCCGGGCTTCGTGATGTACGAAATGTCGGCGAAATTCGCGCATCTCGAGTTCATCGGTGTGCCGCTGAAGGCCGACTTCACGCTCGACGCCGACGCGCTCGTCGCCGCCATCGATGAACACGCGCCGGCGCTCGTCTATCTGGCGTATCCGAACAACCCGACCGGCACGCTCTACGACGACGCCGACATCGAACGCGTGATCGCCGCGTCGAAGAAGAGTCTCGTCGTGATCGACGAGGCGTATCAGCCGTTCGCCGAAAAAAGCTGGATGCCGCGCGCGGCGGAGTTCGACAACGTCGTCGTGATGCGGACTGTCTCGAAGCTCGGGCTCGCGGGCATCCGTCTCGGCTACATGGCGGGCCGGCCCTCGTGGATCACGCAGTTCGACAAAGTGCGCCCGCCGTACAACATCAACGTGCTGACGCAGGCCACGGCCGATTTCCTGCTCGATCACCTCGACGTGCTCGACGCTCAAGCGGCCGAACTGCGCGCGCAACGCACGAAACTCGCACGCGAAGTGGCGGCGCTGCCCGGCATGACGGTATTCCCGAGCGCGGGCAATTTCCTGCTCGTGCGCGTTCCGGACGCCGCCGTTGCTTTCGAAACCCTTCTGACTTCGCGGGTTTTGGTAAAAAACGTGGGTAAAATGCACCCATTGCTGGCTAACTGCGTGCGTTTGACGGTCGGCTCTGCCGAAGAAAACGCGCAAATGATCGCCGCGCTCAAGAAGCTCCCCACTCTCGATTAAGTCTCAAGGAATCACCATGCGTATTGCGGAAGTCGTTCGCAACACCAGCGAAACGCAGATCCGTGTGAAGCTCGATCTGGACGGCACCGGCAAGCAGAAGCTCGCCACCGGCGTCCCGTTCCTCGATCACATGCTCGACCAGATTGCCCGTCACGGGCTCATCGATCTCGACATCGAAGCGCATGGCGACCTCCATATCGACGATCACCATACGGTAGAAGACACCGGCATCACGCTCGGAATGGCCATCGCGAAGGCCATCGGCGACCGCAAGGGCATTCGCCGTTACGGGCATTCGTACGTACCGCTCGACGAAGCGCTGTCGCGCGTCGTCATCGATTTTTCGGGGCGTCCGGGGCTCGAGTTCCATGTGCCGTTCACGCGCGCGCGCATCGGCACGTTCGACGTCGATCTGACCATCGAATTCTTCCGCGGATTCGTGAATCACGCCGGCGTGACGCTGCATATCGACAACCTGCGCGGCATCAACGCGCATCATCAGGTCGAAACCGTGTTCAAGGCGTTCGGCCGCGCGCTGCGCATGGCGTGCGAAGTCGACGAGCGCGCGGCGGGGCAGATTCCGTCGACCAAAGGCAGTCTCTAAGCCGACTGACCGGTTCGGCGCGTTGCTGCGCCGGAAAAAAGATGGATTTGTTCAAGTCGTTTATCTCATTGCTCGCGCTGATCAACCCGATCGGCGCGATACCGTTTTTTCTCAGCCTGACCTCGCAGCAATCCGATCTCGAAAGACGCAACACGATTCGCGTCGCTTCGATTTCAGTCTTCTGCGTGATCGCGGTGACGGCGCTGCTCGGCCAGCAGATCATCGCGTTCTTCGGGATTTCGGTCGGGTCGTTCGAAGTGGGCGGCGGCATCATCATGCTGCTCATGGCGATCAGCATGTTGAACGCGCAGGTCGGCAATGCGCGTTCGACGCCGGAAGAACGCATGGAAGCCGAGGAGCGCAATAGCATCGCGGTCGTGCCGCTCGCGATTCCGCTGCTCACCGGTCCCGGCTCGATCAGCACGGTGATCGTCTATGCTGCGAATGCGCAACACTGGTACGACCGCTTCGGGCTCGTCGTGCTGGGCGCGATCATCGCGGGGCTGTGCTTCGGCGCGCTGAATCTCGCCGAGCCGATCGCGCGCGTCGTCGGGCGCACGGGAATCAACATCGGCACGCGTCTCATGGGTTTGATGTTGTCCGCATTGGCGGTGGAGTTCATCGTCGACGGGTTGAAGGCCTTGATGCCATCTTTGAAATGAATACTTCGATTGCGATTGTTGATTACGGAATGGGCAACCTGCGCTCGGTCTACCAGGCGCTGAAGAAGGCTGCACCCGAAGCGAACGTGGCGATCGTCGATCAGCCGCAAGGCATTCACGCGGCGGATCGCGTCGTGCTGCCGGGCCAGGGCGCGATGCGCGACTGCATGGGGCATCTCGCCGAATCCGGCCTGCAGGAAGCGGTGATGCAGGCGGCGCGCGAAAAGCCGATGCTCGGCGTGTGCGTCGGCGAGCAGATGCTCTTCGACTGGAGCGAGGAAGGCGACACGAAGGGCCTCGGTCTTCTGCCCGGCAAGGTCGTGCGCTTCCAGCTCGACGGTCTGCTGCAGGACGACGGCTCGCGCTTCAAGGTGCCGCAAATGGGCTGGAATCGCGTGCGTCAGACACAGGCGCATCCGGTCTGGGACGGCGTCGCGGACGGCGCGTTCTTCTACTTCGTCCACAGCTACTACGTGGTGCCGGACAATCCGGCTCACACATCCGGCGAGACCGTGTACGGCAGCGCGTTCACGTCGGCGGTGGCGCGCGACAATATCTTCGCCACCCAATTCCACCCCGAAAAGAGCGCGGACGCAGGATTGCGTCTCTATCGCAATTTCGTGCACTGGAACCCGTGAAATACCGTGCCCGCTAGCGTTTTCGCCTATTACTACGGGCGCATGACCGTTGCAAGACTTGTACTACACTAGCGAGACGGCCCGCGGCACAGGCACGAAAGACCGCACGCGCGCCGTTTTGATCAACTTCACCCAGAAAATACGCGATACCTATGCTGCTCATTCCGGCCATCGATCTTAAGGACGGTCAGTGCGTGCGCCTCAAGCAGGGCGATATGGACCAGGCGACCATTTTTTCAGAGGATCCGGCGGCCATGGCCCGACATTGGGTCGATCGCGGCGCACGGCGATTGCATCTGGTCGATCTGAACGGCGCGTTCGCCGGCAAGCCCAGAAACGGCGACGCGATCCGCGCGATCCTCGATGAAGTCGGCAGCGAGATTCCCGTGCAGTTGGGCGGCGGCATCCGCGATCTGGAAACCATCGAGCGCTATCTGGACGACGGCCTGTCGTACATCATCATCGGCACGGCGGCGGTGAAGAATCCGGGCTTCCTGCAGGACGCGTGCAGCGCGTTCGGGGGACACATCATCGTCGGACTGGACGCGAAGGACGGCAAGGTCGCGACGGACGGCTGGAGCAAGCTCACCGGTCACGAGGTCGTCGATCTCGGCCGCAAGTTCGAAGACTACGGCTGCGAATCGATCATCTACACGGACATCGGCCGTGACGGCATGCTTCAGGGCCTCAACCTCGAAGCAACCGTGCGTCTCGCGCGGGCGGTGAAGATTCCAGTGATCGCGAGCGGCGGGCTGTCGAGCATCGCGGACATCGAATCGCTCTGCGAAGTCGAGGACGAAGGCATCGAAGGCGTGATCTGCGGCCGCGCGATCTACTCCGGCGATCTCGATTTCAAGGCCGCCCAGACCCGCGCCGACGCGCTGCGCGAGGCCGACGGCGCCTGATACGCCCGAGCGCGAGCACATCTGAGCAGCACTCCGGGCGGCCGCGGCGCCGCCCTTACTCCGTAAGTGGCAAGAACATGGCTCTCGCAAAACGCATCATTCCCTGTCTCGACGTGACCGCCGGCCGCGTCGTGAAGGGCGTCAATTTCGTCGAACTGCGCGACGCGGGCGATCCCGTCGAAATCGCGCGGCGTTACGACGATCAGGGCGCCGACGAACTCACGTTCCTCGATATCACCGCGACTTCCGATCAACGCGATCTCATTCTGCCGATCATCGAATCGGTGGCGTCGCAGGTGTTCATTCCGCTGACGGTCGGCGGCGGCGTGCGCGCGGTCGAAGACGTGCGGCGTCTGCTCAACGCGGGCGCGGACAAGATCAGCATGAATTCGTCGGCGGTCGCGAATCCGCAACTCGTGCGCGACGCGTCGGACAAGCACGGCTCGCAGTGCATCGTCGTCGCGATCGATGCGAAACGCGTGTCGGCCGAAGGCGAAACGCCGCGCTGGGAAGTCTTCACGCACGGCGGCCGCAAGGCGACGGGCATCGACGCGATCGAATGGGCGCGCAAGATGGCCGAATTCGGCGCGGGCGAAATCCTGCTCACCAGCATGGATCGTGACGGCACCAAAGCCGGCTTCGATCTCGCGTTGACGCGCGCCGTGTCGGACGCGGTGCCGGTGCCGGTGATCGCGTCGGGCGGCGTCGGATCGTTGCAGCATCTGGCGGATGGCATCGTCGAAGGTCACGCGGACGCGGTGCTTGCCGCGAGCATCTTCCACTACGGCGAGCACACCGTCGGCGAAGCGAAGCGCTTCATGGCCGATCACGGCATTTCGGTGAGGACTTGAAACCGTGAGCGATCAGATGATCTGGCTCGACAAAGTCAAGTGGGACGCGAACGGCCTCGTGCCGGTGATCGCGCAGGAAGCATCGACCAACGACGTGCTCATGTTCGCGTGGATGAATCGCGAGGCGCTCGCAAAGACCATCGAACTGAAGCGCGCGGTGTATTTCTCGCGCTCGCGGCAGCGCCTGTGGTTCAAGGGAGAAGAGTCGGGCCACGTTCAGCACGTTCACGACGTGCGCCTCGATTGCGACGAAGACGTCGTGCTGCTCAAGGTCGAGCAGGTTTCGGGCATCGCGTGCCACACCGGCCGCCATTCCTGTTTTTTCCAGAAATTCGAAGGCACGGCGGAGAACGGCGAGTGGGTCGCCGTCGAGCCGGTCCTGAAAGACCCAGAAAGCATCTACAAATGACGCAAGCCAATACGCTGGACACGCTGCTGCGCCTCGCCTCGGTCATCGACAGTCGCAAGGGCGGCGATCCGGAACAATCTTACGTTTCCCGACTCTTTCACAAGGGCGACGATGCGGTCCTGAAGAAGATCGGCGAGGAAGCGACGGAAGTCGTGCTTGCCGCGAAGGACGCCCGTCATGGCGGCGCGCCGAAGGCGCTCGTCGGCGAAGTCGCCGATCTGTGGTTTCATTGTCTCGTCATGCTGTCCCATTTCGATCTGAGCCCCGCCGACGTGGTCGCGGAACTGGAACGTCGCGAAGGTCTGTCGGGAATCGAGGAAAAGGCGCTGCGCAAGTCGCGCGAGCGTGAGCAGAACGGCGGCTGACGAGCGTCTGGCATCAGCGAAGGAGGGCACGAATGAACCGGCAATATGAACCCTATCCGCCGCCCGTCGTTCAGAACGCGAACGATCCCGAACGCCTGCGCAACATGCGCACGTTCACGCATGTTCTGTACGGCTTGTACGCCGTCTATTGGCTGACCGGCGGTCTCACGGGACTGGTCGCGATCATCCTCAACTACATCAAGCGCGGCGATGCGGCGGGCACGCCGTACGAAGATCACTTCACCTGGCAGATCCGCACCTTCTGGTGGGCGGTGCTGGGCCACGTGATCGGTTTCGCGACGATCTGGATCGGCATCGGCTTTCTGATTCTCGGTGCGGTCAGCATCTGGACGCTTTATCGCATCATCAAAGGCTGGCTGTTTCTCTACGAGAACAAGCCGATCGAACCGCGCGCGTGGTTTTGATCACATCCGTCAACGAAATCCGGCAACTCAATGAGTCAAGACAACTGCATTTTCTGCAAGATCGCTTCCGGGCAACTGCCGAGCACGAAGGTCTATGAGGACGATGAGTTCGTCGCCTTCAACGACATCAATCCTGCCGCGCCGGTGCACGTGCTGGTCATTCCGCGCAAACATATTGAAACACTTTCCCACTGCACAGAAAGTGACAGTCCGCTACTTGGTAGAATGGTGAGTCTCGTCGGACGGTTGGCGAAAGATCTGGGTGTCTCCTACACGGGAGGCGACACCGGCTTTCGAACGGTAATCAATACCGGTCCGGGCGGCGGGCAAGAGGTGTATCACATCCACGCGCATTTGTTGGCCGGCGAGCGCCCGTGGCGCCGAATGGGGTAATGCTGCAATCTTTGTTTGCATTCTCCTTTCCAATGAAATATTGGGCGAGCAAAATCGATAGTTGAGCCGAGGCGACGTGCCTCGGCCGGGGCCGCCAGGCCGATCTTCCGTCATCGGTACCCAAATCGGGGCGGAATCACGGAGAGTTTTCATTCATGGGTTCGTTAAGCATTTGGCATTGGTTGATCGTTCTGCTGATCGTGGCGCTCGTGTTCGGCACGAAGAAGCTGCGCAATATCGGCGGCGATCTGGGCGGCGCGGTGAAGGGCTTCAAGGAAGGTATGCGCGAGGGCGACACGCCGGCGAATTCGGCCGATCAGCGCGAACTGCCGCGTAACGGCGCCGTGGACGTCGAGGCGAAAGACAAGTCGCGCTCGGGCGACTATCGCTGATCCGTCTGCCGACGGTAACTCTCCACTTTTCGTTCAATGCTCGATCTCGGTCTGACCAAAATGGCGGTCATCGGCGTCGTGGCGCTGGTGGTCCTCGGGCCGGAGCGCCTGCCCGGCGTCGCACGTACGGCGGGGGCGCTCTTCGGGCGCGCGCAGCGCTATATCAACGACGTCAAATCGGAAGTCGCGCGCGAGATGGAACTCGATGAGCTGAAGAAAATGCGGACCGAGTTCGAAAACGCGGCGTCGAATGTCGAATCGACGATTCACGACACGCTGAAGCGCCACGAATCCGAGCTGAACGATGCCTGGAAAGACGGCACGTCGGTCGCGCCGAGCATCGCTGGCGGCGCTGATTCAGCGGACAGCGCCGCGTCGGACAAGCCCTGGGCCGCTACGTCTTCATCGACGTCGACCCGGCGCAAGAACTGGCGCGTGAAGCAGGCGGCGATTCCCAACTGGTACAAGCGCACGACCTCGCGTCGCACGCGGGTTCAATCGGGCGCGGCGCGCGTCGCTCGCCACACGCCCGCCACCCTGCGCCGGCAGACGAAGTTCTTCTGAGCGTGCCGCGATTCCTTCATCGATGATTTCTACCGAGGGCCGGCGTGAGCGACCCGCAACACACTAAAGAAGAGCCCGTCGAAGAGACGTTCATTTCGCATCTGGTCGAATTGCGCGACCGCATCATCCGCGCGGGCGCATCGGTCATCGTCGTGTTCATCGCGCTTGTGTATTGGGCGCCGGACATCTTCAAGTTGCTGGCGCGTCCGCTGATGCAGAACCTGCCCGCGGACGGCAAGATGATCGTCACGGACGTCACCGGCTCGTTCTTCGTGCCGATGAAAGTCACGATGCTCGTCGCCTTCGTGATCGCGCTGCCCTTCGTGCTGTATCAGGTCTGGGCGTTCGTCGCGCCGGGTTTGTATCAGCATGAAAAGAAGCTCGTCGGGCCGCTCGTTTTCAGCAGCTATACGCTTTTTCTGTGCGGCATGGCGTTCGCGTACTTCGTCGTGTTCCCGACCATCTTCCGCGTGATGGCGCACTACAACGCGCCGCTCGGCGCGGAGATGACCACGGATATCGACAATTACCTGAGCTTCGTGCTGACGATGTTCATCGCGTTCGGCGTGACGTTCGAGGTGCCGATCGTCGTCGTGCTGCTTGCGCGCATGGGCGTCGTGTCGATTCAAAAGCTCAAGCAGATTCGTCCTTACGTGATCGTCGGCGCGTTCATCATTTCCGCGGTCGTCACGCCGCCCGACGTTTTCTCGCAACTCATTCTCGCGATTCCCCTCGTCATTCTTTATGAAGCGGGGATCATCGCGGCGCGGCTCGTCGTCGGCAAGGAACAGGTCAAGAACGAGGAGCCGGCGGCGGAGTAAAGTGCGGCGTATTGTCGCGCCAGAGCGAGTGTTCGAGATAAGAAAAAGGCAGCTTCGAGCCATCGAAGCTGCCTTTTCGTTTTACGGACGTCGCGTTTTACTCGTCGCCCTGATCGCCTTGATCGTCATCCGGCATTTGCGGTGCGCGCGGCGGCGCGGGGCGCTTGCCGATCATCACGTTGAGATCCAGTTCCTTGTTCTTGCGCATCAGATGGACCTTCACCGACGTGCCCGGCTTGATCTGCGCGACGACGTTGAGCAGGCGCGTCGTGTCGGTGATCGTGTCGTCGTTGATTGACACGAGGATATCGCCCGGCTTGATGCCCGCCTTGTCCGCCGGGCCGCCCTGCAGCACGCCCGCGACAATCGCGCCGGACTTCTGATCCAGCCCGAACGATTCGGCGATCTCCGGCGTCACGTCCTGCGGTTCGACGCCGATCCAGCCGCGCGTCACGCTGCCCGTCGTGATGATGCTTTCCAGCACGCTGCGCGCGGTCGACACGGGAATCGCGAAGCCGATGCCGAGCGAGCCGCCGCTGCGCGAATAGATCGCCGTGTTGATGCCCAGCAGGTTGCCGTTCACGTCGACCAGCGCACCGCCCGAATTGCCGGGGTTGATGGCGGCGTCGGTCTGGATGAAGTTCTCGAACGTGTTGATGCCGAGGTGATTACGCCCGAGCGCGCTGACGATGCCCATCGTGACCGTCTGGCCGACGCCGAACGGATTGCCGATCGCGAGCACGACATCGCCGACGCGCGTCTGATCCATTCGCCCGAGCGTGATGGTCGGCAGGTTGGTCATGTTGATCTTCAGCACGGCGAGGTCGGTTTCCGGATCGACGCCGATCACTTTCGCGCTGGACGTGCGACCATCGGCGAGCGCGACTTCGATTTGATCCGCCCCGTCGACGACATGCTGGTTCGTTAGAATGTAACCTTCCGAGCTGACGATGACACCGGAGCCGAGATTCGACGCGGGCGGCTCGTCGCTCTTGCGCTTGTTCTTGTCGCCGAAGAAGTAGCGGAACAGCGGGTCTTTCGCGCGCGGGTCGGGCGGCAGATTGCCGTCCTTGCTGGAGAACACGTTCACGACGGCCGGCATCGCCTTTTGCGCGCCTTCCGAAAAGGACGACTGAACGGGGCGCGAGCCGATGCTCGGCGCCACTTCCTGCAACGCGACGATCGGCTCGGCAAGCTGCTTGCCGAATTGACCCTGACGTTGAAGCCACTGCGGCTTCAAGGTCGCGATGATGAACATCAGGGCCAAAAGCACGGTGACCGCTTGGGCAAAAAATAGCCAGAAGCGTCTAAGCATTTGAAGGGATAGAGGAATTCATGGATCGGATCGAACTCGAATTGTATCTGAACAATCTGCTGGAAATCGGCCGCTTCAAGGACTATTGCCCGAACGGTCTGCAGGTTGAAGGCGCGCGCCGCGTGCAGAAGATCGCAACCGGCGTGACCGCCTCGCAAGCCTTTCTCGAAGCCGCGCTGGAGTGGGGCGCGGACACGGTGCTCGTGCATCACGGCTACTTCTGGCGCAATGAGGCGCCGCAGATCACCGGGCGCAAGCATCGAAGATTGCGCACGCTGATTGCCAACGACATCAATCTCTTCGCCTATCATCTTCCGCTCGACTCGCATCCGGAACTCGGCAACAACGCGCAGATCGGCGCACGCCTCGGACTGATCGCGGACGCGCGCTTCGCGAATCAGGATCTCGGCTGGATCGCGACGCTCGGCATGCCGCTCCCGCTCGAGCACTTCAGCGCGATGGTCGAGAACGCGCTCGGCAGGAAGCCGCTCGTGTTCGGCGACACAGACAAGGAATTGCGCCGCGTGGCGTGGTGCACGGGCGGCGCACAAGGTTACTTCGAAGAGGCCATCGCGGCGGGCGCGGACGTGTATCTGAGCGGCGAAGTCTCGGAGCAAACCATGCATATCGCGGCGGAATCGGGCGTGGCGTACATCGCGGCCGGGCATCACGCGACGGAGCGCTATGGCGTGCAGGCCCTGGGCGCGCATCTGTCCGAGCAATTCGATATCGAGCATCTTTTTATCGATATCGATAATCCGGTTTAATGACCGATTAAGCTGTGGGCGCGATTATCTGCGCTTGCGGTTGCCTTAAATGAACGCTTCACGATGTTGCGCGAAAAACGTGGGGAAAACCCTGAAGCATCAATCACTTCGAGTGATTTTTGCTAGTCAGCCCTTGTAAATGCCAACTCCATTCGCGCACACTAACGGCGGAACAACTGATGTGACGGTATAAATCCAACTCAGAAGTGGGGCGTGTGATGCGAGACAAGGATGAAAAACGCGTCGACGGCGGCCGCCGTACCTGGCTGATTGCGACGACCGCAGCAGGTGGTTTCGGAGCAGTGGCAACCGTAGTTCCCTTTGTAGGTTCGTTTGCTCCATCGGAGAAGGCCAAGGCGGCGGGCGCGCCTGTCGAGGTCGATATCAGCGGACTGAAGCCGGGCGACATGATGACCGTCGCCTGGCGCGGCAAGCCGGTGTGGATCGTGAATCGCACCGACGAAATGCTGGCCGACGTCAAGAAGGCCGACAACGAAGTAGCCGACCCGAAGTCGAAGATGGAATTCTCGATGCCGTTGCCCGAGTACTGCAACAACGAGTATCGTTCGCGCGCGGATCACAAGAACATTTTCGTGGCGGTTGCCGTGTGCACGCATCTGGGCTGCACGCCGACGCCGCGTTTCACCGAGGGTCCCCAACCCAATCTCCCCGATAACTGGCCGGGCGGCTTCCTTTGCCCGTGCCACGGCTCGACCTATGACATGGCCGGCCGCGTCTTCAAGAACAAGCCCGCGCCGCAGAACCTGGACATTCCACCGTTCATGTTCACTTCCGCGACGCAACTCGTGATCGGCAAGGACGAAAAGGGAGAGGCGTAAATGGCGACCGCAGACAAGGAAGTAGAGACAACGGGCCTGACCGGTTGGATCGATCGCCGGTTTCCGCTGACCTCGACCTGGAAGAAACACGTATCCGAGTATTACGCGCCGAAGAACTTCAACTTCTGGTACTTCTTCGGCTCGCTCGCGTTGCTGGTGCTGGTGAATCAGATCGTCACCGGTATTTTCCTCACGATGAACTACAAGCCCGATGCGACGCTCGCGTTCGCCTCGGTCGAGTACATCATGCGCGAGGTGCCGTGGGGCTGGCTCATTCGCTACATGCATTCGACGGGCGCGTCGATGTTCTTCGTCGTCGTGTATCTGCACATGTTCCGCGGGCTGATGTACGGGTCGTATCGCAAGCCGCGCGAACTCGTGTGGATCTTCGGTTGCGCGATCTTCCTGTGCCTCATGGCCGAAGCGTTCTTCGGCTATCTGCTGCCGTGGGGGCAGATGTCGTTCTGGGGCGCGCAGGTGATCGTCAACCTGTTCTCGGCGATTCCGTTCATCGGTCCGGATCTGTCGCTGTGGATTCGCGGCGATTACGTCGTCTCCGATGTCACGCTGAACCGCTTCTTCGCGTTCCATGTCATCGCGATTCCGCTTGTGCTGATCGGACTCGTGGTCGCGCACCTCGTCGCGCTGCACGAAGTCGGCTCGAATAATCCGGACGGCGTCGAGATCAAGGCGAAGAAGGACGCGAACGGCATTCCGCTCGACGGCATTCCGTTTCATCCGTACTACTCGGTGCACGACTTCATGGGCGTGTGCGTGTTCCTGCTGATCTTCGCGGCGATCATCTTTTTCGCGCCGGAAATGGGCGGCTATTTCCTCGAAGCCAACAACTTCGTGCCGGCCAATCCGTTGCAGACGCCGCCGGAAATTGCGCCGGTGTGGTACTTCACCGCGTTCTACGCGATGCTTCGCGCGACGACCGATCCGTTCAAGATCGTGCTGATGATCGTGATCGCGCTGCTCGGCGTGCTCGCGCTCGTCAAGGCGCGCGGGAAATGGAAGCTCGGCCTGCCGGTGCTCGCCGTGGTGGTGCTGGTTTTCATGGCGCTGACGGAATCGAAGTTCTGGGGCGTCGTCGTGATGGGCACGGCGGTCGTGTCGCTGTTCTTCCTGCCCTGGCTGGACCGCAGTCCGGTGAAGTCGATTCGCTATCGGCCGCTCTTTCACAAGGTCTTCTACGCGATATTCGTGTTCGCGTTCCTGATGCTCGGCTTCCTGGGCACGCGACCGCCATCGCCGGCCGCGACGCTGATCGCGCAGATCTGCGCGCTGATCTACTTCGCGTTCTTCCTCGGCATGCCTTTCTGGACGCCGCGCGGCAAATTCAAGACGCCGCCTGAGCGAGTGCACTACAAACCTCACTGAGCGCACGTCCGGAGACGAATACGATGAAAAAATGGCTCTCTACAATAGCGATGATCGGTGCGGCGATGCTCTCGTTCTGCGCACCGCCGGCGTTCGCGCAGGAAGAAGCGGTGCTCGATCGGGCGCCCGACAGTTCGGACAATCTCGCGTCCTTGCAGCACGGCGCACAAGTTTTTGTAAACTACTGCCTGAATTGCCACAGCGCGACGTTGATGCGGTACAACCGGCTGACCGATATCGGCATCAGCGAGAAGCAGATTCGAGAGAATCTGCTCTTTACTACGGACAAGGTCGGCAACACGATGTCGATCGCGATGCGCCCGGAAGATGCGAAAGCGTGGTTCGGTGCGTCGCCGCCGGATCTGTCCGTCGAAGCGCGGGCGCGCGGCAGGGACTGGCTCTACACGTACCTGCGGAGTTTCTATCACGATCCGACGCGGCCGACCGGCTGGAATAATCGCGTCTACGAAAACGTCGGCATGCCGCACGTGCTTTGGACGCTCCAAGGCGTCCGGGACGCGAAATTCGAGACCGATACGGACGAAAAGACGGGCGAAAAGGTACGAAGATTCGTCGGTTACACTCAGGTTACACCTGGTGCCATGTCGTCCGTGGATTATGATTCAACTGTGGCCGATCTCGTTTCGTACATGTCGTGGATGGCGGAACCCGCGCAGCAGACGCGCAAGCGGCTCGGCGTCTGGGTTTTGCTGTTCCTGGCGTTCTTGAGCTTCCTCGCGTGGCGCCTGAACGCGGCATACTGGAAAGATATCAAATAGCGCGCCTTCGAAGGCGTGGGTCGGCGCGACGGCGTTTTCCGCGAGGAAACGCCGCGGCCGGCCCTTCGAGTTTACTGAAGGAACTTTAAAAACATGATGGTTCTGTATTCCGGCACTACTTGCCCCTTCTCCCAGCGCTGCCGGCTGGTGTTGTTCGAAAAGGGCATGGATTTCGAGATTCGCGACGTTGACCTGTTCAACAAGCCGGAAGACATCGCGGTGATGAACCCTTACGGACAGGTCCCGATCCTCGTCGAGCGTGACCTGATCCTGTACGAGTCGAATATCATTAACGAATATATCGACGAGCGTTTTCCGCATCCGCAACTCATGCCGGCCGATCCGGTGCAGCGCGCCCGCGCACGCCTGTTCCTGCTGAACTTCGAAAAGGAACTGTTCGTTCACGTCGGCACGCTGGAAAACGAAAAGGGCAAGGCCGCCGAGAAGAATCACGAGAAGGCGCGCAGCGCGATCCGCGATCGCCTCACTCAGCTCGCCCCGATCTTCCTGAAGAACAAGTACATGCTGGGAGAGGAGTTCTCGATGCTCGACGTCGCGATTGCGCCGCTGCTGTGGCGTCTGGATCACTACGGCATCGAACTGTCGAAGAACGCAGCACCGTTGATGAAGTACGCCGAGCGGATTTTCAGCCGTCCGGCCTATATTGAAGCGCTGACGCCTTCCGAAAAGGTGATGCGTCGATAGTTTGAGTGCGTTGGGACGCGGCGGCGCGCGTTGCGCGGCCGCATTCCGACAGAGGAAAGTTGATGCAAGAGATTTCCACCAAGCCGTATTTGTTGCGCGCACTGTACGAATGGTGCACGGACAATGGTTTTACGCCTCACATCGCCGTTCGGGTCGATGCGGCTACGCGCGTGCCGCGCCAGTTCGTCCGCAACGACGAGATCGTGTTGAACATCAGTTTCGAGGCGACGAGCCAGTTGCAGATGGGCAACGAGTGGATCGAGTTCAGCGCGCGTTTCTCCGGCAAGTCACACAAGATCGAAGTGCAGGTCGCGAACGTGCTCGCTATCTACGCACGCGAGAACGGACAGGGGATGGCGTTCCCGGTCGAGCAGTCGCATTCCGGCTCGGATTTGACGAGCGCTCCCGTGGGCGCGCGATCGGCCGAGCGCGATACGCGGCAGATCGAGGAACCCGCAGACACCGCGCCGAAAGAGGATGCGCAAACTGCAGCGGATGACGATTCGAAATCGCCTGCGAGGTCTCACCTCAAAGTCGTTAAATGAAGTAGAATTCGGTGCTTCGCCGGCTTAGCTCATCTGGTAGAGCAGTTGATTTGTAATCATCAGGTGGCGGGTTCGAGTCCTGCAGCCGGCACCAAGACTTATGTCGACGGGTCGTGCGATGTCCGCACGACCCGTTTGCTTTGAGTCGGTAAGACGAGTAGGTCGAATCGATAAGAAACGTTTCAAAAACTTGTTGACACGAACCGAAACGTTCTTCATAATCTCGTTTCTCTGCTGCTGATGCAGCGACGCAAGACAGAAGTTGAAGTAAGGCTTGTCTTGCGATGTGCTCTTTAAAAACTAACAGCCGATAAGTGTGGGCGCTTGATGGCGAGTGCGGCTGGTTCTTCGGAATCG
>NZ_JARUXN010000001.1:2931038-2982261 GCF_031451415.1 Caballeronia sp. LZ028 | reverse complement strand
CGCCGATGATAGTGCGGATACCCGTGTGAAAGTAGGTAATCGTCAGGCTCCTCATGCTTCAAACAAAAACCCCACCCCAAAAGGTGGGGTTTTTGCGTTTGAAGCACGGTATCTGCAAATCCGCGAAGTGCGCGTTGCGCAAGCGCTAGAATCTCTCTACAGCTTTTCAAAAAGTACGGCAGCGCCGTCGACTTCCCATGCTACGTCTAAGCGAACTCAAGCTCTCGCTCGATCATCCCGAATCGGCTATCGAAACTGCGGTTCTCGCGCGTCTCGCGGAAATCGGCGTTGGCGCGAACGAACTCGTGAGCTTTCACGTATTTCGCCGCGCACACGATGCCCGCAAGCGCGCCGATATCAAGCTCACCTACATCATCGATGTCGAGTTGCGAGACGAAGCGTCGGTGTTGAAGCGACTGGAAGCGCATCCGCATCCGCACTGCGGCGTGACGCCCGACATGGCGTATCGTTTCGTCGCAAAAGCGCCGGCGCAATCGACGATGCTGCGTCCCGTCGTCATCGGCATGGGACCGTGCGGGCTTTTCGCCGGATTGATCCTCGCGCAGATGGGTTTTCGGCCGATCATTCTCGAACGCGGCAAAGCGGTGCGCGAGCGGACGAAAGACACGTGGGGCCTCTGGCGTCGCAACGAGCTCAATCCGGAATCGAACGTGCAGTTCGGCGAAGGCGGCGCAGGCACATTCTCGGACGGCAAGCTCTACAGCCAGATCAAGGATCCCAAACATTACGGCCGCAAGGTGCTCGACGAGTTCGTCAAAGCTGGCGCGCCGGAAGACATTCTGTATTTGAGCCGGCCGCACATCGGTACCTTCCGGCTCGTGAGCATGGTCGAGAAGATGCGCGCGCAAATCCATCAGCTTGGCGGGGAAGTGCGATTTCAGCACCGGGTTGAAGACATCGACATCGATAACGGCAAGGTGCGCGGGCTCAAACTTTCGACGGGCGAAACGCTGCGCTGCGATCACGTCGTGCTCGCCGTCGGTCACAGCGCACGCGATACGTTCGAGATGCTGCACGAACGCGGCGTCTACATGGAGGCCAAGCCGTTCTCGCTCGGCTTCCGGATCGAGCATCCGCAAGGCGTGATCGACAGAAGCCGCTTCGGCAAATTCGCCGGCCACGAAAAGCTCGGCGCCGCCGACTACAAAGTGGTCCATCACTGCAGCAATGGACGCGCGGTCTATAGCTTTTGCATGTGCCCGGGCGGCACGGTCGTCGCGGCGACGTCCGAGCCGGGCCGCGTCGTGACGAACGGCATGAGCCAGTATTCGCGCGCCGAGCGTAACGCGAACGCGGGCATCGTCGTCGGCATTACGCCGGATGACTACCCGGGCGGCCCGCTGGCCGGCATCGCGTTTCAGCGCAAGTGGGAAGAGCGCGCGTTCGAACTCGGCGGCGGCGACTACTCCGCGCCGGGGCAACTCGTCGGCGATTTCATCGCGGGGCGCGCATCCACTTCGCTCGGTTCCGTGGCGCCGTCCTACAAGCCGGGCGTAAAGCCGACCGATCTGAGCACCGCGCTGCCCGATTACGTGATCGAAGCGATTCGCGAAGCGTTGCCCGAGCTCGACAAGAAGATCAAGGGATTCGCGATGCACGACGCAGTGTTGACCGGTGTCGAGACGCGCACGTCGTCGCCGATCCGCGTGCGTCGCAAGGACGACTATCAGAGCGTCAATGTGGAGGGGCTTTATCCGGCGGGAGAGGGCGCGGGCTACGCTGGGGGCATCTATTCGGCTGCGATCGACGGCATCGAAGTGGCGGAAGCCGTCGCGTTGCAGATGATGGCCCAACACGCCGAGACGGTCTGATCGTCCGCGCTCCCAACGAGGTCGCGAACATGCCATCCGATGCGCTTCTCATCACCAATCGAGCGGTTGCTGTCGTCTTGCCGAAGCAGCCGTTCGTCGATTGGATCAATCGCGCCGATCCGGCACCAGATCCGCAGCGTCCCGTTCTTTTCGACGAGGCGCGCGACGACCCAGACACGTTCCTGATTCCATGCGGAGGCGACGATGTTATCGAGTCCGCCGAAAAATGGATCAACCGAAACTGGCAGACGATCTTCGACCAGATGCTCGACGACCGGTACACGGACGACGCATTGTGGCCGCAGAAGCGATCGCTCAAACTCTTTCGCGAATGGCGCGAAGTGCGGCTTCACGGCACGGTGTTCGACTGCTCGGACGAGCCAATCCAAATCGACCTCGGACCGGCCTGATCGAAGAAAAACGCGCCGGAACACGGCGCGTTTTTTCACCAAAATAGAAGCCTCAAGTCACCACACCCACCTGCCAAGGCACGAACTCACTCTGCCCATACCCGTGGAGTTCGCTCTTCGACGCCACGCCTGACGCACAGTCGAGCATCATCTGGAAGATTTCGTCGCCGAGTTGTTCGATGGTCGCGGAGCCGTCGATCACGCCGCCGCAATTGATATCCATGTCCTCTTCCTGGCGTTCCCACAGCGCGGTGTTCGTCGCCAGTTTGAGCGACGGCGACGGCGCGCATCCATAAGCCGAACCGCGTCCCGTCGTGAAGCAGATCAGATTTGCGCCCGATGCAACCTGGCCCGTCGCCGACATCGGATCGTAGCCGGGCGAATCCATGAACACGAAGCCTTTCGCGTCGATGCGCTGAGCGTACTCGTACACTTCGACGAGATTCGTTGTCCCGCCTTTCGCGACCGCGCCGAGCGATTTTTCGAGGATCGTCGTCAATCCGCCGACCTTGTTGCCTGCCGACGGATTGTTGTCCATCGCCGCGCCATTGCGCGCGCAGTATTCTTCCCACCACTTGATACGCGTGAGCAGTTTCTCTCCGACCTCGCGGCTCACCGCGCGGCGCGTCAGCAGATGCTCCGCGCCATACACTTCCGGCGTTTCGGAAAGAATCGCCGTGCCGCCATGCGCGACGAGCTTGTCGACCGCCGCGCCCAATGCGGGATTCGCCGAAATGCCCGAATAGCCATCCGACCCGCCGCACTGCAAACCGACGATCAGGTGCGACGCCGGCAGCGGCTCGCGCTGCACGCGATTGGCATCGGCGAGCATTTCCTTCACCAGCGCGATGCCGCGTTCGATCGTCTTGCGCGTGCCGCCGCTATCCTGAATCGTGAAGCTCTTCAGATGCGAACCGTCCTTCAGCCCGCTCGATTCGAGCACACCTGAAATCTGATTGGTCTCGCATCCCAGACCCACGAACAGCACCGAATGAAAATTCGGATGCACCGCGTAACCCGCAAGCGTGCGCCGCAAGATGCCGAGCCCTTCGCCCTGCATGTCGATGCCGCATCCGAGACCGTGCGTCAGCGCGATCACGCCGTCGACGTTCGGGTAATCCGCGAGCGCTTCCGGATGCACGTCGCGCCGGAAATGATCGGCGATCGCGCGGGCGACCGTCGCGGAGCAGTTCACGCTCGTCAGCACGCCGACGAAATTGCGCGTGGCGACGCGGCCGTCCTCGCGGCGGATGCCCATGAAAGTCGCGGTCTTGTCGACGAACGGCGTCGGATGCAGATCGACGCCGAACTCGTGCTCGCGCGCGAAATCGGCCATCGACAGATTGTGCGTGTGGACGTGCTGCCCGCGCGCGATCGCTTCCTTCGCCACGCCGATGATCTGGTTGTAGCGCTTCACGGGCGCGCCCGCCGCGATATCGCGCGTCGCTATCTTGTGGCCCGGCGGAATCAGCCCGGCGACGACGAGATCCTCCGACGCGATCCGCGCGCCGGAGAGCAACTGACGCGTCGCGATCACGACGTCGTCGTTGGGATGCAGCCGGATGACCGCATGGTCGGTGGATGTGGTGGACATGGTTTTGTTCTCAGACTCAGACCGTGGAAGGTGCGCGACCGTCGTCGCGCCGGGCTTGCTCTTCTTCGGCGCGATTGAGCGGTTCGATCTTGCCGACAATGAAAAGATAGCTGAACGCGCCGAGGAAGCAGAAGCCGCCCGCGACGCACAGCGGAATCACGAACGAGCCCTTGGTGATCGCGAGCATCACGCCGGTGAACGTGGTGATGACGATGCCTGCCAGATTCGACGCGAAATTCTGGATGCCGCCGATCGACGCGACGTGATCCGGCGTCGGCGCGACGTCGCTCGGGAGCGACCAGATCGATGCAGCGGCGAACGCGAGACTCGCGTAAGCGATGCCGAAGAACGCGAGCATCAGATAAATGTTTTCGACGAACGCGCACAGCGTGATGACGGACGACATCAGCATGCCGCCGACCATGCAGGTCTTGCGTGCGGCGGTCAGGCTCCAGCCGCGCTTGAAGAGCGAATCGGAGATGAAGCCGCCGAGCCAGCCGCCGGGAATCGACATCAGCGCGGGAATCGTGCCGAGCGTGCCGAGCGATTTCAGCGAGAAGCCGTGCGCCTGCACGAGATAGCTCGGGAACCAGGTGATGAAGAAGTAGATCACGAAGTTCAGGCAGAAGAAGCCGAGCATCATGCCCCACAGCGTGCGGTACTTGAACAGCGACGCCCACGACACCTTGTTCTTCGGCGCAACCGGCACCGGCGCGACATCGGTTTCGCCGGTGAGATCGCCCTTCGACTTGTTACGGTAGATCAGGAACCAGCCGAGAATCCACACGAAGCCGATCACGCCGGTAATGACGAACGACGCTTCCCAGCCGAACGAGCTGATGATGAACGCGACGACCGGAATGGACAGTGCCGAACCCACGCGCGAGCCCGAATCGAAGATGCTGGTCGCGAATGCGCGCTGCGATTTTGTGAACCATTGCGACACGAGCTTCGCGCACGACGGATACGCGCCCGCTTCGCCGACGCCCAGCATCAGGCGGCAGCCGAACATGCCGACGACGCTCGTCGCAACCGCGGTCAACGCCGTGAACACCGACCACCAGCCCACCGCGAGCGGCAATGCGATGCGTGCGCCGACGCGATCGACGAACCAGCCGAACGGCATCTGCATGAGCGCGTAGCTCCAGAAGAAGCCGCTCAGGATGAAGCCCATTTCGGCCGGGCCGATATTGAGCGCTTTTTCGATTTGCGGCGCGGCGACCGCAAGGTTTGCACGATCGATGTAATTGATCGCGATTGCCAGAAAGGCCAGAAATATCACTACCCAACGCATTTTGCGCATCGTTTGTCTCCTCAATGGGGCGGCACTTCAATGTGTTCCAGCTCGATCCGCGATGCCGGCGCGGTGAGCCGTGATTGAAAATCGGTCGGGCCGGTCGTCAGGCGGTTTCGAGTGCGTCGCGAAGACGCGTTTGTTCGATGTCGAGCTTCAGTTCGCGCGCCAGATCGATGACGGGCTGAAAGCGTCGAACTTTCTTCTCGTCGTGATTGCGCGCGATGTCAGCGAGCCGATGGACGAGAAACGGGTTCTCGAAGCGGTCGCGCACGCTCGCGAGGTAGTCGGCCGCAACGTCGCCCTTGCCGAGCGCCGCGAATACGGGAAGCACTTCGTCGCGCCACGTCGCTTCGAGCGGCTCGCGATAGGCCGGATCGCGCATCGCGTCGAGTACGGTCATGTCCGGCGAGCCGTCGCGCGTGCGCCAGATCTGCGCGAGCATCGTGTGACCGAGATTCAGCATCAGAAGCTTGAGGCGTTCGTAGTGCGCGAGATCGTCGGTGACGACGATGTCCTCGTGCTCGCACGGCAATACCATGCCGTCCTGACGCTCGATCGCCCACAGCGCGTACGGCTCCGCGATCGCGCCGACAGGTTGTATCGGCTCCGACACGATGCGGTCCACGAGCGAATTCACCCACACGCAGTCGTTCGTCAGATAAGCGATGAACGCGTCGTCGACGTTCCAGCCGCGCGCCACGCCGATCACCAGATCGCGCAGCGTATCGCCGTTGCGCGAAACGAGTTCGCAGGGCAGAAGCGTGATCGGCGCGCCGCCGGCGCGATGCCGCGCGTGCAGCAGCACCGCGAGCTTCGCCGCGAAGCCGCGCGGCGTGCGCTGGCCGTCGAGCAGATCGGCGGTGTCTTCATCGAAAAGCGCGTACCCTGCGTCGGCGGTGTTCGAGACGATCACTTTCACGTCGCGCTTCACGCGCTCGATCAGCAAGGGCCAGTCTTCGTTCGCGTGCAGCGCTTCGGTGATGGCATCGCATTCGACCGTCATATCGATGGTTTCATCGCGCTGACGGCCACGGATGCGCACCGGATAACGCCCGGCCGAGCGCAAGGCATCGACACGCGCGCGGCTGTCGGCGCTCGACGTCGTCTGGACGACGGTAATCTTGCCGAGCGCTTTCGCCGGATCGCGGCGCGCTGCAACGGTCACGAAAAAATCGACGTGTGCCTGCAAAAAGCGGCTGGTGCCGAATTGGAGAATCGGATTGCTCATCGTCGCGCGCGCTAGGGAGGAATTTCGTCTGGGAACGGTTCCAGATCGCCGTAAAAAAATTGGCCCACCTGGCCTTACCGGATTGCATACTAGTGTCTTGAAATAGAATTGGTCAAGCCACTTGTAAGCAGTCTGCGGACGGCAAACGCCCGCCCCACGGCGCGTCAACCCTTCCACTGATTACAATCCACGTTTTCCCCGAGACGAAAAGCAGGAGCCAGCTCGTGAGCGTCAAACCAGCCGAAACGCGTCGCCTCTATCTACAGATCGCCGACAAGCTGCGCGGGCTGATCGAACAGCAGGATTTCGCGCCGAACGGCCGCTTGCCGTCCGAGCGCGAACTGGCGCAGACGCTCGGCGTGTCACGGCCATCGGTGCGCGAGGCGCTTGTCGCGCTGGAACTGGAAGGGCGCGTCGAAATTCGCATGGGCTCGGGCGTGTACATCGTCGCGGCGCCGTCGGCGAAGCCGGCGACGAGCGAAGCGGAACTGGGCGAAAGCCCGATCGAGATCATGAACGCGCGCGGCGTAATCGAGGGCGCGATCGCGGCGAGCGTCGCGCCGTTCGCGAAACCGAAAGAGATCAAGGCGTTGCGCGCCGTGTACGAGACGATGGCGCGCGAAGTCGCGAACGGCCAAGTGCCGATGGCGGCCGATCGCGCGTTTCACATCGCGATCGCGCAGATGACCGGCAACGACGTGCTCGTGCGAACGGTCGGCAGTCTGTATGACGAGCGGCATAGTCCGCTGTCATCGACACTACGTGGGCACTTCGAAGGAGAGGAAACGTGGGCGGCCGCGCTTGGCGAGCATCGCGAGATTCTGGAAGCACTGGAAGCGCGCGACGCCATACAGGCGCAAGCCGCGATGCAGCGGCACATGCGTCAGTCCGCGGCGCGCCTCATGACCAAACGCAAAAGCTGACGCCGGCGCGCGCTCGGAACGCGCACCGGTTTCAGACGCGCGATCGCGTCAGCCCGGATAGGCTTCATCGACCTTCAGACCCGCCAGCTTGAAGATCACGCGCAACGTTTGCGGCGCAATCTCGCGGCGTGACGCGAGCGTCGTCAGGACGAAATCCATCACCTTGGCGTACTTCAGCATGGTCAGGCACGTTTCGATATCGGTGGAGCCGTCGCGCATCGATTCGGCGAGGCGCAACATCTCCACGGAAATCTCTCGTGCCATTTCGAGTTCGAGTTGCTGCTTTTCGCTCCACGCGGGCATCGCGGTCAGTGCCGCGAGCATCTCCTGAAATTGTTTCTCTGCTTTCTTGTCCGGGATCGCATCCATCGCCGTCCTCTCATGTTCATGGCGCCGGCGAGTCGCATTCGCCGCGCTGTGCGTTAGGTGTTACGTAACAAGGTGGGCGCGGGTGACGACGTTCGACGTGTCGAGGCACGGCTTGTTACTGGCTTGTTGCTCCTGCTTGCTGCATCGGTACGCAGCCGCGAGGCCACGCTGTGTCGTCTTTTCCAATGGCCTCATTGTCCGACGATGCACAATCCGTTCCATGCGTTTGCTGCCACGCATTGGCCGATCAGCCGTGGCTGGAACAAGAGCGTCTTCGCGCTTTTGGGTAAACTTCCCCTTTTGAGACGGCAGAACCAGCGGTTAGCGCACATTCGGCGCGAACTGCTCCGCTTTTTTTATTCAACACACCTTCAAGATGACCAGGAAGTCCTCCGCGTCGGCTCCGGGCACACCCGACCCATCCACCAAACACGAGATTCGTCCAGGCCAGTCGATCGAACTGCTGAAGGAACTCCATATCCTCACGCGCGACGGCAAGATGAATCAGGACAGCCGCCGCAAACTGAAGCAGGTCTATCACCTCTATCAGTTCATCGAACCGCTTCTCGCCGAAGTTCACGAGCGCCAAGGGGCCGTATCACTTGTCGATCACGGTGCAGGAAAATCCTATCTTGGGTTTATTCTCTACGATCTCTTCTTCAAGACTCTGCGCGATCGGTCACACATCTTTGGAATCGAGACGCGCGAAGAGCTGGTAAAAAAATCGGAAGAATTGGCTGGCCGACTCGGGTTTACGGGGATGTCATTTTTGAATCTGTCGGTGGCCGAATCAATTGATTCAAATCGTCTACCTGATTCGATCGATATCGTCACCGCGCTCCACGCGTGCAACACCGCCACCGACGACGCCATCCAGTTCGCTCTGCAAAAGAAAGCGAAATACATCGTCGTGGTGCCGTGCTGTCAGGCGGAAGTGGCTTCGGTGCTGCGCAAGAACAAGGGCCACTCGCTTTCGAAGAACGTGCTGACGGAAATGTGGCGGCATCCGCTGCACACGCGCGAATTCGGGAGCCAGATCACGAACGTGCTGCGCTGCCTGCAGCTCGAATCGCACGGTTATCAGGTGAGCGTAACGGAACTCGTCGGCTGGGAACATTCGATGAAGAACGAGCTCATCGTTGCGCAATTCAAGGACTTGCCGCGCGGCCGGCCTGCGCAAAGGCTGTCTGACGTGCTGGAAACGCTCGGGCTGGACGAGTTGCGCGAGCGCTTTTTCGCGCCCGCGCACTGATCAGGACTTCTCTTTCATCCACGCTGCGAAGCCGTCGTGCCCGAGACGGCGCAGCGTTTCGATATTGCGTTCGTAGATGTCGGCTGCATCGGGAAATGCAGCCACCGCGCGATCGATGCTCGCTTCGCGGATCAGATGGAACGTCGGGTACGGCGCGCGATTCGTGTAGTTGTCGATATCGTCGGGCCCGGTGCCTTCGAACCGATAGTCCGGATGAAAACTCGCGATCTGCAATTCGCCCGCGAGTCCCAATTGATCGACGAGGCGCTCGGCGAAGAAGAGCGCGTCGTTATAGTCGGCGAAATCGGCGAACGCGTGCGGCGTGATGAAAAGCGTCGTGTCGATTACTTCCGCGTCGGTGTCGCGCAAGAGGCGAAGTTCATCGGTCAGTTCCACGACGAGGTCGTCCACGCCGCGCGCCTCGCTCACCACATAGCGAATCTGCTCTTTGACATGCACGCTCTTCGCGAACGGGCACAGGTTGAGTCCGATCACCGCGCGGGTGAGCCAGTGTCGGGTCGCCGCGATCACTTCGTCGCGGTTGCTGCTGTCATTCATGAATCTTCCTGTTTGCGATGCGCGGCGCAGGCCGCCGCGATCAGCGTGCGCGCGATGCGCGGCGCGGCGAGCAGCGGGCCCGAACCGGGGCCGTAGGTCTGGCTCGTCGCGTAGATGCCGTCGACGAGCAACGCGAGCGATTCCGCCAGCTCGACGGGATTATCCGCTCCGGCGGCCGCCGAAATTTCGACGAGACGGGTCATCAGGTAACTTTTGTTGCGTTCGACCGATTGGCGCGCGGGATGCGCCGGATCGCCGAATTCGCACGCGATGTTCACGAACGGGCAGCCGCGGTAATCGGGCGACGACGCGCGCTTCACCAGATCTTCGAGCGCCTGGACGAGCTGTTTCGCCGGCTCGCCGGGATGTTTCGCGACGCTCGCCTCGAAGCGCCGCCGGAATCTTTCATCCATGCGCTCCAGATACGCGACGACGAGTTCGTCTTTCGACGCGAATTGCCGATACAGGCTCATTTTATTGACGCCCGCACGCGCGACGACGGCATCGACGCCGATCGCGCGGATGCCGTCGCGATAGAAAAGCTCCTGCGCCGCGTCGAGCAATTGCTCCTGCGCGGTCGCCGCGTCCGTGCGCGCGTTGCGACGGGCGGCGGTTTTCGGCTGATCGGACGTTACTCGGGTCAAGATCGGATCCTCGATGATTTCTGCTGCATGCTTGACATGTTACCGATCGGTAACTAAGCTCGCAACTCTGATGTGACAGAACGGTAACGAAGGTTCTTGCTTGAGATAAAAATCAACCTGACGGAGCAGCGATGAATTGGGTAGCGAGACGGCTGAACGGCCGTATGCATTACGGCTGGGTCGCGGTGGGCGTCGTGTTCCTGGTGTTGCTCGCGGCGGCTGGCACGCGCGCAACGCCGAGCGTCATGATGTTGCCGCTCGAAAAGCAGTTCGGCTGGTCGCGCGGCACGATTTCGCTGGCGATTTCGATCAATCTCGCGCTCTACGGTCTCGCGGGCCCGTTCGCCGCGGCCGCGATGCAGCGTTTCGGCGTGCGCCCGACCGTGCTGGCCGCAATTGCGACGCTTGCCGCCGGCGTCGGCATTTCGTCGATGATGACCGAGCCGTGGCAAATGGTGCTCGTCTGGGGCGTGATGGTCGGCAGCGCGACGGGCGTGGCCGCGCTCACGCTGTCCGCGACGATCGTGAATCGCTGGTTCACGACGCATCGCGGTCTCGCGATGGGCATTCTCACCGCGAGTTCCGCGACCGGCCAGCTCGTGTTCCTGCCGTTCCTCGCTTCGATCTCCGAGCATTACGGCTGGCGTCCGGTGGTGTTCGTCGTCGCGGCGGCGGCGGCGATCGTGTTGCCGCTCGTCGCGTGGCTGCTGCCCGAGCGCCCGGCCGATCTCTCGCTGCGTCCGGTCGGCGAGACCGCCGACTTGCCGCCCGGCGCGCTCCCGCCGCCGAAAAATCCGATCAAGGTCGCGTTCGGCACGCTCGCGATGGCCAGCAAGACGCGCGATTTCTGGCTGCTGTTCTTCAGCTTCTTCGTCTGCGGCGCGAGCACGAACGGTTACGTCGGCACGCATCTGATCGCGATGTGCTCCGACTACGGCATGACGCAAGTGCAGGGCGCGACGCTGCTCGCCGCGATGGGCATTTTCGATCTGTTCGGCACGACGCTCTCCGGCTGGCTTTCCGACCGTTTCAACTCGCGCGTGCTGCTGTTCTGGTACTACGGCCTTCGCGGACTGTCGCTGATCTATCTGCCATATGCGTTCGGCATCGATTTCTTCGGCCTGCCGCTCTTCGCCGTGTTCTACGGGCTCGACTGGATCGCCACCGTGCCGCCGACCGTGCGCCTCGCCACCGATGTCTACGGCAAGGAATCGGCGCCGATCGTGTTCGGCTGGGTCGTCGCGGGCCATCAGCTCGGCGCGGCGTTCGCGGCGCTCGGCGGCGGCATGCTGCGTTCGAGCCTCGGCAGCTATACCGTCGCGACGATGATCTCCGGCGGCCTGTGCCTCGTCGCCGCCGTGACGGTGCTGCGCATCAATCGCGCGGGCCGGACGATGGGCGTCGCCGCGACCTGACGATCTGCACGCGCGCGCGAGCTTGTTTATCCTTGTCGCGTTGAACGGCGCACATCTTTGCCGATGCGCGCCGTTTGTCTTTCATCACGCCAACGAGGCCCAACATGAGCACGAAACCCGCTCCGACCGATGTCGACATCCACGAACTGATCGCCGGCCGCTGGAGCCCGCGCGCCTTTTCCAATGCGCCGATCGAGCGCACGACGTTGCATCGCCTGCTCGAAGCGGCGCGTTGGGCGCCGTCGTCGAACAATTTGCAGCCGTGGCGTTTCATCGCGTTCGATCGTCATCGCGACGAAGCCGCGTTCAAACGCGCGTTCGATACGCTCGCGCCGTCGAATCAGAAATGGAACGTGAACGTGCCGCTGCTCGTCTGCGTGACGGCGTCCACGCTCACGCCGAAAGGCGACGCGAACCGCACCGCGACTTATGACACCGGCGCGGCCGCGATGGCGCTGGTGCTCCAGGCGCACGCGCTCGGACTCGCGACGCATCAGATGGGCGGCTTCGACCGCGATGCCTTCCGTCAGGCGTTCTCGGTTCCCGCCGATGTCGAGATCATCGCGATGATCTCGATCGGGCATCACGGCGACGCGAGCGAGCTCGACGACGCGCTGCGCGAGCGCGAAGCGGCGCCGCGCGCACGCAAGACGCTGGCTGAAACGGCCTTCGAAGGCGCGTGGGACAAGGCGTTCAAGTAAGCGCGGTCAGTGCTCGTCCGCCGCCGACAGCGGACGAGCGACATCTTCGAGCGATTTGCGCTCCGCCGCGACGCCCCAGATTCCGGCGGCGACCGCCGCCGCGATCATCAGCAGCGAGCCGATCAGATAGCCGATGAACACAGGGCCGCGCTCGTGCGTGTCAATCAACTGGCCGAAAAGCGTCGGCCCGATAATGCCGCCGAGCGCCGTGCCGAACGCGTAGAACACGGCGATGGCGAGCGCGCGAATTTCCAGCGGGAACGTCTCGCTCACGGTCAGATACGCGGAACTCGCCGCCGCCGACGCGAAGAAGAAAATCACCATCCACGCGATGGTTTGCGTCGTCACGGTGAGCATGCCGTGCATGAACATCCAGCCGCTCACCGTCAGCAGCACGCCCGAGATCGCATACGTCGACGCGATCATGCGACGCCGTCCGAGCACGTCGAAAAGCCTGCCGAGCAGCACCGGACCGAGAAAATTCCCGGCGGCGAACGGCAGCACGTACCAGCCGATGTGATCGCCCGGCACATGATAGAAATCGGTCAGCACGAGCGCGTAGGTGAAGAAAATCGCGTTGTAGAAGAACGCCTGCGCGGTCATCAGCACCAATCCGACGAGCGAGCGGCTGCGATGCGCCTTGAACAGCGTGTGGACGACTTCGCGGATCGGCGTGCCATCACGCGCGTGCAGACGCAGCGGCTTGACGGGCGTGTCGGGAATCTCGATGCCGTGCTGCCGGAAATGCGCCTCGATTTCCTCGACGACGTGCCTCGCCTCGTCCGCGCGATTGTGCGTGATGAGCCAGCGCGGGCTTTCCGGCACCCACATGCGCATGAAGAGAATCGTGAGCCCGAGCGCCGCGCCGATCAGAAAGCACGCCCGCCAGCCCCAATCGGGCGGAAGCAGCGCGGGATCGAGCAGCACGATCGAGCCCGCCGCGCCGATGCCCGCGCCGACCCAGAACGTGCCGTTGATCGCGAGATCGGTCCAGCCGCGCAGGCGGGCGGGCGTGAATTCCTGAATCGTCGAATTGATTGCCGTGTATTCGCCGCCGATGCCCGCGCCCGTCAGAAAACGGAACAGTACGAACGTGGCGAGATTCCACGAGAACGCGGTCGCGGCGGTCGCGGCCACGTACAGAAAGAGCGTGATGAAGAACAGCTTGCGCCGGCCGAGCCGGTCCGTGAGCCAGCCGAACCCGAGCGCGCCGAGCACCGCGCCCGCGATATACGCGCTGCCCGCGATACCGACATCGGCATTCGAAAACTGCAGCGCCGGGCTCGATTTCAGCGCGCTCGCGACCGCGCCGGCGAGCGTCACTTCGAGGCCGTCGAGCAGCCAGGTGATGCCGAGCGCAAGGACGATCAGCGTGTGAAAGCGTCCCCACGGCAGGCGATCGAGCCGCCCGGGCAGATCGGTTTCGATGATGGCCGGGCGATCGCTGGCTGTATCGCTCAAACGGGTCTCCCGTGGCGTGGCGGTTTCGTTCATGCGTCCGGAGCGTGCTCTCGAAATCAAACAAATTGCCGCGAGGCGAGCAAGTTATATTCCGCTTTTGTCGAATAAACTCAATGGTTTAAAAATATCTGAAATGCGGTTGATGCGCCCGCGCGAACGTGTTAAAAACGCCGTCCATGTTTGAATGCGGCGTCTTTCAGGACGCCGCCGATGCCCATGACTTATTGCGCGATCGATTTCGGCACATCGAATTCAGCGGTGGCTTTGCCCGACGGATTGTCGATCCGGCTGGCGCCCGTCGAAGGCGAAGCGACGACGCTGCCCACCGCGGTTTTCTTCAACACCGACGAGAATAACCAGTCCTACGGCCGCGCGGCGCTCGAAGCGTACATCGACGGCTTCGACGGCCGCCTGATGCGCTCGATGAAGAGCATTCTCGGTTCGCCGCTCGCGGACAACAGCACCGACCTGGGCGACGGCTCGGCGATCAAATACACCGATGTCATCACGCTCTTTCTGCAGCATTTGAAGCAGAAGGCGCAGGCGCTCTCCGCCGAACCGCTCACGCGCGCGGTGCTCGGCCGCCCCGTATTTTTCGTCGACGACGATCCGCGCGCCGACCATCTCGCGCAAAAGCAGCTCGAAGCGTGCGCGCACGCGGTCGGCTTGCGCGAGATCCATTTCCAGTACGAGCCGATCGCGGCGGCCTTCGACTATGAGGCCGGGCTGACGCAGGAAGGCCTCGTCCTGGTCGCCGATATCGGCGGCGGCACGTCGGACTTTTCGCTCGTGCGCGTCGGTCCGGAGCGCGCGCGGCATCTCGAGCGCAAGGGCGATGTGCTCGCGCACCACGGCGTGCACGTCGCCGGCACGGATTTCGACCGGCGCGTGGAACTCGCGACGGTGCTGCGCGAACTCGGCTATCAATCGCTCGATCCGAAAGGGCGCGAAGTGCCGAGCCCCGTGTATTTCGATCTCGCGACCTGGCATCTGATCAACACGGTCTATACGCCGAAGCGCGTGAGCGAATTGCAACTGATGCGCCATCTCTACACCGACGTGCGGCATCACGATCGGCTGATGCGCGTCGTGTATCGCCGGCTCGGGCACGCGCTGACCGCGCACGCCGAGGAAGCGAAGATCGACGTCGCCGCGGGCGGCACGACCGAAATCGACATGGAAGAGGTGGAAGAAGCACTGCGCGTCGGGTTCGACGAGACGCAGCTCATCGCGGCCGGCGCGGACGAAACGCGGCGGATCGTCGAGGCGGCGCACGAGACGCTCAAGCGGGCGGGCGTCGCGCCGGCGGACGTGGGAGCGGTCTATTTCACAGGTGGCACGACGGGTCTGCGATTCCTGTCGGACGCGCTTTCGGCGGCGTTTCCCGGCGCGAAACCGGTATTCGGCGATCGCCTCGCCAGCGTGGCGAAAGGACTCGGAATCTACGCGCAACGCATCTTCGCCTGATGCGGATCACGCAGCCGCGCAGAAAACAAAAAACCCCGCCGAAGCGGGGTTTTTCATACGAATTCTAGCGGGTCTTAGACCGGCTTGATGTTCGCGGCTTGCTTGCCCTTCGGGCCGGTCTTCACTTCGTAGGAAACCTTTTGGTTTTCCTGAAGCGTCTTGAAGCCTTCGATGCGGATTTCCGAGAAGTGCGCGAACAGATCTTCGCCGCCGCCATCCGGAGTGATGAAGCCAAAGCCCTTTGCGTCATTGAACCACTTGACGGTACCGGTTTCCATGTTACTTGTTCCAAAAAAATGATGAATAAGGCCGAAGCCCAGGGGTGCGGAAAATCAAGGAAGGGGCAATGGGACCAACCGGAGTACCGTGATGGCGAACTCGAAAGAACCAATTCACTCGCCACTTGAAATCCTGCAAGAAGCTTTATACGGCGAAACGATTTCGCGGTCAATTAATATCCGACAACTCTGAAGGGATTTTTTTGAGATGCGTAAGCAAATTTTACAGCGCTTGCGCATCCGGTCTCGACTGGCTCAAGGAATCCCCGCTTTGGGGCGAACTTCTCTCCAATATGCACTGCATTCGAAAGGTGCAACCGTTAAACTACGCGCCTTCTTGACGGTTGCACCGATATCGCCGGCTGCCAGACATGGTCGTTGCTAGATCGGGCAACGGCGGCTCCGCGAGCCGTTTCTATTCCGGCAGTGCGAGATATTTGGAGGAAAAGTGACAGAGAAGTCGATTAAGCGAAACATCGGTCCGTTGGCGCTGATGCTGACGGGCCTCGGGTCCATCATCGGGTCGGGGTGGCTGTTCGGTGCGTGGAAGGCGTCGCAGATCGCCGGACCCGCCGCGATTTGCGCGTGGATCATCGGTGCGGTGGTCATTCTGGCGATTGCGCTGACCTACGCCGAACTGGGCGCAACCTTTCCCGAATCCGGCGGCATGGTGCGCTACGCGCGCTATTCGCACGGCGCGCTGGTCGGATTCATCAGCGCTTGGGCGAACTGGATCGCGATCGTGTCCGTCATTCCGATCGAAGCGGAAGCGTCCATCCAGTACATGAGCACCTGGCCGTACGAATGGGCGCACGAGCTGTTCGTCGGACATACGCTCACGACTACTGGCCTGCTGTTGTCGGCCGTGCTGGTCGTCATTTACTTCCTGCTGAATTACTGGGGCGTCAAGCTGTTCGCGCGCGCGAACTCGATCATCACGATCTTCAAGTTCCTGGTGCCGGGTTTGACGATCGGCGGCCTCGTCTTCTCGGGCTTCCATTCGGAGAACTTCGGCACGGCGTCGAATTTCGCGCCGTTCGGATGGTCCGCGGTTCTCACCGCCGTGGCGACGAGCGGGATCGTGTTCAGCTTCAACGGCTTTCAGAGCCCGGTGAACCTCGCGGGCGAGGCGCGCCATCCGGCGAAAAGCATCCCGTTCGCCGTGGTCGGTTCGATCCTGATCGCGCTCGTGATCTACGTGCTGCTTCAGATCGCGTACATCGGCGCGGTGAATCCGGCGGATGTGGCGAAGGGCTGGCAGCACTTCAACTTTGCATCGCCGTTCGCGGAACTGGCGATCGCGCTCAACCTGAATTGGCTCGCCATCCTCTTGTACGTCGATGCGTTCGTCAGTCCGAGCGGCACCGGCACGACCTATATGGCCACGACCACGCGCATGATCTACGCGATGGAGCGCAACAACACGATGCCGAAGATGTTCGGCAACGTGCATCCGTTTTACGGCGTGCCGCGTCAGGCGATGTGGTTCAACCTGTTCGTGTCGTTCGTGTTCCTGTTCTTCTTCCGCGGCTGGGGCACGCTCGCGGCGGTGATCTCGGTGGCGACGGTCATCTCGTATCTCACCGGCCCGGTCAGCCTGATGGCGTTGCGCCGCGCGGCGCCGGATCTGGATCGCCCGGTCAATATTCCGCTGATGGGCCTGGTCGCGCCGTTCGCATTCGTGTGCGCGTCGCTTGTGCTGTTCTGGGCGAAGTGGCCGCTGACCGGCGAGATCATTCTGCTGATGGTCGTCGCGTTGCCGGTGTACTTCTATTTTCAGAGCAAGGTCGGTTTCGCAGGCTGGGGCCGCGATCTGAAGGCTGCTTGGTGGCTCGTGGCCTATCTGCCGTCGATGGCGGTCATGTCGCTGATCGGCAGCAAGGACTTCGGCGGAAACGGATTGCTGCCGTACGGCTGGGACATGGCGGCGGTCGCCGTGCTCGCGCTGATCTTCTATTACTGGGGCGTGCACACGGGTTATCGCACGACCTATCTCGAAGAGCGCGAAAGCACCGACGACATTCTTCACGAAGTCGGCGCGTAAGCGTTTCGCCTTCGCCGAAAAAGCCCGCCTGAGCGATCAGGCGGGCTTTTTTTCGATCAGTCGTCGGTGAAGACGTAGTTGGTCATCGCGAGCGCACGCTGGAATGTGCCGAGTGACTGGATGCCGAGCCGATAATCGTCCGCCGCCGCGCCGAGCGCGCTGAACACCGGCAGCAGATGCTCGTCGGTCGGATGCATCAGCGCGGCGTGCGGCGCGCGTGCGCGATAGTCGAGCAGGGCGTCGATGTCGCGTTCGGCCATGCGGCTCTCGAACCAGTCGGTGAATTCGGCCACGCGCGGATCGGCGTCTTCAGGGCGAGCGCTGAAATCGGCCATGCGCAGATTGTGCGTGATTTGCCCGGAACCGACGATCATCACGCCGTCATAGCGCAACTCGCGCAGCGCCCGGCCGATGCGGAAATGGTGCGCGGCATCGAGATGCGGCTGAATCGATAGCTGCGTGACCGGCACCTCGGCGTCGGGGAACATCAGCAGCATCGGCACCCATGCGCCGTGATCGAGCCCGTGATTCGTCGTCGCGGCGGGAATGCCTTGCGCGCCGAGCAGCGCGGCGGCGCGCTTTGCCAGATCGGGCGCGCCGGGCGCCGGATAGCGCAGTTCGTAGAGCGCGCGCGGGAAGCCGTAGAAGTCGTGGATGGTTTCCGGGCGCTCGGCCGTGCTAGCGACCGGCTGCGCCGTGCCCCAATGCGCGGACAGCATCAAAATGGCGCCGGGGCGCGGCAGCGTCTGACCGAGCGATGCGAATTCGGCGGACGGCATCGACGGGTCGATCGGCAGCGTCGGCGCGCCGTGGGAAATGAAAACGGTGGGGAGTCGGCTCATGGCGGCAAATTCCTAAGCGGTATGCCGTCAATGTAGTACCGCGAACTCCGTTTATAAACGGTCCGGCGGGCAACGAATTGTGTCGCCGGCGTTGTCAATCCGACGCTTCGCCGCGCAGCCCGCGCCACGCGGGTGCAACCGATTGGGCAAAGCCGAAAAGATCGATGACGCGCGCGACGGTGTGATCGACCATTTCGTCGATGCTCGCGGGCTTCTGATAGAACGCCGGCAACGGCGGAAAGATCACACCGCCCATTTCGGTGACGGCCGTCATATTCCGCAGATGCGCGAGGTTGAAAGGCGTTTCGCGCACAAGCAGCACCAGACGGCGACGTTCTTTCAGCACGACATCGGCGGCGCGAGTGATGAGATTGTCCGAAAGACCGTGCGCGATGCTCGCGAGCGTTCGCATCGAACAGGGCGCGACGACCATGCCGTCGGTTGCGAACGAACCCGACGCAATGGTCGCGCCGACATCGCGCACGCTGTGGACGACATCGGCGAGCGCGTGGACCGCGGCTTTATCGAGTTCGAGTTCGTGCTGGATATTGAGCCAGCCGGCGCTGGAAACGAGCAGATGCGTCTCGACGCCGGACAGGCGGCGCAGCGTCTCGAGCAGACGCACGCCGTAGATGGCGCCCGTTGCGCCGGTGATCGCGACGATGAGCCGTCGTTTCGCGGCAGCGGGCGCGCTCACTTGCTAAAGACTTAAGCGGCGGCGAAAAGCTGTTGCAGTTCGCCCGATTGATACATCTCCATCATGATGTCCGAGCCGCCGATGAACTCGCCCTTCACGTAGAGCTGCGGAATGGTTGGCCAGTTGGAGAATTCCTTGATGCCCTGGCGGATTTCGTCGTCTTCGAGGACGTTCACGGTCTTGATCTGATCGACGCCGCATGCCTTGAGCACTTGGATTGCGCGGCCGGAGAAGCCGCACATCGGGAATTGCGCCGTGCCCTTCATGAAAAGGACGACCGCGTTCTGATCGACGATTTGCTTGATGCGTTCTTGCGTATCCATGGCGTTCCTGCGCTTGAGATTTCGGTGAGAGTTCTCGAAATGATAGCGGATTTCGATTACACGAGCCGGGCCGTCAGGCCGCGAACCGGCCGCCCGAGCAACGTTCGATGCCCGCGAGATCGCGCATCGAGTGCACGTCGCTGAAACCGCGTGCGGTGAGCAGCGCGCGCACCGATTCCGCCTGGTCGTAGCCGTGCTCGATCCACAGCGCGCCGTCGTGCGCGAGAAGACGCGGCGCGTTATCGACGATCGTGCGGATCGCGGACAAACCGTCGGCGTCGTCGGTGAGCGCGCCGCGCGGCTCGAAGCGCAGGTCGCCTTGTTCGAGATGCGGATCGCCGCTCGCGATATACGGCGGATTGCTGACGATCGCCTCGAACCGCAACGACGGATCGATGTTCGCGGTCCAATCGCTTTCGACGAAGGTCACGTTACCGCTCTTCAGCAGGCGCGAAGCGTTGCCGCGCGCGACATCGAGCGCGGCGCGCGACCGGTCGACGGCCCACACGCGCGCATCGGGCCGCGCGTGGGCGATCGAAATCGCGATCGCGCCGGTTCCCGTGCCGAGATCGAGCACGCGCGGGTTCGACGCATCGGCGATGGCTTCGAGCGTGAGTTCCACGAGCAGCTCGGTTTCCGGCCGCGGGATCAGCACGTCGGGCGTCACGTCGAATTCGAGGCCGAAGAATTCGCGCTTGCCGATCAACTGCGCGATCGGCTCGCCGTTCGAGCGCCGCGCCGCGAGCGCCTCGAAACGCGCGACCGCGTCTTGCGGCAGCGTCTCGCGATCGCGCGTGATGAGTTCCGTGCGCCGCCAGCCGAGTACGTGCATCAAGAGAATGCGCGCTTCGAGCGGCGGCAGCGCGCACGCGCGCAATAACGCGGCGGCGTCGCTCACTCCGTTTCCCCGAGCGCCGCGAGCTGCTCCGCCTGATGCTCGGACACGAGCGCGCCGATCAGTTCGTCGAGATCGCCGTCCATGATGTACTCGAGCTTGTAGAGCGTGAGGTTGATGCGGTGATCCGTCATGCGCCCTTGCGGGAAGTTGTACGTGCGAATGCGTTCCGAACGGTCGCCCGAGCCGATCAGACTCTTGCGCGTCGCCGCTTCCTTCGCGTGCTGCTCGTGATACTGCTTGTCCTTGATGCGCGCGGCCAGCACCTTCAGCGCGCGATCCTTGTTCTTGTGCTGCGAGCGGTCATCCTGACATTCGACGACGATGCCCGTCGGCAAGTGCGTGACGCGCACCGCCGAATCCGTCTTGTTGATGTGCTGTCCGCCCGCGCCTGACGCGCGGAACGTATCGATGCGCAAATCGGCCGGATTGATGACGACTTCGCTGATCTCATCGGCTTCCGGCATCACCGCGACCGTGCACGCGGACGTATGAATGCGGCCTTGCGTTTCCGTCGCCGGAACCCGCTGCACGCGATGCCCGCCCGATTCGAACTTGAGCCGCGAATACGCGCCCTGTCCGGCGAGCCGCACGATCACTTCCTTATAGCCGCCGAGATCCGAGACGCTTTCTGACATCGTCTCGGCCGTCCAGCGATTGCGTTCCGCATAACGCAGATACATGCGCAGCAGATCGCCCGCGAACAGCGCGGATTCGTCGCCGCCCGTGCCCGCGCGAATTTCGATGAAGATGTTGCGATCGTCGTTCGGATCTTTCGGCAGAAGCATCGTCTGCAGTTCGCCTTCGATCTTCGTCATGCGCTCGCGCGCCTCGCCGATTTCCTCTTCGGCGAAATCGCGCATCGACGGATCGGAAAGCAGTTCCTGCGCGGTCGCTTCGTCGGTCAAAGCCTGTCGCCACAGAGCGTATTGCTCGACGATCGGACTGATTTCCGCGTGCTCGCGCGTGAGTTTCCGGTACTGATCCATGTCGGAAGTCACGTCTTCGCGGCTCAACAGTTCGTTGAGATCGACCAGCCGCTTTGCAAGCTGGTCGAGCTTGCCTTGCATGCTCGTTTTCATCGGACGGAGATGACGCGGTGAGCGTCAGGAAGAACTGCGATCGGAAAGCCGCCGCGTAAATCGCGGACAGCCTTTGAGAATAGCAAAGAGAAGGCCGCTAACGTTCCGACGAATCGGACGACGAGCCGTGACGGTAGAAGCCGCTCATCAGGTCGATGAGCTGGTTGCGCTCCTCGCTGCTTGCTCGGTTGAGCGCGTGCGTCGGACCGTGAATCAGCTTGTTCGTGAGCGATTGCGAGAGCGCTTCGAGCACGGCGGCGGGGTCGTCGCCGCGCGCGAGCATCTTGCGCGCGCGTTCGAGTTCGGCGCGGCGCAGCGCGTCCGCCTGCGTGTGCATGTGGCGGATGACCGGCACGATGCTGCGCGCATCGAGCCATTGCATGAAATTCGCGACGCGCGTCTCGATGATCGATTCGGCCTGCGCGACCGCCGCCTGACGCGACGCGTTGCCCTCGCGCACGATCGCACCGAGATCGTCGACGGTGTAGAGGAACACGTCGTGCAAATTGCCGACTTCCGGCTCGATATCGCGCGGCACGGCGAGATCGACCATGAAGATCGGGCGATGCCGGCGCGCGCGCACTGCACGCTCGACCGCGCCGAGACCGATGATCGGCAGCGTCGACGCCGTGCACGACACGATGATGTCGAACTCGTGCATGCGCGACGGCAATTCGGAAAGCGGAATCGCGCGGCCGTTGAAGCGGCCGGCGAGCTTCTCGCCGCGCTCCGCCGTGCGGTTGGCGACGACCAGCTCACGCGGATTCTGCGCCGCGAAATGGGTGGCGCAGAGCTCGATCATTTCGCCCGCGCCGATGAACAGCACGCGCTGGCTGGAAATATTCTCGAAGATGCGCTGCGCGAGGCGCACGGCGGCGGCGGCCATCGAGACGGATTGCGCGCCGATTTCGGTCGTCGTGCGAACTTCCTTCGCGACTGCGAACGTGCGCTGGAACAACTGATTGAGATACGTGCCGAGCGCGCCGGCTTCGGACGCGGTGCGCACCGCGTCCTTCATTTGTCCGACGATTTGCGTCTCTCCGAGCACCATCGAGTCCAGCCCCGATGCGACGCGGAACGCGTGGCGCACCGCTTCCGACTGCGGCAGCGCATAGACATGCGGCGCGAGCTCGGGAACGGGAATGTTGTGGTACTTCGAGAGCCACTGGATCGCGGCTTCGCGGGCGGCGGAGTCGTCGGTGGCGCAGTAGAGTTCGGTGCGATTGCAGGTCGAGAGAATCGCCGCTTCGGGCGACGCCTTCGCGAGCGGGCCAAGCCAAATGTCCTTCAGCGCGCCCAGCGCGGGCTTCAGCTGTTCGAGCGGAAACGCCACGCGTTCGCGCAGAGCGACAGGCGCAGTGTGGTGGTTGATTCCGATCGTGAGGAGCTGCATTTTTTTGGGCTGATGCTTTGGGCCTAAGCCGATGGCCTTTCAGATAGCCCAATATTATAGCCTTTTGCGTATTTCTTCATTTATAGGTGGCATTTGGGGCGCGACCGAGCCCGAAGTGCCGAAAACGCCCGCGCAGCCGGGCGTCGAGCGGTTTGCCGGAACGAGCGTGTGACAGAAAGCCGCGCCGGTCAGCGGAAATACTTCGCAAGCTCGAGCGCTCGCGCCTCCAGTTCCTCGATCGGCATTTCATCGGTTCGGCGCGCCATTTGCCGGTTTCGCGCGCTATGTTCTTCCTCGCACATCGCGGCGCGTGACGCGGAGTCATGATTCAGATGAAACAGCGAGGAATCCGGTCCGGCAAGTGCATGCCAACGCAGACCGAGCCGCGCGCCGCGGATGAACAGGTCGTCGTCCTCGCCGCCCCAGCCCGTGAACTGCGGATCCACGCCGCCGATACGGATGAATTCCGGGCGTTTAAAAAGGTTGATTGCGCCCGGCGTGTTGGCGTAGAGCACATTGATATCGTCCGGTAAATCGCCTTCCATGAACGGAGCGAATTCGTCGAAGTTTCCCGATTCGATAAACGTTTGGCGTCGATCGCCTGAAACATTCAGCACGCGCGAGAAGGGGCAAAGCACGTCGCTGGCATCGCCGTCCATTAATGCGTCGACGGCCGATTTCATCATGCGTGGATTGGCGATCATATCGGCATCGTGCATGCAGATAATCGGGCTTTTTGCCATTAACGCACCGAGATTGACGAGCCTCGCTTTCGGAAACGGGCCGGTATCGTGCACGAATACGTGCCGGATGCGCGAATCGCCGATCTCGGTCCAACTGAACGTGGGCGCGGCGTCCGCTTCGATAAGCCAGATGTGAAAGTCCGAATAGGTGCGGACAAGGTGGCGCAGAACGCCACGCAGGTTATCGCGCCTTTCCTGACCGGAGCCGCGATACGTGACGATCATTTCGAGACCACGCAGGGAAATTGGATTGGCTTCAGTCATAGGAAAATGCCGCCTTTGAAACCGTCAATTCGTCGCGTGAAAATCAGTAACGCGATTAACGAAGTGGCGATAAATGTGAAGTTCGCTTTATAAATGGCAAAAATATATATAAAGCGCAAAGATGAAAGGATTTTATCATTCGGCCGAGCGGCGGAGTTTCGGAAAACTCGCATAATCTTCTCAAAAAGAAGAAGCGCGCTTTTGGTTCCCTTCGATGCGATTTCGGTACGCGCATTCCGAGCCTTGCGCTCCCCATATCCGGCCCCTAAACTCAAGCGCTACGTCGCGCCGAGGATTGCCCTAAATCATGTACATCCACCGATCTGCTCCGCTTTGCAACGAATCGACACCGATGGAGCATCGCCGCTGATGGGCTGGATCGGACTGATTTTTCTCGGTGCGGTGATCGGCGCGGCGGGCTGGTGGCTGCATCCGCTGCGCCGTGCGGGACGCGTCGCGCGCGGTCCGGCGGGCTACGTCTGGACGGCCATCGCCGCTGGCATACTGGCGACGGTTGTTGCGCGCATGCTCGGCAATATCGTCGATGTATATCACGACGGCGACACGCTCGAATGGCTCGCGTGCGCGGTCTTCGCGCTCTTCGTCGTGACGACGACTGTCGGACTGGCGGCGCGCCGCTGATCTCGATTTTGTGACGCGGGCGGGTGATCCTTGCCGCGCGTCGTGCTCTTCGCGCCCTACGCGGGCTTTCAAGCAGGTGACTTCATGAACGATCGCATTGCAGATTCAGCCATTCCGGAACCCGCCATGTTCGCGAGCCGCATCGAGTCGTTGCGCGGCCAGATGGCGCGCGAAAAGCTCGCCGCCGTGCTGATTCCATCGGCGGATCCGCATCTTTCCGAATATCTGCCGGAACGCTGGCAAGGGCGTCAGTGGCTTTCGGGCTTCACCGGCTCGGTCGGCACGCTCGTGGTGACGGCGGACTTCGCGGGCGTCTGGGTCGACAGCCGCTACTGGACGCAAGCCGAGACGCAACTCGCCGGCACCGGCATCGTGCTCATGAAGATGATGGGCGGGCAGCAGACCGCGCCGCACGTCGACTGGCTCGCTGAAAACGTCGCATCGGGCGCGACGGTCGCCGTCGACGGCACCGTGCTCGGCGTCGCGGCGGCGCGTGCACTGTCCGATGCGCTGAGTGCGCGCGGCATCGTATTACGCACCGATGTCGATCTGCTCGATGCCGTGTGGCCCGCGCGCCCCGGCTTGCCGGAGGCGGCCGTCTACGAGCATGCGGCGCCGAATGCGAGCGTCGCTCGCGCGGACAAGCTCGCGCAAGTGCGCGACGCGATGCGTGCCAAAGGCGCGCAATGGCACTTCGTTTCCACACTCGACGATCTCGCGTGGATCTTCAATCTGCGCGGCGGCGACGTGAGCTACAACCCGGTTTTCGTCGCGCACGCGCTGATCGGTCTCGACGACGCGACGATTTTCGTCGCGGACGGCAAGATTCCGGGCGCGCTCGTCGAATCGCTGTCGCGCGACAACGTGCGCGTCGCGCCGTACGCGGCCGCATCGGAATCGCTCGCGTCGCTGCCCGCGGGCGCGACGCTCCTGATCGACCCGCGCCGAATCACGCACGGCTTGCTGGAGAAAGTGCCGTCGGCGGTGAAAATCGTCGAGGCGGTGAATCCGTCGACGTTCGCGAAGTCGCGCAAGACCGCGGCGGAAGCGGAGCAGATCCGCGCGACGATGGAGCAGGACGGCGCCGCGCTCGCCGACTTCTTCGCGTGGTTCGAGGAGGCGCTGGGACGCGAGCGCATCACGGAACTGACCATCGACGAGAAGCTGACTGCCGCGCGTGCGCGCCGCCCGGGTTTCGTCACGCTGAGCTTCGGCACGATCGCGGGCTTCAACGCGAACGGCGCGATGCCGCATTACCGCGCGACGGAAGCGTCGCATGCGGTCATCGAAGGCAACGGTCTGCTGCTGATCGATTCGGGCGGCCAATATCTGAGCGGCACCACGGACATCACGCGTGTCGTGCCGATCGGCGAAATCACGGCCGAGCACAAGCGCGATTTCACCGTCGTGCTGAAGGGTACGATGGCGCTTTCGCGCGCGCGTTTTCCGCGCGGCATCCGTTCGCCGATGCTCGATTCGATCGCGCGCGCGCCGATCTGGGAAGCGGGCGCGGACTACGGCCACGGCACGGGACACGGCGTCGGCTATTTCCTGAACGTGCACGAAGGCCCGCAAGTAATTTCGCACTACGCGCCCGCCGAACCGTGGACGGCGATGGAAGAGGGCATGATCACGTCGGTCGAGCCGGGCATTTATCGGCCGGGCAAGTGGGGCATCCGCATCGAGAATCTCGTGATGAACCAGGCGGCGGGCAAGACCGAATTCGGCGATTTCCTCGAATTTGAAACGCTGACGCTTTGTCCGATCGACGCGCGCTGCATCGATGTGTCGTTGCTGCGCGAAGACGAACGCGCGTGGCTCAACGCGTATCACGAAACCGTGCGGCGCCGCGTGTCGCCGCATGTGACGGGCAAGGCGCTGGCATGGCTCGAAGAGCGGACCAAGGCGATCTGACCCACGGAGCAGCGAGCAATGACCATCAAGGCAGTCGTATTCGATTTCGGCGGCGTGCTGATCGACTGGAATCGCGAATATCTCTACAAGCATCTGATTCCAGACGACACCGAGCGCCGCTGGTTCCTCGACAACGTCTGCAAGATGGAATGGGTCGTGCAACAGGACGGCGGGCAGACCATCGAGGACGGCACCGCCGAACTGATCGCCGTCTATCCCGAGCACGAAGCGCTGATCCGCGCGTTCTACGCCCGCTGGCCGGAAATGGTGTCCGGCGTGCTGGAAGAGGGCGTGGCGCTCGTCGACCGGCTCGAAGCGGCGGGCGTGCCGCTCTTCGGCCTCACGAACTGGTCGGCGGAGACGTTTCCGTATGCGTGGGAACGCTTCGACGTCTTGCGGAAGTTTCGCGAGATCGTCGTGTCAGGGCGCGTGGGCCTCGTGAAGCCTGATCCGCAGATTTTCGGTTTGATGCGCGCGGAGATCGAACGGCATCTGCCGGGCGTTCAGCCGAACGAGCTCGTGTTCATCGACGACAACCCGATGAACGCGCAAGCCGCGACGGCGCTCGGCTGGCACGGCGTTCACTACACCGGCGCGCTGCAAACCGAAACGAAGCTGCGCGCGCTGAATCTGCCGATCTGAAAGTAAAGCGAGAAGGCGACGCGCTATTGCCCGAGCAGGTTCTTCAGCGCGTTGCCGATTCCCCGAACCGTATCGCCCGCGCCGCGCGCGACGCCTTCAGCGCTGACGCCCAGCGCCTTCGCGAATCCCGCCGCGAGCTTCTTCGACAGACTCTCGCTCAGCGAAAATTTCGGATCGCGCAGATCGCCTTCGAGCGTGAAGTCGAGCTTGATCTGTTCCTTGCGGTCTTTGAGCGCGGCGATCGCGGCTTTCGTCGGAATCGAGAGAAAGGTGTCGAGCGCGTTGCCGGTATCGCTGATCTGCAGATGATTCAGCGTCAACGTGCCGGGCGCGTGAATGCGGTAATTCTTCACGGTTGCATCGATCGTCATGTCGATGGTGCCGCCTGTCACCGCCGCCTTTGCGCCGGCCTTCTTCAGCAGATACGGATCGAGCGTCGCGACATCGACGTTGCGCAGCGTCGCGCGCGTCTGCGAATCCTTGTTGGCGATGATCATCCAGCCGCCCCACGTGACGTTGCCCGTGTGCGACGGACCTTTGATGGAACCGGTCATCGAAAGCTCGGTGCGCTCGGTGAGCGCGGGCAGATGCAGATGATCGACAGTGGCGCGCGCATCGCCGATCAGCACGCGATACGGCGGGTTCGGCACGGAGCCGTCGAAGAACTCCATCGAGCCGCGCTCGAACGACACGCGATCGATGATTTTTTCTTCTTGCGCGTGCTCCTGACGTTCCTTGCTGTCGGGCCGGGCGTCGGCTTCGCGCGCGGTTTCCTTGAGGCCGGGCAGGATGCGTACGCGGCCATCGGCGGAGCGGACGATCGACAGATAGTAGTTGTCGACGCTCACGCTGCGCAGATGAATCGGCCTCGAGATGAGCGATTGCATGTCGACGTCGAGCACGATGCGCTCCGCGCGCATCGCGTCGCCGGCTGGCCAGTCTTTCGGGCCGCGCAGCCGCACGCGCGAGAGCGTGACGTGCCCGAAGCCGACGTCGATCTCTTCCACCGAACCGTTCGGGCCGAGCGTCTCGAGGATCCGCTCTTTCATCTGATGGACGACGAAAAACCAGCCGCCGATCACCACGACGACGAGCGCCACGACGATTCCGATTGCCCAAAGCGCTCCCCGCCGCGCGCTCGATCCCGCCATCTGCGTGTGTCTCCGTGTCGGCTTACTGGAAAGCGTCGCTCGAAAAAGTAAGTGGCGACTGCGCCCTACACAGTCGCCACTTTTACGCCTGATGTCGGTGCGCGCGCCCGCATAGGCTATTTCGTCAGACGTTAGCGCGTGATCGGCTTGTAGCGCAGACGCTTGGGCTTCGCGGCTTCCTCGCCGAGACGCTTGCGCTTGTCGGCCTCGTATTCCTGATAGTTGCCGTCGAAGAATTCGACGTGCGAATCGCCCTCGAACGCGAGGATGTGCGTCGCGATGCGGTCGAGGAACCAGCGGTCGTGCGAAATCACCATCACGGAGCCGGCGAATTCGAGCAGCGCGTCTTCGAGCGCGCGCAGCGTTTCGACGTCGAGGTCGTTCGACGGTTCGTCGAGCAGCAGCACGTTGCCGCCCGCGATGAGCGTCTTCGCCAGATGCAGACGTCCGCGCTCGCCGCCGGACAGATTGCCGACGAGTTTCTGCTGATCGCTGCCCTTGAAGTTGAAGCGGCCGATATACGCGCGCGACGGCGTTTCGTATTTGCCGACCGTGAGGACGTCGGCGCCGCCGGAGATTTCCTCGAAGACGGTCTTGTCGGCGGCGAGCGCATCGCGGCTCTGATCGACGTACGCGAGCTTGACCGTCGGTCCCTTGACGATTTCGCCCGAATCCGGCTGCTCCTTGCCGGTCAGCATGCGGAAGAGCGTGGACTTACCCGCGCCGTTCGGCCCGATGATGCCGACGATCGCGCCCGCCGGAATCTTCATGTTCAGGTTGTCGATGAGCAGGCGGTCGCCATACGCCTTGCTGACGTTCTTGAACTCGATGACTTCATTGCCGAGGCGATCGCCGACCGGAATGAAGATTTCCTGCGTTTCGTTGCGCTTCTGGTATTCCTGGCTGTTGAGTTCCTCGAATCGCGCGATACGCGCCTTCGATTTCGCCTGACGTCCCTTCGGATTCTGCCGCACCCATTCGAGTTCTTTCTTGATCGCCTTCTGACGCGCGGATTCGCTCGCCTCTTCCTGCTTCAGGCGGTCTTCCTTCTGATCGAGCCAGCTCGAATAGTTGCCCTTCCACGGAATGCCGTGTCCGCGGTCGAGTTCGAGAATCCATTCGGCGGCGTTATCGAGGAAGTAGCGATCGTGCGTCACCGCGACGACGGTGCCCGGATAGCGCGTCAGAAACTGTTCGAGCCATTCGACGGATTCGGCGTCGAGGTGGTTGGTCGGTTCGTCGAGGAGCAGCATGTCGGGCTTTTGCAGCAGCAGCTTGCACAGCGCGACGCGACGCTTTTCGCCGCCCGACAGATGTTCGATTTTCGCGTCCCACGCGGGCAGGCGCAGCGCGTCGGCGGCGACTTCGAGTTGCTGCTCGGGGCTGCCGCCATCGCTCGTCGAGAGGATGGCTTCGTACTTCGCCTGTTCGGCGGCGAGCGCGTCGAAATCGGCGTCGGGTTCGGCGTAGGCGGCGTAGATTTCGTCGAGCTTCTTTTGCGCCAGGAAGACATCGCCGAGACCTTCTTCGACGGCTTCACGCACGGTCTGCTGCGGATCGAGCTGCGGCTCCTGCGGCAGATAGCCGATGTTCAGATTGGGCATCGGCGTGGCTTCGCCTTCGATGTCCTTGTCGACGCCCGCCATGATGCGGATGAGCGTCGATTTGCCGGAACCGTTCAGGCCGAGCAGACCGATTTTGGCGCCGGGGAAGAACGAAAGGGAGATGTCTTTCAGGATCTGACGCTTCGGCGGGACGATCTTGCCGACGCGGTTCATGGTGAAGACGTATTGGGCCATGTTGTCCTAGCTGGATGGATGAATGCGGGGCGCCCGGTTCGGCGCGCGAGGATGTTCGGTGGCGCGGATTCGCGCGTTCCCGCCGTGGCGTTTCGCGCAGGCGGGATTAGGTGGCATTGTACTTCGCGGTGGAGGCGGTCATTGCCAGGCGGCTACGCCCCCGTGCCGCGAGCATGTGCCGCTGTGATGCTGGCTGAAGCTGTAGGAGCCGTCGCGGCATTGCGCGGTCGCGCCCGCGGGGACAGCGCCGGAGCGCGTGCGCGCGGGCGAGTGGACGACGTTGCCGTCGCGGTTGACGTAATGACCGTGGTTGTCGAGATCGGACTCGTCGGGCTGCGGTTGATACTGGTACGGGTTGCCGCGATAGGCGAAGGCGTCGGACGTTGCGAGCGAGCTCGCCGCGATCAGCGTGAAAGCTGTGAATGCGCGCAGTGCGTGTCTCTGCATCTCGTGGTTATGTCTCGTTGTTTTTGTCGATCGCAGCGTTGCTGCGTTGTCTCGTCCGCGCAAGAAAAAAGCGGAGTGTCCATGAAAAGACACTCCGCTTCGCGAGGCAAGCAGCTTTGACGTTTCTTTACGTCGCGCGTCAGACGTTAAACAAGAAATTCATGACATCCCCGTCGTGCACGACATACTCCTTCCCTTCGGCGCGCATCTTCCCGGCTTCCTTCGCCCCTTGCTCGCCCTTATATGCGATGTAGTCATCGAACGAGATGGTCTGCGCGCGAATGAACCCGCGCTCGAAATCCGTGTGAATGGCACCCGCCGCCTGGGGCGCCGTATCGCCGATATGAATCGTCCACGCGCGCACTTCCTTCACGCCCGCCGTGAAGTACGTCTGCAGGCCGAGCAGCTTGAAACCCGCGCGAATCACGCGATTCAAGCCCGGCTCGTCCATGCCCATGTCGGCGAGGAATTCGAGCTTGTCGGCATCGTCGAGATCGGCGATTTCCGCTTCGATCGCCGCGCACACCGCGACCACCGGCGCGTTTTCCGCTTCCGCATGCTTGCGCACCGCGTCGAGATGCGGGTTGTTCTCGAAGCCGTCGTCCTTCACGTTCGCGACGTACATCGTCGGCTTGGACGTGATCAGGCAGAACGGCTTGATGAGCAGCAGTTCTTCTTCCGTCAGCGAAAGGCCGCGCACCGGCTTCGCCTGATCGAGCTGCGCGCGCACTTTTTCCAGCACGGCGACGAGCTTGATCGCTTCCTTGTCGTTGCCCGACTTCGCCGCCTTCGAATAGCGCGCCTGCGCTTTTTCGACCGTCGCCAGATCGGCGAGCGCGAGTTCAGTATTGATGACTTCGATATCCGCAATCGGATCGATCTGGCCCGCGACGTGGATCACGTTCTCGTCCTCGAAGCAGCGCACGACGTGCGTGATCGCGTCGGTTTCGCGGATGTTCGCGAGGAACTGATTGCCGAGGCCTTCGCCTTTCGACGCACCGGCGACGAGCCCCGCGATATCGACGAATTCGACGACCGCCGGCAGGATGCGCTCGGGCTTCACGATTTCGGCGAGCGCGTTGAGGCGCGCGTCCGGCACTTCGACCACGCCGACGTTCGGCTCGATGGTGCAGAACGGATAGTTCTCGGCGGCAATGCCCGCCTTGGTCAACGCATTGAAAAGAGTGGACTTGCCGACATTAGGCAAGCCGACGATGCCGCATTGGAGGCTCATGGAATCCTTCGAACTGGTAAGACGGCGCGGGCCGCGCGGGTTTCGTCAAAAATGGTGCGCAATGAGCGGGCGAGAACCGCCCGCCACGCTACGGCCGCGTGCGGCGGCCAGGCAAACCGCTATTGTACCGCCGCACCGTCGCGGGCAAGCGCCGCCGCCGGCTCGCAAACCCGTTCGAACCCCACGGCTATAATGCCCGGATGACTCCGCATCCACTGAAATTTCACGCTATCGTCGTCGGCGGCGGGCTCGTCGGCAAGACGGCGGCGCTCGCGCTCGCGCAATCCGGGCTGCGCACCGCGCTCGTCGCGTCGCGCGCGGCTGGCCTGCCGCCGGGCGCGGCGTTCGATTCGCGCATCTACGCGCTGTCGTCGAGCTCGCAGGCGCTGCTGGAGCGTCTGCGCGTCTGGCAGGCGCTCGATCGTTCGCGGCTCGGTCCCGTCTTCGACATGCGCGTGTTCGGCGATGCCCACGCGGAATTGCACTTCTCGGCGTTTCAGGCGTCGGTGCCGCAGCTCGCGTGGATCGTGGAATCGTCGCTGATCGAGCAATCGCTCGATGCCGCGTTGCGCTTTTCGCCGAGTCTTTCGTGGTTCGAATCGCGCGCGCAGGGCATGACGGTCGAAACCGACGCCGCGCACATTGCACTCGCGAGCGGCGAAATGCTGGAGACGGATCTGATCGTCGGCGCGGACGGCGCGCATTCGTGGGTGCGCGCGCAAATGGGCGCGAAGATGAATCGGCGCGATTATCGGCAGACGGGCGTCGTCGCCAATTTCAAGGCCGAAAAGCCGCACGGCGAAACGGCGTACCAATGGTTCCGCGATACCGAAATCATCGCGCTCTTGCCGCTGCCGGGCGATCACGTTTCGCTCGTGTGGTCCGCGCGCACCGAACACGCCGACGAACTGCTCGCGCTCGATCCGGCGCAACTCGCCGCGCAAGTCGAAACGGCAACGCAAAACCAGCTCGGCACGCTCGATTGCGTGACGCCGGCGCAAGGCTTTCCGCTCGGGCTGCAAACCGTCGACAAACTCGTCGCGCCGCGTGTTGCGCTCGTCGGCGATGCCGCGCATCTGATTCATCCGCTCGCGGGGCAGGGCATGAACCTCGGCCTGCGCGACGTCGCCGCGCTCGCGGACGTCATCGCGAACAAGGAGTCGTTCCGCGATCTCGGCGATCCGATCCTCCTTCGCCGATACGAACGCGCGCGCCGTGAAGACATCCAGAAGCTCATGTTCGCGACCGACGGCCTGCAGCGGCTTTTCGCCGTGCCGGGTACGCTCGCGCGCGCGGTCCGCAACACCGGCATGGCGTTCGTCGGCGCGCAGCCGCTCATCAAGCGCTGGCTCGTCTCGGCGGCGCTCGGCTGAAACAATCTCACTTTCTCGGGCGCGATGCCGCACGACTCACAGGAAACCGCATGAAAACCACCCTCAGACTGGCCCTGGCGACGGCCGCGGCGCTCGCCGTGACGCTCGGCGTCGGCTGTTCGGCGCAGGCCGATCAGACCACCGACAAGCTCAAGTCGGCGCTCGAATCGCGCATGGGCGACGCGACCATCAAGAGCATCGAAAAGACGCCGATTCCCGGTCTCTACGAGGTGAATCTCGGCTCGCAGATCGTGTATAGCGACGCGAGCGGCAATTACGTGCTGATCGGCGATCTCGTCGATACACGGAACAGCAAGAACCTGACCGAGGCGCGGCTTGCCGAAACCAACAAGATCGACTTCGCGAAGCTGCCGTTCGAGAACGCGGTGAAGGTCGTGAAGGGCAACGGCAGCCGCAAGATCGCGGTGTTTTCCGATCCGAACTGCCCGTACTGCAAGCAACTCGAATCGACGCTGAAGTCGATCGACAACGTGACGGTCTACACCTTCCTGTATCCGGTGCTCTCGCCCGATTCGACGGCCAAGTCGAAGTCGATCTGGTGCGCGCAGGATCGCGGTGTGTCGTGGGAAAGCTGGATGCTCGATCACAAGGCGCCGACCGCGTCGGCATCGTGCGATACGACCGCCATCGACAAGAATCTAAAGCTCGGCCGCGCGATGAACGTCACCGGCACGCCGACCGTATTCCTCGCCGATGGCCGGCGTCTGCCAGGCGCCGTGCCCGCCGACCGGCTCGAAAAGGAACTGTCCGCCGTGCGCTGAGCGCGGTCCGAAACGAAGAAGGGAGGCGCGTCATGCGCCTCCTGTGTTTTTACGGCCTTGCTTTTCCGAAAGCGCAGCGTAAACAAGCAAGGCGCCGGGCGCGGTTCGTTCAAGATCGACGCGCCCAGAACAAGAACAAAGGACATCGAGATGACTACGCTTTTGCAAACGGTGCAGCCCGTCCGCTACCGCATCGTTCCGAAAAATCCCGCCGCGCATCTCTTCGAAGTGACGCTGACCGTAGCCGTTCCCGATCCGGCCGGCCAGCGCTTCATGCTGCCGGTCTGGATTCCGGGCAGCTACATGATCCGCGAATTCGCACGCAACATCGTGACGCTGCAGGCGTTCAACGCGGCGGGCCGCAAGATCGCCATCGAAAAGATCGACAAGCACGCGTGGCAAGCCGCGCCGACCGACGGCCCGATCACGCTGCGCTACGAGGTCTACGCGTGGGACATGTCGGTGCGCGCCGCGCATCTCGACGACACCGTCGGCTTCTTCAACGGCACGAGCACGTTCCTCGCGGTGGAAGGGCAGTCGGGCGCGCCGTGCGTCGTCGATATCGAACCGCCGCAGGGCGGCGCGTATCGCAACTGGCGCGTCGCGACGGCGCTTTCAGAAGCGCGCGGCACGAAGCGCTACGGTTTCGGCGCCTATGAAGCGGCGAATTACGACGAACTCGTCGACCATCCGGTCACGCTCGGTGAATTCGCGCTCGGCAGTTTCAGCGCGCACGGCGTGAAGCACGACATCGTGATTTCGGGGCGCGTCGTCAATCTCGATATGAACCGGCTCGCCGCCGACCTGAAGCGCGTCTGCGAAGCGCAGATCGCGCTCTTCGAGCCGCGCACGAAGAAAGCGCCGATGGATCGCTACGTGTTCATGACCGTCGCCGTCAGCGATGGTTACGGCGGGCTGGAGCATCGCGCATCGACGGCGCTCATCTGCAATCGCACGGATCTGCCGGTGCAGGGCCGCCCGGAAACGACCGAGGGTTATCGCACGTATCTCGGCCTGTGCAGCCACGAGTATTTCCATACGTGGAACGTGAAGCGGATCAAGCCGGCGACGTTCGCGCCGTACGATCTGTCGCAGGAAAATTACACGACGCTCTTGTGGCTCTTCGAAGGCTTCACGTCGTACTACGACGATCTGATGCTCGTGCGCAGCGGCCTGATTTCCGCCGGCGATTATTTCAGTCTGCTCGGCAAGACGATCGGCGGCGTGCTGCGCGGCTCCGGGCGGTTCAAGCAATCGGTCGCGCAAAGCTCGTTCGACGCCTGGGTGAAGTACTACCGCGCCGACGAAAACGCGTCGAACGCGATCGTCAGCTATTACCAGAAAGGCTCGCTCGTCGCGCTGGCGTTCGATCTGTCGATTCGCGCGCAGACCGACAACCGCAAGTCGCTCGACGACGTGATGCGTCTGCTTTGGCAGCGCTACGGTCGCGAGTTTTACAACGGCAAGGGGCGCGGCATTGCGGAGGAAGACGTCGAGGCGCTTTTCGCCGAAGCGACCGGCGCTGACCTGCGCTCGCTGTTCCGCGACGGCGTGCGCGGCACGCGCGATTTGCCGCTCGATGCGCTTTTCGAGCCGTTCGGCATCGCGCTCGCCCCCGATCTCCCGGGCAACGGCGCGGCCGTCAAGCCGTCGCTCGGCGCGCGCGTGCGTGGCGGCGCGGATTGCACGCTGGCCGTCGTCCACGAAGGCAGCGCGGCGCAGAAGGCGGGATTGTCGGCGGGCGATGTGCTCGTCGCGATCGACGGACTGCGCGTCAACGGCTCGAATCTCGATGCGCTGCTGTCGCGTTATCTGCCGGGCGCGAAAGTGGAGGTGCACGCGTTCCGTCGCGACGAGCTGCGCCGCACCGAGGTCAAGCTGGACGGACCGGAAGTCGCGCGTTACGTGCTGACGGCCATCGACGGTCGGGGTCCGTCGAAACAATGGCGCGAGCGCTGGCTGAAAGGCTGATTGCCGGAATATGTGGCGGATTGTTCTATCGGTGCAACGATCCGTCACGATCTGACGGCTTTTTCCCGAAGGTCGAAATGAGAAGAATGCTTCCTAACGGGACGCCGAGTGCGCCCGAACCTCTCAGAGACAGGAAGCCATCATGACGACGATTCTCCAGATCAACTCCGCCGCCCGTTCGCAAGGCGCTCAATCGACGCTGCTCGCCGACGAACTGACCGCGAAACTGCAACAAAGCAATCCGGGCGCGAAGGTGGTCGTGCGCAATCTGCTGGGCGACGCGCTGCCGCATCTCGACGACGCCACGCTCGGCGCGTTCTTCACGCCCGCCGATCAGCGCACCGCCGAGCAAGCCGCGATCAACGCCAAGAGCGAAGCGCTGATCGCCGAGCTGCAAGCCGCGGATATCGTCGTAATCGCAGCGCCGCTGTACAACTTCGGCATCTCGTCGCAACTGAAGACGTATTTCGACTGGATCGCGCGTGCGGGCATCACGTTCAGCTACACCGCGAATGGTCCGGAAGGTCTCGTGAAGGGCAAGAAGGTGTACGTGGTGTCGGCGCGCGGCGGCAAGTACGCAGGCACGCCGAACGATTCGCAGACGCCGTTCCTCAAGACGTTCCTCGGCTTCCTCGGCATGACGGACGTGAACTTCATCTACGCCGAAGGCCTGAACATGGGACCGGAAGCGGCTGGCGCGGCACTCGCGTCGGCGCGTGAGGCGATCGCAGCGGTTTAAGCGCTTTCGTATCGAAGAAAAACCCCGCGTGGCGGGGTTTTTTGCGTTTCAGGCGAGCAATTCAGGCTCGGCGGGCAGACGCCAGTCGATCGGCGCGCGTCCGTGCTTCGTCAGATATTCGTTCGCGAGCGCGAAGTGCCCGCAGCCGAAGAATCCGCGATACGCCGACAACGGCGACGGATGCGCCGCCTCCAGCACGCAATGCGCCTTCTGCGTGTCGTCGATCAGCTTGCGCTTCGCCTGCGCGTGTGCGCCCCACAGCATGAACACGAGGCCATCGTGACGCTGCGCCATTTCGTGGATCAGCGTGTCGGTGCATTGTTCCCAGCCGCGTTTCGCGTGGCTTCCGGCTTTATCGCGCTCGACCGTCAGCGACGTGTTCAGCAGCAGCACGCCTTGTTTGGCCCACGAATCGAGGCAACCGTGCGCGGGCGCGGGAAATCCGAGACTCGCGTGAATCTCCTTGAAGATGTTGCGCAAGGACGGCGGCGGGCGCACGGGTGCGGGCACCGAAAACGCGAGGCCGTGCGCTTGCGGCGCGCCTTTGTCCTCGCCGTGATACGGGTCTTGTCCGAGGATGACGACCTTCACGTCGGCAGGACTCGTGAGGCGCAGCGCGCGGAAGACATCGGCGGGATAGACGGTCTTGCCGGCGGCGCGCTCGGCATCGACGAACGCGCACAACGCCGCGTAATGCTTGCTGTCGATGAACGGCCTCAGATGGCGGCGCCAGTCGGCGGGCAGCGCGTCGAACTGGCTTTCGAGCGTCGTGGAGTTCGACGACGCGTTCGCGGCTTCGTTATCCGCGAAAAGGGAAGGCTGCTGATTCATGCGTTGCGGTTCTTGCCTTCGGGCGGCTCGCGTAGCAGATAGCCGCGCTGCGCCTTGCTGAGGTCTTCGGGAACGATCTCGGGAAACGCGCCGCGCAATTCCGCCGCGAGCACCGAAAGCGCGCTTTCCTCGCCGGATTTCAGTTCCAGCTCCAGCTCGCTGATATCCGCGCGACGCGTCGTGCCGTCGACGTCCGCCGTGATTTCGCCGCGATCCAGCGCGACTTCGATATGCGAACCCTCGCGCTCGATGTCCCAGACGATGCGCCTGAAATTGGTCTTGAACAGCGCGATCAGGTCCGGCGCGGCGCGTTCCAGCGCTTCGCGCGCGGCGTCGTTGTCGCAGGCGGCAATGAGCGCATCGATTTCGAGCGCTTCGTCTTGCACCGGCAACTCCCACTCGTGCCGGTTGCTCAGGCCAGCCACCGATTTGCCGAGCGTCTTGAACGTCTGCAGCCATTGCTCCGGCGTGCGGCGCAGGCGCAGCGCGGATTTCGCCTTCGCGAGCGCGCAGTCCGGCGTGTCGAAGTAGACGTTGGCAAGCTCGATCGGCTTGCCCGCGCCGGTGCGTTCGTCGAAGAAGCGCGCCACGTCGTCGTGTTGCGACGGCGCGAGCGCGAGTTTCAATTCCCGTTCGATGCCCATGCGGTTCCCGTCGATGAGATTTAGAAGAACATGCGCGCGAGTTCGGCGCCCGGATCGTCGGCGCGCATGAACGCTTCGCCGACGAGGAACGTATGCACGCGCATCGCGCGCAGCCGGTCGACATCGACGCGCGACAGAACGCCGGATTCCGTTACCACGATGCGGTCATCGGGAATCTGCTCCAGCAAGCCGATGGTCGTTTCGATCGTCGTTTCGAACGTGCGCAGATTGCGATTGTTGATGCCGATGAGCGGCGTCTTCAGCGTGAGCGCGTCGCGCAGTTCGTCGGCGTCGTGGACTTCGACCAGCACCGCGAGCCCGAGCGAGTGCGCGTAGGCTTCGAGGTCCTGCATCTGCGAGAGTTCGAGCGCGGCGGCGATCAGCAGAATGCAGTCCGCGCCCATCGCGCGGGCTTCGATGATCTGATACGGATCGATGATGAAGTCCTTGCGCAGCACCGGCAGACTGCACGCCGCGCGTGCTTCCTCCAGATACGCGACGCTACCCTTGAAGAACTGCACGTCGGTGAGCACGGAAAGGCATGCGGCGCCGCCTTTTTCGTACGAACGCGCGATGTCGGCGGGTACGAAATCCTCTCGCAGCACGCCTTTCGACGGGCTCGCCTTCTTCACTTCCGCGATCACCGCCGCCTGATTCGCCGCATGCTTCGCGCGCAATGCGCCGACGAAATCGCGCAGGTCGCGCGAACTGGCTTCGAGCTTCAGCTCTTCGAGCGGCGCGCTTTGTTCGGCAGCGCGGACTTCCTCGCGCTTGACCGCGATGATGCGATCCAGAATGTCACTCATGTCGGCTTCCGTTCGGGTTCCGTTATTTCTTTGCGAATTGCTGCGTGAACTTCACGAGCGTCTCGACCTTCTCGCGCGCCGCGCCGCTCTCGATCGCTTCGCGCGCGGCGGCCATGCCGGCTTCGATCGAATCGACGACATCCGCGGCATAAAGCGCGGTTCCCGCATTCAATGTGACGATCTCGCGCGCGACGCCCGCCTTGTTGTTCAGCGCGCCTAGCAGCATTGCCTTCGATTCCTGCGCGTCCTGCACCTTCAGCGAACGATTCGACACCATCTGCAGGCCGAAATCCTCCGGATGAATCTCGTACTCGGTGACTTCGCCGTTTTTCAGCTCGCCGACTTTCGTCGCGGCGCCGAGCGACACCTCGTCCATGCCGTCCTTGCCGTACACGACAAGAACGTGTTTCGCGCCGAGACGCTGCATCACGCGCACCTGAATACCGACGAGGTCTTCGTGAAACACGCCCTGAAGCTGATTCGGCGCGCCGGCCGGATTCGTCAGCGGCCCGAGAATATTGAAGATGGTCCGCACGCCGAGTTCGCGGCGCACGGGCGCGATGTTCTTCATCGCCGGATGATGATTCGGCGCGAACATGAAGCCCATGCCGGTTTCGGCAATGGAAGCGGCCACTTGTTCCGGTGTCAGATCGATGTTCACGCCGAGGGCTTCGAGCACGTCCGCGCTGCCGGATTTGCTCGACACGCCGCGGTTGCCGTGCTTCGCGACCTTCGCGCCCGACGCGGCCGCGACGAACATCGATGCCGTGGAGATATTGAACGTGTGCGAGCCGTCGCCGCCCGTGCCGACGATATCGACGAAATTCGAGTTGTCCGCCACTTCGACGTGATTCGCGAATTCGCGCATGACGGTCGCGGCAGCGGCGATTTCGCCGATGGTTTCCTTCTTCACGCGCAAGCCGGTGATGATCGCGGCGGCCATGACGGGCGACATCTCGCCGCGCATGATCTGGCGCATCAGATGCAGCATTTCGTCGTGAAAGATTTCCCGATGTTCGATCGTGCGCTGCAGCGCTTCCTGTGCGGTGATGGTCATGTCGTCAGGCTCGCTTTCCGGTCGAAGAGTTTTTCACGAAGTTTTCGAGCAGCGCGTGGCCGTGCTCGGAAAGAATCGATTCCGGATGGAACTGCACGCCTTCCACTTCCAGTTCACGGTGACGAACACCCATGATTTCACCGTCGGGCGTCCACGCGGACACTTCCAGACAGTCGGGCAAAGACTCGCGCTCAATAGCGAGCGAGTGATAGCGCGTCACGTTGAAGTGTTTGGGAAGATCGGCGAACACGCCTTTACAGTCGGTTTCGATCTGGCTCACCTTGCCGTGCATGATCGTCTGTGCGCGCACGACGCGTCCGCCGAACGCCTCGCCGATTGCCTGATGGCCGAGGCACACGCCGAGAATGGGCAGCTTGCCGGAAAACTCACGCAACACGTCGAGCGTGATGCCCGCGTGTTGCGGATTGCTCGGTCCCGGCGAAAGACAGATGCGCTCGGGGTTGAGCTTCGCGATTTCGTCGAGCGTGATTTCGTCGTTGCGATACGTGAGCACGTCCTCGCCGAGTTCGCCGAAGTACTGGACCAGGTTGTAGGTGAAGGAATCGTAGTTGTCGATCATCAGCAGCATGGTCTTGTCTCCTCAGAAGTCGCTGTCGAGGCCGTCTTGCACTTGCTCGGCGGCGCGCAGCACGGCGCGCGCCTTGTTCTCCGTTTCCTGCCATTCGGATTCGGGCACCGAATCGGCGACGACGCCCGCTGCCGCCTGAACATAGAGATTGCCCTTGTGGATGAGACCGGTGCGGATCGCGATGGCCAGATCCATTTCGCCGCTGAAGGACAGATACCCGACAGCGCCGCCGTACAAGCCGCGCTTGATCGGCTCGAGTTCGTCGATGAGTTCCATCGCGCGAACCTTCGGCGCGCCGGACAGCGTGCCGGCAGGGAAGGTGGCGCGCAGCACGTCGAAATTGCTCATGCCTTCCTTGAGCTTGCCTTCGACCGAGCTCACGATGTGCTGGACGTGCGAGTATTTTTCGATGACCAGTTTGTCCGTCACGGTGACCGACCCGGTCTGCGCGATGCGGCCGACGTCGTTGCGCGCGAGGTCGATCAGCATGACGTGCTCGGCGACTTCCTTCGGATCGTTAAGCAGTTCGGTGGCGAGTTCGGCGTCGCGTTCGGGCGTGTTGCCGCGCGGGCGCGTGCCTGCGAGCGGACGAATCGTCACAATGCGATCGTCGGCGCGCTTTTCCTGACGCACGAGAATTTCCGGCGATGCACCGACCACGTGCACTTCGCCGCCGAAGTTGTAGTAGTACATATACGGCGACGGATTCAGCGAACGCAGCGCGCGATACAGCGAAAGCGGATTGTCGCGAAACGGCTTGATGAGCCGCTGGCCGACTTGCACTTGCATCAGTTCGCCGGCCGCGATGTATTCCTTCGCGCGGCGCACGGCGTTCAGATAATCGTCCTTCTTGAATTCGCGGAACGTTTCCGTACGCACGCTCGCGGATGTCACCGGCGGTTGAACCGTCACGCGCAAACGCGCCTTCAGTTCGCGCAGCCGATGCTTCGCCTTGGCATACGCTTCCGGCTTGGTCGGATCGGCGTAGACGATGAGATAAAGCTTGCCCGCGAGGTTGTCGATGACCGCGACTTCTTCGGTCAGCAGCAACTGGATGTCGGGAAGATCGAGATCGTCGGGCGGCGCACTGTGCGCGAGCTTCTTCTCGATGTAGCGCACCGCGTCGTAACCGAAGTAGCCCGCGAGACCGCCGCAAAAGCGCGGCAAGCCGGGCCGCGTCGCGACCTTGAAGCGCTTTTGATATTGCTCGATGAACGTGAGCGGATCGCCTTCATCCGTTTCGACGACGTTGCCATCGGTCACGACTTGCGTCTTGCCGTTTCGCACGCTCACGGTCGTGCGGGCCGGCAGACCGATGAACGAGTAGCGCCCGAAACGCTCGCCGCCCACGACGGACTCCAGCAGGAACGAGTTCGCGCCGTTGCGCTCGGTCTGCGCGAGCTTGAGATAGAGCGAGAGCGGCGTTTCGAGGTCGGCGAGGGCTTCGGCGATGAGCGGAATGCGATTGAAGCCTTCGTTCGCCAGCGATTGGAATTCGAGTTCGGTCATGTTGCGATCCTTGAGCGATGCGCGCTTTCTGGGTGGCGCGGTATCGGGGAGTGCAGGGCGCTGCGGTCGGTCGAATCTCGTGATGATCGCATACGACGGCCCCGCCGCTTCGATTTGCGGAAGCGGACAGGACGACTCGCGGCACTACACGACGCGTGCGTGAGCGAGGTTCGATATACGACGATTCAACGGAAACGGCGCGGGTATGCGCAGCGAAACAAAAAACGGATGCTGAAGCGCGATCACGCATGACGGCTTCAGCGCACCTCGGGCGAGGTTAGCGCGACCAGCGACGCCAGGGCCAGGCTCCCCGGTCGATGCTGCTCAGACTCCGTTTTCTGTTGAGAAACATGAATGGATGGACTTATTCAGTCAGTGTGTTGTCCGGCGGCGCCAAGGTGGCGGCAATCGCCGATGCTGCGGTGCGCAGCGAGGAAACTATACCATCGGATTTCACCGACTGTACAGGCTTCCCATGGTTGTAACCGTACGGAACGGTCAAGGTCGCGAGGCCGGCCGCGCGGCCCGCGAGCGCGTCGTTTTCCGAATCGCCGACCGCCACGGTCTCGCGCGGCAAGACGTCCAGTCGTTCGCATGCGGTGAGCATCGGGAGTGGATCGGGTTTCTTCGCGGGCAGCGAGTCGCCGCCGAGAATCACCTTGAAGAAATCCGCAATGCCGAAGTGCGCAAGCAACTCCACGGCGAAGCGATGCGGCTTGTTGGTCACGCATGCGAGCGCGACGCCGCTTTCACGCATCGCTTCGAGGCCTTCCCTCACTTCGGGGAATAGCGTCGAGTGCTTGCCGTTGACCTTCGCGTATTCGCTTTGATAGATCGCGAGCGCGTCGTCGAACTGCGCGACCGCCTGCGACGGCGACAGCCGCACGGCGAGCACGCTGCGGATCAGATTCTCCGAACCCTTGCCGACATAGCCCGTGACTTCATCGCGCGTGACCGGCTGTTCGATGGCGATGCGCGCAAGCATTGCATTCAGTGCCGCGACGAAGTCGTCGGCGGTGTCGACCATGGTGCCGTCGAGGTCGATGATCGCCGCGCGGATCGGACGATTCACGAAGGGCGATTGCGCCGCTGCGATCTCACTCATGCTTTCGCTCCAGATTCCACCTTCGCCAGTTCGGCGCGCATTGCGTCGATGACCGCCTTGTAGTCGGGCTTGCCGAAAATGGCCGATCCCGCGACGAACGAATCCGCGCCGGCCGCCGCGATTTCCGCGATGTTGTCGACCTTCACGCCGCCATCGACTTCCAGATGGATTTCGCGCCCCGTGCGATCCCGATACGCATCGATGCGCGCGCGTGCCTCGCGCACCTTGTTGAGCGCCTCGGGAATGAACGACTGCCCGCCGAAACCCGGATTCACCGACATGATGAGCACGAGATCGACCTTGTCCATTACGTGATCGAGGTAGATCAGCGGCGTGGCGGGATTGAAAACGAGGCCCGCCTTGCAGCCGTGATCGCGGATCAGCGACAGCGTGCGGTCGATGTGATCCGAACCTTCCGGATGAAAACTGATCACATTGGCGCCGGCCTTCGCGAAATCGGGCACGATGCGGTCGACCGGGCGCACCATCAGATGCACGTCGATGGGCACGTCCACGTGCGGGCGGATAGCCTCGCACACCATCGGACCGATCGTCAGGTTCGGCACGTAGTGGTTGTCCATGACGTCGAAGTGGATCCAGTCGGCGCCGGCGGCGACGACGTTGCGGACTTCCTCGCCGAGGCGGGAAAAGTCGGCGGACAGGATGCTGGGAGCGATGTGGAATTGCGCCATGGACGTATGCGGGTAGCGACCTAAAGCCGTGATTTTAACCCGCGTTTTCCGCGGAGTCCCTCGTCCGAATGGCCAACGGATGGCGCGCGGATGTGGCGGCGGGACGCCAATCGTGTTGCGGGCGCCGCGCGCATCAAGCAGAATGCCAGACCAATGGCCGCGCGCCGGCGCGCCCGTGTCTGGCGGCCAAGCGGCCGATCGAATTGGAATTGGAACAACGATGAGCCAGTACGAATTCAGCGTTTCCGTGGAGACGCGGTATTTGCCGGACCAATCAGACCCGGATAGCAGGCAGTACGCATTTGCCTACACGCTGACGATCCGCAATACCGGCCAGGTGGCGGCGCAGTTGATCTCGCGGCACTGGATCATCACCGACAGCAACGATCACGTTCAGGAAGTGAAGGGGCTGGGCGTCGTCGGGCATCAGCCGCTGTTGCCGCCGGGCGAGCAGTTCGAATACACGAGCTGGGCGGTGATCGCGACGCCGGTCGGCACGATGCGCGGCGAGTATTTCTGCGTGGCCGAAGACGGCGAGCGCTTCGAAGCGCCCGTAGCGGAATTTGCGTTGCATATGCCGCGCACGCTCCACTGAGCGAAACAGCGGCAGGCGGCGCGAATCAGCGCCGTTTCGCGGGATCGTTCGAGCGGTTCTGGTTCTTCTTCTTGCCCGATGCCGTCCATACGACGATGAAGACCAGCAAGGCGAGCGCCACGAGCGACTCGAGCGCAAAAATAAGCATTGGATATTCGTCGAACAGATCAGACATGGCGGTTCCCATCAAGAACGAGCATTGTATGCGCTTCGTGCGGCCGGCCGCACGAGCAGCGGCCTGGGCCGCATCGATTGCAACCGCTGTCCTGCTCGCCTCGTGCGGCGGCGGCAATTACGTGAAGCCGGGGCCTGCGACGGCGACCGGCACGCCGATCATCACCGGACAGCGCGCCGCTTCGCGCCTGACTGCGGTGAGCTGGCAGCAGGTGCCGGGCTGGCAGGACGATTCGCTGATCGGCGCGACCGCCGCGCTGCGCCAGAACTGCAACCGGCTCTCGCGACAGGCCAACTGGCAGAAGGCGTGCGCGGCGGCCGAGCGGCTCGACGACCTCGACATGTCGGCGGCGCGCAGCTTCTTCGAAGCCTATTTCACGCCATTTCAGCTCGCCAACACCGACGGCACGCTCGACGGTCTCGTGACCGGCTACTACGAGCCGCTTCTGCGCGGGTCGCGCACGCGTCACGGGATTTATCAGTATGCGTTGTACCGGTGGCCGTATCGATACAAGCCCGGTTCGGCGCTTCCCGCGCGCGCGCAGCTCGAACGTTCGGGCGCGTTGAACGGCAACGAACTCGTGTGGGTCGACGATCCGATCGAAGCGTTCTTTCTGCAGGTGCAGGGTTCGGGGCGCGTCGTCATGGAAGACGGCAGCGTGATGCGCGTCGGCTTCGGCGGCACCAACAACCAGCCGTATCGCTCGATCGGCAAGGAATTGCTCGATCGCGGAGAACTCACGCCCGCACAGGCGACGATGCAAGGCATCAAAGCATGGGCGAAGGCGAATCCGGCGCGCGTCGACGCACTGCTCGACGTGAACCCGCGCTTCGTCTTTTTCCGCGAGATGCCCGCTAACGAAACGGTGTCCGCAAGTCTCGGCGACGGTCCCGTCGGCGCGCTCGGCGTGCCGTTGACGCCGGAGCGTTCGATTGCCGTCGATCCGTCGGCGATTCCGCTCGGCACGCCCGTTTTCCTGCAGACCACGCGTCCGCTCAGCAATCAGCCGATGAATCGCCTCGTTTTCGCGCAGGACACCGGTTCGGCGATCAAAGGCGGTGTGCGCGCGGACTATTTCTGGGGACTGGGGGACGATGCCGGCGATCTCGCCGGGCGCATGAAGCAGGGCGGCAGGATGTGGCTATTGCTGCCCAATTCCTGATATCGCTGGTTTCCCGGCAGCTTCACAAAAAGCTCGCGGCCATCATGGCTCGCGAGCTTTTTGCTTCACGACGCGACGTTGCGCCGGTCGATCACGCGCCGCGCCTTGCCGACGGATCGTTCGATGCCGTTCACCGCGAGCACGTTCACCACGGCGCTCACACCGATCAGCGCCTTGATGTCGTAGGCGAGCGCGGACTTCGCGTTTTCGAGCGCGGTCACATCCGGCGCGGATTCGGGGCAAGGCTCGACATTCAGCGTGAGTACGTCGAGCGGGCCTTCCTTGGTGAGCACGATCTGATAGTGCGGCGCGAGTACCGGGCGCTTGAGCAGCAACTCCTCGATCTGCGTCGGGAAAACATTGACGCCGCGCACGATCATCATGTCGTCGGAGCGGCCGGTGATCTTCTCCATGCGTCGCATCGTGCGAGCGGTGCCGGGCAGAAGGCGCGTCAGATCGCGCGTGCGATAGCGGATGATCGGCAGCGCTTCCTTCGTGAGCGACGTGAACACGAGTTCCCCGAATTCGCCGTCGGGCAGCACCTCGCCGGTTTCCGGATCGATGATCTCGGGATAGAAGTGATCTTCCCAGATCGTCGGGCCGTCCTTGGTCTCCGCGCATTCCGATGCCACGCCCGGCCCCATTACTTCCGAGAGTCCGTAGATGTCGACGGCGTCGATGCCCATGCGCGTTTCGATCGCGCGGCGCATGTCGTTCGTCCACGGCTCCGCGCCGAAAATGCCGATGCGCAGCGAGCAACTTGCCGGATCGATGCCCTGGCGCTCCAGTTCATCGGCGATCGACAGCATGTAGCTCGGCGTGACCATGATGATGTCCGGCCGAAAATCCTGGATCAGTTGCACCTGCTTCTCCGTCTGGCCGCCGCCGAACGGAATGACGGTGAGTCCCGCGCGCTCGGCGCCGTAGTGCGCGCCGAGTCCGCCGGTGAAGAGGCCGTAGCCGTAACTCACGTGCACCTTGTCGCCACGACGTGCGCCGGCCGCCCGAATGGAGCGTGCGACGACGTTCGCCCAGTTGTCCAGATCCTGCGCCGTGTAGCCGACGACAGTCGGCTTCCCCGTCGTACCCGATGACGCGTGGATGCGCGAGACCCGCTCCTGCGGAACCGCGAACATGCCAAACGGATAGTTGTCGCGCAGATCCTTCTTGGTCGTAAACGGAAAACGGCCAAGATCCGAGAGCGACGTGACGTCATCCGGATGAACGCCTGCTTCGTCAAACTTGCGCCGATAAACCGGCGAGTTCTCGTAAGCATGCTTGAGCGTCCATTTGAGACGCTCGAGCTGCAGCGCCGCGAGTTCGTCGCGGCTCGCCTTCTCGATCGGATCGAGCGGCAGCGATGTGGTCATTGCTGTCTCCTTGATGCTGACTACGCGGCGCGGCTTTTAGATGCCGCGTCCGTTATATGAACGAGTCCGTCACACGGGAATTACGTTGCCTCTTATCTGAGCCGACTTGCCGCGGAACATCGCGACCGGCTCGCCTTCGCGATTCGTCACGCGGATATCGTAGATACCCGTGCGCCCGCTCAGCGTTTGCTCGATCGCTTCGGCAGTCAGGCGATCGCCGCCCTGCACGGGCCGCAAAAACTCGATCGAGCAGCCCGCCGCGACCGTGCTGATGTTGTACGAGTTGCAGGCGAACGCGAACGCGGAGTCCGCCAGCGTGAACATCAGGCCGCCGTGGCAAATCGCATGGCCGTTCAGAAAGTCGGGGCGCACGTCCATTTGCAGACGCGCATAGCCGGGCCGGACTTCGATCAGCTCGATGCCGAGCGCGCGCGAGCATGCGTCCGCTTCGTACATGGCTTTCGCCGTGGCTTCCGCGAGTTGTTGTGGCGTCACAGATATCTCCAGTTCGATTCGGTTCTCACAGACCTTCGAAGCGCGGTGCGCGCTTCTCCTTGAACGCGGCGACGCCTTCGATGTAATCCGGCGACGCACCGAGCTCGCGCTGAAGATCGCGTTCGAGATCGAGCTGCTGGTCGAAAGTCCTGTTCGCGCTCGCGCGGATCGCTTTCTTGATCGCGACGACCGCGCGCGCCGGCTGCTGCGCGAGTTGGGCGGCCAGTTGCGCGGCCGCTTGCTGCAGCTCGGCATCGTCGACGACGCGCCACACGATGCCCCACGCCTCCGCCTTCTCGGCGCTGAGTTTTTCGCCCGTCAGCGCGAGCCCGAGCGCACGCGCCTCACCGACGCGGCGCGACAGCAGCCATGTGCCGCCCGAATCGGGCAGGAGGCCGATCTTCACGAATGCCTGAATGAAGCTGGCCGAGCGCGCCGCGACGACGAAGTCGCACGCCATCGCGAGATTCGCCCCGGCTCCAGCGGCCGTGCCGTTCACTGCCGCGATGACCGGCATCGGCAAGGCCTGAAGCCTGCGCACGAGCGGATTGAAGTGCTCGTCGATGAGATCGCCCAGATCCGACATCGAGCCAGGCGTGAAATCCAGATCCGCGAGATCCTGTCCCGCGCAGAAGCCGCGACCCGCGCCGGTGATGACGAGCGCGCGCGCATTGCCCGCTTCTATTTCAGTGAGCGCCTGGTTCAACTCGCGATGCATCTCGCGCGTGAAGCTGTTCAGTTTGTCGGGGCGATTGAGCGTCAACGTCGCGACGCGCGTCTCGACATCGACGTGAAAGAACACGGACTTCTCTGTCATTACATTTCCTCTCTCGACGAATCCGGCTGCGGCGGCGCGTGCTCGCCGCCATTCCTTGCATCCGATACTAGCCGCGCGACCGCGAGCTTTCCATTAGGCCGAATGGCATAAGCCGTTTGCACGGCGATCCGGCCTTTGGATCGTTTGTGTCGATTGGCTTATGCCGTCTGGCCAGCTTCCGCCGACGCGGCCTTCGGTGCAACATGGACGCGGCTTTGCACTACTCGGAAGCGATTTGCGACGAAAGCTGCATCCGAAAGCGCTGCGTTGGCCGCGGGGTTCGCGCCCGTGCCGTGGAAGTCGGAGAATGCCGCGGTCTGATTGACGAAGACGCCGCCGGTGAGGTTGATCGAGAGCGCGACACCGCCTTCAATGGCTGCTTCGTGCGCGGCTTCGATCACCTTGTCGTCGGTGCTGTAGACCGAGAACGTCAAGGCGCCGTGCGTGCGCGCGATCGACCCGGCGAGTTCGAGCGATTGCGCGGTCGAGTCGGTCGCGACGACGAACGAAATCGGGCCGAACCATTCCTTGGTGAATTTCGCTTCGTCGGTGCGCGCGTCGAGCTTGAGCATGAGGGGTGTGTGAACGCGGGCTTCGGGAAACGCAGGGTGCGTGAGAGATTGGCTGTCGAGCAGCATGTCGCCGAGCTTGCGCGCTTCGGTGACGCGTTCCACGACGCCATCGTTCTGAATCGCTCCCGTGAGCTCGACGGCGCGGGCCGGATCGGATGCGAGTTTTTCGACGGCGCCCGCGAGCGCTTTCGCGACGTCATCGAAGCTCAGTTGGCCTTCGGCGGTGCGGATGCCATTGCGCGGCACGTAGATGTTCTGCGGCGCGGTGCACATCTGACCGGAATAGAGGGCGAGTGAGAAGGCGATGTTGCGCGCGGCGGACTTCATGTCGTCCACGGAATCGATGACGATCTGATTCACGCCCGCCTTCTCGGTGTAGACCTGCGCCTGATGCGCGTTGCGCTCGAGCCAGGTGCCGTTTTGCGTGCTTCCCGTGAAATCGATGAGCTTGATTTCGGGACGCACGGCGAGTTCCTGGACCAACGCGCCGTCGTTGGGTTCGGTGGCCAAGAGCGTGACGACGTTCGGATCGAAGCCGGCCTCACGAAGCACTTCACGCGCGATTCGCACGGTGATCGCGAGCGGCAGGATCGCGCCGGGGTGCGGCTTGACGATGACGGCGTTGCCGGTTGCGAGATCGGCGAACATGCCGGGATAGCCGTTCCAGGTCGGAAACGTGCAGCAGCCGAGCACAAGCCCCGTGCCGCGCGGGACGATGGAGAAGCGCTTTTGCATCGCGAGCGGCGGATTTTTGCCTTGCGGCTTTTCCCAGTGCGCTTCGGCGGGGATGCGACGTAGCTGGTCCCACGCATAGACGACGGCTTCCAGCGCCCGGTCTTGCGCGTGCGGGCCACCGGCCTGGAATGCCATCATGAATGCCTGGCCGGTCGTGTGCATCACGCCGTACGCGATCTCGAAGCTGGCGCGGTTCAGGCGCGACAGGATTTCGAGGCTCACGCCCACCCAAGCCTTCGGGCCGGCGGCGCGCCAGGCGGACTGCGCCTTGGCCGCAGCTTGAGTCAGCGCGTCGGGATCGGCCTTCGGATAGCGGACGTCCAGCGCGATGCCGAACGGCGAACGCTCCTTCCCGACCGTTTCGCCCGTCGAAGGCTGATCGAGTTCGAAAGTCTTGCCGAGATGAGCTTTGAATGCTGCCTCTCCATCGGCGCTGGCCGTTTCCCCGTACACTTTGGGGCTCGGCATTTCGGCGAACGGGCTCCAGTAGCCGCGCGTTTCGATGGCTGCGAGCGCTTTGTCGAGCGTCGCTTCGTGCTTCGTGAATAGCGGATGTGTCATGGTCGCGAGAAGAGAAGAACGAGGGAAAGGTGCCAGGCCGAATAATTAACCGACCGGTTGGTTGGTGATGGTAGCATTATCGAGATGCAGTGACGAATGACTTTTCATTAGGGCTTACCTGAGGATCGCAAGGAGGAGCGAATGGCTTACGAGAATCTGCTGGTCGAGACGCGTGGTCGGGTCGGACTGATTACGCTGAATCGTCCGAAAGCGCTGAACGCGCTGAATGACGCGCTGATGGACGAACTGGGCGTCGCGCTCAAGGCATTCGACGCCGATGGAGACATCGGCGCAATCGTGCTGACCGGCAGCGAAAAGGCGTTCGCGGCGGGTGCGGACATCGGCATGATGGCCGGCTACTCCTATATGGATGTCTACAAGGGCGACTACATCACGCGTAACTGGGAAACGATCCGCACGATTCGCAAGCCGATCATTGCCGCGGTCGCGGGTTTTGCGCTCGGCGGAGGTTGCGAACTCGCGATGATGTGCGACATCGTCATCGCCGCCGACACGGCCAAGTTCGGTCAGCCCGAGATCAAGCTCGGCGTGATTCCGGGAGCGGGCGGCACGCAGCGCTTGCCGCGCGCTGTATCGAAAGCCAAGGCGATGGATATGTGCCTGACTGCGCGCATGATGGACGCGAGCGAGGCCGAACGGGCGGGGCTGGTGTCGCGCATCGTCGGGGCGGATCGCCTTCTGGACGAGGCCGTCGAAGCGGCGACGATCATCGCCGGCTTCTCGCTGCCCGCCGTGATGATGGCCAAGGAGGCTGTTAATCGCGCTTACGAGACAACGCTCGCAGAAGGTGTTCATTTCGAGAGGCGTCTGTTCCATTCTCTGTTCGCGACGGAGGATCAGAAGGAAGGCATGGCGGCGTTTGTTGAAAAGCGTAAGCCGGTTTTCAAGCATCGGTGACGTTCATGTGAGAAAGCGCTTGCGCTCCTCGATTCCGCTCACTAGAATTCCGTTCCTTCGCGATTCGATGAACGCGAAGGAAGCTGGAGAGGGCGGTATCGGCGGTGTGCTCGGGGGTAGGTTGTAGAAGGCTCCGGGCGCGGATCGGCAAGAAAAAGAAACTTCGAATTCTTGTTGACACGAA
>NZ_JARUXN010000001.1:2868781-2925610 GCF_031451415.1 Caballeronia sp. LZ028 | reverse complement strand
CCACCCCTTCCCATCCCGAACAGGACCGTGAAACGACTCCACGCCGATGATAGTGCGGATACCCGTGTGAAAGTAGGTAATCGTCAGGCTCCTCATGCTTCAAACAAAAACCCCACCCCAAAAGGTGGGGTTTTTGCGTTGGGGCGTGAAAATCTAAATCGCAATTAAGCCAGCAGAAGCGTAACGGCGACCATCAACGGGCGAGGAATTTCTCCGCCAGTCTTACCCAGTACGACGATCCGATCGATAACAAACCATCATTAAAGTCGTAGCTGGCGTTGTGCAACATGCACGGCCCCGCGCCGTGTCCTTGCTCCCGGTGCCCGCCGTCGCCGTTACCTAGAAACGCATAACATCCGGGCTTTTCGAGAAGCATGAACGAAAAGTCCTCGGCGCCCATCGTCGGCTCGACGGCGCTATCGACCTTATCCTTGCCCACCACTTCTGCCATAACTTCCGCCGCGAATCTTGCCTCTTCAGGCGAATTGATCGTCGGCGGATAGTTTCTGTGGAAATGAGTTTCCACCTCGCAGTCGTAGGCCGCTGCGGTTGCATCGGCGATTTTGCGCATGCGCGCCTCGATTAGATCGAGCGTCTCCACCGTAAAAGTACGCACAGTTCCTCCGAGCCAAGCCTGATCGGGCACCACATTGGCAGCCTGGCCAGCGTGAATCTGCGTAATGGAAAGCACGGCCGTATCGATCGGCTTCTTGCTTCGCGTGATGATGCTCTGAAGCCCGTTCGCGATCTGAACCGCCGTAAAAACGGGATCGCGCCCGTTATGTGGCAAGGCCGCGTGCGAACCGGTTCCTCGAATGGCGATGCGAAACTCGTTGCTCGAAGCCATGATCGGCCCTTCGACGACACCGAAATGCCCCGCCGGAATGCCAGGCCAGTTGTGAATGCCGAACACCGCATCGACCGGAAACCGCTTGAAAAGACCATCTTCGATCATGGCCTTCGCGCCCGCGCCGCCTTCCTCAGCCGGTTGGAAGATGAAGACGACCGTCCCATCGAATTTGCCGTGCTTGGCCAGATATTTCGCCGCGCCGAGCAGCATCGCCGTATGACCATCGTGGCCGCAGGCATGCATACGGCCGTCGTTCGTCGATCGATGTCCGAAAGTGTTCAATTCCTGAATGGGCAGTGCGTCCATATCCGCGCGCAGCCCGATCGAGGCGCTACCGGCGCCGCGCTTCAACACGCCGACGACGCCTGTCTTGCCCAATCCCCGATGCACTTGGATTCCCCAACTTTCGAGGCTCTCGGCAACCAGTTTTGCGGTGCCAACCTCTTCATAGCGCAATTCGGGATGGGCATGGATCGTTCGTCGGAGCGTCTTGATCTCGTCGTGCGATGCTTCGATTTCTGGGATCAGATTCATTTGAACTGCTCTCACGTTTGAATTCGGATTGCGCGTATTGACCGCGCCTGGTCGTTCCATTCTACGCCGCCGCTATTTGCGCCATCGGACGGTCGATCGCATAGCGGCCGTAATAGAATTCCGTCATCTGCCGCTTTTACTTCGATTTACGGACTTTCCGATGAACGCTCCAGCCGAGTTTGCCCGAGCCGTGTGCCCGCACGATTGCCCCGATACTTGCGCGATGCGCGTAACGGTCAAGGATGGAAAAGCGGTCAAAGTCAGCGGCGAACCTGATCATCCACCGACGCAAGGTGTGTTGTGCACAAAGGTCACGCGCTATGCCGAGCGTACGCATCACAAGGATCGTCTTCTGACTCCGTTGCGTCGAATCGGCAAAAAGGGCGAGGGCCGATTTGAGCCGATCGGCTGGGACGAAGCATTGCGACTCGCCGCCGAACGCCTGCAGCCTATCGCCCGGCGCGCGCCTGAAGCCATCGTTCCATACAGTTACGCGGGCACGATGGGCCTGGTGCAAGGCGAAAGCGTCGCTGCCCGATTCTTCAACGTGCTTGGCGCATCGCGACTCGAACGCACGATTTGTGCGGCCGCGGGCGCCGCCGGCCTGCGCTACACGTACGGCGCGAGCCTCGGAATGCATTCGGAGTATTACGAAGAGAGCGAGCTGATTCTGATCTGGGGCGCGAATCCGATCGCGTCGAGCCTGCACTTCTGGACGCGCGCGCAGGAGGCAAAGCGTCGTGGCGCGAAGCTGATCGCGATCGATCCGTACAAGTCGCTCACGGCGGAGAAGTGCCATCAGCACATCGCGTTGCGCCCGGGCACCGACGCCGCGCTCGCGCTCGGCATGATCGACGTGTTGATCCGCGAGAATTTCATCGATCACGAGTATGTGAGCGCGCATACCGTCGGCTTCGATGAACTTGCGGCGCGCGCGGCGCAGTATCCGGCTTCGCGCGTGGCGCAGATTTGCGGCATCGACGAAAAGGTCGTTATCGAACTCGCCCGTGCTTTCGGATCGACGAAGAAGGCCGCAATTCGCCTCAATTACGGCATGCAGCGCGTGCGCGGTGGCGGCAATGCCGTGCGGGCGATTGCTTGCTTGCCGTCGTTGACTGGCGCGTGGCGCGAGCGCGCCGGAGGCCTGCTGCTTTCGTCGTCCGGCTGGGCGCCGATCGACGGCACCGCGCTCGAGCGTCCCGATTTGCTGCCGGGCTGGCCCTCGAAGCTTCCGCGCGCGATCAACATGAACGCGATCGGCGACGCGTTGCTGCATCCGGGCGACGAAACATTCGGGCCGAAGATCGAAGCGCTGATCGTCTACAACTCGAATCCCGTTGCGGTCGCGCCCGATTCGGCGAAAGTCGAGGCGGGCTTCGCGCGCGAGGATCTGTTCACGATCGTGCTCGAACACTTCCAGACAGATACCGCCGATTACGCGGACCTCGTCTTTCCCGCGACGACGCAGCTCGAGCATCTCGACGTCCACAAGTCCTACGGGCACACGCACGTAATGGCGAATCTGCCGGCGATTCCACCCGTCGGCGAAGCGCGCCCGAACACTGAAATATTCCGCGGACTCGCAGGCGCCCTGGGCCTTACCGAGCCGGCGCTTTTCGAGACCGACGAGCAGATCGCATCGAAGGCATTCCGCTGGAACGACCCGACGCTCGAAGGTCAGAGCTGGGACACGTTGAAGGCGTCCGGCTGGCTGAAGCTCGGAATCGCGGAAGCGCCGCTGGCCGAAGGCGGGTTCCGCACCCCGTCGGGAAAATGCGAGTTCTACAGCGAGCGCCTGAAACGCGAAGGACTCGATCCGTTGCCCGATTACCTGCCGCCGTACGAGTCCGCGGACGGATCGCCGGATCTGGCGGCCCGCTATCCGCTCGCGATGATTTCGCCGCCCGCGCGCAACTTCCTGAACAGCAGTTTCGTGAACATCGAAAGTCTGCGGGCGGCGGAGCGCGAACCGCATCTCGATATTCACCCCGCCGACGCGCAAGCGCGCGCCATCGCCGATGGCGCAGTCGTGCGCATCTTCAACGATCGCGGTTCGATGCAGGCCCGCGCGCGCGTGACGGAACGCGCGCGCGAAGGCGTCGTCGTCGGCTTGTCGATCTGGTGGAAGAAGTTGTCTCCCGATGGCCGCAACGCCAATCAGGTGACGAGTCAGGCGCTGACCGACCTCGGGGGCTCGGCGACGTTTTACGACTGCCTGGTGGAAGTGGAGCCAATGCATTGACAAGCTTCGGAGCGGCGGACTCGGACGGGTTTGGTGGAAGGCGTCTAACCCGATTGTCGGAGACCGGCCGAAAAGCTAGGATCTCGTTTCCGCACGATCATTCTAAAATCATATAAAGGAGACGCCGTATGGAGAAACCCTGGCTGAAGTCTTACCCGGCCGGCGTGCCTGCGGAGATCGATCCATCCGCGTATCGGTCCGTTTCGGAGCTGCTCGAGGACAGCTTTCGCGCGAATCGCGATCGCCGCGCGTTCGTGTGCATGGGCCAGGCGATCACGTACGCCGAACTCGACGCGATGTCGAGAAAGCTGGCCGCGTGGTTCCAGAAGCGAGGAATGAAGCCGGGCGCGCGCGTCGCGCTGATGATGCCGAACGTGCTGCAGTATCCGATCGCGATCGCGGCGGTATTGCGCGCGGGTTACATTGTCGTCAATGTGAATCCGCTTTACACGCCGCGCGAACTCGAGCATCAGCTCAAGGACAGCGGCGCGGAAGCAATCGTCATTTTGGAGAATTTCGCCGGCACGTTGCAGGCGGTCGTCAAGAACACGGCGATCAAACATATCGTCGTCGCGGCGATGGGCGATCTCATGGGTTTGAAAGGGGTGCTCGTCAACTTCGTCGTGCGCAGCGTGAAGAAGATGGTGCCAGAGTGGAAACTGCCTGGCAGCGTCCGATTCAACGAAGCGCTGAGCGAAGGCGGCCGCGGCACGCTCCAGCCGGTCACCCAAAGTCCCGATGACGTCGCGTTCCTGCAGTACACCGGCGGCACGACGGGCGTCGCGAAAGGCGCGACGCTCACGCATCGCAATCTGATCGCGAACACGCTGCAGTCAGAAGTGTGGCTCGACCCGGCCCGCAAGCGCCGTCCCGACATCGATCAGTTCGTTTGCGTGGTCGCGCTGCCGCTTTATCACATCTTCGCGCTGACGGTCTGCGGCATGCTCACGATCCGTACCGGCGGCCTTGGCGTGCTGATACCGAACCCGCGAGATATCGCCGGAACCATCAAGGAACTGAAGGGCGTTCCCATCAACACATTCCCGGCCGTCAACACGCTCTACAACGCGTTGTTGAATCATCCAGACTTCAACAAGCTCGATTTCTCGAAGCTCATCGCTGCGAACGGCGGCGGGATGGCCGTGCAGGAAGCCGTCGCGAAGCGCTGGTTCGCGGCGACCGGCGTGCCGATCGTCGAGGGTTACGGCTTGTCCGAAACCTCGCCGTGCGTGACCTGCAATCCGGTGACGGCGACCGAATACACGGGCACGATCGGCTTGCCGCTTCCGTCCACGGAAATCTCCATCCGCGACGACGACAACAACGAAGTGCCGCTCGGCCAGCCCGGCGAGATCTGCATTCGCGGCCCGCAGGTGATGGCGGGCTACTGGAATCGTCCCGACGAAACCGCGAAGGTGATGACCCCCGACGGCTTCTTCCGCTCAGGCGACGTCGGCGTGCTCGATGAGCGCGGCTACGTGAAGATCGTCGATCGCAAGAAGGACATGATTCTCGTCTCCGGCTTCAACGTGTATCCGAACGAGATTGAAGATGTTGTCGCGATGCTGCCCGGCGTGTTCGAAGTTGCCGCGGTGGGCGTGAAGGATCAGGCGTCGGGCGAAGCGGTGAAGCTCTTCATCGTGCGCAAGGATGCGAGCCTGACGGAAGCGGATGTCATCGCGTACTGCAGGGAACGGCTGACCGGCTACAAGCGTCCGCGCATGATCGAGTTCCGCAACGAGTTGCCGAAGAGCAATGTCGGCAAGATCTTGCGGCGGGAATTGCGCGACGGCCGCGCGTAGCGGCTGCATCGTCCAAAACGAAAAGCCTTCGTGTCGCGAGATGCGAAGGCTTTTTTGTTGCCCGCAGCGGAACGAAAAAAAGGCGCCCGAAGGCGCCTTTCAGTGCGTACTGCTTTGTTACGACCTTATTAGAACTTGTGGCGGATACCGACAACAGCGGCAACCTGGTTCGACGTCGACGACGCCGACAGGCCGTTGATGTTCGCAACCGCAGGGCGGTTCAACGAATCCGTGCCGCTTGCGTGCTGGTAGATACCGTCGATGTACACGTCCGTGCGCTTCGACAGGAAGTAGTCCGCGCCGAGCATGCCTTGGTGGTACTTGGCATCGGCCAGGCCGTAACCCTTCGTGTAGTCATATGCCACGCCCAGCAGCAGGGCCGGGGTCAGCTGATACTTGAAGTTGATTTCGGCGTTATGGAACTTGCCCGAGCCGCCCGTGTAGCCAGCCGGGTTCAGGCCAGCGCCTGCTTCGTTGTTGACGTCCTTGAACTGCGTGTTGCTATACGTCGCGCCGATGGTGGCTGCGCCGAACGTGTAAGCACCGCCAGCCGAGATGACTTGCTGCGTCTTGGCGGATGCGAAGCCCGAGTACACGCGGCTCGACATGTTCGAAGCCGTAGGCGTCGTGGCAGCGTTGCGGCTCGTGGCGTTGTTGCCGAAGAACGAGTAGTTCGGGTCCTTGACGTTCAAGTAGCCCGCGCCCAATTGCAGCGGACCCTGCGAGTAGCCGAGACCAACCGACCAGATCTGGTTGCGGTTGAACTGGCCAGCTTGGCCGCCGAGGCTGTACAGGCCGCCGAACGTGAAGCCGGCGTAGTTCGCGCTCGTGTACTTGATCGCGTTGTTCACGCGATTCGAGTTGTTCATGTTGTCCAGGTCGCCCGGGTGCGCGCCGAAGTACGACGCCCACTGGCTACCGACTTCGAATGCGCCGGTGTAGTCAACCACGGAGTCGTACTGGCGACCCAGCGTGACCGTACCGAATTGCGTCGAGCCCAGACCGACATAAGCCTGGCGGCCGAACAGGTCGCCGCCTTGGCCCAGCTGGCCGTTGAACACGTTGAAGCCGCCTTCCAACACGAAGATGGCCTTCAGACCGCCACCGAGGTCTTCCGTGCCGCGCAGGCCCCAACGGCTACCTTGCAGGTTGCCGCTGTTCATGGAGTACAGCTTTTGGCCGTTGCTGTTGTTGTTGTACGCGAAGCCAGCGTCGATGATGCCGTACAGCGTCACACTGCTCTGCGCATGTGCGGCGCCTGCGAATGCGCCCAGTGCGGCGAGAGCGAGAAGCGACTTTTTCATTGATTGAATCTCCAAGGAGTGTTTGCGACTTTTGGCAAGGTCACTGTTCTTAGCGCCAGTGTGTTGACGGTCCCTGCCTGCTTCTTAACGAAGGTGACACGTAATGTAACAAAGAGGCTTTAACGGACAAAGGAAAAGGGGCTGGTCCGCCGGACTCATGTGACGTTTACGCAACAGGCGCTAAAATGTTGGTTTTGCAGGATATTTGCGACCCGTGTTTGCCCTAATTACCAAAACAGGTGCTTCATAAGGGGCGATCGGGCGGTCGACGGCGTCAGGTTGGTGCCATATTCGCGATCAGACTTCGAGCCTGTAATCCGGAGAAATCGCACATGCTCCGTGGCCGCTGAACGCGGTATCCGGCAAGCCCGCGCCCCTTCGGCGCCAGTCGATGTGCGCTAAAATTCGCGTTTTCCGCGAGCGTCCGCTCCGTCTGCGGACCATGAAGAGAGAGGTGACACCATGACGCTCGATGAAGTCATCAGCGAATTCGATCGAGGCTTGCGGTCCATGACGGGCGTGAGCCGCATGTCGCGTCCGATTCCTGAATCGACGATGTCGCCTCTGGACGCGACCGGCGATGTCCTCTCGGAACAATCGCAACTCACCGAAGAAGAACGCGCCCATTCGGCCGGACTGATGCGCGTGAATCACGTTGGCGAAGTCTGCGCGCAAGCGCTTTATCAGGCGCAGAAGCTCGCCACAAGCTCGCCTGAGCTCAAGGCCAGTTTCGAGCGAGCGGCGCGTGAAGAGGAAGACCATCTCGCGTGGACATCGACGCGGCTGAAAGATCTGGAATCGCGGCCGAGCCTGCTGAACCCGTTGTGGTACGCGGGTGCGCTGGCGATCGGTTTCGTCGCGGGGCGCTTCGGCGATCGCGCGAGTCTCGGCTTCATGGCCGAAACCGAGCGTCAGGTCGAGCAGCATCTCGATGGCCACATGAAGACCTTGCCCGTCAACGATCACGCATCCCGCGCGATCGTCGAGCAAATGCGTCTCGATGAAAGCGCGCACGCCGCAGCAGCCATCGGCGCTGGTGGGAGCGAGGTTCCGTTTCCGGTGCGCGCGTTGATGCGCGCAGCTTCCAAAGTCATGACGCGCACGGCCTATTACATATAGTGTGACAAAGCCTCGTTCGCTCGCTTGCCGGGTCGAGCGAGGCATTCGCCGCCGAAACTCATCATCGAATCAAAAAACGGCTGTAAGAACCGTTACATTTCCCTCATTTCGCCTGCTCTTTTCACGTACTACCTTCACATCCCGCACTAGCTCTCTAATTCATAACGGTTTTCTCTTTTGCCGTTACTTCAAGCTCCTGCGCTAAGTCCTTGTTCTAGCAAATAAAAAGCACTCGAAAAAAAGGTACGCGTCTTGACCGAGGAAATGCGTTCCTCTAAAGTGGGAGACAGTGTGAGAAAGTGGTCTTTTGTGTGATTCACAACCCATTTTCGAGCAAAACTGGAGAGGGACGGGCGTCGTGGTGGGCGTCCGAAAACGGGGAGAAGGGCGAGTGTTCCAAGGGGCGTCGGCGCTGACGCTCGATGCGAAAGGGCGGATGTCGGTTCCGTCGCGCTATCGGGAAGCGCTGCAAGGGCAGGCAGAAGGCCGGGTGACGCTCACGAAGAGCCCGGATGGATGCCTGTTGCTCTTTCCCCGCCCGGAGTGGGAAGTCTTCCGCGCCAAGGTCGCCGCGCTTCCGATGGAAGCCATGTGGTGGCGGCGCATCTTTCTCGGTAATGCAATGGATGTCGAACTCGACGGCAACGGGCGCGTGCTGGTCTCGCCCGAGCTGCGCGCTGCCGCGTCGCTGGAAAAAGAAGTGACGCTGCTCGGCATGGGCGCGCACTTCGAGTTGTGGGACTCGCAGACTTACGCGGCGAAGGAAGCTGCGGCCATGGCGCAGGGCATGCCCGACGCGCTGAAAAACTTCACTTTCTGACGCGGCGCTGAACAACATGGCTCCTGCGATGGGAAATGAACTGCAGCATCGCACGGTGCTGCTGAAGGAAGCGGTAGACGGGCTGCTCACGCGCGCGGACGGCATCTATATAGATGGCACTTTCGGGCGCGGCGGTCATAGCCGGGCGATTTTGCAGCGACTGGGTGACGCGGGGCGGCTGATCGCCTTCGACAAGGATCCTCTCGCGATCGCCACGGCGCAACAGATTCAGGATTCGCGCTTTTCGATCGTGCACGACAGCTTCGCGGCGTTGCGCGACGCGGCGAGCGAGCGCGGAGTAGGGCGGGTGTCGGGCGTGTTGCTGGACCTAGGCGTGTCGTCGCCGCAGGTGGACGACCCGGAGCGCGGCTTCAGCTTCCGCGCAGAAGGTCCGCTCGACATGAGGATGGACCCGACTCGGGGCGAGTCGGCGGCAGAGTGGCTCGCGCGTGCCACGGTGCAGGAAATCACGGAGGTCATCAGAGATTATGGGGAAGAACGGTTTGCTTTTCAGATTGCAAAGGCGCTTGTTGCTCGCCGGGCAGAGTCCGACCGTCTTGGGCCTCTCGACAGCACGCGCGAGCTTGCCGAAATCGTGGGTCACGTCGTCAAAACCCGTGAAAAGGGCAAGGACCCGGCAACTCGCACCTTTCAGGCTATACGGATTCACGTCAATCAAGAGCTTGCGGAGCTGCAGGTAGTACTCGAATCGGCATTGGCATTGTTGGAGCAAGGGGGGCGGCTGGTCGTGATCAGCTTTCATTCACTCGAAGACCGGATCGTCAAGCGGTTCATGCAGGCGCACGCGAGCGCGCCGGCGGTGGACCGTCGTTTGCCGATCCGCGCGGTCGATCTTCCCAGCCCGCCGCTGCGCGTGGTCGGCCGCGTGTTTCCGAGTGATGCCGAAGTCGCCGATAACCCGCGCGCCCGTTCCGCGGTGATGCGTATCGCCGAGCGGATCGCGCCATGAATCGCCTCAATATCTTCCTGCTCATCATCGTGCTCGGGTGCGCGCTGTCGGTCGTCAGCTCCACCAATCAGCAGCGGGAGATTTTCATCGACTTGCAAAGGGCGCAATCACAAGAGCGTCAACTGCAACAGGATTACGCGCAGTTGCAGTACCAGCAGAGCGCGTTGTCGAAGACATCGCGCATCGAGCAGTTGGCCACCAACTCACTGAAAATGCAGCCCGTGACGACCGGCCGAACGCAATATCTCACCTACGACACGGCCGCCAACAAGGCCGCCGACGCACCCATGCCGCCGCCGCTGCCGGCGTCGGCGCCGCCTGCACGCGGAGCCAAGCGATGAAAAAGTCCGCGAAGCAGAAAGACATCGCTCACACGCCGAATCCGCTTCTCGCCGTGCGCCTGCCCATGTGGCGCTCGAAGCTCGTCGTGTTCCTGCTATTCATGGCGTTCGTCGCGCTGGCCGGGCGCGCGTTCTGGATTCAGGGCCCGGGCAACGCGTTCTTCAAGAAACAGGGCGAAAGCCGCTATCAGCGCACGCTCGAAATGCCTGCGACGCGCGGGCAGATCCGCGACCGTAACGGCCTCGTGCTCGCAACGAGTTTGCCGGTGAAGGCCATCTGGGCGATTCCCGAAGCCGTGCCGAACGATCTCGGCGCGGACAAATTCGCGCAATTGTCCAAACTTCTCGAAATGCCGGAAAAAGAGCTTCGCGCGAAGCTCTCGATGGACAAGACCTTCGTCTATGTGAAGCGCCAAGTGCCGCTCGAAGTCGCGCAGAAGGTCGCCGCGCTCGACATTCCCGGCATCTATTCGCGCGGCGAATACAAGCGCTTCTATCCGGAAGGCGAAATCACCGCGCACCTGATCGGCTTTACTAACATTGAAGACAAGGGACAGGAAGGCGTCGAACTCGGCGACCAGAACGTCCTCGCCGGCACGCCGGGCATGCGCCGCGTCATCAAGGACCGCATGGGCCATATCGTCGAGGACGTCGACGAGCAAGTCGTGCCGCACAACGGCGCGGACGTCGAACTTTCGATCGACAGCAAGATTCAGTACATCGCGTACACGAACCTGAAGGCCGCCGTCGAGAAGACGAAGGCGAAGGCCGGCGCGGCAATGGTCATCGACGTGAAGACGGGCGAAGTGCTCGCGCTCGTCAACTATCCCACGTACAACCCGAACGATCGTTCGCGGATGACCGGCGAGCAGTTGCGCAACCGCATTCTCACGGACACCTTCGAGCCGGGCTCGATCATGAAGCCGTTCACCGTTTCGCTCGCGCTCGATCTGCATCGGGTGACGCCGAATACGCTCGTCGAAACGGGCGGCGGCGTGTTCGTGCTCGACGGCGCCCGCATTACGGACGATTCTGGCTTCGGCACGCTCACCGTCGGCGGCGTGATTCAGAAGTCGAGCAATATCGGCGCGACCAAAATTGCGATGCAATTGCGTCCCGAGGAAATGTGGAACATGTACACGAGCATCGGGCTCGGTCAGGCGCCGAAAGTCGGTTTTCCGGGCGCCGTGACCGGGCGTCTGCGCCCGTGGAAGAGCTGGCGACGCATCGAGCAGGCGACGATGTCGTACGGCTACGGCCTGTCCGTGTCGCTGTTCCAGCTCGGGCGCGCGTACACGGCCATCGCGAACGACGGCAAGATCCTGCCGGTCTCGATTTTCCGCACGGCGGGCGATCAGCCGCCGCTCGGTCAGCAAGTGTTTTCGCCGACTACCGCGCGCGAAGTGCGTGCGATGCTCGAAACCGTCGTGTCGAAGGGCGGCACGTCGCCGGATGCGGCGGTGGCCGGCTATCGCGTCGGCGGCAAATCGGGCACGGCGTACAAGCATGCGGGCCACGGCTACGACCATTCGAAGTACCGGGCATCGTTCGTCGGCATGGCGCCGATGCCGAATCCGCGCATCGTCGTGGCCGTATCGGTGGATGAACCGACGGTCGGCAGCCACTTCGGCGGTCAGGTGTCGGGTCCGGTGTTCTCGGGCATCGTCGGCGATACCTTGCGCGCGCTGAACGTGCCGCCCGATATGCCAGTGAAGCAAATGGTCGTGACGGACGATCCGAACTCCGCCACGCAAGCGGCCGCCAAGCAGCCGGCGAATACGAACAACGCGAATACCGCGAAGAAATTCGCGGTGTCGAGCAATACGAAGACGCACCCGGGAGTCGTGCGATGAGCGCGCAAACCCGACAGAGCAAGATGCAAAAGGACGTATCACAAGCCGTTCAATGGCTGCGCGCCCACGCGCAGCCCGAGGCGCAATTGCACGCCGACACGCGCTCGCTCAAAAGCGGCGACGTGTTTCTAGCCTATGCGGTCGACGGCGCGGACAACCGTCCGTATCTCGACGCCGCGCTCGCCGCAGGCGCGGCTGCGGCGCTCTATCAGCCGGAGAATTTCGCGGGCAAGCCGGACGCGTCGAAGACGCTCGCCGTGAAGGCGCTGAACGAACTCGCGGGCCCGATCGCATCCGCGTGGTACGGCGAGCCGACCGCGTCGATGCTTACCGTCGGCGTGACGGGCACGAACGGCAAGACTTCGTGCAGCCAATGGATCGCGACTGCGCTCTCCGCGCTCGGCCGTCCGTGCGCGATCGTCGGCACGCTCGGCATCGGCATGCCGGGCAAACTGGTGCATAGCGGCTTCACCACGCCCGACGCGCCGCAGCTTCAGCGCAATCTTGCGCAATTGAAAGCTCAGGGCGCGGAAGGCGTCGCGATGGAAGTGTCGTCGCATGCGCTGCATCAGGGGCGCGTGAACGGCGTCGATTTCGATATCGCCATCTTCACGAATCTCACGCAGGATCATCTCGACTACCACGGCACGTTCGAGGCGTACGAAGCGGCAAAGGCGCGTCTTTTCGCGTGGCCGTCGCTGAAGACGGCAATCGTCAATCGCGACGATGCGGCCGGTCAGCGTCTGATCGAATCGCTGCGCGGCAAGGTGCGGACGATTGCCTACGGCGTCGAGATGCCCACCGATGCCGCGCCGAGCGCCGACGCGTTCCTGCTCGCAACGCAAGTCCGCGCGACTGCGACCGGCACTGCGTTTCATCTGTCGTCGGACTGGGGCGAAGCCGATGTCGAAGTCGGCACGCTCGGCACGTTCAACGTGAGCAATCTGCTTTCCGTGCTCGGCGTGCTGCTCGAAGTGGGCGTGCCGTTCGATGCCGCCATCGCGCGCATCGAAAAGCTCGAATCGGTCAACGGCCGCATGGAGCGTCTCGGCGGACGCATTCAGAGCGACGAGCCGCTCGTCGTGATCGACTACGCGCACACGCCCGACGCGCTCGACAAGACCCTCACCGCGCTGCGCCCGATCGCCGAGGCGCGCGGCGGCGAGCTCGTCTGCATGTTCGGCTGCGGCGGCGACCGCGACGCCACCAAGCGTCCGCTGATGGGCGAAATCGCCGAACGCCTCGCGGATCAGGTCGTCATCACGAGCGACAACCCGCGCAGCGAAGATCCCGTCGCGATCATCGATCAAATCGCCGCCGGCATGAGCGAAGCCGCGAAGGCGCGCCGCGTCGAAGACCGCGCGAGCGCGATTCTGCAAGCAATACGAAGTGCGGCGCGCGAGGACGTCGTCGTGCTCGCCGGAAAAGGGCACGAAGCCACGCAGGAAATCATGGGCAAGAAGCGCGCGTTCTCGGATCAGGATCACGCGCGTCTCGCGCTGGCCGCACGCGCCACACAACAACGCGGAGGCGGCGAATGACGATGTTCACTTTGCGCGAAGCCGCCGCGATGATTCCCGGCGCCGTCCTTAAGGGCGATGCGGGTATCGCCATCGCGCGCGTCGTCACGGACAGCCGCGGCGTGCAGGCCGGCGATCTGTTCGTCGCGGTGAAGGGCGATCGCTTCGATGCGCATGATTTCCTCGATCAGGTGGCGAAGAGCGGCGCGGCTGCTGCGCTCGTGTCACGCGACCCGAGCAACTCCGGTGCCTGGCCACTTCCGGTCATCAAGGTAAAGGACACGCGCGCGGCGCTCGGTGCGTTGGCGCACGGCTGGCGCAAGCGCTTCACGATGCCGCTCGTCGCGGTCACGGGCAGCAACGGCAAGACGACGGTCAAGGAGATGATCGCGTCGATCTTCGCGGCTGCGGTCGGCGAGGAAGCGCGCCTCGCGACGGCGGGCAACTTCAATAACGACATCGGCTTGCCGCTCACGCTGTTTCGTCTGAAGGCGTCGCACAAGCTCGCGGTCGTCGAACTGGGCATGAATCATCCGGGCGAAACCGAAGTGCTCGGCAAGATCGCCGCGCCGGATGTCGCCGTCGTCAACAACGCGCAGCGCGAGCATCAGGAATTCATGGCGACGGTCGAAGCGGTCGCGCTCGAGCACGCATCGGTCATTCATGCGCTAGGCGATACCGGCACGGCCGTGTTTCCCGCCGACGACCAGTACGCCGTCTTCTGGCGCACGGCCGCGACCGGCAACGCGATCATCGATTTCGCGCTGACCGCCGATGCATCGCAGGCCGCCGTCACCGGTACGCTCGAAGGCACGACGGTCCACATGCAAACGCCGCAGGGCGCGGTCGACATCGCGCTGAACGTGCTCGGCGAACACAACGCGCGCAACGCAATGGCGGCGACCGCGGCAGCGCTTGCCGCAGGCGTTTCGCTCGATGTCATCAAGCGCGGTCTCGAAGCGTTCGAGCCGGTTAAAGGCCGCTTGCAGGTGAAGCGCGCGATGCTCGGCGCGCTCGCCGGCGCGACCGTCATCGACGACACGTACAACTCGAATCCCGATTCGATGCGCGCCGCGATCGACGTGCTCGCATCGCAGGCAACGCCCCGCGTGCTCGTGATGGGCGACATGGGCGAAGTCGGAGAGGAAGGTCCGGCGTTTCATCGCGAAGTCGGCGCGTATGCGGCGGAGTGCGGCATCGATGCGCTCTTCGCGCTCGGCGCCGCGAGCGTCGATTCGGTGAACGCATTCAACGCGGCCGCATCGAAGCAAACCGCGCAGCATTTCGCCGATGTCCGCGAACTGCTCACCGCGCTCGAACAGGCAGGCTACGGCAACAAGGCCACGTATCTCGCGAAAGGCTCGCGCTTCATGAAGATGGAGCGCGTGGTGGATGCCTTGACGAGTCCACAACAACCCGCAGCGGGCCATGCGCCCGCTGCACATTGATTCACTGAAGAGAAGGACCAGCATGCTACTCGCACTCGCGCAATGGCTTCAGAATGACGCCAGCTTCATGCGCGTGTTCACCTACATCACGTTCCGCGCGGTGGGCGCCACGGCAACGGCGCTTCTGATCGGTCTCGTCTGCGGCCCGTGGGTCATCCGCAAGCTGACCTTGCTCAAGGTCGGCCAGGCCGTGCGCAAGGACGGCCCGCAGACGCATCTCGTGAAGTCCGGCACGCCGACGATGGGCGGCGTGCTGATCCTCATCGGCATTGCCATTTCCACGTTGCTGTGGGCCGATCTCACGAACCGTTTTGTGTGGATCGTGATGCTCGTCACGTTCGGCTATGGCGTGATCGGCTGGGTGGACGACTATCGGAAGGTCGTGCACAAGGATCCGCGCGGCATGTCGTCGCGCGAGAAGTATTTCTGGCAATCGGTGATCGGCCTGTTCGCGGCGGTGTATCTCGCGTTTTCCGTGTCCGAAGCGAACAACGCGCGCGTGTTCGATCTCTTCATGGCGTGGGTGCGCAGCGGCCTCTCGATGGGCCTGCCCGCGCGCGCCGACCTGATGCTGCCGTTCCTCAAATCGATCACGTATCCGCTCGGCGTGTGGGGCTTCATCGCGATGACCTACTTCGTCATCGTCGGGTCGAGCAACGCCGTGAATCTCACCGACGGCCTCGACGGCCTCGTCATCATGCCGGTCGTGCTGGTCGGCGCGTCGCTCGGCGCGTTCGCGTATGTGATGGGCTCGTCGGTCTATTCGAAGTACCTGCTGTTCCCGCACATTCCCGGAGCGGGCGAGCTTTTGATCTTTTGTTCCGCAATGGGTGGCGCCGGTCTCGCGTTTCTCTGGTACAACACGCACCCCGCGCAGGTCTTCATGGGCGATGTCGGCGCGCTCGCGCTCGGCGGCGCGCTCGGCACGATCGCGGTGATCGTTCGTCAGGAAGTCGTGCTGTTCATCATGGGCGGCGTGTTCGTCGCGGAAACGCTTTCCGTGATGCTGCAGGTCTTCTGGTTCAAGTTCACGAAGCGCCGTTATGGCGAAGGCCGCCGTTTCTTCAAGATGGCGCCGCTGCATCACCATTACGAGCTGTCCGGCTGGACCGAGACGCAAGTCGTGGTGCGCTTCTGGATCATCACGTTGATGTTGTGCCTGTTCGGTCTGTCGACGTTGAAGTTGCGTTGATTCATTCAAGTTTCGGTAAAAGGTAAAGCGATGTTTGGCGAGAAGTTTGTCGGTCGGCAAAGTCCGATGGTGCTCGTGCTTGGGCTGGGTGAATCCGGTCTGGCGATGGCGCGCTGGTGCGCCAGGCACGGTTGCCGCCTGCGGATCGCCGACACGCGCGAAGCGCCGCCGAATCTCTCCGAACTCGCGATCCACAACATCGATGCGGATTTCGTCGGCGGCGCGTTCACGCCCGCGTTGCTCGATGGCGGCATCGAACTCGTCGCGATCAGCCCGGGGCTGTCGCCGCTCGCGGATGACCTCGCGCCGCTGATCGCTGCAGCGAAAGAACGCGGCATTCCCGTCTGGGGCGAACTCGAACTGTTCGCGCAGGCGCTCGCCGGACTCGGCGCGAACGGCTATGCGCCTAAAGTCATCGCGATCACGGGCACGAACGGCAAGACCACCACGACCGCGCTCACCGGCCTCTTGTGCGAGCGCGCGGGCAAGTCGGTCGCGGTCGCGGGCAACATCAGCCCGGCGATGCTCGACAAGCTGACCGAAGCCATCGACCAGACCGCGCTGCCCGATGTCTGGGTGCTCGAACTGTCGAGTTTCCAGCTCGAAACCGCGCATACGTTCGCACCGGATGCCGCCGCGGTGCTGAACATCACGCAGGATCATCTCGACTGGCACGGCGGCCTCGACGCCTACGCCGCCGCGAAAGGGCGCATCTTCGGCCCGGCCACGACGCGCGTGCTGAACCGCGACGACAGCCGCGTCATGAAGCTCGCGGCGAACGTCGCGCAACATCGCGTCGTGACGTTCGGACTGAACGAGCCGCTGAATGTCGGCGACTACGGTTTGCTGCGCGATAACGGCATGCAGTGGCTCGTCGTTGGCATCGATCAGGACGCGTCGGAAGAGACTGCGACTTCGCGTCGCCGCAAGAAGGACGAGGCCGAGCCGAACCTCGTTTCCAAGCGTCTGATGCCCGTCGACGCGCTGCGCATCCGCGGTCTGCACAACGCGGCGAACGCGCTCGCAGCGCTGGCGCTGGCTCGCGCGATCGATCTGCCGCTCGCGGCGCTTTTGCACGGCTTGCGCGAGTATCGCGGCGAGCCGCATCGCGTCGAAGTGATCGCGCAGATCGACGGCGTCGATTATGTCGATGACAGCAAAGGCACGAACGTCGGCGCGACGGTCGCCGCGCTCGACGGCCTCGCGCAACGCGTCGTGCTGATCGCCGGCGGCGACGGCAAGGGCCAGGACTTTTCGCCGCTCGAAGCGCCGGTCGCACGCTGGGCGCGCGCCGTGATGCTGATCGGCCGCGACGCGGCACGCATCCGCGAAACGCTGGCATCGACGAATGTCGAATTGCAGGATCACGCGACGCTCGAGGAAGCGACGAACGCCGCCGCGAAAATCGCGGAAGCCGGCGACGCCGTGCTGCTTTCGCCCGCGTGCGCGAGCCTCGACATGTTCAAGAACTACGCACATCGCGCCGACGTGTTTCGCGGCGCGGTCGAAGATATCGCCGCCGCGCGGGGAGTGATGCTATGAGCTGGTCGGAACGCTTCGGATCGAAACTCACCGGACAGCGCAACGCCATGCCCGGCGACTCGCTCGCGGGCCGCTCGAATTCGGGCACGCGCGGCGGCATTTCGAGCGCGGTCAACGGCGTGCGCCCGGCGCGCTCGCGCATGCTCGACTACGACTATTCGCTGTTGTGGGTGATGATCTCGCTGCTCGGCCTGGGCATCGTGATGGTGTACTCGGCGTCGATCGCGATGCCGGATTCGCCCAAGTACGCGAGCTATCGCGACTATCACTTCCTCGTGCGTCACCTCGTTTCGATCACGACGGCGCTCGTCGGCGCGACCATCGCGTTCAAGATTCCGATCAAGACGTGGGAAAAGTACGCGCCGAAGCTTTTTCTCGTCGCGCTGGCGATGCTCATCATCGTGCTGATTCCGCACGTCGGCAAAGGCGTGAACGGCGCGCGCCGCTGGATTCCGCTCGGCATCACGAACATGCAGCCGTCGGAGATCATGAAGCTCGCGGTGACGATCTACGCTGCGAACTACACCGTGCGCAAGCAGGAATTCATGCACAGCTTCGGCAAGGGCTTTCTGCCGATGGCGGTCGCGGTCGGCGCGGTCGGTGCGCTCTTGCTGCTCGAGCCTGACATGGGCGCGTTCATGGTGATCGCCGCGATCGCGATGGGCGTGCTGTTTCTCGGCGGCGTCAACGGCAAGCTGTTCGGCGGCCTCGTGCTGACGGCGGTGGGCACGTTCACGATGCTCGTGTGGCTGTCGCCGTGGCGTCGCGAGCGGATCTTCGCGTACCTCGATCCGTGGGACGACCGTTACGCGCAAGGCAAGGCGTATCAATTGACGCACTCGCTGATTGCGTTCGGGCGCGGCGAGTGGTTCGGCGTCGGCTTGGGCGGCAGCGTCGAGAAGCTGAACTATCTGCCGGAAGCGCATACCGACTTCATTCTCGCGGTGATCGGCGAGGAGCTCGGTTTCGTCGGCGTGATCTGCGTGATCCTGCTGTTCTACTGGATCGTGCGCCGCGCGTTCGAGATCGGCCGTCAGGCGCTTGCGCTCGATCGCACGTTCGCCGGTCTGATGGCGAAGGGCGTCGGCATCTGGTTCGGCGCGCAGACGTTCATCAACATGGGCGTGAATCTCGGTCTTCTGCCGACCAAGGGTCTCACGCTGCCGCTCGTCTCCTACGGCGGCTCGGGCATTTTGCTGAACTGCGTCGCGCTGGCGGTGTTGCTGCGCGTCGACTACGAAAATCGCGTCTTGATGCGCGGAGGAAAAGTATGACCGCGCAACGCGACCGCACCTTGATGGTGATGGCGGGCGGCACCGGGGGCCACGTGTTCCCGGGGCTCGCGGTCGCGCACTGGATGCAGGCGCACGGTTGGCGCGTCGTGTGGCTCGGCAATGCGAGCGGCATGGAAGCGACGCTCGTGCCGAAGCACGGCATTCCGATGGAATACGTGCGCTTCGGCGGCGTGCGCGGCAAGGGCGTCAAGACCAAGCTGATGTTGCCGGTGAATCTGCTGCGCGCATGTTCGCAAAGCCTCGCCGCGCTGCGCCGCGTGAAGCCGGACGTCGTGCTCGGCATGGGCGGCTATATCACGTTTCCGGCGGGCATCATGACGAAGCTCGCGGGCTGCCCGCTCGTGCTGCACGAACAGAACTCCATCGCGGGGCTCGCGAACAAGGTGCTCGCGCATCTCGCAAAGCGCGTGCTCGTCGCGTTTCCCAATGCTCTGCCGAATGCAGAATGGACCGGTAATCCGATCCGTGCGGAACTAACGAGCGCATTGCCACCCAAAGAACGCTACGCCGCGCGTTCGGGACGCCTGAACGTGCTCGTCGTCGGAGGCAGTCTCGGCGCTGCCGCGCTCAACGAAACCGTGCCCAAGGCGCTCGCGATGCTCGCATCGGAAGAGCGCCCGCGCATCGTGCATCAGGCGGGCGCGAAGCATATCGAAGCACTGGAAGCGAACTACGCGGCTGCGGGTCTCACGCGCGGTGAAGACCTGCAACTCGTGCCGTTCATCGAAGACATGGCGAGCGCGTATGCATCGGCGGATCTCGTCATCTGCCGGTCGGGCGCGATGACCGTCTCGGAAATCGCCGCGGTCGGCGTGGCGGCGCTCTTCGTGCCGTTCCCGTTCGCCGTCGACGATCACCAGACGACCAACGGCGCGTTCCTCGCGAAGAACGGCGCGGCTGAACTGATACAACAACGCGATCTGTCGGCGCAAAAGCTCGCCGACTGGTTACGCGTACAGACGCGCGACACGCTCGCGGCTATGGCCGAGCGCTCGCGCGCGCTGGCGAAACCGGACGCGACCGAAAAAGTCGCGAGCATTTGCGCCGACGTGGCCGGCGCGCGTTTCGACGCGCAAGCTCGGGAGGCACACTAAATGAAGCACATCGTCAAACATATACATTTCGTCGGGATCGGCGGCGCGGGCATGAGCGGGATCGCCGAAGTGCTGCTCAATCTCGGCTATCACGTGAGCGGATCCGATCTTTCGAACGGCGCGGTCACCGAGCGTCTGCGTGCGCTTGGCGCGCGCGTCGAGATCGGTCATCACGAGCAGAACATCGAAGGCGCGAATGCGGTGGTCGTTTCGACGGCCGTGCGTCCCGACAATCCAGAAGTGCTCGCGGCGCGGCATCGCCGCGTGCCGATCGTGCCGCGGGCCGTGATGCTCGCGGAACTCATGCGCCTGAAGCAGGGCATCGCCATCGCCGGCACGCACGGCAAAACGACGACGACTTCGCTCGTCGCGAGCGTGCTGGCGGCGGGCGGGCTCGATCCGACCTTCGTCATCGGCGGGCGGCTGAACAGCGCGGGCGCGAACGCGCGTCTCGGCACGGGCGATTTCATCGTCGCTGAAGCCGATGAGTCGGACGCTTCGTTCCTGAATCTTTTCCCGGTGATCGAAGTCATCACGAACATCGACGCCGATCACATGGACACCTACGGCCACGACTTCGCGCGGCTCAAGCAGGCGTTCATCGAGTTCACGCATCGGCTGCCGTTTTACGGCATTGCCGTGCTATGTGTCGACGATCCGAACGTCCGCGAAATCCTGCCGTTCGTGTCGAAGCCGATCATCCGCTACGGTCTCGGCGCGGAAGCGCAAGTGCGCGCGGTGAACGTCGAGGCGCGCGACGGCCGCATGCATTTCACGACGCTGCGTGAAGACGCGCCGTCGCTCGACATCGTGCTGAATCTGCCGGGCACGCATAACGTGCAGAACGCGCTCGCGGCAATCGCGATCGCGACTGAACTCGAAGTCGCGGATGCCGATATCCAGCGTGCGCTCGCTGAATTCAACGGCGTAGGCCGTCGCTTCCAGCGTTACGGCGAAGTGAGCGCGGCGAGCGGCGAAGGCGCGTACACGCTCATCGACGACTACGGTCATCACCCGGTCGAAATGGCCGCGACGATCGCGGCGGCGCGCGGCGCGTTTCCGGGGCGGCGTCTCGTGCTCGCGTTCCAGCCGCATCGCTATACGCGCACGCGCGACTGTTTCGAGGATTTCGTGAAGGTGCTGTCGACGGTCGACGCCCTCGTGCTCACCGATGTCTACGCCGCCGGCGAAGCGCCCATCGTGGCCGCCGACGGCCGGGCGCTCGCGCGTGCGATCCGCGTCGCGGGCAAGGTGGAGCCGGTGTTCGTCGAGACGATCGACGAAGTGCCCGACGCGGTGACGACCATCGCGCGCAACGGCGACGTGGTGATCGCCATGGGCGCGGGTTCCATCGGCGGCGTATGCGGCAAGCTGGCTAACCCCCAGCCTCAGTAAGAGCAAGACCATGAGCAATCAAGTGAATCAAATCGATCCGAAAGTCTTCGGCAAAGTCGCGGTGCTGCTCGGTGGCAATTCCGCCGAACGCGAGGTCTCGCTCAATTCCGGGCGCCTCGTGCTCGAAGGCTTGCGCGAGGCGGGCATCGACGCGCACGCGTTCGATCCGGCGCGGCATCCGCTTTCGGATCTGAAGGCGCAAGGCTTCGTGCGCGCGTTCATCGCGCTGCATGGCGGTTACGGCGAGAACGGGCAACTGCAGGGCGCGCTCGATTTCTACGGCATCCGCTATACGGGCAGCGGCGTGCTCGGCTCGGCGCTCGGCATGGACAAGCTGCGCACGAAGCTCGTGTGGCAGCAGACCGGCATTCCCACGCCGCCGTTCGAAACCGTCTTTCGCGGCGAAGACTACGCGGCGCGCGCGCAGGACATCATCGCGAAGCTCGGGCTGCCGCTCTTCGTCAAGCCGGCGAGCGAAGGATCGAGCGTCGCGGTCATCAAGGTGAAGAGCGCGGAAACGCTCGTGCCCGCGCTCGAAGAAGCGGTGAATTACGACAAGATCGTGATCGTCGAGAAGAGCATCGAGGGCGGCGGCGAATTTACGTGCTGCATCGCGGGCGATCTCGACTTGCCGGTCATCAAGATCGTGCCGGCGGGCGAGTTCTACGACTATCACGCGAAGTACGTCGCGGACGACACGCAATACCTGATTCCGTGCGGCCTGACCGAAGCCGAAGAAACGCGCATGAAGCAGCTGACGAAGCGCGCGTTCGAGATTCTCGGCTGCACCGACTGGGGCCGCGCCGACTTCATGCTCGACTCGGACGGCAACCCGTATTTCCTCGAGGTGAACACGGCGCCCGGCATGACCGATCACTCGCTGCCGCCGAAAGCCGCGCGCGCGGTCGGCATCAGCTACAAGGATCTCGTCGTGAAAGTGCTGTCGCTCACGCTGAAGAACTAGGTCGATCACACACAGGACACGAACAAGCGAAACCATGTGGAACAACGTTCGCCAACTCAACCTCGCCGCCAACGGGCTGCACGTCGTGCTCGTGCTGCTGCTTCTCGGCGCCGCGGGGTACTGGGCGATCCAGCGTCCCGAGTTTCGCCTGCGCGAGATTCAGATCGACGGGGATACGGCGCACATCAGCTCGCCGGTCGTGCGGGCAAGCGTGATCGGTCATCTGAAGGGCAACTACTTCACGGTCGATCTCGATGCGGCGCGCGCCGCGTTCGAGCAGGTGCCGTGGGTGCGCCACGCGAGCGTGCGCCGCGTATGGCCGAACGCGCTCGCGGTGACGCTCGAGGAATACAAGCCGCTCGGCACGTGGGGGAACGATCAACTGGTGAGCGTGGACGGCGATCTCTTCACCGCGAATCAGGGCGAACTCGACGACGATCTGCCAGCGTTCGACGGCCCCGAGGGCACGGCGAAGGAAGTGGTCGCGCGGTATCACGATTTCGAGAAGTGGTTCGCGCCGCTCGACGCGAAGCCGGAAGAAGTCACGCTGTCGCCGCGCTTCGCGTGGACGGTCAAGCTGTCGAACGGCACGCAGGTCGAACTCGGACGCGAGCGTAATCAGGACACGCTGAACGACCGTTGCAAGCGTTTCGTCGCGTCGTGGCCGTCCGTCACGGGACGCTGGGGGAAGGACATCGAATATGCGGATTTGCGGTACCCGAACGGCTTTGCCATACGAGCCGCGAACATGCGCTTCATCAACGACACCGACAAGGCCAAGAAGTAAGCAGACATCACAGGCATGAGCACGCTATGAGCAAAGACTACAAAGACCTGCTGGTTTCCCTCGACATCGGAACGTCGAAGGTGGTCGCGATCGTCGCCGAATTGAAGGGCGAAGGCCACTACGAGGTAATCGGACTCGGTCAGAGCGACTCGAAGGGGTTGAAGAAGGGCGTCGTGGTCAATATCGAGGCCACGGTGCAATCCATCCAGCGCGCGCTCGAAGAAGCCGAACTGATGGCGGATTGCAAGATCACAAACGTATTCACCGGGATCGCGGGCAGCCATATCCGCAGCTTCAATTCGAGCGGGATGGTCGCGATCAAGGACAAGGAGGTCACGCAGGCGGATGTCGCGCGCGTGATCGAAACGGCCAAGGCGATCAACATCCCGACCGATCAGCAGGTGCTGCATATCCTCACCCAGGAATTCATCATCGACGGGCAAGAGGATGTGCGCGAGCCGATCGGCATGAGCGGCATCCGCCTCGAAGTGAAGGTGCACATCGTGACGGGCGCGGTGAGCGCGGCGCAGAACATCGTGAAGTGCGTGCGCCGCTGCGGCCTCGAAGTGAACGACCTCATTCTGCAGCCGCTCGCGTCGTCGCTTGCGGTGCTGACCGAGGACGAGAAGGAACTGGGCGTGGTGCTCGTCGATATCGGCGGCGGCACGACGGACATCGCCATCTTCAGCGAAGGCGCGATCCGACATACGGCGGTGATTCCCATCGCGGGCGATCAGATCACGAGCGACGTCGCGATGGCGCTGCGCACGCCGACGCCGGATGCGGAAGACATCAAGGTGAGCTACGGCATCGCGAAGCAGGCGCTCGCTGATCCGGACGAAATGATCGAAGTGCCGGGGCTGGGCGAGCGCGGTCCGCGCACGCTGTCGCGGCAGGCGCTGGCGGCGGTCGTGGAGCCGCGCGTCGAAGAGCTGTTCTCGCTGGTGCAGCAGGTCGTGCGCGAGTCGGGCTATGAAGAACTGCTGTCGAGCGGCGTCGTGCTGACCGGCGGCGCGGCGATGATGCCCGGCATGGTCGAGCTCGGCGAAGACATCTTCCTGAAACCGGTGCGCATCGGCGTGCCGGAATACGCGGGCGGCCTTGCCGATGTCGTGCGCAATCCGCGCTATTCGACGGCAATGGGCCTGCTCGCCGAAGGACGCTCGCAACGCATGCGCGGCCGCAAGGTCGCGGTACAGAACGGTTCGATGGGACAAGTCTTCTCGCGGATGAAAGACTGGTTCCTCGGGAATTTCTAAGCAATACGCAACACGCAACAAAAAGAATTTCGCGCCGGTACCGGCGGCTGGTGCGCGACAAGGGGTTGCCCGATCTCTCGTCGAATAACGCCGATCTTCATTCTTGACGGAGGCAACATGGATTTCGAAATGCTGGAAACGGAAACCAACGGAACGATCATCAAGGTCGTGGGCGTTGGTGGTGCTGGCGGCAACGCGGTTCAGCACATGATCAACCGCGGCGTGCAGGGCGTCGACTTCATCGTGATGAACACCGACGCGCAAGCGCTCGCCCGTTCGCGCGCGCCGGCGGTTCTGCAACTGGGCATGACCGGTCTCGGCGCTGGCGCGAAGCCGGAGAAGGGCAAGGAAGCGGCGGAAGACGCGCGCGAGCGTATCGCCGACGCACTGCGCGGCGCGCACATGGTGTTCATCACCGCGGGCATGGGCGGCGGCACGGGCACGGGCGCGGCGCCGGTGGTCGCGCAGATCGCCAAGGAAATGGGCATTCTCACCGTTGGCGTCGTGAGCAAACCGTTCGAGTTCGAAGGCGGCCGCCGCATGCGCGTCGCGGAAGCGGGCTCGCAGCAACTGGAGGATCACGTCGACTCGCTGATCGTCGTGCTGAACGACAAGCTGTTCGAGGTGATGGGCGATGACGCCGAGATGGACAAGTGCTTCCAGTGCGCGGACGACGTGCTGAACAACGCTGTCGCCGGTATCGCTGAAATCATCAACGTCGATGGTCTCGTGAACGTCGACTTCGAAGACGTGAAGACGGTGATGGGCGAGCAGGGCAAGGCGATGATGGGCACGGCGACGGTTGCCGGCGTCGATCGCGCGCGTCTCGCCGCGGAACAGGCGGTCGCGAGTCCGCTGCTGGAAGGCGTGGATCTGTCGGGTGCGCGCGGCGTGCTGGTGAATATCACGTCGAGCCGTTCGCTGCGTCTGTCGGAAACGCGTGAAGTGATGAACACCATCAAGTCCTACGCAGCCGACGATGCAACGGTCATCTTCGGCGCCGTGTACGACGACGCGATGGGCGACGCGCTGCGCGTGACGGTGGTGGCGACGGGCCTGGGCCGCGCGGCGAAGAAGCAGCAGCAAGCGCCGATGACCCTCCTGCGCACGGGCACCGACAATCAGCCGGTCGCACACGCGCATCACGCCGCCGCGCACAATTCGTACGGTACGCAGCACGGTCAGAGCACGACGGATTACGGTCAGCTCGACACGCCGGCAGTGTGGCGCTCGACGCGTGAAACGGCGGCTTCGCACGTGCAGGCGCTGCAGGAAAAAGGCGTCGATACTTACGACATTCCGGCGTTCCTGCGCAAGCAGGCGGACTGAGCGAAGCGCACGTTATTTGCTGCTGAGTTCGTGACGAAGCGGCACACCGCGTGCACGCGCTGAACGTCCGGCGCGCACGATGCAGGCTTCGCGTGGGGCGACTGTCCAAGGCCGCGTCCTGATGCAAAACGGACGCCGGGCCGTGGCCAGCCGACCTCCACGAATCTGCCCCTGACGTCGAGGAAGGCAGAGTGAAGCCGAAATCGCTGCGGAGACTTTCGGCGCGGTTGCGGGACGATGCGATCGCGAGGATGTCCGCGAGCACTGATGAGGGAAGGACCGAGCATGATCAAAGTGGGTGAAACGTTGCCCGACGTGCGTCTCTTCGAGTTCATCGACGAGGCCACCGAGGGCTGTGCCGTGGGACCGAATGCGTTCCCGGTGCGCGAGCGGAGCGCAGGCAAGCGCGTGGTGATCTTCGGATTGCCGGGCGCGTTCACGCCGACGTGCTCCGCCAGACACGTGCCCGGCTATGTCGAAGCGGCGGCGGATTTGTCCGCGGCAGGCATCGACGAAGTCTGGTGCGTTTCCGTCAACGACGCGTTCGTCATGAACGCGTGGGGACGCGATCTTCAAACCGCGGGCAAGGTGAAGATGATTGCGGACGGCAGTGCGCGTTTCACTCAGGCACTCGGACTGGATCAGGATTTGTCCGAGCGTGGCATGGGAATCCGTTCCCAGCGCTACGCGATGGTGGTCGACGACGGCGTGGTCAAGACGCTGAATGTCGAAGCGCCCGGCAAGTTCGAAGTCAGCGACGCTCGCAGTATCCTGGCGACGTTGCGCTGAGTGCAGCGGCGCGCCGCGTTGCCCGCGCGCAACGCTTGAAGCGCCCTCGCATTGAGCTGCAATTTGGGGCCGATGACCGGAAATGCCTCCATTCCGGCCATCGGCCCGTTCTACTTCACAAATCCTTCGCCTTGGCGTAACACAGGGAAACAGTTGATACCACCTGGATCAGGACGGCATGCGGCGAATGGAGTATAATTCGACCTATTAGAATTTAACGCACGATTAATTTCCTTTATAGGATCTTGAATCGGAAAGAACATCATGTTGAAGCAGCGAACAATCAAGACCGTCGTCAAAACCGTGGGGATCGGGCTCCATTCCGGCCGCAAGGTCGACCTGACCCTGCGCCCAGCGCCGATCGGGACGGGCATCGTCTTTTCGCGTATCGACCTGCCCGAGCCGGTCGATATTCCCGCGTCCGCGATGGCGATTGGCGACACGCGTCTCGCTTCCGTGCTGCAGAAGGACGGCGCGCGCGTCTCGACCATCGAGCATTTGATGTCGGCGTGCGCGGGCCTCGGCATCGACAATCTGTATGTCGATGTGACCGCCGAGGAAATCCCGATCATGGACGGCAGCGCGGCATCGTTCGTGTTTCTGATTCAATCGGCGGGTATCGAAGAGCAGAACGCGCCGAAGCAATTCATCAAGGTGACGAAGCCCATCGAAGTACGCGACGGCGACAAATTCGCGCGCCTGGAACCGTATTTCGGCTTCAAGCTGAGCTTCACGATCGATTTCCGCCATCCGGCCGTCGACAAGACCGGTCAGGCGCTCGAAGTGGATTTCGCGACCACGTCGTATGTGCGTGAAATCGCGCGCGCCCGCACGTTCGGCTTCGCGCATGAAGTGGAGATGATGCGCGAACTGGGGCTCGCGCGCGGCGGCAGCATGGACAACGCGATCGTGCTCGACGAGTACCGCATCCTCAACAATGACGGCCTGCGTTACGACGACGAATTCGTGAAGCACAAGATGCTCGACGCGATCGGCGACCTGTACGTGGTCGGCCGTCCGTTGCTGGCGTCGTACAAGGCGTACAAGGGCGGTCACGCGATGAATAACATGCTGCTGCGTGAGTTGCTCGCGAACGAAGACGCTTATGAAATCGTCACATTTGAAGATACGAAAACCGCACCGCGCGGTTTCGGTTTCGACACGCAGACCGCGTTTGCTTAACTGAAAGCCTCAACGGATGAACAAGAATGAGCGGCCGGGCGCCGCTCATTTTTTTTGTCCGCGCGCCTGATGCCGCGCCGCCATCCGCGCGAGCGCTTCCTGTAGAGGCGACGGCTCGAGCGAGGCCGCCAGATCATGCAGCGCCGTTGCGCCCGCCGCCGACATGCGCGCCTGCTTCGGCGGCGCGGATTCTTTCATCGGCTGCGGACGGACGCGGATTTTCAGCGCGTTGACGGCCCAGCCGCGTTGTTGCAGGTCGGAAAGCAGACGCGGCTCGATATGCCGCAACCGCGCCGCCAGCGCGTTGTGCGCGGCGAAAAGCGCGAGGACTCCGTCCTTGATGAAACCCGGTTCCACGTTCGACGCCAGATAATCCGGCAAAAGCGAGCTCAGATCGCGCTGCAGCGCCGCCACTTGCTCGACGCCCGCGCGCAACGCGCGGAACGCATCGGTGCGATCGAGGACGTCGGCGACGGCTTGCGGCCGCCGCGGATCGAAACCCGATCTTGAATTCGTAGAAAAGCGGCTCATTTTTGTATAGGCGCAGGCCCGACGGAACGGTTCGATTGTACGCGAGGCGGCCAGATGCTTCGGGCGGGGAAACGAGTTTCGCCCGAGCTTTCAGCGGGTTGACTGTCGCGTTCCGTCTACGCACGCGCGGGCACGCCGACGCAAGGTCTGCCAAACTCACATGCTAAAATTCCCGATTCGAATTTCACCTTATGGACTTAAGTCGCCGAGGTTCTCCGAGCCCGGACGCAGCTTTGTGCTGTGGCCGTCCGAAGCCGCGACGCAGACACTGATCCGATGACGACCGGTTTCCTTCAGAAGATTTTTGGCAGCCGCAATCAGCGGCTGGTCAAGCAGTATCAAAAGACCGTTGCGGCAATCAATGCCCTCGAGCCGACCGTCGAGAAGTATTCGGACGACCAGCTGCGCGCCAAGACCGATGAGTTCCGCCAGCGCGTCGCGGGCGGCGAATCGCTCGACGTGATCCTGCCCGAGGCGTTCGCGGTCTGCCGCGAGGCGAGCAAGCGCGTCCTGAAGATGCGCCACTTCGACGTGCAGCTCATCGGCGGCATGGTCCTGCATTACGGCAAGATTGCGGAAATGCGTACCGGCGAGGGCAAGACGCTCGTCGCGACGCTCGCCGCGTATTTGAATGCGCTGTCGGGCCGCGGCGTGCACGTCGTGACGGTGAACGACTACCTCGCCCAGCGCGATGCCGAATGGATGGCGCGCCTCTACAACTTCCTCGGTCTGTCGTGCGGCGTGAATCTGTCGCAGATGGAACACTCGCAGAAGCAGGAAGCGTACGCGGCGGACATCACGTACGGCACGAACAACGAGTTCGGTTTCGATTATCTGCGCGACAACATGGTCTACGAGACCAACGCGCGCGTGCAGCGGCCGCTCAATTTCGCGATCGTCGACGAAGTGGACTCGATCCTCATCGACGAGGCACGCACGCCGCTCATCATCTCCGGTCAGGCTGAAGATCACACCGATCTCTACGTGCGCATGAACGCGCTGCCGCCGCTGCTCGAGCAGCAGATCGGCGAAGAGAAGGCCGACGGCACCGGCGTCGAAAAGCCGGGCGATTACACGCTCGATGAAAAAGCGCGTCAGGTGTTCCTGACCGAATCGGGCCACGAGAAGGCCGAGCGCCTGCTCGCCGAGTGGGGTTTGATCGGCGAAGGCGAGAGTCTCTACGCGCCGCAGAACATCACGCTGATGCACCACATCTATGCCGCGTTGCGCGCGCATACGCTTTTCCTGCGCGATCAGCACTACGTGGTGCAGAACGGCGAAGTCGTGATCGTCGACGAATTCACCGGCCGCATGATGACCGGCCGCCGCTGGTCGGACGGTCTGCATCAGGCGGTCGAAGCGAAGGAACACGTCCAGATTCAGGCCGAGAACCAGACGCTCGCGTCCATCACGCTGCAGAACTATTTCCGCATGTACTCGAAGCTGTCCGGCATGACCGGCACGGCGGACACGGAAGCCTACGAATTCAACGAAATCTACGGCCTCGAAACGGTCGTGATTCCGACCAACCGTCCGCCGAAGCGCGTCGACAAGCAGGATCAGATCTACAAGACGTCGAAAGAGCGTTACGATGCGGTGATTCGCGACATCCGCGATTGCGTCGAGCGCGGTCAGCCGACGCTCGTCGGCACGACGTCGATCGAAGCGTCCGAATTGCTGTCGCACCTGCTCACGCAGGCGGGCGTGAAGCACGAAGTGCTCAACGCGAAACAGCACGCGCGCGAAGCGGCGATCGTCGCGGAGGCGGGCCGTCCGGCCGCCGTCACGATCGCGACGAACATGGCCGGCCGCGGCACGGACATCGTGCTTGGCGGCAACGTCGAGAAGCAGGCGTCGTTCATCGAAGCGGATCTCTCGATCCCCGAGAACGAGAAAGCCGCGCGCATCCAGAAGCTGCACGACGAATGGCAGGCGCTGCACGATCACGTGAAGGCGGCGGGCGGTCTGCATATCATCGGCACCGAGCGTCACGAGTCGCGCCGTATCGACAACCAGCTGCGCGGCCGCGCGGGCCGTCAGGGCGATCCGGGTTCGTCGCGCTTCTATCTGTCGCTGGACGATCCGCTTCTGCGCATTTTCGCGGGCGATCGCGTGCGCGCGATCATGGATCGCCTGAAGATGCCGGAAGGCGAGCCGATCGAAGCAGGCATGGTCACGCGTTCGATCGAAGGCGCGCAGCGCAAGGTCGAAGCGCGCAACTTCGACATCCGCAAGCAACTGCTCGAATACGACGACGTCGCGAACGATCAGCGCAAGGTCATCTATCAGCAGCGTAACGAACTGCTCGAAGCGAACGACGTGCAGGAAACCATCGCGGCGATGCGTCAAAGCGTGATCGGCGACGTCGTGCGAACCTTCGTGCCGGCGGGCAGCATCGAAGAGCAGTGGGAAGCGCCGGAGCTGGAAGAAGTGCTGCGCAACGACTGGTCGCTCGATCTCGCGGTTCAGGAGATGATCAACGAGTCGAATTCGATCGACGCGGAAGAAATTTGCGAAGCCGTGCTCGCCGCCGCCGACGAAGCGTACGAAGCGAAGGTCGCGATGGTCGGCCGCGAATCGTTCAGCGCGTTCGAGCGCTCGATCATGCTGCAGACGCTCGATAGCCGCTGGCGCGAGCATCTCGCCGCGCTCGATCACTTGCGGCAGGGCATCCATCTGCGCGGCTATGCGCAGAAGAACCCGAAGCAGGAATACAAGCGCGAGGCGTTCGAACTGTTCGCCGCGATGCTCGACGCCGTGAAGCAGGAAGTCACGCGCGTCGTGATGAACGTGCAGATCCAGTCGCCGGAGCAGCTCGAAGAAGCCGCCGAGCAGTACGAAGAGAAAGGCAGCCATCTGGAAAACGTGTCGTTCACGCACGCGGATTTCAACGCGCCGGCCGCCGAGCCGACGCCCGCCGCGGCGGCGGCGAGCGCCACCGCGCAGATGGTCAGCCAGGCGATGGCCGCGGGCGACGACATCAGCGTGGCGACGCGTCCTTCGGACGACGTGCCGAAGGTCGGCCGCAACGATCCGTGCCCGTGCGGCAGCGGCAAGAAGTACAAGAACTGTCACGGCAAGCTGGTGTAATCGGCTCGTGACCTGACGAACAAGCGACGCAGCGATGCGTCGTTTGTCTTTGCAGCATCCATCATTCACGGCGCCGGTTCGAATCCGCTGGCCGGCGTCAGTCTTTCATCATGTGCCGGTTCGATGAGCCGGCATTCGCCACTTTCAGCGAGACGCGAACATGGCCGTCAACTTCCCCTCGATCGATCCCGCAGCGCTTCATCCCGTCCCCGGCGTCACGCTCGGTTACGCGGAGGCGAACATTCGCAAGCCCAATCGCAAGGACGTGCTCGTCATTCGCGTCGATGAAGGCGCGAGCGTCGCGGGCGTTTTCACGCAGAATCGCTTCTGCGCCGCGCCGGTTACGGTCTGCCGTGAGCATCTCGCGGCGGCGGGCCAAGGCGGCAAGGGCATTCGTGCGCTCGTCGTGAATACGGGCAACGCGAACGCGGGCACCGGCGAGCCGGGCATGGCGCACGCGCGCGAAACCTGTGCGGAGCTCGCGCGTCTCGCCAATCTCGATGCGCAGCAAATCCTGCCGTTCTCGACCGGGGTGATTCTGGAGCCGCTGCCGATCGATCGCCTGAAGGCCGGTCTGCCCGCCGCGCTCGCGAATCAACAAGCCGCGCACTGGTTCGACGCCGCGCAAGCGATCATGACGACCGACACGCTGCCGAAGGCGGCGTCGCGCCAGGTAACGATCGACGGTCACGTCGTCACGCTGTCGGGCATCAGCAAGGGCGCGGGCATGATCCGCCCGAACATGGCGACGATGCTCGGCTTCCTCGCATTCGATGCGAACGTCGCGCAGCCGGTCCTCGATCAGCTCGTGAAGCACGTCGCGAATCGTTCGTTCAACTGCATCACGATAGACGGCGATACGTCCACCAACGATTCGTTCATCCTGATCGCGTCGGGGAAGTCGTCGCTGCCCCCGATCACATCGACGGATTCGCCCGCGTACGCCGCATTGCGCGACGCCGTGACCGAAGTGGCGCAGGAACTCGCGCAACTCATCGTGCGCGACGGCGAAGGCGCGACCAAGTTCATGACGATCACGGTGGAGGGCGGCCAGGACGCGGCGGAGTGCCGTCAGATTGCCTACGCGATCGGCCATTCGCCGCTCGTTAAGACCGCGTTCTACGCGTCCGATCCGAACCTCGGCCGCATTCTCGCTGCGATCGGTTATGCGGGCGTAACGGATCTCGATGTCGGCAAGATCGATCTTTATCTCGATGACGTGCTGGTCGCGAAAGCCGGCGGGCGCAATCCCGCGTACAAGGAAGAAGACGGCCAGCGCGTGATGAAGAAGAGCGAGATCCTGATTCGCGTCGTGCTCGGGCGCGGCGACGCGCAAGCGACCGTCTGGACCTGCGACCTTTCGCATGATTACGTGAGCATCAACGCCGACTATCGCTCCTGAACGCGGACAACTCGATGGATAAACTCGAACAATTTCTCACGCGCGCCGAAGCGGTGCTGGCGCGCATCGAAGGCATGTTGCCGCCCGCCGCGCCCGATATCGACTGGGAATCCGCGGTGGCGTTTCGCTGGCGCAAGCGTCAGGGACGCGGCTTCCTGCAACCCGTTTCCGCCATCTCGCAGATCTCGCTCGACGACCTTCAGAACATCGATCGTCAGAAATCGCTCATTCGGCAGAACACGCAACAGTTCGTGAACAAGCTGCCCGCGAACAACGTTCTGCTGACGGGCGCGCGCGGCACGGGCAAGTCGTCGCTGATCAAGGCGTGTCTGAACGCGTATGCGAAGGACGGCTTGCGCCTGATCGAAGTCGACAAGGACGATCTGCATGATCTCGGCGATATCGTCGATCTGATCTCCACGCGGCCCGAGCGTTTCATCGTCTTCTGCGACGATCTCTCGTTCGAGGAAGGCGAGTCGGGCTACAAGGCGCTGAAGGTCGCGCTCGACGGCTCCGTCGCCGCGCAATCGGACAACGTGCTCATCTACGCGACGTCGAACCGCCGCCATCTGTTGCCCGAATACATGAGCGACAACGAGACGTACAAGCACACGTCCGACGGCGAGATTCATCCCGGCGAAGTGGTCGAAGAAAAGATTTCGCTTTCCGAGCGCTTCGGCCTTTGGGTCAGCTTCTATCCGTTCAAGCAGGACGACTATCTGTCGATCGTCGGACACTGGCTGAAGCACTTCGGCTGCGCCGACGCCGAAGTCGAAAGCGCACGCGGCGATGCGCTCGTGTGGGCGCTCGAACGCGGATCGCGCTCGGGCCGCGTGGCGTGGCAATTCGCGCGCGACTGGTCGGGACGCAAGCAATGACCGATGCGAAGCCGGACATCGCGCCCGATGGCCGCAAGGTGACCGAAGTGGCCGTCGGCGTGATGGTGCAGCACGACGGGCGCTATCTGCTTGCGCAGCGGCCCGCGGGCAAACCGTATGAAGGTTACTGGGAGTTTCCCGGTGGCAAGCTGGAGCCGGGCGAGAGCATCGAGGCGGCGCTCGGTCGCGAACTGCACGAGGAACTCGGCATCGATGTCACCGCGTGCCAGCTCTGGCGCACGCTGGAGCATGATTATCCCCATGCGTACGTGCGGCTTTTCTTCTGCAAAGTGACGGAGTGGAACGGTTCGCCGGTCGGCCGCGAAGGTCAGGCGATCGCCTGGCAGACGCTTCCCGTCGAGGTCGCGCCGCTCCTGCCGGCAGCCATTCCGATTCTGGAATGGCTCGAAGAGGAAGAGCGCGAATAACGGCGCTCAGTTGAGTCCGCCGCGATTGTCTTCGTCCGGCGGCGTTTCCTGCGAATTACCCGCGATCTTGTACTTCTCGGCCGCCCACGCGCCGAGATCGATCTGCTTGCAGCGCTCGGAACAGAACGGGCGAAAGCGGTTTTCGGGAACCCAGCGGACATCCTTGCCGCAGGTCGGACATTTGACGACAGTGGTCATGACGAATACGAATTGAGCCGGTTACGGACGATATTTGACCACATGAGGCCAAACCGTTCCGATTCAAAGGCTGCAAAGCGTCAGATGAAACGGCACGTCGACATCGACGGCGCGCGGTTTCAGATCGCCGTCCTGCACCGTGAAGCGCACCCACAGCATGTACTTGTTCGCGCTTGCTTCCGGAATCACGCGCGTGTCCGGTGAGACGCGCACTTGCATCAGCTGATACGTGCGGCCGGACAACATCTGCTGGTAGCTGCCCTGCATCGCCATGACTTTCGATGCCTGACCCGACTCACGCGCGAGCCGCAATACGATGGCCGCCGCGTCGCGCAACGCGAGCATCGGCATGACCCACTTCGCGATGTCCTGGCGGCGCTCCTCGACCGGCAACTGCTGCCAGGCGTAATACGACGGCAAATCGAACTTGCACGTTCCGCCGGGAATGATCGTGCGGCTGCGGATGCTCGCGAGCCATTCGTTGTCGGCGAGATGCTGGCCGGTCTTGCCGTGCATTTCGGTGAGGCCGGCGAGCGTCTGCTCGATTTCGCCGAGCACGGCTTCGAGCGCTTCCTGTTCGATGCCCGGATTGCCGCGAAACGGCGCGAGCGTTTGCCGCTGCCGTTCCAGTTCCTTCATGAGGTCGGCTTTGAGGTCCGTGCGGCCAGCGACTTCCGCGATCTCGAAGAGCGTCGTGAGTGCAACGTGATGTTCTCGCGCGTCTTCCTGAGTCAGAAAGAACGTGAAGCGCTCGAACAGGTCTTCGAGGCGCAGCAGCGTCCGGATTCGCTCGTTGAAGGGATACTCGTAAAGGATCAAGCGCGCTCGCCTCGGCGTGGGTCGGTTGCTTCCATGAGCGGAAGTGAGCACATTCTAATGCCGCATCCTCACCCTAGCAAATCGGGCCATATTCGGGCGCCGAATGGCTCGTTTCGGCGGAAAACGGGGAACTTTTCGACGATTTCGCTAACTCAGGCGATCGCCGTCGCGTCATGCGGACGCAAGCGAAAGATAACGGCCGTGCAGTGTTTCGACTTGCTGCGCGAGCGTGTCGAGCGTGGCGGTTTCATCGTTGAGCACGATGTCGTCGGCAGCCGCGAGACGCGCTTCGCGAGACGCCTGCTTCGCGATGATCGCGAGTACCTGTTCGCGCGTGAAGCCGTTGCGCCGCATGACGCGAGCGATCTGCGTCTCGAGGGGGCAATCCACCACGAGCACGCGCGACACGCGGCTCGCCCATTCACCGGACTCGACGAGCAAGGGCACCACGACGATGTGATACGCGCCCTGCGCCGCGAACCGCTGGCGTTCCGTCTCGGCGCGAATCAGCGGATGCACGATGCCTTCGAGGCGCGCCTTCGCGGTGTCGTCGGCGAAGACGAGCGCGCGCATCTTCGCGCGATCGAGCGAGCCGTCCGCCGCGATGAATCCGTCGCCGAATTCGCTCGCGATGAGCGGCATCGCGACGCCGCCCGGCGCCGTGATTCGATGGGCGATCAGGTCCGTGTCGATCAGCGGCACGCCGCGCGCTGCGAAGAGATCAGCGACCGTGCTCTTGCCGCTGCCGATGCCGCCGGTAAGACCAATGCTGAACATCCGTTGCTCCGTTCGGTTCGATCAACCTAACAATGCATAAAGCGGCGTGCCGATGAAAAGCGTGATCGCGCCGCCCGCCGCGAGAAACGGTCCGAACGGCAACGGCTCTTCGAAACGCATGCGCTTGCGCCACGTCGCCACGATGCCGAACGCGGCGCCCGCGACGGCCGCGATCAGAAGCACTTGCGCGAGCGCCGACCATCCGAGCCACGCGCCGATCGCGGCGAGCAGCTTGAAGTCGCCGTAGCCCATGCCTTCCACGCCGCGCACGAGCTTGAAGAGCCAGTACACGCACCACAGGAACAGATAGCCTGCGACTGCGCCCGTCACGGCGTCGTGCAGCGTCGCGAATCCGCCTTCGCCGAAATTGACGAGAAGCCCGGCCCAAAGCAAGGGCAGCGTCAGTACATCGGGAAGATAGCGTGTGTCGTAGTCGATGAGCCCTGCCGTCAGCAAGGCCGCGCATAGACCGAACGCGGCCAGCGCGGGCCACGTGGGACCGAACGCGTAAAGCGATAGCGCCGCCAGCGCGCCGGTCGCGAGTTCGGTCAGCGGATAGCGCGGGCTCACGCGTGCGCCGCATGCCGAGCAACGTCCGCGCAGGGCCAGATAGCTGATGACGGGAATGTTTTCCCACGCGCGCAGCACGTGCTTGCAATGCGGACACGCGCTGCGCGGCACGGCGAGATTGAAGCGCTCGGGATAGGGATCGGCGGCGGCGAATTTGGTGGCATCGGACGCCTCGGGAATGGCTGCGTCGACTTCCGCGCGCCACGCGCGTTCGAGCATGACGGGCAGACGATGCACGACGACAGTAAGAAAACTGCCGATCACGAGGCCGAACACGATGGCGAACCCGTACTGCACGGCCACGGGCAGCGCCGCGAACGCCGCCAGATAGCGGCTCGCGAAATGCGCGGCGGTCGGATCGAACGAAGGCTGCATGATGGACGAACGGTTGCTTTGGCCCGCGATGCTACACCACGTTGCCGAGCTGAATGACAGGAAGATACATCGCGATGACAAGGCCGCCCACGAGCGCGCCCAGCACCGCGATGACGATCGGCTCGCAAAGACTCGCGAAGCCGCCGATGCGCTCGTCCACCTGACGGTCGGCGAGCGTGGCTAGATCGAGAAGCATCGCATCGAGCGAGCCTGATTCTTCGGCGACCGCGATCGGCTGCACGACGTCCTGCGGAAAGCATCCGACGGCGCGCATTGCGGCCGCGAGACGCTCGCCGTTGTGCAGGCGCGCGGCGATGTCGACGGTGGCGCGGTCGAACACGCGGTTTCCTGTGGCATGCGTGAGTGAGTTGAACGCATCCGACAGCGGCGTGCCCGCCGAGAGCAGCGTGCCGAGCGCGCGGCTCCATCGCGCGACCGCGAGCGAGCGCAGCAGCTTGCCTGCAAGCGGCAGGCGCAGCGCGGCGTGATCGGCGGCGGCGCGTGCATCGGGCGAACGCTTCATCCAATTCCATCCGATGAATACCGCAGATGCGGCTGCAATCCCGAACGGCACGCTGACATTCGCGACGCCGTCCGAAAGCGCGAGCACGAAACGCGTCGGCGCGGGCAGCGCGGCGCCGAAGCCGTCGAAGATCGTCTTGAAGGTCGGCACGACGCCAATCAGCAATCCCGCCGTAATCGCGAGCGAAAGCAGCAGCACCATCACGGGATAGGTGAGCGCGGCGCGCAATCTGGCCCGTTGCGACGCCGCCCGCTCGCGGTCGTCGGCGAGGCGGGCGAGCACCGTCGGCAACGCACCCGCGACTTCACCGACCGAAACCAGCTGGCAGTACAGCGTGCCGAACGCAGCCGGATGCCGTGCCAGCGCGCCCGAGAATGGCACGCCGCGCGTGATATCGCGGGCCAGCGCGCGCACGATGCGCGGCATTCCGCTGGCGGACGCGCTGCCGGCGAGCAATTCGAGCGCGCCGACGAGCGGCAGTCCCGCGCGCAGCAGGCCGGCGAGCTGTCGCGTGAAGACGGTCACGTCGGCGGTCCTCGCTTTGGGCGGCGGCGCGGCGCCGAGCGTTTCGAGCAAGGTGACGATCACGCCTTCGCGCCGCAGCGACGCGCGGGCCGCGAGGGCGTCGGCGGCGATGATCTTTCCCCGCATCGGCTGGCCTTCGCTGTCCATGCCGCGCCACGCGAAGCGCAGTTCGAGCGCGTCGTTCATCATTCGATCTCCGTCGCGTCGACTGCTTCGGCGACGCTCGTTACGCCTTCGCGCACGCGCGCGAACGCCGCATCGCGCAACGCGGGCATGCCTTGCGCCTGCGCCGCGCGCGCGATCGCATGCGTCGCGGCGCGCGAGACGATCAACTCGCGCAGTTCATCCGATACCGGCATCACCTGGTGCACGCCGACGCGCCCGCGATAACCGACGCCATGACACGCCGGACAGCCGCGCGGCTCGAACGGATGAAACCCGTCCGCGAGCGCCAACGCCGACGGCGCGCGGCAGAACTCGCACAGCTTGCGCACGAGCCGTTGCGCGGTGACGAGCTTGAGCGCCGACGCGAGGTTGTAAGGCGCGACGCCGATATCGATGAGACGCGCGATCGCGGCGGGCGCATCGTTCGTGTGCAAGGTCGAGAGCACGAGATGGCCCGTTTGCGCAGCCTTCACCGCGACGTCCGCCGTTTCCGCGTCGCGTATTTCGCCGACCATGATGACATCCGGATCCTGACGCATGAACGCGCGCAGCGCCACGGCGAAGGTCAGTCCCGCCTTTTCGCGCACGCTCACCTGATTGATGCCCGCAAGTTGAATTTCGACAGGATCCTCGACCGAGGACACGTTGCGGGCTTCCGCGTTGAGCATCTGGAGGAAGCAGTAGAGCGATACGGTCTTGCCGCTGCCGGTCGGACCGGTCACGAGGACGAGACCGTGGGGTGCCCGAATCGCCGATTCGACCGCGCGGCCTTGCGCGTCGTCGAGACCGAGCGAGGCGAGCGAAAGGTCGGGCGGCAGCGCTTCGAGCCGCCGCAGCACGAGTTTTTCGCCAAAGAGCGTCGGCAGCGAATTGACGCGATAGTCGCCGATCCGCCCGCCCGGCAGATTCAGCCGCAGCCGGCCGTCCTGCGGCACGCGCCGCTCGGCGATGTCCATTCGCGCGAGCACCTTGATCCGCGTGACGAACGCATCGCGCAAATGGGGCGGCGGGCGCTTCAATACGTGCAACGCGCCATCGACGCGCAGCCGGATGCGCCATGCGTGCTCGGACGGTTCGACATGGATATCGGACGCGCCGCGCTCGGCGGCTTCGCGCAAGGTGTCGGTGAGCAGCGAGACGGCGGGCGTCTCGTGGTCGGATGGCGTTTCGCGGAAGGAAGGGGAAATCATGGCGTCGGCGGTCGAGTCGAGATGATCCGATGATCCCGTCCTCGGCCGTCGGCGCACAGTCGTCCGAATGGCTAACGCAGCGCGTGTCGCGTGCCTTCGGGCGGGCGGAAAATCTTGACGGTTCGGATCGCCTGGTCGTCGCTGCGCATGACTTCGAAGGTCACGCCCGCGATCTGCACCGAAACGTCGCCGTCGGGGATGTCTTCGAGCGTTTCGAGGATCAGGCCGTTAAGCGTTTTCGGGCCGTCCGTCGGCATCGACAGATGCAGCCAGCGGTTCAGTTCGCGCAACGGCATGCTGCCCGCCACGATGCACTCGCCGCTCTCGTCCCAGCCGCCGCGCGAGCCGGCGCCGCGCGGAATCGTCGTCGTGAATTCGCCGATCAGCTCTTCGATGATGTCCTCCGGCGTGACGAGGCCCTGCAATTCGCCGTACTCGTCGACCACGATCGCGATACGGTGGCCGCTTTCCTGGAAGTACTGCAATTGCTGGAAGACAGGCGTGCCCGCGGGCACGAAATACGGTTCGGTGAGCAGTTCGCGCAGCGTGTCGCGCTCGAGTTCCTGGTTGTGCAGCGCCGAGAGCGTCTTGCGCACGTGCAGAATGCCGAGCACGCGATCGATGTCGCCCTGAAAGACGACCAGCTTGTTGTGGTAGCACGTCTCGAGCTGGTGCAGGATCTGTTCGAAGGGCGCGTCGAAGTCGAGCGCTTCGATGCGCCGGCGCGGGATCATCACGTCATCGACGGTGATGTTCTCCAGATCGAACAGATTGAGCAGGATGCTGCGGTGCTTGGTCGGCATGAAGCTGCCCGTTTCCAGCACGATGGTGCGCAACTCTTCGGGCGAGATCCGCTGATCGCGCTTGCCCTTCGTGTTGATGTGCAGTGCGGCGAGGATCGCGTTGGCGAACAGATTGACGAACCAGATGAGCGGCCGCGCGACGCGCATGAGCGGCGCGAGCACGAGGCTCGCCGGCAGCGCCACTTTCTCGGGATACGTCGCGCCGACGATCTTCGGCGCGATTTCCGCGAACACGATGATCAGGAATGCAATGACGCCCGTCGTGATCGACAGGACGAGGTTGTTATGGCCGAAGGTGCGCAGCGCGATGGATGTCGTGAGCACCGGGATGATCGTGTTGATCAGGTTGTTGCCGATCAGGATGACCGAGAGAAGCTGATCGGTCTTCGCGAGCAGGCCTTGCGTCGTGCGGGCGCGTAGCGATCCTTGGCTCGCCAGATATTTCAGGCGATGGCGATTGAGCGCCATCATCGACGTTTCGGAGATCGAGAAAAAGCCGGAAAGGAAGAGAAGCAGAAAAATGGCGCAAATTTGCGCCCATAAGGGAAGGTTGTCCACGCGGCGATCGAGTAGGGGCGGAGATGGGAGGCAATATAGCAGACGGGCCGGCAAGCTCGCCCTCGGCCTTTCGGCCAGCGTACGCGGTTTTGCCGCCGGAAATAAAAAACCCGCATGGCGAACCATGCGGGTTTTTGCAATTCTGGTCGGGGTGAGAGGATTCGAACCTCCGGCCTCTACGTCCCGAACGTAGCGCTCTACCAGGCTAAGCTACACCCCGAATTTGACCAACTTGGACTCTTACGCTGCTTCAGTCTCGTTCAAGACTGCCGTGACGTCGAGTAAGAACATAATTCTAGCAGGCTATCTTTGTAGATGGAAGAGGGAAATGAAGAAATCGCATTTGCCGCTGCCTGAGCTTCCTTGCGCGCGCATTCCAGCGTGTGATCGAGCGCGCCGGACGTCGTGATTGCGTGGAAGATCGTGTCGAAGCGATCCGTGCCGCCTTGCTCGATCGCCTCGCGTGCGAGGGCCGCCTGGTCCGGCGTGCCGTGCTCCATCAAATAAATGAGCGGCAGGGTGGGCTTGCCTTCGCGCAGGTCGTCGCCGGCGTTCTTGCCCATCGATTCGGGCGTGCCGGTGTAGTCGAGCCAGTCGTCCATGATCTGGAACGCCGTGCCGATGCGCCGGCCGAACTCCGCCGCCGCCGCTTCGGTCCGCGCATCCGCACCCGAAAGCACCGCGCCGAGCTGCGCCGCCGCTTCGAACAGCTTCGCCGTCTTGTAGCGGATCACCTGCATGTAGCGTGCTTCGTCCACGTCCGGATCGTGCATGTTGAGCAGTTGCAGCACTTCGCCTTCGGAAATGATGTTGGTCGCGACGGACAGGATTTCCATCACGCGCATCTTGCCGACGCTCACCATCATCTCGAACGAGCGCGAATACAGGAAGTCGCCGACCAGCACGCTTGCCGCATTGCCAAACAGCGCGTTCGCGGTCTTGCGGCCGCGGCGCAAATCCGATTCGTCGACGACGTCGTCGTGCAGCAGCGTCGCCGTGTGGATGAACTCAACCACCGCCGCCAATTCGTGACGATGCCCGGTCGTGTCGCCCAGCGCGCCCGAGACGAGGAGCAGCAGCGCCGGCCGCAGCCGCTTGCCGCCCGCGCCGATGATGTACTCCGAAATCTGGTTGATCAGCATCACTTCTGATGCCAGGCGCTGCCGGATGACGCGATTGACCTGCTGCATGTCCTCGGCGATCGGGGCGAGCAGCGCGGCGGCGTTGGGAGAGGAAGTGGCGGTGGACGACATGATCGGCAAAAAGGGTAATCCGGCGGATTATAAGGCGAATCCGACAGACGCCGGGTGGTCCGGTGTTCCGACTCGCGCAATGTCGGCGAATTTCGGCTGCGATTCGCTTCGTTTTCGCCGAGGTTCGGAGCCGGATCGCGCGTTGCGCCGCCCGCGCGGGCATCGTCACGGCGCTTTGACGTCGAGCGTAACTCTATGTATAATCGCGTGTTTTCCCCGCGTGGTGCGTGGAAAAAGAATTCTGAGTGAGGTTCTCAATGTACGCGGTCATAAAAACCGGCGGCAAGCAGTACAAAGTTGCCGTTGGCGAAAAACTTAAAGTAGAACAGATACCGGCAGACATTGACGCTGAAATCACGCTCGACCAGGTTCTCGCAGTAGGCGAAGGCGAATCGATTCAGTTCGGTACGCCGCTGGTCAGTGGGGCTTCCGTCAAGGCTACCGTCGTGTCCCAAGGTCGTCACAAGAAAGTGACCATCTTCAAGATGCGCCGCCGGAAGCACTACCAAAAGCACGCTGGCCATCGCCAGAACTACACCGAACTGCGCATCGACGCGATCAACGCGTAAGCGCATCGGTTAAGGAGCTAAGCAAATGGCACACAAAAAAGCAGGCGGGTCTTCCCGCAACGGCCGCGACTCCGAGAGCAAACGCCTCGGCGTGAAGGTGTACGGCGGCCAGGCAATCAACGCAGGCGGCATCATCGTTCGCCAGCGCGGCACGCGCATGCACCCGGGTGAGAATGTCGGCATCGGCAAGGATCACACGCTGTTCGCGCTGGCCGACGGTCACGTCAAGTTCGTGACCAAGGGCGCTGCGAAGAAGCACACGGTCGTCGTCGTCCCGGCAGCGTAAGTTTTACGCACGGGCTTCAGGACCGAAGAAATGGCCCCGCGAAGTTCGCGGGGCCATTTTTATTTGGTGCGGTCAAAAATTGGTTATGAGTGACCGGCCAGGTCGGTCACGGCAAAATAGAGCGAATACACGGGACGGAGCAACGCATGAAGTTCATTGACGAAGCGAGGATCGAAGTCATCGCCGGCGACGGAGGAGATGGCAGCGCGTCGATGCGCCGCGAAAAGTTCGTCCCGTTCGGCGGACCGGACGGCGGCGACGGCGGGCGCGGCGGCAGCGTCTACGCGGTCGGCGACCGCAACATCAACACGCTGATCGACTACCGGTTCTCCAAGAAGCATCAGGCGCGCAACGGCGAAAACGGCCGCGGCGCGGATTGCTACGGCAAGGGCGGCGACGACATCACGCTGCGCATGCCGGTCGGCACGATCATTTCGGATCAGGAAACGGGCGAGATCATCGCCGATCTGACCGAGCACAATCAGCAGGTCTTGATCGCGAAGGGCGGTGCGGGCGGCCTCGGCAACCTGCATTTCAAGTCGAGCACGAACCGCGCGCCGCGTCAGAAAACCGACGGCAAGCCGGGCGAGCGCCGCATGCTCAAACTCGAGCTGAAAGTGCTCGCGGATGTCGGTCTGCTCGGCATGCCGAACGCGGGCAAGTCCACTTTCATCTCGTCGGTGTCGAACGCGCGGCCGAAGATCGCGGATTATCCGTTCACGACGCTCGCGCCGAATCTCGGCGTAGTGCGCGTCGGGCCGAGCAAGAGCTTCGTGATCGCGGACATTCCGGGTCTCATCGAAGGCGCGGCGGAAGGCGCGGGCCTCGGGCATCGTTTCCTGCGGCACTTGCAGCGCACGGGCGTGCTGCTGCATCTCGTCGACATGGCCCCGTTCGATGAAAACGTCGATCCGGTCGCGGAAGCGAAGGCGATCGTCAACGAACTGCGCAAGTACGACGAGCAGCTTTACGAGAAGCCGCGTTGGCTCGTGCTGAACAAGCTCGACATGGTGCCGGAAGACGAACGCGAGGCGCGCATCGCCGATTTCGTCGAGCGCTTCGAATGGGACGGTCCGGTCTACGAGATTTCAGCGTTGACCGGTCAGGGCTGCGAGGCGCTCACCTACGCGATCTACGATTACATCTCGCAGCATTCGGACGCATCGCGCGCGGCTGAAGCGGAAGATCTCGCAGCCGACGTGCGCTTCCGCGACGACGAAACGAAGGAATAAAGCAACCACGAGGAGAAAGCGCACGATGCGTTCGGTCATCGCCGCTGCGAAGCGAATCGTAGTGAAAGTAGGGTCGAGCCTCGTCACCAATGACGGTCGCGGGCTCGATCATGCGGCAATCTCGCGCTGGGCGTCGCAGATCGCGGCGCTGCGCGAACAGGGCAAGGAAGTCGTGCTCGTGAGTTCGGGCGCGATCGCGGAAGGCATTCACCGGCTCGGCTGGACAAAGCGACCGCGCGAAATCGACGAATTGCAGGCGGCGGCCGCGGTCGGCCAGATGGGTCTCGCGCAAGTCTACGAAAGCAGCTTCGGCGCGCACGGCATCCGCACCGCGCAGATTCTGCTCACGCACGCCGATCTCGCCGATCGCGAACGCTATCTGAACGCGCGCTCGACGCTGCTCACGCTGCTGCGCCTGGGGGCCGTGCCGATCATCAACGAGAACGACACCGTCATCACCGACGAAATCAAGTTCGGCGACAACGACACGCTCGGCGCGCTCGTCGCGAATCTGATCGAAGGCGATGCGCTCGTCATTCTCACCGATCAGCGTGGCCTCTTCACCGCCGATCCGCGCAAGGACCCGAACGCGACGCTCGTCGAGCAAGCCGACGCCGGCACGCCCGAACTCGAGCAGATGGCGGGCGGCGCGGGTTCGAGCCTAGGACGCGGCGGCATGCTGACCAAGATTCTCGCTGCGAAGCGTGCCGCGCACAGCGGCGCGAACACGGTCATCGCGAGCGGCCGCGAAGCCGATGTGCTCACGCGCCTCGCATCGGGCGAGATCATCGGCACGCAACTCATCGCGCGCACCGCACGCATGGCGGCGCGCAAGCAGTGGATGGCGGATCACTTGCAGGTGCGCGGGCATGTCGTCATCGACAAGGGCGCGGTCAACAAGCTCACCGCCGACGGCAAGAGCCTTTTGCCGATCGGCGTCATCGACGTGAAAGGCGCCTTCGATCGCGGCGAAGTAATCGCGTGCGTCGACGATCAAGGGCAGGAAGTCGCGCGCGGCATCACGAACTACAGCAGTTCGGAGGCGCGGCTGATTCATCGCCGGCCGAGCGGCGAGATCGAATCGGTGCTCGGCTACATGCTGGAGCCGGAACTGATCCATCGCGACAATCTCGTGCTCGTCTGAAACGAAAACGCCCGCTGAATCAGCGGGCGTTTTCACATCGTCACGCCGACGCGCGGCGCAATCAGCGCAGATTGATCACGCTTTGCGTGCGCTTGTATTCCATGTTGTTGACGATCTGTTTCGCGGTGCCGACGGGCAGCTTGCTCGTGCAGAAATAATCCTGATAGAGCGCCGCCTGATACGCGTTCAGCTCGCCGTTTTCGATGCGCTTGAAGTCGAATGCGGAACCTTGATCCCAGCCGTTCTGATCGTCGTTGATGCTCGCGTAGCGACGCCATTCGTAGGTGTCGCAACGAATGCCTTCATAGTTGACGTTGCGCGCGCCCGCCGGACTCGTCGCGACGATCACGTAACGAATGACGCCATCCTTGCCGACCGTGAGCGTGGTCTTGTCGACGGCGAACGTGAGCGGCGTGTTCTGCGACACGTTGAACGCGACAAGATTCGATGCCTGCGGCAGCGGTGGCATCGTGTCGATTTTTTCTTCGGTCCAGTTCGGCTTGCGGTCGAGCAGATAGGTGAACACGCCGTCGTCCTGCGTGGACGGCGCCTTGTTGCTGGAACAGCCGGCGAGCACGGCGAGCGCTGCCGCGGATGCCGCGATTACCGCGAGTGAGGCATTCACTTTCAATTGGGTCTTCCCGGAAACATGCGCGCGGGCTTCATGCGCCCGCCCGGCGGAACAAAGCGAGATGGCACGGCGAGAAGTTCGCCGTGCCATCGATCGCAATCGAGTTGAGTGTCAAAGTGCTCGAAGCGTTGCAGTGCCCGGATTCACGATGAGCGCTGCACGATCACATGCACTTCTTCGCTGACCGTGCATTCTGCCTGAACTGCCGCGCCGGAGGCAGTAACGGCAGGAGCTTCGATCGTCATCGTCTGGACGACGCGTGGATAGCGCGGCCCGTGATGCGCGGCTCGCTCGCCGCGCTCACCGCGGGAGTTGGTACGCCGCAGAAAGCGGGACAGCTCGGATAGAGCCATTTGATAAACGTCGCGCTTGAACTCGATGACCGCATCCAGCGGTACCCAATACTCGTTCCAGCGCCAGGCATCGAATTCCGGATGGTCCGTCGCGCGCAGGCAGATGTCGCAATCGCGGCCCACCATGCGCAGCAGAAACCAGATCTGTTTCTGACCGCGATAATGTCCGCGCACCTCGCGCTTGATGAACTTGTCCGGCACCTCATAACGCAGCCAGTCGCGCGTGCGACCCACAACTTTCACATGCTCCGGTAGCAGGCCGGTTTCTTCGTGTAACTCCCGATACATCGCTTGCACAGGGGTCTCACCGTATTTGATGCCCCCTTGCGGAAACTGCCAGGAATGTTCACGCAGCCGCTTGCCCCAAAACACTTCGTTGCGCGCGTTCAAGAGGATGATGCCGACGTTCGGGCGAAAGCCTTCACGATCCAGCATACAGCCACCTTCAAATCCTTTAAAATTGCTTTGATTATAAACAGTTATTGGCCTCGACGCACTGGCACGAACCCCAATTCGGGGCATCCGTGTGAATGTCTTTGCCAGAGCATCCGGCAGGCGGCAAAATCTTCTTTTCTCGCCGGTCGTTCCGTCGTTCACCTTGATCCGCCTGCTTCGGCGCTATCCGCTCCGAAGCGCGCCGCATTTGGAAAATTTGAATGAAAGCATCCCGTTTCTTCATCGGCACCCTGAAGGAAGCTCCCGCCGACGCCGAGATCGTCAGCCACAAGCTGATGATGCGTGCAGGCATGATCCGCCGCGTCGCGGGCGGCATCTACGATTACATGCCGATCGGTCTGCGCTCGGTGCGCAAGGTCGAGGCCATCGTGCGTGAAGAGATGAACCGCGCGGGCGCGCTCGAATTGCTGATGCCCGCCGTGCAGCCCGCCGAACTGTGGCAGGAGTCGGGCCGCTGGGAGCAATACGGCCCGGAACTGTTGCGTTTCAAGGATCGCCACGAGCGCGATTTCGTCATGGGCCCGACGCACGAGGAAGTCGTGACGGACATCGCGCGCCGCGAGATCAAGAGCTATCGCCAGTTGCCGGTGAACTTCTATCAGATTCAAACGAAGTTCCGCGACGAAATCCGTCCGCGCTTCGGCGTGATGCGCGGCCGCGAATTCATCATGAAGGACGCCTATTCCTTCGATAAAGACCTCGACGGCCTCGCAGAGTCGTATCGCAAGATGTACGAAGCCTACGTGCGCATCTTCACGCGCATCGGGCTGGAGTTCCGCGCGGTCGCGGCGGACAACGGTTCGATCGGCGGCAGCGGTTCGCACGAATTCCACGTGATCGCCGATACGGGCGAGGACGACATCGCGTATTGCCCGAGCTCGGACTTCGCGGCGAACGTCGAAGCCGCCGATGCGCTGCCGCTCATCGCGCAACGCGCCGCGCCGACCGAAGAACTGAAGAAGACGCCCACGCCCGGCGCCGCGAAGTGCGAGGCGGTCGCGCAGCTTCTGAACATTCCGCTGGAACGCACGATCAAGTCGATCGTTCTCGCGACCGACAACGAAGGCGCCGAACCGACCATCTGGTTGCTGATGCTGCGCGGCGATCACTCGCTCAACGACATCAAGACGGGCAAGCTGCCGGGCCTGAAGGGTTATCGCTTCGCGACGGAAGCCGAGATCGTCGAATGGTTCGGCACGCCGCCGGGCTACCTCGGTCCGCTCAACACGAAGAAGCCGGTGCGCGTGATCGCGGACCGCACGGTCGCGAACATGAGCGACTTCGTCGTCGGCACGAACGAGGTCGATTACCACACGACCGGCGTGAACTGGGGCCGCGATCTGCCCGAGCCGGAAGTCGCGGACATTCGCAATGTCGTCGCGGGCGATCCGTCGCCGGACGGCAAGGGCACGCTCGAAATCTGCCGCGGCATCGAAGTGGGTCACGTGTTCCAGCTCGGCACGAAGTATTCCGATTCGATGGGCGCGACCTTCCTCGACGAAAACGGCAAGCCCGCGCCGATGCAGATGGGCTGCTACGGCATCGGCGTGACGCGCGTGCTGGGCGCGGCAATCGAACAGAATTTCGACGACAAGGGCATTATCTGGCCGGAAGCCATTGCGCCGTTCGAAGTCGTGATCTGCCCGATGGGCTACGACCGCAGCGACGCCGTGCGCGAGCAGGCGGACAAGTTGTACGCGACGCTGCAGCAGGCCGGCATCGACGTGATTCTCGACGATCGCGGCGAGCGTCCGGGTGTGATGTTCGCGGACTGGGAATTGATCGGCGTGCCGCATCGCATCGTGATCGGCGATCGCGGGCTGAAGGAAGGCAAGCTGGAATATCAGGGCCGCCGCGACGCGGAAGCCACGCTGCTGCCGGTCGATGAAGCCGCCGATGTCGTCGTCGGGAAAGTGCGGGCCGCGCTCGCGAAGTAATGCAGTACAACTTCCTGTCGGCGACGATCCTGCTGCTGCTGATCACCGATCCGCTCGGCAATATCCCGATCTTCATCAACGCGCTGCGCGGCGTCGCCAAGGAGCGGCGCCGCGTGGTCGTGCTGCGCGAAGTGGCGATCGCGTTCGTCATTCTGCTGGTGTTCATGCTGGCGGGCGATCGCTTCCTGCGCGCGATGAACCTCACCGATGTCTCGTTGCGCATCGCGGGCGGCATCGTGCTGTTTCTGATCGCGCTGCGCATGATCTTTCCGCATCCGGACGGCGCGATGGGCGGCGATTCGCGCGGCGGCGAGCCGCTGATCGTGCCGCTCGCGATTCCGGCGCTGGCGGGGCCATCGGCGCTCGCGACGGTGATGCTGCTGACGTCGCAGGCGCCCGGCAAAATGTTCGAATGGATAGGCGCGCTCACGGTGACGATGATCGTCTGCGCGATCGTGCTGATTCTCGCCGAGAAGATTCAGCAATGGCTCGGCGAGCGCGTGGTGACGGCTTTCGAGCGTTTGATGGGGCTTGTCCTTGTCGCGATTTCCGTCGAGATGATGCTCACGGGCATACGCACTTTCGTGCATCAGCTATGAAAAAAGCGGCCCGCGGGCCGCTTTTCTTTTGGATACGGGCGGGGATCACGCCCCTTCCGTCAACGCCCGGATCGTCGGCAGATTACGCCAGTAACCCTTCGCGTCCATCCCGCAGCCGAACACGTAACGATCCGGCACTTCGAATCCGCAAAAATCCGGACGCAGCGGCTTCGCCTTCGGGATGATCTTCTCGCACAGCACCGCGGACAGAAACGTCTTCGCGCCCATCGCCATGATGCGATCGCGGATCGCGGCCATCGTTTCGCCTTCGTCGAGAATATCGTCGAGCACGAGCACCACGCGATCCTTCACCGATTCCGCCGGCGCGACGCGCCACTGCATCTCGCTGCCGCCCTTGATGGCGTTGCGATAGCGCGTCAGGTGGATGTAATCGAACTCGAGCGGGAAGTCGAGATGCGGCAGCAGCATGCCGGTGAACACGGCCGCGCCCCCCATGACCGAGAGCACGAGCGGGAAGTCGTCTTTCGTCGCAGCCTTGATGGCCGTGGCCATCTTGCCGATCGATGCGTTGACTTCGTCAGCCGTCACGATCTCTTCTGAGTGGCTGAAAATATGGAGGGCTTCTTCGCGATTCATAAGGGGAAGCGGGAAAGGCTGACTTCTAAGTGTGGAAAAAAACGGCGGCGTGCGCCATATGATAAACCCGCGTTTCTTTCGAGTCGGACGCCCGAAGAGAACGCGGGTTCAATAAAAGTGCGGGTCAGCGCATGCCGGGCAGCATGCCCTTCATGCCGCGCATCATCTTTTGCAGGTTGCCGCCTTTCAGCTTCTTCATCATGCCGCGCATCTGCTCGTACTGGTTGAGCATGCGGTTCACCTCCTGAACGTGCACGCCCGCGCCCGCGGCGATACGGCGTTTGCGCGCCGCCTTGATGAGCTCCGGCTTCGCGCGTTCCTGCAGCGTCATCGAATTGATGATGCCTTCCATGCGGCGCATCTGCTTTTCCGCGTTGTTCATGTCCGCGCCTTGCGCGGCCTGCTGAAACTGCGCGGGCAGCTTGTCCATGAGCGATGAGAGGCCGCCCATCTTCTTCATTTGCGAGAGCTGCGCCTTGAAGTCGTTCAGATCGAAGTCGCCGCCTTTCTTGACCTTGTCCGCGAGCTTCTGCGCGGCCTGGCTGTCGACGCCGCGTTGCGCTTCCTCGACGAGCGCGAGAATGTCGCCCATGCCGAGAATCCGGTTCGCCATGCGATCCGGATGGAAGACTTCGAGGCCGTCGAGCTTTTCCGCGACGCCGACGAACTTGATCGGCTTGCCGGTGACGTTGCGCACCGAAAGCGCCGCGCCGCCGCGCGAATCGCCGTCGAGCTTGGTGAGCACGACGCCGGTGAGCGGCAGCGCGTCGTTGAACGCCTTCGCGGTGTTGACCGCGTCCTGCCCCAACATGGCGTCGACGACGAAGAGCGTTTCAGCGGGCTTGAGCAGCGCGTGCAGCTCGCTGATTTCCTTCATCATCGCTTCGTCGATACCGAGACGGCCGGCCGTATCGACGATCACCACGTCGTGATAGTGCCGCTTCGCCCAGTCGATCGCCGCGCGCGCGATATCCGCGGGCTTCTGATCCGCTTCCGACGGGAAGAAGTCGGCGCCGACCTGTTCCGTCACCGTCTGCAACTGACGGATAGCGGCGGGGCGATACACGTCGACGGAAACGGTGAGGACCTTCTTCTTGCTCTTTTCGCGCAGCAGCTTGGCGAGCTTGCCGGTCGTGGTGGTTTTACCCGCGCCCTGCAGACCGGCCATCAGGATCACGGCGGGCGGCGCGACCGCCAGATTCAGCTCGGCTGCCTTGCCTTCGTAATCGCCGCCGATCACGGCCGTCAGTTCCTTCTGGACGACGCCGACGAGCGCCTGACCCGGCGACAGGCTCGACAGCACTTCCTCGCCGAGCGCCTTTTCCTTCACCTTCGCGATGAACTCGCGCACGACCGGCAGCGCGACGTCGGCCTCGAGCAGCGCGAGACGCACTTCCCGCAACATCTCTTGCGTGTTGGCCTCGGTGAGCCGGGCTTCGCCGCGCAGCGTCTTGACGACGCGGGCCATCCGTTGAGTCAGGTTATCGAGCATGGGAAACGGTAGTGAATGCGGCCCTTTTTCAGCGCAAAACGACGTAATCGCCCCGCGTTGCCGCAAGGGAGAAAACGTCGTGATTCAAGGGCCTAGTGTAAACTTCGAACATGGATATTGTACTGTATGCCCTCACTGCGCTTCTCTATGGCGGACTCGCCGTAGCGGGCTGGCGCGCGCATCGCCACACGGCCGTGGAGCCGGCGCTGGCCGGCGTGCCTCCGGGCATCGCATCGCCGGCGGCGGCCAAAAAATCGCCGGACATGGGCGGATTGGGCCGCGCTCTATTATTAGTAGCGTTGCTCGTGCACGGCCTCCTGCTGCACACGACCATCTTTCCCCAGAACGCGATGATCTTCGGCTTCGCGTTCGCGCTCTCCGCGATGTTCTGGCTCGGCGCGGGCATCTACTGGATCGAGAGCTTCTTCTTTCCGCTCGACGGCCTGCGCCTGCTCGTATTGCCGCTCGCGTGCATCGCGTCGCTGTTGCCGCTCGTCTTCGGCGGCGTGCGCGTGCTGTCGTATTCCGCCGCGCCGATGTTCAAGCTGCATTTCCTGATCGCGAACATCGCGTACGGACTCTTCGCGATCGCCGCGCTGCACGCCGTGCTCATGCTGATGCTCGAACGCCGCCTGCAGCGCATGCGCGGCCTCGCGACGCGTCATACCGGCAATGGCTGGCTCGCGAGCTGGCTCGACACGCTGCCGCCGCTTCTGACGCTTGAAAAGCTGCTGTTCCGCCTGATCGCGGCGGGCTTCGTGCTGCTCACGCTCACGCTCGTGTCGGGCATCGCGTTCAACGAGCAACTGGTCGATCGCGCGCTGCGCTTCGATCACAAGACTGTGTTCGCGTTCGTCTCCTGGCTGATGTTCGGCGCATTGCTCACCGCGCGCCGCCTCTCCGGATGGCGCGGACGCGCCGCGTTGCGCTGGGTGCTGGCGTCGTTCGCCGCGCTGCTGCTCGCGTACGTCGGCAGCCGCTTCGTGTTCGAAGTGCTGCTGCATCGCGCGGTCGTCTGAGCGTCTGAATCTATCGGCATTGAATCGATGCGAAATTTCTTCTTTCTGATCGTCCTCTTTTTCCTGTGCCAGTGGCTTCTGAAGAAGCTGCGCCGCGCGAACGAGCGCGCGCAGCAGGGCGACGCGCCAGCCGGCGGCGCGGCCGCGGGCGGAGCGCATGACGCACGCCGCGCCCGCAGCGGCAACGGTCATGGCAACGGCGCGGCCGCGAGCGCGCCGCAACTCGCCGATCCGCTCATCCGTTGCGCGCAGTGTGGCGTGCACACGCCGCGCAGCGAATCGATCATCGTCGCGGGCGAGCGCTTCTGCTGCAGCGATCACGCGCGCCATTACGCGGCCCGTCCGACCGGACGCGACGCACGATGAACGCCAACGTCGTCAGACAGCGCGATCCGCATATCGACGCGCAAGGCTGGTTCACGCACGCGACGCGCCTGCCGTCGCCGAACTTCGAGGCGCGTCCGGGCGACGCGGTGCCGACGCTCATCGTCGTGCACAACATCAGCCTGCCGCCCGACGATTTCACGACGAACGCCATCGCCGATTTCTTCCTCAACAAGCTCGATCACGACGCGCATCCGTACTTCGATCATCTGCGCGGCATGCGCGTGTCGGCGCACTTCGTGATCCGTCGCGGCGGCGCGATCGAGCAGTTCGTCTCCTGCGACGAACGCGCGTGGCACGCGGGCGTCTCGTCGTTCTGCGGGCGCGAGCGCTGTAACGACTTCTCGATCGGCATCGAGCTCGAAGGCAGCGATCGCGTGCCCTTCGAAGACGCGCAGTACGACGCGCTCGCCGCGCTCGTGCGAGTCGTGGTGAAGCGCTATCCGATCGATGCAGTCGCGGGTCACTCGGACATCGCGCCCGGCCGCAAGACCGATCCGGGCCCGCATTTCGAGTGGTCGCGTCTGCGTCACGGCAGCGCGCTGCCGCCGTCGTTCTTTCCGTTTCAATCCAACATCTGAGCGCTGCGTAAGGTCTTTCTCGTTGCGGCGCAGCAGCGTCGCGCGCGAGGCCTTGTCGCGCTTTGCTATAGCAAAAGTCAACCCCGCTGCCGCAGACTCAGGGCAAATAAAACTTTTTGAGACTGCGATGTTGTCCACTATACTTGGTGCCGACAGACGTACTTTGCACTAGATCTTGTGTTGTTGACGCGGCGCCCGCTCCAGTGAGCCGGCGCCGTCGGCTTTCCGGCGTAGAAGAAGTTTGGCTGGCCCGGGGCGATGCGCGAGACGGTTTCTCTTTGCGAGGAGAGAGGCGTCGGGCGCGTCGGGCGCCAGCGAGCAGCACCGTGAAGAAGGCAGGCAAGCAAGCGCGAATTGCGTCGACCGACACCGCGCGCCAACGCGGGCACCGCATGAGACGCCAATGACAATGCGGGCCGTAAGCGCCGCGATTCGTGTTTTCAGCCTGCTGCATTCACAGCCCGGCTTGACCGCCAAAACACCGCGCGACTTTCACGACGAGTTCGTCACGCGCGCGGCATAAGTGATAAATCCGCGGACCATCCGCACCAATCGAACACCAGGAGTTTTGCACATGCAAACCACCGAAAACGCCACGACTTCATTCGAAGGCGCATCCGCACAGCCGATGAGCGGTGCGCAGGGCGTGGGCGCTCAGGCGCTCGCGCCGAACACGACGTTTGCCGACTACAAGGTCATCCGTCGCAACGGAAGCGTGGTGTCGTTCGAGCCGACGAAAATCGCGATCGCCGTGACGAAGGCATTCATCGCGGTGAACGGCGGTCAGGGCGCAGCTTCGGCGCGTGTGCGCGAGCAAGTCGAGCAACTGACGCAAGCCGTCGTGCGCGCGCTCGTGCGCAGCCGTCCGCACGGCGGGACTTTCCACATCGAAGACATTCAGGATCAGGTCGAGCTCGCGCTGATGCGCGGCGGCGAGCACAACGTCGCGCGCGCGTACGTGCTGTATCGCGAGAAGCGCACGCAGCAGCGTTCGCAAGAGCGCTCGGCCGCGCAAAACGCGCAGTCGCACGAAGGCGCGATCAACGTGACGGACAACGGCGTCACGCGTCCGCTCGATCTCGAAGCGCTGAAGGCGCTGATCGTCTCCGCGTGCGCGAATCTGGGCGATGCGGTGTCCGCCGAGCCGATCGTCGCGGAGACGGTGAAGAACCTGTACGACGGCGTGCCGATGTCGCAGGTCTACGATTCGGCCATTCTCGCCGCGCGCACGATGATCGAGAAGGATCCGGCGTACAGTCAGGTCACGGCGCGCATCCTGCTGCACACGATCCGCCGCGAAATTCTCGAAGAGGAAGTGACGCAAGCCGAAATGGGCGAGCGTTACGCCGAATACTTCCCGCAGTTCATCAAGCGCGGCGTCGAAGCCGGCCTGCTGGATGACAAGCTGCAACAGTTCGACCTCAAGCGCCTCGGCGCCGCGCTCGATCAGAATCGCGATCTGCAGTTCGGCTATCTCGGCCTGCAGACGCTGTACGACCGCTACTTCCTGCACGTCGACGGCACGCGCATCGAGTTGCCGCAGGCATTCTTCATGCGCGTGGCGATGGGCCTGTCGCTGAACGAGATCGACCGTGAAGCGCGCGCGATCGAGTTCTACAACGTGCTGTCGTCGTTCGACTTCATGTCGTCGACGCCGACGCTCTTCAATTCGGGCACGCATCGCTCGCAATTGTCGTCGTGCTATCTGACGACGGTCGCCGACGATCTCGACGGCATCTACGAAGCGCTGAAGGAAAACGCGCTGCTCTCGAAGTTCGCGGGCGGCCTCGGCAACGACTGGACGCGCGTGCGTGCGCTCGGCTCGCACATCAAGGGCACGAACGGCAAGTCGCAGGGCGTCGTGCCGTTCCTGAAGGTCGTGAACGACACGGCCGTCGCGGTGAACCAGGGCGGCAAGCGCAAGGGCGCGGTGTGCGCGTACCTGGAATCGTGGCACCTCGACATCGAGGAATTCCTCGAGCTGCGCAAGAACACCGGCGATGACCGTCGCCGCACGCACGACATGAACACGGCGAACTGGATTCCCGATCTGTTCATGAAGCGCGTCGTCGAAGGCGGCGACTGGACGCTGTTCTCGCCGTCGACCTGCCCGGACCTGCACGATCTGTTCGGCGCCGACTTCGAAAAGGCGTACGTCGCTTACGAAGAGAAAGCCGCGCGCGGCGAAATCAAGCTGTTCAAGAAGCTGCCGGCGGCGCAACTGTGGCGCAAGATGCTTGGCATGCTGTTCGAGACGGGCCATCCGTGGATCACGTTCAAGGATCCGTGCAATGTGCGTTCGCCGCAGCAGCACGTCGGCGTCGTGCACTCGTCGAACCTGTGCACCGAAATCACGCTGAACACGAGCGAGACGGAAATCGCCGTCTGCAATCTGGGCTCGGTGAACCTCGTCGCGCACATGGTGAAGCAGGCCGATGGCAGCTACGCGCTGGATCACGCGAAGCTGAAGCGCACGATCAGCGTCGCGATGCGCATGCTCGACAACGTCATCGACATCAACTACTACGCGGTGCCGAAGGCGCGCAACTCGAACCTGAAGCATCGTCCGGTCGGCATGGGCATCATGGGCTTCCAGGACTGCCTGCATCTGCTGCGTACGCCTTATGCGTCGGGCGAGGCGGTCGAATTCGCGGATCGTTCGATGGAAGCCGTCTGCTACTACGCGTACTACGCGTCGACGGAACTCGCGGAAGAGCGCGGTCGTTACGCGACGTATCGCGGCTCGCTGTGGGATCGCGGCATTCTTCCGCAGGATTCGCTGAAGCTCCTGGCCGAGGCGCGCGGCGGTTATGTCGAAGTGGATACCTCGGAGACGATGGACTGGGCGCAACTGCGCTCGCGCATCTCGACGTACGGCATGCGCAACTCGAACTGCGTGGCGATCGCGCCGACGGCGACGATTTCGAACATCATCGGCGTGTCGGCGTGTATCGAGCCGACGTTCCAGAACCTGTATGTGAAGTCGAATCTGTCGGGCGAATTCACGGTGGTCAACGACTACCTCGTGCGTGATCTGAAGGCGCGCGGCCTGTGGGACGAAGTGATGGTGTCCGATCTGAAGTATTTCGACGGCACGCTTTCGCGCATCGACCGCATTCCGGCCGATCTGCGCGCGATCTACGCGACCGCGTTCGAAGTCGACCCGAAGTGGCTCGTGGAAGCGGCGTCGCGCCGTCAGAAGTGGATTGATCAGGCGCAGTCGCTGAACATCTACATGGCGGGCGCGTCGGGCAAGAAGCTCGACGAGGTCTACAAGCTCGCTTGGATTCGCGGTCTCAAGACGACGTACTACCTCCGCACGATGGCGGCGACGCACGTCGAGAAGTCGACCGTGGCGCACGGTGCGTTGAATGCGGTGCCTTCTTCTTCTTCCGGTGACGGTGGGGCGGGTGCGGCTGGCGGGTTTGGTGGCGGTGCGGCGTCGGCTGCCGGGAATGGTGGCTTCAATGCTGCTGCCGCGAGCGCGCCGGCGGTGGAGGCGGCTCAGGAAGCCGATGGTCCCGTCTGTATGATGCGCCCCGGCGATCCGGGCTTCGATGAGTGTGAGGCTTGTCAGTAAGGTTTTGAGCTGAGAGTCGGTCTCTGCGGACCGGTGCTGGGTGCTTCCTGCTTATGGAAGCGGTCGGTGCCGGTCCGTTTTTGCTTTTTGCTTTTTGCTTTTTGCTTTTTGCTTTGCGTTTTGGTTTCGGTTTCGCTGGATCCCGCTTTCGTGTCGGTCTATTAGCGTTGCCCCTGTGCGGGGCGGCACTCACTTTCTTTGCTGCTGCAAAGAAAGTAAGCAAAGAAAGCAGCTCGTCACGGCCCGCGGTCAC
>NZ_JARUXN010000001.1:2834405-2868681 GCF_031451415.1 Caballeronia sp. LZ028 | reverse complement strand
CTTTCTTTGCTTACTTTCTTTGCAGCAGCAAAGAAAGTGAGTGCCGCCCCGCACAGGGGCAGTGCTAATAGACCGACACGATCACGGGATCCGGCGAAACACTGAGCCGACACGATCACGGGATCCGGCGAAACACCGAGCCGACACGATCACGGGATCCGGCGAAACACCGAGCCGACACGATCACGGGATCCGGCGAAACAAAACGCAAAACAGCGAACTCACCCCCGCGTACCGCGAGAAATCTCCGTCCCAGCATCATGCGAAAGCCGCGCCGTAATCGGCATCGAAAGAAAAGAGAACAGCCCGACGACGACAAACGCCGGCCAGAAATCCGACCATTGCACACTCGCATGACCGTTCAGATATTGCGAGAGCTCGAGCGTGATCCCCGCGATCGTCACGCCGAGCCCGAGCGAAACCTGCTGCACGAAGCTAGCAAGGCTCGTCGCGCGGCCCACATCGCGTGTTTCGATCTCAGCGTAAGCAAGCGAGTTGAGGCTCGTGAACTGCAACGCAGGGAAGAAGCCGCCGAGCAGCACGACGGCCCAGATCACCCAGGCCGGCGTGCCGGGAAAGAACGCGCCGCACGCCGCGATCGCGATACCCGACAGCGCAGCGTTATAGAACAGCGTCTGACGGAAGCCGAAGCGATGCAGCACGCGCGATGCGAACGAGCGCATGAACATGCCGCCGAAAGCCGACGCGCACGTGATCACGCCGGACTTGAACGCGCTCATGCCGAGACCCTCCTGCAGCGCGAGCGGCAGAAGAAACGGCACGGCGCCAAGCCCGATGCGAAACATCGAACCGCCGAGCACGCTCGCCTGAAACGTCGACACGCGGAAAAAGCGCAGATCGAGCAGCGGCTTCTCCACACGTCGCGCGTGGACGCAGTACAGCACGACCATCAGCGCGCCGGCGACGCACATCGCAAAGGCGACGCGCTGCGGAATCAGTTCGCCGCCGACGAGCGAGAGCCCGAGCAACAGCAGCACGCCCGCGCTCGCGGAGAGAAAGAAACCGAACCAGTCGAGACGGCCCGGATGTTCCTCGTGCGAGTCGGCGATGTAGCGGTTGGTCAGCCAGATGCCCGCGATGCCGATCGGGATGTTGATGAAAAAGATCAGGCGCCAGTGCAGATACGTCGTGATGAAGCCGCCGAGCAACGGCCCGACCGCTGGTCCGAGCATTGCGGGCACCGAGAGGTAGTTCATCGCGCGTATGAACTCGGAGCGGCGCACCGAGCGAAAGATGATGATGCGGCCGACAGGCACCATCATCGCGCCGCCGACGCCCTGGATGAAGCGCGCGACGGTGAAGGGGCCAAGCGATGTGGAAGCCGCGCACAACAGCGAGCCGACGACGAACACGCCGATGGCCGTGCGGAACACGGCGCGTGCGCCGAAGCGGTCGGCGACCCATCCGCAGATCGGTATGAAGACGCCGAGTCCGAGCACGTAGCTCGTGACCGCAACCTTCAGCGTCACGGGATCGCGTCCAAACGCGCGCGCCATTTCAGGAATCGCGGTAACGATGACGTTGGCGTCGACGCTTTCCATGAACATCGCGCACGCGACGATGAGAGGGGCAATGAAAGCTTTGACGGCCAGCGGCATGTTGATTCGCGATCGACTCTCGGCGGCAAGAGCGGCGATTATGGCACCGATATGCAGCAATCGCTGAAGGATCGAAGCGCGCTGCGTGGTGCGATGAACATTGAACGAGGAGTGAAGAAGCGATGGACCCGCAAGACCTGCAGCGTCTCGTCACGCAGACGATGCCCTATGGCAAATACAAGGACAGGCTCATCGCCGATCTGCCCGGTCACTATCTCGCGTGGTTCGCGCGTGAGGGTTTTCCACAAGGCAAACTCGGCAGCCTGCTCGCGTTGATGCACGAGATCGATCACAACAATCTGCGCTCGCTGCTCGATCCGTTGCGCGGCCGATGAGCCTTGCGCAGCGCGGTTTCGCGTGAGACGGATCGTCGCGTAAACACGCTATAGATTGTGTTGGCGAGATTTGCAAGCACAAGATATTGTGGAAATACGAGACGTCAAATGCTAAACTTCGGCAACGAATTCGACGCGCGCAGCAGGCATCGACGCTCCATCGAAGTGCTTGCGTCAGCGTGTATCGAGCGATGCGAAGTGCGTGCGGTCACACACATCGAAGCTCATCGAAGAGGAGCGCATGAAGGTCGCGCGTTCATCGATTCGCGACGCATGTTTTGCATCGCATCGCGGGTCGACGAGAGACTTCGATCGATGATCGCAACGCGTCACGCTTCGATGCGTTCGCGCTTGGCAACACAGCATCGAGCGGATCTTCGCAATGAAGCGCGCGTGCTTCGCATCGCACAAGCAGCGTCGTCCGCAGAGCCTTGCGCGACAAGGCTTGCAGAGCAGCGATGAAGTCACGCGAGAGCACGCTGCGATGTCACGGAAGTCACTCGATCAGGACCGCTTCACACTCGATTCAAGAGATGTCGCATCGAGCTTCACACACACGGCTTCGAGCCAAGTGTTGTATGCAGGTAGCAACGTCGAATCTAAATCGCATGAAAACGAGAATTTTCATGAGCAAACTCTTTTATCGCTCATGAAAAGATGGTACAAACCGATCTAAATTGATGGTGAGAATTTATGCTCAACTGGGATGACGAGACCACTGCCGTAGCTCCCTCGAGCGCTCCGCAACAGAACCCGTTGCGTAACGCTCAAGGCACGACTTTCGGTACGCAGGCAGCGCAAGCTGCAACTCATCAAGCTGCCCATCAGATTGCTCAGGCGAACAACATCTTTTCCGATGGCTTCGTTCCGCCCGCAGCCGCAACGCCTTCCGCCAGCGCGATCGCCGCGCAAAGCGAAGCGCGCGTCAATGTCGCCGACAAGCGCATCATCAACGGCAAGACCGACGTCAATCAGCTCGTCCCGTTCAAGTACAAGTGGGCGTGGGAGAAGTACCTCGCCGGTTGCGCGAACCACTGGATGCCGCAGGAAGTGAACATGTCGCGCGACATCGCCCTGTGGAAAGACCCGAACGGTCTCTCGGACGACGAGCGTCGCATCGTCAAGCGCAACCTCGGCTTCTTCGTCACGGCGGACTCGCTCGCCGCGAACAACATCGTGCTCGGCACGTACCGTCACATCACCGCTCCGGAGTGCCGCCAGTTCCTGCTGCGCCAGGCGTTCGAAGAGGCGATCCACACGCACGCGTACCAGTACATCGTCGAATCGCTGGGTCTCGATGAAAGCGAGATCTTCAACGCGTATCACGAGGTCAAGTCGATCCGTGACAAGGACGAGTTTCTGATTCCGTTCATCAACACGCTGACCGACCCGGCCTTCACGACCGGCACGCTCGAAGCGGACCAGAAATTGCTGAAGTCGTTGATCGTGTTCGCCTGCATCATGGAAGGCCTGTTCTTCTATGTCGGCTTCACGCAGATTCTGGCGCTGGGTCGCCAGAACAAGATGACGGGCGCGGCGGAACAGTATCAATACATCCTCCGCGATGAATCGATGCACTGCAATTTCGGCATCGACCTCATCAACCAGATCAAGCTGGAAGAGCCGCAACTGTGGACCGCCGACTTCAAGGCAGAGATCCGCGAGCTCTTCAAGCAGGCTGTCGATCTTGAATATCGCTACGCTGAAGACACCATGCCGCGCGGGGTTCTCGGCCTGAACGCGTCGATGTTCAAGAGCTACTTGCGGTTCATCTGCAACCGGCGTTGCCAGCAGATCGGACTGGACCCGCTCTTCCCGAACGAGGAAAACCCGTTCCCGTGGATGAGCGAAATGATCGACTTGAAGAAGGAACGCAACTTCTTCGAGACACGCGTGATTGAGTATCAAACCGGCGGCGCGCTCACCTGGGAATAATAAAAATCCAGGACGTGTTGCAGACGAAATCGATGGGACGGACGGGCAGCAGCGTGTCGCTCACGCGCGCCCGGCCGACAAGGTTTAGGAGAACGGTCGCCTGATGCAAAGTGCGCCTACTGACTTGGCGGGCCGTGTGGCCCGAATAGAAGACAGGCGTTTTGCGCTCCCTGAAAAGGGATGGGCAAACTTCCCCCCGGAAAATGCCAGCGGCATGCTCGCTGGCTCGATCAAGCGATGGCCGGCGCCGCGAAGAAGCGGTGCTGACTCAATTTGGCGCGCGGTGCCTCGGGGCACGGCGCGCCTTGCCGTATTCATTAGCGTAAGCAGGTGGGATCAGCGTACGCCGATGAATAATCCGCTTCGTAGCGTGCGTTATAGAGAAGGCGACACGTGGGAAGCGGGTTTTGACGAAGGGTGTTGTTTGAACTGACTCTCATCTGAAAACCTGAAGGAGAAAAACCATGGCAGTTGCCAAGAAAAAACCCGCCGCAAAGAAGGCTGCAGCGAAGAAAGTCACCGCCAAGAAGGCCGCTCCGGCGAAGAAGGTTGCGGCCAAGAAGGTCGCTGTGAAGAAGGTTGCAGCGAAGAAAGTAGCGGCGAAGAAGGTCGCAGCGAAGAAGGTCGCGGCGAAGAAGGCACCCGCGAAGAAGGCCGCAGCGAAGAAAGTCGCGACCAAGAAAGTAGCGGCGAAGAAGGTTGCTGCAAAGAAGGTCGCGGCGAAGAAGGCTCCCGCGAAGAAGGCCGCAGCGAAGAAAGTCGCGACCAAGAAAGTAGCGACGAAGAAGGCCGCAGCCAAGAAGGCGCCTGCGAAGAAGGCCGCTGCGAAGAAGACCGCGGCGAAGAAGGCGCCGGCGAAGAAGGCCGCAGCGAAGAAGGCCGCTGCGAAAAAGGCTCCCGCGAAAAAGGCTGCTGCGAAGACCGCAGCCGCTGCGCCTGCGCCTGCTGCTGCGCCCGCACCCGCTGCGAAGAAGGCCCCCGCGAAAAAGGCTCCGGCCAAGAAGGCCGCTGCTGCGAAGAAGACTACGGCTGCCGCTCCTGCCACGACGGCAACGACCGTCTCGGCGCCTGCTCCGGCCGCTCCGGCTGCTGCGGTCAAGACGGCGTTGAACCCGGCAGCGGCATGGCCGTTCCCGACGGGCAGCCGTCCGTAAGCTCTCGCAGTACGCAGCACCCAGGCACAGTGCGCTGTGCCCTTAGTCCGGGTATGCCTACCCGGCCTGAACCCGTCGTCGGGGAAACCTGGCGGCGGGTTTTTCGCTTCGGCCAACGAATTTCATCGCTTGCTCGGGGCGTCGAAAAAGAAAAAGCGCATGCATCTTTCGATACATGCGCATTCTTAGGATGACGCGGCGCTATTTGTCCGCTGAATGCCCTCGTCAGTGAGTGACGCGCGTGACGCCGCCGCTCGACAACAGACGCACTCGCTCGCCCGCCTGAAACACTTCGCCGTTCGCGGTCTGCGTGATCGCGCGCAGGTCGCCGTTATCGAGGCGCACGGTGATCTCGAGACCGTTCTTCATCGCGACGCTATTCTCGACCGCGTTGCCCGCGACGGCGCCAGCCAGCCCGCCGATGATGCCCGCGATGATCGAACCGTTGCCGCCGCCGATCGCACTCGCCGCCGCGACGCCGCCGAGCGCGCCGCCGCCGATCGTGCCGAGGCCCGTAGGCTGGCCGTTGTTCGAGCTGATCTTCACGCCGCGCACGCTTTCGACGGTCGCCATGCGCACCGTTTCCTCACGCTGCGCCTGCGACGCCGTGTAGACGTCCGACGAACTGCTGTTGTAGGCGCAGCCCGTCAGCGCCACCGAGCCGACGAGCGCCATGGCCAGCGCGATACGACTTACCGTTTTCATTCCTTCACTCCAATCATTCAGAACAGGCTGCTTCCGAAGGCCTGCTTGAAACGCTCTTCGATTTCGGCGCGCGTCGGCGCGTAGGTTTGCGGCCCCTGATGTTCGATTTTCAGCGAACCCATCAGACTCGCGAGACGACCCGTTTTCTCCCAGCCAAGCTTGTTTTCGATGCCGTACAGGAGCCCGCCGCGGAATGCGTCGCCGCAACCGGTCGGGTCGACCACCTGACGCGCCGCGACGACCGGAATCTCGGCCACGCCATCTTCATGATAGATCTGCGCGCCGTGTTCGCCACGCGTGACGACGAGGGCATCGACCCGGCTCTTGATGTCTTCGATCGACCAGCCGGTCTTGTTGCTCAGCAGCTTGGCTTCGTAATCGTTGACCGCCACGTAGGTGGCGAGTTCAATCATGCGACAAAGTTCCACGCCGTCCAGAATCGGCAATCCCTGGCCCGGGTCGAATACGAACGGCACGCCCGCGCGCGCCAGCCCTTCGGCGTGCTCGCGCATGCCTTGAGCGCCGTCCGGTGCGACGATGCCGAGCGAGATGCCCTGCGCTTCGTCGGCGCGGTTCAGATGCGATTCCATCATCGCGCCGGGGTGGAACGCGGTGATCTGGTTGTTCGCGAGATCGGTCGTGATGAAGCATTGCGCCGAGTGCTGATCGGCCAGCACGCGCACGTATTCCTTCGACAAACCGAGCGCGTCGAGCCGGTCGATGTAGAGCTGCGCATCCGCCGCGCCGAGCGTCGCCATGATCTTCGGATCGCCGCCGAGCAGCTTCAGCGCATACGCGATGTTGCCCGCGCAGCCGCCGAAGTTGCGCCGCATCGTCGGCACCAGGAAGCTGATGTTCAGCATGTGCACCTGATCCGGCAGGATGTGGTCGCCGAAGCGCCCCTGGAAAGTCATGATGTTGTCGTAGGCGAGCGAGCCGCAAATGAGCGTAGCCAAGGCGAACGTCCTTTATAGATAGGGGCCGAGGAGAGAAATCCGCATACGGCGCGCGGCGAGCGCTTCACCGTGCCTCGTATGCGCGGACCGCTCCGGTCGGAAGCGGTCCGGCGAGACGATTTACTTCAGCGCGGCGAGCGCTGCATCGTAGTTCGGCTCATTCTTGATCTCGGGCACGAGCTCCGAATGAAGCACCTTGTTGTTCTCGTCGAGCACGACCACGGCGCGCGCCGTCAGACCCTTGAGCGGGCCGCTCGTCACGTCGACGCCGTAAGCCTGCGCGAATTCGTGGCCGCGGAACGTCGATGCCGTCACGACATTGGCGATACCTTCGGTCGTGCAGAAGCGCTTCGCGGCGAACGGCAGATCGCCCGAAACCACGACCACGACCGTGTTGTTCAGGCCGGCGGCCGCTTCATTGAATTTGCGCGTCGAGGTGGCGCAGGTCGGCGTGTCGAGACTCGGCACGATGTTCAGCACCTTGCGCTTGCCCGCGAAGTTCGCGAGCTTGACGTCGCCGAGATCGGCGCCGACGAGCGTGAATTCGGACGCCTGCTGGCCCGGGCCCGGGAACGTGCCGCTGACGTCGATAGGGTTGCCGCCGAGGGTAACTTGACTCATGTTGCGCTCCAGAGAATTGTCAGATGCTGACGGGAAAATCGCGCGTGCAGGCGCCGCGAGGAGCATGACGCGCGTCGTGTGGAACCGGGGCAGGCGGCGTTCGCGCGCCTGCCCGACATCACGGGTAAAAGACCTGAACCCGGTAATTGGCGGCAACCGCGTCGCCCGTATCCAGCCGGACGATCACCGGTTGCGCGCTTTGCGGCGCGAGGCCGACCGCGAATATCGTACCCGGTCGCGCGTAATCCTGCGGCCAGAGCACGCGCCGGATCGCGACGTTGTTCTTGTCGTCGAGCAGCGTGAGTTCGAGCGCCGGATACGCCAGCGCGACGTCCATCCGGTTGCGCAGCGACAATTTCAGTTCGAGCTTGTGCGGGCCGTCCACCTGGCGCAGCCCGGAACTCTCGATCTGCAATCCGTCGATGTCGCGCGGCGGCGAGATCGTGCAGCCGATCTGATCGCAGACGTTCGAATAGAGCGCGTGCGAGCCGGGCACGTAGACCATCAACGTTTCGCGTTGCCACCATGCGAGCTGCACGAGCAACAGCAACGCCAGCAGCACGGCGACGATGACGCCCACGACACGTCCCGCCTTCCCGGCTCCGCCGCGGCCACGCACCGGCGCGCGCGTTTCCCGCGACTCGCGAATCACGGGAAACGCCTCGTTCGCGCTGACGCGCCGAGCAGGAGCGGGCGGCTTCGTGGCGCCGAAACCGGGCTCCGCGTCGTCGCGCCATGCGGGTACGGCCGGTTCCGCGGCGGCGCGCGCGGGCGGCGCGTCCGGCTGATGAACCGGACCGATGAACGGCTCGGCGCGATCGTCGACAGCATTGGCGAGCGGCGCGACGGGCGGTTCGCCGAGCGGCGTATCGTCGGCTTGCTCGGAGTTCGCGGCATCGGGATGCGGCACGCCGACGCGAATGTACTGCTTCAGGCGGGCGGGTTCCGAAGGCAACGCGGACGGCTCGTTCGCGGCATCGGCTTGATCGGGTTCGCTGCGCGGCGACGCGGCGCGTGTCTGGCTCGACGCGCTCGACGCTGCAGGAGCGTTCGCATAGACGGTGCCTTCGCTGTCGGCATCGGGATGCTTGATGGAACTCGGCGCGCCGAGATCGAGGTTGCGCGGCGCGAACGGGCGCGGCTTGAGCGGCGCATCGGGCGGCGCGGTCACATGCGCGGGTGCATCGGCGGCGGCAGCGTGGCCTGCGCCCGAGCTTGTTGCGGGACCGACGGCGGCATCATCGTCGATGATCGCGGCATGCTGAGCGACGCCTGCCGCGGCCGGCTCGTCCGGAAGCTCGAAGCGATGATGCGCGGCATCGAAAACTTCCTGACAGTGTCCGCAGCGCACGCGGCCGTCATGCGGCGCGAGCAGATGCGGGTCCAGCTTGAATACGGTTTCGCAGTGGGGGCAGCGGGTTGCCAGCGCCATATAAGAAGTGCCGTTGGCCTGACGGCCTGATCGTGGAGGATGGCGCTATTCTAAAGGCTTTCGCGCCGCGTTCCCGCGAGGCATACCCAGCCTTCGTGCTCGCGCCAAACGCCGATGTCGATCCACTTCGCATAGACCGCCGCGACCTCGTCGGCCTGGCGCGCGAGCACGCCCGACAGCGCGATTCTGCCGCCCGGCTTTACCTTCGCGGCGAGCATCGACGCCATCAGCTTGAGCGGATTCGAGAGGATGTTCGCGACGACGATATCGAACTCGCCGGCGGGGCACGCATCGGGCAGGCCGTAGATCACGTCCGCGCGATTGCGCTCGCTGTTCTGACGCGCCGACTCGACCGCTTGCGGATCGATGTCGATGCCGACGACCGGATCGGCGCCGCACTTCTTCGCGAGAATCGCGAGGATGCCGGAGCCGCAGCCGTAATCGAGCAGCGATTGTCCCGGCTTCACCGACTGCTCCAGCCATTCCATGCAAAGCCGCGTGGTCGGATGGCTGCCGGTGCCGAACGCGAGGCCCGGATCGAGTTCGAGCACGAGCGCGTTCGGATCGGGCGCGTCGTGCCACGAAGGCACGACCCAGATACGCTCGCCGATGGCGATCGGATCGAACTGCGCCTGCGTGAGACGCACCCAGTCCTGCTCCTCGACCTCGCGCACCGTGAACTGCGGGGTTGCCGCGAGGCCGATCTCGTTCGCGGCCGCGGCGAGCAGCACGTCGGGATCTGCGTCCTCGGCGAGCAGCGCGACGACGCGCGAACGGTTCCACGCACTCTTTTCAGGCACGAGACCCGGCTCGCCGAAGAGCGGCTGTTCGTCGGGCGTGTCGGCGTCGGCGTCTTCGACGGACACCGACAGCGCGCCGACTTCAAGCAGCGCATCCGACAGCGCTTCCGCGTGCTCGCGATCCAGCTCGGCGATCAGTTCCCGGTAACTCATGCTATCTCTCTGAATAAGGCGTGCTTCAGGACTCTTCGGCGACGGCGGCCTGGCGCGCGGCCAGCTTGTTCTCGAGATAGTGAATGCTCGTGCCGCCTTCGACGAACTTCGCGTCGATCATCATCTCGCGATGCAGCGGGATGTTCGTCGAAATGCCTTCGACGACCATTTCCGACAGCGCGATACGCATGCGGTTGATCGCCTGCTCGCGCGTCGCGCCGAACGCGATCAGCTTGCCGATCATCGAATCGTAGTTCGGCGGAACGAAGTAGTTCGCATACGCGTGGGAATCGACGCGAATGCCCGGGCCGCCCGGCGTATGCCACGACGTGATGCGTCCCGGCGACGGCGTGAACTTGAACGGATCTTCCGCGTTGATGCGGCACTCGATCGCGTGGCCGCGGAACTGGATGTCCTTCTGGCGGATCGAGAGCTTTTCGCCCGCGGCGATGCGGATCTGCTCCTGCACGATATCGACGCCCGTGATGAGTTCCGTCACCGGATGCTCGACCTGCACGCGCGTGTTCATTTCGATGAAGTAGAACTCGCCGTTCTCGTACAGGAACTCGAACGTGCCCGCGCCGAGATAGCCCATCTTCTTGCACGCGTCGGCGCAACGGTCGCCGATGCGCTCGATCAGCCGCCGCGCAATGCCCGGCGCCGGCGCTTCCTCGATCACCTTCTGGTGACGGCGCTGCATCGAGCAGTCGCGCTCGCCGAGCCAGATCGCGTTACGGAACGAGTCCGACAACACCTGAATCTCGATGTGGCGCGGGTTCTCGAGAAACTTCTCCATGTACACCTGCGGGTTGCCGAAGGCGCGGCCCGCTTCTTCGCGCGTCATGTTGACGGCGTTCACGAGCGCCGCTTCGGTGTGCACCACGCGCATGCCGCGCCCGCCGCCGCCGCCCGCCGCCTTGATGATGACGGGGTAGCCGATTGCGCGCGCAATCTTCACGATCTCGCGCGGATCGTCCGGCAATGCGCCTTCGGAGCCCGGCACGCACGGCACGCCGGTCTTGATCATCGTCTGCTTGGCGGTGACCTTGTCGCCCATCAGGCGGATGGTCTCGGGACGCGGCCCGATGAACGTGAAGCCCGATTGCTCGACGCGCTCGGCGAAGTCGGCGTTTTCGGAGAGAAAGCCGTAGCCGGGATGGATGGCTTCGGCGTCGGTGACTTCGGCCGCGCTGATGAGCGCCGGCATGTTCAGGTACGAGAGATTCGAAGGCGCCGGTCCGATGCACACGGCTTCGTCGGCCAGCTTGACGTACTTCGCTTCCTTGTCGGCTTCGGAATAGACGACGACTGTCTTGACGCCCAGCTCGCGGCACGCGCGCTGGATGCGAAGCGCGATTTCGCCGCGGTTCGCAATGAGAATTTTTTCAAACATAGTGGGTCGGCTCATCAACGGGCTCGCGCGAGCGGCCCTCGGGGATCCAATCGGCGGCGCGCTTCTCGACGAATCGATGCCGCATGAAGCGCGCCGGCGCGGCGGGGCCGGGCGGCGGCTGCGAGGCGCATCCGCGGCACGGCCCGGTGCGCCTTTAGTCGCCGATCACGAAGAGCGGCTGGCCGTACTCGACCGCCTGGCCGTTCTCGACGAGGATTTCCTTCACGACGCCGGCCTTGTCCGCTTCGATTTCGTTCAAGAGCTTCATCGCTTCGATGATGCACAGCGTCTGGCCTTCCTTCACCGTATCGCCGACCTGGATGAACGGATCCGCGCCCGGCGACGGCGCACGGTAGAACGAACCGACCATCGGCGAGGTCACGATGTGACCTTGCGGCGCGGCGGCCGCGGGCGCAGCGGCTGCCGGCGCGCCGGCTTCGCCTGCACCGCCGAATTGCGGCGCGGCCGGCGACTGCACTTGCGGTGCGTACTGCTGCGGCGCCTGCATGTAGACCGGCGCGGCGTTCTTGACGATGCGAACCTTGCCTTCGCCTTCCGTCACTTCCAGCTCCGAGATGCCGGATTCCGAGACGAGGTCGATCAGCGTTTTCAGTTTACGAAGGTCCATCGAAAAATCCCCTTTCAATACTTGGAGACCGGGACTGCCCGGCACTTGACTTGATTTGTGGGTGTTCTGACTGCTCAGCCGCGAGTCGGCGCGGCCAGCCGTCCGACACGCACGCTCGCGAAAGCGCCCGCGCAAACGACGGCTGCAGAATCGGTCGGCACGCCGGTAGCGTTCATGTCGAACGTATCGGCGTGGTCGCTTCGAAGCGCGCGCCCGAACAGCACGCGGATGACGGCAGCGGATGCTCCACGCCTTCCGACCGCCGTTTTGCGGAGGTCGGACTTGACGGCGAGGGGGCCACATGGCACCGGCAGAGTTGTCATAGTCGCTTCGGGTTGTGCGGAATTCGGCGCACTTTAGCGCCGTTTAGAGAATTTTGTCTAGTTTTACTGTGCAGCCCGGCTCGCAACCATGGGACAAATTACCGCCGCGTATTGGGAGTCGCGTCGAATTTCCAGCAAGATCGGTGTACTGCGTGCTAACTCGCAGCTTACTCGACGCAAGCCACGGCGTACACGCAGCCAATTTTTACAGGCTGTCGAGCGTATGTTTCAGCTCGGCCGGGTCGACTTCGCCCAGTTTCGTGGAGCGGATTTTCCCATTCGCGTCGATCACGACGGTAAACGGCAGGCCGCCCGCATTATTGCCGAAGCTACGCGCAAGATCCGCGCCGCCGAAGCCGGTGACGTAGACGGGATAGGCGACCGGCACTTTCTTAAGAAAATCGTTGACGTTCTTCTCGCTATCGACGCCGAGTCCGATGAACGTGATGCCTTTCTTTTCGTAATCGCGCTGCATCGCGGAGAGCGTCGGCATTTCCTTCACGCACGGTCCGCACCACGACGCCCAGAAGTTCACGACGACCGGCTTGCCCTTGAACGCCGCGAGCGGTTGCGACGTGCCGGAAGCGCCCGGCGGCGTCGCCTTCCACAGTTGATCGACGGCGTTGCCGCTCGGCTGCGTCGCGGCCACGGTATCGCCGCCAGTGAACAGATGGCCCGCGTAGAAGCCGCCGACGGTCGCGGCGACAGCGACCACGAGGGCCGCCAGAATGCGTGTGCTTTTCATGAGCGTAGAGAAGATAGATCAGCCGCTGATCTCGAGCGGCGGGACATCGGGGTGATCGAGCAGCGTGCGTACGGCCGCCGCGTTCGCGCGGGCGAGGCGTCCGCGGTTGTCCGCGCGCACCGCGCCGCGCAGATCGTCGGGACCGTAGAGCGCGATATGCACGCCGACCGGCTCCTCGTCGCGTGCGCGATGCAGAAAGCTCAACGTCTCGACATAGCCGCGCCCGGCGAAGTGCCGCGTCTCCGACACGTCGTATTGCACGTTCGCGTTCAGCAGATAAATCGCGACTTCCTTGGGATTGTCGCAGAAGCATTGCAGATGAATATCGGAGTGCTCGCCTGCGGTGCCGTTGAGCACCGCGCCCGTCAGATATGGATCGAAGGGTGTCAGGCGCTCCATCCAGTCGAGCGCGACTTCGCGCATCCGGCGCAGCACGGCTGGCTGGCTGTCGCTCTGGAAAATCGCCTGATACTCGCGGATTTCCTCTTCGATCTGGTCGTTATCGGGCAGGAACTCGCCGCCGATCTTCGCCTCGCCGACGACCTGCCGCGCAGCCTTGCGCTTGGCGGTGGAGTAGTCGAGGCCGTCTTCGGCGATCATCCTCGCGGCAGCGATCGCGATTTCCTCGCGCACGCGCTGCGGATCGAAATGTGATTTGCGAACCATGCCGGAATGATACTAGATAAGCTCGAGCGGCCCTTTTGCGGGCCAAGGGCGGCAGGCTTGCGCCGGGGGAAAAGCGCTTAGCCTGCTCGGTTACAATATGCGCCTTCAGGCGCCTTTCTGCACGGGTTTGCCCTCAGGTTCACCGGTACGGCGCCGTTCCTGTTTTCGCATCTCAATCGCCCGCGCGGCGCGACACGGTTTATGCACATCCACATCCTCGGCATCTGCGGCACCTTCATGGGCGGACTCGCCGTCCTGGCGCGCGAGGCGGGCCACAAGGTCACCGGCTGCGACGCCGGCGTCTACCCGCCGATGAGCACGCAACTCGAAGCCCAGGGCATCGAACTGATCGAAGGTTACGGCATCGAGCAGCTCGCGCTCGAGCCGGATCTCTTCGTCATCGGCAACGTGGTGACGCGCGGCAATCCGCTGATGGAAGCCATCCTCGATCGCGGCCTGCCATACACATCCGGCCCGCAGTGGCTCGGCGAGCATGTGCTGAACGGCAAATGGGTGCTCGCGGTGGCGGGCACGCACGGCAAGACCACGACGAGCTCGATGCTCGCATGGCTGCTCGAAGACGCGGGCATGAATCCCGGCTTTCTGATCGGCGGCGTGCCGTTGAACTTCGGCATTTCCGCGCGCCTGACCGATTCGAGCTTTTTCGTCATCGAAGCCGACGAGTACGACACCGCATTCTTCGACAAGCGTTCGAAGTTCGTGCATTACCGTCCGCGCACGGCCGTGCTCAATAATCTCGAATTCGATCACGCCGATATCTTCCCCGATCTCGCGGCCATCGAAACGCAATTCCACCACCTTGTGCGCACGGTGCCGGGCGTCGGGCGCATCGTCACGAACGGGCGCGAGGCGGCGCTGGAACGCGTGCTCACGCGCGGCTGCTGGTCGGGCGTCGAACGCTTCGGCGTCGAAGGCGGATGGCAGGCGCTGCCCGTCGAACAAGGCGCCGCCGTCGACGAGCAGTTCGCCGTGTATTGGGAAGGCGAGCGCCAGGGCGTCGTCGACTGGCAGGTGCAGGGCGAGCACAATCGGATGAACGCGCTCGCTGCGATCGCGGCCGCGCGCTCGGTCGGCGTGCCGGCGGCGCAATCGGCGAAATCGCTCGCGAGTTTTCGCAACGTCAAGCGGCGCATGGAAGTGAAGGGCAGCGTCGACGGCGTCACCGTCTACGACGACTTCGCGCATCATCCGACCGCAATCGAGACGACCGTCGCGGGCCTGCGCACGCGCATCGGCAATTCGGATACGTCGCGCATCCTCGCCGTGCTGGAGCCGCGCTCGAACACGATGAAACTCGGCACGATGAAAGCGCAATTGCCGGCGAGTCTCGCGGGCGCGGATCTCGTCTTCGGCTACGGCGCGCGCGAAGGCCGCGACAAGCTCGGCTGGAATCTCGCAGAAGCGCTCTCACCGCTCGGCGACAAGGCGCGGGCATTCGACGAAATCGAACCTCTGGTGAAGGCGGTCGCGGCCGCCGCGCGCCCCGGCGACCACGTACTCGTGATGAGCAACGGCGGCTTCGGCGGCGTCCATCAGAAACTGCTCGACGCGCTTTCGGCGCGTGGCGCAGGAGGACATTCGTGATTCTCTATCTGCACGGCTTTCGCTCGTCTCCCCAATCGTTCAAGGCGCGCGTGATGCACGCGCGGCTCGCGGAACTCCGGAGGCTCGGCGAATGGCAGTGCCCGTCGCTGCCGGTGTCGCCGTGCGATGCCGTCGCGCTGGCCGAATCGCTCGCGGCGGGCGAGAAAGCGGGCGATGTGACCGTCGTCGGCAGTTCGCTCGGCGGCTATTACGCGACGTATCTCGCGGAGAAACACGGCTGGCGCGCCGTGCTGCTCAATCCGGCGGTCGTGCCGGATCGCGATCTGAGCCATTTTCTCGGCGAGCAGCCGTTGTGGCACGGCGGCGGAACGATCACCGTGCTGCCGCGCCATCTCGACGAGTTGCGCGCGCTCAAGGTCGAATCGATCACGCGGCCCGAGCGCTACTATCTGATCGCGGCGACGGGCGACGAAGTGCTCGATTACCGCACGATGCTCGACCACTATCCCGGCGTGCGAACCACGCTGATTCAGGGCAGCGATCACGCGATCAGCGACTTCCCGGCTTATCTCGCCGATGTCATCGCGTTCTGCGACCAGGCGCCGCCACCCGTGCGCGCGACCGCAGCCGCCTGAGCCCATTCATTCGCCGGCGCGCGGCAAGCGCGGCCCGGTCCACCGTTTTACGAGAGTATTGAGTGAACGTTTTCTTCGAGGAATCGGGTAGTTTCAAGGCCGGATCGGTGTTGTCGAAACAGGGCGACGCGTTCCAGGTCGAATTGCCGGGCGGCCGGCGCGCGAAAGTGCGCGCGAAAGACGTGCTGATCGAGTTCGAGAAGCCTGCAGCCGGCGATCTGATGCAGGAAGCCGACGCCATCGCGCAGGAGATCGATCTCGACTTCCTGTGGGAATGCGCGCCCGACGAGGAATTTCCGTTCGCCGCGCTCGGCGCGGATTACTTCGGCGACAAGTTCGGACCCGCCGAACGCGCGGCGCTCGTCCTGCGCATGCACGGCGCGCCGGTTTACTTCCGGCGCAAAGGGCGCGGCCAGTATCAGCGCGCGCCGCAGGAACAATTGCAGATGGCGCTCGCGTCGCTCGAACGCAAGCGTCAGCAGGCGCTCGTGCAGCAGGGCTGGGAAGAGGAACTGAAGGCGGGCAAGCTGCCCGATGCGCTGAAGGGCAAGGCGATCGGCCTGCTCACGAAGCCGGACAAGAATTCGATCGAGTACAAGGCGCTCGAAGCGGCGGCGGCGGCGCGCGGCATCTCGCAGGCGCGGCTGATGCTCGAATGCGGCGGCATCGCCTCGCCCCGCCAGTTGCACGAGGCGAAGTTCCTGTCGGAGTTCTTCCCGCACGGCATCGGTTTTCCGTCGGTGCAGCCGGGACCGCTGCCCGAGGATTTGCCGGAAGCGCACGTCGAAGCGTTCTCCATCGACGACGTCACCACCACCGAAATCGACGATGCCTTCTCGGTCGAGCATCTTTCGGATGGCCGCGTGCGCGTGGGCATCCACATCGCGGCGCCGGCGCTCGGCATTACGCGTGGCGACACGATCGACGCCATCGCGCGCGGTCGTCTCTCCACGGTCTACATGCCCGGCGACAAGATCACGATGCTGCCCGACAACGTCGTCGACGTGTTCACGCTCGGCGAGGGCGGGCTGCGCCCGGCGCTGTCGCTGTACATCATCGTGAATCGCGAGACGCAGGATATCGTCGCCACTGAAACGCGCGCCGAGCGCGTGTTCGTGAAGAGCAACCTGCGCCACAACCATCTCGACGAGTTCGTCACCGAGGAAACGCTCGCGGCCGGCACGGGCGACTATCCGCACAAGGAAGACATCGCGGTGCTGTGGCCGCTCGCGCAGGCGCTCTTCGAAAAGCGTCAGCAGGCGCGCGCGACTTACGGCCTCAAGCGCGAAGTGCAGCGCAACAACGACTTCAACTTTTATGTCGATGGCGAGCACATCACGATCACGCCGCGCCGTCGCGGTTCGCCGCTCGATCTGATCGTCGCGGAACTGGCGATTCTCGCGAATTCGTCGTGGGGCGCGTTCCTCAACGATCACGGCGTGCCGGGCATCTATCGTTCGCAGCGCGGCTTCGGCGGTCCGGGACCGAAACGCACGCGCATGCAGACGACGCCCGCGCCGCACGAAGGCCTGGGCGTCGCGCAATATGCGTGGAGCACGTCGCCGCTGCGCCGTTATGTCGACCTCGTCAATCAATGGCAGTTGCTCGCGTGCGTGCAGCATGGCGTGACGGCCAAGCTCGCCGCGCCGTTCAAGCCGAAGGACGCGGACCTTTTCGCCGTCGTGCAGGGTTTCGACGACACGTACACCGCGTATGCCGATCACCAGCGCCGCATGGAGTATTTCTGGTGCCTGCGCTGGCTCAAGCAGGAGAACAGGAAGCACGTTCCCGCTTCGGTCATCAAGGACGATCTCGTGCGGCTCGAAGAGATTCCGCTGATCCTGCACGTGCCCGGCCTCGGCGTGCATGCGCGCGGCACGCGTGTGATGCTCGAAGTCGTATCGATCGACGAGCTGACGGTCGAAGCATCGTGCCGTCTGCTGCATGTGATCGACGCGCCGTCCGCGAGCGCGCCGGTCGAGGAAGAAGAGGCGGAAGAAGAGATCATCGAGACGAGCGATCTTTCTGCCGAAAGCGAAGCCGAAGCGCAGGCGGAAGCGTCGGTGGAGCAGCCACAACCGGAAACGCCCGACAACGCGCAGGAACCGACGCCATGAAAGACCAATACGCGGTGATCGGCAATCCGATCGAGCACAGCAAATCGCCGTGGATTCACGCGCAGTTCGCCGCGCAGACCGGCGAGCCGATCGAATACGGCCGCATTCTCGGGCCGCTCGATGGCTTCACGCGTGAAGTGAAGGCGTTCATCGCGTCGGGCGGACGCGGCATGAACGTCACCGTGCCGTTCAAGCTCGAAGCGCACGCGCTCGCCGATTCGCTGTCGCCGCGCGCGGCAGCGGCGGGCGCGGTGAACACGCTCGCCTTCGGGCCGGATGGCGTGCGCGGCGACAACACCGATGGCGTCGGCCTCGTGCGCGACATCGAAGTGAATCTCGGCGTGAGTCTGAAAGGCGCGCGCATTCTGCTGCTCGGCGCGGGCGGCGCGGCGCGCGGCGTCGTGCTGCCGATCTTCGATCGCGCGCCGGCGGCGCTCACCATCGTCAACCGCACGGCGGCGAAGGCGCATCAGCTCGTCGATCAGTTCGCGCAGAACGCGTCCGAGTGCGGCGTGCGTTTCTCGGGCGGCGGCGCCGACAGCGCGGAAGCCGGGCAGTACGACGTGATCGTCAACGCGACCGCGGGCAGCCTCGACGCCGCCTTGCCCGATTGCGACGACAGCGCGTTCGGCGCGGGCACGCTCGCCTACGACATGATGTACGGCGCGCAGCCGACCGTCTTCATGCAACACGCGTCGAAGCTCGGCGCGCGCGCATCGGACGGTCTCGGCATGCTGGTCGAGCAGGCCGCCGAATCGTTTTTCATCTGGCGCGGCGTGCGCCCGGATGGCGGCGCGGTGCTGCGCGATCTGCGCGCCGCGCTGGCCGCGAAAGCCTGACATGACCACCGCGCCCGTCGGCAGCCAGGGCAGCCGCTCGCCGCGCGTGCGCAAAGCGGTGCGGCTCGGCCCGGCGCGCTGGATCGCGTACGGCGTATCGGTGCTCGGCATCGCGTTCATCGCGACGCAAATGTGGTTCTTCGCGCAGATCGGCATCTGGACGATCGTCAATCCCGGTCCGACGGCCTTCATGCGCGCCGACGCGTGGACGCTCGCGAAGACGCATCCGGGCATTTCGCTGCAACGCACCTGGGTGCCGTACGAGCAGATTTCGCGCAATCTGAAGCGCGCGATCATCGCTTCGGAAGACGCGAATTTCGTCAATAACAACGGCTACGAAACCGACGCCATCCTTCAGGCGTGGGAGAAGAACAAGGCGCGCGGAAAAATCGTCGCGGGCGGCTCGACCATTTCGCAGCAGCTCGCGCGCAACCTGTTTCTGTCGCGCGAAAAGAGCTATGTGCGCAAGGCGCAGGAGCTCGTCATCACCTGGATGCTCGAGTTCTGGATGGACAAAGAACGCATCTTCGAGATCTACCTGAATTCGGTCGAGTGGGGCAACGGCGTGTACGGCGCGGAAGCGGCGGCGCGGTATTACTACAAGACATCGGCGGCGAAACTGACGGCCTGGCAGAGCGCGCGGCTTGCGGTGATGCTGCCGCGTCCGAAGTATTTCGACGACCATCGCAATGCGCCGTATTTGTCGCAGCGCGCGGGCGTCATCGCACGGCGGATGGGGGCGGCGGAACTGCCGCAGTGAAATTTAGCTGGCCGCGATAAACAACGCAAAGCCCTGATAATTCAGGGCTTTTTTGTTTTCCAGGAGCTTTCGGCTGCAAGATTCTCTCCCATTATGTGAGCATGACGATCACATATTGAATAAATCGAAGAGCCGGAACTACAATCCGGCCAAAGCCTGAAACGGCACACGCGGGCGACGACCGGAGCGACTTCCGGCGCGCACGACCAGAACAATGGAGACACGTCATGCATTCGATCGCACACCCGCGCTCGCGGGCCTCCTTGCACGATTCGTACGCTCATTCCATCGGGGACGCGCCCGCGTGCGTCATCCGGCGCGCATCGTGATCGACGAGGGATTCGCGCCATGACCAAATTCCAGACCCCTGAAACCGACGTCGCCGAGGCGGGCGCAGCGCGCGCCAAGTCCAACGGCGCGAGCGGGACGAAGCACACACCCGATCCCGACGCCATCGCGCTGCCGAGCGCGCTCGTCGACATCACACCGCAGCAGGCGGGCACGCAGACGCTGTTGCGCGGCCTCGCGATTCTCGAAGCCGCCGCGAACGGCGCGCGCGACCTGCGCGCGTTCGGCGCGGCGCTCGGCACGACGCGCAGCACGACGCATCGGCTCGTGAGCTCGCTCGTGCAAGCGCGCTATCTGCGTCAGGTGCAGGGCGGCTATCTGCTCGGGCCGAAGCTCATCGAACTCGGCACGATCGCGCTCGAACAGATGCCGCTCACGACCGTCGCGCGACCGCATCTGCAGGCGCTCGCCGAGCATACGCACGACACGATCCATCTCGGCGTGCGCGACGGCGACGACGTGCTCTACATCGACAAGATTCCGGGCACGCGCGGCCTGGAGATGCGTTCGCGCGTCGGGCACCGGATGCCGCTCGCGTCGACGGGCATCGGCAAGGCGATGATGCTCGACCTCGAAGCGAACGCGTGGAAGAAGCTGCTGGAAGCGTCGCATCGCGTGCTCGCGAGGATGAGCTTCAAGCCCGACAACCGCCCCGACTTCGACACCTTTCAGCAGCGCATGACGCGCTATGCGCAAGGCGGCTTCACGTTCGATCTCGAAGAGAACGAGGCGTCGATCCGCTGCGTTGCCGCGCCGGTGCGCGATGCGTCGGGCGCGATCGTCGCGGCATTGTCGGTGGCGAGCACCATTCCCTACATGCCGCACGAGCGCATGGAGGAACTGATTCCGGTCGTGCAGCGCGAAGCGCACGCGATCTCCGAGGAACTTGGCTGGCGCGCGCCGCAGGCCGCCCGCAGGATCAAGCGATGACCGCATCCGTTTTCACGCCCGCGCTCATCGCGCTCGACTGGGGCACGACTTCGCTGCGCGCCTATCTGCTTGGCGCCGACGGTCTCGCCCTCGATACGCGCGCATCGTCGGCGGGCATCATGAATCTGCCGGCGGGCGGGTTCGATCAGGCGTTTGAGGAAACCTGCGGCGCGTGGCTCGACGCGCACGCGCACTTGCCGGTGATCGCGGCGGGCATGGTCGGCAGCGCGCAGGGCTGGGTCGAAGCGCCGTACGTCGAAACGCCGGCGAACGCCGATGCGCTCGTCGCGGGCATCGTCGATGTGAAGACGGCGCGCGGCGTCGTGCTGCATGTCGTGCCGGGCGTGCTGGAGCGCGGCGTGTTGCCCAACGTGATGCGCGGCGAGGAAACGCAGATTTTCGGCGCGCTGGCGAGCGAGCCGGCGCTCGGAAACGCGGGCGGCGCGCTGATCGGACTGCCGGGCACGCACGCGAAGTGGGCGTTCGTCGCCGATGAGCGCATCGAGCGTTTCTACACCTTCATGACGGGCGAGACCTTCAGCGCGCTGCGCGATCACACGATCCTCGGCCGCACGATGCATCCCACCGCGACGCACGACGAACAGGCGTTCCTGCGCGGCGTCGAGACGGCGCGCGATGCCGGTCATCCCGGCGTGCTCGCGACGATCTTCAGCACGCGCACGCTCGGCCTCACGGGCCAACTGAGCGCGGAGCAGCAATCGGATTATTTGTCGGGCCTGTTGATCGGCCATGAATTGCGCGGGCTGAACGAAGTGCTTGCGCGCGAACAATCCGCGCTCGCGGGAAAGCCCCTGCGCCTGATCGGCAACGATGCGCTTTGCAATCGCTATCGCGCCGCGCTCGCGCGTTTCGGATGCCACGATGCCGCCACGGTCGCGCACGCCACCGAGCACGGCCTTTATGGAATCGCCGCGCTGGCCGGGCTGGTCGCGGCCAGGCGCGCGGCCTGAAAAGGAGAGAACACGATGCAGCCTCCCATCAATCTGCCCGCGCCCTACGGCATGCACGCCGGTCTCGCAAAGGCGTTCGCCGCGTGCCCGCTGATCGCGATACTGCGCGGCGTCACGCCCGCCGAAGCCGCCGATCACGGCCGCGCGCTCTATGAAGCGGGCTTTCGCATCGTCGAAGTGCCGCTGAATTCGCCGCAGCCGTTCGACAGCATCGCGGCGATCCGTCAGACGCTCCCCGCCGATGCGATCGTCGGTGCGGGAACGGTGCTGCATCCGAGTTACGTCGATAGCGTGAAGGCCGCGGGCGGCGAGCTCATCGTGATGCCGCACAGCGACGCCGATGTCGTGCGTGCCGCGAAGGCGCAGGGTCTCGCGTGCGCGCCGGGCGTCGCGACGCCGAACGAGGCGTTTCTCGCGCTGAAGAACGGCGCGGACGTGCTGAAGATGTTTCCCGCCGAACAACTCGGCCCAACGGTGACGAAGGCATGGCGCGCGGTGATCGCGAAGGACGTGCCGCTCGTGCCGGTCGGCGGTATTGCGCCGGACAACATGGAGCCGTTCTTGAGCGCAGGCGCGAACGGCTTCGGCCTCGGCTCGGCGCTCTACAAGCCGGGCCAGAGCGCGGACGTCACGGCGCGGCACGCGAAGGCGTTCATCGACGGACTGGCCGTTGCACGAGGCGCAGCCAAATGAACCGCCTCGCCGGCAAGGTCGCGATTGTCACGGGCGCGGGACGCGGCATCGGCGCGGCGATCGCGCTGGCGTTCGCGCGCGAGGGCGCACGCGTCGCGCTCGCGGAACTCGACATCGGCACGGCCCGCGAAACGGCCGAGCGCATCGGGGAAGAAACCGGCGCGAACGTCATCGCGGTCGAAACGGACGTGACGCAAAGCGCATCGGTGAAGGAAGCCGTCGCGCAGACCGAAGCCGCGCTCGGCCCGCTCGACGTGCTCGTGAACAACGCCGGCATCAACGTGTTCTGCGATCCGCTCACGATGACCGACGACGACTGGCGCCGCTGCTTCGCCGTCGATCTCGACGGCGTGTGGAACGGCTGCCGCGCGGTGTTGCCGGGCATGGTCGAGCGCGGGCGCGGCAGCATCGTGAACATCGCGTCGACGCACAGCTTCAAGATCATTCCGGGCTGCTTTCCGTATCCGGTGGCGAAGCACGGTGTGATCGGCCTCACGCGCGCGCTCGGCATCGAGTACGCGCCGAACAACGTGCGCGTGAATGCGATCGCGCCGGGTTACATCGAAACGCAACTGACGCTCGACTGGTGGAGTTCGCAGGCTGATCCGAAGGCCGCGCGTCAGGCGACGCTCGATCTTCAGCCGATGAAGCGTATCGGCGAGCCGCGGGAAGTCGCGATGACGGCGGTGTTCCTCGCATCGGACGAGGCGCCGTTCATCAACGCGAGCTGTATCACCGTGGATGGCGGGCGAAGCGCGCTGTACCACGACTGAAGCAAACGAGATCACGAAGGAATGACGCACTGGCCGCTGTGCGGACATCAATCAACAAGAAAGCGGCCACACACTTCGTAGCGCCCGCGCGCGGGCATTTTTCGACATCGGAAAAAGTCGGGAGACAAAAAATGAAACGCAGACTGTTCCTCACGCTGATCGCCGCTGCCACGGCAACGAGCGCGTCCATGATCGCGGCGCCGGTCGCGCAGGCCGCCGACGAGGTCAAGATCGGCTTCCTCGTGAAGCAGCCGGAAGAGCCGTGGTTCCAGGACGAATGGAAGTTCGCCGAAATCGCCGCCAAGGAAAAGGGCTTCACGCTCGTGAAGATCGGCGCGCCGTCGGGTGAAAAGGTGATGAGCGCGATCGACAACCTCGCCGCGCAGAAGGCGCAGGGCTTCATCATCTGCACGCCGGACGTGAAGCTCGGGCCGGGCATCGTCGCGAAGGCGAAGGCCGACAAGCTCAAGATGATGACGGTCGATGACCGCCTCGTCGACGGTTCGGGCAAGCCGATCGAATCCGTGCCGCACATGGGCATTTCCGCATACAACATCGGCAAGCAGGTGGGCGACGGCATCGCCGCCGAGATCAAGAAGCGCGGCTGGGACATGAAGGATGTCGGCGCGATCGACGTGACTTACGAGCAATTGCCGACCGCGCATGACCGCACGGCCGGCGCGACCGATGCGCTCGTCGCCGCCGGTTTCCCGAAGGCGAACATCGTCGCCGCGCCGCAGGCGAAGACCGACACCGAGAACGCGTTCAACGCCGCGAACATCGCGCTGACGAAGAATCCGCAATACAAGCACTGGGTCGCCTACGGCCTGAACGACGAAGCCGTCCTCGGCGCGGTGCGCGCAGCGGAAGGCCGCGGCTTCAAGGCGGACAACATGATCGGCATCGGTATCGGCGGATCGGACTCGGCGTTGAACGAGTTCAAGAAGCCGAATCCGACGGGCTTCTACGGCACCGTCATCATCAGCCCGAAGCGCCACGGCGAAGAGACGTCCGAGCTGATGTACGCGTGGATCAAGGACGGCAAGGCGCCGCCGCCGCTCACGCTCACGACCGGCATGCTGGCTACGCGTGAAAACGTGGCATCGGTGCGCCAGCAGATGGGACTGGCATCGAACTAAGTCTTTCGTGAGGGAAGCGGGCCGCACGTGCGGTCCGCTCGAGAATAGGAGGCGATGTGTCAGCGACGCTGCGTTTTGACAATATCGGCAAGGTGTTTCCAGGCGTGCGCGCGCTCGACGGCGTGTCGTTCGACGTCAACGCCGGCGAAGTTCACGGTTTGATGGGCGAGAACGGCGCGGGCAAATCGACCTTGCTCAAGATTCTCGGCGGCGAGTATCAGCCCGATTCGGGGCGCGTGCTCATCGACGACAAGGAAGTGCATTTCGCGAGCGCGGCGGCATCGATTGCCGCGGGCATCGCGGTGATTCATCAGGAATTGCAGTACGTGCCGGATCTGACGGTGTCCGAGAATCTGCTGCTCGGCGCATTGCCGAACCGGCTCGGCTGGGTCGACAAGCGCGCGGCCAAGGCGCACGTACGCGAGCGGCTTGCGGCGATGGGCGTCGATCTCGATCCGAATGCGAAGCTGCGCAAGCTGTCGATCGCGCAGCGGCAGATGGTCGAAATCTGCAAGGCGCTGCTGCGCAACGCGCGCGTGATCGCGCTCGACGAACCGACGAGTTCGCTGTCGCATCGCGAGACGGAAGTGCTCTTCAAGCTCGTGCGCGATCTGCAGGCGGATAACCGTGCGCTGATCTACATCTCGCATCGCATGGACGAGATTTACGAACTGTGCAACGCGTGCACGATTTTCCGCGACGGGCGCAAGATCGCCTCGCATCTTTCGCTCGCGGATGTGCCGCGCGAAACGCTCGTGCAGGAAATGGTCGGGCGCGAGATCAGCGACATCTACAACTATCGCGCGCGTCCTTTGGGCGACGTGCGCTTCTCCGTGAAGAACGTGGAGGGCGATGCATTGAGCGCGCCCGCGAGCTTCGAAGTGAAGCGCGGGGAGATCGTGGGCTTCTTCGGGCTCGTCGGCGCGGGACGCAGCGAGCTGATGCATCTCGTCTACGGCGCGGACAGAAAGAAGGGCGGCGACATAACGCTCGACGGCAAGCCGATCAAGGTTCGCAGCACCGGCGAGGCGATTCGTCACGGCATCGTGCTGTGTCCGGAGGATCGGAAGGAAGAAGGCATCGTCGCGATGGCGACGGTCGCGGAGAACATCAATATTTCGTGCCGGCGACACTATCTGCGCGGCGGGCTGTTTCTGGATCGCAAGAAGGAGGCGCAGACGGCCGAGCGCTTCATCCAGTTGCTGAAGATCAAGACGCCGAGCCGGAAGCAGCGCATCCGTTTTCTTTCGGGCGGCAATCAGCAGAAGGCGATTCTGTCGCGCTGGCTCGCGGAGCCGGACCTGAAGGTCGTGATTCTCGACGAACCGACGCGCGGCATCGACGTCGGCGCGAAGCATGAGATTTACAACGTGATCTATCAGCTTGCGGAGCGCGGCTGCGCGATCGTGATGATTTCGTCGGAATTGCCGGAAGTGCTGGGCGTGTCGGACCGGATCGTCGTGATGCGGCAGGGGCGTATCGCGGGCGAACTGGCGCGCGAGAAGGCGAGCGAACAAACAGTGTTGAGCCTTGCGCTGCCGCAGGCGGAAACGGTCGCGCAGGCGGCGTAAAGACGAGAGGAGCGAATCATGGAAGCAAGAGAAAACATCGTGGGGCAGGCGACGGAAAGCGTCGCGAACGCGCTGATCCCGCAAAAGAACGACAAGCAGAAGTGGTGGCAGCAGATCACGGAATACAGCCTGATCGTGATCTTCATCGTGATGTTCGTGACGATGTCGCTGACCGTCGATCACTTCTTCTCGATCGAGAACATGCTCGGCCTCGCGCTGTCGATCTCGCAGATCGGCATGGTCGCGTGCACGATGATGTTCTGCCTCGCGTCGCGCGACTTCGACTTGTCGGTGGGCTCGACGATCGCCTTCGCCGGTGTTCTGTGCGCGATGGTTCTGAATGCGACGGACAACACGTTCATCGCGATCATCGCGGCGGTGGCTGCGGGTGCGGTGATCGGGTTTGTGAACGGCGCGGTGATTGCTTATCTGCGAATCAATGCGCTGATTACGACCTTGGCGACGATGGAAATCGTGCGCGGGCTCGGGTTCATCGTGTCGCACGGGCAGGCGGTGGGTGTGTCGTCGGATACGTTCATCGCGCTCGGCAGTCTGTCGATGATCGGGATTTCCCTGCCAATCTGGGTCACGCTTGCGTGCTTCATCGTTTTTGGCGTATTGCTCAATCAGACGGTGTATGGACGTAATACATTGGCTATCGGCGGTAATCCCGAGGCTTCGCGGCTCGCGGGGATCAATGTCGAGCGCACGCGTGTGTGGATCTTTTTGATTCAGGGCGCTGTGACCGCGCTGGCTGGGGTCATTCTCGCTTCGCGGATCACGTCGGGGCAGCCGAATGCCGCTCAAGGCTTCGAGCTCAATGTCATTTCTGCTTGTGTTCTTGGCGGTGTTTCTCTGCTGGGCGGTAGGGCGACGATTTCCGGTGTCGTGATTGGCGTGCTCATCATGGGTACTGTCGAGAACGTCATGAACCTTTTGAATATCGACGCGTTTTATCAGTACCTCGTGAGAGGGGCTATCCTGCTTGCTGCCGTTCTGCTCGATCAGTTGAAGAATCGCGGGTCGCGGGATTGATGTTTTGCGGTTGATGTCGCTGTTGATGTTTTGCCGTTGATGTCGCTGGATCCCGTTTTCGTGTCGGTCTATTAGCACTGCCCCTGTGCGGGGCGGCACCTACTTTCTTTGCTGCTGCAAAGAAAGTAAGCAAAGAAAGCAGCTTTTCAGGCCCGCGGTCACACGCAATTTGGGTAGTACTCTCGTCCCAGGCGGCACTCGCCTAAAGAGTGCCCTCGAAGGACTAACCGGGCTTGGCTCGCGCACGGTCCGCCGCCCGAAGGTGTTGAGAACGCTGGTTCAGCACGAAAGAGCTTCGGCACAGCGCTACGCGCTGCCGCCGGGCATGCAAGGGAAACCAGCGGGCGGCAAGTGCAGTGAGATGGAGACGGCAGCAAGGAAGCACGCGCGGACCCGATTGACCGGTCGGCCGCGAAGCGGGCCGGAGCTATTTGGTGCTGAACCAGTTTGGTGTGTGGCGAGTGGAGGCAGACCGTGCGCGAGCCAAGCCCGATGGGGCCTATGAGGGCACTCTTTAGGCAGCCCACGAACGACGAGAGGACTACCCAAATTGCGTGTGACCGCGGGCGTATCGGAAGCTGCTTTCTTTGCTTACTTTCTTTGCAGCAGCAAAGAAAGTAAGTGCCGCCCCGCACAGGGGCAGTGCTAATAGACCACTAAGAAACCGGGATCCGGCGAAAAGCGCAAAGCAAACAAGCGCGACAAGCGCAGCAACGAGAGACAAAACCCAATGCCAACGATCGAAAAGAACCTCGCAAGATACCCCAGCCTGCAAGGCAAAACAGTGCTGATAACCGGAGGCGCAACCGGCATCGGCGAAGGCTTCGTCGAACACTTCTTCGATCAGGGCGCGAAAGTCGCCTTCTTCGACATCGACACCGACGCTGGCGAAGCGCTCGCCGACCGCCTCGGCGCGGCTCTGCAAGAAGGCCAAACGCGCCCGATGTTCCTCAACGTCGACCTGACCGACATCGACGCATTGCGCAAAGGCATCGCCGACGTAAGAGCCGCCCTCGGCCCCATCAACGTGCTCGTCAACAACGCCGCCAACGACAAACGCCACGCAATCGAAGACGTCACACCCGAGTCGTACGATGCAGGCATCGCGGTCAACATCCGCCATCAATTCTTCGCGGCGCAGGCCGTCATCGACGACATGAAGCGCGCGGGCGGCGGCTCGATCATCAATCTCGGCTCGATCAGCTGGATGCTCAAGCAAGGCAACTTCCCCGTCTACACGACGTCGAAATCGGCAGTGCAAGGCATGACGCGCGGCCTCGCGCGCGATCTCGGCAAATTCGGCATCCGCGTCAATACGCTCGTGCCGGGCTGGGTGATGACCGAAAAGCAAAAGCGTCTGTGGCTCGACGAGGCCGGCAAGGAAGCAATCAAGCAAGGCCAGTGCATCGACGGAGAACTGCTGCCCGCACACCTCGCGCGCGCGGCGCTCTTTCTCGCATCGGACGACAGCAAAATGATCACGGCGCAGGACATGATCGTCGATGGAGGATGGGCCTGATGAATCCGATGCGAGCGCAACTTCTCATCGACAGCCAGTGTTCGCTCGGCGAAGGCGCGACGTGGTGCGCCGCGAGCGGCCGCTTCTGGTGGACCGATATCGAAGGCAAGAAGCTGTGGCGCTACGATCCGCGCGACGGCGCGAGCGAATCGTTCGACATGCCCGAGCGGCTTGCGTGCTTCACGCCGTGCGCCGATGCGCGTTTCCTGCTGCTCGGCCTCGCATCGCGGCTCGCGTTCCATGAAATCGCGACGGGCAAGATCGAAACCATCATGGAAGTCGAAGCCGATCTGCCGACGCGCCTCAACGACGGCCGTTGCGACCGCGAAGGGCGCTTCGTGTTCGGCACGAAACACGACGTGGACGATGCGCAACCGGTCGGCGCGTTTTATCGGCTGAACGCGGATCTGTCGCTGGAAAAGCTGCCGCTCGGGAATTGCGCGATCTCGAATAGCATCGGCTTCTCGCCCGATGGCGCGACGATGTACTACTGCGACTCGCCCACGCGTCAGATTCGCGTATGCGACTATCCGACATTCGACAACGACCGCGTCTTCGTCGAGCTGACGGATGCGACCGGCGTGCCCGACGGCTCGATCGTCGATGCGGACGGCGGCTTGTGGAACGCGCAGTGGGGCGGGGCGCGCGTCGTGCGCTACGGAAGCGACGGACGCGAGACGGCGCGCATCGACGTGCCGAGCGCGCAGCCGAGTTGCGCCGCGTTCGGCGGCGCGGACTTCGGCACGCTGTATGTGACGACGGCGCGCATCGGCCTCGGCGAAACAGACGCGCACGCAGGCGGCGTGTTCGTCGCGACGCCCGGTGCACGCGGCATCGCGGAAGCCGTATTTGCGGGCAAGGCGTAACCAGAACACGAGGCGGCGCGCGATCGACGCGCCGCCCGACTCATCCCGGCAACTCCGGGTTCTTCGCCTCTCGATGGAGCACGAGTCATGGCTGTCGCGCGAACAGAGCAAAGACCGAATCCTGCATCGACGTCCCAGGAACAGGCGAACGCCCGCCGTGCGCGTCTCGCCGCCGCCACCGAACCGCCGATCCGTCCCGGTCCGAGCACCGCGGTCGTCGCGATGGGCGGCGCCGATGTCGACGGCTGCATCACGCTCGCCAACGCGCATTTGCGGCTCGAGCTGGCACCGTCGCTCGGCGGCGGCATCACGCGCTTCGACTGGCGGCACGAAGGCACGCTCGTGCCGATCTTCCGGCCGTGTGTCGAGCCGGGACCGGACACCGATCCGAATCAGCTCGCGTGCTATCCGCTTTTGCCGTATTCGAACCGCATCGGCAACGGAAACTTTCAGTTTTCCGGACGCTCGATCGACGTGCCGTGCAATCGCGCGGGCGAACCGCTGCCGCTGCACGGCGATGGCTGGCTCGGCGCGTGGGAAGTCGCGGAGCAGGATTCCGCGCGCGTGCGTCTCACGCTCGATCGCAGCGGCGGCACGCCTTACGCGTTTCGCGCCGCGCAGACTTACACGCTCGACGAAGCGACGCTCGCCGTGACGCTCGATGTCGAAAATACCGGCGACGAAGCGCTGCCGTTCGGCCTCGGGCTGCATCCTTTCCTGATGCGCGAGGCGGACACTGAGTTGTCGGCGGCGGCGGGCGGCGTGTGGCTGTGCGGCGACGACTGGCTGCCTGTGCGGCATGTTCCGACGCCGCCCGCGTGGCAATTCGGCGTTGCGTATCCGATGCCATCGGAAATGGTCAACAACGCGTTCACCGGGTGGAGCGGGCGCACGAGCGTGCTGTGGCCGAAGCGCCGCCTGTCGCTGACGATCGCCGCCGACACCGATTACTACGTGCTCTACGCGCCGCCCGGCGAAAGCTTCTTCTGCTTCGAGCCGGTCGATCATCCGATCAACGCGGTGAATCTGCCCGGCGGTGGGGAAGCGAACGGCATGACCGTGCTCGAACCGGGCGAACGCTTGTCGCGGGAATTCCGCTTCACCGTCGAGCGCACCGGGGAAGCGACGCGGCGCGGAAGGCCGCGCACGCGGGCAGGCGCGAAGGCGCGGGCACGGGACGCGGCGCGCTGATCCGCGCCGGAAGCGCGACGGAAGCGCGACGGAAGATGACGCCACGCACGTTAAAATGCGTGGCATCGACGTTTTCAACATCTTCCCGCCATGTCCTTCATCGAATCGCTCAATGCCGCGTGGTCGCGGACTCAATCGCTTTTGTGCGTCGGCCTCGACCCGGAGCCGGCGAAGTTTCCCGGCGCACTCAACGGCCGCGCCGACGCGATCTTCGAGTTCTGCAAGACCATCGTCGATGCAACCGCGCCGTATGCATCGTCGTTCAAGCCGCAGATTGCGTACTTCGCGGCGCATCGCGCGGAAGATCAGCTCGAAGCGCTGATCGCGCATATCCACGAGAAGCACGCCGGCATTCCGGTGATTCTCGATGCGAAGCGCGGCGATATCGGCAGCACGGCCGAGCAGTACGCGAAGGAAGCGTTCGAGCGCTATCGGGCCGATGCCGTCACCGTGAATCCATACATGGGCTTCGATTCCATCGAGCCGTATCTCGCGCATGAGGGCAAGGGCGTGATCGTGCTGTGCCGCACGTCGAACGCGGGCGGCTCCGATCTGCAATTTCTCACGACCGATGGCAAGCCGCTGTATCAGGTCGTCGCCAGGCTCGCGGCGGAAAAGTGGAATGACAAGGGCCAGTTGGGCCTCGTCGTCGGTGCGACGTTTCCGAAGGAAATCGAAACGGTACGCGGGATCGTCGGCGACATGCCGCTTCTGATTCCGGGCATCGGCGCACAGGGCGGCGATGTCGAAGCAACCGTGCGCGCGGGCCGCACCGCGAACGGCACGGGCATGTTGATCAATTCGTCGCGCGCGATCATCTACGCCGGCAAGGGCGATGATTACGCGCAAGCCGCGGCCGAAGCCGCGAAGAAGACGCGCGATACGATCAATCAGTATCGGTAAGCGCGCGCTTCAACTATCGGCAATAGGCGCGAACAGCGCCTCGATGTCTTCGGCGGAGAACTTCTCCACCGCGCGCGCATCTTCGGACAGAATGCCCGCCGCGAGCGCTTAACGATGGCGATGTACAACGGCGGCTCGGTCGGCAATGTGACGTTCGATTGCGGCCGAAGGTCTTCCGACCCATCCAGCGGGCCACCTGATCCTTGCTGAACGTGACGGAATCGGCCGGATTGTCGATGCGCTTGTTCATGCGATCGACGCGCGCTCAGCGCTCGCTCTGGTCCATGAACTCCAGCAGCCTGCGCAACGCATGCGCGGCGGCCTGCGTTCGCACTTGTTCGCGGTCGCCCTTGAAATGCTGGGTCTCGATCTGCGTATTCAGACGATTGCTCCATCCGAAGCACACGGTACCGACCGGCTTCGCCTCGCTGCCGCCCGCCGGTCCCGCCACGCCCGTAATCGACACCGAGACCTGCGCGCGGCTGTTGCGCAGCGCGCCTTCGGCCATGGCCTTCGCGACCGGCTCGCTGACCGCGCCGTGCTGTTCGATCAGCGTCGCGGGCACGCCGATCATCTCGATCTTCGCGAGATTCGAATACGTGACGAAGCCGCGCTCGAACCACGCGCTGCTGCCCGAAATATCGGTGATGGCGGTCGCGACCATGCCGCCCGTGCACGACTCGGCGGTGGCGAGCATCAGCCGTTCGGCGTGCAGCTTGTTGCCGACGCGAATCGCAAGTTGGTGAACGACGGTGTCGGTTGGCATGGCGGTGGTCTCGATGGATGGAAAAAATCAGACGGTCATGCGCCAGAGCGCGATCACGAGCAGCGTGAAGAACGCCGCGACGAGATCATCGAACATGATGCCGAAACCGCCTTTCAACCGGCGATCGAAATATCGGATGGGCGGCGGTTTCACCATGTCGAAGAAGCGGAACACGACGAACGCCCACAATTGCCCGGTGAAGGTCGCGGGCGTGACGAGCAGCAGCACGAGCCAGAACGCGACGATCTCGTCCCACACGACCGGCGACGGATCGTCGGTGCCCATTTTCTTCGCGGTGAAGCCGGTGAACCAGCATCCGGCGATGAAGCCGGCGACGATCAGCGCGCCCCATTCCGCGACCGTCAGATGCGGATTGAACACGACGAACGACACCCATGCGAATAACGTGCCGACCGTGCCCGGCACGATGGGAGACAGTCCGCTGCCGAAGCCGAGCGAAAGAATATGAAGCGGATGGTCGAGCATGAAGCGCGCGCTCGCCCGGCGCGGCTTGCTGCGCGGCGCGGCCGGGTCGCCCGCTAGCGTGGGGTCAGTCTGCATGGAAATGATCGAAGCCTTGCAACGTCAGGGAGAGCGGGGCGCCCGACGCATCGCGCCAGGCGATTGCGGGCGCACCGGATGACTCGATTGTACCGATGCGCGTCAGCGGCACTTCCACGTCCGTCGCGATCCTGGCGAGCGCGTCGCGGGCATCGACGGGCGCGGTGAAGCAGAGCTCGTAGTCGTCGCCGCCCGCGAGCGTGCATTGTCGGCGCGCGGTTTCGGGCAGCGCGCGCACGGCATCGGAGCACGGCACGGCATCGGCATCGACGACCGCGCGCACGCCCGAACGCTTCAGGATGTGCATGAGATCGCCCGCGAGGCCATCGGAGATATCGAGCGCCGCGTGCGCCACGCCGCGCAACGCCATGCCCAACGCGACGCGCGGTTCCGGGCGCTCCAGCGCGCGCCGCCAGGCGGAAGCTTCCGGCGCGGACCACTCGCCGCGAATCGCGCCGAGGCCCGCGCGCGCGTCGCCCAAGGTGCCGGATACGTAGATGTCGTCGCCGGGACGCGCCGCATCGCGACGCAATGCCGCACCCTGCGGCACGTCGCCGAACACCGTGATGCAGATGTTGAGCGGCCCGCTCGTCGTATCGCCGCCGACGAGCGCGCAATCGTGACGTTCCGCGAGCGCGAAGAGACCGTTGCTGAACGCTTCGAGCCAGGCTTCGTCGGCGCGCGGCAACGCGAGCGCGAGCGTGAACGCGTGCGGCTTCGCGCCCATCGCGGCGAGATCGGACAGGTTCACCGCGAGCGCCTTGTGACCGAGCGCGTACGGATCGACATCGGGAAAGAAGTGGCGTCCTTCGACCAGCATGTCCGTCGAAATGGCGAGCTGATGGCCAACCGGCGGCGCGATAAGCGCGCAGTCGTCGCCGATGCCGAGCGGCTTCGCGGCCTCCTCGTCATGACGCGGGGAAGGCGCCGTCGCGCGGCGTGCAAAGAAACGGTCGATCAGTGAAAACTCGGAGAGCATGCGTCGGCGCTTGAGGTTGATTGTTGCAATGCACGATGAAAAACACAGCGCGCCGAAACCGGCGCCGCATCTCGAAAACACTCGGCCGATGCCCGCGAAGGCTTGCCGGACGGACCGACCAGACGTTTTCCAGTCATGGCACTTGTAGCCGAAATGCATGGAGCGCGGTCCGAAACCGCGACTGATTGGCGCTACAATGCGTTCGAACTTCTATTCTAATTCCCGCACTGCTAGCCCGCCTTATGACGACTGACGCCAATACCAAGTTGCGCGAAGCTGCGCTCGACTATCACGAATTTCCGGTTCCCGGGAAGATCGCGATCGCCCCCACCAAGCAGATGATCAACCAGCGCGACCTCGCGCTGGCTTACTCGCCGGGCGTCGCGTTCGCGTGTGAAGCGATCGTCGAAGATCCGCTGAACGCCGCGCGCTTCACCGCGCGCAGCAATCTCGTCGGCGTCGTCAGCAATGGCACGGCCGTGCTGGGCCTCGGCAACATCGGGCCGCTCGCATCGAAGCCGGTGATGGAAGGCAAGGCCGTGCTCTTCAAGAAGTTCGCCGGCATCGACGTGTTCGATATCGAGCTGAACGAAAGCGATCCGCACAAGCTCGTCGACGTGATCGCCGCGCTCGAGCCGACTTTCGGCGG
>NZ_JARUXN010000001.1:2786088-2834305 GCF_031451415.1 Caballeronia sp. LZ028 | reverse complement strand
ATTGCTTGCGCTTCATCGCCAACCTCCCGTTCCTATTGGGAAAATTGCCTCCGAAACACTAACACTCATTTGTGTCCAGGATTTCTAGAGCAGATCAGCCTGAGCCGGCGATAATGTAGGCAAAGGAACCGAGGACATGACGAAGAGAACCCGACGCACGCACTCAGGGCGTTCAAAGCGAAAGTGGCGCTGGCGGCAGTCAAAGGCGAGCGTACGCTGGCCGAGCTAGCGCAGCAGTTTGATGTACACCCGAACCAGATCACGGAATGGAAACGGCAGCTGCAGGGGCGTGCGGCCGACGTGTTGGAACGGCGGGCGTGGTATCGAACGAGCCGCCGGTAGACGTGAAGACCCTACACGCCAAGATCGGCCAGCTTTCTCTCGAAAATGATTTTTTAAGCGGCGCGCTCAACAAGGCGGGATTGCTGAGCGCAAAGCGATGATTGACCGTGGCCATGAGTTACCGGTGTCGCAGCAAGCAAAGCTTGTCGGCATTGCCAGATCGAGTGCGTACTATCGGCCGCGGCAGGTCAGCGAGGCTGACCAGAACTTGATGCGCCGGATCGACGAACTGCACCTGGAGTTTCCGTTCGCCGGAGCGCGAATGCTGGTCCGTCTGTTGCGCCGGGACGGCTATGGGGTGGGTCGCCGTCGCGTGCGCACGCTCATGAAGCGTATGGGGTGTGAAAGCGCTTTACTGCAAGCCCAACACGAGCCGACGTAACCCGCAGCACAAGGTTTGGCCATACCTGTTGCGCGGCATGAAGATCGAGCGCGCCAATCAGGTCTTCGCACTCGACACAACGTACATTCCCATGGCGCGCGGCTTTGTCTATCTGACGGCGGTAGTGGATTGGGCGAGTCGCAAGGTTCTCGCACACCGGGTGGCCATCACGTTAAAAGCAATACATGCCGTGGAGGCGCTGGAAGAAGCATTCGCCCGCTACGGGCTGCCAGACATCGTGAACACCGATCAGGGTAGCCAGTTCACGGCGGCCACGTTCACCGCTGCCGTACGTGAGCGCGGCGTGCGGCTGTCGATGGACGGCAAAGGCGCCTGGCGCGATAACGTGTTCGTCGAGCGCGTATGGCGCAGCATCAAGTACGAGGAGGTCTACTTGAGGGCCTACGAGTCGGTCAGCGACGCCCGGCGCTCCATCGGCGATTACTGAGCTATACAACCGGAAACGGCCCCATTCGAGCCTGGCGGATCAGACGCCGGATGAGGCATACTTCGCGACGCTGCCAGCGATCAAATCGGCAGCATGATTGCCTCGGACGCTCCACTTAAAAATCAGAAAGCTGTCCGAACTACCGAGGCCACCTCTTGTTGCGATGCGACCCAGCAAGCGAAGACAACTGAACTTGAAGAACCGTGTCGATGCAATCTACGACAAAATCGAACGACTGTAGGCCGGCATTCGTGCGAAGGTCGAGCATCCTTTCCGAATCCTCAAGCGACAGTTTGGCTACCTGAAGACCCGATACCGGGGGCTGGCGAAGAATACCGCTCAGATCATACGTTACTTGCGCTGGGCAATTTATGGATGATGCGCAAGGCGTTGCACAAAGCGTAAAGATGCCGCGCACGATTAACTCCGTGCCGGCTCTCGCTCCATTTCACAAACTGTGGGCCCTAGCGAGTCGGTCACCGACATTGCCAGACCGACGTGTCGCGACGAAAGTTCAGCCCGGACATGCTGGTCGCATCCTGCCATCGTCCATCGGGACGCAGTATTTTAAAGGGGTTGTGCAGAGGTTCCTTAAGTATTCACGCTCTGCTTCAGAATACTCGGCTAGTCGCGACTGCGTCAGTACTTAACCCAGGCGACCTCCACGATTCCCGGTGCGGTTCAGACCAGCGCGACATCGTCCTTATCGACGTTATGGCACGGACCGCCGCCATCTCGGCACGATCTACCGCGCGACGACGGGCCCGAGGGACAGTATGCGGACGCGCGAAGGTTTCGTTGCGCGTCGACAACGGCCGCCTGATCAGATTCAATGTCGACGACTCCGATGGAACATGGAATTGCTCATCGAACGATTTCCATTCCCCGGAAAGTCTTATCGCTAGTCATTTTCTTCTTGTCGCGGCCTTTTTTGCAGATGCGCTGCTCGTCGCCGTCGTCGCTCAACAAATAAATCTTCCGCATGCCGGCGATCTCGAACAGTCCCTCCGCGTGAAAAGTGGACGGCTCGATGTCCCTCCAGTGTCTAGGCTTCGCGTCCGACGCACCGCTCCATTTGAAGATCGCGAATCGCGATGCGGGGTCTCCGACCGTGCCTCCGTCGAACGGCCCCGCGACTATGAAATACTCGCCGTCGATAAGCTCGATGCTACGCACCCCCCGCTTGCCGAGATCTAGACGGATGAGGTCGCCAAATGCGGGATTCGCGCCGTGGTCCACGACGTCGGCCGGATTCTTAAGTTCGAGCACGAGCGCCTTGCCCGCGTTCTGGCTGTCAGCCTTCGCCACGAGCGGGTTTCTGAAGCCGATCAGCAAGCCACCGTTGCGCGTGGCAGCCAGTCCTTCGATGTTGAAGCCGTGGTCTTCTTCGGCACCATTGCTCATCGCCTGGTTCAGCTCTTCAAAGCGATTGTCCGACGCAAGCGCGCTCAGAAGCTTGTCGTAGGGTTTCGTATCGAGCGGCACCACGGTAGGCACGGCGCCCTTCGTGACGATACGCGTCGCGAACAAGTGTTGCCGCGTTGGGCGCGACTCGTTCTTCTTGCCCGAGTGCGACGCTATCCAGTAGATCCGGTCGCCGATCCTCGCGGCGCCTTCGAGGTCCGCTTCGTCGTCCGCGCTGGCCGCGCCGTTGAGGTAGTCCCCAACTTTGACTTCGTGGACCGCGTCGGACCTTCCGTACTTATAAACGACGAGCGAGTCGATATCGTCATCGCCCACGACGAAGTAGCCCTTCCCGAGATCGATTCCCGCCGATGCGTTGCAGAGTCCCCGATAGGTCGTGACAGGCTCCGCCGCGCGTGCCTGCGAAGCGAACGCATCGATCGCCCATGCAGCGCAGAGAGCCACAAGCCACACCAGCACAGGGCGCCACTCGCGCAGCTCAAAGCGGTGACCCTCACACGCGGATGATGTCCCGGTGACATTCATGTCGCTCACCAAATTTTCGTTGATTCTTATCCGGCGACCCACGCCGGACCCCGAGCGATTCTAAGCCAAGCGTATGTCAAGAACGCAAAACGTCAACTCATTTTCGTAGGCTTGACCCGAGTCCGTGTTCATCGCACTACTCCTGCTTCGATGGAGCTAAAAATTGTCGAACAAGCAGCTCACGCCGATGGAAACGCGATGTCCGCTTCCGACGCACTAAAGTTTTGGAACAAAAACCACGAGTCTCGATAGGCGCGGCAGCGATTCCCCCGTCATGGGACCCGTTGCACTTTCATGCGTATTCTCCGTAGTCATCGCGACAAAGACTAAGAAGCCCGTCGTGCCGATACTCGGATGCGATGACGAAGGAATAGCCGCACAAGTAGAATTGCATTACTGCCAGTAAGTGAAACTGTTGGGCGCAAATACATTTTGATGCCACGGTCTTTCAATTGTCTCCTGGCAACCATGTGCATAGCTCCATGCCGCTCAACAGAATCCGGCCTCAACCAAAATTCTTAGCGTCGAACACGTTTGACCCGACTGAGCCACGATGCGGTTGCACGGTGAAGCGAACATGGACGCGCGGATGACGACCGATCTGGTTTATGATTAGAGGCGTGTCGCGCCGACCGTAGCTATCCATCGCCGGATGCTCCTCTATTCGAGCTAGTTGCACGCTCCTACAGAGTCAATACGGCGACACCAGCTTCTCGCAACGGGCCATCAGTTGAGAGCCGTTGTGGAGCTCGGCACACCGGACCAGATGTTGGCCTCTCTGCAAAAAATAAATAATCCCCTTGTCGTCCGGCGCAAGACTTGTTGAGACAAGCCGAAAGCCATCGTTGATAAGTTGGTACATAGACTTGTCTAGCGAGTTCCATTGACCAGTTTGCGCCGCCATGCTCGCTAGGGATGCGGCGACAAGAAATAGACCTGCAAGTAGGATCTTCATGGCAAGCACACCTCTCTTCTGCTCGAACCCCTCATGAAGCGGACAGAGGCCCTCTGCCCAAGAGTCCTTCGCACACCCTTCGAACTCCGTAGCGGGCCCCAATGCAGAGCCCGGTCGATCAAAGAAAAACGACGCTTTAGTTAAACGCGCTTTTTTTGTTTTGAACGACGCTCCCACTATAGAATACTAAAAGTCGACTTCAACTTTGAATTGCGCCGCCACACTCGTCTGCGCGATAGCAGCGGCCCTGCACGCCACAGCCGCTCAGGCGAACTCGCTCACTGAAGCGAGCGCAGAGCCTGTTCACCAATCGTCGGACGATGGAGGAACTGCTCTTGTCGAAAACGGCTAAGTCGCTCGTCGCCGCCGAAAGTCGGAAGTAGCTCCGTGCGAGCGAGTAGCAAGCGCTAGCTACCATCATCTGAGTGCGTCATGACAGGCCGAATACGGGCCTCGAACGAAACGATTTTGTTTATCGGACACTCACTGCACCGCTAGCTGTGACCACGTAGATTCACCGCTCTAGTGCCTAACGAACAAGGAAGCAGCGGATTTTGCACTTTGACGCAACATCGCGAACCGTTCAAAGTGCCCAATGACCAAAACTGGCTCGGTCCGTTGCGATCTCACACAACTGACCCCATGCATTGTCAGTTCAAGAGTGGCGCATGCTACCAGACTCATCCTAGTCGTTAGCAAATGAAGCTCAGAGGTGCCATTCTTCTGACAAACTGGCGCGCGTTTTAGTCCCCATTCCCGGCCATGGTCGGCGATAGTCGTCTCGGCAAATTGTACTGAAGTCTGTACGGGCACCTTGGAATTGCACCTCGATGCCTGCATCGCACGAGTTCGTGGAAATGTATCTTGAAAGTTAGAATCCCGTAATCTAGGATCAGAAATACAACTATCGTACGGAGACTGAGACACTGCCATAGCGACCTCGTCGACCCATGCATTTCGCGCGAAACTCTGCACCACACGAGAGGTCATGACACGACGACGGGTCGCGACATCCAAAGCGCTTGTGTAGGACGAACTCCGCTTGGTTACGTGGAATGCACTCGGTGAATTTTGGCATTCGTCAATTCACCGTATATTCATGCGCAAAGCAGCGGCTAGATGTTTTGCAGTCCGGATTGATCGTGTCCCGTAGCAAATCAGTGGTCGGAGCACACAAGTGAAAAAATTCTCCCCCTGCCGCGCTTTGCTGATCTCGGCCACTATTTGGGTTGGCGGATGTAACTCGCTAACCGCGTCGGATAGACCCGCCGACGAAAAAGCCGTCCCTGTTGGCTTGCCTAACGGAGCGAATAAGGACGCCTATTGCCCACCGGCGAAATCCGGGCAGGTGCTTGAAGTCGTGCAAGTCTTGCAAACATGGGTAGTGTGTAAATATGTTAAAACGTCACTTGCGACGGGATTTCAAGATGTTCCATACTTTTCTCTCGCCATCTCGATCAATCAAGGAGGCAGCAAGGTAAATTCCGTGGACGACGTCGGTTTTTGGGGCCGGCTCGGCGGGATGTTGCATCAGAATGTAACCTCTGCCGTCATGACGCTGAAAATCAGCAGTAGCAACATCCCCAATCCACCTGAAGTTCCAATATTCGTCATAACCAGGGCAAGTGACGGTAGCTCGGCTCCGAAGACCTCATCCCCCGCCTCGACGGCGTTGCCTCAACAGATGCAAGTGATGCCGTACTCGTTGGCACCCCCTACGCAACAATGGATCGTGGCTCTGGGCTACAAGTTCTCGAGCGAAGCAAATGATCATATAGCTAGCACCGCGATTCAGATTTCGAAGCAGGTACTCAAGGTGTATCCGGTCGGTGGCGCCATCGCAAGCCTGGCGCCTGAAATAACGCACAATGATCGTGAAAAGCTAGATGGCTATGTAAGTGGCCTGCTCAGCTATTCGCTCGACCCGCCACAAGTCGCCTATGGAATGACGACGAGCGAGTACACGCAAATCGATAGCATCGTCGCGATCTTATATGACGATGTTCTCTCGTCGCCTCAAAAACAAGTTGTCGCCTACGCCACGCTGACTCCGCGATTCGTGCCTTCGTTGTACGCGACGCGGGACGTACAAGGACAACTGCATTTCCCAGGAATTGCGGAATATGGGCGCTTTATTCCGGAATTGGGAGGAAGTACGAGAGACCTGTTCAATAAGAACCATCCAGATCTCTCACGCATGCTTGAAAACGGCAGTGAGGAAGCCTTCAGGCAGGTTTGCAATAGTGGTGCCCAAGATTTCGCCAGCTACCGTCTCGCCTCAGATACAGACGCCGTGTACGCAACTTGGCTGGTTTTGATGTCATCGCCCGCCGCCGATTCGAAGAACCCGAACTTATGTACCACGGTGGTCCTTGACAGTATGGCGGATCTGCATCTGAAGCCATTTCCTTTTCAGGTTATCAAAGGCGATTCAGATCCGTCCCAGCGCAAAGAGAATGTCGCAATCTCAAATCTCAGAACCGAGCAACTTTCTGCCGCCTTTGCTCAACCGGATGTCGATGTTACGCCATTCTTCGCGGAAAAGGTCGCGTTAGTTCAACACCAAAATGTTTTGAGTGGCATTGCGGTAGATATGCCAGTGGCGGTAGACGGAAGTTCGCTCGCCAGTTCCCTAAAGGCCGGGGGCGGAACGCGATTACACAGCTACAAGCATACGGGACTGTCTTCCTCCGTAGTAAAGGCGACCCTTTCGACAGCCGGTGGAAGCTATCCGGTCACGATTCGATGGTCGGATTTGAACAAAGACGGTCAGATCACGTCGATTGACTTGGGCGCTAAAGCAACACGTCCCTGAATATCCTGCCGAGCGACTTCCGACTCTACTTCAGACGCGGTAGATTGAATATCGTGATCCTCGGTTCCTGTATGCGGGGGCAAAATACGGCTCAACTAAGTTGTGGTTCGCCCCTTTCACTTTCGCCGCCTTGAGGTATACGGCCATGCACATGCCCTTTGTGAACCTAACCATCATTGTTTGTCTTCTTGGCAACGCTCCGTTCACCGTTCTTGCACAGAACCCCGTGCCGAGCGGTGCACCAGCGACAACTGAACCGACAGATACCTCCGATACTGCTCTTGGGCTAACCTACCTAGTCGATGACCTGTCACGAAAGGACCTGTTTTCGATTATCAAGAACGCAGACGCGATGGCGAATCCCGACGAACACGCGGCAGGGGTTAGATATTTCAATCTGTACGGTCCGTTCCGATTTCCTAACGACGTTGACTTTGATTCTGTGCTTCACAGGCCAAGGGCAGATTCGCTCTTTGGCGTCGACATAAGTCATCACACGGCGTCTTCTTTTCCTATTGAAAAGCTGCGCACAAAGAAGGCTCACTTCGTTTATATGAAAGCAACTCAAGGAACAAAATTCCTAGACCCAAAATTTGCTAGTTTTTGGTCGCGAGTCGGGAGGCTGCCAAAGGGTAGCGAGGTCCATCGTGGAGCGTATCATTTCCTCTCGAGCGGGGATCCTCGCGTGTCCGCTGGCGATTGGGGAACGGCGCAGGCTGAAACATTCATAAAGGTCGTTAACGCTAACGGTGGCTTACGTCCGACGGACATGCCACCCGTGGTAGATCTTGAGTGGGATAAGGCTGCTAAAGATGCGCCGGATCGTTGGCAATACCGGACGCCGCCGGAGATCATTACCATGGTCAAAGCATTCATGGTCAAGGTGGAGACTGAACTAAAGCGAACGCCAATGATTTACACAGCGCGCTCCTGGTGGCACGAGCGCGTGGGATCAGAGAGTCAATTTGCTGCGCTATCGAATTACCCACTTTGGTTGGCCGACTACTCCCGGAAATCGCGAGCAACTGAGATTCCAAACACGATAAATGGAACGCATTGGGCGCTATGGCAATATACTGACGCCGCGAAAATGGCGATGGGCTTTGACGGCGACTTCGATGCCAACGTTTTCAAGGGGAAAACACAAGACTTTTATTCCACTTTGGGCGTGGTGGAGTTCAAATGATCACTCGAATCGTAAATGCACCGCGCTGTCAGCTGCAGCGATGCGCAGCGTTTTGCCTAGCGTTGATGGCCACATCTTTATCGACGTACGGCTCCGAGTTCTCGGGAGTTTGTCCCAACGGTGCGCCAGCGCGCGAAGCTCGATACTGCCAACTATTTGTACATTTCAACAACCAGGGCGGCAAGGCCCTCGACACACGAATCGCCGACGCAGTGGGTGTGAAAAATGCCGAAGAGACCCGTTCAATAGGTCTGGTTATCGCGATAGATAGCTATCCGAACCTGGCCGGCGCTGATATTCCTGCAGCGCGGGTAGATGGAGATCGACTTGTGGATTTTCTCGTCAATAAGCAACAATTTGACGAAGTCATCGTGCTTCGTAATGGAGATGCCACTGTTGCGAATATCGAATATTTCCTTCAAGACTACCTAGTGAATCGGGCCAAGGAATTTAATAAAAAAGCGCGCCTGCTCGTTGCGTATTCAGGACACGGACGCTATGGCAGCTCCGACGGGATGGCAGATACAAGCGCCGCCTTTGTCCTGAGTGCGGCCAAGGACGTGAATGGACCTGAGAACATGTACAACATGCAAGACCTTGCCTTGCGGATCGAAAACCTCGCGGAGCGGTATTTCCATGTGCTCACGTTGATAAATGCATGTTACGGCGCTGGCTTTTTCCTTCGCGGCGTTCCCGGAGGAAACCCCGATTCTTTCAATAAGCCCGGATCGTTGGCTATCACTGCCGGTTCCAAAGACGATTTGGTGCCATCGTTAAATCCAGCACGTGGGAGCCTCTTCTTCGACTTGCTGATCAGTGGAGTCAGCAACGGCACCGCCGACACACGTTTTCGAGATGCCTTCGGCGCAGTGTCGGGCGACGGAACAAAGATACAGCAAGGAGGATTAACGCGTTCACTTGAGCTAGTCGGGTACTTAACCAGCTCTTATCTTCGCATTGTCAATGACCGGCGACGGTCAAATGCCAGCTTCGAACTAAGTGATCCGTGGCTCGGCACAGCACAAGCGGGCATCGCGCTGGGGGGGTTCTTCTTCCTTTCCGATTATACCGGTCAGCCCGTTATGTCCGCCGCCGCTGCGTACAACAAGGAGGGGCAAGGTTCAAGCAAGACATCCAATGGGACGTCGTTCGGCGTCGAAAAACCGAATGCCGCGTCAGCATCGAATCTTTCGGAACTTGACCGTGACACAAGCAGAGACAGCTCATATATCGAATATAATGAGCTATCCGCCAACAACACGCCAGCTCCCAATGTCGCTGGTGAACCTCTTGCGATACCGGCGGGACCACTTAGCAGCATTATAGGCCGCCCCGATATTAAGATCTTCAAAGCCCCGGACGTTTATCCTATTCAGGGATACGACTTCTCATCTCGTGAGGGAACGATAGACTGGAACGTCTTTGCAACGACGCCAAGGCCCCGTTTCATTTACGCACGTGCCGCCGGATGGAAAGGGTTGGACCCGACGTTTAACGAGCGCTGGTCACATGCAAAATCCCTTAAAATTGATTACGGAGCGTACGTTAAGTACGACTTCTGCCGCTCCGTAGATGAGCAAATGGCGCGGCTTTCTAAGGTCGTGCCAGTCGATGAGCAAGCGCTGCCAATGGCGGTCGAGATTGTTCATCCTAAAGGAGAGGATTACCGGCAACTGGCTTGCCTCAACGCAGTGGGTTTGAGCAAAGCGAAAGTGTCAATCCTCCGTTTCGCAGACGCGGTGCACGAACGTTATGGGAAGCTGCCGCTGCTTTACGGAAATCGCAACAACCTTTCGACTTTGATCGATCGACGCTCGGACAAATTTATGATCTGGTTGGGCAGCTACGGCGCATCGGGAATTCAACTTCGCGGTCGAAATCCCTGGACGCTATGGCAGTTTTCGGGAACCCTGGAGGTGAAAGGAGTCGGACCGAATACTACTGCTGAAGTTTTCTTTGGGACCGAGGACCAGTACAAGTTATTCAAGGCAGGCAAGACAAACGTCGCTCTCAAAGCAGTCGAGAACGCAAAGTAACCCGTGGTCAATGCAGGCTGTGTCCGCCCGCTTCCTTTGCGTGAGGCAACGCGGTGCCTCCTGCTTTTGTCAACTGCGAAATCGCCCGCGAGCCTTTCCGCTGCCGTAGAACGTATTAATCTGTCACTTTTGCGCCAATAAATCTGGCAACTAGCCTCGGGAGCCCACGCCCGTGCCCGCTCTTCCTTGCGGGGCAAAGGTTTGATGGAGCGAAAGCACAGTGTCACCGACAAAGGTCAGTTCGGCAGGGTGGGGCGGCAGGCAGCACAGCAAAGTCGAGTAGCCATGAAGCATATCTCGCGCGGGCAGCACCGGCCCGAGGGCGGACAAGCTCAGCCCAGACAGACATCGGCCTAGATAATGGGGCAGCAAGCTAAGCCCGCGCTGTTTCGAGCCGAATAGCTCGCAGTATGTGATTTTCGGCGCGGAATGAAACACGACGGTAAGGGAAATGCTGCGACAACCAGCTCGTGCTGGGCATGTCGGCTTTCCCTTGTTGAAACTTACGAAAACGGGCGGCTCTCCTCGCGAGTACTACCCGTTAACTAAGTAGCCTTTCACCGTCGTCCATCAGAAGCGGCTTCAGAATCCATTCGTCAAAATCCTGACAGCCGCTACGGAAGAGTTCGTCGCTGCCGGTGAGCGCGACGATGCGTGCCGATCCTGAGCGGCCTTTGCGAATTCCAATGCAAACGCTCTGGCCGTCGGTGTCTGGCAGCCAGAGATCCAGGAAAGATCAGATCGAACGCCTCGGCGGCCGCAGCATGCACGGCTGACGCGCCGTCGTATGCGACCGTACTTTTATCAGGATGTCCATGAAGTGCTCCCAATTGGGCCCTGCCTACGACCGCCGCGCGCGAGGACCACGTTCGTATTTAGAAGAAACAGAAAGACTCCGTCTAAGGAATTGGTCGACTCCCGCCAAATTCGATGCGCGCAGTGTTTGCTGGCGCGAATCCGGATAGGGTCGGTCGACTTGTTACCGAACAACATGCGCTTCTTGCAACCTACTCTGCTAGCGTCCCGCTGCTGCTTCTGTCTTATGTTCAAGCGAGAAAATGGATCGCAACGTCAAACGACGGCCAAGATTCCAAGGACCAGTTCGTTGATCGTAGTTCCGTCGAAACTATGATCGTTTCGCCATTCGCCTCCTCGCCTCTTTTGAACGCCAAGACCGTGACCAAGATCCGTCAGCCGGTAGCTTGTCGGACTGTGAAATAAGCACGGTAGACCGTCGATCACCTGCCAGTCTAGAATTGTGGGTCTGAGTTCGTGCAGCTTTGCCATAAACGAGGACGCAGAGGAGAATCGTTTGGATTCGTCAACGTGACAAGCTTTCTTTATGATCCTTTTGAAGCTATCAGGCACCCATGCAGGCAGGGAATTGAGGCGCAATAATTTACCTGCTGTAATCTTCCCTTTAATGCACTGGTCGATATATTCGCCTCTATCTCTCGGCGAGGACATCGCCTCGTAGTGATGTAACTCTCCACGGGAAAGATATGCAAGGCCGTCATATGGCAAAAATCCTCCTAACAGCTGGTAAAAGACGACGCCGGTTTGATAGATATCACCAGCAATGCCATAAGCGTTGCGGACAATCGATTCCGGAGGACGATACAGCAAAGAATGACTGGAAGCTGGGATCGACCCTACGTTTTCAGGAAGTCGCTTAACCGAACCGAAGTCGCCGATCACGGCGACGCCCTGTTCGGTCAGGTAAATATTAGAGGGTTTCAGGTCGCGATGCAGAAAGCGCCGCTCATGTAAATGACTAAGACCAGACAGTACCTGATATGTCTTCTCAAGCCCTGCCAAATTCCCGATCGAGGTTTGCTCAAGAACATCATCCAGATCGCCTTTCGAGCAGTCCGGCGTAATGAAGTATGCATACTTGTCGTCTATCACGCCGGCATCGTGAATCGGCAGGACGTGTTCTGATGCAATGGCGGCTAGCTGCTTGGGTTCCGCGTGATATTCATGCCTTCCTCCCCAATAATAGAATTTCACCGCGACCGTTACATCGGTGATCCGATTTCTACCAAAGAAAACGTAGCCGTTGGCTGCTTTCTTATCCTCCCGAGTGAAATCGATGCTGTTAGATAGAGAGGTTAACGCACCTCGTATTTCGACAGGCGCACTCGTACTGGCTATTGACAATTTGCTCATCGTTTTGAGATAAAAGCGCAGGCGGTGAGAAAGGCTTCGTGCTGATACTTCTTCAACGACGCAGGGATTTCGAAAGCATGTTTCTTCTTCGACGCAGCAATAGTAGGAGCTGAAAGAAGTGCCACATTGCAATTATCTAGCAACTGGAAGAGCCCCTCGATTTTGAAGGTAATCGGGCCGCCAGCGTAATCTCCTTTTTTTCCGCGCTTCTTTATCGCAATATGCGTAATGTGATTATCTCGAACGAAGCCTTCCGCCAACGAAAAAAAGGATTTCACGTGCGCCGATTCGTCGTCTTGTTCGAGCGTTATTTTCCTCGTGTCATTTACGCGGTGGTCAGGCGCAGCTTCGATGTCATCGACTTCAACTACGGCGAGAATTGCTTCACGCCCTTTTATTTCGATTCCACAGACAATCATATCGTTCCTTGAATGAAATATAGTTCACCTTGCCGAACGTCGAGCAAGCACCACGACCGGACTCTAAGATCTTCCCTTCTTGCCGATCGAATTTGAAGGATCACTACTACCCACCGTGGCGCAGGAATGTAATTGGTCGCTAGGAGGGCCACTACTTAACTAAACAACGGCGCCACACCTTATCTAACTTTCCGGCCAGTTAGTCCTGCTCAACCTAACCAACTGCTCCGCAAGGCTTAGATCATATTTCCTGCGTTAGTAACCAGTCAATCTGCCGTCTCGCTGTAGCAATGAGATCCGAAAAGGTTGCAGCTTTTACATCTGGTTCGATGTTGTGCGTCGGGAAATCAGGAGAGCGCTTCCCGCCCATCACGAGCACTTTGATTGCCTTACCGACGGCCTTACTCAAGTCATGGCGGTAATCGATAGCCTGGCTGTAGTCGTCGCGGTTTAGCGAATGAGATGGGCGCTTGAATTCAATCAGAAGGCACTCACCCACCACGTTTTCGTTGAGCAGCAAGTCAGGACGTTTGCTCCCACGTTTTCCATTGAACTTCTTGCCTGTGAACTCCTCGATCTGGCGTTGCAACGTCTGGTTTGAACTGAAAAGAGAATACTGGGGCCCCAGAATCCAGAGGTTTCTCTCGATGGCTTTATGCATCTGCGCTTCGGATGTCTTGTCAAGTCGACTGAGCTCTTCCAGAGAGTCGAGAAAATCTCGCCTTGCATTCGCTTGGTCGACCAGGTGTGCGATGTCGGCAAGTCCGAAGTCGTCGAGCGCCTCGGCCAGCGACGCCACATCTCGTTTCCTCGCCTCTGCTAGGTGCCGGACGACGACGGCGTAATCAGACCGCTCAAGTGCCTCCAGCAAAACGAAGACGAGTGGTTCAATCTTCTCCGACGGCTCTCCGTAGTATCGATCGAGGACTTTCCGGATGGCCTTCTCAGCGAACTCTCTGCGGTTTTCTGGGAGCGCTGCGACACGCTCTTGGATGTCGCGTCTCAACCGCGCGTGAGCGAGTTTAATTTCCTTTCCGTGCTTTTCCTTGAAGGCAGCAAGAATGACGGGGCGGATCGCCTCCGTTACAGACGCAAGCAACGTACTGTTCTCAATCAGCGAGTCCCAACCAGCAGTTACATGCTCGCGAAGACCGTCCGCCTCGACCTCGCCGTAGAGCCGGCGCAAAAGCTTCGGCGGAAAATCATCTAGTTCATCGAGGCCGAAAAAGGACGGCTTCCCAACTACTTTGCCGTCGACTTTCACGACGATTCCTGCTTGTCGTGCTACCGATTTCTTGTCGGCTATCGAGAACCGAAGCCGCACTGAGCCGACTTCTCCGGTGGCGAGTTCTTCGCTGCGAAACGAGCCAACTATGTCGTCAACATCAAGCGGCTTACGGTCCACCACGAGCGCGAAATCGTGCGCTCTGCCATAGTCTTGGAGCAAGAGCTGACGAAACTTCTCAGCACTTGGGAACTTCAGCTTTCTGTCGAGGTGCGAAAGGACAATTCTGGTGCCATGTCGAATTGGATCACAAGGCTCCGTGGACAATTCGATTGGAAGGTGCTCAATATCATTGACGTCGAGCAGGTCTTCCAACCTGAGCGTAAAACTTGTCCGCGTACCTCGAGCGCACGTCTCAAGGAACATTACGGAGGCTGCCATCAAGCCGGCGAATTTTCCTATGCCTTTGCGTCCCTTCACACGACGTCGTTTGGTGACCGTCAACTCGCCACTACGCTTCCTTCGGTCTGAGGCAATCGACAGATAGTGCTCGTTGAGCTCCTTCTCTGTCATCCCGCTCCCATCATCTTCGATGACAATCGGGTCATCTCCCATGGGTTGCGGCAACGAAATGGCGACGTTCTCTGCGTCGGCGTCCCAGGCGTTGTCCACGAGTTCCTTGAGCGCCTTCTCGCTCGACGGATACTCCTGACTCAGCAACTGCGCAAGGCGAGAGTTGACCTGGAACCGCGATATTCTTGTACTCATCGCAAATATTCGAAAACGATCGATCGTCTTTCAGAGTAGTCTACGCGCGACGCGAGGACCTTGCGTTGCATGCTTTCAGCGACTAGCCAGACCGAACGACTCAGCGTGCTCGAGCCTTGGCGCCGGCACTCCCAGTGGCGGAAGAAACTCTGATCTTTCGGAATGTGAGCGAGATCCTTCGCTGACGCGCTACCGAACCTTCCTTCTTGCGATTCGGAATCTCGTGCGTCCACACCTCTCGCGCGTCGCCGGACATCACAGCAGCGCTGCGCTGGTGAAGGAGATGTTCCACCTTGCGGTCATCTTTTGGATGCCGGAACACCATTCCCCAAGACTCGTTCAGGCTGATAGTCACCACAGGACCGTCGAAGCATTCGAGACAGTCGACGTGCTTGGATATCCCTTGATTTCCGACATACTCGTTGACGATGACCTGATCAGGCATTTGTGGCACGACACCTTCGTCTACGAGACGAGTAGCAATCCGCGCAGCCCATGGCGGTAGTGGGCCAAGATACAAAGATCCCTCAACTCTGCGGGCCCGGTAATCGTACTTCCAACCGTAGTGCTGCACGCGACGCTTGAGATCAGGAAGCCATGGACCTTCATCGACCGCAGTAATCAATTCCCTCTCCTCTGCCTCAGATACGAATTCTGGGAATAGCAACAGGCCCGGAGGACTATCGAAAGTTTGCGGCGTTAATGAACGATGCGCCCGGTCACTGAGACCAGGTAGCAAATGCTCATTTTCGGAAGGACTGCGCGCCGCGAGAGCCTTCGGCGCAGCAGGAAGTCTTTCCGGAGCAATCCCGATTGCAAGCCAGTCTCGGAAACTGTCCACATCAACTTCTTCACTTATTTCCACGCCATCGGGGAGGAAGAAGTCAACTTGGCCCTTGACCATCAGCTCCTTGCCAGCGCTATTGACGAATACCTCGCCATCGCCCGTGCAGTGGAGACTCATGTCCTTCAGCCGCAAGCAACGCTTGAGCGCAGAAGGGGCGAACTGCTTGGCCAATTCGAATGCTTGCTGGCGAACGTCCGGACGAGAATAATCGGCTCTGAACCAGTCCCCTCTTGCAACTCTCCTTCGTTCCGCCCAAACATGATCAGCCTCGGTCAGTTGGACTTTGGCCTCTGTGAGTTGCCAGCTGAGAGCATGGGCAAATGCGTTGGGCCAAGGCATCGTGTCATCCGACTCCGGCGCAGCCCAGTTCCATGTGCGAACTGCCAGAAGGTCGTGAGAGTGCGGAAGGCCACGGAACGTCGCGCTAAGGTCGCGAAAGCCCGTAACCAGTCCACAGAGCATGGCGCCTGTCCACCAAACCGCGGGGGACATCGTTGGGAACCTCTCAATCCAACCCAGGAAGTTCTCAGGCTTAGGGCGTAACAAAACAAGCTGCAACGCAAGCCCCAAGGGATCTTCACCCGTTCGTCGTGGGTCAATTACGGCTTTGTCGCGCAACACCTCCTTGGATTCGTCACGAAGCTTGCTCATCGAGGCGGAGTCGGCCCCGCGCGTGACCGCATTTTCGATGATTGAATCGACTAATTCGATTGGCCGCCAAGCCTCACGAAACTCAATTGAACCAAGAACGTCGATGATGGCCGACCACAGTGGAGGGCCACCCTCTCGACTTTTGCTATTCCAGATCGGGTAATCAAGCCAAGCTGCTCCGAGCGCGGCTGCCGAATGCTCACGCCCTGCTCTTTCCGACAAGGAATCAAGGAAGACATCAAGCCAAGGGTCAATCGTTGGGACGGCCCAAGCAGCCATCGCAGCAGCACCTCTGAGCGCATTCCAATTGACCGGCGGTCGCAAACGACGACCGGATGACGGACGTGCACTTGCGGGCTCCATCCTCCTCACTTGTTCGACGTCAATTCTGAGATCACCCAACGCTACGTTGTCGAAGCTTCTCGCCGTGGCGGCGAGGCGAGCACGTTCGCTGTCCGAGTTACTCGCAAAACTACGCACCGCAGACAACGGTAAAACGCCGGGCCAGATGACTTCTCTGTCGGTCAATCGAACGGTGCGGACCGAATCTTCAACCCAGTTGCAATCCCGGTATATCGGCACTCGAAGGTCTGGCAATCGCTGCGGGTCAATCCAGACGACCACTCTCATGCGTGAGTCGGAGACGTCGAAATCGAGACACGCGTTGACCCCCATCCGTAAGTCACTTGCCCCCGGCGCCACTGGCCACCACTTGTCCACGAGAAAGCCCAACCACTCTCGACTGTCGAGTTCGAGAGCGAGGCGGACCGCTGCGTTTTCGACCCGCTGAACGGGCACTGAACACGCTTTCTCCTCCTGGGAGAGTAGGTCCATCTGTCGTGACGTGTCTTTTGTCATCTGGCGAGCAAGGCGGCGGGCGGTAGCCCGGAAATTTGAGCGGCGGACAAGGCGATGGGACCGTCGACAAGATTCAGGGAGTCGCGCGCTCGCGCACAGAGCATGTACATTCGACGGGCTTGCTCATTCGTAGCGCATGGCAGCGAACGACTCAAATCTTGTAAATATACCGCATCGAACTCGAGGCCAATTACCGACTCGCTTGAAAGCACCGTCACTCCAGGATCAAGCAATCTGATTCCGCTTGCCGACCCCGCGCCGCGGCTGACGTAGGCGTCAACTCGAGTCCCTTCCGGCAGAAGCGCGGCGATTGTTTCGCGCAAGGCCAGAACATCATCGCGAAGATGCAGGATCACGCCAATCGATCCCGATCGGTTCTCGAAGCGAGTGGCCACCAAGCCCGCAAATTGGTCCCAATCGGTGACCTGCGTTAGCGTTGGCATCTCTCCCCCGCGCCCGTTGCGCTGAACGAGGCCAGGCGGAAGAACCGCGGACCGATGGAAGTGTTCTGCCACGTCAGCGATTTCGCTCGTGTTTCGATGATTCATCCGCAGACAATGCGGCGCAGGCATTCCGGCTGCACAAATGTCGCGCAGCGTGGCCCGCAACGGGTCGGTCGTCTGGTCTTCATCTGCGAAGACGGTAACCGTCCTGGCGGCAAAACGAACTGCCCACCTGAAGAACCCTTCCGGAAGGTTTTGGCCTTCATCGACAATCAGATGGTCCAGCGCAGGCACGACGCCCGCCATTTCGTATTGTCGAATTATGGTGTCGAAGTCATAGATGTATGGCGCGACCGTTGGCGCATATCCACCCAACGTGGCTCGATAAGCGTTGGAAACAAACGTGTGCATCGTCCTCGCGACAACAGCGCCGTCATCGAGTTGTTCGGCCAGCGCGGCTAGCATTTTGTTTCGCGTGACGAGGACGACGACCTGCCCCAGCTCCCGCAGAAACCTCGCGCGATAGACCGCAAGGGAGGTTTTCCCTGAACCGGGCGGACCGGCAACGAACAAATGCTGATCGGGGTCGTGCTCGTAGACGACCATCTGTTCGCCTACCAGGTCGCTCAATTTGGGCAGTCGCATTGCTATTCAAATAATATTGAGAATCGTCCGAGCTTGCCGGTAAATCAAGGCGTAGTGGAGCTCGGTCGGCCTCTTGTCTGTGTCATCGAAGGTTTCCGTGCCTTCGATGAACAGGTCAAACCCCCCCGTGCGCAGGCCGTCGAGGAAAGCGGGAAACTTGGCGCGGTTGAACGGAAGTGCGCTGTTGGTGTAAAGCACCGCGACCGGTCCTGGACCAACACGATCAAGCGTGACGAGTATGTCGGCCACGAGTTCTTCAACATCGAGCGTCGGACTCGCCAGCAGATAAGAAGCGACGACGATTGTCCACTCACCTCGCACAGGGCCGAAATCGGCTGCAGCGAGATCGTTACCGAACCAAACGGACGAACGCGGATGGAGCGCAGAGCGGGCTTCTGCTGCCTCCTCTAGGCGACGCGCAAGTCGAAGCATCGAACCGGCACGATCGACGCCGAAATACCGAAACGCGTTCTCGCCGAAAACCGATGCGAACGCAAGGCCGGCGGTAAACGGACCACATCCGATGTCGATTACAGTTGGCCGAGCTATGGCTTGCTCAGACTCCAAAAGGAGGCTGAAGGCATGGGTCAATTCATCGAGGTGACGACGCTGATTGTAGCGTGCGTACAGAAGCGCCCTATCGTCACCCGACAGGTGACCGACGGCAGCGTCGAAATCCGCCTGTCCGCCGCCGATTACGTCGCGAAAAATTCGATTCTTCGGCCACCCCAAGAACGTTCCGGGAGTGGTCCGCGCGTCATCATCGATGGTTCTGTCGATCTCCTCAGCGAGAAGGTCCGTGAGCCATGGTGCAATGGTCATGAGAGGTCTCGGGCAAGCAGCGTGTACAGGTCGACTGACTGATAAGCCCTCGAGAGCTTCCAACACCAGCTACGAAGATGCTTTGCGTCTCGTCCTGGCACGGCGGAAGGCTTCACAGTTCGGCTAAGTTAACGGCCGATCGTAGTTTTTCTTTAGTTAGATTTCGCCTGTGTCTTCGCATCATGCGCGGGCGTTGGTGCCGTCGCCCCTCAACCAGCGTCCGAGGTATAACAAGTCGATGTCTATGCCGGCATATTGCGATAAGTTTTCTTATCGTAATCGCCTGATTTCGTGCCTAAACTGGAAGGCATGAAAACGCGTGTGCCCTCCCGTGCGTCGCACGTCGTCTCGCCAGATGCTCGCGATCGTGCCGCTCGGCCCGATCTTCCTGGGTACCCAGCGCACGTACCGGAAAGAAGCCGAGCGCCTGATCCTCTGGGCGATCGTTGAACGCAGTCGCGCGTTGTCGTCGCTGACGACCGAAGATGCGGTGGCGTACCGCGCGTTCCTGCGTCGGCCGACCCCGCACGCGCGGTGGGTGGGGCCGCTGCGCCCGCGCCACTCGCCCGACTGGCGCCCATTCGCCGGCGGCCTGTCGGCGCGCTCCACCGCCCACGCGCTCTCCATTCTGAATGCGCTGTTTCGCTGGTTGATCGAGCAACGCTACGTGCTGGCGAATCCGTTTTCAGGGATAAAAGTGCGCGGTGCGTCGCGCGCGACGGCGATCGACGCCGCGCGGGCTTTCACGGAAAGCGAGTGGCAGCTCGTCCGAGTAATCGCCGACGGCCTCGAATACTCCTACGGCTGGTCGGTACCCGCAGCGCAACGGCTGCGGTTTCTGTTCGACTTCGGCGTGGCGACGGGTTTGCGGGCGGGTGAACTGATCGGCACGACGCTGCGGCAGATCGAGACCGATCCCAGCGGACTGCACTGGTTGCGGGTCACCGGCAAAGGAGCAAAGGTGGGCAAAGTCGCCCTGCCGCCACTCGCCTGGAACGCGCTGACAACCTATTTGCTCGCCAGACAACTGCCCGTTTCGCAAGTACGTTGGGCGCTCAACACTCCGTAGATCGGCCATCTCGACTCGGAGTCGGCTCAGGCGATTAGTGGGGTGCGGCTCTGGGCGGTATTGAAACGGTTTTTTAAGCAAGTCGCGCAGGTGCTGGAGGCGGATCACCCGCCGCTTGCCGATAAATTGCGCGCGGCAACCCCTCACTGGATGCGACATTCCCATGCTTCGCTGGCGCTCTCCAAGGGCGCCGAACTCACGTCGGTTCGGGACAATCTTCGGCATGCGTCCGTGGCGACGACGTCGATTTACTTGCACTCGGACGACGTGAAACGGGCGCGCCAGTTGACGGACGTGTTCGGCGCGAAGTCGTCGAGCGAGAAGTAATCGACAGCGCAAGGCCACGCGAAAGTAGACCTTCCCCGACTGATAGCGAAATCGCTTTGCTTCCGCAAACTCAGTATTCGCTGTGCATCGTTCTATAAAAGAATATTCGCGATCTTAATGAGAAACTCATTCGGCACCGACGTCTGTCTAGGCGTCGCAACATGTCCTTTATAAGCTTGATGTGGCATAGTGCGACGATGACCAATAAGGGGAAATCGATGGCTACGCTAAAAGGACTACAAGACAAGATCGCCAAGCTTCAGGCGCAAGCCGAAGCAATCGCGAAGAAAGAGTCGTCGGCCGTCATCGGAAAAATCCGTGACTTGATGGAGAAGCACGGCCTGACGCCGGACGATATCGCCGCGCATTTCCGTAAGCCTGCCGCGGGTCGCCAATCTGCAGCCGCAACGAAATCCGCAACGCCAGGAGTGGCTAAATACGTCGATCCGAAAACCGGCGCGACATGGACCGGGCATGGTCGCGCGCCGGCATGGATCGCCAATGCGAAAAATCGCGACAAGTTTCTCGCCAGTGCAAACAGTCGGCCGGCGGCAGTTGCTGAGAAGAAGCCGAAAGCGGGCAACTACGTGCGCGGTCCGCAAGCGCCGAAGTATCGAGATCCGATAAGCGGCGAGACGTGGAGCGGTCGGGGACGTGCGCCGGCCTGGTTAGCCACGGCGAAGGATCGAACGCAATTTCTGATCGAAAAGCCAGAGGTTGCGTCAGCAAAATCGGATTCGGCACCTGCCAAAAATGCGACGAAGAAGGTTGCCGTGAAGAAGGCGGCGAAGAAGACGGCAACCAAGACGGCGGCAGTGAAGAAAGCGTCAACCGCCAAGTCAGCAGAGAAGGCAGTGAGCAAAGCATCCTCGGCTGCCAAGAAGACCGCCCCGGCGACCAAGAAGACAGCTGCTAAAAAGGCCACCGTCAGAAAAACGCCGACGAAACGCGTTGCGGCGAAGAAGTCGGCCGTGGTCGAAGCACCCACTCCTGCGGTTGAACCGAATGTAACAAGCGCGGTGACCGCGGCGTAAGAGGCGACTGCAAATCGTCGTTCTCGACGAAAAGCGGGGCTCAAATGAGCCCCGCTTTTTACTCAGCGATGAAGGATCGCGCAGGGCCTAGTTGGGGTAAAGCGTAATATTCGCGCGAAATCTGGCGGTTGCAAGGCATCGAGCCGCCTGCGCATCGCTCCGCCGGCGATGGAATCTCGCGCAATCTGTGAAAACGCCAGTCCATGCTATTTGAGCCTTTTTCTGATCTCACCGCCATTTTTTTCACGGATCGAACGAAGGCCCCAATCCCCAATCGAGGCGCGGTGGTGTCGATCAATATCCCGAGCTCGCCGTCGGGCAACGATCATCAGGCTTTGATTCGCGTGGGCGTACGGCATCCGTTCTGTTCGATCGAGCCAGCGTGTCATGGCATGAAGCAGCGCACGTAATTGATGGGCGCGTGATCGGCGAGACCGCGCACCACCACATTGCCGGTTTTCCACGCGTCATGCAGCAGGTAATCCACGCGCGCGGCGGTGCGATCGTCGCGCACGAAGGCTTCATCGTTAGAGGAAGCCAGCACGCCTTCGCGCGTTAGGTAAGCGGCCTCGCCGGCGTGAACATAACCGCCGACTTCCGGCGGCAATTCGGTTACGACATCGCAGCAATCGACCAGCCGCATCATGTCGATACCGGCAAGCGTCGCGCCGAACGCGGCATCGCCCACGCGCGGCGAACCGATCGTGATGAGCCTCTCCGGTTCGATCAGACTGGCATACAGCGTCGCGATGGCCGCGCCGAGGCTATGGCCGGTCACGATCAGGCGCTTGCGGGCGGCTTGCGTCTGCTCCAGCCACCGCTCGACCTCGGGCAAAACACTGCGCGCCGCGCTCGCGAATCCCATATGCACGCGGCCCGCCTTTTCGGTCCAGTCGGTCAGTGTGAGGGCGAGAATCAGCGCCGAGATCGGTGAGCTGAGTCGGTTCCGTGCCGCGAAATGCGAGCACGCACAGGCCGTCCGACGATCGCGATGCGCCGAAGCCTTGCGTGCCCGTGGCGGGGTCCTCGAAGATGGTGACGTCACCGAAGCGTACGCGGCCGAGCGCTTCTTTCAGGCGTGCGAGTCCGGCGTCGTGATCTTCGTAGTGCACATAGGCGAGTCGCGCGAGTTCGACGGACAACGCCACTTCGTCGTACTCCGCGCCAGGCACGAATACAGTGTCCCGCAGTTGCGGCGAGTCGAGCGCGACGCGGCTCGGGTCATAAGGGATGCTCGGCATCATGACCTCCACGATCGACGTAAACATCAGGACGCGGGCGCTTCGCTCGCAAGGAAGTTACCCGCGCACACATTGGATCCGTAGAGCATAACGGAGTGACGCTTGGTGCCCGAACCCGGAAGTCAAATCAAGAGACGGGCTCGATGCTGAGTGCGTCAGTTACCTGCGAAAACAGCACCGCCCAGATTCGTTCAAGTTCGACGATTTTCCTCACAATCGTCCCAGTACCGCAGTGGGTCGCGATGGTCTGGATAACGTGAATCAAGCCACGCTGCGAGCTTCGTCCAATCTGGATGGTGGGTTCCGGTTCGTGCCGACCAGTTCGACGATCGCTCGAGAATTCGACCCGTCCCGCGATCGCGAACAAGCACGCTGCCGAGACCGCTCGAAGTGTTTGCCTGTGATTCGATAAGGTAACGTGGCAGGAGCCTGAGTTCAGCATCCTTGGCCCACCCGTATAACCCGCGAACTACGCCAGCGGCGTCTCGCAATTCGGTGGGGCCGCTTTCCGAGCGAACCGCTGTCCACCCTTCAGGAAACGCCGCGACAACCTCGTCTTTGCCTTCTCTCACCCACTTCACGCGCAAAGCCCGCGTCATCGCTTCGCGCATGCGAGGCACCGACAGGTACCCCGGCGGCAGTTCGATCGACACCGGCAGCGTGACCAGGTTGTCTTTCCAGAATCCAGAAAACGGATTCGTCCTCAACGCGCTTGACGACATTGGACACATCTGGCGCGAACGGATTCTCGGGGCGGCTCGACACGCTCGCCTTTGCCGATGGCAACCCCTCGAAGAGGCGCTCAGCGTCCTGACGGGTCAGTTTCGACTTTCCTTTATCCATGTTCTCTCAGTGCCAAGTTTGGATCGGCTCGAACGCGCAAGTGCCCGTCACTACAAAGCGGTCTAGTCGAGCGACGACGATCGCGCATATGATCTCACGCTCTCAAGCTCGCGTTCATCGTCGCCGCTAACCTGTTGACCTTGGGCCGACGCCGCGGGGCGGGAAGCAAACGACAGTCACAGTGTGTGGAGCTCGCTCGCTTGCAAATCTTGTCGCCAACCGGATCGGGCGCAAAAGTTGTCAGCAAGGGTGACGGTCACGATGCTCCGCCGCGTCCAAAGAGAACTCAACTTGTAGCAACAAGGGCATTCGTAAAACCTTACGGCAGGCGGCTCGGAAGTCGGCTGCCGCCAGATTCGCCCAAACAGCGCGATGAACCCTATTGAGGAGAAATCCGGCATTGACGGTTAGTTGCACTGATGCGCTACTTGCCAAACGGCTTCCCGCTCCCTCACCTTCCTGGAAAGTCTGAATCAACCTGCTCTCACCTCGCCCGTTCGATGAGGCTGAGGCCTATCTCGATCCATGAGCGAATTCGACCCAGCTCCGCCACTCGTTACTCTCCATCGCCGGCGTCTGGTAGCGGCGAACTTAAGTCATTCGGGCGTCGACTCGTCGCTGGTGTCAGCGCTGACCGAAAGCAACGTTTCGAGTAAGACGCTCGCGAGCGTTCCAGGCTCCCTTGCTTCCAACTCATCAAGCGCGGCTCCGCTTCTTTCGCTCCCGCGGCTCCGCGCCGGTGTCCACCGGAGTGAACGGCGCCTGAAATCGACTCACGAGGAAATCAATGAAGGCGCGCGCGCGGGCCGTTTGATTCTTCTGCCTCGGGTAATAGACGAATAAGTCGGCCGACGGTAGAACCGTGTTAGGCAGCACAAGCTGGAGACGCCCGCTCTGCACATACTTGGCTAGGTCCCATTCAGATCGTATTAATATCCCGTGTCCTTCGAGCGCCCATCGAAGTACGATGTCGCCGTCGTTACTCGACAAGGCCCCTTTAACCTTGATGGCCTCGGTGTGGTCATTCACGATATAGCGCCAGACGCCATACGCGTCGTCATTCTGGCGGTGGATGATGCAACGATGTTGGGCTAGGTCTTCGACGCGCTCGGGTGTGCCGTACTTCTCAAGGTATTTTGGCGAGGCACAAAGAAAGCGGCGATTGCTCATAATCCTTCGCGCGCTCAAGCGAGTGTCTGGAAGTTCGCCGAACCGTATCGCCATATCGAACGCGCCCTCAACAAGATCGATTGGACGGTCCGTGACCTCAAACTGAATTTCGACGCTGGGAAAGCGTTTTGCGAATTCCGAAACCAACGGCGCGATTGTTGTCCGGCCAAAGCCTAGCGTCGCATTGACGCGCAAAAGCCCTTGAGGGTCGCCTTTCGTTCCTGAGATTGCCTCCTCCATCTCCCGGACCTGCCCAACTATCTGCGTTGCATAGCGAAGATAAGTTTCGCCTTCAGGCGTGAGACTCACGCTCCGCGTCGTTCGATTGACTAGTCGTACGCCGAGTCGCTGTTCAATGACGCCAAGTCTCTTGGTCGCAGCTGGCGGGGACAGATCTAGTGCACGGGCGGCACCTGACATGCTTCTAAGTTTCGCCAGAAGAATAAAAAACTCGAAATCAGTCGCCGTCTGTGTCTCGGTATTCACTGAAATTGAAAAGTGATGTGAACAGAAGTGCAGTTTAGCAGCGTTTTTCGCGGTTACGCTACGTCCCATGTTGCAACCAATGAGTTGCAACAACCTCGTAAAACTCTGGAGACGAAGCCGTGAGAATCGTTGAAATCCGCGAAAAGACCGTTCCGATCAGTTCCCCGATCCGTAATGCCTATATTGACTTCAGCAAGATGACGCTGAGCCTGGTTGCAGTCATCACCGACGTGATTCGGGACGGCAAGCCGGTGGTCGGCTACGGCTTCAACTCCAACGGCCGGTACGGCCAGGGCAAGCTGATGCGTGAGCGGTTCATTCCTCGCATCCTCGAAGCCGACCCTGCCTCCCTAGTCAACGATGCCGGTGACAACCTCGACCCCCACAAGATCTGGGCGACGATGTTCACCAACGAGAAGCCCGGCGGCCACGGCGAACGCTCGGTCGCAATTGGCACCATCGATATGGCAATCTGGGACGCAGTCGCGAAGATCGAAGGGAAACCGTTGTTCCAGTTGCTGGCGGACCGCTACGGCAACGGCCAACCGGATCGCAAGGTTTTCGTGTACGCGGCAGGCGGTTATTACTATCCTGGCCAGGACCACGAGAAGCTGAAAGACGAGATGCGCAGCTATATCGACCGCGGCTACACCGTGGTGAAAAAGAAGATCGGCGGTGCATCCCTCGATGAAGATCTTCGCCGCATCGACTCGATTCTCAGCGTGCTGCAAGACGGCCAGAAGCTTGCTGTCGATGCGAACGGTCGCTTCGATCTGGACACAGCAATACAGTACGCGAAGGCGCTTTCGCAATACGACCTGTTCTGGTACGAGGAACCGGGCGATCCGCTCGACTTCGAGCTGCAAGCCACGCTGCGCAACTACTACGACAAGCCGATGGCGACGGGCGAAGACCTGTTCTCGATGCAGGACGCGCGCAACTTGATCCGCTATGGCGGCATGCGTCCCGACCGCGACTGGTTGCAGTTCGACTGCGCGCTGAGCTACGGCCTGGTGGAGTATCTGCGCACGTTGGACATGCTGCGTCAGCACGGCTGGTCGCCGAGCCGCTGCATTCCCCACGGCGGTCACCAGATGTCGCTGAACATCGCCGCTGGCCTTGGCTTGGGCGGAAACGAGTCATATCCCGACCTGTTCCAACCGTACGGCGGCTTCCCCGATGGGATCAAGGTCGAGAACGGCTACATCACGATGCCGGACCTCCCGGGTATCGGCTTCGAGGGTAAATCGGACCTCATCGCCGAGATGCGCAAGCTGTCTGCATAAACACTCAGCGGTATCAAGGCATCGACGGTTCTCGTCGATGCCGCGCCTATAAAAAGATCAATCCAGGCGACGCTCACCACAGCGGACGACCCCGCTGTGGATGCTCGCCCGTACTCTACAAAAAAGACACCAGTCATAGGAGACAGACATGCTGGTATCGAAAGTTAGGAAGACGCTCTCGAAGCTATATGTGCAGGTTCTTCTCGGAATCATCGCCGGTATCCTGCTTGGCCACTTTTACCCGGACATTGGTTCTCAACTTAAGCCACTTGGTGACCTGTTTATCAAGTTGATCCGAATGCTGCTTGCACCGATCATCTTCGCGTCGGTGGTAGTCGGCATTGCCCGCATGAACGATCTTCACGAAGCGGGCCGCGTTGGCGTTAAGGCGGTGCTGTACTTTGAAGTCGCATCGACGATCGCACTCCTCGTAGGGATGGTCGTTGTGAATGTCTTCAAGCCCGGCGTCGGCATGAACGTCGATCCGTCGCACATTGACGGATCTGCGATCTCAACCTATACGACTGCAGCGAAGCAACACGGCATGCTCGACTTTTTCATGAGCATTGTCCCGAACAGCATCGTTGGCGCGTTTGCCAACGGCGAGATGCTCCCCATCATTTTCTTCTCGCTGCTGCTCGCAATTTCTCTCGCCAAGCTGGGACCTCGGACCGCACCGTTTGTAGACATGCTCGATATGTTCCTTCAGGGCATGTTTGGTGTGGTGCGGATCGTCATGTACGTCGCGCCTATTGGTGCGTTCGGTGGGATGGCCTTCACCATCGCGAAGTACGGAATCGGCACATTGGCTTCCTTCGGCCAGTTGATGTTGTGCCTCTACCTGACGTCTATCTTTTTCGTGGTTGTGGTCCTTGGTCTTGTAATGAGGATGTGCGGACTGTCGCTCTTCAAGTACCTTCGGTACATTAAGGACGAGATCCTGATCACGCTCGGCACGGCATCCACGGAAGCGGTACTTCCGCAGATGCTGATCAAGATGGAACGGATGGGCTGCTCGCGACCCGTCGTTGGCATGGTGTTGCCTACCGGATACACCTTCAATGCTGACGGAACGGCGATATATCTCACGATGGCTGCGTTGTTCATCGCGCAGGCGATGAATGTGCATCTGACGATTTGGGATCAGTTGCTTGTGTTGGGCGTGCTTCTGCTTACTTCGAAAGGCTCGGCGGGAGTCGCGGGTGCCGGATTCGTTGCGCTGGCCGCGACGCTCGCGTCCATGCACAAAATTCCGGTCGAAGGTTTGGTCTTGCTTCTCGGTGTCGATCGTTTCCTTAATGAAGCTCGGGCCGTGACAAACCTGATTGGCAATGGTGTCGCAACGGTCGTCGTCGCGCGCTGGGAAGGACAGCTCGACATGAACACTGCGCGTGCGGTGCTGAATCGTACGAACGTGGACGAATTCGAAGAGCTGCAGCCTATCGACCATCCGGCCATCGCATCCGCATCTACGGGCGATGGATCCGTCCGATCGAGCGCTCATTGAGCCTCCACAACATCACTTTTGCAAATTGGCAGTGGCCCTTCGGCGACTGCCAACTTCATTTTTAGAGCATTGTCGATATGACCACGCAAACGGACAAAGAAGGTTTTCGCGAAGCCGCGCTCAACTATCATGAGTTCCCGACGCCGGGAAAGCTCGCTGTCGTGCCGACCAAGCAAATGATCAATCAGCGCGACCTCGCGCTCGCATACTCGCCGGGCGTTGCGTTTGCGTGTGAGGCGATTGTCGAAAATCCGCTAAACGCCGCACGCTTCACTGCGCGCAGCAATCTGGTGGGCGTCGTGTCGAACGGCACAGCGGTGCTCGGCCTCGGCAATATTGGGCCGCTCGCGTCCAAGCCGGTCATGGAAGGCAAGGCGGTGCTCTTCAAGAAGTTTGCCGGAATCGATGTGTTCGATATCGAGCTGAACGAAAGCGATCCGCACAAGCTCGTCGACGTGATCGCCGCGCTCGAGCCGACCTTCGGCGGCATCAATCTGGAAGACATCAAGGCGCCGGACTGTTTCATCGTCGAGCGCGAATGCCGCAAGCGCATGAGGATTCCCGTCTTCCACGATGATCAGCATGGCACCGCGATCGTCGTCGCGGCGGCGATCATCAATGGGCTGAAGGTCGTTGGTAAGAACGTCAACCAAGTGAAGCTTGTCGCGTCGGGCGCGGGTGCGGCGGCCCTGGCATGTCTGAACCTGCTCGTCGATCTCGGCATGAAGCGCGAGAATATTTTCGTGACGGATCTGGCAGGCGTCGTCTACAAAGGCCGTGCGGAACTGATGGACCCGGACAAGGAACTCTTCGCCCGCGAAACCAGCGCGCGCACGCTTGCTGACGTGATCGAAGGTGCGGACGTATTCCTTGGGCTCTCGGCTGGTGGCGTCCTCAAGCAAGAAATGATTAAGGGAATGGCCGCGAAGCCGCTGATTCTCGCGCTCGCGAACCCGACGCCGGAGATCCTGCCGGAATTGGCGCTCGAAGTGCGCCCGGACGCCGTGCTCGCAACGGGCCGTGCAGACTATCCGAACCAAGTGAATAACGTCCTCTGTTTTCCGTTCATCTTTCGTGGTGCTCTCGACGCGGGGGCGACGACCATCACTAAGGAGATGGAAACTGCAGCAGTGAACGCAATAGCCGAACTTGCTCGGCAGGAGCAAAGCGATATTGTCGCAACGGCCTATGGAATTCAAGATCTTTCGTTCGGACCGGACTATCTCATTCCCAAGCCTTTCGATCCGCGTCTGATCGTGAAGATTGCGCCTGCCGTCGCGAAGGCGGCGATGGACAGCGGCGTGGCGACGCGTCCAATCGAGGACATGGAAGCGTACGAGCAGCATCTGCAGCAGTTCGTCTATCACAGCGGCACGACGATGAAGCCCGTGTTTCAGCTCGCGCGCAGCGTCGAGCCGGAGAAAAAGCGCATCGTGTTCGCGGAGGGAGAGGAAGAGCGCGTGTTGCGCGCGGTGCAGATCGCGGTCGATGAAAAGCTCGCCCGGCCGATCCTCATCGGCCGTCCGGCAGTGATTGAGCAGCGCATTCAGAAGTTCGGGCTGCGTCTGACGCCGGGCACCGATTTCACCGTCGTCAACACCGACCAAGACGAACGCTACCGCGACTTCTGGCAAAGCTATTACCAGATGATGGCAAGGAAAGGCATCAGTCAGCAGATGGCGAAGCTCGAAATGCGTCGCCGCACAACGCTGATCGGCGCGATGCTCGTGCAGAAGGGCGAAGCTGACGGCATGATCTGCGGCACGGTGAGCACGACGCATCGTCATCTGCACTTCATCGATCAGGTGATCGGCAAGAAGGAAGGCGCGAACGTGTACGCGGCAATGAACGCGCTCGTGCTGCCGGGGCGTCAGATTTTCATCGTTGATACGCACGTGAACGTCGATCCGACGCCCGAGCAACTCGCCGAAATCACAATGCTCGCGGCAGAAGAAGTGAAGCGCTTCGGCATCGTGCCGAAGATTGCGCTCTTGTCGCATTCGAACTTTGGCACGAGCAACGCTCCGACCGCGCAGAAGATGCGCGACGTGCTCGCGATCCTCAAGGAACGCGCGCCCGATCTCGACCTCGACGGCGAAATGCACGGCGACGTGGCGCTCGATGCGCGTCTGCGCAAGGAAGTGCTGCCCGAATCGACGCTCGAAGGCGACGCGAATCTGCTGATCCTGCCGAACATCGACGCGGCGAACATCTCTTACAACCTGCTGAAGACGGCGGCGGGAAGCGGCATCGCGATCGGGCCGATCCTGCTCGGCGCGGCGAAGCCGGTGCACGTGCTAACAGCGTCGGCGACCGTGCGGCGCATCGTCAACATGACGGCGCTTCTCGTGGCGGACACTGCGGCGTCCGACGTGGCTTAACTTGCGCTGAATTCCAGCCATACTGAGGGTCGAGGCTGGGCCTCGACCCATCAAAAACACCTGCACATACAGGCCTCTGAATAGTGCAGGCACTGCTGTCGGCGATGATCCGAGTGCATATGCCGTCTATTGCCAAAAACGCCGTAGCGCCTGTAGGTCGCGCGGTACCGGCCCCGATACCGCGCTGTCAAATCAATTAAGCCTCGCTGGCCAGAAGCGACCGGCTTCGGAACCTCCGCTCCAAACTCCTTCGCCACCATGGCCCAGGCGCGGCGTCTAACGACGGCCACGCCTCTTTGATTCCTGCGCTGTGTCGTTCGCTTGTACGATTGGCAATCCCATCCGTCGGCTTCGAAGCAGTTGCTGGAATGACCGCACTTTGTCGAGGCTAGACGCCTGCCTATGGCCGTCCTCAGTCCGACGGAAACCGGCAAGCCCGCTCAGCCTTAAAACGGCGGCGTCAGGCAGAAGGCGACCCTTCTCGGTCATCCAGCACACCAACAGCAGATGGCCGGTAGGAAACATAAAGCGGCCCTCTGAAGGCAAGACACACGCGCGCAGCGCCGAGTGTCGACACGATCACGAAGCAACGAAAGGAGCCAAGGTCAATGTAAGCTATTTGCTATATTGGGCGTCGCACGATTATCGGAGGTGAACAACCGCAGGCCGCTCCGATTGTGCGTACGACCAAATCGGCTCGCCAACTTTCGGAGTTGATATGCCTGAGGGAACTGCGGCAACGCGCGTCGCATCGCCTTACCCCGCACAATTGCAGCGACTTTGGAGCGTATATTGTCTGGTATTGCTTCTTGGCATGTTCTCCACGGCCGTCCATGCCGGCGAGCGGTGGCGAGTAGTCATTCTTCCGGGCGCCGATCCTACGCAGCCAGCGGTAGCGATCCAAATTCGAGCACTGCGTAGCGCCCTAACCGCGGCTGCGCCAGACGGCGTCGAGTTTTACACAGACTCTCTCGACGAATTGCGATTCGAGCGTAACGACTTGACTCCACAGTTTCTCGCGCTTCTTAGAAAGAAGTACGAGAACAAACGAATCGATCTGGTGATTGGCATCGCCGACTTCGCACTTGATTTCACCACGCGATATCACAGTGACATCTGGCCCAAGACACCCATCCTGATCACAAGCATCGACGAAAGCCGTGTCGCACGCATACCTCCAGATTTCGCGTATATCTCCTGGCATTTCGACGCGGACAAGACGATTGCGCTTGCAGAAGCGCTCCAGCCGCAAGCGACGCAACTAGTGATCGTGGCAGGCAACAGCAATTTCGACGACTTCACCTCGCGGTTGGCTGAACAGGCGGCTCGCTCCCGACAATCCCGCAAATGGGAGGTGAGCATATGGAGCGGACTAACGCTCGAGGAACTAAAAACCCGGCTCAGCGCACTTGACCCGTCCGCAGCTGCAGTTATCTATACGACGATGTACCGTGACCATGAAAATCGGACCTACTTCCCGTTTGAAGTTGTCGCTCCGATCGCGCATGCGTCGCGTGCTCCCATTTACGGGTGGTATCCGACTTACCTGAATCAAGGTCTGATAGGCGGTGCTGTCATCAGCTACGAGGACAACGGACGCCGCGCCGGCGAGCTCGCCGCATCCATCTTGCTTGGCAAGGTATCGCCCCACGGTGCGACTTTGCCGACGGAGCGATCTCGATGCATCGTCGACAGAGGCCAGGCCGATAAATTGGCGGTTCGCTCCGCTCTGATTCCGGACGACTGTGAACAACTCAATGTGCCTCTATCCCTTTGGAATCAATATCGAGGCACTGTTCTCTTCGGGGCTGCTGTGGTAGCGCTGCAAGCTTTAACAATTGCCGCCTTGCTCTGGCAGCACCGCAAGCGAAGACTTGCCGAGGAAGCCGCAACAATACGTGCCGACGAGCTCGCCCGAGCTACACGCATCTCGTCTGCCGGTGAGTTGAGCGCTTCAATCGCCCACGAAGTTGGGCAACCGCTAGGGGCCATTCTGAGCAACGCCGACGCTGCGGGGATGATCTTGGAGCATCGCGAGCCCGAAGTGGCAGAACTTCAGCAGATTCTTGCCGATGTGCGCCGTGATGCCGTCCGCGCAAGTCAGGTGGTTCAACGCCTGCGCGATTTGCTGCGAAAGCACCCCGTCGAGTTCGTCGAACTGAACTTAAATACCACTATCGACGAAACACTGACGTTGGTGGCGCCCGAAGCTCGACGTCGCCGTATCGCTATCGAGTCGGACCTCCGTGCGACTTGTCCCGACGTCGTCGGAGATCGGATTCAGCTTCAGCAGGTACTTCTCAACCTTTCAGTCAACGCGATGGACGCAATGCATGAGACGGAGCCTTCAGAGCGCCTTCTCACGATAACGACGCGGCCCAGCGAGCACGGCGTCGAGCTGACCGTTGCCGATCGCGGTCACGGCATCCCAGAAGCAATGCGATCGAAGCTTTTTGAATCTTTTTTCACCACTAAAGTCCACGGTATGGGTCTTGGGCTCTCGATTGTCCGGACGATCGTAGAGTGCCATGGTGGCATTATCACGTCCCGATCCAGGGAAGGCGGCGGAAGCGCATTTGTCGTATGGCTGCCGTCTGCAGGGCGAAGTCGTCTCCACGCGCGGCATCTGCACATTCGCAACGCGGCGCGTGAAACGTGACCGAACGATATCGTGGGTCGGCAACTAATATCAAGGTTCGGCGATTGTGAACCAGAAATCGAACTTGTCGAAGTTTCCGAGCATGTCCTTGAATTTCGCCGAGTCGCCATCAATCTTGACCTGACCGCTTTCAGCGAGATTGCCGAGCTTGATCTTCCCGAGAGCGATGTCGTCAAGCGTCGCGCGATTCAACGTGACGGTGCCATCCGCCTTGTCGAGCTGCTTGTTCTTCCGATAGTTCATCACCCCGTTCTTCACCGTCAACACGTACTGCTCTTTCGTATCCGGGAAACTCAGGTTGTAGACATACGACTTGTCTCCCGCTCTCGGTCCGTTTAAGTGGATAGCCAGGAAGTCGAGGAACATATCCGTTGTCATGCCGCGAATGATGTCGGGCGAACTCGTGTTGGGTGTCGCCGCCTTCTGTACACCGCCGCGCAACTCCTGCGCGCCCGACAAATAGAAGTTGCGCGCCGGGCCCGATTCGGCCTGATAGCCCAGTTGCTCCAGCGCGTCCGCTTCGACACTGCGCGCCTCACGATTCTGCGGATCAGCAAAGACAACCTTGTTCGCAACGGTGGCAGCCCAGCGATAATCTCCTTGTTTGTACGCAGCCTTTGCGGTATCGATCATCTTGGCCGCGCCAACCATCGCGACGTACTTCTTAGCTTCTTCCGCCGGCGGATACGGGTTGAAATTCGCCGGGTTGCCGTCCCAGAAGCCGAGATAAAGTTGGTATGTCGCACGAACGTTGTGCTTCAGGTCTCCGTAATAGCCACGGTTATAGAACTCCTTGGCGAGGCTGTCGGGAAGCCTGAACTGCTCGGCGATCTCGTTCATCGTCAAACCCTGGTTGGCCATGCGCAACACCTGATCGTTGATGTACTTGTACAGGTCGCGCTGCTTCTCCAAATGTTCGACGACGCGCTGATTTCCCCACTGCGGCCAATGGTGACTGCCGAATGACACTACGGCGTCGCTGCCCCACATGTCGATGGTTTCGTCGAGCGTGCTCGTCCATTTCTGCGCGCTGCGCACTTTCGCACCGCGCAGCGTGAGGAGGTTGTGCAGCGTGTGATTGGCGTCCTCTGCCAGGTCGATTGCCTTGAACTGCGGGAAGTAGAAGAGCATCTCGGCGGGCGCTTCAGTGCCCGGTGCCATCTGGAAGACGATGTCGATACCGTCGATGGTCATTTTTTCGCCGGTCTTGTCGATGATCTTGTTCGGCGGGAACAGCGTGATGGTGCCCGCCGCGGTCGTGAGGCCGAGACCGCCGCCGACTGTGCCTTCCGGATTCTTCGGCAGCAGATTGCCATACATGTACGACGCGCGCCGACTCATTACATTGCCGGCGAAGACGTTCTCGCTGACGGCTTCCTCCATGAAACCTTCGGGCGCGACAACCGGGATTTTGCCCGAGCGAACGTCCGCTTCGTCCACTACCGCTCGAATGCCTGCAAAGTGATCGACGTGCGAGTGCGTGAAGATCACACCGGTCACGGGTAAGCGCTCGACTTTGTCGTTCACCAAATCGAGCGCAGCCTTTGCGGTCTCAGTGGACGTCAGCGGATCGATGACGACCCAGCCCGTCTTTCCGCGAATGAAGGTCATGTTCGCGAGGTCGATGTTACGCACCTGATAGATTCCATCGACCACTTTGAAGAGTCCTCGCGTGCTTAGCAGTTCCGATTGCCGCCATAGGCTCGGATTCACTGTGGCCGGAGCAGGACCGTTCTGATGCAGGAAATCATACTGGGAGAGATCGATGACGGTGTTGCCAGCGGTGCCTTTGATCACTGCACTCGGCAGATTGGCGATAAAGCCGCGACGCACATCCTCGAAATCCTGCGTGTTCGAGAATGGCAGATAGTCTGCGACCGCCTGGTTGGCCTTGCGTGTAGCGTCGGTCGCCGGATTCGGCGCGGCGCTCGTCACGCTGACGGCAGCGTCGAAAGCCATGATGGCAATCGCGGCCAGCCAGCTGAGTTTCCTGGACATGTTCTACTCCTGTTGGAATGAACGACGTTAAGAATCATTCACGCCAACGCCGGTGCGCGCCATAGGGATATGGGGCAACTGGCGTTGCCCCTTGGGGCAATGGCTTTCCCGCCGAAAATTGAATTGCCCCTGCGGGCAATCGCTTTGCCCGTTCTCCCAATAGCGCGATTGGCCGTCCGATGCCATCTTTCCACGACAAACCGTTCATCGAGAGTCAAAGATGCGGGCATCAGACGAAAAGCCAGATGGCGCCCCGAACGCCGGCTTCGAGCAATCTGCGTTGGAATTCTCGATCGTGCGCGACGATGCAGCATTTCGCTTACAGCGACGAATCCGTCTGATACCCTCTGAAGGTTTAGGCGTCGCTCGGCGCGCGCTTTTCCTGGCGGCGATTTGCTGGCTTCCCATCGCTCTATGGGCGGTTGCGACCGGTCGAGCGTCGCTAGTTCAGGGCGAGGACTCGTTCGGTTCACATTTCGGCATTCATGTCCGCTGCCTTGTTGCAATCCCGCTGCTCATCATCGCCGAACACATGGCTCAACGTTCGTTTGAGCCGTTCCTACGATATTTCCTCGAGACGGGCCTCATCTCATCCGCCGACGTGCCAAGATTCGACGCGGCTATTGCTCGCGTCGTTCGCCTTAAGCGCCGGGTACTACCGTGGATTCTGATTCTGGGTTGTGCGGTGGCGTGGGCGAGTGTCGGCGTTCTCCTCTCGCCCGACGAGGACGTTGGCTGGATCAGTACGTCAGACCGAATACCGTTCCCGGGTTGGTGGTTCATCCTGGTTGTCCGCCCGATCTTCACCGCTCTTGTGTTGGCGTGGATCTGGCGGGCCAGCATCGTCTTCATCTTGATGCTGAATCTGGCGAGACTTCCACTCTCGCTCGTCCCGATCCATCCCGATCGGGCCGGAGGACTGGGCTTCGTTGAACGACTTGCCTTCGTGTTTAGTCCTGTCGCCTTCGCAGTCTCTGCGGTCGTCGCCGCGGCGTTCGCCCACGACGTTGTCTACCATGGCATCGATCCGATGACCATGAAGGGCTTGTTGTTTGGCGCCGCCGTCCTGGTCTCGCTCGCCCTTTTGCTTCCGTTCGCGCCGCTTGTGCTCACGCTCACGCGGCTGAAACGTCGGGCGATGCTCGAGTACGGGTCCTTGGTCGGACGGCATGGTCGGCTTGTACACCGGCGCTGGATCACCGGCGAGGATATTGGGTCGCCAGAGATCCTCGACGCGCCGGAGCTCGGCCCCGTCGCCGACGTGCAAAGCATCTATCAGGCAGTCCGTCGCATCAAGCCCTTTCCATTTACCAAGCTCGGGGTGCTGGCGATGATAGTGCCTGCCTCGGCACCTATGCTCTTCATAGCCGCCATGCGGCTACCCCTTCCCGCCGTGATGGGAAAGATTGTGAAGGCGCTTCTCTGAGCGCTAACTGCCACAGACCCCGGAAGGAGGCAAACGTGCCAAAGCTGGTTAGCCATCCAATTACCTTCCTAGTGCTGGCTTTGTTCCTGATGTCCGTAGCCGCCTACCTCGGCTCGCTATTACGCCGAGCGCGACCGATGGCAGACGACATGCGTGAGGACTTCGGAGTTGTGCAGTCGGCGGCTCTGACCCTTCTCGCTCTGGTCATTGGTTTCAGCCTTTCGATGGCGGTGGGACGCTACGATCAGCGCAAAAACCTCGAAGAAGAGGAAGCGAATGCGATCGGGACGGAGTTGCTGCGTGCAGAACTCCTCCCGGCAGCCCAGGGTTCCGAGATCCGTACGCTTCTGGGACAGTACCTCGTTCAGCGAATCAAGTTTTATCAGACCGTTGATGGCGATGAACTGCACCAAATCAACACCAGGACGGCTCAGTTGCAATCGAACCTTTGGACGGCCGCGCGCTCCGGCGCGACCGCGCAACCAAGTCCGCTCACCGCACTCGCGATCGCCGGAATGAATGATGTCATCAATACGCAGGGTTATACACAAGCCGCCTGGTGGAACCATATCCCGGCCTCGGCATGGGCGCTCATGGTCATCATCGGGTTCTTCTGCAATGTCCTGATCGGATACGGCACGCGAAGTTCAAGGCCGGGGAGACGCTTCCTCATGATCATGCCGTTGATCGTTTCGATTTCGTTCACACTCATCGCGGACATTGATAGTCCGCGGAACGGCCTCATCCGGGTGAAACCGCAAAACTTGATAGCGACGGCGGCTTCAATTCCCAGCCCGTAGCGATATCCACGGTGCGCACAGCTTCACCCGCACTTGTGATATCTGTGTGAGTGTGAGATGACGCAACTACACGCCGTGTGCCGAATCGGTGATTCCGATTGTGATCTGACATGCTACGAAAACGGAGCCAAAGCGAGGACACGAGAGTTGATCGATCATGCTGAAGCGGTCGTCCACATCGTGGACGACGACGAATCCATGCGTACCGCCCTGTCACGGCTCTTGACGAACGCGGGCTATTCGGTGCAAGCCTATGCGAGCGCCGGCGATTTCCTCGTCGCAGAACCCAATTCACCTTCGGGCTGCCTACTCTTGGACTTGGAACTTCCTGGTCCCAGCGGCCTCGAACTGCAGCACGCGCTGCAACGCAGGGAGCACGCGATTCCGATCGTTTTCATCAGCGCCTATCAAGACATTCCGAAAACGGTTCTTGCCATAAAAGCCGGTGCCAGCGACTTTCTACTGAAACCCATCGACTCGCAAGCGCTGCTCGCGGCTATCGAGAGTGCGCTCGCCGCAGCCGAGGGCACCGCGGTGGAGCATGCGTTTCCGTTGTCTCGTGATGCTGCGCTGAGCGAGCGCGAGCAAGTCGTGTTACGCGGCATCATCGCCGGAAAGTTGAATAAACAGATTGCCGCGGAACTCGATCTAAGCGAACGAACAATCAAATCGTGTCGAGCCGAACTCATGCGCAAGTTTGACGCACACTCACTTGCAGACCTCATTCGACGCGCCGGATCGATTACCCGCGCGGCGGATGCGCGGGGGAACCTCGCTTGCCCCCAAGGGCAAGGTCGTTGCCCTTCATCCCGATAGTCAAGCAACTCGCCCGGTACCACACTTGAGGTATCTCCCCGTGGCCGGCCATGAGCGATTTCAAACAGACGATCGTCATTGTCGAGGACGACGATGGCATGCGGCGTGCGTTACAACGCCTGCTAACACTGGCGGGATACAACACGCTTGCATACGAGAGCGCCGAGGCACTCAACGCCGCAAGCGGTATAGAGCGCGCTTTGTGCCTTGTGCTGGACGTCCAGCTTCCCGGCGCGTCAGGGCCGACTCTCTACGCACAACTCGGCGAACCGCGTCCTCCAGCCGTCTTCATCACATCGCACGACAATGAGACGACGCGCTTGGCGGTAGCGAACGCGGGCGGTGTGCACTTTCTGATCAAGCCCTTCGCGGGAACAGACTTGCTCAAACTAATAGCGATATTGGGAGCGCAATAAGCGAAACAAGCGTTGTCCTGCAGCCGTCCGTTGCATTGAATCCTATGCGGTCGGGCCCCACGGTCGAACAACTGATTGCGAACGCTCAGGGGCCCTTCAAAAAGGAACATACACACGTGCCCGAAAGGCCGCTGATGGGCCGCGTGCCGCCCGATGCGGTCGGCTCTAGCCGACCCGTTGCAGCCGCTGGACCGTAGCCATTTGAACGGCTGCTTCCGAGGCTTGAACGGTCGCCCGCGACAATGCCACTCGCACCGAACCGCGACGCTGTCGCTAGACAGAACGCGAAGCTCTTCAAAAGGGCAACGCCTACCTCGGTCGATGGCCTCTATCGCCGCCGACCGTAGAGAACGTCCTGAAGTCGTCACGGAGGACTTTAACCGGCGAAATTGTGCCTGTCATCACCTTCCGGGTTGCGATCGAAACGATCCTTTGGTGATTGACGTGCAACGCTTTGTTGTCCCCTTCTACTGAGCCATCCGAACCAAAAATGTCGATCAAGCACTCGTGTGTGACTTGAATTCGAAACGTCTTGTTGACAATTCGCTGCTTGAAGAAGATATCTCCATCCAAGCGCAGCACAGGTAGTTGAGGTGGTGCAGTCATGAAGGAACGTCCTTTATAGCCATGCGAACTACTGAAGCACTTACCCGCGAGGTTCACTGGTATGCGCCGCACCGCTGCTGCGACAAGTCAACGTCTATAGAGCCGAGCGCGCCGACGTGCGTAGGCTGAACCGCGGCTGTACGCGTCTTCTTCGGTAGGGAACATAACTGCGCTGTCGTGGCGAGCCTCGGTGATTTTGGGTCCTGTCAGGTCTATGTCGACAACGGTGAAGGCGAAGCCGCCAGCAACCAGCGGGTGTACCACGACGTGGTACTCATGATTTCCAACCTTAATCAAGCGCGACATGGCGAATTCCATCGGTAGCGAAACACAACGAGGTAATCATTGTGCGCACTTTCTGGGCCACGAAAAGACAGTTTAAGAAGCCCGCTGCTCTGTCGACGTCGAATGACTGGTAAATAGGCACATGTGAGCGAAAACGACTCGCGAGCACGTGCATGGCGGCTTTCCGGCCCGACTATGCCGATAATTAGACATTCGGACAGCGAAGCGGTGGGGAGAAACCGTGACAAGGAGACATTTCGATTCTCAGCGACCGAGAATTGGCGAACTTCGAAGAGGTTATTCAGACTGGCGCTCGTCCGCTGATATCTCCTGGCGAGCGTCGCCTCCTGGCCCGACAAGCGCACGCTCGCCGGCCGGCTATCAAACCTCCGTCTGTTCAGCCATCTCGAGCGCATCGTCCACTTCGATCCCGAGGTATCGCACGGTGCTCTCAATTTTTGTGTGGCCCAAAAGCAATTGGACAGCGCGCAGATTCTTGGTGCGTCGATAGATCAACGACGCTTTCGTACGACGCATGGTGTGCGTACCATAAGCACTGTCATCGAGTCCGATCGACGCGATCCAACGATGAACGATGCGCGCATACTGGCGCGTCGATACATGTGCCGAAGCATGCAGCCGACTCGGAAACAAATAATCGGCAGGCTTCAATCCCCGCGTTGATATCCAGGCAGAGACGCTTTGACGAGTCTGCTCCGTGATCTCAAACTGCACTGGTCTATGCGTCTTTTGCTGCATGAAAGTCGCGCGAGCTAGGACATGACCTCCGACGAAGACGTCCTGCACTTGCAGTCGCGTCAGATCGCACGCTCGAAGCTTGCTGTCGATTGCCAAGTTGAACAGCGCCAACTCGCGAGTGTTGGACGACATCTGGAGCCTCGTCCGAATCGCCCAGATCTCACGGAGCTTCAATGGCGGCTTCTGACCGGTCAGCCTTCCCTTGTTCCAAGGCACCCAGTGTGCGTTGGAGGAATTAAGCGTTTCCATGATAACCTCCTCTTCAATGAAGGGAGATCGATTCTGCGCTTTCGGAAATAGTCAAGGTGCGTCCCAGATCGGCCGGTCAGCAGATTGCAGTCAGTGAGTTGGATTTCCGACCCGCAACGGGCACTCAGCCTTCTCCAAAGCGGCCGCTGGAAAGACCTCAATGCTTTGGACAGTCTCACGCGTCGCGCCACAACGCTCAGCACCACGCAACAGACCGTTCGCTTCAAACTGCACATTGCAGCGCGACGCATCTTATCCGTATATTACCGCGCCGGCTTAGTGTCGGAGGGGCGTGGCCCGGTCATTCCTGGTCGCAGTGCACCTTGAAGTGCGTTAGCACGGCGGCCCCGAATGCATTGCTGATTGCGACATCGGCGGCATCGCGCCCGTATGCCATCAAAACACGTCCAATACGCGGCGCGTTGTTTCGCGGATCGAACGTCTGCCAGCTACCGCCCACGTAAGCTTCAAACCATCCCGCAAAATCCATCGGCGCGGTAACGGGCGGCAAGCCGACATCGCTGATATAGCCCGTACAATAGCGCGCCGGAATATTCATCGCCCGGCATAGGGTGACGCCCAGGTGGGCGAAATCACGGCAGACGCCCTTGCGTTCGCGGTACACGTCCCACGCAGTTTTAGTCGGTCGCGCATGCCCATAATCAAATTCGATGTGTTGGTGCACGTAGTCGCAGATTGCCAGAACAGTGTCGCGACCCGGCGTGCACTGACCGAAAATTTGCCACGCGATCTCGACCAGTAGATCGGTCTCGCAATAGCGGCTGCCCAATAGAAAAGTCAGCGTATCGTCGGGCAACTGCTCGACCGGATGCGCCCACCCCTCGATGGGCCGCGTCTCCATGGAATCTGACACATTCAGCAGCGCTGTGGTGCTCAATGCCACACGTCCGACAGGTGCCACGATCCGACTGCATAGGTTGCCGAACAAATCGCGATATTGCCTTATCGGCAGCGGCGGATCGGTGACGAGGACATCCGCCACAACGACATCTTTGGCGTGCGAAAAATGCGTGTTCAGCATCAGCATCATCGGCGTGGGCTGCAGGCACTCGTACCACAGTTCGTATCCGACGCGAAGTCTCATGGATCCCGGATCCTCCGTAGTTCGCTGATTGCAGGTGCCGTTGGGCCTGGTATTCAGAGATGCAATGCGGCACAAGGCAACAAGGGATGCTTCCCACTACCGGGCTCATGCTCTCGGCAAAAGATAGTTGCCTACTGTCGTTGCTGAACGGAATCTTGAAAGGGCGCTTTCTTGCCGGTTCAAAATCGGGGCCGACCGATGTTCATTTCCGTACGCGGGTGATCGTCAACCTGACCTTACCCCCGAAACCGGCTAGGGGCCGTCCATAAACACTTACTGAGTGTAGTGGGTCGGGAAACAGACATGCAGTCAATCGGCGGGACCGAGTAACACGTCGATTGCTGCTTGGCCGGAAATTTCGGCCACCAGATAGGCCCAACGCTCAGTAAAAGGTCCGTTGCGCAACGGGATGCGGCCTCCCCGCGCACCGAGCACTTCGAGGTTCGTGGCGCCCCTTATCTGAAAGGTCACATCAAAGGTGTTCTCGTCGGCAGCCGAAGTCAGTTCGATCTGAATCTCGAAGCCGCGGTATGCGATCGTTCGGTGCATGAAAGCCTCCCTTTCGTCTTCGGAGACTAACATGAGTCAGCATCGGACGGTCTACGCAACCTTTGGGATAGGTTCTCATGCATGCGCCACCACGGGTAATCAAATATGTACGTACCGGAACCTTCAGGACCGCAACGACCGATTTCGTGAATGCTTCTAGTCCTATACCGGTGCGTTAGCGCATTTGTTGAAGGACCTCGAAGCCGTCGAGGAACGGCCGGCAACCAGTGCAGACCGACGGCATGGCGCAGTGTGCCGTAAGCGGGGCGCGGGCCGCTCGCATCATCTGAAGCGTGTTGCAAGCCACTCTTGCGCCCACTTGGTCGCAAATTCGACGGCATCTGCGCGAAGGTCGAAGCCCCCGAGGTCACCGCTAATAAACACGTCGGTCGGGCTGCCATCCGCGGCGTGACCGCTGATGCGTGCGTGCGCCATGTACTCGCCGTCTGCCCTTCGGGGCGTCGGGTCAATGCGAAAGCTCGTCGGACTCGTTTGCATGATCTTCAACTGTTCTATGGACCGGTTCGAAAGGCGGCCGCGCTTGGGCCGTTGCATTCTGCTGGGTCGCTGCTTCCCGCACGCGATGGTTCGTCTGCTTGCCGAAGAATGCGCGGCTTCTTGGGCAAGTGTCGATCACTTCCTCTGCATACGCCGTGCAGGCGCGCCGTGCATCGCCCGAGCTCTGATACCCGCTTTGTGCGGGCAGCCTGAACACGCAACTGCGCGACTGACCGGTTTCCGCTTCCGGCTCTTTGATGCGCACGGCGGCATCGAAACCGTCCTCATAGTTGTGACCGTGACCGCACAAGGTCGGTTGGCGTGGAAAAACGAGCGGATAGATTTCCAGCCCCCGATATAAGCGAAAATTGACTGCCATGAGTGAGCCCTCGCGCCGTTCAGGCGCCAAAATATGACTGTGTGAGAAGTAGTTTCGGTAGTACTGACAGATCGACCGCGTTGCACGGTCCCGAATGACGGACTTCGGTAAGATAGTCGAAGCACTGCTGGAAGCCAAAGTGGCATCGCTGTCCAGTCGGCACGTCCCATGCTACCCGCTTCGGAGACTTTGTACAGCTAACTTTGAAAGGCGCAACCTGGGCTGATGTCAGAAGGAAGCGCGCTCTGCTAGCAATTGACGGGCTATACTTAAGCATTCTCCGTAAGTCCGAAGAGACGCCTGTCTCTACCAATGGAGCGCCTATGTACCGCATCATTCCATTCCGCGGCTTCGAGATCCACGTCAGCCTGGCGATGTCAGCCGAAGATCCGTATGACGTCACGTTTCAGCTCAAAGGCGGCTCCAATCTTGGCGTGCTTGGTCGCGCCGGCCGCAGCATTCAGATTCATAACGGTCCCTTTACTCATCGCTGAGCTTATTTCAATGCAGAGAGCGCCGGGCAGGCGGCAGTCGATACGTTTCTCGATGCGCAGCACGAGGCTTGACAAGCCGGCTTTGCATGGGCATTACCGTCGCCCCTCGATCCTCTTGGTCATGCATCCAATTATCGCGACGATTTCGCCCTCGGATCTTCATACGTTGCATAGACCTCTCAATGAACGCTAACCTTGTCGAACTGTACGTAAGCCCGAATGGCGATAGGTGGCTGTTGGTTGCCGCAGCCGACGATCATCTCGTCGTTCGGCACGTTCCCAGCACCGCTTCAGGGGGGCGCTCATCAGATTTGTCCCTCTCGGCCTTTCTTTCCGCCGACGACGCAACGCCGCAGCAAGATGCGCTGCTTCGACTGATCAGCCGACTTGTCTTGCCGCTCGTAAGCGCCGGCTCAACTGTACCGGTAGTTCCCGCACTGCATCGACCGACTGCGGATAACTTGCTTCTCACGGCGGCCCGTGTGAGAACCTTCGCCAGCGCACAGCATCTCACCAATGCAAGCGGCTTCTTCTTTGCCCGTGACCAGCGCCTCTTTCTCGTCACAAGCCGTCATGTAGTCAACGACGAACCTAGCAAGCACTTTCCCGATCGCCTCGAAATCGAGCTTCACGTCGATCTAAACAACCTAGGCGCGTCGACGTGGTTTTCGATGCCATTGTTTTCGGAAGGCCTCGCAATGTGGCGTGAAGGCTCGGACGACGGCGGCACGATCGATGTCGCGGTGCTGGAAATGCACAAAGCAAGGCTGCCATCAAGTGCCGTCTTCGAAGCTTTCACGCCTGAACATCTGCCGAAGTCAGGGGATGTCATGCCGATAGGCGCCTCGGTTCTCATTGTAGGATTCCCGCTCGGCTTTCACGACTCGCTCCACCATCTGCCCGTCGTGAGACAAGGCGTCGTTGCATCGGCTTTCGGTCTCCGCTTTCAGGGTAAGGGATGCTTCATTACGGATGCGCGAACGCATCGAGGGACAAGCGGCGCACCTGTGGTGATGAGCAAGCAGTTGAGGGAACAGTCGGCGACGGGTGAGAGATTGCCATGGACGCTTCTTGGCGTTCACTCATCCACCATTGACATGGGCGATCGAGACCTCCAGGTCGACGAGACGCTCGGCCTCAACAGCGCATGGTACGCGGACATTCTGATGACGCTCACGGAACATTGAGGCAATCGTTTCTTCCGGCGCCGATAGCTACCTTCCAACATAAGCTGCTCGAGCGGTTCGGCTCGCCATCACGACGGACGCAAAAAACTCACCGCCCTTCCGAGGCGGCGCCGCTTCGAAAAGCTGCAGGGGGGCCGAGATAGCGCCGTCAGAGGCTTGCGGAATGGGCACGGGTTCACCATGTCGGCATCCGCGCGCCAGGGCTTACATTCGCGGTGGTCCTTCAGCTGTCACCGGATCAAACCATGCCAGGCGCCCGACGTACTCGGCAAATTGCCTGCTTATCAATTGGGCACATCACCGAATCGGTTGCGATCGACAAGGATACGATCTAGGCGATTCCGCTTGGCAAAATGCTGTCGTTAATCGACGACCACGTTCGTCTGAAAGATCCCGAACCGCCCGGCTATCCGCCAACCTCGATCGATTTTCTTATGAGCTTCCGGCATAGTGAATGTTGTTCTACGGTCTCCATTCGTTGACGGAACTCACCCTGTCTGAACGCAAACGGAGGGTGAAACGGACGTGCGCCCCGTCGAGATGGCATGCCGCAGCCCGAGCCTCCTTCCTTTCTTAAGCGGTGCCGCCAGCCGACGTCGGCAACTGTCAAACGACGACGGAAACTATCTCTGGGAATAGCCCTCTCGCCACAACGTGGCACCGACGGCCACCAAAATTTGGGCGTCGCCTTCCTCTAGACGATCCCAGGCCGACGCCAGCCACTGCGCCAGTCCGTTGCACGCGTCATTCAACGTGACGTAGTCTCTTCCCTCAACGTTGAACTGCTCAAAGGTAGCAAGTACGTTTTCTTCTGTCGCCATGTCAATCCCCAGGGTGGGTCCCCACTCGACAAGCATAGCCGCGAGTTGCTTGAAATATACTGGACTGTCCGCGCGCACTTCTCGCACGCCTTCGTTACAGGATCTGCTGCACGGCCTATCACGGATGCAGTCCGGTTGCGACGACTGCCACGGGGCGCGAGCCCGAGCGACGCACATGACGTCGATTTCGCCGGCCGTCAACTGCCGTCCTGGGTCGCACGCGCCGGCGAAACGTAGATTGACTTCGAAAAAAGCGTCTCACCGCCCATCGATCGATCGAGTACACCGATCGCTCGGTTGAGCAGGCCGATCTCGGCGCCCATGCTACGCGCTTCACGCATATAGAAGTTCACGGCATCGAGTCCGTCAATGATGCTGGCATCGCCTAGCGGTTGCCCCGGCCACCGAGCGAGAAGTACTGAATCGACCTCGGGCCCGCAGCTGTCCCTACGCGACAAAGTGCACCCGGTGCCAATGTGGACCACTTCGCTCCGAGCACGATCTGCGTGGAACTGCGGAAGTGTCGAAAGAAACTCCAGTAGAGGATACATTTGCCCTCCAGGGCGTGTGCCTGCGATAGGGTGGGGATCATCCAGCGCGTTGCAACGGCGGATATACCGATCATGCAGTCGCCAGGAGTTCAGACTTTTTCAACGCGACGATATTGCCCGCTTTGCAGGAGTCGCTCTGCTTTACTCCGTTGCGAAGGCCGAAAGGCAATCGTTGATGAGGTCGCAGACTGCCGCGGACCCGCTCATCGCCACGCTTCCTTGACCGCTGGCGATGACATGTGGGTTCTCGCCGGCTCTGTTCAGCCGCTGAAACGGTTGCCTATATCGACTTAGAGCAGACCGCCGTAGCACAGCGCGTCACCTTGCCGTCTAACAGCTATGATCGGACACTCGATTCACCGGTAGTCGACCCCGTGTTTTCGGGAAAAAATGACTGGCAGGACGAGCTGACTATATTGTCTGACGCATGGGACATAGATGTGCCGTTAGATCGCGCCGATGTGATCGCGGCCCGTCGCGCAGCGCGGGTGTCGACTGTACCGACAGCAAAAGGGCCGGTAAACCGGCCCTTGAACTGCGTTACAGCGGCGAGATATTCGCGGCTTGCATGCCTTTCGGGCCGCGCTTTGTCTCGTAGCTTACTTTCTGATTTTCTGCGAGCGTCTTGAAGCCGTCGCCTTGAACTTCCGAGAAGTGCGCAAAGAGATCGTCCCCACCAGCATCAGGGGTGATGAAACCAAAGCCCTTGCTATCGTTGAACCACTTAACTGTACCGGTATCCATGAGAATTCCTTGAAAAAATAAGAGCTCGCGAGCGGAGCGACAAAAACTTCAAGGAAGAAGAGAGGACAGCGAGTACCGCGCCGACGACGCGAGTAATGGTGATCAGCAATCGAGCTTCTTGAATATTTCGTTGTTCACAATATAGTGCTGGCGTGGCTTTGTCAAAGCTTTTCGGGCCGGCTCCCAGTTGAACTGCGGCGGGGTAATTGCGCCCTAATGACGAAGCGATTACCGATCGGCCCTTGACATGCGGAAACCGGCCGTGAGCCGTTGCAGCCCCAAGCCGAAACGCGCACGCACGTGCCGGCGCGGCAATCGTCCTCCCGAACGCATGATGGTTTCAAACTCGGACGGTTGACGAGTTGACCGCTCAACACTTTGGGCCGTTTAGGCGTCTTCTAGCGGTCTTCATGCAAATCTCTAAGTTCGCGTTCCCATGTTTCCCGCCGAATGCTGTCGTTGCTGTTCTCGTTAGCGAGATACAAGACGAGCCATCCACCAAGGACCAACACAATAACCGTCATCACTATCATCGATGCACCTTTCAGTAGTTGCCGCGCCGGCGTCGCACTCCCACACGCTGAGAGCCATGCCACCAGCAGGCCTCTCAGCAACGCCAAGTCAAAACATGACGCGAGGCACCTACCAATGCCCGTCCGCAGCTTTAGTCTCGCTTGTTTCGGTGCCATTCCACAAAGCCAGGCAGATGGCTCGCATTTAGACAATAGGACCGCTAGGACGGCGACTGCGGCACGCAAGTCCACGTCGGTCGTGTCCCACACGAACATTTAGATGGCGCCTAATGCTTCTCGCCGCCGCTCCTTGAACAGAACACGCTCGATGCCGCGGTAGTGCGAAACGTCACAGTCCGCTAGGCTGGTCATCGCCTAGGCGCTCGGCGGTAGCGTACTTATTTTATTGCTCCCCTCACGAACCCTTTGACACCGGCGACGGTTCGAAGCGTCCGCACCGTTTCGCGCGATTTTTCCTTCGAGCGATTAGCGCCCATTTCTTCGATCAAGTGCGTAAAGCCTCGAAGCCCACGGTGCACGGGACCTTTTTCATTCGCGTTCATCAAACATCCTTGAGCATACACATAGCTCATTATGCGCCCCCGGTACGAGGGGCGCGGGATTATTGCGGCAATGTCCGAGACGACGCCTGTCACGGCGGGTCAGAAGGCGCCACGCGCTTCGTCGCCTTGGCGAGCCACCGCGTGGCGTCGTCATTGATATCCCGAGTCGTGTAAGAAAGCTCCAGTCGGGCCAAACCGGGTCTCGGCGAAAGGATCGATGCGCGCTGCCGAGCCCGGCTTGCCAATGAAACATCCATGGACGGCGTCACAACCGATTTCTTTGCCGAGGACGAATTGCGCTTCGTTCTCGATGCCTTCCGCGACCGTTCTCATCCCTAACGCGCGCGCAAGCGCCACCATCGCTTCGACCATTGCGCATGCTTGGCGACGGGTCTCCTGAACCGCTTGGATTTCTTGGACAGTGCCGAGCGTTAGTGTTCGGTCTTTCATGAGCCTTCGGCCGTGGGCCGGAGGCTGTATTGCCGGGCGAATTCA
>NZ_JARUXN010000001.1:2750603-2785988 GCF_031451415.1 Caballeronia sp. LZ028 | reverse complement strand
CGCGGCGAACATCTCGTACAACCTGCTGAAGACGGCGGCGGGAAGCGGCATCGCGATCGGGCCGATCCTGCTCGGCGCGGCGAAGCCGGTTCACGTGCTCACTTCATCGGCGACGGTGCGGCGAATCGTCAACATGACGGCATTGCTGGTGGCGGATGCATCGGCGGCGCGCTGATCGCGGCGTGCTTTGACCAAGAACGCGGCGGGCTTTCCCGCCGCTTTTTTTGCGCGAAAAAAAAGCGTGCCGTGGACACACGGCACGCCGCGAAAAAAGCAAAGGAGTGTTTGCTTTACACGCAAAAAGCGGGATCGAACGGCAAGCGCGATGCCGCGAAACTGGCGACGAGTGAGGCGGCTCGTCCAACGCTTCAGATCCCACGAGCAAATTATTATCCTGACTGGGATAAAAATCTCTCAGATTTCGACTAATTCTTCGGATGATTACGTCATCAGAATTTGCGGGATCGGTCCAAACTGCGAAAAAATTTCCGATTTTCGGGCGAACGTTGCTTCGCCCTGTCATTAGCGATACCCTTACATCTTTCATGGTCGTGAATTCTGGTGTAACGCGAGGACAACCGTTTGGTGACACGCGCGAGGGCTCTTTCGTTTTTCGTCGCCTTGAGCGTCCTGTTGGGCGCGTGCGGCAAGGATGAACCTCGAAGCGGCGTTCAGGAGATGGTTGCTTCGGCGAGTCCGGCGCCCGTCTCGCCGGCCGAACCGGTCCGTGAAGCGCAGGTGCGGCAACCGCAAGCGACCGGCGAGCAGGAGCGCGACGGGCTGGCCACCGTCTACATTGCGCAGTTGCCCAAGCAGGCGGTCGCAACCTTGCGGCTGATCGAAGCGGGCGGCCCTTTCCCTTTCGAGAAGGACGGCGTCGTGTTCGGCAATCGCGAGCGTTTGCTTCCGCGGCATCCACGCGGCTACTACCACGAATACACCGTTCCCACGCCTCGCGCGCGGGATCGCGGCGCGCGCCGGATCGTGTGTGGCGGTCCGAAGAAGAAGCTCGACGATTGCTACTACACGGACGACCACTACGCCAGTTTCAAACGCATTGCGGATCAACTACGGGATTAACGGCATGAGCGACAACATCTACGCGCACGACCACAGCGTCGCGGGTGATCTTTTCGCCACCGGCGATGGCAACCTGTTCCAGCGAGTATTGCGGCTACGCATGACAGAACACGACAACAGACCCGACGACGAGACCAGGCCCGAGGAGCTCCATCCGCAAGAGGATTCGGAATCGCTGTTCGCAACCGTGCGGCCGAACATCGTGCAGTCGATTCGCGCGTTCCGGGTGCAGGATCTCGCGGACGAAGCGAACCGCCTCGGCCAGCATTTCCTGTACGCGTATCTCGGCCATGCGCAGAGCAAACAGGAAGTGCTCGAGACTATCGCTCTTTCGTTTCTCTTTCCCAAACACTTCGGCAAGAACTACGACGCGCTTTACGATTCGCTCACCGATCTCGTTCACAAGGCGGGCTCGCAACCGGGTTTCGTGATCGTGCTGGAACAACTGCCGATCGCGCAGAAGTTCGACAAGGAAGGCCGCGAAGTGCTGCTGGACGTATTCCGCGACGCGGCGGAATTCTGGGCGGAAAGGAAAGTGGCTTTCCGCGTGTTCTATTCGTTCGTCTGAGCATTCGAACCAAGGCCGGCGCAAAGCAGGAAAATAGCCCGATGGGTTTCCATCGGGCTATTTTTTTACCAGCCGCCCCAGCGCGCGGCCAGCGCCGCCAACACCGCAATGCCCGCCGTCTCCGTGCGCAGCACGCGCGGGCCGAGCCCGAGCGTGGAAAAACCCGCATCGACGATCGCGGTTTCTTCCGCGGGCGAAAAACCCGCTTCCGGCCCGATCAGCAAAGTGACGGGACTCGCCGGCGGATCGACGGGCAATGACGCAAAGCTGACTTCGGCGCGCGGCGAGAGAAGGAGGCGCAGTTCGCCGTCGATGGCGGCGGGCAGGTCGGCGAGCCAGACGTCGAGATCGCGCGGCGGCGCAACCTCGGGCACGCGATTGCGCCCGCATTGCTCGCACGCCGCGCGCGTGAGCGCCTGCCAGTGCGCCTGGCGACGCAATGCGCGCTCGCCGGCGAGACGCACGACGCCGCGCTCGGCCGTGATCGGCGCAATGCCCGAGACGCCGAGTTCCACCGCCTTCTCGATGAGCCAGTCCATCTTGTCGCCGCCCGCCACGCCTTGTGCGAGCGTCACGCGATACGGCGGCTCGGCCTCGCGATCGCTGTGTTCGTCGATGCGCGCGGTCGCCGCGCGTTTGGCGATATCGACGAGCTCGCCGCGATATTCGCCGCCGCGGCCATCGAAGAGTGTGATTGCATCGCCCGTTTGCAGACGCAGGACGTGCACATGACGCACGACGTCATCCGGAAGGGCGAAGGTTTGGCCTGCGCAGAGCGGGCCGTCGACATGAAAACGTGGCATGAGTGATTGATCGCGGACTCGGCCGTCCGCGGATAGTGAGAATGCCTGCGCGCTCAGCGCAGATGCCGCGCGATCGCCCAGCGATAGCCGTCCGGATCTTCGATCTGCGCGAAGCGGTCGCCCCAGAACTGGTCCTGCGGCTCGATGAGCGCCTTCGCGCCGACTGCGAGCGCCTGATGGAACGTGGCGTCGACGTCATCGACGTATAAATAGAAGGACTGCGGCGCCATTTGCCCCGCGCTCTTCGGCGTGCGCGCCTGCGAACCGTACGCGCCTTCGGGCGCGAACATCACGATCAACTGCCCGCGATACGTCATCTCGACATGGATGACCGTGCCGTCGTCGTTGACGCTGTCGCGCACCGCGAAGCCTAGCGCTTTTTCATAAAACGCAATGCTCACGCGTGCGTCGCGCACGGTGAGATACGGAGTCAGCCAGGGCACGTCGGCGGGGCGAGGGTCGGTCATCGAAAGCACTCCTTGAAGCCTTGCTGCTGCACATTGGGAAGCATTTTGCCATGAAGCCGTACGATCAATGGACCGGCAAGGAACCTGCGCGATACGCCGCGCGCCGGACGGATTTCGCCAGATGAACGTCCGTTGACCGCGCGCGTTACCGTGTAAGGTCACGGATTGTCATGCCGCCGTGACAGTGCGGCGACGCGTGAAGTGCACGGAACATGCCCGCGCCCGGGACGTCCGGACGCACCGGAACTGCGCCCTTACAGACGCGTGTCAATCGGACCGGTCTGTTAGAATGATGGGCTTCCGATCCTCGTCGTTTCTCGTCGTTTCCAAGTCGTTCCGGTCCTGAAAACGTGGTGTGTGCGGGTCCGGCCCGAGTGAGAAGTACTGCAAGAGAAGCACCGCGGATCATTTCAGCACCTGCCCAGACTCGACATGACGATCCCGACCTCCAGCCAGACCGCCCTCATGGCCAACGCAATCCGCGCGCTCGCCATGGACGCCGTTCAACAAGCCAACTCCGGCCATCCCGGCATGCCGATGGGCATGGCGGAAATCGGCGTCGCGCTGTGGTCGCGCCATCTGAAGCACAATCCCGCGAATCCGCACTGGTTCGATCGCGACCGTTTCGTGTTGTCGAACGGTCACGGCTCGATGTTGCTGTATTCGCTGCTGCACCTCACCGGCTATGGCCTGCCGATGAGCGAGCTCAAGAACTTCCGTCAACTGCATTCGAAGACGCCGGGCCATCCGGAATACGGCATCACGGCCGGCGTCGAGACGACCACGGGCCCGCTCGGCCAGGGCGTCGGCAATGCGGTCGGCATGGCGCTCGCCGAGGCGCTGCTCGCCGCCGAATTCAACAAGGCTGACGCGAAGATCGTCGATCACTACACGTACGTGTTCCTTGGCGACGGCTGCCTGATGGAAGGCATTTCGCACGAAGCGTGCTCGCTCGCGGGCACGCTCAAGCTCAACAAGCTGATCGCGCTGTACGACGACAACGGCATTTCCATCGACGGCCACGTCGAGCACTGGTTCCACGACGACACGCCGAAGCGCTTCGAAGCGTATGGCTGGAACGTGATCCGCGCCGTGGACGGCCACAACGTCGATGCAGTCGATGCCGCTATCGCCGCCGCGAAGAAGTCGGACAAGCCGACGCTGATCTGCTGCCGCACGGTCATCGGCAAGGGAGCGCCGACGAAGGCGGGCGGTCACGACGCGCACGGCGCGCCGCTCGGCGACAAGGAAATCGCGGCGACGCGCGCGGCGATCGGCTGGAACTACGGTCCGTTCGAAATTCCGCAGGAAGTGTATGCGGCGTGGGACGCGAAGGAACAAGGCACGCACGCCGAAGCGGAATGGAACAAGGCGTTCGACGCCTATCGCGCGAAGTACGCGTCGGAAGCGAGCGAATTCACGCGCCGCATGAGCGGCGAGCTGCCCGCGAACTGGGCCGAAGCTGCCGCGAAGATCATCGAGGACGCGAATCAGAAGGCCGAAACCATCGCGACGCGCAAGGCCTCGCAGAACGCCATCGAAGGGCTGGCCGCGGCACTGCCGGAACTGCTCGGCGGCTCGGCCGACCTGACCGGCTCGAACCTCACCAACTGGAAGGCTTCCAAAGCCGTTCGCGCCGCAGGCGACGCCGAAAACGCGAATCCGGAACACGCGGGCATCCAGTGGGGCAATCACATCAACTACGGCGTACGCGAGTTCGGCATGTCGGCTGCGATCAACGGCATCGCGCTGCATGGCGGCTATCGTCCGTTCGGCGGCACGTTCCTGACGTTCTCGGACTACAGCCGCAACGCGCTGCGCGTCGCCGCGCTGATGAAGTCGCGCTCGATCTTCGTCTTCACGCACGATTCCATCGGTCTCGGCGAAGACGGTCCGACGCACCAGTCGATCGAACATGTGTCGAGCCTGCGCCTGATCCCGAATCTGCAGACGTGGCGTCCGGCCGATACGGTCGAAACGGCGGTCGCGTGGACGCATTCGATCGCGCACAACGGCCCGTCGACGCTGATTTTCAGCCGCCAGAATCTGCAATTCTCGCCGCGCAACGACATTCAGATCGCCAACATCGCGAAGGGCGGCTACGTGCTGCGCGACTGGAACGACGATATCCCCGCGCGCAAGATCATCCTCATCGCGACCGGCTCGGAAGTGCAGCTCGCGATGCAAGCCGTAGAGGCGCTGGCGAAGGAAGGCATCGGCGCGCGCGTCGTGTCGATGCCGTGCACGAACGTCTTCGACAAGCAGGACGCCGAGTATCGTGAGCGCGTGCTGCCGAAGGGCGTGGCGCGCGTGGCGATCGAAGCGGGCGTGACGGATTTCTGGCGCAAGTATGTGGGCCTCGAGGGCGGCGTGGTCGGCATCGACACGTTCGGCGAGTCGGCTCCGGCGGGCGCGCTGTTCAAGCATTTCGGCTTCACGGTGGAGCATGTTGTCGCGACGGCGAAGGCCGTCCTCGCCGCGCAGTAAAATTCGCGGTCAGCGAAGCAGGTTTTTTTAAGCCAAGGAGATAGACCATGACGATTCGCGTTGCAATCAACGGCTATGGCCGTATCGGCCGCAACACGCTGCGCGCCCTCTATGAAAACGGCAAGAAGCACGACATCGAGATCGTCGCCATCAACGACCTCGGCGATGCCAAGACCAACGCGCACCTGACGCAGTACGACACGGCGCACGGCAAGTTCCCGGGCGAAGTGTCGGTGGACGGCGATTACCTCGTCGTCAACGGCGACAAGATCCGCGTTCTGGCGAACCGCAACCCGGCCGAACTGCCGTGGGGCGAGCTGAAGGTCGACGTGGTGATGGAGTGCACCGGCTTCTTCACGACGAAGGAAAAGGCGAGCGCGCACATCAAGGGCGGCGCGAAGAAGGTCATCATCTCGGCGCCGGGCGGCAAGGACGTCGACGCGACCATCGTGTACGGCGTGAATCACAACGTGCTGAAGGCGTCGGACACGGTCATCTCGAACGCATCGTGCACGACGAACTGCCTCGCGCCGCTCGTCAAGCCGTTGAACGACAAGATCGGCCTGGTGAACGGTCTGATGACCACGATCCACGCGTACACGAACGACCAGGTTCTGACGGACGTGTACCACGAAGACCTGCGCCGCGCGCGCTCGGCCACGCACAGCCAGATCCCGACGAAGACGGGCGCTGCTTCGGCCGTCGGCCTCGTGCTGCCCGAGCTGAACGGCAAGCTGGATGGCTACGCGATCCGCGTCCCGACGATCAACGTGTCGGTCGTCGATCTGTCGTTCATCGCCGCGCGCGATACGACGGTCGAAGAGATCAACAAGATCATGAAGGAAGCGTCGGAAGGCGAACTGAAGGGCGTGCTCGGCTACAACGATGCGCCGCTGGTTTCGATCGACTACAACCACAACCCGGCTTCGTCGACGTTCGATTCGACGCTCACGAAGGTGTCGGGCCGTCTCGTGAAGGTGTCGAGCTGGTACGACAACGAATGGGGCTTCTCTAACCGCATGCTGGATACGGCGGTCGCCCTCGCGAACGCGAAGTAAGTTTCAGCCTGCTGAAACGACAAAGCCGCTCTTCGGAGCGGCTTTTTTTCGCCTCAAGCTTTGCTCGGAACGGGAAAATGCACGCCCGCACGCTGCGCCGCGTTGACGATGTGACCTTCGATCGCGCGGCCGGCCTTCTCGCCGTCGCGCGCCTTCAGAGCCTCGATGATGACCGCGTGTTCGTGATACGTCGATAACACCAGTTCGCGCCGATAGAACGGCAGCCGCTGGCTCTCCTTCATGATGTCGGCGCTGCCGCGCAGGATCGATTCGATCGCCGCATTGCCCGCGAGACTCACGATACGCATGTGAAACGCGAAGTCGAGTTGCGCGGCTTCTTCCAGCGCCGATTCGGTCAACGCGGCGTGCAGCGAGTCGAGATTGTCGTCGAGCCAGTCGATGTCCGCGTCGCCGATCGAATGCGCCGCGAGCCGCGCGACGAATCCCTCCAGCGCGAAGCGCATCTGATAGGTGTCGGGCAACGACGCCTGATCGGCGAAGCGCCACGGATGTGCGTTGCTTGCCTGCGCACTGCTGACATACACGCCTTTGCCGGGCCGGATGTGCAGCATGCCGAGCGCTTCGAGCGTCGAGAGCGCCTCGCGTAGCGACGCCCGGCTGATCGCCAATTCTTCCGATAGCTGCCGCTGCGCCGGAAGCAGACTCCCGACCGGATACATGCTCGATTCGATGCGCTCGCGAATGGTCGCGATGGCGGCGTCGGTCACGGTATGCGGGACGTTTTTCATAGGAAGAAAACTGAATTGGCCGGTCTGACCGCCATTGTATGCGCGTGCCGTGCGCACGTGTGAACGACCGTGTCGCGGCCATTTCCGTACCCGACCGGAACAGGGTAAACCGCTACCAATGCTTCCTTGACGGCTCTATATCGGCTTTCTAATATTCCCCATCACAGTACTGGTCCGACCAGTCGGAACAGTTGCTCTGGTGCTCTGGTCCCGAGACATTACACGAGGAGACGGTCGTGTCGAGATTTCTGAATTCGCTGTTCGGCAGGGTGATGATCGCGCTGGTCATCGGCGTGGTGGTCGGCGCGCTGTTTCCGCATTTCGGCCAGTCGTTGCGGCCTTTGGGCGACGGTTTCCTGAAGCTCATCAAGATGGTGATCGGACCGATCGTTTTCTGCGTCGTCGTGAGCGGCATGGCGAGCGCGGGCGATCTGAAGAAAGTGGGACGCGTCGGACTGAAGGCGGTCGTCTACTTCGAGATCATGACGACGCTCGCACTTGTCATCGGCGCGCTGCTCGCATGGTTCACGCGGCCGGGCGTCGGCATGAACATCGATCTGCATTCGCTCAATGCCGCGTCGCTCGCGACCTACACGGAGCACGCAAAAAGCCTGAAGGACACCGCGGGCTTCCTGTTGAAGATCATCCCCGACACCGCGATCGACGCTTTCGCCAAAGGCGACATCCTGCAAGTGCTCGTGTTCGCGATCCTGTTCGGCTCGGCGCTCTCGATGCTCGGCGAAAAGGCACAGCGCGTGACGGTTTTCATCGACGAGCTGTCGCATGTGTTTTTCCGCATCATGGCGTTCATCATCAAGCTCGCGCCGCTCGGCGTGCTCGGCGCGATCGCCTTCACGACCGGCCAGTACGGCGTCGCGTCGCTCAAGCAGCTCGGCCTGCTCGTGATTGTGTTCTACGCGAGCTGCTTCCTGTTCGTGTTCGTCGTGCTGGGTATCGTGATGCGCCTCGCGGGCTTCTCGATCTTCAAGCTCGTGCGCTATCTGCGCGAGGAATTGTCGATCGTGCTCGGCACCGCGTCGTCGGATGCCGTGCTGCCGCAGATCATGCGCAAGCTCGAATGGATGGGCGTGAAGGATTCGACCGTCGGTCTCGTGATTCCGACCGGCTACTCGTTCAACCTCGACGGCTTCTCGATCTATCTCACGCTCGCGGTGATCTTCATCGCGCAGGCGACCAACACGCCGCTGTCGATGCATGACCTGATCGTCGTCGTGCTCGTGTCGCTGGTGACGTCGAAGGGCGCGCACGGCATTCCCGGCTCCGCCATCGTGATTCTTGCCGCGACGCTCTCCGCCATTCCCGCCATTCCCGTGCTCGGCCTCGTGCTGATCCTGCCGGTCGACTGGTTCGTCGGCATCGCGCGCGCGGTGACGAATCTGATCGGCAACTGCGTGGCGACGGTGGTCGTCGGCGTCTGGGAGAACGACATCGACCGGGCGCGCGCCCAACGCGTGCTCGATCAGGACGCCGAGTATCGCTTCGTGCCCGCCGCGCCGCAATCGGAGCAAGGCGCGCACGGCAACGAACACGCGCACGCGATCTGACTCGACGCAACCCGGGCATTGAAATGACCGACTGTCGCGACACGCACCTCGCGGAATCGCGCATCTTCGGAGGAATCGAATGAAAACATTGACGCTCGAACCGCTCACGCGCGAAGCCTTCGCCCCGTTCGGCGATGTCATCGAACTCAAAGGCGCGCGTCATTTCCCGATCAACGCGGGCACGACGGAGCGCTTTCACGATCTCGCGAACGTGGAAGTCGGCTTCGAAAGCGGAGGGCGGCCGCTTATCAACGTGTTTCGCGGCCAGCCGCGCCCGCAGCCGGTCGTGGTTTCGATGATGGAGCGCCATCCGCTCGGCAGTCAGGCTTTCGTGCCGCTCGCGGACGTGCGCTATCTCGTGGTCGTCGCGCCTGCGGGCGAGTTCGATGCGGCTGGTCTGCGGGCCTTTTACGCGCGCGGCTGGCAGGGCGTGAACTATGCGCGCGGCGTGTGGCATCACCCGCTGATCGTGCTCGACGAGCCGGGCGATTTCATCGTCGTCGATCGCGGCGGCGACTTGCCGAATTGCGACGAAATCGACCTGCCCGAACGTTACGCGCTGATCGAAGCGGCCGCGCGCGCAGCTTGATACAACATGCGGTAATCGAAATGCAATTGCGAATCGATCGCATGCGCATAACATGAAACGTACGGGCGAAACGAAACCGCCGTCCATCGCGAGATGAACGGCGGTTTTTTCATCCGCGCGCCCAAGAGCGGCGCGCGAAGCTCAATGCTTGCGGTGCGGGCAGTTTTCCTTCGTGCATGCGCCGTACAGCGCGAGCGCATGCTCGTGGAGCTTGAAACCGCGTTCCTTCGCGATCGATTGCTGACGGCGTTCGATCTCCGCATCGAAAAACTCTTCGACGCGGCCGCAGTCGATGCACACGAGGTGATCGTGGTGCGATCCCTCGTTGAGCTCGAAGACGGCCTTGCCCGATTCGAAATTGCTTCGCGACAGCAGGCCGGCTTGCTCGAACTGCGTGAGCACGCGATAAACCGTCGCAAGACCGATATCGAGCTCTTCGTTGAGCAGGCTTCGATACACGTCTTCAGCGGTCAGATGGCGCACCGGACTGTGCTGGAAAATTTCGAGAATCTTGAGGCGGGGCAGGGTCGCCTTGAGCCCGATATTCTTGAGATCGGCGGGATTGGTCATGGCTAGGCATCCCTAGAGTACAATTCAAGGTTCTCATAGTAATGCGTTTTGCCAAATCCTGACATCCCAAGCGGCGTCAAGGCGTCAAGGTGAATTAGCTAATGAGGGCCGAAATGAGTGCGGCCTTGAAGCGCCTCGCGTGAAAGGTGAAATGTTTTCCAAATATTTATCGAATTGCAGGGAGAGCCGTCGCATGCGGGGAACCGTAATAGCAGCAACCTTGGCCGCATTGCTCGCCGGCTGCTCGACGTACGACAGCGTCACGCAGAAGATCGCGCAAAGCATCACGCCGTACCGGATAACGGTTGTGCAAGGCAATTTCGTTTCGGCGGAAGCCGCGGCGCAGATGCAGGTCGGCATGTCGCGTGATCAGGTGAAGCAACTCCTCGGCACGCCGCTTCTGACGGACATGTTCCACGCCGATCGCTGGGACTACGTGTTCTATTTCAAGCGTGGGTCGACATCCGTCGTTCAGCAGCGTGACTTCGTCGTCAACTTCGCGAGCGATCGCGTCGTGAGCTGGTCGGGCGGCGAGAACTTGCCGTCGAACCTCGAGCTGCTCGCCGAAATCGACGGCGACAAGGGCGTCAAGGTCGCGAAGCCTGCGACGCCGGCGGCGGCATCCGCGCCGGTGGCGTCGACCGCGGCGGTGACAGCGCCGGTCGGCGAGCCGTCGACGCAACCGAATACGGCAGCGGCATTTGCCGGCGATGCGAACCAGGAAGCCGCGCAGGCCGCGAACCGCGCAACGGCGCAAGTCGAAATGCCGACGGGGCGTCAGCGCTCCTCGGCGTTCAGCAGCGCGCCGACGAGCTCGGGCGGCGCGCCGGGTTCCACCAACAGTTCCGGCAGCAACTCGCAGATTCAGCTGCAGCGCCGCCCGCAGACGATCAACATTCCGGACAGCAGCGCGGTCGGTCCGGCGGGTTCGTCGCCGGCTCCGGCCAACGCAAGCGGCCAGGCGCAGTTCTATCTGCCGCAGCAAAGCCAGTAAGCAGTTCAGCCGCTCGAGGACGAAGCCGCGCCATGCGTCGACGCGGCGCCGCTTCATCCGCACAGCCCATTCGCATCATCCGTCGCGCGTGCCGCGCGCGATTCAACACGAGACTGCCATGAAGATCGCCATTGCCGGCGCGTCGGGCCGCATGGGCCGGATGCTGATCGAAACCGTCCTCAACGAGCCCGAAGCGCAACTCGCCGGCGCCCTCGACCGCCCCGGCGCGCCGCAGCTCGGACAGGACGCGGGCGCGTTCCTCGGCAAGACCACGGGCGTGTTGCTGACGGACGACATCGAGCGCGTGTTCGCCGACGCCGACGCCCTCATCGACTTCACGCGTCCCGAAGGCACGATGGCGCATCTGGAAGCGGCGCTGCGGCACAACGTGAAGATGATCGTCGGCACGACCGGCTTTTCGGACGAGCAAAAGGCGCAACTGAAGCAGGCGGGCGAGAAGATCGGCGTCGTGTTCGCGCCGAACATGAGCGTCGGCGTGAACGTCACGTTGAAGCTGCTCGAATTCGCCGCGAAGCATTTCGCGACCGGCTACGACATCGAGATCATCGAGGCGCACCATCGTCATAAGGTGGATGCGCCGTCGGGCACCGCGCTCGGCATGGGCGAAGTGATCGCCAAGGCGCTCGGCCGCGATCTGAAGGACTGCGCCGTGTACGCGCGCGAAGGCGTGACCGGCGAGCGCGATCCGTCGACGATCGGCTTTTCCGCGATTCGCGGCGGCGATATCGTCGGCGATCACACGGTGCTCTTCGCGGGCATCGGCGAGCGCATCGAGATCACGCACAAGTCGGCGAGCCGTCTGTCGTACGCGCAGGGCGCGCTGCGCGCCGCGCGTTTCCTCGAAGGGCACGACAAGGGCTTCTTCGACATGCAGGACGTACTCGGCCTGCGCTGATTTTTTATGGCAGCAACGGGCGTCATTCATTACCTTCAATCCGGCGATGCCGTGACGCACGCGGTCGCGGGTCTGCTGCTCGCCATGTCGCTCGCGAGCTGGTGTTTCCTGCTCGTGAAGGCGTGGATTCTGGCGCGCGCCAAGTGGCAAGGTCCGCGCGCATTGCAGCGTTTCTGGCAGGCGCCGAGTTTGAAGGATGGCATCGGCGCATTGCAGCGCGCGGATCGCGAGCGTGTGTTTCTGCCACTCGCTGAAGCCGCGTGGCGCGCATCGGAAGCTGAAATGCCCGGCGCGATGCTCGCCCGCGTCGAGCGCAGCGAGCGCGTGTTGCGCGCGCTGCGTCATGCGTTGCTGCGTTCGCAACGAAGGCTCGAATTCGGTCAGGTTCTGCTCGCATCGGTGGGGAGCACGGCGCCTTTCGTCGGCTTGCTCGGCACCGTCTGGGGCATTTATCACGCGCTGTCGAACATCGCGTCGAGCGGTCAGGCGATGATCGAAAACGTCGCCGGGCCGGTCGGCGAGGCGCTCATCATGACGGCGTTCGGTCTCGTCGTCGCGATTCCCGCCGTGCTCGCGTACAACATTCTCGGGCGCTACGTGCGGCAGATTTCCGAGGAACTCGACGGATTCGCGCACGATCTGCATGCGTTCGTGTGCGGTCCGGCCGAATAGGAACGCGGCGATGGCCTTCGGCGGACTCGACAAGAAGACGAACGGTGCGCCGATGGCGGACATCAACATGACGCCGCTCATCGACGTCATGCTCGTGCTGCTCGTCATCTTCATCATCACCGCGCCGCTTTTCACGCACGCGATCCGGCTCGATTTGCCGAAAGTCTCGTCGCAGCCCGCGCGCGAGACGCCGCAAACCGTCACGCTGTCCATCGACGACGCCGGCAAGCTCTTCTGGAACGACACGCCTGTCACTTTCGATCAGATGCGCGCGCGTTTCGCCGACGCGGGCAAGAGCGCGCAGAAGCCGGAACTGCATCTGCGGGCGTCGAGCGCGACGCGCTACGACGTCATCGCGCAGGTAATGGGCGCGGCGCAGCAGGCCGGTCTGGAGCGCATCGGCTTCGTCACGCAGCCCGCGAAACCGCAGCAGCCAGCGCGCGCGCAATAAGCGCGCGAACCGGCGCGCATCGAACGGTATAATCGCGGTTTCCCCGTTCGGCGGGCCTTGGCCCGAGCCAGCAGGCCCGAATTCCGACGCCGCGCCGTGTCAGCAATGCCGCAGCGCCCGGACTCGTTGCCCGAATCGATAGCGGCGAGTCCCAAAGTCCGTTCCCAGCATTTGCCGAAAGCCAAACCACACCATGCACGATAAATACGCACCCGCCGACGTCGAATCCGCCGCGCAGAGCAACTGGCGCGCGAACGACGTCTACCGGACGACCGAGACGTCGGCCAAGCCCAAGTTCTATTGCGTCTCGATGCTGCCGTATCCGTCGGGCAAGCTGCACATGGGTCACGTGCGCAACTACACCATCAACGACGTGATGTACCGTTACTTGCGCATGAACGGCCACAACACGCTGATGCCGATGGGCTGGGACGCGTTCGGCATGCCCGCCGAAAACGCGGCGATGGCGAACAACGTGCCGCCGGCGAAGTGGACGTACGAGAACATCGCGTACATGAAGAAGCAGATGCAGTCGATGGGCCTCGCCATCGACTGGTCGCGCGAAGTCGCCACCTGCTCGCCGGATTACTACAAGTGGAACCAGTGGCTGTTCCTGAAGATGCTGGAAAAGGGCATCGCGTACAAGAAGACGGGCACGGTCAACTGGGATCCGGTCGATCAGACCGTGCTCGCCAACGAGCAGGTCATCGACGGGCGCGGCTGGCGCTCGGGCGCGCTCGTCGAAAAGCGCGAAATCCCGATGTACTACCTGCGCATCACCGATTACGCGGATCAACTGCTCGACGATCTCGACGGCCTCGGCTGGCCCGAGCGCGTCAAGATCATGCAGCAGAACTGGATCGGCAAGAGCTTCGGCGTGAACTTCGGCTTCCCGTATGAAATCGACGGCGAAGCGAAACTGTTGCGCGTATTCACCACGCGCGCCGACACGATCATGGGCGTCACGTTCGCGGCGGTCGCGGCGGAGCATCCGCTCGCCACGCGCCTCGCGCGCGACAACGCCGATCTCCAGGCGTTCATCGACGAATGCAAGCGCGGTGGCGTGGCCGAAGCCGATGTCGCGACGATGGAAAAGAAGGGCGTGCCGACCGGCTTCTTCGTCACGCATCCGCTGACGGGCGCACAAGTCGAAGTGTGGATCGGCAATTACGTGCTGATGTCCTACGGCGAAGGCGCGGTGATGGGCGTGCCGGCGCACGACGAGCGCGATTTCGCGTTCGCGAAGAAGTACAAGCTGCCGATCAAACAGGTGATCGATGTCGAGGGCAAGACATACTCGACCGACGCCTGGCAAGAATGGTACGGCGACAAGACCGCGGGCAGGCTCATCAACAGCGGCAAGTACGACGGCCTGACGACGGAAGAAGCCATCGACGCGATCGCCGCCGATCTGAAGGCGAAGAACCTCGGCGACAAGCAGGTCACCTGGCGTTTGCGCGACTGGGGCATCTCGCGCCAGCGCTACTGGGGCACGCCGATTCCGATCATCCATTGCCCGTCGTGCGGCGACGTGCCGGTGCCGGAGAAAGATCTGCCGGTCGTGCTGCCGGAAGACCTCGTGCCGGACGGCTCGGGCAACCCGCTCGCGAAGTCGGAAGCGTTCGTGAACTGCACGTGCCCGAAGTGCGGCGCGGCGGCGAAGCGCGAAACCGACACGATGGACACCTTCGTCGATTCGTCCTGGTACTTCTCGCGCTACACCGCGCCGGACGCGCCGACGATGGTTGACGAGCGCACCGATTACTGGATGCCGATGGATCAGTACATCGGCGGCATCGAGCACGCGATTCTGCACCTCTTGTACTCGCGCTTCTGGACCAAGGTCATGCGCGACATGGGCCTCATCAAGTTCAGCGAGCCCGCGAAGAATCTGCTCACGCAGGGCATGGTGCTGAACGAAACGTTCTATCGCGAGGACGCGAGCGGCAAGAAGACTTGGTACAACCCGCTCGAAGTCACGGTCACGCACGATGAAAAGGGCCGCCCGACGGGCGCGACGCTGAACGCGGACGGCCAGCCGGTCGTGCTCGGCGGCGTCGAGAAGATGTCGAAGTCGAAGAACAACGGCGTCGATCCGCAAACGCTGATCGATCAGTACGGCGCCGACACGGCCCGCCTTTTCGTGATGTTCGCCGCACCGCCCGAGCAGTCGCTCGAATGGTCGGGCGCGGGCGTCGAAGGCGCGAGCCGCTTCCTGCGCCGCGTGTGGCACTTCGCGCATGACAACGCCGATGCGCTGCGTCAGCACGCGAAGCTCGACGCATCGAAACTCGGCGACGCCGAGAAGACCTTGCGCCGCGAAATCTATACCGTGCTGAAGCAGGCCGATTTCGACTACGGCCGTCTGCAGTACAACACGGTCGTGTCCGCCGCCATGAAGATGCTCAACGCGGTCGAAGGCGCGAAGAACGTCGGCGCCGGCGTGCTGAACGAAACCTTCGGCGTGCTGTTGCGCGTGCTGTATCCGGTCGTGCCGCACATCACGTTCCAGTTGTGGTCGGAACTCGGCTACGAGAAGGAATTCGGCCCGCTCCTCGACGCGCCCTGGCCGAAGGTCGACGAAGCCGCGCTCGAGCAGTCGGAAATCGAGCTGGTGCTGCAGGTCAACGGAAAGGTACGCGGCGCGCTGACGGTCGCGAAGGAGGCATCGCGCGAAGACATCGAAAAGGCCGCGATCGCGCACGAAATGTTCGAGAAGTTCGCCGAAGGCCGCACACCGAAGAAGGTGATCGTGGTGCCGGGGCGTCTCGTCAACGTGGTCGTCTGATGCGCACAACCAAGGGAGTGGATGTGACCGGCAAAGTCAGCGCGAGCAGGCGCTCGTTTCTCTCGTTCGTCCCGCTCCTCGGCGGCGCGGCGATGCTGTCCGCGTGCGGCTTCCAGCTTCGCGGCCAGCAGGACTACGCGTTCAAGCGGCTCGCGATCACCGGCGGCACGCCGCAGATGGTCGCGCGCCTCGAGCGCATGGTTCAGGGCGGCAGCGACACCGTGATCGTCAAACCGTTCGAGAAGCCGGACGCGACGCTCAATCTGAACGAAGGCCAGGGCATGCGCACGCTGAGCCTGAACGCGCAGGGCGTGATCCAGGAATACGAGCTCGTCTTCTCGCTGAACTACACACTGCTCGGCGCCGACGGCACGTTACTGATTCCGCCGAGCACCATCGCGCTGAATCGCTCGATGACATACAGCGATCAATACACGCTCGCGAAATCGCAGGAAGCGACGCTGCTCTACAACGACATGCGCAACGACGCGGTCGATCAGCTGACGCGCCGTCTCGCGACCGTGCGTTCGCTGCATCCGGCGCCGGGCGAGCAGACGCCGGGCGTCTCGCCGCGCGCGCCGCTGCCGGTGCCGCCGCTTTGATCGGCCGGGTTCGCTTGGCATCATGCAACTGAAGCTCGACGCGCTCGAAGCGCATCTCGCGAAAGGCCTCAAAGGGCTGTACGTCGTCTACGGCGACGAGCATCTGCTCGCGCAGGAAGCGTGCGACCGCATTCGGGCAACGGCGCGCGCGGCGGGCTTCACCGATCGCACGGTGTTCACGGTCGAGCGTGGATTCGACTGGAGCGCGCTCATCGGCGCAACGCAGTCGATGTCGCTGTTCGGCGACCGTCAACTGATCGAACTGCGCATTCCGACCGGCAAGCCCGGCAAGGAAGGCGCGGAAGCGCTGAAGACGCTCGCCGACGCCGATAACCCGGACGTCGTGACACTCGTCACGCTGCCGCGTCTCGACGGCGCGACGCAGAAATCCGGCTGGTTCACGGCGTTGCTGGGCGCGGGCGTCGCGTTGAAGGTCGATCCGATCGAGCGCGCGCAATTGCCCATGTGGGTTGCCCAGCGCCTCGCGCAGCAAGGCCAGCGTGTCGCGCCGGGCGAGGAAGGGCGGCGCGCGCTGTCGTTCATCGCGGAACGCGTGGAAGGCAATTTGCTCGCCGCGCATCAGGAAATCCAGAAGCTCGGGCTGCTGTATCCCGAGGGCGTGCTCACGTTCGAGCAGATTCACGACGCGGTGCTGAACGTCGCGCGCTACGACGTGTTCAAACTCAACGAAGCGATGCTGACGGGCGATGTCGGCCGTCTAGCGCGCATGCTCGATGGCCTCAAAGGCGAAGGCGAGGCGGCAGTGCTCGTGCTGTGGGCGCTCGTCGAGGAAGTTCGCACGCTGCTGCGCATCAAGCGCGGCGTCGCATCGGGCAAGCCGCTCGCGACACTCATGCGCGAGAACCGCGTCTGGGGCCCGCGCGAACGGCTGATCGGCCCGGCGCTCTCGCGCGTGACGGACGAGGCGCTGGAAAAGGCGCTGTCGCTGGCGGCGCGGCTGGATCGGCAGGTGAAGGGACTGTCGGGCAGCACGGGCAAGCGCGGCAGCGAGCCGCCGCCGGATCCGTGGGCCGGCATGTTCGAACTGGCGATGGCCGTCGCGCACGGCGGCAAGACGGCGCAGCGCGCGCCAGCGCCACGACCGCGTCGCTAGAACGCTTCCGTCACGCGCTGTTGCAATCTGTGCAACAGCTTAGAATGAACTTTTCGACGCGCAGCGCCGACGCAACGAGACCCACGATGAACATCGATCAATACATGACCGACCTCGGCCGCCGCGCCCGCAAGGCGTCGCGCGCGATGGCGCGGGCGTCCACGGCGGCGAAGAACGCGGCGCTCATCAAGGTGGCCGACGCCATCGAGCGCGAGCGCGAAGCGCTCAAGGAAGCGAATGCGCGCGATCTCGCCCGCGCGCGCGAGAAGGGTCACGACGCGGCGTTCATCGACCGCCTGACGCTTTCGGACAAGGCGCTGAACACGATGGTCGAAGGCTTGCGTCAGGTCGCCGCGCTGGCCGATCCGATCGGCGAGATCAGCGGGCTCAAGTTCCGTCCGAGCGGCATTCAGGTCGGGCAGATGCGCGTGCCGCTCGGCGTGATCGGCATCATCTACGAATCGCGGCCCAACGTGACCATCGACGCCGCCGCGCTCTGTCTCAAATCCGGCAACGCGACCATTCTGCGCGGTGGCTCCGAGGCGCTCGAAAGCAACATGGCGCTCGCGAAGCTGATCGGCGTCGGGCTCGAAGCGGCGGGCTTGCCGCAGGACGCGGTGCAGGTCATCGAGACGGCGGATCGCGCGGCGGTCGGCAAGCTCATCACGATGACCGAATTCGTCGACGTGATCGTGCCGCGCGGCGGCAAGAGCCTGATCGCGCGCCTGATGGAAGAAGCGCGCGTGCCGATGATCAAGCATCTCGACGGCATCTGCCACGTCTACGTCGACGATCGCGCCGATCTCGCGAAAGCAGCGGCCATTTGCGACAACGCGAAGACGCATCGTTACGGCACCTGCAACACGATGGAAACGCTGCTCGTCGCGCGCGGCATCGCGAACGAGGCGCTGCCGCAACTCGCGCGCGCGTTCCAGGCGAAGGACGTCGAGTTGCGCGTCGATGGGCAAGCGCGCGCCGTGCTCGAAGCGGCGCACGTCGGCTCGCTCGTCGATGCGACCGAAGAAGACTGGAGCACGGAATATCTGGCGCCGGTGCTGGCGATCAAGGTCGTCGGCGATCTCGACGAGGCGATCGAGCACATCAACTCGTACGGCTCGCACCACACGGACGCCATCGTCACCGAAGACCACGACCGCGCGATGCGCTTCCTGCGCGAAGTCGATTCGGCGAGCGTGATGGTCAACGCATCGACGCGTTTCGCGGACGGCTTCGAGTTCGGACTCGGCGCGGAAATCGGCATCTCGAACGACAAGCTGCATGCGCGCGGACCGGTCGGTCTCGAAGGGCTCACGTCGCTCAAATATGTCGTGCTGGGGCGCGGCGAAGTCCGTCAATAAAAATCAGAACCGATGCTCTGGATCAAATCGCTGCATATCGTGCTCGTCGCTTCATGGTTCGCGGGGCTGTTCTATTTGCCGCGCATCTTCGTGAACCTTGCGATGGAGAAAGACCCCGTGGCCACCGCGCGCCTGCTGCTCATGGCGCGCAAGCTCTTTCGCTTCATGACGTTCATCGCCGTGCCCGCGCTCGCGTGCGGGCTGTGGCTGTGGCTCGTCGTGGGCATCGGCGCGGGGCAGGGCTGGCTGCACGCTAAGCTGACGATCGTCGTCTTGCTGATCGCCTATCACGCATATTGCGGGCGCTTGCTGCACACGTTTCAGCGCGGCGAAAACAAGCGTTCGGACAAGTGGTATCGGATGTATAACGAGCTGCCGGTGCTCGGGCTGCTCGGCGCGACGCTGCTCGTCGTGATCAAGCCGTTCTGACGCGTTCCTGCTTCACCAGATCGAGGACCATTTCCCCGAACACTTCGGGACGGCCTTCGAAGAAACGCTGGACCACATTCTTCTCGAGCATGTAGCGGCGCAGCGATCCGCGTTCTTCGTGATTGTTCGCGAGCCTGACCGCCGCTTCGACATATTCCTCGACCGTGTCCGCGACCAGCCAGCCGGGCATGTACGCGCGCATGAACATGGCGCCGTCGATGCGCTCGAACACTTCCCGCCCTGTCTTGCACACGCCCGGCAAACCGACGGTGAACGCGTCCACGATGCCGTTCGTGTTGCCGAACGGGAAGGGGCTCAGGAACATGTCCATGTCGTTGAGATAGCGGATGTATTTCATGTAGGGCTGCTGCGGAACGATTAGCGCGTTCCGTTTCGCAAACGTCTCCGCGGCGGATTTCGCCAGGTGCAACAGCGCGACGGCGTTTCCACCGCTAGTCAGAAAATGGAAGCGGACCGGGGCGCGGCTGCGCTCGGAAATTTTTCGGCATGCCGCCAGAAAACCGGGCGAGAGCTTCATCAGGCTGGCAGCAATGCCTATGTTGATTTCCGCCGACGGCTTCTTTGCCGGAAAGTCGATCGCCTTCATCGCGCCCGAAGGTCGATAAGGCTGGGCATCTTTCGGAAGTCTCAATAGCTTTTCGCTGAAACATGCCGGATCGCCGACGTAATCGTCTTCCACGCTGACGTAATCGATACAGTCCGAGCGAGTGGTCGCGGGATGGCCCAATGCCGCGATCTGAATCGGCGCGAGCCGCATGTTCGACACGTTGAGCGTCAACAACGACATGCCCACGCTCGGCATGTAGAGGACGTCGGGGCATTCGCGTTCGGCGAATTCGCGAATCGCGGCGAGTGTGCGACGGAAGCCTTCTTTGACTGGCAATTCGATCACGCGCGTGAAGACCTGCCGTCCGAGTTCGCCTATTGCGTCGGCATCGCACATCGCGACGATATCGAAACGAGCGCGCGCGGCCTGCAAATTGAGCGAATGAGTACGCATGATCGAATGGCCATCGCCGAATGCTTCGAGCACGACGAGCATGAGCGGTCGGGCTCGTTCGGCCCGTCGCGACGCGGTGAGCTTCGTGTCGAGATCGGTCAGGCCCGTCGCCGCGAGCGTCTTGCGCACGAGCTTGTTGATGCTGCGTTTGATTGCATGCCTGTCCTCGATTTCGGCATAGGTGCAGTGCATGTAAAGGCCCAGCAGCGGGTCCATCTCGATTTCCCAGAGATCGCTCTGCTGGTCAAGTGTCCTGTCGAGCCAGCTGAGGAGCGCCTCACGTTTGCGGTGCGCTTCGGTTGTGCCGGGAAGCATTTCGCCGGCTGTCGCAATGGCGAGATTGAGCGTCGGAATGGGGTCCGCACGCATGCAGGCGGAATAATCCAGCGTCAGGCGCGATTCGGAATTGCACAGCAGATTGAGCCGTTTCACCGCGTCAGGATAGGGCAGTTGCTCGGTTCCATCCTCGTGGACCACCGGAAGAAAACCCCGTGCGAGATGGTCTGCATTGGTAAGCGGCGCCGCGCCGAGAAAGCGCTGGACAAGCGAGCGGCAGCCTGAGAATTTCAGAAACCGCGATTCCGTGAGCGTGATTTCCGTATTCCCGAGGAGTGCAACGATGGCCGCCGCCACGCGGCTGACGAAGCGTTCGAGTTGGCGCTCCCTGCTGGGTGTCGGCCATATCGCGGAAGGCGCCACAAGAGTCAGCAAATCAGGAAATGGAACATCGCGCAGGTAATGATCGAATTCGCAAAGCAGCGCGATGGCTTCGTCCGGCTTTCCGCCATAAACACAGGATTCGAAGCGCTCGACAGTGAAGGAACAGTCCATGTTGCATGGTCCTGCAAGACATCCGGTTTGTGGGAAGAATAGGCGATGCATCGCCCTTCGTTCGACGTCGAAGCGAACTTCGCCGCTTACGCACCCACCCGCCGCCCTTCGAGCACGTCCTTCGCTTCCGCAAGCTTTTCCGCCAGCGCGGGTCCCCGCGCCAGGGCGAGGCCGACCGCCAGAATGTCGCCGATCGCGAGATGCGAAACGCGCGATGTCATCGGCGAAAAAATGTCGGTGTCTTCATCGACGTTCGCGAACAATCCGACTGTCGCGAGACGCGCGAGCGGCGAGTTGCCGTGTGTGATCGCGATAACCTTCGCCCCGCCGTTCAGCGCCGATCGGCACGCATCGAGAATGTCTCGCGTGCGTCCTGTATTCGATATCGCGACGACGACATCGCCCGCACCGAGAAGCGCCGCCGAGGTCGTGTAGGTGTGCGGGTCCGAGTATGCGACAGACGGCACGCCCAACCGAAAAAATTTGTGCTGCATGTCGAGCGCGGCGATGCCCGACCCGCCCGCGCCGTAGAACTCGATGCGCCGTGCATCCGCGAGCATCGCGATTGCCGCCGCGACGCTGTCCGACGACAGGCTGTTGCGCACCGCGATCAATGCGCCGATGGTCCGGTCGAGCACCTTCGCCGCGACGCCTGCGGCCGGTTCGTCGGTGCGTACGTCGCGATACACCGTGGGAACATCCGCTGCTACGCCTTGCGCCAAGCGAATCTTGAACTCGCGAAATCCCGAAAAGCCGAGCGCCTGACAGAAACGCGCAATCGTCGGCTGGCTGACGCCCGCGCGCGCGGCGAATTCGGTCATCGACAGGTCGAGCACCTCGCGCGGCGCTTCCAGCACGTACTCAGCCAGCTTGCGCTCGGACGGACGCAGTTGCGCGCGCATCGCTTCGACTTGGGACAGCAACATCGGAATTCTCGCCTATTCTGAAAATTGCTACGGACTATAACGGATGATCGGTTTTGTACAAATACTACATACGTTGGATTCGGAATCTTAGGGAAATCCCGTAAACGTCCGTGTGGTAAGCGTCTTGTTCATGTGACTGCTTGTCGCTCTGGCCAGGTTTTCGATTGTCATCGTGTAGTTTTTCTCCTAAACTCGCGAGACACGGCGCCCATCACAAGACAACGATTCAAACGCCGTCCCTCGCAATGTTCAACCCAATCTCAACGGCAGGCAGCCGGGAGTGAGACGAAGGAGCTTCGATGGTTTCCCCGCATCCGCAACTCAAGAACGTCACCGATCGCATCATCGAACGCAGCAAGCCGACGCGCGCAGCCTATCTCGCGCGCATCGACGCGGCGCACGGCCTATTCCCGGCGCGCGGTGCGCTGTCCTGCGCCAATCTCGCGCACGGCTTCGCCGGCCTCGAGGGCCAGGAAAAGTTCGCGATCAAGGCGGTGCGCGAGCCGAACATCGGTATCGTGTCGTCCTACAACGAGATGCTCTCCGCGCACGCGCCGTACAAGAGCTTTCCGGACATCATCAAGCAGGCGGCGCGCGCGCATGGCGGCATCGCGCAATTCGCGGGCGGCGTGCCGGCTATGTGCGACGGCATCACGCAAGGCAACGCGGGCATGGAGCTGTCGCTGTTCTCGCGCGAAGTCATCGCGATGAGCACGGCCGTCGCGCTGACGCACAACATGTTCGACGCGGCGCTGTGCCTCGGCGTGTGCGACAAGATCGTGCCCGGACTCGCGATCGGCGCGCTGCAGTTCGGCCATCTGCCGACCATTTTCGTCCCAGCCGGCCCGATGACGAGCGGTCTCACTAACGACGAAAAAGCCAAGGTGCGCCAGGAATTCGCGACCGGCAAATGCGATCGCGGCGCGCTGCTCGAAGCCGAAGCGGCGGCGTATCACGGTCACGGCACCTGCACGTTCTACGGCACCGCCAACAGCAATCAGATGCTGATGGAAGTGATGGGCCTGCATCTGCCGAGCGCGGCGTTCGTGCATCCGCATACGGAACTGCGCGACGCGCTCACCGCCGAGGCCGCGCGCCGCGTGCTCGATATCACGCTCGAACGCGGCAACTACACGCCGATCGGTCATGTCGTCGATGAAAAGGCGATCGTGAACGGCATTGTTGCGCTGCTCGCGACGGGCGGTTCGACCAATCACACGCTGCATCTCGTGGCGATCGCGCGGGCGGCGGGCATCGTGATCGACTGGAACGATTTCGACGAGCTGTCGCAGGTCGTACCGCTGCTCGCGAAGATCTACCCGAATGGCAAGGCCGATGTGAATCACTTCCACGCAGCAGGCGGCGTCGCGTTCCTCGTGCGCAATCTGCTCGAAGGCGGGCTGCTGCATGAGGACGTGCAGACGGTCGTCGGCAAAGGGCTGTCGCATTACACCAAGGAGCCGAAGCTCATCGACGGCAAACTGCAATGGGTCGACGGCGCGGCAGAGAGCCACGACACGAAGGTGCTGCGCGCGATCGGCGAGCCGTTCCAGCCGGACGGCGGACTGCGGCTGATGCAGGGCAAGCTCGGGCGCGGCGTCATCAAGATTTCGGCGGTGGCGCCGGAGCATCGTGTGGTGAAGGCGCCGGCCATCGTCTTCAATTCGCAGGAAGAAGTGCAGGAAGCGTTCGACAAGGGCGAACTGAAGCGCGATTTCGTCGCCGTCGTGCGTTTCCAGGGCGCGCGCGCGAATGGCATGCCGGAGTTGCATCGATTGACGCCGCTTCTGGGCGTATTGCAGGATCAGGGCTTCCATGTCGCGTTAGTGACCGATGGACGCATGTCGGGCGCATCGGGCAAGGTGCCGGCGGTCATTCACGTATCGCCGGAAGCGCTGCTGCAAGGTCCGCTCGGCAAGGTCCGCACCGGCGACATGCTCGTGATCGACGCACCCGCGGGCGTGCTCGACATCGAAATCGATGCGAACGAGTGGGCTTCACGCGAAGTCGAGGCGCCGCTGCATCAGGCGGAGAACGAAGCGGGCTTCGGCCGCGAGTTGTTCGGCGTGTTCCGCAGCGCGGCGTTGCCGGCGGAGCAGGGCGCGTCGGTCTTCGGCGCGTTGATCGGCGCGGCAGCAAGCCACGACGGACACGCGCACGCGACGGCCGCCGCGCCCGAACGAAACGCGCTTCGCGACAATGCGCGGGCGGCTGCGTCGGCGCTGAACAAGGCGCACGCCACGAATCACTGAACGGAACAACGAAGGGCGTAACGCCCGGAACCTGAGAGAAACCCGCGGACAGACCCCAAGGGCGCCGCTCAAAAACCAGGAGTCGCATCAAATGAAAACGGTAAGCGAAATCGTGCGTCTGGGACCGGTGATCCCGGTTCTGGCTTTTGAAACGATCGAGCAAGGCGAGCACGTGTCGCGTGCGCTGCATGCGGGCGGCGTGAAGGTGCTGGAAATCACGCTGCGCACGCCGGCGGGCATCGGCGCGATCGAGCGCGCGAGCCAACTGGCGGACGATATCGTCGTCGGCGTGGGCACCATCACGAAGCCGGAGCATTGCGCGCAGGCGAAGAAGGCGGGCGCGCAATTCGGCGTGTCGCCCGGTCTCACGAAGGACATGCACAAGGCCGCGCAGGACGCCGGATTGCCGCTCCTGCCGGGCGTGATGACGCCAAGCGATATCATCACGGCGATGGAACTCGGCTATGAAATCGTCAAGTTCTTTCCGGCGCAACAGGCGGGCGGCATTCCGATGCTTCAGGCGTTCTACGGACCGTTCCCGAACCTGAAATTCTGTCCGACGGGCGGCATCACGGCGGAAACCGCATCGAGCTTCCTGGCGCAGCCGAATGTGGTGTGCGTCGGTGGGTCGTGGCTCACGCCGAAGGCCGCGCTCGCCGCGCAGAACTGGGAAGAAGTCACACGCCTCGCGCGGGCGGCGAGCGAATTGGCGCCGCATAAGTAAATTGCTGCACTAATCGAAAACGCGTCACGGCCGTGCGAGCGGCCGGGCGCGTTTTGTTTTTTTGCCTTTCGGTCAGGGCAATTCGTGCCCGACGATGCTCCTCTTCCGACACGCTTTCGCGTGCGCCGTCAGTCGAGCGCGCGAACATCAAGCTTTTTCGTCAAGCGATTCGATCAATATTTGAATCGGATAAATCCAAATTTCGAAACGCATTGTGTTTAAGACGTTTTGCGCATTTTAAGACTCGGATAAGACTAGTCTCATTAATCCCTGATTCACTGGGAATTCTAGAGATTCTTCTATATATTTAGCTTTCAGAAGTTCCCCGATATATCCAATCGCGGAAGCGAAGAAGATCAGGACGGTTCGGCGCATTCTGCACCATTCCTCCTTGCTTCCGCGCGATGCTGCTCGCACCAGCGCCGATCCCGCCGCACCAGCGTTCAACCGTGCCGGCCGAAAGATCGACTTGCCGCGGAACCTCTTCTTCAGAAAGCGAAATTTAATATCTTTAGGATGCCAATCCGATGACCATCCGAGTCGGAATATCAGTCGTCACGCATCAAGGCCAAAACATCTGGCAAAACGGCCTGGGCCAGAACGTGATCTTTCTGTCGGAAGCGCTTCAAAAGCTTCCGTTCATCGAGAGTGTTTCGCTCATCGACGTGGGCGACCAGAACGCATTGCCTCCGCAAGTGGACGCCGCGTCGAAAGGCCTGCGCATCATGCGGATTCATGAGGCGACCGACGCCGTCGACGTCATCTTCGAAATGGGCGGCGCGCTCGACACCGAATGGCTCGATCTCATGCGCGCGCGTGGCAAGAAAGTCGCGTATTACTGCTGCGGCCAGCCGTACGTGGGGCTCGTCGAAGCGCCAGTGTTCGACAAGCCCGTGCACGTCATGCGCGCGGACCGTTACGACCAGGTCTGGCTGATGTCGAAGGATCGCGCGTCCGTCCCGATGATGCGTACGCTGCATCGCTGTCCCGTTCATATCATTCCGTTCATCTGGCATCCGCAGTTCATCGAGAGCCGCATCGTCGAAGTCGAGGAGCACGGTCTGCGCTACGGCTACGAGCGCCGCGCGGACAAGTCGGCTCAACCGGCCATCCAGCCGCAAGGTTTGCGGGTCGCAATGTTCGAGCCGAATATTTCGGTGGTGAAAACATCGAGCATTCCGATGCTCGTCTGCGAAGAGGCGTATCGCGCGGATCGTTCGAGCGTGTCCGCCATGCATGTGCTCAATTCCATGCACATGAAAGATCACCCGACGCTCATGTACATGGCCAACTCGCTCGACATCGTGAAAGACTCGAAGGCGACGTTCCATGGCCGTAACGATATCGCCGGCTTCATGGCGCAATTCGCCGATGCAGTCGTGTCGCATCAGTGGGGCAACGATCAGAATTACCTGTATCTGGATGTGCTCTACGGCGGCTATCCGCTCGTCCACAATTCGCCGTGGCTGAAGGATGCCGGCTACTACTATCCGGGCTTCGACGCGCAAGAGGGCGGACGTCAGCTGCTGCGCGCGTTCCGCGAGCATGACGATAATCTCAATGCATATCGCGCAAACGCGCAGCGCGTCATCGACGCGGTCAGTCCTTTCAATCAAGCCAACCTGGATGCGTTCGCCGAACGGTTGATCAACCTTTGTGAGGGCAGCAAGCTCGAGGTAGGCGTATGAACATGCAAAGCAAATCCCGCATGCCGGAGCGGATCAACGTCGGCGTTTCCATTTTCATCCGCAAAGGCGAGCAGTCGCTGTGGGAAAACGGCATCTTCCAGAACTGCCTTTATCTCGTGATGTTGCTCATGCGCTCGCCGCGCGTGAAATCGACTTATCTGGTGACGGGCGGCGGCGACGGCGGCCCCGAAGACGCAAAGCGTTTCCTGTCCGATTCGCCTGTGCCGCTCATCGACATGGAAACGGCCATGTCCAAGCTCGACGTCATGATCGAAATGAGCGCGCAACTCAGCAAGGAATGGGCGATCAAGTTCCGCGAGAAGGGCGGCAAGGTCATCACGATGCGCGTCGGTAACGACTATGTCATCGATATCGAGCGCATGGTCTTCAATCTCCAGCACGCGCTGCTGATTTCGGGCGCGCCTTACGACGAAGTCTGGACGCTGCCGGAATACGAAGTCAGTTGCAAACCGTACTTCGAAACGCTCTTCCGCGCGCCGGTCAAGCTCATGCCGCACCTGTGGAGTCCGGTCGTGCTCGAACGCGAAGCGGCGAAGCTGTCGAACGGTCAGAAGTTCGGTTATCAGCCGGGGCGCCGGCGTTGGCGCGTCGGAATTTTCGAGCCGAACGTCTGCATGGTGAAAACGAGCTATATCCCGATGCTCGCCTGCGACGTGGCGCATCGCGAGAATCCGGACATGCTCGAACGCGTATGGGCCTACAACACGTTCAAGCTGAAGGATCACGCGGCGTTCGTCGGTTTCGCGCACAGTCTCGATTATGTGAGACACGGGCTCGGCAACTTCGAAGGACGCTTCCCGTTCGCGCAGATCGTGCCGGCTTCCGTCGACGCGGTCGTGAGCCATCAGTGGGAAAACCCGCAGAACTACGTGTATTACGAAGCGCTCTACGGCGGCTATCCGCTGATTCACAACTCGCATCTGATCGGCGAGTGCGGCTATCGCTATCACGATTTCGATTGCGAAGAAGGCGGCCGCGCGTTGCTTCGCGCCTTCGCCGAGCACGATGCCAATCTCGAAAGCTATCGCGCGACCGCGAAGAAATTCCTTCACACGCTCGATCCGGAAAACGAAGACAACGTGCGGATCTACACGCAGGCGATCGAGGCCGTCTACGCGAAGGCGTGAGTTCGGGATTCAGGCATCTGCCGCGAGGCAACGGAGTTAAATGGAATGAAGAAGTTGCGAATTGGCATCACGATCGGCCTGTTTCACGAGGCCGAAACGTTGTGGAACAACGGTATCAAGCAGAACGCGGTGTTTCTCGCGGAAGCGCTCAAGAACTGTCCGAACGTCGAGAGCGTCGTGCTCGTCAACACGACGCATGTGGCGATCACGAACCAATTGCCCTGGGATCTCGAGCGCTGGCCCACCGTCACATTCGATGACGCGAAGGACAAGGTCGATGTGCTGATCGAACTCGGCGGCCAGATCGACGCGAACGCGACGGCTTATCTGAAAGAGCGGGGCGCGCGGCTCATCTCTTATTGTTGCGGTTTCGAATACGTCCACGCGATGGAGTCGATTCTGTTCAACAGACCCACTTTCGGCGACAACCTGTTCGTCAACCAGCGCTATGACGACATCTGGATGATTCCGCAAGTCGCGAACATCAGCGCGCCGTACTTCGAGGTGATGCGTCGTCAAACCGCGCGGGTCGTGCCGTTCATCTGGAGCCCGATGTTCCTGAACGCGCGTACCGTTTCGTTGCCGCATTCGGGCGAGTATCAGCCGCACGCGGGGCCGCGTCGCCTGAGCGTGATGGAGCCGAATATCAACGTCGTGAAATTCTGTCTCTATCCGGCGATGATCGCGGAATTGGCGTATCGCGAACGGCCGGACGACATTCAACTGCTTCAGGTGACCAACGCGCAGAATCTCGCCACGCAGTGCCGCGAATTCATTGTGTTGATGAACCAGCTCGACATCGTGCGGAACCACAAGGCGGTGTTTCTCGGACGCTTCGACACGCCGACATATCTTGCCGAGCATACGGATATCGTCGTGTCGCATCAGTGGGAAAATCCGCTGAATTACTTCTATCTGGAGGTTTGCTGGCAGGGTTATCCGCTTGTCCACAACGCTACGTTGTGTACCGATCTGGGTTACTACTACCGCGACAATAACGTTGCCGAAGGAGCACGCCGCGTGGTCGAGGCAATCGATCAGCATGATGCGAACGTGGGCCGTTACCGGGACGAGCAGCGCGCGGCAATCGCGCGTTTTCTGCCAGACAACGCGGAACTGGTAAGCGGATACGCCGGTTTGCTCGATGAACTTGTGAAAAAGCCGCTGCGTTAAATCTCTACAAAACGCGGTTCGGCTCGACGCCGAGGCTGATCACTTAGATCAGCCTCGGCGTTTTACTTTGACGTGTTGATTCCTGTTCGTCTGCTTTTCTCAATGAGCGGTGCGACTTTGCGCCTCAGCTTTGCGTCGAAAATAAGAATAAATAAGACATATCCGAGCATTAGTTAATCGGACTGGCAATATGGTCCGTTTGAATCGGATTAATCCGAAAGACGGCAAAACATCTTCCTCCGCTTTTTCCACCTCACTTGCGCGAATTTAGGACATGTCCGCTTCATCGAAGTGGCGAGTCTGAATATTCTCTGCAGTGGTCAAAGTTGTTTCCTTTGTTTTTGTGAAGACGCTCGTTTTTGTGGGTCAATTCGGTTTATGAATAAGTCATACCGCAGTATTTGGAATGAGAAGGTAGGGACGTTCGTTGCAGTCGCCGAGACTGCAATGGCGCGAGGCAAGAAGAGTTCTGGCGGCGCGGTATGCGACCTAGAAGACGGTCAGAGCGCCATATTAGCGGCTTACCGGCAGGAAGATAACGATCCGCGCGACGTGTTCCGTGTGGCGGCAGGCGTCGGCGCGTCGGTGGCGATGCTATTTGGCGGTTCGACGGCTTGGGCTCAGAACTCCTCGATGTCGCTGTGCGACGGCGGCACCGGATACGTTTACAAGTCCAACTCAGCGACACCGACAGCTGATTCCGGTACCTACTGCGCCGGCGGCTTTAGCGGAGTCGTACTAAGCGCCGGCACCGGCTCCAGCGCCAATTCAATCTCCATCAGTAACACTACCGGCATCACGTTCACCGGAAATAACATCGCCTTCTCGAACGGGAACGTGAGTTTCTCAGGCAAGAACCTTGTCAACCTGAAAGACGGGAACATCGCGGTCGGAAGCATGGACGCCATCAATGGCGGGCAATTGTTCACGGTGTCCAGTTCGGCGTCGACCAGCATCAGTTCCCTGTCGACGTCGACCTCCACGACGATTTCGACCATGGGGTCGACGGTCAATAGCTGGTCGACTTCGGTGACGTCGATCTCGCAAAGCATGTCGACGTCATATGCCTCGTTGTCGACCGGGTTCAACTCCATCTCGGGCAGCGTGTCCACCGGCTTCAACTCCATTTCGACGCAATGGAGCACGCTGTCGACCAGCACGTCGACCACGGTGAGCTCGCTGTCGAGTTCGACCTCGACCGGATTCAATTCACTGTCGACGGCCATCTCGAACTCGAACGGCAAGTTCGATTCGCTGTCCTCCAGCGTGAGCTCGCTGTCCACGGGCGTGAGTTCGCTGTCCACCGGCATGAGCTCGCTGTCGGCGTCGACCTCCACGGCGATCAGCTCGCTGTCCACCGGCGTGAGCTCGCTCTCCGCTGGCGTGAGCTCGCTGTCGACGGGTCTGAGCTCGCTGTCGGCCTCGACCTCGACGGGCATCAGCTCGCTGTCGAGCGGTGTGAGTTCGCTCTCCGCAGGCGTGAGCTCGCTGTCGACCAACGTGAGTTCGCTGTCCACGGGCATGAGCTCGCTGTCGGCGTCGGCTTCCACGGGCATCAGTTCGCTGTCGAGCGGCGTGAGTTCGCTCTCCGCAGGCGTGAGTTCGCTGTCCGCAGGTGTGAGCTCGCTGTCGGCAGGCATCTCCACCTCGACGGGCATTAGCTCGCTGTCGACCGGTGTCGACTCGCTGTCCACGAACGTCAGCTCGCTGTCCACGGGTCTGGACTCGCTGTCGAATTCGACTTCGACGGGGATCAGCTCGCTGTCGAGCGGCGTGAGTTCGCTCTCTGCAGGCGTGAGTTCGCTGTCGGCGGGCGTGAGCTCGCTGTCTACGGGTATCAGCTCGCTGTCGGCCTCGACTTCCGCGGGCATCAGCTCGCTGTCGAGCGGCGTGAGCTCGTTGTCCGCGGGTATTAACTCGCTGTCCACGAACGTAAGCTCGCTGTCCACGGGTATTACCTCGCTGTCGAGCTCGACTTCGACGGGCATCAGCTCGCTGTCGAGCGGCGTGAGTTCTCTGTCGGCCGGCGTGAGTTCGCTGTCGACGAACGTCAGTTCGCTGTCCACGGGTCTGAACTCGCTGTCGAGCTCGACCTCCACGATGGTGAATTCGCTGTCCACGGGCGTTGAATCGCTGTCGGCTTCGACCTCGACAATGGTGGACTCGCTGTCCACGAGTGTGAGCTCGCTGTCGGCGTCCACTTCTACGGGCATCAGCTCGCTGTCTACGGGTATTAACTCGCTGTCAAGCTCGACCTCGACGATGGTGAACTCGCTGTCCACGAGCGTTGACTCGCTGTCGGCGTCGACTTCGACGGGCATCAGCTCGCTGTCCACGGGCGTGAACTCGCTGTCGGTGTCGGCTTCGACGGGCATCAGCTCGCTGTCCACGGGTGTGAACTCGCTGTCGGCGTCGGCCTCCACGGGCATCAGCTCGCTGTCGGCTTCGAGCTCCACGGGCATCAGTTCGCTCTCCACGGGTGTGAACTCGCTGTCGACCAGCATGAGCACGCTGTCGACTTCGACCTCGACGGGCATCAGCTCGCTGTCCACGGGCATCAACTCGTTGTCGGTCTCGACCTCCACGGCGATGAACTCGCTGTCCACGGGCCTGGCCAATGCGGTGATGTACGACAACACGGACCACTCGAAGGTCACGCTGGGCGGCTCCGGCCACACGCCGGTGACGCTCACGAACGTGGCTGACGGTTCGAGCCAGTACGACGCGGTGAACTTCGGCCAGTTGAGTTCGCTGTCCTTCGGCAATTCGACCGACAAGCTGCGCATCACGCATATCGCTGACGGTGTCAACGACGACGATGTCGCGACCGTGGGTCAGTTGAAGGAAACGAGCCTGTATAAGGACGGTACGAACGGGAAGCCGAAGGCGGCCGTCACGTTCGACACGACGTCGACCGGAGAGACGGACTACAGCAACATCACGCTGGCCGGCAAGGACGGAACGACCATTCACAATGTGAGTACCGCCATCGCCCCGACTGACCTTGTCAACAAGGCGCAGTTGGATGCGCTGTCCAGCCAGATTGCGAACATAACGACTTCCGATAACCCGTTGTTCGCAGCGGACGGCAATCGTGCAACCGAAGCGGCTGTAGCAAGCGGCACCCATGCGACGGCAAGCGGCGCGAAGGCTCAGGCAACGGGTGCGAACTCGGTCGCCAACGGCTCGAGCGCGGTTGCCAGCGGCGTCGGCGCGGTGGCTATCGGTGCGAACACGCGGGCAACGGCGGATGACTCCGTCGCGCTGGGCGCGAGCTCGGTGGCTGATCGTGCGAACACGGTGTCGGTTGGCGCAGCGGGTAGCGAGCGCCAGATCACCAACGTGGCTGCCGGTACGGAAGGCGCGGATCTGGTCAACGTCAACCAGTTGAACGATGCGGTCACGCAATCGAACAGCTACACCGACAGCGTCGTGAATGGCATGCAAGGCGCCGTCGCCGAGGTGGGTCGTAACGCCTACTCGGGCATCGCTGCGGCAACGGCGTTGGCGATGATCCCGAACATCGACCAGGACAAGATCATGTCGGTCGGTGTGGGCGGTGCGACGTATCAGGGTTACGCGGCAGCGGCTGTTGCGGTCAACCTCCGTGTCACCCAGAACCTGGTGCTGAAGGCCGGTGCTGGTTCGAGCCGCAACGGAACGGTGTACGGCGCTAACGCTTCGTACCGCTGGTAAGAGTGAGCGCCTGACCTGACGGTCAGGGAGTCTGGGCAATCGTGTTGTCACGCGATTGCCCAGATCGATCACTCGCCATTTGTCGACCATTACCTGTCAAACGCGAAATGTCTAAATTATTTTTCACGATCCTCGCTGCAGTCGGAGTGCTCTCCGCTTGCACGACGGACACGGGCTTGAGCTACTCCGCTCAAAATTTGAATGTTGCCGGTCAAAGCGGGGCGCAACGCGTCACCTGTTCGGGGCTGTTCGAATCGCAGAACAGTTGCGTGTCGAAGGCTGCCCGGATTTGCGAGGATCGCCAAGTAATCGTGGTTCAAGCCCTCGACAACCCGCAGCTCAGGCCAGGCGGAAGCCGCGCGCGGCAATTGGACTTCCAGTGCGCAGCGGCAACGAAGCCGGCGGCCTGATGCATTGCAAATCGTTCGGGCGAGAAGGCTTGAACTTCCATTCGAAACCGACGCTTACATGAGCGTCGGTTTTTTTTCGGCCGCGTTTCGCACGCGCGCGCTTCTCGCTGCCATTTCTCGGCCGACTTCCTCGCTTACAAGTAAAATTCCGTTGCCCAGCGCCGTGTTTGCGCTTGCCGGATGTTGCCGTGTGTGCAGTGCAACGACGGCAAACGCATACATAGCGCAAAAAACCTCAACAAAATCAAGGAGGCGTTATGCCAGCCGTCCACGGGAGCATGCTACTGCTCTACGCGGTGATCGCGATCGCGGTTCTGATCCTGATGATCGCCCGCTATAAGGTTTACCCGTTCCTCGTTCTCATGATCGTGTCCGTATTGCTTGCCCTCGCGGTCGGCATGCCGATGGACAAAATCGTGAAGTCGTTCGAAACCGGCAACGGAAATACGCTCGGTCACATTGCTGTCGTCGTCGGCCTTGGCACGATGCTCGGCAAGATGATGGCCGAATCGGGCGGAGCCGAGCGCATCGCCAATACGCTGATCAATCTCTTCGGTGAGAAGAACATTCACTGGGCCATGATGGTCGTCGCGATCATTGTCGGCTTGCCGGTGTTCTTCGAAGTGGGCTTCGTGCTGCTGATCCCCATTGCGTTCAACGTCGCGAAGCGCACCGGCAAGTCGCTGCTGCTGATCGGCCTGCCGATGGTCGCGGGTCTCTCGGTCGTGCACGGTCTGATTCCGCCGCACCCGGCCGCGTTGCTCGCGGTGCAGGCGTATCACGCGGATATCGGCAAGACGATCGCCTACGGTCTGCTCGTCGGCGTGCCGACTGCGATCGTCGCCGGCCCGCTGTTCGCGCTGCTGATCCACAAATACATCAAGCTGCCCGACGCCAACGCGCTCGCCGACCAGTTCACCCAGAAGCACGGCGATACGGAGAAGACGCGCGATTTGCCGAGCTTCGGCATCACGTTGTTCACCATTCTGCTGCCGGTCATTCTGATGTTGATCGGTAGCTGGGCCGATCTGGTCTTCACGCCGAAAACGCTTCCGAACGATTTGCTGCGCTTCATCGGCCAGTCGGATATGGCACTGTTGATCGCCGTGCTGGTCAGCTTCTGGACCTTCGGCGCGAAGCAGGGCTTCAACCGTGAGCAGATTCAGAAGTTCTGCGGCGAGTGCTTGGCGCCGATCGCGGGCATTACGCTGATCGTCGGCGCGGGCGGCGGCTTCGGCCAGGTTCTGCGCGATAGCGGGATCTCGCAGCAGATCGTCGCGAGCGCCTCATCAGCGAGTCTGTCGCCGCTGTTGCTTGGCTGGTTCGTCGCCGCGCTGATCCGTCTGGCGACGGGCTCGGCCACGGTCGCGATGACCACCGCCTGCGGCATCGTTGCGCCGATCGCCGCCGCGGCGGGCGGTCACACGAGCCCGGAACTGCTGGTGCTCGCCACCGGCTCCGGCTCGCTGATCTTCTCGCATGTGAACGACGGCGGCTTCTGGTTGATCAAAGAGTATTTCGGGATGACGGTCGGTCAGACGTTCAAGACGTGGTCGTTGCTCGAAACGATCATCTCTCTGATGGGCCTGGGCTTGACCTTCGTGCTCGCGATGTTCGTGTAAGGAGACTTCGATGATTTTGATCGCAATGGGCGTGTCGGGTGCCGGCAAGTCCCTCATCGGCGAGATGCTGGCGGAGCGGCTGCACTGCACTTTCACCGACGGCGACGCGTTCCACAGCGCCGCGAACAAGGAGAAGATGCACAAGGGCATCCCGCTGACCGACGAGGATCGCTGGCCGTGGCTCAAGACCATTCGTGCCGCGATCGAGGAAAAGCAGCGTGCGGGCGAGACGGCGGTATTTACGTGCTCGTCGCTGAAACGCTCGTATCGCGACATCCTGCGCGACGGCGATCGCGACGTGTGCTTCATCTATCTGCACGGTACGATGGATGTGCTTCGCGAGCGTCTCGGTTCGCGCACCGGACACTTCTTCGATCCCTCGCTGTTGCAGAGCCAACTCGACACGCTGGAAGAACCTGGCGAGGACGAGGCGATTACGGAAAGCATCGAGCTCACGCCCGAGCAGATCGTCGACAACGTGCTCGAGAAGTTGAAGACGCGCAAATGACGCGCCAATGAAAAAAGCCCCGGAATTCCGGTAATGCCGTTCAGTTAAGGTCTTTTCTTAGATAGCGAACGGTGTACCGTTTAGGGCGGGATTTGACGACCCGGTCGCATGTGCGTCCGGGTCGTT
>NZ_JARUXN010000001.1:2694621-2750503 GCF_031451415.1 Caballeronia sp. LZ028 | reverse complement strand
AGCATCGCACCGAGAAGTTAACAGCCCGGCGCTCCGTTTACAACCACTTCTCGCTCCACAAACAAAAATGCCGTTCAGCGCTAACTGAACGGCATTACCCGGAATTCCGGGGCTTCTGTCTTTTTGCTTAGCTGATCCGCTTCGCCAGCTCCACCGCCTTGCCGATATACGAGCCGGGCGTCATCTCCAGCAGCAGCTTCTTCGCGTCGGCCGGAATCGCCAGCCCGCCGATGAACGTCTGCAGCGCCTCGCGCGTGATGCCCTTGCCGCGCGTCAGTTCCTTCAATTGCTCATACGGGTTCTCGATGCCGTAGCGGCGCATCACCGTCTGCACCGGCTCGGCGAGCACTTCCCACGTATTGTCGAGATCTTCGTTCAGACGCGCCGCGTTCACTTCGAGCTTGTCGAGGCCACGGATCAGCGCGTCGTAAGCGAGCAGCGAGTACCCGAAGGCGACGCCGATATTGCGCAGAACCGTCGAATCGGTGAGATCGCGCTGCCAGCGCGAGACCGGCAGCTTGTCAGCGAGATGGCGCAGCGTCGCGTTCGCGAGGCCGAGATTGCCTTCCGAGTTCTCGAAGTCGATCGGATTGACCTTGTGCGGCATCGTCGAGGAGCCGATTTCACCGGCCTTCGTCTTCTGTTTGAAATAGCCGAGCGAAATGTAGCCCCACACATCGCGATCGAGGTCGAGCAGGATCGTGTTCGCGCGCGCGACGGCGTCGAACAGTTCGGCCATGTAATCGTGCGGCTCGATCTGGATCGTGTACGGATTGAACGTGAGCTTCAGCCGATTTTCGACGACATCTTTCGAGAACGCTTCCCAGTCGAAGTCCGGATACGCCGACAGATGCGCGTTGAAGTTGCCGACCGCGCCGTTCATCTTGCCGAGCAGTTCGACCTTCTCGATACGCGTGATCGCGCGCGCAAGACGCGCCGCGACATTGGCGATTTCCTTGCCGAGCGTCGTCGGGCTGGCGGGCTGACCGTGCGTGCGCGAAAGCATGGGCTGCTCTGCGTGCATGTGCGCGAGCTTCACGAGACGTTCATGCACCGAGCGCAGCGCGGGCAAAATCACGCGTTCGCGCGCGCCGGCGAGCATCAGACCGTGCGATGTGTTGTTGATGTCTTCCGACGTGCACGCGAAGTGGATGAATTCGCTTGCGCGCTCCAGTTCCGGCTGGCCCTTGACCGACTCCTTGAGCCAGTATTCGACGGCCTTCACGTCGTGATTCGTCACGCGTTCGATGTCCTTGATGCGCGCCGCATCGTGCGCGGTGAAGCGCTCGGCGAGGCCCAGCAGGAACTGTTCGGAAGCGTCGGAGAAGCGCGGCACTTCGGCGAAACCCGCGCGCGACAACGCGATCAGCCAGTGAATCTCAACCGTCACGCGATGGCGCATGAACGCGGCTTCGGAAAGCCAGTCGCGCAGGGCTTCGGTCTTGGCGGCATAGCGGCCGTCGAGCGGCGAGAGCGCGGTGAGCGCAAAGAGGGTATCGGGACGGGTATCGGACATGATTGCTTGTCGCAATGGAAGGAAAAGACGCGAGAACCGCGCATTTTACCATCGGATGCGTCCCAATCTCCGAAGCTCACCCCGCCCGCAGTTCCTCGTCGAGTGCGCGGAGCTGCGCGGGCGTGCCGACGTTTTCCCATCGGCCTTCGTAGAGCTCGCCGCTCGCGCGCCCGGCCGCGATGGTTTCGCGATAGTACGGCGTGAGTGCGCGGCGCGTGCCGGGTGCGAGATCGTCGAACATGCGCGTGTCGTACAGACCGATGTTGCCGAACGTATAGCGCGGCTCGCCTTCCAGCGCGAGCGTGCCGTCGTTCAGCGCGAAGTCGCCCTTCGGATGGAACGGCGGATTCGGCACCATCACGAGATGCATGCCGGGCGAGGGCATCGAACTGAGCGTCGAGGCGCGCTCGCGCAAGGTCGCGTAATCGAAGTCGCAAAAGACGTCGCCGCTTACCGCGATGAACACGCCATCGCCGATCAGATGACGCGCCCGTGCGATGCCGCCCGCCGTCTCCAGCGCTTCGGTCTCGGCCGAATAGCGCAGCTCGACGCCCCATTGAGAACCGTTGCCGAGCGCGCTTTCGATCTGATCGCCGAGCCACGCATGATTGATGACGATCGTTTCGACGCCCGCCGCCGCGAGACGCTCGATCTGCCACATGATCAAAGGCTTTCCGCCGACCGGCAGCAACGGCTTCGGACAGAGGTCGGTGAGCGGGCGCATGCGTTCGCCGCGTCCGGCGGCGAAGATCATCGCTGTTTTCAAAGCGTGCGTCATCGTGAATCAAAAGGTGTAGCCGACATCGACCGCGCGCCCTTCCAGCGAATCGAGCAGACGCGCGAACGGCCACAGCGGCGCGTAGCGTTCCGCGACCTTGCGCGCATAACCGATGAAGCGCGGCAGATCGGCGAGATAGCGCGGCTTGCCGTCGCGATAGTGAATCCGCGCGAAGAGGCCGAGCACCTTGATGTGGCGCTGCAGGCCCATCCATTCGAGCTGGCGATAGAACTCGCCGAAATCCTCATCGACGGGAAGTCCGGCCTTTTTTGCGCGCTCCCAGTAATACGCGACGCAATCGAGCTGAAACTCTTCTTCCCAGCTGATGAACGCGTCGCGCATGAGCGAGGCCATGTCGTACGTGATCGGGCCGTACACCGCGTCCTGAAAGTCCAGCACGCCCGGATTCGGCTCGCACACCATCAGATTGCGCGGCATGAAGTCACGCAGCATGAAAGTCTGCGGCTGCGCGAGCGCGCTTTGCACGAGCAGCGTGAACGTGGCGTCGAGCGTCTTGCGTTCGTCGGCAGTGACTTCACGGCCCAGATGGCGTCCGATGAACCACTCGGGCATCAGCTCCATCTCGCGGCGCAGGAACGCCTCGTCGAACGGCGGCAGCACGCCTTCGCGCGCGGTTTGCTGAAAGCGGATCAGCGTGTCGATCGCGGCGCGCATCATCGGCCGCGCGTTCTTTTCGTCGAGCACCGACATGTAAGTCGTCGTGCCGAGATCGGTGAGCAGCATGAAACCGGCGTCGAAATCCGTTTCCAAAACTTTCGGCACATGCACGTTCGCGGCCTCGAGAAGCGCGGCGACCTGCACGAATTCGCGGCATTTTTCCGGCGGCGGCGCATCGACGGCGATGAGCGTTTTGCCGAACGCCGCATCGCTCTCGAGCCTGAAATAGCGGCGAAAGCTGGCATCGGCGGAGGCGGGAGCGAGGCTCGCGACGTTCAGCCGGTAGGGTCCGGCGACGTTTTCGAGCCACGAGCGAAGCTGGTTCAGGCGGGCGTCGGAAGGAATGTGCGTCATAAATTCGAGGGGCCAAACATCTTGCCATATAATACCCCACGACTTTTTTAAGCGATCCGTTTCACGCCTGGCACCAGGCTCCCGACGACTGTGAGCGTCACCGTTCGATCGAGTGTCGTCCCCGCTTAGCAACGGACCGTCAAGTTCGTGACTGCGGAAAGGCGCGGCCGCCTGCCCGGCGGCATCGGGCGCGTGGGACGCGAACGGGATCGAACCGCCACCCATACATGCCGCCACGACAGTTTCCCGTATCGAAAATCAAAGGCGACGACAAGCCACGCAGGCGGCGGCTCGTCGCTGCGCTTCTATCCGTTCCAGGCTTGATGCCCGCTCTTGCCCACGCGCAGCTCGTGGGCGACGCCGCCTATCCGCAGCCGCTCGACGGCCCGGGCAGCCTGCGCCTCGCGCCGGAGCTCCAGGAACGCCCGCTGCAAAACGGCCAGCAGCCCTCGACCTTCCTCCTCAGTGACAAGGCGACGGGCACGACCGACGAAGACATGGCGGCGAAGGGCTCGGCGGAGATCCGGCGCACGGTCACGGTCATCAAGGGCGACGCGCTCCACTACGACCAGGACACCGACATGGCCGATGCTTTCGGCAATGTCAGGCTGATCAACAACGGCGTGTCGTTCGTCGGTCCCGAAGCGCATCTGAAGGTGGAAGCGAATGAAGGGTTCATGACGAACCCGAAGTACCGCTTCAATCTGACGGGCGGCTCGGGCAGCGCCGCGCGCGCCGACATGATCGACAACGAGCGGGCGCGCATCGACCACGGCACGTACACGGCCTGCCAGTGCGAGTCCGATCCGGCGTGGTACATCAAGGGCACGTCGTTCGATTTCGACACCGGCGCCGAAGAGGGCATCGCCCACAACGGCGTGCTGTTCTTCCAGGGCGTGCCGGTTTTCGGCAGCCCGTGGCTTTCGTTTCCGCTGACGGGCGACCGTCGCAGCGGCCTTCTGCCGCCGACCTTCACGCTCAGTTCGACGACCGGCTTCGAAGCGACGATCCCGTACTATTTCAATATCGCGCCCAATCGCGATCTGACCATCACGCCGCGCATCATGACGAAGCGCGGCGTACTGGGCGAGGCGACATATCGCTATCTGTCGCCCACGTACTCGGGCTCGCTCGACGTCAACTATCTGCCCGATGACCGCGTGACGCATTCGAACCGCTACGCGATCTTCTGGCAGCACCGTCAGAACTTCGGTAGCGGCTTCGGCGGTTATATCAATTACAACAAGGTTTCGGACGACCAATATCCGGAAGACCTGGGCAACGCGTCGAATCAGTTCCTGAACGGCACGCAACTGCTGTATCAGCAGGAAGCGGGGCTCACGTACAACAACGGCCCGTGGTCGGTGCTCGCGCGCGAACAGCGCTGGCAGACGCTGCAACCCTCGACGCCGCCGTACGCCCGCGAGCCGCAGGTCAACGTTCAGTACAACAAGTACAACGTCGGCGGCTTCGACTACGGCGCGGAACTGGACGCCACGCGCTTCACGATCACGACCGAGGGCGCCACCGACGGCAACCGACTGTACTTCAATCCGTACCTGAGCTACGGCGTCAATGCGCCCGGTTATTTCGTCACGCCGAAAGTGCAATGGCACTTCGCGTCGTACGATCTGAGCCATATCGCGACGACGCAGGTCGCGGGTTCGTCGCCGCCGGTCGCGGGGCAGCCGAAGAACTTCACCGAATCGATCCCGACGCTCAGCTTCGACACGGGCCTCGTGTTCGACCGCTCGGTGCGGCTTTTCGGGCAGGACTACATCCAGACGCTGGAGCCACGGCTCTACTACGTCTACACGCCGTATCACAATCAGGACTTCGCGCCGATTTTCGATACCGCCGAAGCCGACTTCGGTCTCGCTGAAATCTACACGCCGAACACGTTTGTCGGGAACGACCGGATCGCGGACGCAAATCGCCTGACGGCCGGCCTGACCACGCGCTTCATCAACCCGGCGACGGGCGACGAGCGTGCGCGTTTCGTCATCGCGCAGCAGTATTATTTCCAGAGCCAGCGCGTCACGATCTCGCCGGATCAGCCGCCGGGACAGGCAAAGCACTCCGACCTGATCGCCGGCGCGGCCATCAAGCTGGGTGCTGGTTTCGCTTCGGAAACTGCGTTCCAATATAATGTGGACAACAACCAGCTCGTGCGCTCGAGCATCGGTTTTGCGTTCAGTCCCGGCGCGCGCAAGGTGATCAACGTCGGCTATCGCTACACGCGTTCGAACCAGACAACGCTGGTGAACGAGCCGATCAACCAGATCCTGGTCTCGGGCGAATGGCCGCTCACGAACCGTCTCTATGCCGTCGGCCGCGTGAACTATGATCTCGCGAGCCATCGTCTCGTCGACGGGCTTCTGGGCTTCCAGTACGATGCCGACTGCTGGGCATTCGGCTTCGGCATGCAGCGCTACGCCAACGGCGTGAACACGCTGGGCCAGCCGTCCTCGGGCACGCGCGTGCTCGCGCAGTTGACGTTCAAGGGCTTGTCGAACGTCGACAACGGGCTCGTCAGCGCGTTCCGCGCGAGCGTTCAGGGTTATCAGCCGCCGCCGGCAGCGGCGCCGCCGCTCTCCCGGTACAGCGATTACGAGTGAGGCCGGATCATCGGGCTCGCGGCGTCCACGGACGTGCAGCGAAGAGCGCGTCGGCGGCCGCGCAGGGCAGGACACACAAGCAGGACACGAACGGTGAAGTCCGTATTTGATGGAGTATCTGTGGCAAACGTGAATATGTTTCGATCGACGGCAATCGCAGCGGGCGTGCTGGTCGGCGCGCTGATCCTGAGTTCGCCGGCCGGTGCGCAGGCGTTGTCGAATCGCAATGTGCAGGTCGCGGATTCCGTCGTCGCGGTGGTGAACGACGGCGTCATCACACAGCGCGAACTGGAAGAGCGCACCGCCCTCATCGTCAAGCGTCTCCAGCAGCAAAACGCGCCGGTGCCGCCTGCCGATCAGATGCAGCGGCAAGTGCTCGATCAGATGGTGATCGAGCGCATTCAGCTTCAGAAGGCGAAGGAAGACGGCATTGTCATCGACGACGCCACCGTGAACCGCACGCTCGCGCGTCTCGCGCAGCAAAACCAGATGACGCTCGACGTCTACCGCTCGCGCATCGAGGCGCAGGGCGTGCCTTGGTCCACCTTCATGCGCGACGCGCGCACGGAGCTCACGCTCTCGAAGCTGCGCGAAAAGGAAGTGGATAGCAAGATCACCGTGTCCGACGGCGAAGTGGCGAACTACATCGCCAGCCAGCGCGGTCCGGGCGCGCGCAACGCGAGCGATCTGCGTTTGCAGCACATCATGTTCAAGCTGCCGTCGGACGCGCCGGAAAGCGAAGTCGCGAAGGTTCAGGCGCAGGCCGAGGCCGTGCTCAAGCAGGCGCAAGCCGGCGACGATTTCGCCAAGCTCGCAAAACAGAATTCGCAGGACACGGACGCCGGCAAGGGCGGCGATCTCGGTTTTCGCGCGCCCGGCTCGCTGCCGGCGGGCATCGTGACTGCAGTGTCGACGCTGCGTCCGGGCCAGGTCGTGCCGACGCTGCTGCGCACCGACGGCGGTTTCGAAATCATCAAGCTGGTGGATCGCCGCGCGAGCCAGGGCACCGCCGGCGATGCGCCGAAACTCGTGCAGACGCACGTGCGCCACATCCTGCTGCGCGTGTCGGACGGTATGTCGGAACAGGCCGCGCGCCAGCGGCTGCTCGACATCAAGCAGCAGGTCGCGAACGGCGGCGATTTCGCCAACTTCGCGCGCACGTATTCGCAGGACGGTTCGGCGTCGCAAGGCGGCGATCTTGGATGGATCAGCCCGGGCGAGACCGTGCCGGAATTCGAGCGCGCGATGAACAACCTGCCGGACGGCGCGGTCAGCGATCCGGTGCGCAGCGAGTACGGCTATCACCTGATTCAGGTGCTCGCTCGCCGGGATGCGGAAGGATCGGCGTCGCAGCAACTCGACATCGCGCGTCAGGCGATCGGCCAGCGCAAGGCCGAGCAGGCGTATTCCGACTGGCTGCGCGAACTGCGCGACACCGCGTACGTGCAGTACAAGGGCGTCGCTGCCCAAGCGCAGTAACAGCATGAATGCCGATGCCCGACCGCTCGCCATCGCCATTACGACCGGCGAGCCGGCCGGCGTCGGCCCGGAACTGACGGCGGCGGCGCTACGCGAGGCGCGCGAGCGCTGGCCATCGGCGCGCTTCACGGTGCTCGGCGATCGCGATCTGCTCACGTCCCGCGCGGGCGGCGCATGGCCCGACTCGGTCGACATCGAACATCACGCGCTCGCCGTTCCCGCCGAAGCGGGCAAACTGAATGCGGCGAACGGGCGCTACGTGCTCGGTCTGCTCGATGCCGCCATCGACGGCGCGGTCTCCGGCCGGTTCGACGGCATCGTCACCGCGCCGCTGCAAAAGAGCACCATCAACGATGCCGGCGTGCCCTTCACGGGCCACACCGAATACCTCGCCGAGCGCACGCATACGCCGCGCGTCGTGATGATGCTCGCGGGTTCCAGCGAACGTCCGTTGCGCGTCGCGCTCGCGACCACGCATCTGCCGCTGAAGGACGTGTCGGCGGCGCTCAGCATCGACGGTCTCGTCGAAACGCTCACCATCATCGATCACGATCTGCGCGCGCATTTCGGCTTGCCCGCGCCGCGCATTCTCGTCACCGGGCTCAATCCGCACGCGGGCGAAAACGGCTATCTGGGCCGCGAGGAAATCGACGTCATCACGCCTGCGCTCGAACGCGCCCGTGCACTCGGCATCGATGCGCCCGGTCCGTATCCCGCCGATACGCTGTTCCAGCCGCGCTATCTGAAAGACGCCGATTGCGTGCTCGCGATGTTCCACGACCAGGGCTTGCCGGTGCTGAAGTACGCGACCTTCGGCGAAGGCATCAACGTGACGCTCGGCTTGCCGATCATCCGCACGTCGGTGGATCACGGCACCGCGCTCGATCTCGCCGGCACGGGCCGCGCCGATCCGGGCAGCATGATCGCCGCCATCGATGCCGCCGTTACGATGGCGCGCCACAAGCGCAGCGCCTGAACTCGCGCGCATTCAATTCGAATCAGTATGTCGACCAAACACCAAGGCCATTTCGCGCGCAAGCGCTTCGGGCAAAACTTTCTCGTCGATCAGGGCGTGATCGATTCCATCGTCGATGTGATCGCGCCGAAGCGCGGCGAGCGCATGGTCGAAATCGGGCCGGGCCTCGCGGCGCTCACCGAGCCTCTGATCGAGCGTCTTGCCACGCCCGAGTCGCCGCTACACGCCGTCGAACTGGATCGCGATCTGATCGGCCGTCTGGAAAAGCGTTTCGGCGACAGGCTCGTCGTGCATTCCGCCGATGCGCTCGACTTCGATTTCGCTTCGCTCGCGCTCGAAAGTGAGAAGCCGACGCTGCGCATCGTCGGCAATCTGCCGTACAACATTTCGAGTCCGCTGCTGTTCCATTTGACGACGTTCGCGCAGAAGGTCATCGACCAGCATTTCATGCTGCAGGACGAGGTGGTCGAACGCATGATCGCCGAACCCGCGAGCAAGGACTACGGGCGTCTTTCGGTGATGCTGCAATACCGCTACGTGATGGACAAGCTGATCGACGTGCCGCCCGAATCGTTCAATCCGCCGCCGAAGGTGAATTCCGCGATCGTGCGGATGATTCCGCTCGCGCCGCACGAGTTGCCCGAAGTCGACGAAACCGTGCTGAGCGACGTCGTCAAAGCCGCGTTCGCGCAGCGCCGCAAGGTATTGCGCAACAACCTGAGCGCGTACCGCGACGCGATCGATTTCGACGCGCTCGGCTTCGATCTCACGCGCCGCGCCGAGGAAGTGCCGGTCGCGGAATTCGTCGCACTGGCACAAGCCGTTCAGCGCTCGAAGGGCTGAACGCGGCGCGCATCCGACAGCAGTTTCATCAGCCGTTCCAGCCGCACGCGCTGCTCGTGAAGCAGGCCACGCGTCGCGCTCACCTGCTGCACGCGTGTGCGCCAATAGGTCTGGCCGAACAGCGAATTCGCGCCTTCCGCCGACAGCACGCGTTCCAGATGCCCGATTGCGGCATCGACGTTTCCCGGCGTGTAAGGGCTCGTGATCGTGGCGTCTCGTTCGAGTGTTGCGTTCATCGTCTTGTCCTTGTTCGCGTTGAATCCGGACGAGTGATTCTGCGAGCGGGGCGGGACATATCGCGTCCCGAAGACGCATCGTCGATCGGGACACGATGTGTCTTGACCGGCTGCTATGATCGTCGGTCCCATTGGAAGGAGCGAGCGCCATGCGCTTCATACACGCGGCGGACATCCATCTCGACAGCCCGTTGCACGGCCTCTCCGCCTACGCGGACGCGCCCGCGGACATGCTGCGCAACGCCACGCGCGAGGCCTTCTCGAAGCTCGTGTCGGTGGCGGTCGACGAGCAAGTCGACTTCATGGTGATCGCCGGCGATCTCTACGACGGCACCTGGCGCGATCACAACACGGGCATCTTCTTTTGCCGTGAAATGGGGCGGCTGCGTCGCGCGGGCATTCCGGTGTACGTGCTCTTCGGCAATCACGACGCCGAAAGCGAAATGACGAGCCAGCTTCAGTTGCCCGACAACGTCCACACGTTCTCGACGCGAAAGCCGCAGACCTTTCTCATCGAGGATCTGAAGGTCGCGCTTCACGGCCACAGCTTCAAGGAAAAAGCGGTCACGACGAATCTCGTCACCGCGTATCCGGCGCCGGTCGCGGGATATTTCAATATCGGCGTGCTGCATACCGCGCTCGAAGGCGGATCGATGCACGCGAGCTACGCGCCGTGCTCCGTCGCCGAACTGCACGCGAAGGAATATCACTACTGGGCGCTCGGCCATGTGCACGATTACGCGATCTGGCAGGACACGTCGACCATCGTGTTTCCGGGCAATCTGCAAGGACGCAATATCCGCGAGACGGGACGGCGCGGCGCGGTCATCGTCAATGTTTCGGACGCGGAAGAGGTGAGCGTCGAGCGGCTTTTCATCGACGTGCTGCGTTGGGAAGCCGTGACGGTCGACGCATCGCAGGCGGGTACGCTCGATGAAGTCGCGCTCGCGGTCGGACGTGCGCTCGAAGCGCTCGTCGAATCGTCCGCGGCGCCCGTGCCGCACGCCGTGCGCGTGACGATCGCCGGCGCGACCGCGGCGCACGGCGAACTCTTCGGGCTGGAAGCGCAACTGCGCGCGGAAGTCCTCGCGCAGATCGCCGCGATCAGCCACGACCGGCTCTGGCTCGAAAAAGTGAGGATCGCGACGGAGCCGCTCGCGCACAGCGAGCCCGCCACCGGCCGCACCGATGCGCTCGCCGATCTTCACGGTCTTCTCATCGAAGCGGAATCCGACCCGGAGTTTCTGAGCATGTTGAAGGAAAGGCTGATCGCACTGGCGTCGCAGGCGCCGAGCGAGTTGCAGAAGTCCGTGCCGGAGCTCGAGCGCGTGCGCAATGGCGAAATCGCTAAGCTCGTCGCCGAAGTGCGCTCGGGGCTGATCGCGCAATTATCGGACGCGGAGTAAGGCATGCGTATCGGCAAGCTCGAACTCATCCGCTACGGCAAATTCACCGATCACACGGTGGAGTTTCCGGCGGCGGAACACGATTTTCACTTTGTCGTCGGTCCGAACGAGGCGGGCAAATCCACCATCAAGAACGCGATTTCCGAGCTGCTCTTCGGCATGCCGCATAGCTCGCCGCTTGCGTTCGTGCATCCGCAAAGCGATCTGCGGCTCGGGGCGTCGATCGAAACCGGCGGCGACGCGTTCGCGTTCCATCGCACGAAGAGCCGCAAGTCGTCGCTTTGCACGCCGAACGGCGATGCGCTGCCCGCCGACGCGCTGGCGACGTTTCTGGGCGCATCCGATAAAGGCTTCTTCGAGCAGATGTACTGCCTGAATCACGAGGCGCTGCGGCGCGGCGGCGAAGCCATTCTCGATGCATCGAGCGATGTCGGGCAGGTGCTGTTTCAATCGGCGGCGGGCATCGCGAGTCTCGGCGACGTGCGCCAACGTCTCGCTGACGAGGCCGATCGACTGTGGGCGAAGCGCAAGTCGGGCGATCGCGCGTATTACATCGGCCTGAAGCAATACGACGAAGCCACCGCCGAGCTGAAGACGGCGAGCGTGAGAACGGCGCAGTGGCGTCGCGCGCACGGCGCCGTGGAAGAGGCGGAGGAGAAGCGTCGCGATGAAGACGCGCGCCGCACGGAGCTCGAAACGCAGCGCGCCAAGCTGGAGCGCGTGAGGCGCGTGGCGCCGTACCTGAACGTGTGGCGTGAGAAGGCCGCGGAATTGCGCGAACTGGGCGATGCCGTCGATCTGCCCGCGAACGCCGAGGCGACGCTGCAAAACGCGCTGAAGCGGCTCGCGGCGGCGCAAAGCGCGCTCGACGTCCACACAAAAGCCGCCGCGCAGTTGCAAGCCGATCTCGACGCGATCGTGATCGACGACGCGGTCCTCGCCGCGCAAGCGCGCATTCGCGCGCTCGACGCCACGCGACAGCGCTGTGCCGATCACGCGAACGAAATCGCGCGGCTCGAACAGGAAGTCGCGCTGCGGCTGCGCCAGATTGCGCAGGACGGCGCGCAGCTCGGCTGGCCGCTCGACGAAGCGGGCGTGCGCGGCGCGATGCCCGGCGCGCTCGCGCTTCAGACCGTCACGAGCCTGATGCTCGAACGCGGCGAACTCGAACTCGCCGCGCGCAATGCGGAGCAAGCCGCCGACGCATGCGCCGCGCAGATCGTCACGCTGCAAACGAAGCTCGCGCCGATCGCGAACGGCGATGTGTCGCCGGGTCTGCGCGCTGCATTGCGTGCCGCGCAGAAGTATCGCGATGCGAGCGCGACGCAGCAGCGCCTCGAAGATGCGAAGCGCGACGCGCAACAGTTGCTCGAAGCGGGCATGGCGTCGCTCGGGCGATGGTCGCGTCCGATCGGCGAACTCAAGTCGATGACGCTGCCGGCGGCGGAGCGCATCGCCGCATTGCGCGCGCAGCGGCAGGATCTGTCGTCGCGGCTGACGCTCGCGGCCGATCGCGCGAAGGAAGCGCAGGACGCGCTGCACGCCGTGCGATCGGAACTCGACAGTCTGGTCGAGACGCACGATGTCGTGACGGGCGATCAGGTTCGGGACGCGCGTACGTCGCGCGATGCAGCGTGGCGCGCGATCCGGTCCGGCGACGTCGCGCTCGATCGAGGCGCTTCCGGTTTCGAAACGGCGATGCACGCGGCGGATGGTCTCGCCGATCGTCAGTTGGGTTCCGTGAATCACGCGACGCAACTCGCGGCCTTGAAGCGGCGCGTCGCGAACGAAGAATCGACGCTCGCGCGACGCGAGCAAAGCGTGCGCGAAGCAGAGTCGGCGCTGACATCGTTCGACGAATCGTGGCGCGCGCTCGCCGCGCAGTCGCAGATCGCGGACATGTCGCTCGACGATGCGCCGTCGTGGATCGCATCGCGTGACAAGGCGCTGGCCGCGTCGCAGACGCTCGATGCGCGCGCCGAAGAACTCGCGCGCGAAGCCGCCGATTCCCGCGCGCGCCGCGACGAACTCGCGCGGCATCTGGACGACGCGGACGCACGCGCCGATCTCGACGCGCTCTGCGATCTGGCCGAGGCGAAGATCGCAGCCGTCGACGAAGCCGCGGTCACGCGCCGCAACGTATCCGCGCAACTCGACGAAGCGCAAGCCGAGCGCATCGCGCGGCAAGGCGCGGCGAAAGCGGCGCGCGAAGCGTTCGAACGCTGGCAATGCGAGTGGTCGGCGGCGATCGCGAAAGCGGGACTCGCGAACGCAGCGGATTCGCAGGCGGCGGCGGAAGCGGCCATCGACATGGTGAAGAAGATCGGCGCGCAACTGACGCACATCGAAACCGTACGCAACGGCCAAATCGACGCGATGCGCGCGGCGCTCACAGCGCTCGACGCCGAGGCATCGCACCTTGCGCGCGAACTCGACGAATCGCTCGCGGCGCTCGGCGCGAACGCGACTGCGACGGCGTTGTCGGCGCGTCTCGATCTCGCTTGCGCCGCGCATGGCGAGCGTGAGCGTTTGAAGAAGGAGCACGCGTCGGCGAGCGAGCACGTGCGTCGCGCTCACGCCGATGTCGAGGAAGCGAAGGCGACGCTGCGTCCGCTCTACGATCTGGCGGGTGTCGATACGCCGGACGTGCTTCAGGCACGCATCGCGCAATCGCAGAAGAAGCGCGAACTGGCCGCCGCCGTCGACGACGCGCGCGCCGCGCTCATCAAGGGCGGCGATGGCCTGACGCTCGACGAACTCATCGCGGAAGTGGAGGGCGCGGACATGTCGAACGTGCAGGCGGAGCTCTCGCGCATCGGCGCGGCGCTGTCGGAATCGGTGAGAATCGCGAGCGAAACGGCGACGGCACTCGACGCCGCGCGCCGCGAACTCAATGCCATTTCAGGCGAAGCGAACGCCGCGCGCGCCGAAGCGAAGCGCCAGGAAGCGCTCGCCACGATGTCCGATGCCGCCGAGCGCTTCGTCAAGGTCGAAACGGCGTCGACGCTGCTCAAGTGGGCGATCGACCGTTATCGCGAGCGCCGTCAGGGACCGATGCTGTCGCGCGCAAGCACGATCTTTTCGGCGCTCACGCTCGACACGTTCTCGCGGCTCGTCGTCGATTACGATCGTCAGCCGATGGCGCTGTCCGCGATTCGCGCGAGCGGCGAGCATGTGGATATCGCCGGCATGAGCGAGGGCACGCGCGATCAGCTGTATCTCGCGCTGCGGCTCGCGGCGCTGGAAGAGCATGGCGAGAAGGCGTCGGCGTTGCCGTTCGTCGCCGACGATCTCTTCATCAACTTCGACGATGGCCGCGCGCGCGCCGGCTTGCGCGTGCTCGCGCAGATCGCGAAACGCACGCAGGTGATCTTTCTGAGCCACCACGATCATCTCGTCGATATCGTGCGCGAGGTGTTCGGGCCGCAGGTGAACGTGCGTTATATGGGCTGATGCGTCAGCTCGTCCGATAGCGCTTCGCCAGCTTGGCGAAATCCTCGGCGAACTCGTCACGCAACGCTTGCGGCGCGAGAATCTCGACCCCCGCGCCGAGCGCGCGCAGCCACCAGCGCAGCTTGAGACTTGGCGTGACGGTGCCGGTGACTTTCATGCGGCCGTCGGGCAACGTGTCGATTTTTTGATCCTTCGACATCGGCGATTCGCGCAACTGATTGCCCGCGTTGCCTTCGAACGCAAGTTCGAGCAGCACCGGCGGCTCGGGCAGAAAGTCGAAGACCTGCTGCGTTTCGATGTATTTGCGCAGCTTGAAATCGTCCGGATACGTGAAAGATTCGCCCGACTCGGAAACCGAGCGAATCCGGTCCAGCCGATACAGCGCGCGCGTCCATTCCGTTTCGCCTTTCTCCGGACGCGGCGCGCGACTCGGATCTTGCGCGACCATATACATCACGCCCGCGGATTCGACCAGCGCGAGCGGCCACAGCTTTTTCGTGCGCGGTTCGTCGCTGCGTTCGCCCCGATATGCCGCGCGATACTGCACGAGCAGTTCGCGCTCGAAGAACGTAGCGGTCGCGACCGTCTGAAAGATTTCCGGACGCAGCTTCGGCCGAATCAGCGTGAAAGCGCCATCGACGGAATCGATCTTGTCGGCCCACGCGCGATAGATGCGGCTGTCCGCCGTTTCCTGCGACAGCCGCGATTCGGCGGCCTTGAACAGCGGATCGATGTCGCGCGTGACGGCATTCGGCAGCTTGTTGCCCGCAAAGCGCTGGAGGATGTGAAACGCCACCGCCTCCGATGCGCTCATCAAACCGCTCATGCCTTCCTGCAAGCCGTGCAGCCACGGCTTGCGCTGCCAGAGCAGCTCGCGGCCGTTGAGCATGGATACGACGCGCGCATCGGCTTCGAGCGCCGTCAGATGACGCTGCACCTTCTTCGTATAGCCGACGCGATGACCGCGCTCTTCGAGACGTCTGCGGACTTCGGGCGTCGATAGCCACGCGGTCGCGTCGCGCTCGGTAGGGAGCACGCGGAGGATGGCTTCGTCGAGGCTGGAGGTCATGATGCGCAGGCGAGGAAAGGTTGCTCCTGATTATAGAAACTATCGAGACAAATCGTGTCTTGATCGGACGGGGCGGCCATCAGGCTTTCGGATTTTTCGGGTGACGGTCTTCGACATAAGCGGAAAGAATAGCGGCGCCGGGGGATGAGGCCCCAGCATGTCGAGGAGCGAAAACAATGAGTAGAAGGGAACAGGCCAACGAGGAATTTCTCGCGGGTCTCAAGAACCGGACATCCCGCGCGATCCAGCAATATTTCTTTTCGCACGGGGTCTGCGTGGGGCGTTCGGACGTCCGCAAAGCGATGGCGCTTCCCGAGCATGAACAGACGTTCGCGTCGTTGGCGCCATCCTTCGCGCAAGTCAACGAATCGATCAGCTTGCTGACGGACATCGGTTCCTTGTCGCTTCCGTCGAAAGAGAAGACGATGCGCGCGGTGTATGAAATCGAAGGGCGGTTGCGGGAGCGCGGCGGTTGCGTCGAAGGACTGGAACGGGCGCTCGCGCGAATCGAGATGGCGCGCAATTCGATACCCGCCGAGCCGAAGCTCTGGCCCTACACGTTCTGGGGCGTGTTGTGCCTGCTCGCGGCGTACTTCGTCTGGCCGAGTGCGTTGGTCGGCGTGATGCTGCTGGGCGCCGGGTTCAACAGACATTCGAGCTACAAGAAGCGCAAGGCCGAAGCGGACCGTGCGTTGAGTGAAGCGAACGATATGTTCGAGGCCGTCGCCGCGCTCGAGCTCACGCCGCGGCTAAGGCTGCTGGAACAGTGATGCGAAGGACCGAACGGCCAAAGCAAAAAGCCCAGTCGCAATGACTGGGCTTTTTACCTGATACTTGGTAGGCCGTACGGGATTCGAACCTGTGACCAACGGATTAAAAGTCCGCTGCTCTACCAGCTGAGCTAACGACCCGAAAGAGGCAAAATTATAAACTTCGATTCGCGAATCTGTCAACCCGCTCGGTTGAAGAATCATCAAATCATCGAAAGAAAAACGCCCGCGGCTCCATTGCCCGCGGGCATTCTCCTCGAGAGGCGCGAAACTCCGAACTTCGGCTTCGCTTACTTCACTTGCGACATCTTGCTCTGCGCGGTCTGCGCGACTTCCGTGCCGGCGTACTGCGAGATGATCTGCTGAAGCGTCTGCTTCGCAGCCGCTTTCTGACCTTGCTCGATCTGGTTGTTCGCGATTGCGAGCAACGCCTCGGGCGCTCGCGGATGCGTCGGATAACTCTTCACCAGGTCCTGCCAGATCGCAGTCGATCCCTTGTAGTCGCGCTGCGCATAGAGCGCATTGCCGAGCCAATACCGCGCCGTCGGCTGATACGGGCTCTGCGGATACTTCGCCACGAACGCCTTGAACGACGCCGCGGCATTCTTGTAGTCACCGTTACGGAACTGAGTCGACGCTGCGTTGAACGCTTCCGTCTCGCCCGGCTGCACCGAACCCGTCACGCCATCGATCGTCTCTTGCTGCGGCTCGAATTTCTTCAAGCGCGAATCGAGATCGGCGTAATAGTCCTTCTGCTGCTTCTGCAGCGTGGCGACCTGGTTGGCCAGATCCTCGTTCTGGCCACGAACCGTCGCGACCTGCTGATTGAGCTGGTCGATACGATTCTGCTGATCGAGGATCGTGCGCTGCGCGGCCTGCAACTGACTGGACAGGCTGTCAGTCTTCGTGCGCAGATCGAGCACGGCTTTACGCGCTTCGTTGTCGTCGAAGACGCCGGCGTGCGCGGGCGCACTCAACATCGTCGAACCGACTACACACGCGGCTGCGGCCGCGCGCAGCAAGGGAAAGCGATACAACATAGGGCGACTCACCCGTGACTGGTTACGTTAAGTAAATTACTGCTGGTACACGAGGTCCGCACGGCGGTTCTGTGCCCACGACGATTCGTCGTGACCCGTTGCCGTCGGCTTTTCCTTGCCGAGCGACACGGCTTCCATCTGCGAATCGGCGACGCCCATCAGCGACATTGCACGACGCACGGCTTCCGCACGCTTCTGGCCGAGCGCGAGGTTGTACTCGCTCGTGCCGCGTTCGTCGGTGTTGCCTTGAATCAGGACGTGACGCTCCGGATGGCTCTTCAGGTACGACGAGTGTTGTTGCAGCAGCGGCTGATAGTCGTCCTTCACGGCATAGCTGTCGAAGTCGAAATAGATGCTGCGCTTGGCGAGCGGGCTGTTCGGATCGTTCAGCGGGTCGATGTTGACCTGCTTCACGTCCGTCGGGTTCGGCTGCGTGCCGACTGCACCCTTGTTCTGGCCTTCGTCGAGCTTCACGCCCGAGTGACACGCCGCCAATGCGCCGACCATCGCAACTGCCAGGCCGATACGAAGTTTCGACATCATGGTACCTCTCCTTGTGTTGTAGCTGAACGTTGTATGTGAAACGTTATTGCTGGACTTATTGCATGAACGGACCCCAGGACGGCTCGCGCACCACACCGCCCTGAACTGACAAGACTTGCCGCGTGCGACCGTCGGTCGAAACGGCTGCCAACACGCCACGTCCGTTCACTTGGGTGGCGTAGAGGATGTACTGACCATTCGCCGCGAAGCTCGGCGATTCGTCATGCGTCGTGTCGGTCAGCCCCGTCGCCGTGCCGGACGCGAGGTCCTGCAGATACAGCTTGAAGCCGCCGCCAGTGCGCGAAATGTACGCGAGTTGCTTGCCGTCCGGACTCACGCGCGGGCTGGTGTTGTACGCACCCGCAAACGTGACCCGCTGGGCCGCGCCGGCGCTTTCACCCGCCGCCGGCATCTTGTAGATCTGCGGTTGGCCGCCGCGATCGCTCGTGAAATAAATCCAGTTGCCATCAGGAGAGTAGAACGGCTCGGTGTCGATGGAACTGCCTTGTGTCAGACGGCGCAGGCCGGAGCCGTCTGCGTTGACTTCGAAAATCTGCGTGTTGCCCGTGCGCGAGAGCGCGACCGCGAGCTTGCGGCCATCAGGCGACCACGACGGGGCACTGTTGTTGCCCTTCTGATTCGACACGACTACGCGACGTCCCGTCGGCAGGTCGTGGATGTACACCACCGGCTTCTTTTTCTCGAACGACACGTATGCGACCTTCGTGCCGTCCGGCGACCACGCCGGCGAAATGATCGGTTCCGGGCTGGAGAGGGCGATCTTCGCTTCCTGACCGTCCGAATCGGAAATTTGCAATTGATAACGGCCGCCCGTCTGAATGACGTAGGACAGACGCGTTGCGAACACGCCGCGGCCGCCGAGCAGCTTCGCGTAGATGTAGTCGGCGATCTTGTGCGCGCTCATGCGCAGGCCGCTTTCGGCGCTGACGAGCGACAGGCCGCCCAGGTTCTGCTGCTTGACGGTGTCGTAGAGCCGGAAGCGCACTTCGTATTGGCCGTTCGGCAGCTTGTTCACGCTACCCGACACGAACGCGTCCGCGCCTTTTGCCTTCCACGCGCCGAGATCGACCGTATCGGATTCCGCGACCGGCGCGCTGCCGGCGTCGATATTCGTGAACTTGCCGCTGCGCTGCAGATCCTGGCGAATGATCGCGCTGACTTGCTGCGGCGAACTCGCTTCATTGGCGAAATTGGCCGTCGCGATCGGAAACTGGGTCGAACCGACGCCGGTCACGAGTACGTTCAACTGGGCGTGTGCAGCGGTGCCGGCTGCGATCAGGCAGGACGCGACCAGCGTTTTCAGGCCAAGCTTCGTCATCAAACTCATGCTGTATAGGTTCCAGATAAAAGCGTTTTCAAGTGTCCGCGGACTGCAGAACAGACCCGCGGTCGCACATTTCGTTCCCGCTGCTTAATGCGAGCTTTCAAGCGCGCTTCACTGCTGACTAGCGCGTTAACTGCCCGCCGGACGCAGCGTGATCGTGAAGCTCGAAGGCGCCTTGCCGTCGATATCCACCGGCATCGGATCCGAGCGCTGTACCGCGCGCAGTGCCGCCTGATCCCACTGCTCGTTGCCGCTCGAGCGCGTGATATTCGCCGACAGCAGCGTGCCCGACGGCGAGCAGCGCACCGACACGACCGTCTCGAGCCCGGCCGTTTCGCCGGCCCACACGATGTTCGGCCGCACGCGACGCTGCACCTTCTCGGCGTAGCCAGGCGAGGTCGCATTGCCGCCCGCGCCCTTGCCGGTGCCGCTCTTGGCCAGGCCTTCGCCGCTGCCCGCCGTGCCGCCGCCCAACTGCCCTTGCAGTTGCGAGAGACGCGCTTTGCGCTCGGCATCGAGCTTGGCTTTCGCTTCCGCGTCGGCCTTGGCTTTCGCTTGCGCCGCGGCCTTCGCTTTCGCGTCGGACTCAGCCTTGGCCTTGGCTTGCGCGTCGGCCTTCGCCTTGGCTTCCTGCTGTTCCTTCTCCTTCTCCTTCTGCTCCTTGAGCTGTTCCTGCTTCTGCGCTTCGGCTTGCTGCTGCTGACGCTGCTTGTCCTGCTGCGCCTTCTGTTGCTGCTTCTGCAGGTCGGCCTGACGCTGCTGCTCGATCTGCTTCTGCTTGTCCTGCATCGCCTTCTGCTGGGCGGCTTGCGCGGCGAGCTGCTGCTGACGCTTCGCTTCCGCTTCCTGCTTCGCCTCTTCCTGCTGACGGCGCTGCTCGGCGAGTTGCGCTTCGCGCGCGGCGGCTTCCTGCTGCTTGCGCTTCTTCTCCTGCAACGCGATGTCCGCGTCTTCGTCCTTCGCCGGCGGCGGCGCGGGCTGCACCTTCACCGGCGCGGGCGGCGGCGGGGCAGGGCGCGGCGTCGGCGCGGGCGTGTCCGGAATCTCGGTCCAGATTTCCGCTTCCGCGCCCGCCGGCGTGTTGTTCTGCCAGTTGATGCCGTGATACAGGAACCAGCCGAGCAGCAGATGCATCAACGCCGCGAGCGCGAACGCCTTACCCGTGCCGCGTTCACGCGGCGGGCGATTCGGTCGCGCGGACGATGCGCGTGTCGGCCTGTGCGAAAGGGTCATTGCGATTTGACGAGCAATCCGACGCGCTTCACGCCGCGCGCCTTCATATCGGACATCACGTTCATCACGACTTCGTACTTCACGGTTTTGTCCGCCGCGATCACGACGGGCTGATCCGGATGCGATTCCTGACGGTTGAGCACGAAGCTGTTGAGATCGTTCATCGTCATCTTCTGCTCTTGCGTCGCGCCGCCTTCTTCCTTGTAGCGCACGTTCATGCTGCCGTCCGCCTTGATGTTGATGACGAGCGGCGGCTGCTGCTCCTGCGGCTGCGCATTGCCGACGGTCGGCAGATTGATGATCGAGGGCGAAACGAGCGGCGCCGTCACCATGAAGATGACGAGCAGCACGAGCATCACGTCGATGTATGGCACGACGTTGATGTCGGCCATCGCGCGGCGCGAGCCGCCACGCATGCTGGAACGAATGGGGCCTGCCATCGCGGACTCCTTCTGTTAGTGCGCCTGACGCTGCAGGATGTTCGAGAACTCTTCGATGAAGGTCTCGAAGCGGATCGCCAGACGGTCGATGTCGTGCGCGTAGCGGTTGTACGCGACCACTGCGGGAATCGCGGCGAAGAGGCCGATCGCGGTCGCGACGAGCGCTTCGGCGATGCCGGGCGCCACGTTCGCGAGCGTCGCCTGCTGCACATTGGCGAGACCGCGGAACGAATTCATGATCCCCCACACCGTGCCGAAGAGACCGATATAAGGACTCACGGAACCGACCGACGCGAGGAACGCGAGGTTCGCTTCGAGCACGTCCATTTCGCGCTGGAAGGCGGCGCGCATCGCGCGGCGGGAACCGTCGAGAATCGCGCCCGGATCGGTGATCCGGCGCTCCTTGCCCTTCAGGAATTCACGCATGCCGGATTCGAAGATACGCTCGAGCGCGCCGATCGTGTGACGGTTGTTCGCCGCGCTTTGATACAGCGCCTGCAGGTCGCCGCCCGACCAGAAATCGCGCTCGAAGCGCTCGGTCTGCGCGCGCGCGCGGCGAATGGCAAACCACTTGCGGAAAATGAAGGTCCACGACAGGAGCGACAGCAGCAACAGCAGCGCCATCACGGCCTGCGCGAGCAGGCTCGCGTGAACGACGAGGGAAATGATCGACAGGTCTTGTGTATTGTTCATAAAGGTCTGCTGTTACGTCCCGGAAGGGGCGTCCGGTCAAAGCGTCATGCTTTCGTGAAATGGATGTGAATCAAACGAAAGCCGTGCCGTGGCCGGCTCATGCTCGTTAATGCTTCCTCTGTTCCCGATGCCCTGTTTCGCTTCGGTGTGCGATGAGTTCATCGTTCAGGCTCGGTCTTGATCTGCGCCGCGCGATGCCGCGGCGAGCGTCGCGTGCGGGCCGCGCTTCAATCCTTCGATCACCGCATCCGGAATGGCGGCCGGACGAATCGACGCGCGATCCACCGAGGCAACGCGAATGTCGCCGCTCGCGAGCAGCACGCCGTCGCGCCACGCTTCCTGATGAAAATCCACCGATGCACGGCCGAGGCGCTCGATGCGACTTACAACGCGAATGACGTCATCCAGGCGCGCCGGCGACGAATATTCGACAGCCGTGCGTCTCACGACGAACAGGATGTCGATCGAATCGGCGAGACGCTGCTGATCGATTCCGCACGCGCGCAGCCATTCGGTGCGCGCCCGTTCGAAGAACTTCAGGTAGTTCGCGTAGAAGACGATGCCGCCGGCGTCGGTGTCCTCGTAATACACCCGAATCGGCCACTCGAAAGTCAACGGATCACTCACCTTTGCGCCGCTCCGCTCGCGCAGAGGCTCATAAACACGATCTGGCTCGCATTTTGACAAATATTCATCGGCGGCATTTTACCGGAACCGGAAGCACCCCCGCCAAATCCTTAGGCAGATATCGGAATCAGCCGCGGTGAATTTGCAACGGTGCGAACGTCTGGGCGACCGGCATCATCTCGATCGCGTTGATGTTCACGTGTGCCGGGCGCGTGGCGATCCAGTAGATCGCGTCGGCGATGTCCTCGGGCGTGAGCGCCTGCACATCCTTATATACAGTCGCGGCTTTGCTGTCGTCGCCCTTGAAGCGCACGTTCGAAAACTCGGTGCCGCCGACGAGCCCCGGCTCGATGTCCGTCACGCGAAGGGCGGTGCCGGCGACGTCCGCGCGCAGGTTCAGGCTGAACTGCCGCACGAACGCCTTCGTCGCGCCGTACACGTTGCCTCCGGCGTACGGATACGTGCCCGCCACCGATCCCATGTTGAACACATGTCCGCGATTGCGCTCGATCATGCCCGGCAAGATCGCGTGCGTGACCGTCACGAGACCCGTGCAGTTCGTGTCGATCATGTTCTTCCAGTCGTCGAGATTCGCGCGTTGCGCGGGTTCGAGGCCGAGCGCGAGTCCGGCGTTGTTCACCAGCACGTCGATCTGCGCGAACGCGTCGGGCAGGGCCGCGACGGCGTTGCGGACGGCGTTTTCGTCCCGTACGTCGAGTTCGACTGGCAGAAGCGCGTCGCCGAGTTCGTTCGACAGCGCGACCAGGCGCTCCTTGCGACGCGCGGCGGCGATCACACGATGGCCGCCTTTGACGAACGTGCGGGCGATGGCGGCGCCGAATCCGGCCGACGCGCCGGTGACAAAAACGATCATGAGCGGACTCCGAATGGACTGAGACGGGCAAAGCCGACGCGCGCAGGGCGACGCGTCCGGCAACGGCGCAAAGCGTACTTCCATTGATGCGGCGCGGCAAGCAACCGTGGGCGCGAACGATCGTGCTTTAAGCGTGGCTGCGCGCCCGTCCGATTGCCCTGTAAGCCGGTTGCCTAAAGCATGGCCGGCCATTACACTACAACGCTCAAACCCCGCGTGACTGGCGATAGAATCTTCGGATTCAAGGTGGAGCGACCCACCAGGAAGCGCGGAGCGTCGTTTTGCCGTTCGCCTGGGCAGCTGAGATCCGCACGCCGTCGCTGCGTTGCTGGTGGCTGTCCGTTCCGCGAAACCGGATTCTTCCTCTATCCGCCGCGCCTGGACTCCATCGGTTTCCAGCGTCTTTTGCGTCTGCTTCGAACGTGGCGCACGCGCGATCCGGTCAACCTGTTTTGATCTCACGGAAAACGTATGTTTGACAGAGCCGAAAGTACCCTCGCCAATGTCGATCCCGAATTGCTCAAGGCGATCGAGCAGGAAAACCGCCGCCAGGAAGATCACATCGAGCTGATCGCGTCGGAAAACTACACGAGCCCGGCCGTAATGGCCGCGCAGGGCTCGCAACTCACGAACAAATACGCCGAAGGCTATCCCGGCAAGCGCTATTACGGCGGTTGCGAATATGTGGACATCGTCGAGCAGCTCGCGATCGACCGCGTGAAGCAGCTCTTCGGCGCCGAAGCCGCGAACGTGCAGCCGAACTCCGGCTCGCAGGCGAATCAGGGCGTGTTTTTCGCCGTGCTCAAGCCGGGCGACACGATCATGGGCATGAGCCTTGCCGAAGGCGGTCACCTCACGCACGGCTCGCCGGTCAACATGTCGGGCAAGTGGTTCAACGTCGTGAGCTACGGCCTGAACGAAGCCGAGGACATCGACTACGACAAGACCGAAGCGCTCGCCAAGGAACACAAGCCGAAGCTGATCGTCGCGGGCGCGTCGGCGTTTGCGCTGAAGATCGATTTCGAGCGCCTTTCGAAGATCGCGAAGAGCGTCGGCGCGTACTTCATGGTCGACATGGCGCACTACGCCGGTCTCGTCGCGGCTGGCGTGTATCCGAATCCGGTGCCGCACGCGGACTTCGTCACGACGACCACGCACAAGAGCCTGCGCGGCCCGCGCGGCGGCGTCATTCTGATGAAGGCCGAGTTCGAGAAGCAGATCAACTCGGCCATTTTCCCGGGCATTCAGGGCGGTCCGCTGATGCACGTGATCGCCGCGAAGGCCGTCGCGTTCAAGGAAGCGCTGTCGCCGGAATTCAAGGCGTATCAGCAAGCCGTGGTCGATAACGCGCGCGTCCTGGCCGAAACGCTCGTGAAGCGCGGTCTGCGTATCGTCTCGGGCCGCACCGAAAGCCATGTGATGCTCGTCGATCTGCGCGCGAAGAAGATCACCGGCAAGGCAGCGGAAGCCGCGCTCGGCGCCGCGCACATCACGGTCAACAAGAACGCCATTCCGAACGATCCGGAAAAGCCGTTCGTCACGAGCGGCGTGCGCCTCGGCTCGCCCGCGATGACCACGCGCGGCTTCGGCACGAAGGAAGCGGAGATCGTGGGCAACCTGATCGCCGACGTGCTCGACAATCCGGAAGACCAGGCGAACCTCGAGCGCGTGCGCGCGCAAGTGGCCGATCTGACCAAGCGTTTCCCGGTCTACCGTTAATTCGCGAGCACACCGCCGATGCGCTGCCCATTTTGCCGACACGAAGATACCCAGGTCGTGGATTCTCGCGTGTCGGAGGATGGCGCGGCCATTCGGCGGCGGCGGCGCTGTCCCGCGTGCGACAAGCGTTTCACCACGTATGAACGCGTCGAACTGGCGCTGCCGAGCGTCGTCAAGAAAGACGGCAGCCGCACCGAGTTCGATCGACGCAAGATCGTCGCGAGCATGCAGCTTGCGCTGCGAAAGCGCCCGGTCGCCGCCGATGCGATCGATGCCGCCGCGTCGCGCATCGAGTATCAGTTGCTCGGCAGCGGCGAGCGCGAAGTGCAGAGCGAGCGTCTCGGCGAGCTCGTCATGAACGAGCTGCGACAGCTCGATACCATCGCTTACGTGCGTTTCGCCTCCGTCTACAAGCGTTTCGAAGACGTCTCCGAATTCGAAGACGTGCTCGATGAATTCCGGCGCACCGCTCCGAAGAAGTCGAGTTCGCGCAAGCGCTGATCTTTTCCGCATCGTTTCCTTCCCAAGCCTCGTTTTCTGACATTCGCTCGCGCAGTCTGCCCGGTATCGGAGAACGCGAACACTCGGCCATTCGGCTAATGGCGGCGCGCCTGACTTATCGCTAGATTGAGCTTTTCGGCTCGATTCGATCGATAAGGCATGCAGACGATTCCCGCATCAAATCAAGGTTTCACGCTCGTCGAACTATGCGTGGTGCTCGCCGTCATGGCGATCCTCGCGACGTTCGCCGCGCCTTCGTTCGTCGCGTGGCAGACGCGCGATCAAGTCGATGCACGGGCGCGCGCGCTCTTTTCCACGCTGTCGCTTGCGCGCGCGGAAGCCGTGCGGCGCGGTGCACGCGTCACGCTTTGCAGGATCGATGCGTCTCGTCATTGCCTCGCATCGGGCCGAAGCTGCGAAAGCGGTGTCACCGACTGGTCGTGCGGATGGGGCTTGTTCGTCGAGCGCGACGGTGTTTCGACGCTTTTGCGCATGCAGCCGGCGATGACATCGGTTTCCATCGCCGGGACATTGACCGAGCTTTCGTTCACGCCGCCTTCGGGGCAGGTGATCGGCGGATTCCGCAGCTTCGAATTCGGTCCGCGCGGCGCCGATTCCGCCGCGAATCCGTCGTCACGTCGATGCATACGGCTCGCGGCAGGCGGCCGGGCGCGCATGACTTCAGGCGGCTGCGGAGCATCGGCATGAAAGACGTTCAACGTGGAGATTCGCTGATCGAGGTGATGATCGCGCTTACGCTGATGGCCGTGACCGCGCTCGGACTCATCGCGACGCAAAGCGCGCTCGCGCGCGGCGAACGCGCGGCGTTGCTGCACGAACGGGCCGCGATGATCGCAGATTCCGTCGCGGAAGGCATTCGCAGCGATGCGGACCGCGCGGCGATCGTGTCGCAATGGCAGGGGAGAGCGGCGTCGATGCTGCCTGCGGGCGACGTGGCAATATCCGATCGCGCCGATGGCGTGCGCATCGCGACCGTGAGCTGGCGCGCGCAAGACTGCTCCGAGCCGTGCCCCGAACCGCAGGCTAAGCCGCTCACGTCGTGCATCGCTGTGGCGTTTGCGCGATGACTCCGCGCTTGCTCTCATCGCGCGGCCATACGCTGCTGGAAATGACGATTGCGCTCGCGCTCGGCATGCTGATCGTGACCGCTTCGCTGTCGCTCTATCGCGGGCAGCGCGCCGCTTTCGACCGCGCCGCCGATGCCGCGCGCATTCACGACGCCGCGTCCAGCGCTTTGGAAATGCTCGCCCAGCAGATCCAGATGGCCGGATTCGCATCGAGCGTGGAATCGCCGGTCGATGCGTCGATGTTCGGTTGCGCGCAAGGCCGCGTGATTGGAGCGGATACAACCGCATCGTGCGAATCGCTCGCAAGCCATTCGGACGGCCTGCAGGTTCGCTATTCAGCCGACGCCGTCTCGACCTGGCCGTCGACCGCGGGGGCGCCGACCGATTGCCTCGGCCAGGCGGTCTCCGACGCCATCGCCACGAACCGGTTCTACGCGAAGCCGAGCAGTTCCACCGGAGAGCCCGAGTTGTACTGCGAAGGCGGCGGCAGACAGGCGCAGCCGATCGTCGAAGGCATCGAGCGAATGCGGGTGATGTATTGGCTCGCGGGGGCGCCGTCCGCATCGGATGCTTCGGCTATCGCGCGCGAACGCTGGCGCGATGTCCATGCTGCGGACGTATGCATCGTCGTGCGCGGTTTCATCGCACAGGCCAAGCGGAAAGCGAACTATGTGGATTGCAACGGCTTGCCCGTAACCGTCGAGGACGGCCGCGTTCGCCAGGTCTTCTGGCGGCGCGTCGCGATACGGAATTCGGTGGCGTCGCCGTCCGGAGGCGCGCAATGAAGCGACGTTCGCTGACACGCGCAAGCACGTTGCCGATCGTGCTGATCCTCGCCGCGATGATGTTGATCACGGCTGCCGCATGGCTGCAAACGTCGCTCGTAGCGGCGCGCGCGACCGTCGCGACGCGCGAGCGCGTCCACGCGTTTCATGCCGCGGACAGCGCGTTGATCCGATGCAGCCGAATGCTTTCCCTCGCGTTGCCAACGCCGAGTTCGAAGGACGAGCCGTCGCGATGGCGCGCGAAATCCTCGTTCGACGGACCGTCCGCTGCCGCGATCGCGCCGTTCGCTTCGTGGCCGTACGCGCGCCGCGCGCCGCAATGCCTGATCGAATCGCGGGCCAACGCGTCGTATTTGATTACCGCGCGGGGCTTCGGCGCGAATGCCGATTCCGAGGCTTGGCTGCAACTTAGGATCGATATCGCCGATGGCGTGAGCACCCAATATTGGCGGCGCGTCGTCGCCAGGCCGTTTTGAGGATCGATATGAACGAAAAGGGCTTCAGTCTGCTTGAACTGATGATCGCGCTGGGCGTTGCCGCGATCATCGCGACTTTCTCGATCCCGGCGTATCGGGCGCACGTGGTGAAGGCGCATCGGCTCGACGCCGCGTCGGCCTTGCTGCGCGCGGTTCAGTTCGTGGAAACCGCGCGTCTTGCGCAAACATCGGAAAGCGGCGAGGTGATCGCGCTCGCTTCCGGGCTCGATCGCGCGCCGTCGAGCGGGGCGGCCGTGTACAGCGTGGCCGTGCTGCCGGAAACGCCGACGAACGGCGGTTATGCGATCGAAGCCGTGCCGGTCGCGGCGGGCGCGATGCAGGACGATGTCTGCGGCGTGTTCGTCATCGACGCCACCGGGCTGCGCTGGAATCGCCCGCCTGACGCGACCACGCCGCTCGATGCGGCACAGTCGGCGTCATGCTGGGCGGGGAAGAGTTGATGCGGGCGTCAGAAAACGGTCGGATCGACGGCGTCGTTGGAGGTTTCGGGCGCGGCGTTCTTCATCTGCGTGTAGATGCGCCAGCCTTCCCATCCGGCGAGCGCGAGACCGCCCCATTTGAGCACCGGCTTCGCGCTGTGCAACAGCTTCGTCCGCACCGGCTTGGTGAGTACGAGCGAGGCGAGCGATCCGATGACCGGATACTGCTTGAACAGCAAGCCGACATTGCCCGAGCCGAGCAGCGAAGCGAGCATGCCGCCGATGCCGCCCGCCGAGCCGCCGCGGCCGCGCTTGCCCCAGCGGCGCGAGCCGCCGCTGCCAGGCATCAGGAAGCGCAGCACGCTGAAATGCGTGACCGACGTGCGCAGATCATAGGTGGCTTGCCGCAGCTCCATGCGCTCGACATCCGCGCGGGCGATCAGCAGTTCCTTGCGCAGCGCGCGCATGTGCGGCGTGCGCAGCTTCTGCATCTTGCCGCGCTTGGGAGGCTTGAAGGTGTCGTCGTGTTGGCTCATGGCTTGATTTGGGCGCGGGAATCAACGGAAGGTATCGCGGTCCTTGCGGAATTCGGCGAGCGTGTCGTCGAACATGTTCGGCGCATCGCGCAGATTGCTGCGCGCACGCAGGCCGCATCCGACCGCGATCAGCGCGTACAGAAGGGTGATGCCGCCGAGCGCCTGCCAGCGATACGTGTCCCAGAAGAAGATGGCGATGAGCACCGTCAGGGAGATGAGCGCCATCATCGCGAGCATCATGGCGGCGAGCCCGAGGAAAAGCACGCCGATGAGCCGCTCCTTTTCTTCCTGAAGCTCGATGCCGATGAGTTCAAGGCGCGTCTCGAAGATGGCGAAGGCGGAGCTCAGAATTCGTCGCAACGGTCCGGGAGACGATTGCTGCGTTGGCCGTTCTGTCGTCATGGCTTGAATGCGAGAGGCGCGTTTGGTGCCGCTGTTGGTGGGTCCGGTCGGCGCTCGAGGCAGCCGGCCGGTGCGAGTGTCGAACCGCGCGCCCGGGCGAGGCGCTCGCGGTTCAGTCCAGCGGGGACCGCGACAGAAAGCTGATTAGCAATCTGCGGGCCATTGAATCGAAGACGGGTGCTTTACTTCCGGTTGATCAGAAGTCCGATCACCATGCCGATGCCAGCCGCGATCCCAATGGACGCCCACGGATGCTCGTGCACGTAATCGTCGGTGGCGCGGGCGGCCTTCTTGCCTCGCTCGATCACGACGACTTGCGCGTCGGCGGCTTTTTCCTTGGCTTGCTTGAGACGGGTGAGTGCGGTCTCGCGCAGTTCGGAGGCGCGTTCGCCAGTGGCAGTAGCTGCTTGCTTCAAGAGATCTTCGGCGTCAGCGAGTACTGATTTGATATCCGACATGAATCGCTCCTTGTTGATTTCTGACATTAAAGGCTCCAATCAGTGAGGTTACGCGAATCGTAACCAAAGATGGGATCGCTGACGAGGAGACGTGCGCCCTGCCGCGCTGAATGTCGCAGTTTCCGTTCCAGTCGCATCGGGCCGTGCGCGACCGCCGACGCCTCGTGATTTCATCGACATCGTTTCGAATTGATACGATCTGGCCCGTAAAAGTTTCAGGCGTAGATCGAAAGTTACACACGCCGATGCGCAAATGCACGCGTGAAAACAAAAAGGGCTGGCGCAACATGCGCCAGCCCTTTTCAATTGTGAATGAAGCTTGTTTAGAAAAACGCCTGAATTCCGGTTTGGGCGCGTCCGAGAATCAACGCGTGAATATCGTGCGTGCCTTCGTACGTGTTCACCACTTCGAGGTTCACGAGATGACGCGCGACACCGAATTCATCGGAGATGCCGTTGCCGCCGAGCATGTCGCGCGCGAGCCGGGCGATGTCGAGCGCCTTGCCGCACGAATTGCGCTTCATGATCGACGTGATCTCGACGGCCGCCGTGCCTTCGTCCTTCATGCGGCCGAGGCGCAGCACGCCCTGCAGTCCGAGCGTGATTTCAGTCTGCATGTCGGCGAGCTTTTTCTGAATCAGTTGATTCGCGGCAAGCGGCCGACCGAATTGCTTGCGATCGAGCGTGTACTGTCGCGCCGTGTGCCAGCACGCTTCGGCCGCGCCGAGCGCGCCCCAGGAAATGCCGTAGCGCGCCGAGTTGAGGCAAGTGAACGGACCTTTGAGGCCGCGCACGTTCGGCAGCATGTTCTCTTCGGGGACGAACACTTCGTCCATCACGATCTCGCCGGTGATCGACGCGCGCAAGCCGACCTTGCCGTGAATCGCCGGCGCCGACAGACCCTTCCAGCCTTTCTCGAGGATAAAGCCGCGGATCTCGTCGCGCCCGTCTTCCTCCAGCTTCGCCCAGACGACGAACACGTCCGCGATCGGCGAGTTCGAGATCCACATCTTCGTGCCCGACAGCGAGAAACCGTTCTGCACTTTCTTCGCGCGCGTCGTCATGCTGGCCGGATCGGAACCCGCGTTCGGTTCGGTGAGACCGAAGCAGCCGATCCACTCGCCGCGCGCGAGTTTCGGCAGATACTTTTCCTTTTGCGCGTTGCTGCCGAACGTGTTGATCGGCACCATCACGAGCGATGACTGCACCGACATCATCGAGCGATAACCCGAATCCACGCGCTCCACTTCACGCGCGATCAGCCCGTAGCACACATAGTTCAGGCCCGGGCCGCCGTACTGTTCGGGAATCGTCGGTCCGAGCAGGCCCAGTTCGCCCATTTCGCGGAAGATCGCCGGATCGGTCTTCTCCTCGCGAAACGCCTGCATGACGCGCGGCTGCAGCTTGTCCTGCGCGTACGCGCGCGCGGCGTCGCGCACCATGCGTTCGTCTTCGGTCAGTTGCTGATCCAGCAAGAGCGGATCTTCCCAGTTGAAACGGGCGGCGTCGGCCATGTGCAATCTCCTGATTTCATCGTGAAGCGCCGTGCGCCGACCGGCTCGCGTGATCGGCCGAAGCGCGTGGCGCTTGACGTGAGTTCCGCTACGCGGAACAATGTTTTGCAAATCAGCTTCGAGTCTATCACCCGATGTCGACAGATTCCAATCGAAATTCCGGGCGCCTCATCTCGTCGGAGGATGTCGACGAGCGCAAGTTCGTCGTCGCGCTCGCTCGCGGGCTCGACCTGCTGCGCGCGTTTCGTCCCGGCGAGACGCTGCTCGGCAATCGCGATTTCGTCGACCGCACGGGATTGCCGAAGGCGACGGTCAATCGTCTCGCCTACACGCTGACGACGCTCGGCTATCTGCGTTTCGACGAACCCGCGGGCAAATACGCGCTCGATACCGGCGTGCTGTCGCTTGGCTTCACGCTGCTCGCGGGCGCGGACACGCTCGAACTCGCGCGTCCGCACATGCGCGCGCTGGCGCGGGAGATCGGCGCGGCGGTGTCGCTCGGCTGCCGCGACGGGCTCGACATGATCTACCTGGAAACCATCCGCAGCGAGACGGCGCTGACGCTCGGCCTCGCGCCCGGCTCGCGTCTGTCGATGCTCACGAGTTCGATGGGCCGCGCCTATCTCGCCGTGCAGGACGACGCGGCGCGCGAAGCTCTGTTTGAGGAACTCGGCAGGAACGAAGGCGAAGAGAAGGTCGAAGCGGCCCGCCGCTCGATCGAGGATTTCGCGCGCGACGGCTGCTGCTACTCGTTTCGCGAGTGGCACGACGATGTGAACGCCATCGCCGCGCCGGTCCGCGATCTGCGCAACGGACGCTGGCTCGTGCTGTCGAGCAGCGGGCCGGCGTCTTCGATGGGCGAAGCGTATTTCCGCGAGACGATCGGCCCGAAGCTGAAGGCGCTTGCCGCGCGTCTCGCGTAACGACTCAGAGCACCGTTCGGACGTGCCAAAGCTCCGGGAACAGCACGACATCGAGCATCTTGCGCAGATACGACGCGCCCGCCGTGCCGCCCGTGCCGCCCTTGAAACCGATGATGCGCTCCACCGTCGTCACATGCCGGAAGCGCCATTGCCGGAACGCGTCTTCGAGATCGACGAGTTCCTCGGCCATCTCGTACAAATCCCAGTGTTGCGACGGATCGCGATACACCGCGAGCCACGCCGCTTCGACAGACGGATCGTGCGTCGTCGGCTGCGTCCAGTCGCGGTTCAGGCGCGCCGGATCGATCGCGAAGCCGCGTCGCGCGAGCAGGCGGATCACTTCGTCATAGAAAGAGGGCGCCTCGAGCGTTTCGCGGACCTGCGCGAGAATCTCCGGCCGATGCGCGTGCGGCTTCAGCATCTGCTCGTTCTTGTTGCCGAGCATGAACTCGATCTGCCGATATTGATGCGACTGAAAGCCCGACGACTGTCCGAGATACGGGCGCATTGCGGTGTATTCGGAGGGCGTCATCGTCGCGAGGACGTTCCACGCCTGCACCAGCTGCTCGAAGATGCGCGACACGCGCGCGAGCATTTTGAACGCGGGCGGCAATTCATCGCGATGCACCGCCGCGAGCGCCGCGCGCAGCTCGTATAGCGCGAGCTTCATCCACAGCTCGCTCGTCTGATGCTGCACGATGAACAGCATCTCGTTGTGATCCGGCGAGAGCGGATGCTGCGCGTTGAGGATCGAATCGAGGCCGAGGTAATCGCCGTAGCTCATCGAATCGGAGAAATCGAGCTTGGCGTCGTGCCAGCCTTTTTCTTGCGTCGCGTTCTGCGCGCCGTGGCCGAAAGGGCAGCCTTGTGTAGTGCTCATGTCGACGTTCCTCTCAAGTCACCGATGCGCGCTCGGCGAACTCGGGCGCGCGCCAGCTTTCGGTCGCGAGCACGTCGCGCAGGATTTCGACGGCGTCCCATACATCGACGAAACGTGTGTAGAGCGGCGTGAAGCCGAAGCGCAAGATGCGCGGTTCGCGATAATCGCCGATCACGCCGCGCGCGATCAGCGCCTGCATCACTTCATAGCCGTTCGGATGCTCGAAGCTCGCCTGCGAGCCGCGTTGCGCGTGATCGCGCGGCGTCGCGAGCGACAGCGGAAAGTCGCCGCAACGTTCCTCGACGAGCTTGATAAACAAGTCCGAAAGCGCCAGCGATTTGCGACGCAGAGCCTGCATGTCGGTTTGCAGGAAAACATCGAGCCCGCATTCGACGAGCGACATGGACACGATCGGCTGCGTGCCGCAAAGAAAACGGCCGATGCCGTCGTCCGGCCGATACACCGGGTTCATTTCGAACGGCTTCTTGTGCCCCCACCAGCCGGAAAGCGGCTGCGAAAACGCGTTCTGATGGCGCTTCGGCACCCAGACGAACGCGGGCGAACCCGGCCCGCCGTTCAAATACTTGTACGTGCAGCCAACGGCATAATCCGCGCCCACACCGTTCAGATCGACCGGCACCGCGCCCGCCGAATGCGCGAGATCCCAGACCGCGAGCGCGCCCGCGCGATGAATCGTCTGCGTGAGCGCGGCCATGTCGTGCATGTAGCCGGTGCGATAGTTGACGTGCGTAATCATCGCGATGGCGGTGTTTTCGTCGATGGCCGTCGGCAATTCGGAAGGGTCATCGACGAGACGCAGCTCGTAGCCGCGATCCAGTTGCTCGATCAAGCCCTGCGCGATGTACAGATCGGTCGGAAAGTTCGAACGTTCGGAGACGATCACGCGCCGCTTCGGATCGCGCTCGTTCGCGAGCTTGAGCGCGGCCGACAGGATCTTGAAAAGATTCGCCGAAATCGTATCGGTGACGACGACTTCGTCCTCGCCCGCGCCGATCAGCGGCGCCAGCTTGTTGCCGAGGCGCTTGGGCAGCGCGAACCAGCCGGCCGTGTTCCAGCTGCGGATCAGGCCTTCGCCCCATTCGGCGGCGATCACATCGGCGGCGCGCGCGGCGGCGGCCTTGGGCGGCACGCCGAGCGAGTTGCCGTCGAGATAGATCACGCCGTCGGCGAGCGCGAACTGGTCGCGCAGCGCGCCGAGCGGATCGTCGCGGTCGAGCGCCGCGGCTTCGTCACGATGTTTCATCGAAAAGTCCATAAATTTGAAGATCATCAGGAAAGCGGACGCAGGACGGCGCGAACGGGACTCGCATCGAGCGTCGAGAATTTGAGCGGCAGGGCGATCAGTTCAAAATCGCCGGGCGCGGCGGCATCGAGCAAAAGGCCTTCGAGAATCGCCATGCCGTGCGCGCGGATGCGCTTGTGGGCATCCATCGTCTTCGAGTCTTGCGGATCAAGCGACGGCGTATCGATGCCGATGAGCTTCACGCCTTTTTCTGCCAGCAAGTCGATGGTTTCGGGCGCGACGGCGGCGAACGCGCTGTCCCACGCGTCGAGCGGCGCGTTCGTGTAGGTGCGCAACAAAACGCGCGGCGGACAGTCGGCGAGATGCGCGGCGACGTGCTCGGGCGTCACGAGCGGCGACGCGCCGATGCAGTGCACGACGCGGCACGCACCGATGTACGTGTCGAGCGCGACTTCGCCGATCGGCGCGCCGTGTTCGTCGTAGTGAAGCGGGGCATCGGCATGAGAGCCGGTGTGCGGCGAAAGCGTAAGCCGCGCGACGTTGACGGGCGAGCCCGCCTCCATGCGCCACACGCGCTCGATGCCGACCGGCGTATCGCCCGGCCAGACGGGCGTGGCGGGATTGATCGGTGGAGAAATGTCCAGAAGCGTCATGACGCGCCCTAGCAGAAAGCGTGGAGATGCGTCAAATCATAGTCGTGTCATCTCGAAAAGTGCTTGCGAAATAACCACCCAAAACTGTCGCGCTTAGAACATAATTCGATGAAACGGGCTAGGGGACTCAAAAATGACCGGATTCACGCTCGATGCAACGGATTGCCGAATTCTGGCGGTACTGCAGGAAGATGGACGGATCAGTAACCTGGACCTGGCGGAGCGCATCTCGCTCTCGCCGTCGGCGTGTCTGCGCCGAATGCGGCTGCTGGAAGAGGAAGGGGTGATCGCGAGCTATCGCGCGTGCCTCGACCGTGAGCGGCTTGGCATCGAACTGGAGGCGTTCGTCCACGTTTCGATGCGCAATGACCAGGAAAATTGGCACGAGAAGTTCGCCGCGGCTGTGCGCGAATGGCCCGAAGTGGTCGGCGCGTTCGTCGTCACGGGCGACACGCATTACGTGCTGCGCGTGCTTGCGCATAACCTCAAACACTACTCCGACTTCATTCTCTCGAAGCTCTACAAGGCGCCTGGCGTGATAGACATTCGCTCGAACATCGTGTTGCAGACGATGAAGGACGACGCGGGCGTGCCGGTCGCGCTGATCGAGCAGCCGGGGCGCGGCCACACGGCGTAAGTTATTCGAGCGGTCCGAGCGTGTGAAAAGCGCCCGCCTGGAAGACGAGCGGCGCGACGTCGCTTGCGTCTTCGCGCACGCCGCATCGCTCCACTTCGCCGACGAAGATCACGTGATCGCCTTCGTCGTAGCGGCTGCGATTGTGGCATTCGAACCACGCGAGCGCGGCGTCGAGCACGGGCATGCCGGTATCGCCGGCGGCGTGCGAGACGCCCGCGAAGCGGTCGCCCTTGACGGTCGCGAAGCGCTTGCACAGGTCGATCTGCGACGCCGCGAGCACATTCACCACGTAATGGCTATTGGCGCGGAACACCGGCATCGACGCCGATTTCGTCGCGAGACTCCACAACACGAGCGGCGGATTCAGCGACACCGAGTTGAACGAACTCGCGGTGATGCCGATCAACTGGCCGGATTCGGTGCGCGTCGTGATGACCGTGACGCCGGTCGCAAACTGGCCGAGCGCGGCGCGAAACGCGGTCGGATCGAAATTCGGGGTTTTGGCGCGTGTCATTCGGCAGATCGGCAGGCAAATGGGCGGTCGAGTGTGTCGTGTGCTACCGAGCCGGCCGCGCGTCGCGCTTCAGTCGGAAGAACCTTTTCAGAAGCCATGTAAAAGCTGGAGATTTGTGTCGATTCTATCGGAATCGGCTGCCGCCGGCCGTCGAATGACCGTACTGCGGCAGCAAGTTCTCTGCCGCACGAGGGCTTTCTGCGCGGCGTGCGCAAACCCAGTAAGCTCGATTCATCGCGCCCGGGCGATTGAATAACCGGACGGACGCATCCATATGCATGATCCGCGGCGTGGCCGCATGCACTTGATGAGGAGCTTGCCTTATGATTCAACCCGGACTTGAGACCGCGACACTCGGCGGCGGATGTTTCTGGTGCACCGAAGCCGTGTTTCTCGCGGTGCAGGGCGTGGAGTCGGTCGAATCGGGCTATGCGGGCGGCAAGGTGGTGAATCCGTCGTACGAGCAGGTTTGCAGCGGCGACACCGGTCACGCGGAAGTGGTGAAGGTCGTGTTCGATCCGTCGGTCATCACGTATCGCGAAGTGCTCGAGATCTTCTTCGCGACGCACGATCCGACGCAGCTCAACCGACAAGGCAACGATGTGGGCACGCAGTATCGCTCGGCCGTTTTCACGCATTCGGACGAACAGCGCAAGACGGCGCTCGAAGTCATCGACGAGTTGCAGCGCGAGGATGTCTACGGCGGCAAGATCGTCACGCAAGTCGTGCCGCTCGACGACGATTACTATCCGGCCGAGGCGTATCACCAAAACTACTTCGCGCAGCATCCGAATCAGGGATATTGCGCGGCGGTCGTCGGGCCGAAGGTCGCGAAGTTTCGCAAGAAGTTCGTGCATCGCCTGAAGGCGTGATGCGCGTCTAGCCGCTAGTCGATCCGCGCGCGCTCGCATGCCTGCGCGATGCCGCGCGCGAGTTCGAAGCAGGTCAGCGGCGCGGAGCCTTCCGCCTTGTTGTTCGCCGCGATCACGACCGGCTGGCCCGCGATCGCATATCGCGCGGCCAGTTCGGCGAGCGCTTGGCGCGTGTCGAGGTCTTCGTCGACGATCTTGTCGAACGGCTCGTACTTCGCTTTCGCCTGCTCGTATTTGAAGCCGCTGTGCAGACTCCAGCGCACGATGAGCGGTCCCATTTTTTCTTCATCGAGCAGCGCGAGCGCTTTCGCCTGACGGCGCACGTCCGGCATGCGCGCATGAACGCCGATGCAATACCGCACGTTCGCGTCACGCAATGCGCGGATAAAGCGCGGCGTGAGCATCGCGGCGTCGCGGATCTCGACGGCGTAGCACGCGTCGCCTTCGAGCGGCGGCAGCGCTTGCAGAAACGCCGACAGCCGCTCGATGAAGCGCGCCGGCTCGACGATCATCGCGTCGGGCAGCGGCGAGAGCTGGAACACGAGCGCGCCCGCTTTTTCGCCGAGACCGCCGATGCACGGCGTCACGAACTCGTCGATGGCGATCTGCGCATTCAGGAACGCCGGATTTTCCGCGTCCGGCGTGCCGCGCTCGCCGCGGATGAAGGCATCGGTGACGGATGCGGGCGCTTTCACGATGAAGCGGAAATGCGCGGGCACTTGCGAGGCGTGACGCGCGTAATCGGCGAGCGACAGCGGCGCGTAAAACGACCGGTCGATGGAGACGCTCTTCAGGAGCGGATGCGCGCCATAAGCGGTGAGGCCGTCGCGGGAGAGTTTGGTGTTCGAGTAGTCATCGCCATAAACGATGCCGCGCCAGCCGGGAAACGACCACGTCGATGTGCCGAGATGGATCGCGTCCGGAAGACGCTTCGCGAGGGCTTCGAGTTCGGGTTGCAAGGGCGCGGGAAGGACGCCGCGCGGTTTGGGTTGTCTCGGCGGTTTGGCTGGTTCGATAGAAGCTGGCGCGGACTCGCCGAAAAGATCCAACGCTTGATCCGTCGTGATGGTGACTTCGTGCTTTCGAGGTTCGGCTTCGTTGTTCACACGGTTGTGAGTGTTCATGAGTGGCAAGCCGAAATTCAGAAGAATCGATGCGACTTGAGCGACGATGCGCGAAAGAAGTCACAGTGTCGCGGATAGAATATCCGAGTGTCCGGGCAGGGGATCCGGGATGAGACAGGAGTATGAGATGGGAACGCGCTACGAACAGGACGTCGTGCTCTGGGCGAAAGAGCAAGCGGCATTGCTGCGCTCGGGGCAGCTCTCGGCTCTGGACATCGAGCATATCGCGGAGGAGATCGAGGACGTGGGTAAGAGTGAACAGCGAGAACTGGTGAGTCGTCTCACTGTTTTGTTAGCCCATTTGCTCAAATGGCAGTATCAGCCAGGGCGGCGTGGCAATAGCTGGAGGCGCGCGATCGCAGTGCAACGCAAGGACGTGGCCCTGGTGCTCGATGAAGCGCCCAGCTTGAAAGGCAAGTTCAGCGATTCGGAGTGGTTCGCGTTCGTATGGGAAAAAGCGGTCGTGGCAGCCTCGAACGAAACCGGTCTGGAAGATTTTCCGGAACGCTGTCCCTGGTCGGTCGAGCAGATCATGGACGGCGAATTCTTGCCCGGATAGTCGAAAAAACAGGCGCGGCACCGGCAAGCGCTGCGCCTGCTTGAATCATCAGCACCTGTCTCAGAGCGCCTTCTCATAGATATACCGCCGCGACCACGGCAGCGTCGTCGCGCTGCGTCCCGCCTTGCGGCAGATCACCTGATAGATCGACACGTCGTCGTTCTCGAACGCATACGCACAGCCCGCGAGATACACGCGCCAGATGCGGAAATGCTCATCGTCGACGAGCTTCTTCGCTTGCTCCGCGTTGGCCTCGAACCGCTCGGCCCAGATGTCGAGCGTGCGCGCGTAATGCCGCCGCAGGCTTTCGACGTCGATCGCCTCGAGCCCGCCGCGCTGCATGCATTCTAGCGCGAGGCTGATGTGCGGTAGTTCGCCGTCCGGAAACACATACTTGTCGATGAACTCGCCGCCGCCGAGCGATGTCTCGCCGCTGTCGGCATCGGAAGACGTGATGCCGTGGTTCATCGCGACGCCGTCATCGACAAGCAGATCGCGAATCCTCGAGAAGTATTCCGGCAGATTCTTGCGTCCGACGTGCTCGAACATCCCGACGCTCGTGATGCGGTCGAACTGCCCCGGAATATCGCGATAGTCTTGAAGGCGAATTTCGATCCGGTCGGCGAGGCCCGCGGCTTTCACGCGCTCGGTCGCGAGCTTGAACTGATTCTCCGAAAGCGTGACGCCGACGCAATTCGCGCCGAACTTCTGCGCCGCGCGGATCACGAGCGCGCCCCAGCCGCAGCCGATATCGAGCAGGCGCTGGCCCGGCTGCAACTGGATCTTCGTGAGAATGTGGTCGATCTTCTTCAACTGCGCGGTGTCGATGTCTTCGTCGCCATTCTCGAAGTAGGCGCAGGAATACACCATGTTCTTGTCGAGCCAGAGCTGATAAAACTCGTTCGACACATCGTAGTGGTACTGAATGGCTTTCTTGTCCGACGTCTTCGAGTGATTGAAATAGCGTCGCACGCGGGCGAGCTTGCTCGCGCTCGTCACCGTGCTTTTCGCGAGCGAGTAGCCGATGTTGATGATGTCGGACAGCTTGCCTTCGATGTCGATCTTGCCCTTCACGTAGGCTTCGCCGAGATTGTCGAGACTCGGTTCGAGCAGATAGGGCAGCGCGGTCGCGCTCTTTACGTGCAACGTCACCTGAGGCGCGGCGAACTGGCCGAAATCGTGCTGCTGGCCATCCCACAGCACGAGACGCGCGGGCAAATTGGCCCGCGCGCGCACTTCCTCAACCCACTGCGTCAGCTTCTTCTCCCAGAACATGCTTGTTTCTCCGCGCTAAAGAAAATCAAGGTGAAGGCTCGCGCCTTCATGTTCGTTGCCGTTGCGATCTCGGTTGCTGCCAATGCCCGCGTTTTATTGACTTACGGCGCGAGTCTCATGATTTGCCACGGATCGCCCGCGCCGTCCCGCGTGTACACGATGCGGTCGTGCAGGCGCGATGGGCGTCCCTGCCAGAATTCGACGGTGTCCGGCACGAGGCGATATCCGCCCCAGTGCGGCGGGCGCGGCGGCGCGTCGCCGTACTTCGCGATCATCTCGCGCTCGCGCGCTTCCAGCGCCTCGCGGCTTTCGAGCGGCTGACTCTGATCCGATGCCCACGCGCCGATGCGCGAGCCGAGCGGACGCGACGCGTAATACACATCGCTCTCCTCATCGCTCGTCTTTTCGACGCGGCCCTCGATGCGCACCTGACGCTCGAGCTCGATCCAGTGGAACAGCAGGCTCGCGGCCGGATTCGCGGCGAGTTCGCGGCCCTTGCGGCTATCGTAATTGGTAAAAAAAACAAATCCGCGTTCGTCGACGCCCTTAATGAGCACGATGCGCGCGGACGGACGGCCTTGGCCATCGACGGTCGCAAGCGTCATCGCATTCGGTTCGGGCAGCTTCGCATCGAGCGCCTGGGCGAACCAGGTTTGAAACTGGCTTATCGGATTCGGGTCGACGTCGGATACATCGAGCGCGCCGCGCGAATAGTTTTTGCGAAGGTCTGCGAGGGTCGTCATTTTTTATGCAAGCGCTACAGTCGCGTCAGTATAGCCAAGGTGAAACGATCTTGCCCTGATTACCCATGCCCGCACCGCGTGCCGGGAGCGCGGCAGTCGCGGCTATCACGTTCATGGTTTCGATAAGGCAGAATACGCAATTCGACCGCATTTTGCATGATCGAACTACCACGTTCGCGAACTCGATAGCCGTCTGTAAGCGTTGCTTGACGCCGCACAACGTGCGGTGCATTTCGGCAGCTTTTAGTTTGCTTTCAATGCATCCGATTTCATCCATCCGCACGACATGAACGCTTCATCCGAAACCACTGCGACGCCCAGCGTCCACGAACTCGCCGATCGCGACCGGCGCTTCGGCGGCATCGCGCGCCTCTACGGCGCGCCTGCGCTCGCCGCGTTCGAGCGGGCGCATGTCGCCGTGATCGGCATCGGCGGCGTGGGTTCGTGGGTTGCCGAGGCGCTTGCGCGCAGTGCTGTCGGCCGGCTTACGCTGATCGATCTCGATAACGTCGCCGAAAGCAATACGAATCGTCAGATTCACGCGCTCGACGGCAACTACGGCAAGGCGAAAGTCACGGCGATGGCCGAGCGCATCAAACTGATCGATCCGGCGTGCGACGTGCGGCAGATCGAAGACTTCGTGGAGCCGGGCAATTTCGATGAAACGCTCGGCGGCGGTTTCGACTATGTGATCGACGCGATCGACAGCGTGCGTACGAAAACGGCGCTCATCGCGTGGTGCGTGGCACGCAAGCAGGCGCTCATCACGGTCGGCGGCGCGGGCGGGCAGCTCGATCCGACGCGCATTCGCATCGACGATCTCGCGCTCACGATTCAGGATCCGCTGCTCTCGAAAGTGCGCGGCCAGTTGCGCAAGCTGCACGGTTTTCCGCGCGGACCGAAGGCGCGATTCAAGGTGAGCGCGGTGTATTCGGACGAGCCGCTGATCTATCCCGAAGCGCCCGCGTGCGACATCAGCGAAGGCGCCGAACATCTCGAAACCGGCGCGAATTACGCGGGGCCGGTCGGGCTGAATTGCGCGGGCTTCGGTTCGAGCGTGTGCGTGACGGCGAGCTTCGGCTTCGCGGCGGCCGCGCATGTCTTGCGCGAATTGGCGAAGCGCGCCGCCTGAAACGAAAATGGCCAGCTTCGATAGCTGGCCATTTTTTCATCCAAAGCCGGCGATCGATCGACGATCAGTTGATCGCCGCGCTTAACTTGCGCCGCCACTGCGAAACGAGATCCGGCTGATTCGCGGCGAGTTCGAACACCGACAGCATCGTCTTGCGGCCGACGTCGTCCATGAAGGCGCGGTCGCGCACGACGATCGCAAGCAGATGTTCCAGCGCGCCAGCGTAATCGCGGCCCGCGATCAGCCGATTGGCCAGGGCGAAGCGCGCATCGAGATCGTCGGGATTCGCGTTCACGGCGTCGATGAGCGCGTCGGCGGGCGGCAGATCGGCGGCTGCATCGGCGGCGTCGAGCTCGGTCTTCAACGCGTTGTAGCGCGCGTCGATGCCTTGCGTCGTCTTCGGCGACAACAGCTTGACCTCTTCCTTCGCTTCGTCGATGCGGCGTTCCGCGATCAGCCATTCGATCAGATCGAGACGCGCGTCCTCGTAACCGGGATCGAGCGCGAGCGCGGCCTTGATGGTGTCGATCGCGAGCTGGCGATCGCCCGCGGCCCACGCGCTCTGCGCGGCGCGGCGCTCGGCATCGGCGCCGGCGGGCACGAGACGGTCGATGAACTCGCGCAACTGGCCTTCCGGCAGCACGCCGATGAACTGATCGACCGGCCGTCCTTCCGCGAACGCAATGACGTGCGGAATGCTGCGCACCTGGAAATGCGCGGCGAGTTCCTGATTCTCGTCGACGTTCACCTTGACGAGATTCCAGGCGCCCGCCGCTTCGACTTCGAGCTTCTCGAGCATCGGGCCGAGCGTCTTGCACGGGCCGCACCAGGGCGCCCAGAAATCGACGAGCACGGGCGCGAGCATCGACGCGTTGATGACATCTTTCTCGAATGTGGCGAGGGTCGTATCCATGCGTTTTCTCCTAATGCTTTCGGTCGATCCCGATTACGTGGGGACGACACAGCCGGTTCTCAAGCGCGTCAGGCTTCGGGCGCGCGATTCTCGCGGCGCTGCGGCGGCAGCGGAATGAACTCGGTCTCGCCGGGCACGTCGCCCATGCGCTGCTCGCTCCAGGCGATCTTGGCCGCGTCGATCTTCTCGCGCGAACTCGACACGAAATTCCATTCGATGAAGCGCGGGCCGTCGAGCGGCGCGCCGCCGAGCAGCATCGTGACCGCGCCGTTCGCGCTCGTCAGCTTCGCGTCGGCGCCGGGCGCGAGCACGGCCATCTGCTGTTCGGGCAGCGGTTCGCCGTCGATCGACAAATCGCCGCTCACGAGATACACGCCGCGCTCCTCGTGCTCCGTATCGAGCGTGATCGCGCTGCCGGGCGTGAACTGCGCGGCGACATAAAGCGTCGGCGAAAACGTGCGCGTGGGCGCTTTCGCGCCGAACGCCGTGCCCGCGATGATGCGCAGCGTGACGCCGTCGCGCTCGATCTGCGGCAACGCCGCCGCCGCGTGATGCTCGAATGCCGGCTCGATGTCCTCGCTCGCGGCGGGCATCGCGACCCACGTCTGGATGCCGTGCATCGTCTGGCCGGATGCACGTTCCTCGTCGGGCGTGCGCTCGGAATGGACGATGCCGCGGCCCGCGGTCATCCAGTTGACGTCGCCGGGAACGATCTTCTGCACGGAGCCGACGCTATCGCGATGCATGATCGCGCCGTCGAACAGATACGTGACCGTCGCGAGCCCGATATGCGGATGCGGACGCACGTCGAGGCCGTTTCCGGGCACGAGCGTTGCGGGACCGATATGGTCGAAAAAGATGAAGGGTCCGACGGTGCGCGCCGCGAGGGCGGGCAGCACGCGCCGCACCATGAGGCCGCCGACGTCATGTTGGTGTGGCTTCAGCAATGCGCGGATCGTCGAAGGCATGGCGGGTTCCGGAAGGAAGATCGCGCGCCGGAATGGCGCGTGGATCAGCCGATTCTACCGGCCGATGCCGCGCGGCGCAGGCGTTGCCGCCGAGACTTTCGTTTTTTTGGTGCCGCGTGGGTTCCAGGCACGCGGCTTCGCGCAACTTTCGCAACGTGACAATTTGGATAGGGAGTCGAAATGAGCAAGAACAAGCTTTTGATCGCCATCACCGCTGGCCTTTTCACCGCCACCGCCGCAACGAGCGCGTTCGCGCAGACCTCGTCGGGCGATTCGTCTGCGGCGATGGGCAACGACACCGCCGGCGCCACCACCGATAATTCGGCCGCGACCACGCCGAAGAAGCACAAGACGCACAAGCACACGACGAAATCGACGGCGACCAAGAAGACGCCGGCCGTCGAAACCGGCAACGACGCGGGCACGGAATCCGGCCAGACGAAGTAAGCGCCGTTTCGCATCGCCGCAGCGAAAGCGCTCGCGCCTTTCACGAGGCGCGGGCGCTTTTTGCGTGCATCGTCATGCCGCGCAGGATTTGACAAGCCTGCCGCCGCGCCCTCGGCTACACTTTACGGCTCGCCAACGACGCACATGACACAAGGAAGAGGGCGATGTCGCCAAAGGATTTGCTGATCGCATCGGTGGTCATTCTCGCGTGGGGCGTGAATTTCGTCGTCATCAAGCTGGGACTGCACGGTGTTCCGCCGATGCTGCTCGGCGCGCTGCGCTTCGCGCTCGCCGCCGTGCCCGCGATCTTCGTCAAGCGCCCGCAGATACCGCTGCGCTGGCTCTTCGCCTACGGCCTCACCATTTCTCTCGGGCAGTTCGCGCTGCTTTTCTACGGCATGTACGTGGGCATGCCCGCCGGTCTCGCGTCGCTCGTGCTGCAGGCGCAAGCATTCTTCACGCTCATCTTCGCGTCGATGTTCCTCGGCGAGCGCATCCGCGCGGCGAACGTCGCCGGCCTGCTGATCGCGGCGGCGGGGCTTGCGCTCATCGGCATGCGCGGCGGTCACGCGATGACCGTCACCGGCTTTCTCTTCACGCTCGCCGCCGCCGCGATGTGGGCGCTCGGCAATATCGTGACGAAGCGCATGGGCAAGGTCGATCTGCTCTCGCTCGTGGTGTGGGGCAGCCTGATTCCGCCGCTGCCGTTCCTCGCGCTCTCGCTCATCTTCGAAGGCCCGGCGCGCATCGAATCCAGTCTCGCGACGATTCCGCTCATCTCGATCTTCGCGATTCTCTATCTTTCGTTCATCGCGACGATCGTCGGCTATAGCTTGTGGGGAAAGTTGCTCGCGCGCTATCCGGCGGGAAGCGTCGCGCCGTTCTCGCTGCTCGTCCCGGTGATAGGGCTGGCGTCGGCGGCGCTGTTTCTCGGCGAGAGTTTGAATTCGGCGCAGGTGGCGGGCGCGGCGCTCGTGATGGCGGGACTCGTGGTGAACGTATTCGGCGCGCGGCTCGTTCAGCGCATTCTGCCGGCGCGCTGAACGAAACCCGGCCGGATTTTTACGTCATGCGGCTCTTCGCGAGCGGCGGATTCGCCGCGAAATAGCGCTTGATGCCCTTCATGATCGCGTTGGCCATCTTGTCGCGATAGGCGTCGTCGTTCAGGCGCGTTTCCTCGTCCGGATTGCTGATGAACGCGGTCTCCACGAGAATCGACGGAATGTCCGGCGCCTTCAGCACGGCGAAACCCGCCTGTTCGACTGAACCTTTGTGCAGCTTGTTGATGCCGCCGATTTCGTTCAGCACGAAGCTGCCGTAGCGCATCGAATCGCGGATCTGCGCGGTCGTCGACATGTCGAAGAGCGCGCGGTTCACGCTCGCGTCCTGCGACTTCACGTTGATGCCGCCGACCTGATCCGACGAGTTTTCCTTGTTCGCCATCCAGCGCGCAGCCGCGCTCGACGCGCCATGCTCCGACAGCGCGAACACCGACGATCCACGCGCTTCGGGCGACGTGAAGGCATCGGCGTGAATCGACACGAAAAGATCGGCGGAGACGCGCTGCGCCTTTTGCACGCGCACGTTGAGCGGCACGAAGAAGTCGGCGTCGCGGGTCATCATCGCGCGCATGTTGGGCTGGGCGTCGATCTTCGCGCGCAGCTTCTTCGCGATGTCGAGCGCGATGTGCTTCTCGTACGTGCCCTGGCCGCCGATCGCGCCCGGATCTTCGCCGCCGTGACCGGGATCGATCGCGACGGTGAGCAGGCGCGTCGTGCCGGCGCCTTGCTTGGGCGTGGAGAACGCGTAGGCGTCGTTGTCGTCGTCCTTCTTCGCGATGACGGGCGGCGGCGCCGGCACGCGCGGCTTGACCGCCGGTTTCGGCGGCGTTTCGGCGGGCGTTTCGTTCTGCGCGTACTTTTGGAAGAACTCGTCGGTGGAATCGGGCGTCGTCGGTTTCTGCGCGGTCGCCGGCCCGGAAAGCGTCGCGGGCGGCGGCGCGGACGGATTCGGATTGGCGCGGTCGAGCGCTTCCTGCTTGCGCTCGGTCTGCGCGAGCAGTTCCATCAGCGGATCGGGTGCGACGGCCGGATACAGATCGAACACGAGCCGGTATTTGTAGCTGCCGATCGGCCCGAGCGTGAACACCTGCGGCTTCACCGATCCTTTCAGATCGAACACCATGCGCACGACATGCGGCTGATATTGCCCGATGCGCACCGCCTGAATCTGCGGATCGTTCGGCGTGATCTTCGAGACGAGATCGCGCAGCGCCTGATCGAGATCGATGCCGGAGAGATCGACCACGAGCCGGTCCGGCCCCTGCAATAGCTGATTGGCGTTCTGAAGCGGCTGGTCCGATTCGATCGTCACGCGGGTGTAGTCGCGCGCGGGCCACACGCGCACGCCGAGCACGCTGCTCGCATGCGCGAGCTTCGGTCCGACGAGCGCGAGCACGAGCGTCGAAGCGCCTGCGCGCAACACCTGACGGCGACGCCAGTTGTGCGGCGCTTGGGCAGCCGATTCGATCGAATGAAATGGCTTGATCAACATCTTTCGAGACATGACTTTCCTGTTTCGCTAAATGCCCGCGCGGTCAGCACGCGGCCTTCATCGTTCGACGTTCCTTCGTCCGGCAGAGACAGCGCAAACACGAGATCCGGCACGCCGAGCAGGCCGCCCGCCTGTTGCGGCCATTCGACGAGGCACACCGCGCCCGCATCGAAATATTCGCGAAAGCCGGCATCGGCCCATTCGGCCGGATCGGCGAAGCGATAGAGATCGAAGTGATAAACGTCGAGCGGACCGCTTTTGGTGACGAGCGAATACGGCTCGACGAGCGTGTAAGTCGGGCTCTTCACGCGGCCGACGTGGCCGAGCGCGCGCAAGGTCGCGCGCACGAGCGTGGTCTTGCCCGCGCCGAGATCACCGATCAACTGGACTTGCAGACCGTGAAAACGTTCAGACGAAGCGTGCGATATGGACAGACGCGTAGCGTCGATGGCGCGCGCGAAGCGTTCTCCGAAAGCGAGCGTCGCGGCTTCGTCGCGCAGGTCGAAGCGGCGTTCGAGAAGCGCGGCGGATAAGTCTTGCGTCGTTCGTGCGGGGCTTTCGGGCATTGCTCGTAAAATGTCGTGATGAACCGATTGCCGGAACATTCCGTTGAAATCACGACAGCGTCCAGCGACGCCGCCGCTGAATCCGATTCAGAGTCTCGCGTCTTCGATCTCGATGAAAACGCGCTGGCAGAACTCGCGCAGCGCATCAAGACATGGGGGCGCGAGTTGGGGTTCGGTGCGGTCGGCATCAGCGATATCGACCTGACGGATGCCGAGAAGGGCCTGACTGATTGGCTCGAAGCAGGCTATCACGGCGAAATGGATTATATGGCCAAACATGGGATGAAACGCGCAAGACCGGCCGAGCTTGTGGCCGGCACGCGACGTGTCATCACCGCGCGCATGGCCTATCTTCCTGCGGAAACGCTCGCGAAAAAGGGCGATGAAAGTGTCGCGACAGCCGACGGTCAGAAGAACGACTGGCGCGCGATCGAATGGTCGCGGCTCGCGAAGCCGTCGCAGGCGATGGTCTCCATCTACGCACGCGGGCGCGATTATCACAAGGTCATGCGCAATCGCCTGCAGCAGCTGGCGGAGCGCATCGAGCGCGAGATCGGGCCGTTCGGGCATCGCGCGTTCACGGATTCAGCGCCGGTGCTCGAAGTCGCGCTCGCGCAGAAAGCGGGCGCCGGCTGGCGTGGCAAGCATACGTTGCTGCTCGATCGCGACGCCGGATCGCTGTTCTTTCTCGGCGAAATTTTCGTCGATGTCCCGTTGCCCGTCGATCCGCATCCCGAGCACGAAGGCGCGCATTGCGGGCAGTGCACGCGCTGCATCGGCGCGTGTCCGACGGGCGCGATCGTGGCGCCGTATCGCGTCGACGCGCGGCGCTGCATCTCGTATCTGACGATCGAACTGCACGGCAGCATTCCCGAGGAGATGCGTCCGCTGATCGGCAATCGCGTGTATGGATGCGACGATTGTCAGCTCGTCTGTCCGTGGAACAAGTTCGCGCAGGCCGCGCCGGTCGCGGATTTCGACGTGCGCCACGGACTCGATCGCGCGACGCTCGTCGAGCTGTTCGGATGGAGCGCGGCGGATTTCGACACGCGCATGCAGGGCAGCGCGATCCGGCGCATTGGGCATGAGCGCTGGCTGCGCAATATCGCGGTCGCGATGGGCAATGCGTTGCGCGATCCGTCGCTCGATGCGGGAGAACGCGAGGCGATCGCCGATGCATTGCGCGCGCGTGCGGACGATTCCTCGGCGTTGGTGCGCGAGCATGTGCTGTGGGCGCTCGAACAAGGGACAAGAACGTGAAGCCATTCGATGCCGTGATCGACGCGCCGTTCGGCAAGGTCGGCATTCGCGCCGATGCGCAATGCGTGCGCGAGATCGTCTATCTGCCGGACGATGTCGGCAGCATTGAGCCTGAAACGCCGCTCGCCAAGGAAGCCGCCGCGCAGATCCGCGCGTATTTTCAGACGCCTTCGATGCGCTTCGACCTGCCGCTCGCGCTTCGCGGCACCGCGTTTCAGCAGCGCGTATGGCGCGGCATCTCGGGCATCGCGGCGGGCCAAGTCTGGACCTATGGCCAGCTCGCGCGCGAGATCGGCAGCGTGCCGCGCGCAGTCGGGCAGGCGTGCGGCTCCAATCCGCTGCCGATCGTGATACCGTGCCACCGGGTAGTGGCCTCGGGCGGGATCGGCGGTTTCGCGCATCATCCCGACGAAGGTTTTTATCGCAACGTGAAGCGCTGGCTGCTGGCGCATGAAGGTGTATCGATCGCATGACGAGCGCAACGACTGAAGCAATACAAGCACCGGGACTCGTCGCGAGTCAGGACGCGATCGATCTCTTTTGCGATGCGCTCTGGCTCGAACACGGCCTCGCCAAGAACTCGCTCGAAGCGTACCGGCGCGACCTCAAACTCTTCGCGGAATGGCTCGGCAAGACGCGCGGCGCGTCGATCGATGCCGCCGTCGAAGCCGACATGAACGGCTACATGGCCGCGCGCCGCGGCGACAAGGCGACGTCCGCGAACCGGCGTCTGTCGGTCTTTCGGCGCTATTACGCGTGGGCGTTGCGCGAGCATCGCGTGTCCGCCGATCCGACGCTCAAGCTGCGCTCGGCCAAGCAGCCGCCGCGCTTTCCGTCGACGCTCAACGAGTCGCAAGTCGAAGCGCTGCTCGGCGCACCCGACATCGAGACGCCGCTCGGCTTGCGCGACCGCACGATGCTCGAACTGATGTATGCGAGCGGCCTGCGCGTGACCGAGCTCGTCACGCTGAAGACGGTCGAAGTCGGCCTGAACGAAGGCGTCGTGCGCGTGATGGGCAAAGGCTCGAAAGAACGCCTGATTCCGTTCGGCGAAACGGCGCACGACTGGCTCGAACGCTATCTGCGCGATGCGCGTCAGGTGCTGCTCGGCGCGCGCTCCGCCGATGCGCTCTTCGTCACCGCGCGCGGCGAAGGCATGACGCGCCAGCAGTTCTGGAACATCATCAAGCGTCATGCGCTGAACGGCGGCGTGCACGCGCCGCTCTCGCCGCACACGCTGCGGCACGCGTTCGCGACGCATCTGCTCAATCACGGCGCGGACCTGCGGGTCGTGCAATTGCTGCTCGGCCACTCGGACATTTCCACGACGCAGATCTACACGCACGTCGCGCGCGAGCGGCTGCAGAAGCTGCATCGGGAGCATCATCCGCGCGGATAGCGTCATCTGCGAACGATCGTGCCACGGCCGCGTTGCGCTGCATACTCGGCCGAATGGCCGATGGTGAGCGCCACGGCGCGCCGCTACAATGCGTGGCATGTCGAAAGCCAAACACGTGTCCGAAACGTCCGCGACGCAATTCCTGCGTCGTCACAAGGTTGAATTCGGCGAGCATCCTTACGATTACGTCGAGCACGGCGGCACGGAGGAATCCGCGCGTCAGCTCGGCGTGGACGAACATATCGTCGTCAAGACGCTCGTCATGGAAGACGAGCACGCGAAGCCGCTGATCGTCCTCATGCACGGCGATCGCACGGTATCCACGAAGAATCTCGCGCGTCAGATTGGCGCGAAGCGCGTCGAACCCTGCAAGCCCGAAGTGGCGAACCGGCATTCGGGGTTTCTCGTGGGCGGCACGTCGCCGTTCGGCACGAAAAAAGCGATGCCGGTGTACGTCGAATCGAGCATTCTCGAACTCGATCGCATCTATCTGAACGGCGGGCGGCGAGGGTATCTCGTGAGCATCGATCCGAACGTGCTGACCGAGTTGCTGGGCGCGAAACCCGTGCAGTGCGCGAGCGTCGATTAGAATGCGTTCCGCTCTCGCCATAACCGAAAAGACACCATGATTTTTCTGCTCGTCGCCGTCGCGTCCTATCTGATCGGATCGATTTCGTTTGCCGTCGTCGTGAGTCACGCGATGGGACTGGCCGATCCGCGCTCGTACGGCTCGGGCAATCCCGGCGCGACGAACGTGCTGCGCACCGGCAACAAGAAGGCTGCGATCCTGACGCTGATCGGCGATGCGTTCAAGGGCTGGCTGCCCGTGTGGATCGTCGCGCACTTCGGCGCGAGCTTCGGCTGGGATCAAACGGGCATCAACACGGCGACGGCGCTCGCGGCCATCGCCGTGTTCCTCGGGCATCTGTACCCGGTTTTCTTCAAGTTCCAGGGCGGCAAGGGCGTCGCGACGGCGGCGGGCGTGCTGCTCGCGATTCATCCGGCGCTCGGTATCGCGACGCTGCTCACGTGGCTCATCATCGCGTTCTTCTTCCGCTATTCGTCGCTCGCGGCGCTCGTCGCGGCCGTGTTCGCACCGTTCTTTCAGGTGTTTCTGTTCGGGCCGAGCCGCATCTCGCTCGCCGTGCTGGCGATGAGCCTGCTGCTCATCTGGCGGCATCGCGCGAATATTTCGAAGCTGCTGGCCGGCAAGGAAAGCCGCATCGGCGAGAAAAAGAAGGTCGCCGAATAATGCAAAAAGCCGTTGCGGCGCAAACCGGAACGGCTTTTTCGTTTCTGAAGCAATCAGGAATCAGTCGCGGAAGTTGTTGAAGTCGAGCGGCGTGTCCGTGACTTCCTTCTTGAGCAGCGCGATGGCGCTTTGCAGGTCGTCACGCTTCGCGCCTTGCACGCGCACAGCGTCGCCCTGAATGCTCGCCTGAACCTTGATCTTGCTGTCCTTCACGATCTTGACGATCTTCTTCGCCAGATCGCCCGAGACGCCTTTTTTCACCGTGACGACTTGCTTCAATTTGTCGCCGCCGATTTTCTCCTGCTTGCCGTAGTCGAGGAAACGCACGTCGACGCCGCGCTTGGCCATCTTGTTCAGCAGAACGTCCTTCACCTGGCCGAGCTTGAAGTCGTCGTCGGCGTAGAGCGTGAGTTCGCGCTCCTTCTGCTCGACGCGTGAATCCGAACCCTTGAAGTCGAAGCGCGTCGAGATTTCCTTGTTCGATTGCTCGATCGCGTTCTTCACTTCGATCATGTTTGCTTCGCTGACGACGTCAAACGATGGCATCTGTCTTTCTCCTTCATTGAGGCGACGAGCGCGCCGGGCAGGCGTGGCTCGCGCAATCGCTATAATCACGGACCTGTCGTCATTCTACCGACGCGCTTCGTTCATGTCGCTCCAGCTCCTCTCCGATTTCTCTCTGCTCGCCCACAACACGTTCGGCTTCGACGCGCGCGCGCGTCACGCGATGCGTATCGATTCCGTCGATGCGGCCGCCGCGCTCGCCACCGATGCGCGCATCGCCAACATGCCGCAACTCGTGCTCGGCGGCGGCAGCAATATCGTGCTGACGCGCGATTTCGACGGCGTCGCGCTGATCGTCGGCATTCGCGGCAAACGCGTGATCGGCGAAGACGACGATGCGTGGCTCGTCGAAGCCGGCGCGGGCGAGAACTGGCACGATTTCGTCGCGTGGACGCTCGCGCAGGGCATGCCGGGGCTCGAAAACCTCGCGCTGATTCCCGGCACGGTCGGCGCGGCGCCGATTCAGAACATCGGCGCGTACGGGCTGGAAATGGGCGAGCGCTTCGAGCGGCTGACGGCGGTAGAACTCGCGACCGGCGCACGCGCGGAATTCGATCGCGCCGCGTGCGCCTTCGGTTATCGCGACAGCTTCTTCAAGCGGGCAGGGCGCGGGCGCTTCATGATTACGTCGGTCACGTTCCGGCTGCCGAAAGCGTGGACGCCGCGCGCGGATTACGTCGACGTCGCCCGCGCGCTCGACGGCGCCGCGACGCCGGATGCGCAAGCCATTTTCGATGCGGTCGTCGCCGTGCGCCGCGCCAAGCTGCCCGACTGGACCGCGCTCGGCAACGCGGGCAGCTTCTTCAAGAATCCGGTCGTGAGTGCGCAGGCGTTCGAGGCGCTCAAGCAGCGCGAACCGGGCGTCGTTTCGTACCCGCAAGCCGACGGGCAAGTGAAGCTCGCGGCGGGCTGGCTGATCGACCAGTGCGGATGGAAAGGGCGCGGCATCGGCGGCGCGGCGGTGCACGATCGTCAGGCGCTCGTGCTCGTGAATCGCGGCGGCGCGACGGGCGCGCAGGTGCTCGAACTCGCCGAAGCCATCAGGCGCGACGTGCTGGCACGTTTCAATGTCGAACTGGAGATGGAGCCGGTGCGCGTCTGAAAACGAAAAAACCCGCCGCGGCGGGTTTTTTCTCGAGCCTGATTCCAACGAAAGATCAGTCCCCGCGCTGACGGCGCGCGTTCTCCGCGATACGCATGCGCAGTGCGTTCAGCTTGATGAAGCCGCCGGCATCGGCCTGGTTGTAGGCGCCGCCGTCGTCATCGAACGTCGCGATGGTCTTGTCGAACAGCGTTTCCTTCGAATCGCGAGCGACGACCGACACGCTGCCCTTGTAGAGCTTCACGCGCACCCAGCCGTTGACCTTCTCCTGCGTGTGGTCGATCAGCACCTGCAGCGCGCGGCGCTCCGGGCTCCACCAGTAGCCGTTGTAGATCAGCGATGCGTAACGCGGCATCAGATCGTCCTTCAGGTGCGCCACTTCGCGGTCGAGGGTGATCGACTCGATACCCCGATGCGCCTTCAGCATGATCGTGCCGCCCGGCGTTTCATAGCAGCCGCGCGACTTCATGCCGACGTAACGGTTCTCGACCAGATCCAGACGGCCGATGCCATGCTTGCCGCCGAGACGGTTCAGCTCGGTCAGCATCTCGGCGGGCGACAGGCGCTTGCCGTTCAGCGCGACCGGATCGCCCTTCTCGAATTCGATATCGACATATTCCGCCTGATCCGGCGCCTCTTCCGGCGACACGGTCCAGCGCCACATTTCGGCTTCGGCCTCGGCCTTCGGGTCTTCCAGATGGCGGCCTTCGAACGAGATGTGCAGCAGGTTCGCGTCCATCGAGTAGGGCGCGCCGCCTTGCTTGTGCTTCATTTCGATCGGAATGCCGGCCTTTTCCGCATACGCGAGCAGCTTTTCGCGCGAGAGCAGGTCCCATTCGCGCCACGGCGCGATCACCTTGATGCCGGGTTCGAGCGAGTAGTAACCGAGCTCGAAGCGCACCTGATCGTTGCCCTTGCCGGTCGCGCCGTGCGAGACGGCCTGCGCGCCGGTCGCGCGCGCGATCTCGATCTGACGCTTCGCGATCAGCGGACGCGCGATCGACGTGCCGAGCAGATACTCGCCTTCGTAGATGGTGTTCGCGCGGAACATCGGGAACACGAAATCGCGGACGAACTCTTCACGCAGGTCTTCGATGAAGATGTTTTCCTGCTTGATGCCGAGCTGGAGCGCCTTCTTGCGCGCGGGCTCCAGCTCCTCGCCCTGACCGATGTCGGCGGTGAAGGTCACGACTTCGGCGTCGTAGTTGTCCTGCAACCATTTCAGGATGACGGAGGTGTCGAGACCGCCCGAATAGGCGAGCACGACTTTCTTGATATCGCTCATGGTGAACTCGTGTGCGGAAAAGCCGGTGCGGCGGTTGTGCGCCGCTTCGCGTCCGCCGGGCGCGCGACGGGCACGAAGTGCGCGGAAAAACTACTATTCTGACATTAAAAAGCCGCGCCTCCGCAAATTTGGGATGCGCGGCGAATCGGCAGCGCAGATTCGCTCAGTGATTCAGCTTGCCGAGCAGGAGATACTCCATCAGCGCCTTCTGCACGTGCAGACGGTTCTCCGCCTCGTCCCATACGACGCTTTGCGGACCGTCGATGACTTCCGCGCTCACTTCCTCGCCGCGATGCGCGGGCAGGCAGTGCATGAAGAGCGCATCGGGATGGGCGCGCGCCATCATCTCGGCATCGACGCAGTAGTCGGCGAACGCCTTCATGCGCGCTTCGTTCTCGGCTTCGTAGCCCATGCTGGTCCAGACGTCCGTCGTGACGAGATCGGCGCCGGCGCAGGCTTCGTTCGGATCGTCGAATTCTTGAAAAAACGGCTTGCTTTCCCCGGCAACCAGCGCGGGATCGAGCTTGTAGCCGAGCGGCGTGGAAAGACGCAGTTTGAAGCCGAGAATCTGCGCCGCTTCGATCCACGTGTACAGCATGTTGTTCGCGTCCCCGACCCACGCGACGGTCTTGCCGGAAATCGGACCGCGATGCTCGTAGAACGTGAAGATGTCCGCGAGCACCTGACACGGGTGATATTCGTTGGTCAGCCCGTTGATGACCGGTACGCGCGAGCTTTCCGCGAAGCGCCGGATGATGTCCTGGCCGAACGTGCGGATCATGATGATGTCCACCATGCGCGAGATGACCTGCGCCGAATCCTCGATCGGCTCACCGCGGCCGAGTTGCGTATCACGCGTGTTCATGAACACCGCATGGCCGCCGAGCTGGAAAATGCCCGCTTCGAACGAAAGGCGCGTGCGCGTCGAGCTCTTCTCGAAGATCATCGCGAGCGTGCGATCGTGCAGCGGATGATAAGTCTCGTAGTTCTTGAACTTGCGCTTCAGGATGCGCGCGCGTTCGAGCACGTACTCATAGTCGTCGAGGGAAAAATCCTTGAACTGAAGATAGTGGCGAATTTTCTTGGCGGTCATGAAACGCAAGCGGCGGCTTCGAACCGGCCGCCGCGCGTGAGCGTCGAGGCCGGACGGCGCCGCCGTCGGGAGTGGGTATCGCTTTTGAGCATAAAGGATTTTGCGATGTTTGACGAGGCTGGCCAAAAGGACGAGGATGCGCGCGCAGACCCGTCTCACGGCCTCGGGCTGTCCCTGATGGACGCATCCCATGTCTGTGTGCGCTGCGGAAAACAGGCCGCTGCGGTATAATCACGCTCGCTCGTTTCAACAGTTCTGCAACATTCAGCACCGTTTCACGCGCTTCTGCGGCGAAGGGTTCGCAAGAATCCGGTCGGCGTGACTTTGCGCGTTCCGATTTCGCGGTGGATTGCCCAGTGCTGTCGAGTCCGCCATTTCCTGTCGCGGGCGCGGACGATTCCGCCAGAATCGACCCGCGCAAGACCGCCCGGCGCTTTTCGCTAGCCGGCTCCTGCGGTTCCTGCGTCAGGCATGTGCGTTCCGGTGCGCGTCACCGGCCGTCAAAAGGTATTGCTACATGGCTGAATCATCCCCTACCGAGTACTTCATTCAAGGCATCACCAAGAGCGGGAGGAAATTTCGGCCGAGCGACTGGTCCGAGCGTCTCGCCGGCGTGATGTCGGGCTTCGGCCCAAAGGCGAAAGGGCCCAACGCCCGCCTGCAATATTCCATCTACGTGCGTCCGACGATGATCGGCGACATCAAGGTCGTGATTGTCGATTCCCGCCTGCGCGACATCGAACCGATGGCGTTCGACTTCGTTCTGAACTTCGCAAAAGACAATGATCTGGTCGTGACCGAGGCGTGCGAATTGCCGCCGCATCACGGCACGCAGACGCAGCAGCCTCAGTCCTGACCTCCGCGCGACGAAAGCCACAGACGAAAAGCGACAGACGCGAAAAAGCCCGCCGAAGCGGTAATGCCGTTCAGTTAGCGCTGAACGGCATTTTTGTTTGTGGAGCGAGAAGTGGTTGTAAACGGAGCGCCGGGCTGTTAACTTCTCGGTGCGATGCT
>NZ_JARUXN010000001.1:2424543-2694521 GCF_031451415.1 Caballeronia sp. LZ028 | reverse complement strand
AAACGACCCGGACGCACATGCGACCGGGTCGTCAAATCCCGCCCTAAACGGTACACCGTTCGCTATCTAAGAAAAGACCTTAACTGAACGGCATTACCGCCGAAGCGGGCTTTTTCGTTACTGCGCAGCGGAAACAGGAAGCTGCTTCGGCGAACGCCCCGAACGCGAAACTCGCGAAACCGGAATGCGCCCGCCGGAAGCGAGCCGGAATTACTGGGCAGCGGGGGCTTGCAGGCCCTTGATGGCTGCAGCCAGGCGGCTCTTGTGACGAGCTGCCTTGTTCTTGTGGACGATCTTCTTGTCCGCGATGATGTCGAGCGTCTTGACCGACGTCTTGAACACTTCGGCGGCCTTGGCCTGATCGCCGGCTTCGATAGCCTTGCGAACTGCCTTGATGGCCGTGCGGAACTTCGAGCGCAGCGCCGAGTTGTGCGAGTTGGCTTTGGCGGCCTGACGGGCGCGCTTGCGAGCTTGTGCGGAATTTGCCATGACGGTTTCCCTTTTCCTGTTTCGCTGTTACTTGTCCGGAGCGCGCGGGGCCGGCGAAGGCCATGAAAGCCCTGACGCGGGCGATCGAGCGCGCTGCCTTTGATCTGAAATCCCGGGAACGATTGCCCGAGAACCTCTAAAACATCGCCGGCCGGGGCCGGAAAAGACGCGAAGCCGCAAAATCGGAGCGATTTTTGGAGCTTCGAAACCCGCGATTATAGCAAGGGAATATGAGACATGACAAGCGCGGCGTGGATCGCGCCGGCACGGGGCGGCTGCCTTGTCATCGGTCAAACGTGCGGCATTGGCCGCCAGCATTGCCCCGAGTCTCGTGGGCGCGCCGCTCGCGGCCCGTATAATAAGCGCCCCATGAATCTATTCCGAGCCCTGCTGACGGTCAGCGGCTTCACGCTGCTGTCGCGCGTGACCGGCCTGATCCGCGAAACGCTGATCGCCCGAGCCTTCGGCGCCAGTATCTATACCGACGCGTTCTACGTCGCGTTCCGAATCCCCAACCTGCTGCGGCGTCTCTCCGCGGAAGGCGCGTTCGCGCAGGCGTTCGTGCCGATCCTCGCCGAGTTCAAGAACAGCAAGGGCCACGATCCGACCAAGGCGCTCGTCGACGCGATGTCGACGGTCCTCACCTGGTTCCTCGTCGTGCTGTCGCTTTTCGGCATGCTGGGCGCGAGCTGGGTCGTGTACGCGGTCGCGTCGGGGTTGTCGCACGAGGGCGCGGCGTACGGCCTCGCCGTCTCGATGACGCGCATCATGTTCCCGTACATCGTCCTCATTTCGATGACGACGCTCGCCTCGGGCGTGCTCAACACGTACAAGCAGTTTTCGCTGCCCGCGTTCGCGCCCGTGCTGCTGAACGTGTCGTTCATTGCCGCGGCGGTGTTCGTCGCGCCGCATCTGAAGATTCCGGTTTATGCGCTCGCGTATGCGGTGATCGTCGGCGGCGTGCTGCAATTGCTCGTGCAACTGCCCGGCCTGAAGAAGATCGACATGACGCCGCGCATCGGGCTGAACTTCCGCGCCGCGCTCGCGCATCCCGGCGTCAAGCGCGTGCTGCTGAAAATGGTCCCGGCGATGTTCGCAGTGTCGGTCGGGCAACTGAGCCTCATCATCAACACGAATATCGCGTCGAACATCGGGGCGGGCGCGGTGTCGTGGATCAACTACGCCGACCGGCTGATGGAATTCCCGACCGCGCTGCTCGGCGCGGCGCTCGGCACGATCCTGCTGCCGAGCCTCTCGAAAGCGCACGTCGACGCCAATCACGACGAATACTCCGCGCTGCTCGACTGGGGCCTGCGCATCACGTTCCTGCTGGCCGCGCCGAGCGCGATCGCGCTGTTTTTCTTCGCCGAGCCGCTCACCGCGACGCTCTTTCACTACGGCAAGTTCGACAATCATTCGGTCGTGATGGTCGGCCGCGCGCTGTCGGCATACGGGATCGGGCTGATCGGCCTCATCCTCATCAAGATTCTCGCGCCGGGCTTCTACGCGAAGCAGGACATCAAGACGCCGGTGAAGATCGCGATCTTCGTGCTCGTCATGACTCAGGTGAGCAACTACATCTTCGTGCCGATTTTTTCTCACGCGGGCCTGACGCTCTCGATCGGCCTCGGCGCGCTCGCCAACGCGCTGCTGCTGTTCGCGGGGCTGCGCCGCCGCAAGATCTATGAGCCTTCGGCGGGCTGGCTGCGCTTTTTCGTGCAACTGATCGGCGCGTGCCTGATTCTTGCGGGGACGATGCATTGGGTGGCGATCAATTTCGACTGGATCGGCATGCGCGCGACGCCGGTCCTGCGCATCGCGCTTCTCGGTGCAAGTCTCGTCGTGTTTGCCGCGTTATATTTCGGTATTCTTGCCGCAATGGGCTTCAAGTACGCCTATTTCAAGAGACGCACGCTTTGATGACGACAACGCGTATCCTCGACTACTTCTCCTCGCTGATGGCGGACGACGACAGCCTTCCGCTCACGGAAGCCGCCTTGTCGCTCGCGCAGGACGCGTATCCCGATCTCGACATGCAGGCCGCGCTCGCGGAGATCGACGAACTCGTCGTGCGCGCCCGTCGCCGCATGCCCGATGACGCCGACGCGAAGCAGAAAGTCGATGCGCTGAATCGCTACTTTTTCCGCGAGCTGGGCTTCTCCAGCAATCTCAACGATTACTACGATCCGGATAACAGCCATCTGAATGTGGTGCTGCGTCGCCGGCGCGGCATTCCGATCTCGCTTGCCGTCATCTATCTGGAAATGGCCGAGCAACTCGGCCTGCCGGTGCGCGGCGTATCGTTTCCGGGGCATTTCCTTTTGCGCGTCGCGACGCCCGGCCACGATCTGATGCTCGATCCGACGACCGGCCAGACGCTCTCCGAAGCGCAGATGGTCGAGATGCTGGAGCCGTATGTGCAGCGCGTGGGCGAGTCGATCGGCAGCGCGTTGCGCGTGCTGTTGCAACCCGCGACGCGGCGCGAAATCGTCGCGCGCATGCTGCGCAATCTGAAGGGTATCTATCTGCAAACGGAGCGGTGGCAGCGTCTGCTCGCCGTTCAGCAGCGGCTGGTGATCGCGTTGCCGAACAGCATCGAGGAAGTGCGCGATCGCGGTTTCGCGTATGCGCGGCTCGATTATCTGCGACCGGCGCTGGAAGATTTGCAGCGATACATCGAGATTCGTCCGGATGCCGAGGACGCGACCGTCGTCGAAACCGAGCTGCACGAGTTGCGGCAGCGCACGCAGCAAGGCGACTGAACCACGCCGCGCGCGCCGTGCAGAGCGTTACTTAGGCTGCATGCGGATCGCGCCGTCGAGGCGGATCACTTCGCCGTTGAGCATCGGGTTATCGAAAATCGACTTGACGAGCAGAGCGTACTCGTCGGGCTTGCCGAGGCGCGGCGGGAACGGCACCATCGCGCCGAGCGCGTCCTGCACGTCCTTCGGCATGCCGAGCAGCATCGGCGTTTCGAAGAGGCCCGGCGCGATCGTCATCACACGGATGCCGCTCTTGCTCAGATCGCGCGCGATCGGCAGCGTCATGCCCGCGACGCCGCTCTTCGATGCCGCATAGGCCGCCTGGCCGATCTGTCCGTCATAAGCCGCCACCGACGCCGTGTTCACGATCACGCCACGTTCGCCCGCCGCGTTCGCTTCGTTCTTCGACATCGCGTGCGCCGCGAGCCGGATCATGTTGAACGTGCCGATGAGATTCACCGACACCACCTTCGAGAAGAGATCGAGCGCGTGCGGACCGTCGCGGCCGACCGTCTTCGCCGCCGGCGCGATGCCCGCGCAGTTCACGAGGCCGCGCAATGTGCCGAGACTCAACGCGGCATCGACGGCGCGTTGGCCATCGCTTTCCTGGCTCACGTCGCATTTGACGAACGCGCCCGACAGCTCTTTCGCGAGCGCTTCGCCTGCCGCGTCGTTCATGTCGGCGAGCACGACCTTGCCGCCTTGCGCCGCGATGAGCCGCGCGGTCGCCGCGCCGAGGCCCGACGCACCGCCCGTGATCAGAAAGGTGTTGCCTTGCATCTCCATGTCTCTTCTCCTTTTGTGCGATTCGTGCGCGCGAGAGCAGGGTTGAGCCGCTCGCGCCGATGTCATTCCTTTTGGGAAACGCGTCGATTGTAGCGAAGCCGCATGCTGCAAATTCGCACGACGGTCATGCGATTTTCACGGACACAAAAAACCCGCTCACAGGGAGCGGGTTTCTGTCGAACGCGAATCAGGCAGCGCGTTACTTGAGCGCGTCGAACACGCGCGTGCGGATTTCATCGACGGCGCCGAGGCCCGAAATCTTGCGATATTCCGGCGCCTTCAGGCCGTTCGGCGCTGCGCCGCTCTTCGCCCAGTCGTTGTAATACGCGATCAGCGGCTTGGTCTGCGCGACGTACACGTCGAGACGCTTCTTCACGGTCTCTTCCTTGTCGTCGTCGCGCTGGATCAACGGCTCGCCGGTGACGTCGTCGGTCATGTCGACCTTCGGCGGATTGAACTTGACGTGATACGTGCGGCCCGATGCCGCATGCACGCGACGACCGCTCATGCGCGTGATGATTTCGTCGAAGGGCACATCGATTTCGAGCACGTAGTCGATCGCCACGCCGGCGTCTTTCATGGCTTCGGCTTGCGGCAGCGTGCGGGGGAAGCCGTCGAAGAGATAGCCGTTCTTGCAGTCGTCGGCCTGCAGGCGTTCCTTCACGAGATTGATGATGAGCGAATCCGGCACCAGTTCGCCCGCATCCATGAAGCGCTTCGCCTCGACGCCGAGCGGCGAGCCTGCCTTGACGGCCGCGCGCAGCATGTCGCCGGTCGAAATCTGCGGAATGCCGAATTTCTCCTTGATGAAGTTTGCCTGGGTGCCCTTGCCCGCACCGGGTGCGCCCAACAGGATCAAACGCATGGTGATCTCTCCGAATCGTCTATAAACCGCTTCAAGCCGCGAGGCTGATTTGACATCCGGTGGCCAGGCTCGTGCGGCGTCGACGACAGGGCGCGCAGCCGAAAAGGAGACGGCGGGCACCTGCGGACAGCGGCGCAACGTTGAGCGTGGCGCTGACCGGAAGGCTCGCGCAATCGCTTGATTATGCCACGCCGCTTTACGATTGCGACCGTAATAACGCGGATAGAAAACGCCAGAAACCCCGCCGAATGGGCCATCCGGCGGGGTTTACACGGGTTGTCGAACAGAGATAGAGATCAGTCCGCTTCCGGGAAGAGCGCCTGAACGCGCGCGAGATCGGCGGGCGTGTCGACGCCGGGCGGCGGTGCGTCTTGCGTCACGCGCACCGCGATGCGCTCGCCGTGCCACAGCGCGCGCAGTTGTTCGAGCGCTTCGGCTTCTTCGATCGGCGCTTGCGCGAGGTTCGGGAAGTCGCGCAGGAATTTCGCGCGATAGGCGTAGAGGCCGATATGCCGCAGCACGTTCTTCGGCACGGACGGCAGTGCCCCAAGCGCGGCGACGTCCGGCCAGTGCGGTTGCCAGAGATCGCGCGTCCACGGAATCGGCGCGCGCGAGAAGTAGAGCGCGCGGCTCTGCGCATCGAGCACGGCCTTCACGACGTTCGGATTGAACACGTCGGCGGGATCGTGAATCGGATGCGCGGCCGTCGCGATCGCGCATTCGGGATGCGCCGCGAGGTGATCGGCGACATCGCGCACGAGCTGCGGATCGATGAGCGGCTCGTCGCCCTGAACGTTGACGACGATGGCTTCGTCGGCCCAGTTCAGACGCGTCGCGACCTCGGCGAGCCGATCCGTGCCTGTGGGATGATCCGAGCGCGTCAACATGACTTCGACGCCGTGATCGCGCGCGGCCTCGACCACGCGGTCGGAGTCGGTCGCGACGAGCACTTGCGAAGCGCCCGATTCGCGCGCGCGCTCGGCGACGCGCACGACCATCGGCTTGCCGCCGATATCGGCGAGCGGCTTGTTCGGCAGCCGCGTGGAAGCGAGGCGCGCGGGAATGACCGCGATGAACGGAACGGACATTTCCGCGTGCTCAGGCGTCGCCGACGGGTTTGAGCGGCTCGACGGGCGTGCCCTCGACGGTCTGACGCGCTTCGTCGACGAGCATCACGGGAATGCCGTCGCGGATCGGATAGGCGAGTTTGTCCGCGCTGCAGACGAGTTCCTGCGCGGCGCGATCGTAACTGAGCGGGCCTTTGCAAATCGGGCAAACGAGGATTTCAAGCAGACGTGCGTCCACGGAGTTTCTCCACAACAAGAGCGATGAGGCGCGGCCGCAGCACGGCTTGCACCGGAACGACCCAGATGCGTGCATCGCGCCAGGCGCCCAATTTTACTGCATCCTTTTCGGTGATCAGGATGGCATCGGCGTCGACGCCGGCGAACGGATTCTCGCGATATGCGTAGTGATCGGGAAACGCGCGCGTCGCCGGCGCGATGCCCGCCGCGCGCAGCGTCGCGAAGAAGCGTTCCGGCGAGCCGATGCCCGCCGCCGCGACCACTTTCTCGCCGGCGAACTGATTGAGCGGGCGGCGCTGATGCGGATCGTCGAGCAGCCACGCGTCGCCGGATTCGAGTTCGAGCGCGAAGGTGTTCGGCCACGGCGGCAGCGTGCGCTCGTAGGGACTGTTGATGAGCGTCGCGTCGCGGCGGCGCGACATCGGCTCGCGCAACGGACCCGCGGGCAGCAGAAAGCCGTTGCCGCCGAGACGGTCGTCGAACACGACGAGCTCGAACGCGCGCGCGAGGCGATAGTGCTGCAGGCCGTCGTCGGAAACGAGGACATCGACGTTCGGATGCGCTTCGAGCAGCGCCTTTGCCGCCGCGACGCGGTCCGGGCAGACGAACACCGGCGCGTGCGTGCGCCGCGCGATCAACAGCGGTTCGTCGCCGACCTGCTCGGCGGCGGAGCTTGCCGTGACGCTCGTCGGCTTGGCGATCTTCGCGCCGTAACCGCGCGAGATCACGCCGGGCTGGAATCCGGCGGCGCGCAACGCCTCGACGAGCGCGATGACGGTCGGCGTCTTGCCCGTTCCGCCGACGGTCACGTTGCCCACGACGACCACCGGCGCGCCCACTTCGACGCGCTTCATCCAGCCGAGGTCGTAGAAGGCGCGCCGCGTGGCAGCGATCGCGCCGAAGATGCACGCGAAAGGCGTCAGCGCCCACGCGACGGGGCCGCGCCGGCGCCATTCGCGGGCGAGGAAGTTTTCGAGCGGCGGTTTGAAATCAGACATGGACCGCCTTCGCGATGAACGCTGGCGGGCGGCAAGTCGGGTACGGCATGGCGTGCAACGGCAGCTCCTTGGATGACGGTCGGCGTTGGACGATGCCCGGCTTCTCGCGGCCCGGGACGAGCAGGTTTCGGCCGCGCCAGCCGGTGCTGGAACCCGGCACTCTAGCGCGCGCGGGGCGTGGGCGCCAGTCAGGAGCGCGGGAGAAAGGGCGACGCCATCCGCTCCGCACGCCTGTGGATAACTCTGTGAAGAACTTCCAGCCGACACACCGCGATCGCGCGTCAGGAAAGAGTTGCTCCGGGGCTGACAGTATCCATAAAAATTTAACCTCGAAGAATCAACGGCTTGAAACGAACTCACCAGCCTCTGGCGATGCCGCTCCGCACGCGGCGGTAAGTCTTTCTGTGTGGACACTTGTTACACTTGCGTACCTCGTTCAGCGGCGTTTGTCCATCGCGCACAGCGCCGCGCCTGAAGATTTTTCTCGTCCAGCCATGACTCCCGATTCACTGCAGTCGCAAAGCGGCGATGCCGTCATCCCCGTTTCCGCGCTCAATCGCGCGATCAGTTCGATGCTCGAACGGTCATTTCCGCTCGTGTGGGTATCGGGCGAGGTGTCGAATTTCACGCGCGCGGCGAGCGGCCATTGGTACTTCTCGATCAAGGACGCGAACGCGCAAATGCGCTGCGTGATGTTCCGCGGCCGCGCGCAATACGCCGAATTCACGCCGCGCGAGGGCGACAAGATCGAAGTGCGCGCGCTTGTCACGATGTACGAGCCGCGCGGCGAACTGCAGCTCAACGTGGAAGCGGTGCGGCGCACGGGGCAGGGCCGGCTCTACGAGGCGTTTCTGCGGCTGAAGGCGCAGCTCGAAAGCGAAGGGCTCTTCGCGGCCGAGCGAAAGCGCGCGTTGCCTTCGCATCCGCGCGGCATCGGCATCGTGACGTCGTTGCAGGCGGCCGCATTGCGCGATGTCCTTACGACGCTCGCGCGCCGCGCGCCGCATGTGCCGATCGTCGTGTATCCGGCGCCGGTGCAGGGCGCGGGCGTCGGCGCGAGGCTGGCGGCGATGGTCGAAGCCGCGAACGCGCGCCGCGAGGTCGATGTGCTGATCGTGTGCCGCGGCGGCGGCTCGATCGAGGATCTCTGGGCGTTCAACGAGGAAGTGCTCGCACGCGCGATCGCGGCGAGCGCGGTGCCGGTGGTGAGCGGCGTCGGGCATGAGACGGATTTCACCATCGCCGATTTCGCCGCCGACGTGCGCGCGCCGACGCCGACCGCCGCCGCCGAGCTCGTCAGTCCGCAGCGCGTGCTGCTGTTGCGCGAGCTCGATCATCGACATGCGGCGCTCGCGCGCGGCTTCGGCCGGATGATGGAGCGCCGCGCGCAGCAACTCGACTGGCTCGCGCGCCGGCTCGTGAGCCCCGCGGAACGGCTGGCGCGGCAGCGCGCGCATCTGCGGCAACTGGCAAGCCGGCTCGCCGCGGCGGGCGCGCGCCCCGTGCGCGATGCGCGCGCGCACTTCGCGCTGGTGCACTACCGCTGGCAGCGCAGACGTCCGAATGTCGCCGCCGAGCGCGAGCATCTGCTGCGGCTCGCGCAGCGTATCGGCAGCGCGCATGAGCGGCGCGCCGACCGTGAGAAAGCGTGCGTTTCGGAACTGGCGGCGCGCTTGCAGGTGCTGAGCCCGCAGCGCACACTCGAACGCGGTTATGCCGCATTGATCGACGCGCAGACGGGCCGCGCCGTGCGTGCACCGAACGCATTGAAACCCAAGCGGCCGCTCACGGTGCATCTCGCGGAAGGATCGGCGGATGTGCTGCTCGCCGATGTCCAGGCGCGTCTGTCCGACGAATTCTGAGCCCGGCGCGGCGCGCGGAATCGGCGTACATTTGACGTGCCTGACGAGGCTCCTCAGAGCACTTTTTACGCCGCGTGAGGCGATTGGAAAGCAATCTTGCTCATAAAGAGCACACGGTTTGCTGGGTTATCCCAACTCGCCTACAATCCAGTGCTCCACTGCTGGACGCCACACAATCCCACAATCCACATAGAAAGGAAGCTCGCATCATGGAACATACGCTCCCGCCGCTGCCGTTCGACAAGAACGCGCTCGCTCCGCACATGTCGGAAGAAACGCTCGAGTATCACTATGGCAAGCACCACCAGACCTATGTGACGAACCTGAACAAGCTGATTCCCGGCACCGAGTTCGAAAACCTGCCGCTGGAAGAAATCGTCAAGAAGTCGTCGGGCGGCGTGTTCAACAACTCGGCGCAAGTATGGAATCACACGTTCTTCTGGAACAGCCTGTCGCCGAACGGCGGCGGCGCTCCGACCGGCGCGCTGGCTGACGCGATCAACGCAAAGTACGGTTCCTACGACAAGTTCAAGGAAGAATTCGCCAAGGTCGCGACCGGCACGTTCGGCTCGGGCTGGACGTGGCTCGTGAAGAAGACCGACGGCACCGTCGATATCGTGTCGACGAGCAACGCCGCCACGCCGCTCACGACGGACGCGAAGGCGCTCCTGACCATCGACGTGTGGGAGCATGCGTATTACATCGACTATCGCAATGCGCGTCCGAAGTTCATCGAGGCTTACTGGAATATCGTGAACTGGGATTTCGCGTCAAAGAATTTCGGTGCGTAAGTAAGCGCGCGTGAAACTGGATTGCCGCATTCCGAAATGAATTCCGAATGCCGCAATCAAAATGAAAGCCCTCGCGAGAGGGCTTTTTTCGTTGAAGCGTCCGGCGTGAGCTATTTTTGGGGAACGTCGAAGTCTCACTTGGTCTAACGGGATTCTGGTCGCCCAATCGGCTTCCGATTTCCATGTTGGCTTTGCCAACACAGACGCGAGCTGAATAATGACGACACGCTATCATCAACTGGATTCGCTGCGCGGCATTGCCGCTTTGACAGTCGTATTCAGTCACTATTCACAGATCACGCTCACGCATTGGCTGCAGCACGTTCCATGGCGCGCAATCGCCGAAGGGCATTCCGCCGTGATCCTGTTCTTTGCGCTGAGCGGTTTCGCCTTGGCCATGCAGATTACCGGCGACAGCAGACCGGGCTTCGCCGAGTTCATCGTGAAGCGCGTGTGCCGCATTTACATCCCCTATCTGATCGCGGTTCTGGCCGCTTATACCGCGTATTGCTTGCTCTACCGCTCGAATCTCTCCTGGACCGGCGAATGGGTCAATCAGGCATGGCACGCGGGCATCGATCGGCATGATTTGCTGGATCACCTCTACTTTGTGATTCCGTTCAGCAACAGCACGCTCGATCCGGTGCTCTGGTCGCTCGTCTACGAGATGCGTATCTCGCTGATCTTCCCGCTTCTCGTCGTCGTGGTATTTGCCACGCCCGTCTGGTTTTCCGTAGCACTAAGCATGTGTTTCTCTCTCGCTGCATTCGGCTATTACCATCATTTGCAGCGGACCCTCCTGGACGCGAGCATTCAGGGCGAATGGATGCCGACCATCCATTACATGTCGATGTTCGTCCTCGGCGCCCTGATTGCGCGATATCGCGAAGCCATTTCGTCGAAACTCGGCGCCTATTCCGCACGAACGCTTTTCGGCGCATTGCTGATTTGTCTCGCCCTTTACGTCCTCGTCGGTTCGATCACTCGCCATTCGATATCCAACGACGTGCTGCGCAGTTTCGCCGACGACTGGATCATTCTTCCAGCCGTGACCGGCATTCTCGTTCTGGCGATTGCGCTCAGGCCGTTCGCCGCGTTTCTGACCGCGCGGCCATTGATTTTCCTCGGCGAGATTTCATTCAGCCTGTATCTGCTGCATTGCATCGTGTTGCTGGGCGTGCTGCATTATTTTGGCGAAACCTATCAAGGCATGTCGCTGATCATTGCCGCCGTGCTGATTCTTCCCGTCAGCATCGCGGGATATTACGCGGTCGAAAAGCCGTCGATTCGACTGGGACGATATCTGACGCGCGGAAAGCAGCGGAGCAGAGTGACGCAGCGTGCGTGACGATAAGCCGTCGCTGCGCGCATCGGAGCGCGAGCCTAAAATATCGGCTCGCCGCAACGATCGAAATCGCATCGCCATCATGAAACGCTTCGCAGGCTTGTGCCTCGCGGCCTGGTCGGCCGCCGCATTGCTCTATTTCGGCCGCCATTCTGCCGCGCTCATCGTGCTCTCCGGCGTGCTGGTGCTTGCCGGCTTCGATCTGCTCCGTCCGGAATCCGAAAACAGCGCGTAGCCTACCGCTGCTTCGCGCCTTCCCAGTTGATATCGACGCACAGCACCTGTAAGCCATAAGGCGTCTGCGCGGCGATCGACGCCGTCACGCAAAGGTGCGCCTCGTTGATCGACAGATACGGCGCCGTCAGATGCATGCGCCCCGGCGCGCGCAGCGCCTCGATGAAGTACGGCCGGCGCTCCCAGCTTGCGCCCTCCGAATGCAGCAGCGGACTGAAGCGCTTCGCGCGCTGCGATGTACGCACGATCGGCACGACGTTGTCGCCGATCTGCCGCCCGGCCTGATCGAGCAGGAAGCAGCGCGCGGTGTCGGCGAGTTGTAGCAGTTCGCTCGTCGCGGCCGTGAGCGTCTCGCCTTCCATCAGCTTGACCGACGCGCGCTCCAGCCCGCTTACATACGGCTCGAGGCGCGCGACTTGCGCCCGTTCGCGGCCAGCGACGCGTTCGCGCGATGCCGCCGACAACGCATCCATCACGCCAGCGGCGACTTCGCTGTGCACCGCCTCGACGCTCGGCTGCGCGAAGTACGCGCCCTGCACGAAATCGACATTGCACTCCAGCGCGATGAGCGCGTCGCGTTCGGTCGCGAGGCCGCCCATCAAGACGAGCTGGCCGGACTCATGGAGCAGCGAGACGAGGCGCGGCAGCACACGCTCGATATGCGAATGCTCGGTCGCCTGCTGAAGGATGCAGCGGTCGAGCGTCACGATATCCGGCCGCAGATGCCACACGCGATCGATGTTCGAATGCTTCACGCCGAAGCCGTCGAGCGCGATCAGAAAGCCCGACTTGCGCAGCGAATCGATGATTTCAGCGAAACGCGTCGTCTCGCCGCCCGCCTGCTCGGGCACTTCGAGCACGACGCGCTGCGGCGACAGACCGATGTCCTTCAGCGACGCGAGCAGCGCATCGCCGTAGCTCGTGTCCATCAGCGCGGCGGGGTGCAGGCTCAGGAAGAGCCATTCGTCGTGGCTGTCGAACGCATTGAAGTTGCCCAGATGCAGCGATTCCGCGAGCCGGCCGAGTTCGAGCAGATCGCCGCGCCGCGCGGCCTGCGTGAAGACCTCGTGCGACGGCACGTGACGATGTGAGTCATCGCGCGCGCGCAAGGACGCGTGATAGCCGATCGCGCGCCGGTGCGACACCGAAAACACGGGCTGGAACACGCTGAAAACGGTGTACTCGCCGTACAACACGGTGCGACGCGATCCATCGTCGCCGGCGACGGGGCGCGGCGGCTGGAAGCGGGGAGGGTCGAGATCAACCATGCTCATGGTGTCGGGGCGCAGGGCAAGTAACTTTATCGAGATAGTTTACCGGATCGGCACCCGACCGTTCGAGCAAAAAGCGTGCAAATTCAATATCCAAGCGGCGCTCGCCGGGTATCGCGCGCTTCGTTGCGCCTATTCGTGTGCGGATTGAAGCTCGCATGCCGCAGACGCGGGAGCGCGCGCCGTCCAAACGTGCGTGCGGGCACCGGCGCGGTGCGTCGTCCGGGTTCTCAGTTCGATTCGGACGGGTCGGGCTTTCTCGCGGCCGCGCGCACTTCCGGCGCGAGCTGTCCGAAGATCCACGCCGTCGCGGCCGTGATGATGCCGACGCACAGGAACGTCGCGTGGAAGGCGGGCAGCGAGTTCGTCTCCGTGACCTGCGGCAGCAGTCCTGTAAACGTCGACAGGATCGCGCCCGCGACGGTCACGCCGAGGCTCATCGACAGCATTTGCACGAGCGAGAACAGGCTGTTGCCGCTGCTCGCGCCGCCGGTGCCGAGGTCCTTCAGCGTGAGCGTGTTCATCGCGGTGAACTGCATCGAATTGAAGGCGCCGAAGATCGCGAGCTGCACGAGCCGCAGCCAGAGCGGCTGATGCGCGCTCACGAGCGCGAAGCTCGCCATCATCAGCCCGACGAGCACCGTGTTCACGACCAGCACGCGCCGATAACCGTGCTTTTCGATGAGCCGCGTGACGACGCGCTTGGACGCCATGCCCGCGGCCGCGACGGGCAGCATCATCATGCCGGCCTGAAACGGCGTGTAGCCGAGGCTCACTTGCAGCAGGAGCGGGATCAGATAAGGCATGGCGCCGCTGCCGATACGCGCGAAGAGATTGCCCAGCAAGCCGACGCTGAAGGTGTGGATCTTGAAGAGATCGAGGGAAAAGATCGGCTGGGCGGCGCGCGTCGCGTGCAGACCGTAAGCGACGAAGCAGCCGAACGAGAGCACGAGCAGCACGATCACGATCGCGTGCGCGAGGCCGAGATCGGCGAGTCCGTCGAGCGAAATCGTGAGCGCGACCATGCCGATCGCGAGCAGCAGGTAGCCCGCCAGATCGAAGCGCGCGGTCGCCGGATTGCGGCTGTCGGGCATGTACAGGTTCGTCGCGATGCAGCCGATCACGCCGACCGGCACGTTGATCAGAAAAATCCAGTGCCACGACGCGATCTGCACGAGCCAGCCGCCGAGCGTCGGGCCGATGAGCGGGCCGATCAGCCCCGGAATCGCGACGAACGCGAGCGCGGAAAGATAGCGCTCCGCCGGGAACACGCGCAGCACGGCGAGGCGTCCGACCGGCAGGAGCATCGCGCCGCCGACGCCCTGCACGACGCGATACGCGACGAGCGCCGTCAGCGATTGCGCGTTCGCGCAGAGCAGCGAGCCGATCGTGAACACGAGGATCGCGCTGAAGAACACGCGCTTCGTGCCGAGCTTGTCGGCGAGCCAGCCGGAGACGGGGATCATCATCGCCATCGTCAGCGAGTAGGCGATCACGACGCCCTGCATGCGCAGCGGCGCCTCGCCCAGACTTCGCGCCATCGCGGGGAGCGCGGTGTTGACGATCGTCGAGTCGAGCGTCTGCATGAAGAAGCCCGTGGCGACGAGCCACAGCATGATGGAGAGCGATCGGTCGGACGTCTGGGCTGTGGGCGTGTCGGTCATTGGGCGGGTTACTTTCGCAGCTCGGCGACGAAGTCGTAGTAGTCGTTGCGGCAGTAGGTATCGGTGAGCTCGATGGCGCGCTGATCGGCCGTGTAGCCGACGCGCGTGATGAGCAGCAGCGCGTCGTGTGGTGCGATGCCCATCTGCTCGGCAATCTCCGGGCTCGCGTTCACGGCGCGGAAATGCTGAAGCGCGCGCACGATCGAAAGCCCGCGGGCATCGAGATAGCTGTAGAGCGAATCGCCGATGGTCTGCGGATCGGGAATGCACGACGCCGGAAAGGTGGAATTCTCGACGGCCATGACGATGTCATCGGCGAGACGCAGGCGTTTCAGGCGCGTGACGGTCGCGGCGGGCGAGAGGCCGAGCTGGATGACTTCCTCGCGATTGGCCGGCTCGATGCTGCGCGAGAGCCATTTGGAACTCGGTTTGAAGCCGCGGCGCCGGAGCATTTCGGAGAAGCTCGACAGACGCGAGAGCGGGTCTTCGTAGCGCGGCGTGATGAAGCTGCCCGCGCCTTGTTCGCGGCGGATGAGCCCTTGTTCGACGAGCAGCGCGATCGCTTTTCGCGAGGTGATCCGCGAGACGCCGAGCGCCTCCGACAGCACGCGCTCGGAGGGCAGCGCTTCGCCTGCGTTCCAGCGATTGTCGTGGATAGCGTTGGCGAGCTTGCGGGCGAGTTGAAGGTAGAGCGGAGTGTCGCTGTCCGGGTCCGGGCGCAAATCGCGCCAGCGGTCTTCCGAGGTCGGGTTCATAAAGCGGACGCTAATGGGCCAAGCGGGGATTTTAAGACAAACGCTGAAGACGAAGGGGCGTTCTGTTTCTTATCTTGGTGAGACTCGCAAGGCCGGAAGGCGCGCCTGCTTCAATTTAGTCGTGTGAACTGTGGTTTACACGCTGTGAACCATGGACTACGATCAACGATGTTGAACATCCGCACGACCGAGGTTTTCGACGACTGGTTCGCCTCGCTGAAGGACCGGATTGCGAAGCGCCGCATTCAGGTCCGAATCGACCGGCTCGCGTTGGGAAATCCCGGCGATACGAATTCTGCCGGGCATCCCATTATCGAGTTGCGTATCGATCACGGGCCGGGGTATCGCGTGTATTACGTGCAGCGCGGCGATGTCCTCGTGATTCTTCTGTGTGGCGGCGATAAGTCGACGCAGGAACGAGACATCAAATCGGCTCACGCGATGCTTCGACATCTGAACATGGAGTGAATGATGACGTCAGCCAGAATCAAGACGCGGCCGTGGGATTCGGCCGAACATCTGCAAACGGAAGACGATATCGCTGAATACTTCGATGCGTGTCTGCAGGAAGGCGGCGACGATCCGGCGTTTATCGCGCATGCGTTGGGCGTGATCGCACGCGCGCGGGGTATGGCGCAAGTGGCGCGCGATAGCGGCATCAGCCGGGAAGGACTCTATAAAGCGTTATCGGAGGATGGCAACCCGAGCTTCGGCACGATCCTGAAAGTGGTCAAGGCGCTGGGGCTGCAATTACACGGATCGAAAGCCGGCACGTAAAGGGCGACGCCGTAGCCGGCGCAGCGGGCCGGAGCCAACTCGTGCTGATCCGGTGGCTCGGCGCGATGAGACAGACCGTGCGCGATTCAAGCCCGGTTGGTCCTTTGAGGGCGACACTTAGGCGAGTGCCGCCTGGGACGAGAGTACTACCCAACGTGCGTGTGACCGCGGGCCTGAGAAGCTACTTTCTTTGCACAGGACCAGAGTAAGCGCTAAAGCGCTAGCTCTGGTCGACGGCAAAGAAATCAGGTGCGCCCCGCACAGGGGCAGTGCCGATCGACCGACCCGAAAACGGGACCCGGTAAAACGCGCCCGACGCAACGCGACGCTACGAAAGCACTGAGCTCAAGCCGTAGCCGCCCCACCCACCCCACGCCCACCGCGCATATAAAGCGCCACCGACAACGCCACCGCCGCCGCCGCCGCCAGCGCGGCAAACAGAAACACCGACCCGTACCCCAACTCACCCGCGACATACCCAGCGAGCGGCCCGGTCAACCCGAGCGACAGATCGAGAAACACCGAATACGCCGACAAAGCCGCGCCCCGGCTGGCCGGCGGCACGAGCCCGACCGCCTCGACGCCGAGCGCCGGAAACACGAGCGCGAATCCGAAGCCGGTCAGCGCCGCGCCCGCGAGCGCGAAAGTCGGCTCGGCGGCGAGCCACAGCATCAGCAGACCCGCGCATTCGAACGCAAACGACACGATCGCCACGCGAAACCCGCCATACGCCTTGATCGTGTTGGCGAACAGAAGCCGCGCGCCGATGAACATCGTGCCGAACACCGTAAGCGAAAGCGCCGCATTCGGCCAGTTGTGCGCGGCATAGTAAAGCGTGATGAACGTCGCGATGGAGCCGAATCCCGCCGATCCGAGCGCGAGTCCCAGTCCGTGCGGCAACACGCGGAAGAACACGCTCCGATACGACATGCGCTCGCCGTGCACGATCGGCACGCTCGCCATGCGCGTCGCGAGCCAGTAGCCGAAGCCGCCGAGCGCGATCACGATCAGCCCGAGCGACGCGAATCCCAGCGAATGATCGATCGCGACGCCGAGCGGCGCGCCGATCGCGAGCGCGCCGTAAGTGGCGATGCCGTTCCACGAAATCACCTTCGCGTTGTTGTTCACGCCGACGCGCCCGATGCCCCATGTGATCGATCCCGTCCCGACCCAGCTCTCGCCGAAGCCGAGCACGAGCCGCGCGATCACCAGCAGCACGAGACTCACCGCGTGCCACTGCGCGGCGAGCGCCGAGGCGAGCAGCAGCACGCCGCTTGCCGCGCACGCCGCGAGACCGTAGAGCACGGTTTTCTTGGGGCCGAGCGTATCGGCGGTGCGGCCCGCCAGCGGCCGCGACAGCAGCGTCGCGAAGTACTGGACGCTGATCGCCGCGCCCGCCATCACCGAGCCGTAGCCGAGATCCGTGTGCACGAAGCCCGGCAGCACCGCGAGCGGAATGCCGATCGTCAGGTAGCAAAGGAACGTGTACAGCACGACGGGCAGAATCCGCAGCGTGACGGCGAAGTCGCTTTGCGGCTTGATGCGGGACTCGGTGGACATAGGGAAATTGCGGGGTTGAATTCGGCGCGAAGGCGTGATTGTCCCATATGTTGCGGCGCAACGTCGCAGTCGTTTTGTAACCAGCTAGGACAAATCGCCTGTCCGAGTCATCGGGCGCCGCCGACGCAGGCCTTGCTGGATAAGGCTCGCAGCACATATCGGACGAAGAATATGTCGTTCATGCAATGCCGCCTATGGGTTATCGATTTTGGCGGTGATAGCTTTTGAACCATCGAAGCGACAGGACTAATCTGAAAAGGTCCGAAATCGCGAATGCCACCGGCTGCGCATCCCGCGCAACCAGCGAAAAAGCATCGAAGAGCCCCGAGACATCCATGACTGAGCCGATCCGCTTCTATCACCGCAACGCGATCCAGGAAGTGAGCGGCGCGTCGACGACGCGCACCGTCCTGCAATATCTGCGCGAAGACGCGCGCTGCACCGGCACCAAGGAAGGCTGCGCGGAAGGCGACTGCGGCGCGTGCACGGTCGTCATCGGCGAGCCGGACGGCGCGGGCGGCGTCGCGTTCAAGGCCGTCAACGCGTGCGTGCAGTTTCTGCCGACGCTCGACGGCCGCGCGCTCTTCACCGTCGAAGACCTGCGCCAGCCGGACGGCACGCTGCATCCGGTGCAGCAGGCGCTCGTCGATTGTCACGGCTCGCAATGCGGCTTCTGCACGCCCGGCTTCGCGATGTCGATGTTCGCGCTCTACGAAAAGCACGGTCATGCGACGACCGGCTGCCCGGGAACGTGCGAGAAGACGAAGCCCTCGCGCCAGGAGATCAGCGATGCGCTGACGGGCAATCTGTGCCGCTGCACGGGTTATCGGCCGATCATCGACGCTGCCGAGCAGATGTTCGACCGCGCGCCGCTCGCGCCCGTCAACGTGCCGGCGCTCGCGCGCACGCTCGAAAGCCTGAAGCGCGACGACACGTTCCACTACGAGCACGCCGGCCGCCAGTTCGACGCGCCGCGCACGACCGAAGCGCTCGCCGCGATCAAGGACAAAAACCCGAACGTGCGGATTCTCGCGGGCAGCACGGACGTCGGTTTGTGGGTGACGAAGCAGTTGCGCGATCTGGGCGATATCGTCTATGTCGGGCAGATCGACTCGTTCAAGCGCGTCGAGACGACGGACGAATGGATCGAGATCGGCGCGGGCGTGTCGGTCGAGCGCGCGTACGACGAACTCGTGAAGCTCTATCCCGAACTCGAAGAGACGCGTCTGCGTTTCGCGTCGCTGCCCATCCGCAACGCCGGCACGCTCGGCGGCAACGTCGCGAACGGCTCGCCGATCGGCGATTCGATGCCCGGCCTCATCGCGCTGAATGCGCGCGTCGTCCTGCAAAGCGTCGATGGTCTGCGCGAGATGCCGCTCGAGGATCTGTACATCGCGTATCAGAAGAAGGACATGCGCGAGAACGAGTTCGTCGCCGCGATCCGCGTGCCGACGCGCACGGGCAAGCGCGCGAACCTTAAGTTCCGCGCGTACAAGCTGTCGAAGCGTTTCGACTCCGATATTTCCGCCGTCTACGCCGCGTTCAGTTTCATCGCCGATGGCGACACGATCCGCGAGCCGCGCCTCGCCTACGGCGGCATGGCCGCGACGCCGAAGCGCGCGGAACACGCCGAAGCCATTCTCAACGATGCGCTTTGGCACGAAGCCACCGCGCAGGCCGCGATGATCGCGCTTTCCAAGGATTACCAGCCGCTCACCGACATGCGCGCGAGCAGCGACTATCGCCTCGACACCGCAAAGAGCCTCTTGTATCGCTTCTGGCTGGAGACGCGCCCGCACGATCCGCTGGACAAATCGAAGCTCGATGTGCGCGCAATCGAACTCGTCGAAGCGAAGTAAGCGAAGGAGCAAAAGAACATGAATCAGCAAGCAGAAGCATTCATCGCCGACGCTCAGTCGCTCGCGAACGAAATCGACGCTTTCAAGCAGGTCCACGTATCGCGTCCGCATGAGTCGGCGCATCTGCACGTGAGCGGGCGCGCGAGCTATACCGACGACATTCCGCTCGTCGCGGGCACGCTGCACGCCGCGCTCGGCACGAGCCCGAAGGCGCACGCGAAGATCGTGTCGATGAACTTCGACGCCGTGCGCGCGACGCCGGGCGTGGTCGCCGTTTTCACCGCCGAGGACATTCCCGGCGTGAACGATTGCGGCCCGATCATCCACGACGATCCGGTGCTGGCTCAGGGCATCGTGCAGTTCGTCGGCCAGCCGATGTTCATCGTCGTCGCGACGTCGCACGATACCGCGCGCTTGGCGGCGCGTCGCGCGACCATCGAATTCGAAGACCTCGTGCCGATTCTCACGCCCGAAGACGCGCGCAAAGCGGAATCGTATGTGCTCAATCCGCTGAAGCTCGCGCGCGGCGACGCCGAAAGCCGCATGTCGAAAGCCGCGCATCACGAGCGCGGCGCGATGAAGCTCGGCGGCCAGGAACAGTTCTATCTCGAAGGCCAGATCGCCTATGCCGTGCCGAAGGAGGACGACGGCATGCACGTCTACTGCTCAACGCAGCATCCGACGGAAATGCAGCATCTCGTCGCGCACGTGCTGAATGTGCATTCGCATAACGTGCTGGTCGAATGCCGTCGCATGGGCGGCGGATTCGGCGGCAAGGAATCGCAGTCGGGCATTTTCGCGTGCTGCGCGGCGCTCGCCGCATGGAAGTTGCTGTGCCCGGTCAAGCTGCGTCCGGACCGCGACGACGACATGATGATCACCGGCAAGCGTCACGACTTCGTGTACGACTTCGAAGTCGGCTACGACGATGACGGCAAGATCGAAGGCGTGTCCGTCGACATGACGTCGCGCTGCGGTTTCTCCGCGGATTTGTCGGGCCCGGTGATGACGCGCGCCGTCTGCCATTTCGACAACGCGTACTGGCTCTCGGACGTGAAGATCGCAGGCTATTGCGGCAAGACCAACACGCAGTCGAACACCGCGTTTCGCGGCTTCGGCGGGCCGCAGGGCGCGTTCGCGATCGAATACATTCTGGATAACGTCGCGCGTGCGGTCGGAAAGGATTCGCTCGACGTGCGCCGCGCGAATCTCTACGGCAAGACGGAAAACAACAAGACGCCTTACGGCCAGACGGTCGAGGACAACGTCATCCACGAACTGATCGCCGAACTCGAAGAGACGAGCGAGTATCGCAAGCGCCGCGCGGCCATCGACGAATTCAACGCGAACAACGCAATCCTGAAGAAGGGCCTCGCGCTGACGCCGGTGAAGTTCGGCATCGCGTTCAACGTGACGCACTTCAACCAGGCGGGTGCGCTGGTTCACATCTACACCGACGGCTCGATGCTCGTGAATCACGGCGGCACCGAAATGGGCCAGGGCCTGAACACGAAGGTCGCGCAAGTGGTTGCGCACGAACTCGGCGTGAACTTCGAGCGCGTGCGCGTGACGGCGACGGATACGAGCAAGGTCGCGAATACATCGGCGACGGCGGCATCGACCGGCACCGATCTCAACGGCAAGGCCGCGCAGGACGCCGCGCGCCAGTTGCGCGAGCGGCTCGCGAAGTTCGCGGCGGAGAAGTTCGGCGGCGGCACCGTCACGCCGGCGCAAGTGCGCTTCGCGAACGACCGCGTGATCGTCGGCGACGATGCCATTCCGTTCGGCGAAGTCGTCCAGAAGGCATATCTCGCGCGCGTGCAGTTGTGGTCCGACGGCTTCTACGCGACGCCCAAGCTCCACTGGGATGCAGCGACGATGCAAGGCCGTCCGTTCTACTACTACTCGTATGGCGCGGCAGTGTCGGAAGTGGTGATCGACACGCTCACCGGCGAAATGCGCGTGCTGCGCGCGGATGCGTTGCATGACGTGGGCGCGTCGCTGAATCCGGCGCTCGACAAGGGCCAGGTGGAAGGCGCGTTCGTACAGGGCATGGGCTGGCTGACGACGGAAGAGCTTTGGTGGGACGACAACGGCAAGCTGATGACGCACGCGCCGTCGACCTACAAGATTCCGACGACCAACGACATGCCCGCCGATTTCCGCGTCGATCTCTTCAAGAATCGCAACGTGGAGGACAGCATCCATCGTTCGAAGGCCGTCGGCGAACCGCCGTTGCTGCTGCCGTTCTCGGTGTTCTTCGCGATCCGCGATGCCGTTTCCGCTGTCGGCGATCACAAGATCAATCCGCCGCTCAACGCGCCCGCGACGGCCGAAGAAATCCTGAAGGCGGTGAATGCGGTGAGGAGCGCGCGCTCATGATGCACGTCGTCCTGTTCGGCGCGGGCCACGTCGGCCACGCGCTCGTGAAGGTGCTCGGCACGTTGCCGTGCGTCGTGCAATGGGTCGATGCGCGCGACGAACTTTTCCCCGACGAAGTGCCGGCGAACGTGCAGATCGAAGCGACCGATCTGCCCGACGCGATCGTCGACGAAGCGCCGCCGGGCGCGTACTTCATCGTGATGACGCACGATCATTCGCTCGACTTTTCGCTGACGCAACGCATCATGCGGCGCGACGACTTCGCTTACTTCGGGCTGATCGGCTCGAAGACGAAGCGCGTCAAGTTCGAGCGGCGATTGATGGAGCGTGGTGTGGCGGCGGACCGGCTGCCGGAGATCACGTGTCCGATCGGCGTGGAAGGGATCGTCGACAAGGCGCCGTGGTCGATCGGGCTCGCCGTTGCCGCGCAACTGCTGCGCGTGCGGGAGATGACGGCGAGGTTCGGAACGCCGGCGGTGAACGCAGCGCATCTTTCCGCCTGAGCCACAATGACGCTTCAAGCGATGCCGTTGGTCTGTCTGAAGCGTCCCGGCGCGACGCCATAAAGCTCCTTGAACCGCTTCGAAAACGCCGCTTCCGACTGATACCCCACATCGGCCGCGACATCCGCGATGCTCTTTTTCGTATGCGTGAGCATCGTGCTGGCGAGCTGCATCCGCACGTGACTCAGCAACGCGAGCGGCGAGCTGTCCGAATGCGCCGAGAACGCGCGCATGAACGTGGCGCGCGACATCGCCGCTTCCTTGGCGAGCATCTCCAGCGTCCACGGTTCGGCGGGGCGCTCGAGCATCGCGATGATCGATGCGCCCAGCCGCCGGTTCGCCAGCAAGCCGAGCACGCCCGCCAATGACGGCTGTCCGTCGAGCCACGCGCGCAGCACCATCGTGAAGAGCGCGGTCGATAGCGCCGTGACGATCGACGGCGCGCCCAGTTGCGCATCTTCCGCTTCGCGGCGCATCGTCTGGACGAGCGGCGCGAGATAGGAAGCCGACGCGTTCGAGAACGATACGTGCACGACATCTGGCAGGACGTCGATCAGAAGCGCGCGCGGCGCGTAGAGAAAGCGCCCGCACAGCAAGTCCACGCCCGGCGGCTGCCCGCCGCAATTGCTTCTTACCGTGACCGCGCCGTTGTCGCGCGCTTCCATCTCGACTTTGGACGAGCCGCCTTCGCGCGCCTTGATGCTCAGCACATGCGCGTCTCCGCGCGGCAGAAAGAAGATGTCGCCCGCCGTCAGTTCGAGCGGCGCGTGACCTTTGCGCACGACGGTGCACGCGCCGTCGAGCACGACGTGATACACCGCTTCGCCGGCGGGCGCGGGCGCGTGATCCAGTTCCAGCGGGCCGCGCAGCAGGCAGCGCAGATCGAGCGCGCCGGCAAGGCTCGCAAGCTGAATCAGTTTGTCGAGAGCATCCATGTGAGCGGGCGGGCAGAAGGTGTCGTTCGGATAGTACCGAAGTCCCGCCGCGCGTGCGTTACTTCGCCGCTTCGCCCAGTTCGGCGGTTTCATCGCCCGATGCCGCCGCCGCGACTTGCTTCCGGCCCGTGAGCGAGTCGGAAACGGTCGACATCAGCGTGCGCAGCCAGGCGATGTCCGTCGGCTGATCGGGCTGCGGCACCGAAAGCTGGTAGCACTTGATGCGCGGAAACGGCACCGGCGAATCGAGCACGGCGAGCGGCAGCATCGCCGCATAGTGCTGCGCGAAGCGGCGCGGCGCGGTGAAGATGAGGTCCGACTGCAACAGCACCTGCGGCACGAGGCCGAAGTACGGAATCGTCGTGACGATGCGCCTTTCGATGCCCGCGCGCGCGAGCCCGATGTCGATCGGATGACGCCGGCCGCCGCTATACGGCGTCGGCGCGAGGTGCGCGGCGAGCGCGTAGCGTTCCGCCGTCAGCGGTTCGCGCGCGAGCGGATGATTCGCACGCATCAGGCAGACGAATACGTCGCTGAAAAGATCCTGGCGTTCGAAGCGCGGCTCGGGCTTCGTCCAGTTCGCGACCATCAGATCGATTTCGCCTTCGTCGAGCATGCGCTCGTGATCGCGCATCGGATTCAGCGACTCGATCTCCAGACGCGCATTGGGCGCGGCGTCGCGAAAAGCGGCGACGAGCGTCGGCATGAAGAAATCGTTCAGATAATCAGGCGCGGCCACGCGGAACGTGCGGCGCGAGCTTCGCGGGTCGAAATCCCCGTGCGGCGTCGCGACGAATTCCACTTCGCGCAATGCGCGTTGCGCGGGCGCGAGCAGCGATTCGCCGTATTCGGTCGGCACCATGCCCTGTTTGCCGCGCACGAGAATCGGGTCGTTCAGGATCTCGCGCAGACGGCGCAGCGCGGTGCTGATCGCCGGTTGCGTCTGGTTCAGCCGCTGCGCGGTCTGCGTCACGCTGCGCTCCAGCAGCAAGGTGCGCAGCACGCGGATGAGCCAGATGTCGAGTGAGTCGGCGGGATCGTTCATGGCAAGCAAGTGAATTCAGGACGCGCGGGCGCGAACTCGCGAGCCCTAAAGCCGAAGTAAACCGCTTATCCAATTTTGACGCCATAGCAGGCGCGCTATGCACGGCATAGGCGCGTGCGCCATCCGGCCGCCGTCAGCTGAAATCGGCGTCTTTCGGCGCGATCGGCAGCGCGCTGATGCGCTTCACTTCCGCGCCGTCGAGCCAGTTCGGCGAGCGCGCGACGTAGAGCACCATCGGCAGCGTGTCTTCGCCCCAGAAGATCTGGTCGTTGACGAGGAAAGTCGGCACGCCGAACACGCCCATCGCTACGGCGCGGTCGTTGTTGTCGCGCAGCTTCGCCTTGACGTCCTCATCCTCGATGCGCGTCACGGCCTCCGGCATGCCGACGTGCTCGCACAACGCCTTGAAGCCTTCCGGCGTCGCGGGATCGCGCCCTTCGCGCCAGATGTAGCGGAAGATTTCGCGCACGCGGGCGATGTCGCCGTCGGCGAGCACGGCAAGACGCAGCGCCTTGCTCGTATCGAACGGATGGGCGGGCGGCATCTTGAACGGAATGCCGAGCTGCTCCGCGCGAAACAGCGCGTGCCGGTAGGTGAAGACGCGCTTGGACGGAATCGTCGCGGCGTGCGGCTGGCCCCAGCGGTCGAGCAGCTTCATCAACTGGACGGGCACGAGCTCGAACGGCATGTCGGGCCACTTCTCATGCTGCTCCAGCAGCAAGTACGAAAACGGCGATATGAAGTCGAAGAAAAAGTACGGATGACCGGTGCTGGTCGAATGCGGGGCACTCATGTTCCCTTCTCCCTGAGATTCCGTGGCTTTGCTCGCGCGGCGGCGCGCTCTGAGCCGCATCTGTTCGTTTTTTGTCGTGTCCTGCATGACGGATGCAGCGCGCGGCGTCGCATCCTTTTTTAACGTTTCTCCAACAGATATTACGTGCTGCCTTGCTCCGTGTCTGCTTGGCGAACGACACCGGCCGCATGCTGTTGCGCCATGTCGCGCGCGCGGGTTTGGTCGGCCGGGGCGACCGGCGCGTGCGCGAGACGCTCCCGCACGAAACCGATGTGCTCGCGCAGCACGTAGAACTGATCGGCGAACGCGAGCGGCATTTTCATGCGATTGACGGCCGTTTCGATCGCGTCGATGCGGTCGAGCAGGGCGTCGCGCTGCGCGGTGTCGGGGCCGCTGATCGCTTCCCGCTCTATCGCAATCAGCGCGCCATACCAGCGGTAGATGCGCGATTTCACGCGCCATCGATACAGTCCCGGCACAAGCCGCAAGCCCGGAATCAGCACGACGATCAGCGGCACCAGCACGACCAGCACGCGATCCGCGAGACTCGCGACCCAGAACGGCAGCGAACGGTACAGAAAGCTCTTGCCGGATTTGTAATAGCGCTCGGCGTTGTCGCTGATGCGGAATTCGTGCACGAGCGGCGCGGGGAATTCGTTCGCCCGCTGCAGCAGATTCGCGCGCCCGTGCACCTCGCGCGCGGCTTCGATCAGCAGATCGGAGAGCGCCGGATGCAGGCTGTCGCGCGCGACCAGTTCGGCGGTCGGCGCGATCATGTGGACCGCGCGCGGCGGCAGGTTGCGGGCGAAATCGAAGGCGCCCATCGGCAAGTCGATTTCTGTCAGATACGGAAAGCGGCGCGCGTAGGCGTCGGCCTGGGCGAAATCCATGAAGCGGATGCCGGACGTGCGCAGGAGCTTCGCCATCGTCGGCGGCTGCGCGGAGTCGCCGGTCAGAAAGGCTGCGTCGATCTGGCCGTCTTCGAGCGCTTTCGCGGCTTCGTCGCCGGCGAGCGGCAGCAGTTCCGTGTCGCCGCCCGGCTCGATGCCGTTCGCCTTCAGCAGATTCAGCGCGAGCACGCGCGTGCCGCTGCCCTCCGCGCCGATCGCGAGCCGCTTGCCCTTCAGCTCCGACAATCGGCTGACGACCGTCGCGCCGCGATAGAACACCGCGAGCGGCACGTAGGACACGCTGCCGAGCGATTCCAGATTGTCGTGCGTCGCGCCCGGCTTGGTCAGGCCGCCCTGCACGAAGCCGACGTCGACGTTCGATTTCGGGTCTTCGAGGCGCGTCAGGTTATCGAGCGAGCCTTGCGTCTCGAGGATGTTCAGCGTCACGCGGTTGCGCGCGAGGATCGTCTTGTATTTCTGCGCGCTCGTCCAGAACGAGCTGCCTTTCGGGCCGGCGGCGATGGTCAGCGTGCTCGGCGGCGCGGGCTGGATCAGCCGCACGGCGGCATAGAGCGCGGCCGCGCACACGAGCAGGATCGGGCCGAAGGTGAGCGCGAGATCGCGCCATGAGATCGCGACGAAGCGCGCGCCGATTCTCGGCAGGGGCTTGCGTTTGGGCGGGACGTCCGGATCGTGGCCCGGATTGTTTCCTGAAGGGTGGGTCATCTCGTCGGTAATCTTGAAACTTCGTGCGTGCGAGCTTACCCGATCGCGATGCGCCCACGTCTGCCCGAACGTGTTCGGCGAGGCGCGCGAGCGGCGCGTCCGGACGGCCGGCATGGCGTCGATGGTACATGAGATCGCGCGTCGCCCGGATGACCGCGGGCCCGGCGCGCCGTGTGACAGGCGTGTGTAGAAAGCGCGCGCGCTGTTGCTTGCGAACGGCGTCGCATATGGCCGCATTGTTAAATGCTTTGCGCTAATGGCCGCGCTGGGCTAAATTGACGTTCGCCGCCGCACGACAAGGCTCCTCGCGCGCCGCAGCCCGGAATGTGGGTTCGCGGACCGCCAAGCAGGCGCCATGCGGCAGGTCATATTCGAGCCGGCGGGCGTCATCGCCCGAAAAAACCGGCCGTGATTTGTTTCGATCGCCAGTCTCTCGCAGCACCGTGAGCCGCATCCGCCGGCTTGCCGCCGCTATTCCCGCGTCAGTTTCAGGCGCCGGGCGCGCGCGGTCACGGTCAGCCGCTCGATGTCGTTGCCCAGCCGCTGGGAATGCGGCCCGCTTTTGAAGTGCAAAACGAGCGAAGTAGCAACTGTGCGAAGTCAACAAGCGAAACAAAAGGAGAAATCATGAAAGCAGTCGATCTGTTGAAGGCGCTGGGCGTGGTGGTGTGCGTGGCCGTGGCATCGAGCGCCTATGCGCAATCGAGCGACGCGGCGGCCACGAGCACCGACTCGGCAGCGGCGGCCAAGGCTCAGAAATCCGCGACCAAGAAAACCGACCGCAAGCTCGGCTACGACGTGCGCCGCGCGCTGTCGAAGGCACAGGGCTTCGACGTGTCGAACGTGTTCGTGCGCGCGCGCAGCGGCGCGGTCACGCTGACCGGCACGGTGCCGGAAGGCGGCCAGATCGCTCAGGCCGAAGAAGTCGCGAAGGGCGTGCCGGGCGTGAAGTCGGTCTCCAACAAGATTACGCTCGGCGTTCAAGGCGGCGGGCAATAACACGCATCACAGGCAGTGGGCGGCATCTCGCGATGCCGCAAGCTTCGCTCGTCTGGCGGGCGTTTGAACGGGCTCCGGCGTCGCCGCCGGGGCCCGTTGTCGTTTGGAGCTTTTGCAGCCGGCGCGCGTGAAATCGGCTGTGACTGGCGTTCGATCGGCGCGATACTCGCATTGTCGATCGCTTGAAAATCGCATCACTCAATCGGAACCGATGGCGGAGATTCAAATGAAAAGACTCGCGCGTTTCCCGAGGTTGCAGGCTTTGCAGGATGTGCCGCGAACGGCCGCGCTCGGCGCGCTGGCGTTGCTGGCGGCGGCGACACTGGCCGCATGCCACGGCGGCGATGACGACAACGGCGGCGGCGGCCAGCCGGCCAACAGCTTGCCGAGCTTCATCTCGGGCTCGGTCAACACCCAGACTTACGACGGCGTCTCCGACGATTTGCTCACGGCCGGTCTCGGCAAGACGGGGCTCGCGTCGGCGACCGCGCCGACGTTCGCGAAGCCCGCCGCGCCGACGGCAGCCGAATTGCGCCGTCTCGCGATCTATTCGAACTACCGCGCGCTCGTCGACATGTCGGCGAACGGCGGCTACGGCCGCTTCTGGGGGCCGAATGTCGATCTGAACGGCAACGACTCGCTCGGCGAAGGCAAGATCGCGGGCAAGGAGTACATCGCCTACGCGGACGATGGCAGCGGCAGGCAGAACGTGAGCCTGCTCGTGCAGATCCCGACGAGCTTCAATCCAGACCAGCCGTGCATCGTCACGGCGACGTCATCGGGATCGCGCGGCGTCTACGGTGCGATTTCGGCGGCGGGCGAGTGGGGCCTCAAGCGCGGCTGCGCGGTCGCCTACACGGACAAGGGCAGCGGCAACGGCGCGCAGGAAATTTCGACGACGCTCGTGACGCTCATCGACGGCACGCTCGCCAGTGCGGACATCGCCGGAACCAAGGCGATTTTTAAGGCGAACGTGAGCGCGTCGGCGCTGTCGTCGTTCAATTCGGCGTTCCCGAATCGCTACGCGTACAAGCACGCGCATTCGCAGCAAAACCCGGAGCAGGACTGGGGCAAGAACACGCTGCAGGCGATCCAGTTCGCGTACTGGGCGCTCAACGACATGTTCGGGCCGGTCAGCGGATCGACGCATCAGGTGCGCTACAGCAAGGGCAGCATCACGACGATCGCGGCATCGGTGAGCAACGGCGGCGGCGCATCGCTGGCGGCGGCGGAACAGGACACCGATGGCTGGATCACGGCGGTCGTCGTCGGCGAGCCGCAGATCAATCTGAATTTGCCGTCGCAGGTTTCGGTGCGGCAGGGCGGCGTGCCGGTCGGCTCGTTCGGCAGGCCGCTCGCGGATTACATGACGCTCGCGAACCTGCTGCAGCCGTGCGCGGCGCTCGCGCCCGCTGCGGCAGGCGCGCCGTATCTGACGACGCTTCTGCCCGCCACGACCAACGCGATCCGCACGGCGCGCTGTGCGACGCTTGCCGCCAACGGCTTCGTCTCGGGCGGCACGACGACGGAGCAGGCGACCGATGCGCTGAACCGTCTGCATCAGGCAGGCTACGAGAGCGATTCCGACACGCTGCACGCGCCGATGTGGGATTCGCAGGCGGTCCCGGCCGTCGCTGTGACTTACGCCGATGCGTACATGAAAGCGAGCGTGCTCGACAATCTCTGCGAGTTCAGCTTCGGCACGACCAGCGCGGCGACGGGCGCGGCCGGCGTCACGCCGCTCGTCTCGCCGATGCCGACGATCTTCGGCAACGGCAACGGCGTGCCGCCGACCAACGGCATCAACCTGGTCTACAACGCGGGAACGACGGGCGCGGCGGATCATCGGCTGGCGACGCCCGATGCCAGCTACGCGGGCGCCTCCTGCCTGCGCGCGTTATGGACGAACGGCAACGCGACGATGGCGGGCAGCGTCAATGCGATCCGCGTGAACGCGAATCTTCGCGGCAAGCCCGCGATCATCGTGCAGGGCCGGGCGGATGCGCTCGTGCCGATCAATCATGCGTCGCGGCCGTATCTGGGTGCGAATCGCGTGGCGGAGGGAAGCAAGAGCCAGCTTTCGCTGTATGAGATCACGAACGGTCAGCACTTCGACGCGTTCCTGAGCGTGGCAGGCTTCGACACGCGCTTCATTCCGGTCCACTACTACGACATTCAGGCGCTCAACCTGATGTGGAACCACCTGAAGAACAACGCGCCGCTGCCGCCGTCGCAGGTGGTGCGGACGGTCGCGCGCGGCGGCAAGGCGGGTTCGGCGCCCGCCCTCACGACGTCGAATCTGCCGCCCATCGCGACCGATCCCGGCGCGAACGCGATCTCGGTGGCGGGCGGCATCGTCAACGTGCCGAACTGACGGTTCAGTGCGTCACGGTGGCCGCGGGCACTGCGGCCGCCGACGCCGCCGGGACGTCCGATGCGCCAGCCGCAGCCGCATCGGCATTCGGCCTCTGGATCGCGGTCGCGGCGGCGGGCGCCTGCACGACGATCGGCGTCGGCGTCAGCTCGGGCGAGCTCACGATGATCGACGGCGCGAGCGGCTTGCTTTTCACTTCGTCGCCGGCGACGGGCGCGCTGCGCGGCACCGTGTTCAGATAGTGGCCCATCAGACCGAAGAAGCGGTCATAGAACTTGCCGGCGGGCACGGTCTCGCTGGAAATCTTGACCATCGCGTCGCTGTTCGAGCGGATCGGCAGCGACAGCGAGCCGAGCACGCTCAAGCCCACGCTCGCGGACGTGTCGCTTTTCTTGAGCGCATAGCCGTCCTGCACGGCGTTCACGTACGCGATGCTTTGGTTCGTCGCGTTTTCGCCGGGCGTGCAAACGACGTGGAACGAGACGACGACGTGCGTTTCGGCGCTCGGCTGGAAATTCTTGGTCGCGTCGACGGTGTCGGGCTGGCCCATCGTCGTGAGGAAACCTTGCGACAGCAGCGCACGCCGCGCGGCCTCGCAGGTTTCGTTGACGGTGGCGTCGAAATTGTGCGCGAACGGGCTCACGCCGGTGCTGAACAGCTCCTGCTGATAGCTCGGCGTGGTGGCGGCGCGGCCGCCGCACCCGACAAGGGCGGTCAGCGCGAGCGACACGAACACGAGACGCGACGATGCGAGAGATGACATGAGCGGCTTAAGACGGAGAGCGAGAGGAACGAAGGGAGGCAGGTGAAGATTGTAGTGCCAGCGGTATCACCGACGAAAAAGCATAGGTCTCAGTTCCTTCAGCAAGCGAAAAGCCCGGCATGCGAGGCCGGGCTTCGTCGGATGCGGCGTCGCGCGCCGCTTTGCGTTTCGCTTACGGGCGATTGAAGTCGACCGGATTGGCATCGGCGGCGGGACGGACGATACGGCTCAAAAAGCCGACGCGCGCCGGTTTCCCCGATGCCGACGCGCCATCGCTCACGCCGCCAAACGACGCGTTCGATGCGCTTTGTTGCGCGGCCACGCGCGCTTCGGCAGCCTGAATCTCGGCGGGATACGTGGCTTGATCGGCCATCGGCTTGTAGCCGGCGCGTTCGAGCTGAACGAGCTCGGCGCGCACTTGCGCACGGGTGGCAGGGCCGTCTTCGCGCGCTTGCGCGAAAGCCGGCGCGGCGAGTACGGCTGCAATGGCGATGGCGGGAACGATTGATTTGAACTTGAACATGATGACCTCCGGATGCTGTTTTAAGGAACGTCGCGGCGGAGTGTGTGTCTTTCCGTTGCTTCGTCGTTGAGATGCAGTCTAGGCTCCGGACGACCTAGGAAAAACCCTAATCCGACGAAATCACTTTTGTCGAATCGGCATTAATTCTGTCAATCGGTTTTTGGTTTCCATTGATCCGGTTTTCCGCTTATGGACGCAGTGCCGTTTTTCAAGAGTCAAGCTGCTTAAGCGTTTTCCCGGCCTTTGCGTCCTTGAAATTGTCAAAGTCGCTCCATATAATTGGCACTCACTGCACGAGAGTGCTAACAAGATTGCCGTCCGGCGAGATCCTTCTCAAAGGACGGGTTTTCCCGCGTTTTCAGTCTCAATCAAGAGAGGAGTGTGTATGAACCTTCGTCCTTTGCACGATCGCGTCATCGTCAAACGTCTGGACCAGGAAACCAAGACCGCATCGGGCATCGTGATCCCTGAAGCAGCCGCTGAGAAGCCGGATCAAGGCGAAGTCCTGGCCATCGGCCCGGGCAAGCGCGATGACAAGGGCGCGCAAATCGCCCTCGACGTGAAGGTCGGCGACCGTGTTCTGTTCGGCAAGTACGCTGGCCAGACCGTCAAGGTCGACGGGCAGGAACTGCTCGTCATGCGCGAAGAAGACATCATGGCCGTTCTGGTCAAGTAAGCATCCTTCCTGCACGTTCGGCTTCGTCTGCCTGAGCCGCTCCTCCGAGCGCCGCAGCGAAGCCAGCAAACCGAATCGAATCAAGGAGTTTGGATATGGCAGCTAAAGAAGTCACTTTTGGCGATTCCGCACGCGCCAAGATGGTCGAAGGCGTGAACATCCTGGCCAACGCGGTCAAGGTCACGCTGGGTCCGAAGGGCCGCAACGTCGTGCTCGAGCGCTCTTTCGGCGGCCCGACGGTCACGAAGGACGGTGTGTCGGTCGCGAAGGAAATCGAACTGAAGGACAAGCTCCAGAACATGGGCGCGCAAATGGTCAAGGAAGTTGCTTCCAAGACCAGCGACAACGCAGGTGACGGCACCACGACCGCTACCGTGCTCGCGCAATCCATCGTTCGCGAAGGCATGAAGTACGTCGCATCGGGCATGAACCCGATGGACCTGAAGCGCGGCATCGACAAGGCCGTGGCTGCAGCAATCGAAGAACTGCGCAAGATCAGCAAGCCCTGCACGACGAACAAGGAAATCGCGCAAGTCGGCTCGATCTCGGCGAACAGCGACACGTCGATCGGCGAGCGCATCGCTGAAGCGATGGACAAGGTCGGCAAGGAAGGCGTCATCACCGTCGAAGACGGCAAGTCGCTGCAAGACGAGCTGGACGTCGTCGAAGGTATGCAATTCGACCGCGGCTACCTGTCGCCCTACTTCATCAACAACCCGGACAAGCAAGTCGCCGTCCTCGAAAACCCGTTCGTGCTGCTGCACGACAAGAAGGTTTCGAACATCCGCGATCTGCTGCCGGTTCTGGAACAAGTCGCGAAGGCTGGCCGTCCGCTGCTGATCATCGCTGAAGACGTCGAAGGCGAAGCGCTGGCTACGCTGGTCGTCAACAACATCCGCGGCATCCTGAAGACGGTTGCTGTCAAGGCTCCGGGCTTCGGCGACCGCCGCAAGGCCATGCTGGAAGACATCGCGATCCTGACCGGCGGTCAAGTCGTCGCGGAAGAAACCGGCCTGACGCTCGAGAAGGCAACGCTGGCTGAACTGGGCCAGGCGAAGCGCATCGAAGTGGGCAAGGAAAACACGACGATCATCGACGGCGCTGGCGAAGCCGTGAACATCGAAGCGCGCGTGAAGCAAGTGCGCAAGCAGATCGAAGAAGCGACGTCGGACTACGACCGTGAAAAGCTGCAAGAGCGCGTGGCCAAGCTGGCCGGCGGCGTTGCGGTGATCAAGGTCGGCGCTGCGACCGAAGTCGAAATGAAGGAAAAGAAGGCACGTGTCGAAGACGCACTGCACGCAACGCGCGCAGCTGTGGAAGAAGGCATCGTGGCAGGCGGCGGCGTTGCGCTGATCCGCGCACGCAAGGCGATCGACGGGCTGAAGGGCGCGAACGCAGACCAGGACGCTGGTATCAAGATCGTCCTGCGCGCCATGGAAGAGCCGCTGCGCCAGATCGTCACGAACGGCGGCGAAGAAGCTTCGGTCGTGGTGGCAGCAGTTGCTCAAGGTACGGGCAACTACGGCTATAACGCGGCAACCGGCGAGTACGGTGACCTGGTGGAAGCCGGTGTCGTCGACCCGACGAAGGTGACGCGCACGGCGCTGCAAAACGCGGCATCGGTGGCTGGCCTGCTGCTGACGACCGACGCAGCTGTCGCCGAACTGCCGAAGGAAGATGCTCCGATGCCTGGCGGCATGCCCGGCGGCATGGGCGGCATGGGCATGGACATGTAATCTGGCGAAAGCCGATTACATCGGCGCGGGCTTCGAAAGAGGCTCGCGTCATGCCGAAAGAAGAAACCCGCAGCGATGCGGGTTTTTTTTCGTCCGGACTATTTGTTCATTTCCTCGCGCAACTTCTGCGCGGCGGCCTTGTAGTCGTACGTCGGATAGAACTCCGTCCGATATCCGCCCCATGCGGTGCTTTCGATCGCGCGGTTGACTTCGCGCAACCGGTCGGCGGGTACGCGCAACGTGACGACCTGACCGATTCCCATCATCACGTACCACGACACCACTTCGACGCCCGGCGGCGGAAACTGCTTGAAGTAGCCTTGCTCCTTCAACTGCTGATTGATCTGGGGCAGCGTCTTCGATTCGTCGTGCTTGAGGAAGATCGTCAGCAGGAACGTGCCATCGCCGGCGGGCGTGGCGTTCTGAGCGTGTGCCGGCGTGGCCGTGAAAATGCAAGACGCGGCGAGCGTGGCCGCAAGCAGCTTGAGCATCTGAGGAAGCCTCCAAAAAGAACTTCAGACCTTGTGATGAATCCGCAGCCGCTCCATCAGATGCAGCGCGTTGGGCTGCGCGTGGCCCTCGGCGGTGTTGTCGAAGATGCACCAGACTTCGGCCGTCTTCTTCGCGCGGTTGTGCAGCGTGCGCGCGAGTTCGTCGAGATACGTGTAGTCGTACGAAGACCTGTATAACTCGGGCGAGCCGTGCAGCCGCACATACACGAGCGATGCGTCCGCGCGATGCTTGATCTCGCATTCGTCGGGAATCGGGTCGGCGTCGACGTATGCAATGTGATGCGACTTCAGCAACGCTGCCGCGTGCGTCGTGAACCAGCTATGTTCGCGCGCCTCGCACGCGACCGGCAACGTCGTGCGCTCGCGCAGCGCCTTGAAAAACGCGTCGGCGATGTCGTGATCGAACGGCAGGCTCGGCGGCAATTGCACGAGCCAGCATCCGAGCTTGTCGCCGAGTTGGCCGGCCGCGCGGAGAAAGTCGTCGAGCAGCGATTCGATATCGACGAGACGCGCGTCGTGCGTGATCGCCTTCGGCAGCTTGACCGAGAACCGGAATGACTCGGGCACGCTGTGCGCCCAGTTCGCGTAGGTCTGCTCGCGATGCGGCTTGTAGAAACTGGAGTTGATCTCGACGCACGTCAGAACGTGCGAGTAGCGTTCGAGATGAGTGCCTTCATGCGGAAAGCTCGCGGAGACACCGCTCGACAGGCCCCAGCCCGCGCAGCCGATGCGGATCGCGCCTTGCGGGCCGGGCTTGTGCAGATGGGGCAGTCGGTATGGCATGCGCTCGCGTCGCCTCCCTTCTTGTTGTGTGTCAGTGTCGGGCTTCTCCGGGCAATCCCGTTGGATCGTCGGGCAGCGCGGATGCGTCGCCTTCTTCGTCTGCATCGTTCGAGCGCGCCCAGAAAAAGCGATCCGGCAGATACGCGCCCATGCCGGGCCGGAACGCGGCGCGCGCGGCCTGAAACACATACTCTTGCGCCTCACGCGCGGCCTCGGCAGGTTCCTGACCGTTGGCGAGCAGGGCGGCGACTGCCGAGCCGAGCGTATCGGTCAGGCCCATGATGCGTTGCACGCTGCGCTCCCACGTGTCCTGTCGCACGAGCCCTTCTTCGCTGTAGAGCGTGTTGACGTGACGATGCGTGCCGGTTTCCATCGCGAGCACGTACTCGCAGCCCTGCGCCAGAATGTGGGAAATCGCGGAATCGAGCGTCGGCGATTCCGCGTCGCTGTCGGGCTGCGCGAGTTGCAGTAGCGTGGCGTGATCGGCAATCAGCATGGTGGTCTGCGGCACGAGCAGATCGGCGAGCGATTCGCGCAGTTCATCGGCGGACAGGACGTGTTCGTCGTCGAGCGTGAAATCGGGCGCGAGGATCAGCGGCACGTCGTCGTAATCGGAGACGACTTCGGCGATGGCGGACACGAGCTCCGCGCGCGTCGCCGCGCCGATCTTGAAGGCGGCGATCGGCATGTCCTCTAGCAACATGCGCGCCTGGGTCGCGACGGTGTCCGGATCGAGGCCCGTCACTTCATCGCAGGTCGCGGAATCGCGCACCGCGTAGCCCGTCAGCACGGTCGCGCCGTGACAGCCCATGCTGGCGAGCGTCAGCAAGTCGGCCTGCAGGCCGGAGCCGCCCGTGGGATCGGAAAGGCCGAAGGTGAGTACGATCGGTGGGGAATCGCCGGTCATGGCAAAAACGGACATTATGGTATTGGATTGCTTGGATGGACGATCGGCTCTAAGCGAACTCGTGCGCGCCTCGGCGCGTGAGCGAATGCCCGCTCGGTCATGTCTGATTATGCGGCCTAACGCCGCCAGGAATGTTTCTTTGCGCACTTTTTTCCGGTGCGCTAGCCTTCTTCACCGGACCCGGCGTGACGGCCGTTTCGACCCATGTCACGATGCGCGCACCGCAGGCGGGCGGCTTGCTAGGCATCGGCACGGCAACACGGTACCATCATGTCCTATTTTTAAACGACCAATCGACTCGGCATAAGTATGGAATACAGAAGCTGGATGTGCCTGATCTGCGGCTGGATCTACGACGAGGAGGCGGGATTGCCTGACGAGGGCATCGCGCCGGGCACGCGCTGGGAGGACGTTCCGATCAACTGGACCTGTCCCGAATGCGGAGCTCGCAAGGAAGATTTCGAGATGGTCCAGATCTGATCTTGTCGTTCTGCCGCGCCGCATGACTCGCGTCATGCGGCGCGCGTTTTTTGCGGACCGCGTACGTCGCTGACGGCGCGTGCCACGCATGGGCCGCCGTCGGGCGGCCCGTCCGATTTTTCGGATTTTGCAGCGTCAGATGAGTTCGTTGCGGCGATTCCGGCGTCGACCGACGTTGGCGAACAAAGATGCGAAAAGCCTTTGCAGGTTCGGTTCCCGCACCGGCCCGTTAAGGCATACGCTTGAAGCAGGCGCGGCGACGCCGTCTCCCGCCTGTCGATGACGCATTTAAACGGCGGGTGACGGCGGCCTTCCATCGCCGCGCCCGCGAACCGGCTTGTGAGCGCTTGTTATGACATCTCGTCCCGATCTGCCCGTTCCGTACGAAGCCTTGCCCAATCCGCGCGGCGGATCGGTGCGACTCGCAGAAATGGCGCTGACCGACGCGCTGCACGCGTTCCAGCGTCAGGGCGAAACCGGGGCGGCGCTCAAGCGCGCGATCGCCGCGCTGCATTCGGCGGGGTGGCTTCCCGCGCAGCGCTTCGCCGAGGCGCTGACGCTCGTCGCGCCGCTCGGCGAGGAATCGGAAGGTAGCCACGCACGCATCGCCGATGCGATCGCGGTTTTTCGCGGCGCGGTCGAGCGGCGCAATCTGCGCGAACTCTCGTGCTCGACGGCGCTCTTCGATCACTATCGCGGCCTGCATGCGTTGCTTGCATCGCATACGCGCATCGCGCCGGTTTCCTACGATGACCTCGCCCTCGCGGGCCGCGCGATCGCGCCGGCGACGCTGCGCGGCATCGCGCCCGAGCGGCTCGCGCATACGCGGGCGCGCTATGAGGAAACGTTGCTGAAACTCTTGCGCGGACCGGCCGAAGGCTCCGCCGACACGTTCGCGCGCCTCGACGCCTGCCTCGACGAACTGCGCGGCCCAGATCCCTACGATTTCTGGCGGCTCGCGTCGTCGGCGGTCGTGGCGCTGCGCGAGCGCGCGCAGCGCACCGGCGGCGAGCTGGACTACATCGCCGACGTCAAGCGTCTCTACGCGCGCTTCAACCTCGTGCTGGCGGATCAGGCGCACGCGCTGTCGTATGCGCCGCGCTCGCTCGTGCGCGCGACGCTCGCGCTGCTGTGGCGCGATTTCGCGCTGTACGGCGCGCGGCCGGAAGATGCCGACCACGTCGATGTTTTGCGCGATTACGGCCTGACGGTCGCGTGGCACGTCGCCGCGACGCCCGAATCGGAAGCGGCGTGGGAAGAGAGCGCCGCGCAGGCGGGCGAGGAAGCCTCGCGCGACGCCGCGACGCGCGATCTCGGCGTGCTGCGCGTGAACGCGAGTGCTTACGAGGACTTCCTGCAGAGCGCGGAAACGTCGATCGACGCGCTCGTCGAGCGCGGCACGCAGGCGAACGAAACCGGCATGGTCGACGAAGCGGCGGCGCTGTCGGCGGCGGACGCGTCGCATCGGCTGGGCGCGGCGGCTTGCGCGCTGGGCCTCGGGCATGTCGCGCTCTTGGCGGATACGCTCGGCCTCGCATGGCGGCGCGTCGCGCATCACGGCGAAACGCACGCCGATGGCGCCGAAGGCGCGACACGCGGCATCGACGCGACCGTGCCCGAGCGCGCCGCGCAAATGCTGCGTTCGATGCTGCATCAGGCGGCGGCCGGCATTGCGCCTTCGGAAGGGCGCGGATCGATCGTCGCGCTGACTGCGATGATCGAAAAACCTGCGCCGTTTGCGCGCTAGTCTTCGCCGTCGTCGTCGGGCGGAAGCTGCTTCGGGCCCGGCGCACGCACGACGTCATAACGCATGAGCGTGCGTTTTCTGGCGGCTTCGTGATCGACGATCGGCTGCGGATAATCCGCGCCGAGCGAGATCTTCGCCGCTTTCAGCGCATCCGGTTTTGCAAGCCACGGCGCGTGGATATCGCGATCGGAAAGAGCCGCGATCTCTGGCACGTAATGACGGATGAACTTGCCCGCCGAATCGAATTTCCGTGACTGCGTGACCGGATTGAAGATGCGAAAGTATGGTTGCGCATCGCAGCCGCTCGACGCGGCCCATTGCCATCCGCCGTTGTTGTTCGACAGCTCGAAGTCGTTCAGATGCGCTTCGAAGTACGCCTCGCCGCGTCGCCAGTCGATGCCGAGATCTTTTGTCAGAAAGCTCGCCACGACCATGCGCAGACGGTTATGCATGTATCCCGACGCGTTGATCTGCCGCATCGCCGCATCGACGAGCGGATAGCCCGTCTGACCCGCGCACCACGCGGCGAAATTCGCGTCGGCGGCATCGCCCGTTTCCCAGCCGATGCGGTCGTACTCCGGCTTGAACGCGCGATGATCGCCAGCCACGCCGACGTGCGGAAAATGGTGCAGCACGGAGAAATAGAACTCGCGCCAGATCAGCTCGCCTAGCCACGTTTCGGCGCCCTTGTCGCCGTGACGCTGCGCATCGTGGGCGCTGCGGGCGAGCGCGCGGATCGACATCGTGCCGTGCCGCAGATGAACGCCGAGATAGCTCGGCCCTTTTAGCGCGGGGAAATCGCGCGTGCGGCTGTAGTCGATCATGCGGTCCCGGAAATCGTCGAAGAGCTCATAGGCGCCGCGCGTGCCGGCGGGAAACGCAGGCGCGGGTGCATCGCCGAAACCGAGCGCATCGAGCGATGGAATCGCATGCTTCACGTTCGACGGCGGCTTCGCGAGCGCGTCCAGATGTTCTTCGGATGCGTAGGGCGCAAGCGCATCGGGCGTGAGCGTCGCGAGCCACTTGCGCTTGTACGGCGTGAAGACGGTGTAGGGCTTTGCGGCGCCTGTCATCACATCGTCGTGATCGAAGACGGCCTGATCCTTGAAAGAGAAGAACGCGATGTCCTGACTCGCGAGCTTCTGCGCGACGGCTTCGTCGCGCGCCTTCGCCGCCGGCTCGTAATCGCGATTGACGAACACGGCGTTCGCGCCGCATTCGCGTGCGAGCGAAGGAATATCGTGCACGGGGTGCCCGTGCCGCACGATCAACGCGCCGCCCGCCTCGCGCAGCGTGCGATCCAGCTCGACGACGCTCGCGTGAATAAACGGCACGCGCCGGTCTTTTTTATCGAGCGGCGCAAGAATATCGCGATCGAAAACGAAGGCGCACAGCACCCGACGGCACCTTGTAAGCGCGTGATAGAGTGCAGCATTGTCTGCCGCGCGCAGATCCCGCCGAAACCAGACCAGACCCACATCAAAGTCGGCCATCTCGCAGCGCCTTTGTTAAAATTCTGAATTATGTCCAAGACTTCCGATCGCATCAATTTGACGAATCAGTTCCTGATCGCCATGCCCAACATGGCCGATCCGACGTTTTCAGGAACGGTGGTCTACCTTTGCGATCACACGGAGAAGGGCGCGCTCGGTCTCGTCATCAACCGGCCGACCGACATCGACCTTCAATCGCTCTTCAATCGCATCGATCTCAAGCTCGAAATCGAGCCGCTCGTCCATTTGCCCGTTTATTTCGGCGGTCCCGTGCAGACGGAGCGTGGCTTCGTGCTGCACGAAGCGGGCGAGGGCGAACCCTATAGCTCGTCGATGAGCGTGCCCGGCGGCCTTGCCATGACCACGTCGAAGGACGTGCTCGAAGCAGTCGCGAGCGGCAAGGGCCCCGAGCGCTTCCTGCTCACGCTCGGTCATGCCGGCTGGGGCGCGGGCCAGCTCGAAGAGGAAATCTCGAAGAACGGCTGGCTGACCGTCGAAGCCGATCCGCGCATCATCTTCGACGTACCAGCCGAAGACCGCCTCGAAGCGGCGCTCTCGCTGCTCGGCGTGTCGCGCTCGATGTTGTCCGGCGAAGCAGGGCACGCATGAGCCGCGAAGCCACGCTGCTGGCATTCGATTACGGCGAGAAACGCATTGGTGTCGCCGTCGGCAATACGCTCACCCGCCACGCGCGCGCGCTCGTCACGCTGGAAAACCGCAATCGCGAATATCGCTTCGTCGAAGTGGGCAAACTGCTCGACGAGTGGAAGCCCGACGCCATCGTCGTCGGCATGCCAATGCATCCCGACGGCACGCCGCACGAAATGAGCGCGCTCGCCAAGCGCTTCGGCAATCAGGTGAACGGACGTTTCAACGTGCCGGTGCAATGGGTGGACGAGCGCTACTCGTCCGTCGACGCCAAAGCCGATTTGCGCGAGCGCGGCGTGCGCGCCAATGCGCGGGGCCGCTTCGACGAAATCGACGCCGAAGCCGCGCGCGTCATCCTTCAACAATATCTCGACGGACTTGCCGACGATCATGAGTTCCATTGACGCCGAGGCGCTGTATCGCGCGCTCGTCGACCAGATTCGCGCTGCCTACGGACAATCGCTCGCCGCGCCCGACGGCGCCGTGCTCGCGGGCATTTTCAGCGGCGGCGTGTGGCTTGCCGAGCGGCTCGCGAAGGATCTGAACGCGCCGCGCTTCGGCGTGGTGAACGTGGCGCTGCATCGCGACGACTACGCGAAGAAAGGCCTGCACAGCCAGGCGAGCCCGACCTCGCTCCCCTTCGATGTGAACGGCCGCCGCATCATCCTGGTCGACGACGTGCTGTCCACGGGGCGCACCGTGCGCGCGGCGATCAACGAGCTGTACGACTATGGCCGTCCGGCATCGATCGATCTCGCGGTGCTCGCCGATCGCGGCGGGCGCGAAATGCCGATCGGCGCGCGTTTCACCGGCGCGACGCTCGATGTGCCCGCGAATCAGAATCTCGTGCTCGCGCGTCGCGAAGACGGCGCATTCGACTTCAGGACGGAAGCGCGCGCCAGCTGAAGCGAGCGCTTCGACGTCTTTTCAAAGTACATCCGGGATCGACATGAATACCGCCACCGAAGGCGCCGCCGCGCCCGACACCTTTCGCTACGGCTTTCTCAAGGGCAATCCGCAGCTGACGAAGAACGGCGAGCTGAAGCACCTGTTGAGCATCGAAGGATTGCCGCGCTCGATCGTCACGCACATCCTCGATACCGCCGAGCAGTTCGTCAGCGTGACCGATCGCGAAGTGAAGAAGGTGCCGCTTTTGCGCGGCAAGTCGGTGTTCAATCTCTTCTTCGAGAACTCGACACGCACGCGCACCACGTTCGAGATCGCGGCGAAGCGTCTTTCGGCCGACGTGCTGAATCTGAACATCAACGCATCGTCGACGAGCAAAGGCGAATCGCTGCTCGACACGATCAACAATCTCTCCGCGATGCACGCCGACATGTTCGTCGTGCGTCACGCATCGAGCGGCGCGCCGTATCTGATCGCCGAGCATTGCGCGCCGCACGTGCACGTCATCAATGCGGGCGATGGCCGTCACGCGCATCCGACGCAGGGCCTGCTCGACATGTACACGATCCGCCATTACAAGCGCGACTTCACGAAGCTGCGCGTGGCGATCGTCGGCGACATCCTGCATTCGCGCGTCGCGCGCTCCGACATTCACGCGCTGACGACGCTCGGCGTGCCCGAAGTGCGCGCGATCGGACCGCGCACGCTGTTGCCGGGCAATCTCGATCAGATGGGCGTGCACGTCTATCACAATCTCGACGAAGGGCTGAAGGGCGTCGACGTCATCATCATGCTGCGCCTGCAGAACGAGCGCATGAGCGGCGCGCTCTTGCCGTCCGCGCAGGAGTACTTCAAGAGCTGGGGATTGACGCCCGAGCGTCTCGCGCTCGCCGCGCCCGATGCGATCGTCATGCATCCGGGTCCGATGAATCGCGGCGTGGAAATCGACTCGCAAGTGGCCGACGGCCCGCAGTCGGTCATCCTGAATCAGGTGACTTTCGGCATCGCCGTGCGCATGGCGGTGATGGGCATCGTGGCCGGCAACACTGACTGACAAAGACGACATGAAGATCCAGATTCAGAACGGCACGATCATCGATCCGGCGGCCGGCACGGAAGAGCGCAAGGACGTGTTCATCGCGGCGGGCAGGATCGTCGGCATCGGCGAGGCGCCCGCGGATTTCAACGCGGCCAAGGTCATCGACGCTTCGGGGCTTTACGTCGCGCCGGGTTTCGTCGATTTGTCGGCGCGTCTGCGCGAACCGGGCTTCGAACACAAGGCGACGCTCGAATCCGAGATGGCCGCCGCGATGGCGGGCGGCGTGACGAGTCTCGTGTGCCCGCCCGACACCGATCCGACGCTCGACGAACCCGGTCTCGTCGAAATGCTCAAGTTTCGCGCGCAGAAACTGCATCTCGCGCACGTCTATCCGCTCGGCGCGCTGACGGTCGGGCTCAAGGGGGAGACCATCACCGAGATGGTCGAGCTGACCGAAGCGGGCTGCGTCGGCTTTTCGCAGGCGGATAACCCGATCGTCGATACGCGCACGCTGCAACGCGCGCTGCAGTACGCGACCACGTACGGCTATACCGCGTGGCTGCGTCCGCAGGATGCGTACATGTCGAAGGGCGGCGTGGCGGCGAGCGGCGCGGTGGCGTCGCGGCTGGGGCTGTCGGGCGTGCCGGTGTCGGCGGAAACGATCGCGCTGCATACCATCTTCGAACTGATGCGCGTGACGGGCGCGCGCGTGCATTTGTCGCATCTGTCGTCGGCGGCGGGCGTCGCGCTCGTGCGCGCGGCGAAGGCCGAAGGAATCGCCGTGTCGTGCGACGTGACCATCAATCACGTGCATCTGACGGACATCGACATCGGCTATTTCGATTCGCAATTCCGGCTCGATCCGCCGCTGCGTCAGCAACGCGACCGCGATGCGATTCGCGCGGGTCTCGCCGACGGCACCATCGACGCGATCTGCTCCGATCACACGCCGCTCGACGACGACGAAAAGCTGCTGCCCTTCGCCGAAGCGACGCCCGGCGCGACCGGCCTCGAATTGCTGCTGTCGCTGACGGTGAAGTGGGCGCGCGAAGCGAACGTGCCGCTCGCGAAGGCGCTGTCGCGCATCACGTCCGCGCCCGCCGACGTGCTGAAGCTCCCCGCCGGCCGCATTGCGACGGGCGCGCTCGCCGATCTGTGCGTGTTCGATGCGGCGAGCGAATGGCGCGTCGATCCGCTGAAGCTGAAGAGCCAGGGCCGCAACACGCCGTTTCGTGGCTACGAATTGCCGGCGCGCGTGCGTGCGACGGTGGTCGGCGGTCACGTCGCTTACGAGAGCCGCTGAACATGCGCTTCGCATGGCGCAAGCTTCGGCTCGTCGCGCATCTGTTGTACGGCATGTGGATCGTCGCGACGCGCTTTGCCCGCGCGTCGGCGGCCGAACGCGCCGAGATGAACCGACTGTGGTCGCTCGAAATGCTGCGGCTTTCGGGGATGAAGCTCGTCGTGCATAACGACGAGGCGCGGCTCGATAGCGGCGTGCTCGTCGTCGGCAATCACATCTCGTGGATCGATATCTACGTCATCAACGCGTGGCGTCCGACGCCGTTCGTGTCGAAGGCGGAGATCCGCAAATGGCCGGTGGTCGGCTGGCTTGCGCATCAACTGGATACGGTGTTCGTGCAGCGCGAGAAGCGCAGCGACGCGAAGCGCATCATGCACGAGCTCGCGGATCGTCTGCTTGCTGGCGAAAAGATGTGCGTCTTTCCGGAAGGCACGACCTCGGACGGGCAAGCGCTGCTGCCCTTTCACGCGAACATGTTTCAGGCGGCGGTGTCGGCGTCGTGCCCGGTGCAGCCGATCTGCCTGATGTACGAGGATGCGCAAGGAAGGCAATCGACCGCGCCGGCGTATATCGGCGATATGTCGCTCAACGATTCGCTCGATGCGCTCTTGCGCGCGCGGCCGCTCACCGCGCATCTTTACGTGTGCGATCCGCTCGCACCGGGCGCGGACCGGCGGTTGCTCGCGAGCGAGGCGCAGGCTTCCGTCGACGCCGCACTTCAGCGGATGCGTGGCCTGCCCGCCGTCGCCGATGCGATGACGGAAGTGCCGCTCACTTCTTCATCGAGCAGCTCACCTGCGTGACGACGCGCTCTGCGGGATCGGCCGTCAGGCGCACCGCCGACAGCTTGTTGCCCCACACGCAGCCCGAATCGAGGCAGAGAACGTCGTCGCGGATCATGAGACCGAGCGCGGCCCAGTGGCCGAAGACGATCGTCACGTCCTGCGTGCGGCGGTCCGGCACGTCGAACCACGGCATGTAGCCGGGCGGCGCCGCGTCGGGGCCGCCGTTGTTGGCGAACTCCATCGCGCCTTCGGGTGTGCAGAAGCGGATGCGCGACAACGCGTTATAGATCACGCGCAGCCGGTCGGCGCCCTTCAGTGAATCGTCCCAGCGATGCGGCTCGTTGCCGTAGAGCGACGCGAGCGTTTCCTTCCAGTTCGGTGCGCGCAGCGCTTGCTCGAGCTCGTGCGCGAGTTCCATCGTCATCGTCGCGTCCCATTGCGGCAACACGCCCGCGTGAACCATCAGCACATTGTTTTCGAAGTGCGCGACCGGCTTGTGACGCACCCACTCGATGAGATCGGCGGCGTCGGGCGCTTCGAGGATTTCATCGAGCGTGTCGCCTTTTTTCGGCTTGCGCAGGCCAGCGGCGACGGAGAGCAGATTCAGATCGTGATTGCCAAGCACGACAGTTGCGCGCGAGCCGAGGGCGATGATCTCGCGCAATGTCTGCAAGGACTTCGGCCCACGGTTGATGAGATCGCCCGCGAACCAGAGCGGTGTGTCGGGTGATGGCGCGGCTTTTTTGAGGAGGCGCTGGAAGGGATCGCAGCAGCCCTGGAGATCGCCGAAGACGAGGGGAGCGGGGGAGGTGGCGATGGTCATCTGGGAGACTTGTTGTCAGGCTTCTAGGAGGAAATCCGCGTGAGCGAAGATTATGGAACAGCGGGCAAGCACTGTGTCTTCATCCGACGGATGCACAGGCTGGCATTACCTGCCGCCACCTGTGCAACCATAAATCGCGAGCTGTATCAAGTTGTTATCCGTCTAGTTTTCGAATGGCGGAGCCTTATAATTCAGGGTTGACCAAACTGGGGCGGGAATGCACGAAAATCGGTCATATCTTCCGATTGTGCTTTCATCCACCGCAACTGTCGCAATTTTTTCGCATAGTCAAGCTTTCGCGCGGCGTAATCTCCTGACGGAAAGCTATAAAGAGGGCCACGTATGATTCTCGTGACGGGCGGCGCCGGTTTCATCGGCGCCAATTTTGTGCTGGATTGGCTCAATGGTTCGGACGAACCCGTGCTCAACGTCGACAAGCTGACGTATGCGGGCAATCTGGGAACGCTCAAGTCTCTGAAGGACGATCCCCGCCACATCTTCGAGCGCGCCGATATTTGCGACCGCGCCGCGATCGATGCGCTGCTGGCCAAGCACAAGCCGCGCGCCATTCTGCACTTCGCCGCCGAGAGCCACGTCGATCGCTCGATCCACGGCCCGGCCGATTTCGTGCAGACGAACGTCGTCGGCACGTTCACGCTGCTCGAAGCCGCGCGGATGTACTGGAGCAAGCTGCCCGAAGACGAGAAGCAGGCGTTCCGCTTCCTGCACGTATCGACCGACGAAGTGTACGGCTCGCTTTCGGCCACCGATCCGCAGTTCTCCGAGACCACGCCGTACGCGCCGAACAGCCCGTATTCCGCGACCAAGGCCGGCTCCGACCATCTCGTTCGCGCGTATCACCACACGTACGGACTGCCGGTCCTGACCACGAATTGCTCGAACAATTACGGTCCGTATCAATTCCCTGAAAAGCTGATTCCGCTGATGATCGCCAACGCGCTCGGCGGCAAGCCGCTGCCGGTCTACGGCGATGGCCAGAACGTGCGCGATTGGCTGTACGTGGGCGATCACTGCTCCGCGATCCGTGAGGTGCTCGCACGCGGCGTGCCCGGCGAGACGTATAACGTCGGCGGCTGGAACGAGAAAAAGAATCTCGAAGTCGTGCACACGCTGTGTGACTTGCTCGATCGCGCGAAGCCGAAGTCGAGCGGTTCGTATCGCGATCAGATCACATATGTAAAGGACCGTCCGGGCCACGACCGCCGCTACGCCATCGACGCGCGCAAGCTCGAGCGCGAACTCGGCTGGAAGCCTGCGGAGACCTTCGAGACGGGTCTTGCGAAGACGGTTCAGTGGTATCTGGACAACCAGGCGTGGGCCGACGAAGTGGCTTCCGGCGACTACCGGAAATGGGTCGAGACGAACTACGCGCAGCGCGCGTGAGGGGCTGAATTATGGCGCGCAAGGGCATTATTCTGGCCGGCGGGTCCGGCACGCGGCTTTACCCGATCACGCACGCGGTGTCGAAGCAGCTTCTGCCGGTCTACGACAAGCCGATGATCTACTACCCGCTGTCGACGCTGATGATCGCCGGCATCCGCGATGTGCTTATCATCTCGACGCCGCAAGACACGCCGCGCTTCGAGTCGATGCTCGGCGACGGCAGCCAGTGGGGCATGAACATTCAGTACGCGGTGCAGCCGTCGCCGGACGGGCTTGCGCAGGCGTTCATCATCGGGCGGGAATTCGTTGGCAATGATCCGTCGGCGTTGATTCTCGGCGACAACATCTTCTACGGACACGATCTCGTCAAGCAGTTGGACGCGGCCAGTGCCCGTACCGATGGCGCAACGGTGTTCGCCTATCACGTGCAGGATCCCGAGCGTTATGGCGTGGTCGAGTTCGATCAGCAATTCAGAGCGCTGTCGATCGAAGAAAAGCCCGCGAAGCCCCGCTCTAACTACGCGGTGACGGGTCTTTACTTCTACGACAATCAGGTGTGCGACATCGCGGCGGATATCAAACCGTCCCCGCGCGGCGAACTCGAAATTACGGATGTGAACTCTCGCTATCTGGCGGAGAAGCGGCTCAATGTCGAAATCATGGGGCGTGGCTATGCGTGGCTCGACACCGGTACGCACGATTCGCTGATCGACGCGGCCACGTTCATCGCGACGTTGCAGAAGCGTCAGGGGCTGGTGGTGGCGTGTCCCGAGGAAATCGCGTATCGCAAGAAGTGGATCGGCGACGAGCAACTGCTCGAACTCGCGAAGCCGCTTTCGAAGAACGCCTACGGTCAATATCTGCTCAATCTTCCGAAGGACCAAGTCGCATGGCCATCCAAGTAACCGCTACGGCGTTGCCCGAAGTCAAGATCATCGAGCCGAAGGTGTTCGGCGATGCGCGCGGGTATTTCTATGAAAGCTTCAACGCTCGCGAGTTTGCCGAGCACGTCGAGGCGGGCGTCGAATTCGTGCAGGACAACCACTCGCGCTCGGCGAAGGGCGTGCTGCGCGGTCTGCATTATCAGATTCAGCACGCGCAGGGCAAACTCGTGCGCGTGGTGGAAGGCGAAGTGTTCGATGTCGCCGTCGACGTCCGCAAGAGTTCGCCAAACTTTGGCAAGTGGGTGGGCGTGAATCTGTCGGCGGAGAATCATCGGCAATTGTGGGTGCCGCCGGGGTTTGCGCACGGTTTCGTCGTGCTGTCGGATGCGGCGCAGTTCCTCTACAAGACGACGGACTACTGGTTTCCCGAGTTCGAACGCAGCATCGTGTGGAACGACAAGGAGATCGGCATCGAATGGCCGATCGATTTCGAGCCGATGCTCGCGGCGAAGGACGCGGCGGGGAAGCGTCTGGGCGAAGCCGAGTGTTTCGAGTGAGCGACGCGATGACTCAAGATTCTCAGCGAACGATCCTGCTGACTGGCGTGAATGGTCAGGTTGGCTTCGAGCTCGCGCGCACTTTGCAGGGACTCGGCAGGGTCGTCGCGCTCGACCGCAACAAGCTCGACCTCGGCGATCTCGACGCAATCCGGAAGGTGGTTCGCGAAGTGAAGCCGTCGTTGATCGTAAATCCGGCCGCTTACACCGCGGTCGACAAGGCGGAAAGCGATGCGGAAGCGGCGATGCGCGCGAATGGCGAAGCGCCCGGCGTCCTCGCCGAAGAGGCGAAGCGTCTGTCGGCCGCGCTGGTTCACTATTCGACCGATTACGTGTTCGACGGCACGAAGGACGGCGTCTATGTCGAAGACGACGCGGTGAACCCGCAGAACGTCTACGGCAAGAGCAAGCTGGCGGGCGAGCGGGCGATCGCGGCTTCGGGTTGCGACCATCTGATCTTCCGCACGAGTTGGGTGTACGGCACGCGCGGGAAGAATTTTCTCCTGACGATGCTACGGCTCGGCGCCGAGCGCGATCAACTGAGCGTGGTCGCGGATCAAATCGGCGCGCCGACCTGGTCCAACACGATCGCGGCAGCCACGGCTCACGTGCTCGCGCAAAGCATCGCCGCCGATACCGCCGACTGGTGGTCGAAGCATTCGGGCATTTATCACCTCACGGCCTCCGGGTCGACCTCGTGGCACGGGTTCGCGCAGGCGATCTTCGCGGTCGCAATGGGCGAGGGGGCGCCGAAGGTGCTGCCCATCCCCGCCGCGGATTATCCGGTGCCCGCGAAGCGTCCCGCAAACTCACGCATGTCGCATGACAAGCTCGCCGAGCGCTTCGGTCTGATCTTGCCCGCGTGGGACGAAGCGCTGCGCTTGTGCATGGCGGGCGGCACGTCATGAGTGTGAGCGGTCGAGCGGCAGAGGGTTGCGCGCGCAATGGCGTCGCAGCGTTCCGAATCCGAATCGTGGATCGACGTGAATAACGGCGAACGGCGTACGGGTATCGTCGTCGTCTTCTATCGGCCCGACGGCGACTGCGTGAAGCGTGCGAATCGATTCGCCCGATTCGCGCCGTGCGTCGTGGTCGACAACACGGAAAACGCGACCCCGGCGGAGGCACTCGGTCTGGATTCCCGGATCGTGCATGTCGCGAATGGCGCGAATCTGGGCATCGCGACAGCGCTCAATCAGGGCGTCGACGTGCTGATCGGCATGGGATGCTCGAGCGCGCTCCTGTTCGACCAGGACAGCGAGCCTTCGGAACACCTGCTCGCGGCGCTGCCTCGCGCGCTCGACGAAGAACTGGAGCGGGGCGGGCGCGTCGCGCTGATCGGCCCCGCGTATGAGGACGCGCGGCTCGGAGGAGTCGCACCGTTTGTGCGCTTCGGGTACTGGAAGCTGCAACGCGTCGCGCCCGTCGGCACGCAGCCGATCGACGTGGATTTTCTGATCACATCGGGCTCGTGCATCAACCTGGCGGCGTGGGGCGATATCGGCCCGATGGAGGACGAGCTGTTCATCGACTTCGTCGATCTTGAGTGGTGCATTCGCGCTCGAGCCAAGGGATACGCCGTGCTCGGCGCACCGGCGTTGCGTCTGCAGCATTCGCTGGGTGGCGAGCCGGTCGTCATCTTCGGACGGGCCTACCCGAGTCACAGTCCGTTGCGGCACTACTATTTGTTTCGTAATGCCGTAGCGCTGATCCGGCGAAGCTATATTCCGTGGAGCTGGAAGTCCACGGAACTCGTGAAGTTTCCCGTGCGTCTGGCAATTTATGGGCTGTTCATGCGCCCGCGCGCTCACCATCTGCGCATGGCCGTGCTGGGCATCTGGCACGGGCTGACCGGCCGGATGGGCGCATTGCGCGAGCGCTGAAGGTTCTTTGCAAGCTCTTCGAGCCGTCGAAAACGGCAACTACTGTCATTCTTTCAATACTCAATGCTTAATCTCGCACTTGTCGATTTGAAACGAAGCATCGCTTCATGGCGGCTCTGGACTCTGCTGGGCTGGCTCGAGGTCAGGCAGCGCTACGCCCGCTCGCGACTGGGCCCGTTCTGGCTGACCATCAGCATGGGCGTGATGATCGGTTCCATCGGCGTCGTCTACGGCGCGCTGTTCGGTCAGAAGATGAGCGACTATCTGCCGTTTCTGTCGATCAGCCTCGTCATGTGGACGATGCTTTCCAGCACGGTGTCCGAGGGCAGCAATGCCTACATCGTAAGCGGAACGTACATCAGACAGGCCTCGACGCCGAAGCTCATCTTCATCTTGCAGGTCGTGTGGCGAAACCTGGTGATCCTCACGCACAATTTCGTGATCGTCGTGGTCCTGCTCGCGGTGTACGGCGTGAAGAGCTGGGAAACGCTCCCGATCTTCATTCCCGCGCTCGCGATCTACGTGCTGAACGCAATGTGGATCGCCATGGTGGCGTCGCTCCTGTCGGCGCGCTTCCGTGATTTGCCGCAGATCATTCAGGCGCTGATCCAGATCGCCTTCTATGTCACACCCGTGCTGTATCGCCCGAATTCGCTGACGCGCTTTTCGTTCATCGTCGACTGGAATCCGCTCGCCCATCTTCTCAGCCTGGTGCGCGAGCCGCTCATCGGAGAGGTGCCGAGCCTGCTGACCTGGGGCGTGTGCGTCGGCATGGCTGTGGTCGGCTGGCTGATCGCACTGACATTGACGAGCCGCTATCTGAAGCGCATCCCGTACTGGATTTGAGAGAAACATCATGGCGTTCATAGAACTCAAGGGCGCAACGCTCGATTTGCCCATTTACGATGTACAAGGGCGCTCCCTGAAGAAGAAGGTGATGCGCATGGGCCGACGCAACGCCATCGCCGAGGACAACGACGGCGTGATCGTGGTGCGCGCGCTCGACAACATCGACCTGCGGCTCGAAAGCGGCGACCGTATCGGCCTGATCGGCCACAACGGCGCGGGCAAGTCCACGCTGCTTCGCATCATGGCGGGCATCTATGCGCCGACCAGCGGGACGATGTCGTGCGAGGGCAAGATCGTTCCGCTGCTGGACATCAGCCTCGGCATGGACGACAACTCGACCGGTCTTCAGAACATTCGTTTGCGCGGGCTGCTGCTCGGCATGAGCGATAGCGAGATTCAGGCCAAACAGCAGGAGATCGCGGATTTCTGCGAACTTGGCGACTATCTCGATCTTCCGCTACGCACGTATTCCAGCGGCATGCGCGTGCGTCTCGCGTTCGCGGTCTCGACTGCCGTCGATGCCGACATCCTCTTGCTCGACGAAGTCATGGGCGTCGGCGATGCGTCGTTCATGAACAAGGCCAAGGCGCGTCTGCAGGACCTGCATCACCGCTCGGAGATCGTGGTGCTGGCGATGCACGCGAACGCCGAGATCCGCCGCATGTGCAACAAGGTGCTGTGGATGGACCACGGGCGCGTGCGCGCCTTCGGTCCGACCGAAGAAGTGGTTTCGGCGTACGAAGCGCAGGTCTGAACCCATGCGGACTACCGCCCTCGTGCAAATACCGCAAAGATCGCTGCGCGCGTTGCAGCATGCCATCACGTTGCGTGGCGGCGTGATACCGGCGCTGCGCGCCGGCTGGGCGGTGTGGCGCCGGGAAGGTCTCGCGGGATTGCGCAATCGGGCGGCGCGCGACGACACCACCGACTATCGCGCATGGGTTGAACGCTACGACACACTCGACGATGCCAAGCGCGAGGCCCTCGGCGAAGCGGTTCGCGCATTGCACCGGCGGCCCGTCATTTCGGTTCTCGTGCCGGTATTCAATACGCCTGAAACATACCTCCGGCAAATGATCGAGTCGGTGCGTGCGCAGATCTATCCGCACTGGGAACTCTGCATCGCCGACGATGCCTCGACCGCGCCGCACGTGAGCGCCGTTCTGCGCGAGTACGCAAGTGGCGACGCGCGCATCAAGGTGATGCGCCGCGCGTCCAACGGCCATATCTGCGCCGCGAGCAATGACGCCCTCAGCATGGCGACGGGGGAGTTCGTCGCGCTGCTCGATCACGACGATGTTTTGCCGGAGCATGCGCTCTGCATGGTCGCCATGTACCTGGAGCGAAATCCGACGGCCCGGATGCTGTACAGCGACGAGGACAAGCTGGCGCCGAACGGCCTGCGTGTCGAGCCATATTTCAAGTCGGACTGGAATCCGGCGCTGATGCTCGGTCAGAACATGTTCTCGCATCTCGGTGTGTTCGAGACGAACCTGGTGCGGGAAGTGGGCGGATTCCGGCCGGGGTTCGAAGGCAGCCAGGATCACGATCTCGTGTTGCGGTGCGTCGAGCGCGCGGGCGACGGCGCTGTAATCCATGTGCCCCACGTTCTGTACCACTGGCGGATGACGGCCGAGAGCACGTCGGCGCGCGTTGACGTCAAACCGTATGCGAGGGAGGCGTCCGTGCGGTCGGTCGCGGAACATCTGGTCCGTACCGGGTTCGAGGCCGACGTCCGGCAGTTGTCCCCCGACTCTACGATGTTGCGCGTGACTTTCGCGGTCCCGCAGCCGGCGCCGTTGGTCTCCATCATCATTCCGACGCGGGATCGCGCCGAGTTGCTCGAGCGCTGCATCGAGAGCGTAACGACGCGTACCCGCTACGACGCGTACGAAATCATCATCGTGGACAACGGCTCTCGCGAGAAGCGAGCGCTCGACTTGCTCGCGCGTTATGAGCGGCGTCCCGAGATCAACGTCTTGCGCATCGACGCGCCGTTCAACTATTCGGCGTTGAACAATCAGGCCGTCGCGCGTGCGCGGGGCTCGATCCTGTGCCTGCTCAATAACGACATCGAAGTGATTTCGCCGGACTGGCTCCAAACGCTCGTGGGCTATGCGGCGCTGCCGCAGTCGGGCGCGGTCGGGGCCGCCCTCTGGTATCCGAACGACCGTCTGCAGCACGGTGGCGTGTTACTGGGCATCGGCGACGTGGCCGGACACCTGCACCATATGCTGCCGCGTGGCGCACGCGGCTATTTCGGCCGCGCGGTCCTGGCGCAGCAGCTATCGGCCGTGTCGGCAGCGTGTCTCGTCGTCAGGAAAGCGTTGTACGAGGAAGTCGGCGGACTCGATGAAGAGCATCTGGCCGTTGCATTCAACGATGTGGATTTTTGCTTGAAGCTTGGCGCGGCGGGGTATCGGAACCTCTATGTTCCGTTCGCCGAACTGTACCATCACGAATCGGCATCGCGCGGCAGCGACATGACATCGTCGAACGCTGCCCGCTTCGGAAAGGAAGCGGCATGGATGCACGAGCGATGGAAGTCGAAGGTCCGGGAAGACCCGTTCTACAATCCGAATCTCGCGCTGGGAGGCGGGGCGGTCTTCTCACTGGCATTTCCGCCGAGGGTCGCGCAATGCGGCTAGTGCCCGCATGGGCATAGCGAGCAATCGCTTTTATTTCAACATTGGCGGCGGAAGAGCCGCGCCAGGGCATTATTTATGACGAGTCCAGTCAAGCGTGTTCGTTTCGGAAGTCAGCACGCAGACGATCTGTTTTCGGGAGAACGCTACGTTCCTCAGGTGCAGGGTCCGATCCAGTACGAGCACTATCACCGCTACCTTTTCGCACTGAAGCTCTGCGAAGGCAAGGATGTCCTCGATATCGCGTCGGGCGAAGGCTACGGCTCGGCGATGCTCGCGCAGGGGGCAAAGAGCGTCGTTGGCGTGGACATCGACGATCGCGCTGTCGAGACCGCCCAAGCGCGCTACGTCAGCGACAACCTTCGCTTCGAAGCCGGCAGTGCGACGCGCATCCCGCTGCCCGACGCGTCGGTAGATGTCGTGACGTCGTTCGAAACGCTGGAGCACTTCGCCGAGCAGGAGGCGTTCATCCGCGAAGTCGTGCGCGTGTTGCGCCCCGGAGGGCTTCTGATCGTCTCGACGCCGAATCGCCCGGTCTATTCGCCGCCCGGATCATCGCCCAATGCGTATCACGTCCGCGAACTGGATCGCGCCGAGTTCATGCGCCTGCTCGAGACGGGCTTCGGCAAGGTCGCGTTGTTCGGCCAGAAAGCCGGGGCGGGGTCCGTAATCGTTCGCGAAGGTTCCACCTCGCTGGGCGAGCCGTCATGCTGGACGCTGAAGGAAGACGGTGTTTGCGAGTTGTCCGATCTGTCGAGCGATCCGGTTTATTTCATCGCCCTTGCAAGCAACGGCGCGCTTCCCGAGATCGAGGGAAGTCAGCTTGACGCTAGCAAGCCGTTTCACGATTACGACCAGTCGCGCAGCGATCTGATGACGCGGCAAGCCGCGGAGATCGCGCATCTCACGAACGAGACGATGCAGCGCGCCAACGAAATTGGCCATCTGACAGCGGAAACCGTGCGTCTCACCGATGCGGTCGTGACGCGGGATGCCGACATCGGCCGCCTGACGAGCGAGACGGTGCGTCTCAACGAAGTGATCGTCCAGCGCAACCAGGATCTGGAGCGCGCGACCGCAGACCGTCAGAAGCGCGACTCGGAATTCGCACAACAGCAACAGGCGCTGGTCGCGCTTTCCGATGCATTCGGGAAGATCGCATCGCACGGCGACCGCGCCTCGGATATCTCTGCCGCCGCGTCGCCCGGCGGTGCGCTCCCGACCGACACCGAAAACGCGTTGCGCACGCAAAACCGCGCGCTGCATGCCGAGATCGACGCGCTGCGCGCCTCCTTTTCATGGCGGATCACGAAACCGGTGCGTACCGTGAGCACGCGCATTCTGCGTCCGGCCAAGGCCCGCGCCGCGGTGCTGCTCGGCCGTCGTCCCGCGCCGCCTTCGGTCGGCGCCCAAGTCACGCGTGCTTCGGCTGCGCCGACGACGAACTGGCGCGACGTTCCGTTTGTGCCGTTCCGGCAGGCAGCGCGTCCGCGCGTCACCATCGCGGTGATCGCCTCGAAGGATTCGACGACGCTCGACGCGAGCCTGCGCGCGCTGAGCGCGACGCTCGCCAATGTGGCGACGGAGGTCGTCGTGATCGCCGATGACAATGTGCCGGCCGCCGCGCAGCGAGGCGTGCCGGTACGCGACGCCACCGATGCCACCGCTTACATTTCGAACGTTCGCGACGCCATCGGCGCGGTGCAAGGCGAGTATCTGGTTCTCATGTCGGACCGGCTCGCTGCTCATCCCGGTTGGCTGGATGACATGCTCGAGCTGTTCGAGCGGTTCCCGGACGCGGGCGCGGTCACAGGTACGCTTCTCGGCACGAGCGGCAATGTGATCGCCGCAGGTTCCGGTATCTCATCGGACGGACGCCTGATTGCGAACGCGAACGACGATTCCCGCATGTCCTCGGTTGCGCGCGTGACCGCGGCATCACCGGGCATCCTGATGCTCGACGCCGACCTCTGGCGCAAACTGTCGGCGCAGCTGATCGAGGGCGCGCCATTCGAGGCGGGCATCGCATCACTCGCGCTGTTGCTGGCGGGCGAGGGCGTCCACACGTATTGCCAGCCGTTCGCGCGGTTCTCCTTCGTAAGCGAATCCGCAACCATTCCCGCACCGGCTCGCGACAGCTGGGACGACGCGTATCAGCGCTGGCGCCTGCGCGAGCGATTCGACACGGTTTTCGCCAACTATGCGGGAACGAACGATATTCTGCCGCTGGCGGCGAGGCCGAAGATCGTGATCGTCGACGCATTCGTGCCGAAGCCCGATCAGGATTCCGGATCGGCAGACCTTTTCTGGTACATGCGGATCTTCCAGGCGTTCGGTTATCAGGTGAGCTTCGTTGCCGCGTTCGAGCAATCGGAGCCGCGCGAGTACGCCGACGCATTGCGCCGTTGGGGTTTCCGCGTGCTGGTCGCGAACGGCATGGTGTCATTGCAGGAAATCGTCACGCGCGAGGCCGCGACCGCCCGCGTCGTGATGCTTCAGCGAATCAGCGTTGCTAGCCATCTCGTCGATACCGTACGTCGCGTGGCGCCGGAGGCGAAGCTCGTTTTCAGCACCGTCGATCTGCACTTCCTGCGCGAAGAGCGGTCGGCGATACTCGAGCGTTCCGCTTCCGCGCTCGCCCATGCGCTCGAGGTGCGCCGGGCGGAACTGCACGCGATCGGTGTCGCCGATGCGACGACCGTGGTGAGCCACGTCGAGCTGGACATCGTCAAGCGGCTCATGCCGGCAGCCAACGTCCATCGAATTCCGATTCCGCGTTTGCCCACGCGCGCGCCGACCGCTTTCGAGCAGCGGCGAGGCGTGGTTTTCGTGGGAGGTTTCGCTCATCGGCCGAACATCGACGCAGTCAAATGGCTCGTCGAGGAGATCTGGCCGCTCGTGCGCCGGCGTCTGCCCGATGCGCAACTGCAAGTGGTCGGCAGCAATGTCACACCGGACATCGCCGCACTCGACGCGCCGCAAGACGGCGTGCGCATCGTCGGATTCGTCGAGGACCTTTCGACGGTTCTGGATCACGTGCGTTTGTCGGTGGCGCCGCTGCGTTTCGGCGCCGGCGTGAAAGGAAAAGTCGTGTCCAGTCTTCTTCACGGCGTTCCATGCGTGCTCAGCAAGGTGGCGAGCGAAGGCATGGGGCTCGTTGCGGGCGAGCACGTTCTCGAGGGCGATTCGGCGCAGGAGATGGCCGATCAGATCGTGCGCCTGCATGAGGACAGCGAACTCTGGAAACGTATCGCCGATGCGGGATTCGATGCCGCGCTCGCGGAGTTCTCGGTCCGCACCGTGGCGGAGTGTTTCAGGACACTGCTCGAATCGATTGACCTCGGCAGTACGGTCGACGAACGCGGACTGCGTTTCCTTCCCCACTAAGTCTCTTTGCCTCAAGTCATGACCGTACTCAATCTTGTAAAGCGACTGTTCGCGCCGAAGCCGCAACCGATCAGTTACGAGCGGCCCGACATCGATCCGGGCAAGCTCAGGCTTTTGATCGAACTCGCGTCGTTCGATAAGGGCGGGCTCGAGAAAGTCGTGCTCGATTCGGCGATCGCGTTCAATCGCGACCGCTACGACGTGACGATCGTTACCTCGGGCAAGGTCGGACATCTCGGCGCCGTCGCGCGGGAGGCCGGTCTGCGCGTGATCGGCTTGCCGGAGCGCGGCACGCTCGAGGCCTATGGCCAACTGCTCTCGCAGATTCGGCCGCATCTCGCGATGTCGCATTTCTCGTACGTCGGATATCCGTTGTTCGCGAAGTTCGGCATCAGGAACATCACCTTCATCCATAACGTGTACGCGTTCTTTTCGGCGGAACAGGCCCGCGCCTTCGCCGACAACGACAAGTACGTCGATCTTTATATCTCCGTGTCGAGGAACGCGACGCGCTATGCGGCCGCCCGGCTCGGCGTGAAGCCCGAAAAGGTGATCACCGTGCCGAACGGCCTCATCATCGGCGAGCACGAGGCGCGTGAGAAGAAGCCTGGCGCATTGCGCCGGGCGGACCTGGGTATCGCGGATACGGACTACGTCTTCGCGAACGTCGCTTCGTACAACCTGCACAAAGGCCATTACGTGATGGTCGACGCGATGAAGCGCATCGTGGCCAAGCGCAAGGACATCAAGATCCTGTGCGTCGGCAACCCGGTGTTCGCGCCGCACGTCGACGCGCTCAAGGATCTCATCAGGCGCGAAGGGCTGGAACAGCACATGCTGATGCCCGGCTACATCGCCGACGTCGCCGACGTGCATCGCATCGCCGACGCGTTTCTGCTGCCGTCCTTCATCGAAGGCTGGAGCATCGCGATGAACGAGGCGATGTTCTACGGCAAGCCGATGATCCTCACCGACACGGGCGCGTCCGCCGAGGTCATCGAAGATGACGACATCGGCATTCTGATTCCCAACGAGTACGGCGATACCGCCGATCTCGACTCGGTTAAACTCGATCTATTGGCCTATACGCCGCACGCCTACGGCATCACGCCACGCCTCGTCGAGGCAATGGAAACCATGGCGGATCACCGCGACGAGTGGGCTTCGCGTGGCAAGCGCGGACGCGAAAAGATCTACTCGTCCTATGATTTCGCGGACATCGTGCGGCGCTACGAAGAAGTCATCGAGGAGGTGGTCCGTGAGCAACGTCGCTAATCCTTCGCTGGCAGCAAGAGCCGTGGAACGCGTTCGACGCATATGGCGCTTCTTGCGCTGGCGCTTCAAGCCGGCCGTGTGTTTCTATCTCGGCAATCATCTCTTCATGAACTGGATGCCGTACGGCATCAGGCACTGGTTCCTGCGCAGGTTCTGCATGGTTCGCATGGGCGCCGATTCCAGTATCGCGATGGGCTGCTTCGTGACCGGGTATCACATCGAGATCGGCTCGAACACGGTGATCAACCGTTACACGTATCTCGACGGGCGGGTCCCGCTCAAGATCGGCAATAACGTGAACATCTCGCACTACACGCTGATTCAGACGCTGACGCACGATCCGCAGAACCCGGACTTCGTCTGTCTGTGCAAGCCCGTGGTCATCGGCGATCATGCGTGGATCGGTGCGCGCGCGATCATCTGTCCGGGCGTCACCGTCGGCGAGGGCGCGGTGGTTGGCGCCGGCGCGGTCGTGACGCGCGATGTTGCGCCATACACGATCGTCGGCGGCAATCCGGCGCGCTATATCAAGGACAGATCCCGCGATCTGCGTTACCGGTCGAGGTACTTCCCGTTCTTCGATACCGACATCCAATAGTTTTTCGACGCGAACGGGTGGCGTCGCCCGTTCCGATATCTCTATGTTCAAGTTCCTCAAGAAGAATGAAGGGCCATCCATCTCGGTCGTGGTGCCGCTGTACAACCACGGCCGGTACATCAAGTCGACGCTCGAAAGCGTGCTCGAGCAGACTTCGCCCGCGGATGAAATCGTTCTGATCGACGACGGCTCGTCCGACAACGGCTTCGAGATCGCCGAGCGCGTGCTGGCGAAGACGCCGCGCGCGCGCACGTTCAGGCAGGAAAACGCCGGCGCGCACAACACGATCAACCGGGCCATCGGCGTGAGCCGTTCGCAGTACGTCGCGGTGCTCAATTCCGACGATCTCTTTGCGCCGAAGAAGCTCGAGCGCTGCCGCGAACTGATCGCGCAGCGCGGTGCGGCGGATCTGATCGCGGGCGGCGTCGGCATCATGGACGACGATGGCGCCCGTCAGCGCGGCGGCGTCGCCGTGGACTGGCTCGCGCGCTCGAAATCGTTCCTCGACAAATACGGTCTGCCGCAGTTGTCGCTGGTGAACGAAAACTATGTCGCCACCACGTCCAACATGGTGTTTTCGCGGCGCTTGTGGGAGGCGTCCGGCGGCTTCCAGCCGCTGCGCTACTGTCACGATCTCGACTTCCTGATGTTCGCATTCGAGTTCGGCAACGTGATTCTCGATCTCGATGAAGAGCACATCGTGTATCGCGTGCATCAGGGCAATACGATCAAGGAAGATCTGTCTCGCGTGCGGGTCGAAATCGCGGCCGTGATCGCCGATGCGCTGCATCAATCGGGACCGCGTCTGCTATCGCCCGAATTCGGCGAACGCGATTTCGAAGCGTTTACGGCGGTGCTGCGCAATAAGCAGATGAGCGACATGCTCTGCTTTTTCCAGACTGTTCGTCCTGCCTTTGCGACACGCACCGCATTCTACGAATACGCAAACGATGCGAAGCGCGCCGCGGTTTTCCGCCAGTCCGTTTCGCCGGCTTGATTGGCTGCGTCGGCCATGGCCGACGCGCCTCCATCTCGAGTAACAAGCATGAGCATTTCATCTTCCGTCTCCGGCAAAGCAGACGCACACGCCGATCGTCTTCCGGTACAGGCAGTCATTCTGGCGGGCGGCGCGGGCACGCGTCTGTGGCCGCTGTCGCGCGAACAGTATCCGAAGCAGCTCATCGGCCTGCTCGGCGACGATTCCCTCCTCCAGTCGACCGCGCGGCGTCTCGATGGCCTGAGCGCGAGCCATCCCGTGGCGTCGCACGGCATCGTCGTCTGCGGTGAAGATCACCGGTTCAACGTGGCCGAGCAACTTCGGCAGAGCGGCGCGCCCGCGCAGATCATTCTCGAGCCTGCCGGACGAAACACCGCGCCCGCGTTGACGCTCGCGGCGCTGTCGCTCGTGCGGAACGGCGACGACGCGATCATGGTCGTCATGCCCGCGGATCACGCCGTGACCGACGAAGCCGCGTTTCGGGCGCGCGTCGCGGATGCCGTCCGGTTCGCGGGCGAAGGGCATGTGGTCACGCTCGGGATCGTGCCCACGCGCGCGGAGACCGGATATGGCTATCTGCGCGTGGGTCCGCAACTGGACGAGCGCAACGTGCATCAGCTCGACAAGTTCGTCGAAAAGCCATCGCGCGAACTGGCGCAACAATATGTCGACTCGAAACAATACCTCTGGAACAGCGGCTTGTTCGTGCTGCGCGCGTCGGTGTGGCTGCGGGCCATCGAGCAATTCGAACCGCTGATTCACGCTGCCTGTGTCGATGCGTTCAACGCTAGAACGAACGACGTCGACTTCCTTCGTGTCGGCGTGGAGGCGTTCAAGGCGTGCCCGTCGCAGTCCATCGATTACGCGGTCATGGAACGCATCACCGAGCCGGGCTCCGGGTTCCTCGCGGCCGTGGTGCCGCTCGAAGCGGGCTGGTCCGATGTAGGTGCGTGGGACGCCGTCTGGGAGGCCCTGCCGAAGGACGCCGCCGGCAACGTCACACGCGGGCGCGTCATGCTGGAAGGGGCATCGAATACGCTGGCGCATTCGGAGGGACGCCTCATCGCGTGCGTCGGAACGGACGATCTGATCGTGGTCGAGACGCCCGATGCGATTCTCGTGGCCAAACATTCGGCCGTGCAGAACGTCAAGGCGATCGTGGCGCGCATCAAAAGCGAGCAGGGCACCGAGGCTAATTTTCACCGCAAGGTTTATCGGCCGTGGGGCTACTATGATTCGATCGATGAAGGGAAGGGCTTTCACGTCAAGCGCATCGTCGTGAATCCAGGGGCGCGGCTTTCGTTGCAGATGCATCACCATCGTTCCGAGCACTGGATCGTCGTGCGCGGGACGGCGCGCGTCACGCGCGGCGAAGAGAGCTTCCTGCTGGCGGAAAACGAGTCGACGTATATCGCGCTCGGACAGAAGCATCGGCTCGAAAATCCCGGCAAGTTGCCGCTGGAAATGATCGAAGTGCAATCAGGCGCTTATCTCGGCGAGGACGATATCGTCAGATTCGAGGATCACTACGGGCGGGCATGATTTGCCGCCGGCTGTTCGCTCGCAGAAAATCCGCCGCCGGCTTCTGAGCCGGCGGCGTTGCGCGAATCGAGTTTATTGAGACGAGGTCGTGTACGGTTGGATACAATACTTTCTTCAGAAAAGATCCGTATTCGCACGTCGCACGCCAATGAACGAACAATATTCTCCGTGGGTGGAGGTCGAGGTTCCCTCGGCCTGGTGCGAGCATCCGCTCGTGGGAGAGCCTCACCGGCTCTTTGTCGCAAACCTGTTCGGCATACTTGCGGATCTCGATGCGGTCGTGCACACGAAGTACGTCCGCTCCGGCGACGACTTCGTTCCACGCACGACGAATTCCGTGCTGTTCTCCTACCATTCCGTCGGCGATGCGCCCAATGTCTGGCGCATCAAGGAAGGCCCGCTGCCGTATTACTTCTCTTTCGATCGGCGCGGCTACTCCGGCTGGTCGGAAATCGCGCATTCGGGGGACATGTACGCGCAGGCGCAGCAGATGGACCTCGAAGAGGCTCGGCGGATCGTGCGCAAGGCGCGTGAAGAAAGTGTCGGGCGCAACGTATCGAAGTATCCACAGCCGAGCATTTCGGTCTCGAATCTGCCTTCCGGGTTTGTCTTTTTTCCGCTTCAGATCACGTCTGACACGGTGCTGAAGCTGTCGCGGCTGGATTATTTCGATGTGCTGGACGCGGCAGTACGCACGGCTCAGGAGCGCCGTCAGGCGCTCGTCATCAAGCGTCATCCGTTGTGTACCGACGAGAAAATGGAGAGCGCGCTCGAGAAGCTGCGAGATGCGCCGTTCGTCACGATCACGGAAGCGTCCGTGCATCAGTGTCTGGCCGGCGCCAAGTCGGTGCTCTGCTGCAATTCGGGTGTCGGCTTCGAAGCGCTTCTACACGGCAAGCCCGTCTTCTCTTTTGGCGAAAGCGACTACAACGCGGCGGCCGAGCGTATCGCCCGAATCGAGGACGTCTCCTCGGTGTTCGACGGGAAAACGGCCGTTACTGCTGATACACGTGACCGGTTCATCGCCTACTTCCTGACGCGATATTGCTTCGATGCCCGAAGCAGCGAGCAGATCGCCGCCAAGGTGCGGCACGCGTTCGTCGCGGCGGGATGGCCGCAAGTCGTGTCGACGTTCCGAGGCGCATCGGAGGACGGTTCGTCGAAGGTGATGGAATTCGCCGTGGATCGGCCGCCGCATCTTCCACAGGTAGCGCTTCTGGACGAACGGGTGCAGCAGATCGCGAGCGAGCTCGCGGAGTTGAGACGGCAGACGGCGGCGAATCGCTTTGCCTCGAGCGACGACCTGACGCGCGCGTCGACCGAAATCTCGGGCCAATTCGAAAAGATGCTGGCCGAGCGCAACAAGTTCGACGAGGATCGCCGTCACCTCGAGGATGATCGCCGCCGTCTCGAGGACGATCGTCGCCGTCTCGATGAGATCATCGATTCGCTGCGCGCCGACGTGGCGCGCGCCGAGGCGGAATTGACGGCCAGCAGAAACGAAACGCGGGCATGGCAAGCGCGTTTCGACCAGATCCGCTACTCACGAAGCTGGCGTGTGCTGGCACCGGCGAGATACCTGGCGCGCAGGCTGCGCGGCGCGCATATGCCTGCCGAAGCGGAACAGGCCGCAGTCGTTGAGCAGCCCGCCGAGCCGGAACAGGTCGCAGTCGTTGAGCAACCCGTGCCGGTCGAGGCACCCTTCGGCTCGCCGGGCAGCCGCGAGTACGAAATCATCGTCAAAAGCGGGCTTTTCGATCGCGACTGGTATCTGTCGCAATACGAGGACATCGCTGTAGCCGGTACGGACCCGATCGAGCACTTCCTCAAAGCGGGCGCGCAAGAGCGACGCAATCCCTGCGCGTTCTTCGATGCCGGCTTCTATCTCTGGGTTTATCCGGATCTGGCCGAGAGCCAGGTGAATCCGCTGCTGCACTACATCGAATACGGATCCCGGGAGAACAGAACGCCGCATCCGCTGTTCGACGTCGAATGGTTCAAGGCGACGACGGGATTCGATCCGGAATCCGACGAAACCGCGCTGGCCGCGTACCTTCGCATGGCCGGCACGACAGACGTCTGGCCAACCAATCTTCTGTCCCGCTGCCGGACGATGCTGAATCTGAACAGCTTCGACGAACTGGACGGCTATATCAAGCGAGTCGTTGCGGCATGAGTGACAACCTGGAGCAACGAAACATGAAGGAGCAGACGACTCAGCCGCTGGTCAGCGTGGTCGTTCCTTGTTACAACCAGGGCCAGTACCTGGCCGACCTTGTCGAATCGGTCAATGCGTCGTGTTCTTCGCATCACGAGGTGCTCATCATCGACGACGGATCTACCGATTCGCTGACGCGTCGTTGCCTGGCCCGGATTCGATCCGAAGGGCCGCGTCAGGAAGTCAGGGTGATCTCGCGCGCGAACGGCGGTTTGCCCGCCGCCCGCAACACCGGGCTCGATGCGGCGAGAGGGCGGTACATCCAGTTCCTGGACTCCGACGACCTCGTCACACAGAACAAGCTCGATTTGCAGATCGAGGCGATGGAGGCCGATCCGTCGATCGACGTCCATCTCACGGAATTCGTGATGTGCGACGCGAGCCGATCCCGCTTCTGGCGCCTGGGTGTCTCGACGATTGCCGGTTTCGAATACGATCCGTCTTCGTTCGTCAAGTATTGGGAACGCGGCCTGACGATTCCGATTCATTGCGGTCTGTTCCGCGCGTCCGCCATTGGCGCGACTCGCTTCAACGAGCAACTGCGAGCCAAGGAGGACTGGATTTTCTGGGTCACGCTTGCAACGGCCGGCGCTCGATTTGCATATTCCGACTTTGTCGGCGCCGTGTATCGGCAGCACGATTCGAATATGTGCAAGGACGGACGTTCGATGGCGCTGTCATATCTACGGGCGATACAGCATCTTCGGAATATGGGCGCACCGCTCGACGCTGAATCGCAAAAGAGCCTGCTCGAGCATTACAACCGTTTTTACGTGCGTTTTTTTGGCACGGTAGACGCGGTGAATCCGTCGCCGGCTTTGGCGCACGATGAAGTCAATTATCTGTTGTCGTTTGCAAAGTAGATTATGGCCGGCCCTCAAATCGATATTATTATCCCCGTCTATAATCACGCGGATCATCTGGAAAGATGCATAAGGAGCGCAGCGGCTCAGACTTTTGCCGCGCAAAGAATCATTTGCGTGGACGATGCGTCGCCCGATCCGCGTGTGAAGGAAATCCTTTCGAAACTCGCCGCGCAGCTTCCGACCGTCGAAGTCATCACGCTGGAAAAGAATGGCGGAATCTGTCACGCGCAAAACGTTGCCGTGGCTGCGGCCACTGCGGAGTACATCGCGTTTCTGGATTGCGACGACTGGCTCATGCCTGACGCATTGATGTCCGTGGCCGATGCGCTGAAACAAACGCCTGCCGGATATGTGTTCACCGACCGCATCGATATCAATGAAGAGGCTGGCGAAGAGCGCGCGCGTCCGTACGGCGGGCAGCCTCAATTGCGTGAAACGCGGACGCACGCGGAAAATCTGCTCGACCATATGGTCGCGTCGCATTTAAAGGTCATCAGGAAGGAACTGATCGATCGCGTGGGAGGATTTGCGGAAGGCACCGACGGCGTTCAGGATTGGGACGTCGCGCTTAAAGTGTCGGAGATCGCGCCGCTGCTGCACGTGCCGAAGGCGGTTTATTACCATCGCGTGCATTCCGGACAAAACTCGTCTTACGACAATGTCGTCAATATGCGAAAGACGAACGAAGTCCGCCGTGCAGCGCAATTGAGGCGTTTTAATGCGTCGCTGCATGCCGGAAGGGATTTTCGCCTTCCTGCGATGATTGAGAAACTGCGACAGGGCGCGAGCGACTTTTTCTCGACGTTATCGTCGACGCATGTCATTCTTGCGCTCGATTCGAAGGGAAAAATTCAGTTCGTTCCGCAACACCGCGATTGCGTTCGACAACTGATCAATGCACACGCGCCGTCCGAATTGCTTTTGTTCGGCACGGACAATCTTTATTTGCCGATGCTCCAGGATATATGGGCATCGCAGTCGCGTCCGGCCATCGGCGTTTATCTTGGCGAATTCGAGGGAATTCCACGTGGCATTCATTCGCTGCGCTGGAGCAACAGTTATCTCGACTATGTTGTATGCGGTTCGTCCGAAGGACATATTTCGTTGCTCGGCTACACGCACCGCGCGCTGAAGATCTATGTACCGTCGCCGCCGCGCATCGCCGAGGAAACCGCAAACGACGCACGTGCGGTCGGTATCTGATCGTACGCATTTCTGTTCCGGTTGAACTCATACACGAGAGGGCACCCGTGTCGCTATAACTGCTTAGCGACGAAATGATGGGTGCTCTTTCGAATTTACCCGCTTATCCTGGGCTCCTTAAGTATTTATTACCTCTGGAGTCGAGTCGCTTCAGCCGCAGACTAGAGCTTGTTTTTTAGATGATCCGGGCGTCGCTGATATAATTCCCAGATTCGGGCACGCTTCGAGGCGTCGGGACGGCCGAATTCAGAGATCTATAGGGGCTTTCATGCAGCGGCTGGCTTGGTTGGTGCTCTTCCCGATCATTATTGCGACGATCTTTATTTTTAATCCGGCCGGATTGCGCCACGATGTAGGCGATGGCAATGGAAAATATATCGACATTGTCGACTCTTTCTCTGAGTATCTAATTAGAGATAAAGTAAAAAACGAGATTCTCGGCACGGAGAACAAGGGTGTATTGCTGATCGTTCCGCGCGGTTATGCAGATAAAGACTTCGCGTATTATCCGGACGGAACGAGGACTTATCTCGCCAATCTCGCCTTGCAAGGCTACGCTGCCTCGCTGGTTGCGCGTGGCCTCGGTCTGAAAACGGAAAAGCAAATCGACATTTTCCTGGGCGCATTCCGTATGTTGAATGCGTTTTTGCTCGCGTTGATTCTCTGCGTCTTTTTCCGGCGAATTTCAAGAGAGTACCATTTGAATTGCGCGCCGCTCGTGCCGATCTTGTTGTCATCGATGGCCGGATTGGTGTTTTTCTCACAGAACCTGTATTTCATAACGGCCGTGTTTTATGCGCCGTTCGCGTGGAGCGCTTTCGCCGCCGGCAGATGGTCGAATCGCGTGCTTTATGCGGGCTTCATGGCGCTTTCATTCCTGAATTTCTCGCGCGGCTATGAGTTCGCGACGGTCTATACGATCAACTCCGTATTCGCGGCCTTATGTTTTCTGCGCGGTTCGCCGCGACAGGTCATCCGTGTGGCGGTTTTCGTGTTCGCATCCGTCTGCCTGGGCTTTCTCATCGCCGCCTTCGATCACGTGCTGATCGTCTGCCATGCGATCGGCCGAAGCTCTTTGCGCGTTGGCGCAGAACTCGCGTTTTCGACGCTGACTCACCGGACCGCAAGCTTCGACAGCGTTCCGTTGCCGTTCACCACGAAGTTCTTTGACACGATACGCGGCCGAATGGGCGACACCGCGTTCGTGTTTCCCTGGTTCTTCCAATGGAAGCTCACGGAAGGCAACGTCTTCGCAATCGCAACCATCGCCTTGTTAGTGCGTTTCCAGCGTCTTTCAAGACTGGAAAAGCTGGTGTTCGTATGGGCGCCGATATCCTATGTATCGTGGTACGTGTTCGCTTATCAGCACATCATGTGGCACTTCATGTATGAGTGGGACATTTTCTCGGCCACCATCGGCATCGGTTTCTGCATTCTCGCGTTGCAGTACTGCTCGGCGATCGCGCCATCCCTGCGCCGGTTGCGCAAGCGTATTGGCCAGGCGCCTGACGCCGCAAAGCGTGCTTATGCCGATGAATTGCAGAACTGACAACGAATACTGAAACGACGATGGAACAGTTGCCCGTTTTTCTCTCGGTTGTCGTCCTGACGAGAAATTGCGACAGTCGCCTGGACAGTATGATTCGTGCAATATCCGCGTCGGTTGCGTCTCTCGCGCGCGATCATGAATTGATCATTGTCGATAATGCGTCCACCGACGAATCCGTCGCCCGCCTGAAAAAGCTGACGAGCGTCGGCGGTATTCCGAATCTCCAGGTTTTCACTCTGACGAAGGAAGTCGATTCGGACACGGCGGCGTCCGTTGGCGTGGAGCATTCGCTTGGGGATTACGTTGCCATCATCGATCCGCTTCTGGATCAGATCGATTTCATCGGTGAGATGCTGCGCACGGCGAGCGAGGGCGCTGACGTGGTCCTTGCCGTCAATGAGACCAAGCCGCGCCGCACGTTCGCCTATCGCGTCTGCTCCTCGGTGTTCAACGTGCTTTACCGACGCCTGTCCGGTATCGACCTGGAGCGCGACGCGCCGCCGTTCCGGCTGCTGAGCCGCAAGGTCGTGCATCATTTGTTGCGGCATCAGCATCCCGCGGTGAGTTACCGGCATCTGCCTGTAACAGCGGGATTCGCACGCAAGAGCCTGCGGTACAGAAGCGCGCCGACCGACGCGACGGTCAAGCGCCTGGAAGATGGCTTCGATCGCGGCATGCGGCTGCTGGTCTCGACGACGCGCGTGCCGATGCGGCTCGTGACGGCGCTGACCCTTTTCGGCGCCGGCGCGAACGTCATATATTCCGCGTACGTTCTGCTCATCGCGATGTTCAAGTCAGATGTCGCGCCGGGGTGGGTCACGTTGTCCCTGCAGCAATCGGGCATGTTCTTTCTTCTGTCGCTCGTCATGCTCGTGCTGGGCGAATATCTGCTCAATGTCGCGCGTGCCAGCAGCGACGGCCCCGCGTACCACATTGCGCAGGAGTTCACGAGCGCGGAGATGTCGGGTCGCCGGAGGCTGAACATCGAGACTCATGGCGACTTGTCGGACGCGAAGGAAAGTCCCACGGAGAATGCTCCATGAGCGAGGTGCGTCGCGCCGTCGAGGAACAGGCGCTGATCATCGGCGGCGGGTTCTATGGCGCGGCGCTCGCATGCTATCTCCGCGAGCAGCGCGGTTTTTCGCGGGTGCTCGTGCTCGAGCAGGAAGAACAGCTGATGACGCGGGCGTCGTTCACCAATCAGGCGCGCGTGCACAACGGCTACCACTATCCGCGCAGCGTGACGACCGGCATTCGTAGCCGGGTGAATTTTCCTCGCTTCGTCGAGCAGTTCGGGCCGGCGGTCAGGTCCGATTTCGTCAAGCTGTATGCGATCGCCAGCAATTCCAACGTCGCGCCCGGACAGTTCGAGCGCTTCTGCCGCAGCATCGGCGCGCAACTCGAACTCGCGTCGCCGGCTCATGCCGCGTTGTTCGAGAAACGCCTGATTCGCAGCGTCTACGCGGTGCAGGAATACGCGTTCGATTCTCTCGTTCTGCGCGAGCTCATGGCGCAGCGCATGAAGGAACTGAACGTGGATGTTCGCTTCAACTCCAGAGTTCGTTCGCTGAGCAACCGGGCCGACGCGCTCGGCGCGATCGTGGAGAACGTGAGGACGGGTGAGCACTGGCCGATCGATGCGCAATGGGTGTTCAATTGCACTTACAGTAGAATCAATCGTCTGTCGGGCGATTTTCCCAAGGCAAGCACGGGGCTCAAGCATCAGGTCACCGAAATGGCCCTGATGAAGCCGCCACGGGCGCTGGAGGACATCGGCGTTACGGTCATGGACGGCCCGTTCTTCTCGTTCATGCCGTTTCCTTCGAAAGGGCTGCACAGCCTCTCTCACGTGCGATACACGCCTCATGTCGAATGGATCGAAGACGACGCATTCGACACGGAAGAGATGCTCGAGCGTTATTCGAAGGTAAGCAGGGTGGACCGCATGGTGCGCGATAGCGCGCGCTATCTGCCGATCCTCGAGGATGCGCAGTACGCGGACTCGCTGTTCGAAATCAAGAGCGTGCTCTTGAACAACGAACGCGACGACGGACGTCCAATCCTGCTCGAACGGCATGCGCAAATGCCGCGCTGCTTCTCGATACTCGGCGGGAAAATCGACAACGTGTTCGACGTTCTCGAAAGACTCGATGCCGTGTCTCTTCCCGTCCGTTGATCCTTACTCAACACATCGGATTTCGCCATGCCAGATGCTTTGATCGGCTATTCAGGATTTGTGGGAACGACCTTGCTGCGTCAGCGGTCATTCGAGAACACATACCGTTCCACCAACATCGCCGATATTCGGGGGCAGACGTTCGACACCGTCGTCTGCGCCGGTGCGCCCGCACAGAAGTGGATCGCCAATCGCGAACCGCAGGCAGACCGCGAGCGCATCGAATCGCTCATCGACCATTTGCGGGCGATGCGTTGCAAGACGTTCATCCTCATCAGCACGGTCGATGTGTTCGAGAACCCGCTGAATGTCGACGAGGATTCGAGCGTCGATGTGCGAAACCTCCATGCGTATGGCGCGAATCGGCGCATGCTGGAGGAATTTTGCGCATCGGCGGGTTTCGAGCGCCATTTGATCGTTCGCCTGCCGGGTCTCGTCGGGCCCGGCCTGCGCAAGAACGTGATCTTCGATCTGCTGAACGACAACAATCTCGCGGCGGTCGACAGTCGCGCGGCGTTCCAGTTTTATCCCATGGTCAATCTTTGGTCCGACATCGACCTCGCGCTGAAAGCCGGCCTCGATCTCGTGCACCTGACGGCGGAACCCGTGACGGTCGGAGAGCTCGCGCGCGAAGGGTTCGGTATCGAATTCGGCAACCAGACGCAGAATCAGCCGGCGCGATACGACATGCAGTCCCGCTTCGCCGAAGCGCTGGGCGGAAGCGGCCGCTATCAATACAGCAAGCGCGAATCGTTGATGGCAATCCGGGCGTATGCGCAATCCGAGCCCCGCCGCGCAAAGGAGTCGTCGTGATGAGAGTCTCCATCTCCAATCTCGCGTGGGAGCCGGACGAGGACGAGCAGGTCGTCGCCCTGCTGAACAAACATGGCGTCGACGCGATCGACGTCGCGCCCAGCAAGTATTTCCCCGATATCGACGGCGCGACGGCCGAGGAGACGTCCGCCGTTCGCACGATGTGGGCCGATCGCGGCATTAAGATCGTCGGCATGCAGTCGCTGCTGTTCGGCACCGCGGGGCTGAACCTTTTCGGCGACGTCGACACGCAAAACCGCATGCTCGATCGTCTGCGGGCGGTCTGCCGCGTCGGCGAGGGACTCGCCAGCAAAGAGGGCGTGCGTCTCACCTTCGGCTCGCCGAAGAACCGCGACATCGGTGATTTGACTCCGGATGCCGCGAAGGAAAGCGCCGTGAAATTTTTCGGCCGGCTCGCTCGCGTGGCGGACGATCACGGCGTGATCGTCTGCCTCGAACCCAACCCGCCGAAATACGGCTGCAACTTCATGACCGATACGGCCAGCGCCGCCGATATCGTCCGCGCGGTGGACCATCGGGCCATTCGCCTCCAGTTCGACAGCGGTGCGTCCGCGATCAACGGCGAAGATGTCGGGCACGCGATTCGGGCATTCGAGGACGTCATCGGTCATGTTCACGTGAGCGAGCCCGATCTCGTACCCGTGGGATCGGCGCCGGCTTCGGCGGCGTCTTATCACGGCGCGCTCGCGCGTGCGTTGTCCGGATCCGCGATCCATCCGCTCGTCACGATCGAAATGCTGACGCGCCGTGCCGAGACGCGACTTGCCGACATCGATGCTGCGCTGGCATTCGTTTGTGGCACATATCGATCCGCGGCCGCATCCTTCAGGAAGAACACGCAGTGAACTCCATCCATAGCGCAGCCGGGCGCCTGCAGGACAGCACGGCCGAGATTCCCGCCTTCGATGCGCCGATCTGGCGCGGCAAGACGCGCGACTACTGCGTCGTCATCCCGGTCATCAATGAGGGCGAACGCATTCAGCGGCTTCTTTCGCGCATGCACGCGATCGATGTCGACGGAATCGCGGATGTGATCGTCGTCGACGGCGGCAGCACCGACGGCTCACTCGCGCCCGCCTTTCTGGACAGCGTCGGCGTGCGCGGTTTGCTGGTCAAACGCGGACCCGGCAAACTCAGCGCGCAACTGCGCTGCGCCTATGCGTTTGCGCTCGAGCAGGGCTACGAGGGCATCGTCACGATCGACGGCAACGACAAGGACGATCCGGATCCGATCGCGCGGTTCATCGACGCCTTGAAGGAAGGCTACGATTTCGTGCAGGCGTCGCGCTTCCTTCCTGGCGGCGTGGCGGAAAACACGCCCGTGTCGCGCGACCTCGCGATCCGTCTGATTCACGCACCCGCGCTCTCGCTCGCGTCGGGCTTCCGCTGGACCGACACGACGCAGGGCTTTCGCGCCTACAGCAGCCGCATGTTGAGGGATGCCCGCATTGCGCCGTTTCGCTCGGTGTTTTCCGGGTACGAACTTCTGGCCTATCTGTCTTACCGCGTGCCGAAGCTCGGCTTTCGATGCATCGAGTTGCCGACCGTGAGACGTTATCCCGCCACGGGCGACACACCCACCAAGATCAGCGGCATTCGGGGAAACTGGGCGGTGCTCAAGGTCTTGTTCAAAGCCTGCCTCGGGCATTACAACCCCTGACTGGCCCATTTCGCCACGATGAAACAATTCATTCTGTTCGCTGTCGCCGGAACCGTCGGCTTTCTCGTCGATATCGCAGTGCTCTACCTGATGCTCGCGTGCGGCCTTGGCTACTTCGCGGGCCGGGCGATCTCGTTCATTGCGGCGGTCGTGGTCACATGGCAGATCAACCGGCGTTTTACCTTCGACGCAGAGGCGCCGGGCGGACTATGGCGCGAGTGGTGGCGCTATCTGGTGGCGATGTCGGCGGGCGGCGTGGTGAACTATTGCGCGTATACGGCCGTGGTGCTGCTGCTGCCGAAGACGCACTATCTGCCCGTCATCGCGGTCGCGGCCGGTTCGATCTGCGGTCTGGGCGTCAATTTCCTCTCTTCGAAGTTCTGGGTTTTCAAGCAGGCGTCCGCGTCGGAGTGAGTGTGTCCGGCGCGCAGCATTTGCCTACCAGTTCAGCCGCGCGATGTTCCCGTCGAACGGATCGGTATGGAAGCGATTCTGCCGAGGAAAAGGCCGATGTTGCTCTGATGCTCCGGAACGTGCGAAGCCCATACGCAATCGCATTCGGCGGGGAAGTCGATGTCTGCCCGTGCTTCAAGAAGATCTTCGAATGAAGCCGCGCGCCCCCATGCACCGTCCGATCCCAGGCGCTGAAGGCGCGCCGATTCAGCGGACTTCAGTTCGCCGAAAGCGCCATGCGCCGTTGCGCGAGTCTCGTTCTGACGGCGTCGGCTATCCGAATGCCTCTTCGACGCAGTGGATCTTCGATGATCCGGTGTGTGAATTCGGTAAAGGCGGCCGTCAGCACGATGAAGATCAGAATGGGCGGCAGAATATTGGCCGCATCCAGCATGGCGAAACGATGCGACAACGCGCGCCATATCGCGCTCGCGCAAAAGAGCGCCGGATAGTGGGTGAGATACATCACGTAAGACCGCGCGCCGATGGCGACCAGGATTCGTTTGAGAAGACCCGGGAGCTTGATGTAGTTCGCGTCATACGAGGCGATCCAGACGATCGCAGCGGATACGAACGCGATCAGCCCCGTGGACACCGATCCAATCAATACCTTTGACCCGAGCGTGGCGAGCGCCGCAAACAGGATGGTCAGCACGGGTATCGCGAATAGGCGATGCCGGAGGATGCGCGGGTTCATCGTCGCGTAACCGGGCGTCCTGCTCCACAGCGCGATGAGCACACCCAGCGCGATCGCGTCAGTGCGAAACGCCCACAGCGGAGACGTGACGGGGCGCGGAATGAAGAACTGGGCGGCGACGACCACGAGCATGATCATCGCGAGCAGACGCCGGGAGCAGAAAGCAATGAGAAAAGGAAAGATCAGATAGAACTGCTCTTCGAGCGCCAGAGACCAGTAAATCGCAAGGCTGCCGCATTCGTTCTTTGGCCGGCACATCGCCACTTCGAAATTGGCGACCTGAAGAAGCGCCGTCAAACCTTCCTTGAAGTTGACGTTGAACGGCGCATAGAAACCCGTCTTGTCGAGTGGAAAGCTCAACGCCATGCCAACGACGATCCACAACCACGCCGACGGCGCGAGCCTGAAAAATCGCTTTATCCAGAAGGGAAATGCGAATTCGCCGAACGGCCCGCTATCCGGCCTGCGCGACCGGCTTTGGAGAATGGACCGCGTAATGATGAAACCGGAAATGCAGAAGAAGAGATCGACGCCGCTGCCGAAATTGAAATAGCGGTTGTTGGTCGGAAACTCGGATGCATACCAGAGCAGCGCGGGGAAATGAGCAAGAATCGTGAAGCCGATCGCGACCGCTCTGAGCACTTCGAGGTCTTCGTTCTTGGCATGCTTCGATGCAACGGCGGCGGGCAGGGCGCGATCGTTCTGGGGTCTCATCAGGGGAGGGCGCAACTTTGTAAAAAAAGATGATGCCACAACTCCCACCGTGCCATGCCTGATGTCGATGCACGCCTTCCCCTAAAACGACGCCCGCTTGAACACGAACCGCGGCACGTTCCGGATGATCAGCATGATCCCCCACCAGAACCACGGCGTATAAACCACGTCCTTCTTCCTGTCGATTCCGCGCACGATGTCCTTCGCGACCTTCTCCGGCGTGGCGACGAGCGGGCCGGGCAACGGCAGCCCCGCAGTCATCGGCGTGGCGACGAAGCCGGGTTTGATATCGACGACATGCACGCCGACCTTGAACAACCGCGCGCGCAAGCCTTCGAGAAACGCCTGCAACGCGGCCTTCGCGCTGCCATAAAGATAATTCGACGGACGCCCGCGATCTCCCGCCACCGACGAGATCACCGCGAGCGCCCCGTGCCGCTGCGCCTCGAGCCGATTGGCGATCGGCGTGATGAGCGCAATCAGCGAAAGCGCATTGGTATGAAACTCGCGCACCGCGACGGCGGGATCGCTCTGGCAGGCCGCCTGGTCCGGCAGCGTGCCCGACGCAACCAGCACGATATCGATCGAATCCATGTGCGCGGCGCAGTCAGCGAGCATCGCGGCGTGATCGTCGAGCTTGTCGATATCGAGCCGATACGTGGCAACCGAAGCCGCCCCCCGCGCCGTCAAATCGGCGGCGACCTGCTCCATGCGTTCCTGGTTGCGCGCGACGAGAAAGAAGCGCGCGCCTCTCGCGGCCCATTCTCGCGCGCAGGCGATGGCGATAGCGGACGTGGCGCCCACGATGACGATGTTCTTCATAGGCCGGTCATTCGTTTCCAGAAATGCGACAGCATGGCCGGATCGCGAAGCGATTCGAGCGCCTGCCATCGGGGATAAGCGGCGCGGAAATCGGCGCCCGACATGTGCGCGTCCTTGGCCGGGTAGATGCGTCCGCCGGCATCGCGCACGATCGCGTCGAGCGCGTCGAAGAGCTGCGAATTACGCAATTCATGCTGCGGAAAGTCGAGCGCGAGCGAGGTGCCTTCCATCGGAAACGACAGCAGCCCCGGCGACGGAATGTTCCCGCAGCGCTTGAGCACCGCGAGAAACGAACCCGTGCCGCTCGATGAAATGCGATCGAGCATCGCGCGCACCGCATCGCGCGCGCTCGCTGCCGGCACGACGCACTGATACTGCTGAAACCCCTGCGGCCCGTAGATGCGGTTCCATTCGAGCAGACTGTCGAGCGGATAGAAATAGCCGTCGTAACCGACGCGCGAAAGCTCGATCGCGCGGCGCTGCTTCCGGTAGTACAGCTCGTTGAACGCGCGCAGCGTGAGGCCGTTGATGAGCGAAACGGGCGGCGTGAACGGCACGCGGCGCGTGTTGCGCTGTTCGACATCGAGCGAGCCGTGGATCGCGTGATCGCCCGCCATGAAGATGCCGCGACCGAGCGCCGGTCCGCGGCTCGCGCAATCGACCCACGCGACGCAATACTCGTGCTTCGCGTCGTACTCTTCCGAGAGATCGAAGAACTCGTCGAGCTTGCCGAAGCGGATGCTCGTCACGTCGATGAGACTCGTGCGGATCGGCATCAGCGAGAACTCGGCCCACAGGATGAGTCCCGTCAGCCCGAGCCCGCCGATCGTCGCATTGAACATCTCCGTGTTCGATTCCGGCGAGCATTCGATGAACGTGCCGTCGCTGCGCGCGAGGCCGAACGCGCGCACATGCCGCCCGAACGTGCCGCGCACGTGATGATTCTTGCCGTGCACGTCGTTGGCGATCGCGCCGCCCAGCGTCACGTACTTCGTGCCCGGCGTGACCGGCAGCATCCAGCCGCGCGGCACCGCGAGCGCGAGAATCTGCTCGAACGTGATGCCGGGCTCGGCGCGCACGATGCCGCGCGTCCAGTCGGCGGCGATGATCCGGTCGAGCGCGAGCGTCTGAAAGACGTGATTCGAACTCGCGAGGCAGACGTCGCCGTAGCTTCGGCCATTGCCGAACGCGAGCGTCGTGCCATGTTCGCGCTGCACGTCGCGCCATCGCGCCTGCGCTTCGTCGCGCCAGTGCGCGGCGTGCGCGGTCTGCGGCAGGCGCGGGTAGCGGCCCCAGGAGAGCAGTTCGCTCATCGGTCAGATCGCGAGCCAGAACGCGAAGCCGCACAGCGCGACGACGACGAGGCTCATGCGATCGCGCGCCGCGAACACGATGGGATCGTCGTTCATGCGTCCGCGATGCGTGATGACCCATGTCCGGCTGAACCAGTAGAGCATCAGCGGACATACCATCCAGATGTATTGCGGATGCCGGTAAAGCACGGTGGTGCGTTCGTCCTGGATATAGAGCGCGAGCACGAGCACCGAGATGTAACCCGACGACGTTCCCAGCGACGACACGATGGCCAGATCGCTCGCCAGATAACCTCGCCCGCGCGCGCCTTCGCGCCCGGACTTCATCATCGCGTGAAGCTCGGTGTAGCGCTTGACGAGCGCGAGGCTCAGGAACGCGAACATCGAGAAAGCTAGCAGCCAGAACGTGAGCGGGACATGGATCGCCGCGGCGCCCGCGACGATGCGCGTGGTGTACAGCGCGGCAAGCACGACGACGTCGATCATCACCTGACGCTTGAGCGCGAGCGAGTACGCGAGCGTCAGCACGTAGTAGCCGAGCAGGACCGCATTGAATTTCCACGACAAGAACGTGAGTGCGATCGAGAACGCGGCGGCGAGCAGGACAGGGCAGAGCGCCATGCCCCAGGCGAGCGGCATCGTGCCGGCGGCGAGCGGGCGCCGGCGCTTCACCGGATGCTGCCGGTCGTCCTGCAAGTCGAGCAGATCGTTCAGCAGATACACGCTCGATGCACACAGCCCGAACGCGAAGAACGCAATCACGGCGGACTCGATGGCCGCCGGCGACTTCAGCTGATGCCCCGCGAGCAGCGGCACGAAGATCAGCACGTTTTTCAGCCACTGATGCAGCCGCAGCGACTTGGCCCAGACCTTGAGCGTCGGCGGGCGATTCTCGAAGACCTGTTCGACGTTGTCGTGCTTCGAGGCGGCGCGCACGACGCCCGCGTGCGGATTGACCACGTACGCGCGATCGGCGGCGGCCCAGACGGACATGTCATCGTGCGAATTGCCGACGTAATCGAAGCCCTTCTCGCCGTACTCGGCGACGAGCCGGTCGCGCTTGCGATGCGCGGAAAGGTTGACGCGCTCGTCGGTGGCGAACACGCGATCGAAGATGCCGAGATGCTCCGCGATGCGATGCGCGAACGATTCATGGCTCGCGGTGGCGAGCGCGATCGTGCGGCCCGCGGCGCGCATGTCCTTCAGCCAGTTCACGACCTGCGTGTTGTAGGGCAGCGTCGCGACATCGATGCTCACGTGCTCGGCGAGCCGCGACTTGAGCACGGACTTGCCGCCGCTGGAAAGCCACAGCAGCGGCTTGAAGAATTTCTGCGGTGAGGATCTCAGGAAGGCGAATCCGCTCTCGACGAGAATGTCGGAGTGAATCAACGTGCCATCGAGATCGACGACGATGGGCTTGCTCATTCAATTCACGTTGAGATGATTGCTTAAGCCCACGACCGGGCGGAACCGGGCCTGGCCGTCTTCTCAGCGACGGCTTCGGCACCGGCTTTGTCGAGTTTTCCAGGCACATCGTATATGGTGTCGATTTTTCCGCCAAGCAACGTGTGACGTAGCGCCGGAAAAACGCCGAACCACCGAACCATGTTCTGAACACATGCAACTCGCGCTGCTCTACACCTTTTTCGCCGCCATCGCGACGCTTGCCAACATCGGCGCGCAGGATCTGACTACGCGTGTCTATAGCGGCCCCTGGCATGTTTTGCTGTCGGTGTTCGTCGGCACGGGCGTTGGTCTCGTCGTGAAATATCTGCTCGACAAGAAATGGATCTTCCGCTTCAAGGCGGAGAATGCGCGTCACGACGCGACCATGTTCACGCTCTACGTCACGATGGGCCTCGTCACCACAGCGATTTTCTGGGGCGTCGAATTCGGCTTCAATCACGTCTTCGGAACGGCCGAAATGCGCTACGTCGGCGGCTGCATCGGTCTCGCGATCGGTTATGTGATCAAGTACCGCCTCGACAAGCGCTACGTGTTTCGCACGTTCGCCTGACGCGACGCCCCGCCGCCCGCGGTTGCCGAAACCTCCGACATTAAGGACAATCTTGGCGTCTTCCACCCGTCGATGCGGTCCGTTTTCCTTTCGTGGCGCGGACGCCCCATTTGTCCGATGAACGCGAACGCCCCGCCGATCACTCTCAGCATTTCCATCGTCGTCTACCGGCCCGATGCCGCGTTGCTCGCGCGCACCGTCGAAACGCTGGAATCCGCGCTCGCCCAACTGCACGATGTCGCCGGGCGCCCGTGCCTGTATCTGATCGACAACGGCAATCCGGGCGAGCTCGCCGACCTGCCGGCGCCCTCGGATGCGGAATTCGACACCGTGGTGCTCAAAGGGCACGGCAATGTCGGTTATGGACGCGGCCACAATCTCGCCATCGAGCGCGCGAACAGCCGCTTCCATCTGATTCTCAATCCCGACGTCGAACTCAATGCCGATGGCCTGCGCCGCGCGCTCGCCTTTCTGCACGGCTCGCCGGAAACCGGTCTGCTCGCGCCGTGGATCGGCGGCGACGATGGCCGTCAGCAGTTTCTTTGCCGCCGCTATCCGACCGTGCTCGACCTTTTCGTGCGCGGCTTTCTGCCGTCGGCGCTGCGCAAGCCGTTCGCGGGGCGCCTCGCGCGCTACGAAATGCGCGATGTCATCGGCGACAGCAATATCGTGTGGGATCCGCCGATCGTGAGCGGCTGCTTCATGCTCTTCAGAACCGATGTGCTCAAGTCGCTCGGCGGCTTCGATCCGCGCTATTTCCTCTATTTCGAGGACTACGACCTGAGCCTGCGCACGCGCCGCGTCGCGCGCATCGCCTATGTGCCGTCGGTGCGAATCCTGCATCACGGCGGCGGCGCGGCGAAGAAAGGCTCGGTGCACATCAAGCTGTTCGTCACGTCGGCGTACCGGTTCTTCAACCGTTTCGGCTGGAAATGGCTATGAGCGAATCCGGCCGACGCATCGCGATAACCGGCGCCAACGGCTTCGTCGGCCGCGCGGTGAGCCGTGCGCTCGCGGCGCGCGGGATCGGCGCGACAGGGCTCGTGCGGCGCGACGCGCAGTGCGAACCGGGCGTCGACGTGCGCCATATCGACGGCCTCGATTCGATCGCGCCCGAAGCCTTTGCCGGTTGCGACGCAGTGATCCATCTTGCGGCGCGCGTCCACGTAATGGCCGACGCCGCCGCCCAATCGCAGGCCGTGTTGAAGGCGTATCGGGCGGTCAACGTCGACGGCACGCTCGCCGCCGCCGAATCCGCGCGGCGAGCGGGCGTCACGCGCTTTGTCATGATGAGCAGCGTCAAGGCGCTCGGCGAAAGCGATCCGGGCCGCCCGTTCACCGAAGACGACGCGCGCAATCCGCCCGATGCCTACGGCGTGTCGAAAGCCGAAGCCGAAGTGAAACTGCTCGAATTCGGTAGCCGCACCGGGCTGGAAATCGCCATCGTGCGGCCGCCGCTCGTCTACGGCCCCGGCGTGCGCGCCAATTTCCTGGCGATGATGAACGCGATCGCGCGCGGCATCCCGTTGCCGCTCGGCGCGATCGATGCGCGCCGCAGCCTCGTCTCCGTCGACAATCTCGCGAGCGCGACGATCGAATGCGCGCTCCATCCGGCTGCGGCGGGCCGCCTGTTCCATGTCACGGACGGCGACGACCCGAGCGTCGCCGAACTCGCGCGCAAGCTCGGCCAACATCTCGGCAAACCGGCGCGGCTCGTGCCGGTGCCGGTGGGACTCTTGCGCGGCGTCGGGCGTCTGACGGGCAAGACCGCGCAGATCGATCGGCTGACCGGCAGCCTGCGCCTCGATTCGAGCCGCATCCGCGAGACGCTCGGCTGGCAAGCGCCGCAATCGCTCGACGAAGGCCTCGCCGCCACGGCCGCGTGGTTTCGCTCGACGCGCGCGCAATAAACGGTTCTCGCGATCGGAAACGTCCGTCGCGAACGTTAAAATATGCGCGGCTTCGATATCGGCGCGATTTTCGTTATCCGTCAGTTATTTACGACTCATTCCGGCGACCGTTCGCGTATCCTTGCGGGTTTGCCCGGGATAAAAGTCGCCGGGACGATCGGGGCTTCGTTTTCGACAACTCATAACAACGCATGCTGCATTCGTATTTCCAAGCTTCGCCGCCGTTGGCCGCGATGTCGGTCGCGGTATTGGCGTTCGCCGCCTGCGCGCTGATTCTGCGGACGCTCATCCGCACGGGCCTCGCGTGGCGCCTCGCCACCGATATCCCCAACGAGCGTTCGCTGCACGAACGGCCCACGCCGCGCGTCGGCGGCTGGGGCATCGTGCCGGTCGCCGTCGTCGCGCTTCTCGTCGCGGCCCCGTCGATGTGGCTCGTCGCGGCCTGCGCGGTCTTCCTCGCGGCCGTCTCGCAGATCGACGACCGACGCGGTTTGCCCGCGCGCGTGCGCTTCGCGGCGCATATCGTCGCGGTGACGCTCGTGATCGTCGCGCATCCGGCGAACGCGCCGTGGTGGGCGCTCGCATTCGTCGGCTTTCTGATGCTGTGGCTCGTCAATCTCTACAACTTCATGGACGGCTCCGACGGGCTCGCCGGCGGCATGGCGCTGTTCGGATTCGGCGGCTACGCGCTCGCGGCGCTCGCCGGACCCGCGCCGCAAGCCGATCTCGGCCTGGCGAGCGCGGCGATCGCCGGAGCGGCGGCCGGTTTCCTGACCCTCAATTTCCATCCGGCTCGGATTTTTCTCGGCGATGCCGGGTCTATTCCGTTGGGATTTCTCGCAGGCGCGCTCGGGTTCTGGGGCTGGCAACGGGGCGCATGGCCCGTCTGGTTTCCGGCGCTCGTGTTTTCGCCTTTCATCGCGGATGCCACGGTCACGTTGCTGCGACGCCTCGCGCGCGGTGAAAAATTTTGGCAGGCGCATCGAGAGCATTACTATCAGCGCATGGTGCGCCTCGGAATGGGGCACGCGCGCACCGCGCTCACGTGGTATCTGCTCATGCTGGCGGGCATGATCCTCGCGAACTGGGCGCTGTGGTTTTCCGTCACGGGGCAGTGGGCGGCGGTTGCGGGCTGGGCAGTCGTGGTTGTGGCAGCGGGCGCGGTCGTCGACGCGCAGTGGCGTCGTCATGAAACGCGCCATACCGGACAATCTTGAGGGTCCATGCTGATGAATCGAATAAAAGCTACATGGCTATCGGCGGGGGCGTTCGGCTTCGATCTCGTGGCCGTCGTCGGAGCCTGGGTCGTCGCTTACCTGCTGCGCTTCAACGGCAGCGTGCCGCATGATTTCCGCGATGGCGCGCTGCACGCGCTCTTGTGGGTCGTGCCGGTCTACGCCATCGTCTTTCGCGTCTTCGGGCTGTATCGCGGCATGTGGGTGTTCGCGAGCCTGCCGGACCTGATGCGTATCTCCAAATCGATCGTCGTGGGCGCGCTCGTCGTGATGGTGGGCGCGGTGATGTCGCAGCCGACGCCGATCATCCCGCGCTCGGTGCTCATCGTCTCGCCGCTTCTGCTGTTTCTCGCGATGGGCGGCGCGCGCGCGCTTTATCGCGCGGGCAAGGAGTTCTATCTGTACGGCGGTCTGGTCGGCCAGGGCAAGCCCGTGATCGTGCTCGGCGCGGGCACGGCGGGCGCGATGCTCGCCCGCGAGCTTGCGCGCTCCAGCGAATGGCGTCTCGTCGGCCTGCTCGACGACGATCCCGCCAAGCAGGGCCGCGAAGTGCTCGGCCACAAGGTCCTCGGCGGGTTCAGCGACCTCTCCCGATTCGCGGAGCAGTACAAGACCGACTACGTGATCATCGCGATTCCTTCGGCGTCGGTCGAGGAGCAGCGGCGCGTCGCCACGTTGTGCGTGCGCGCCGGCGTCAAGGTGATGGTGCTGCCCGCGCTCACGCCGCTCACCGAAGGCGGCAACTTCCTGTCGCGCGTGCGGCAGATCGACCTCGAAGACTTGCTCGGCCGCGAGCCGGTGAAGATCGACATGCCGCACGTCGAGCAACTGCTCCACGGGCGCGTCGTGATGGTGACGGGCGGCGGCGGCTCCATCGGCTCGGAACTGTGCCGTCAGATTCTGCGTTTCTCGCCCGCGCAGCTCATCGCCTACGACCTCTCCGAATATGCGATGTATCGCCTCATCGAGGAACTGCACGAGAAGTTTCCGGAGTGCTCGGTGATTCCGGTCGTCGGCGACGCGAAGGATTCGCTGCTGCTCGATCAGACGATGGCGCGCTTCACGCCGCACATCGTTTTCCATGCGGCGGCCTACAAGCACGTCCCGCTGATGGAAGAGCAGAACGCGTGGCAGGCCGTGCGCAACAACGTGCTCGGCACGCTGCGCGTCGCGCGCGCGGCGATTCGCCACAACGTGCGCCATTTCGTGCTGATCTCCACCGACAAGGCCGTCAACCCGACCAACGTGATGGGCGCCTCCAAGCGTCTCGCCGAGATGGCCTGTCAGGCGCTGCAGCAATCCGCGCCGCGCACGCAGTTCGAGACGGTGCGCTTCGGCAACGTGCTCGGCAGCGCGGGCAGCGTGATCCCGAAATTTCAGCAGCAGATTGCGAAGGGCGGTCCGGTCACGGTCACGCATCCGGAAATCACGCGCTTTTTCATGACGATTCCGGAAGCCGCGCAACTCGTGCTGCAGGCGTCGAGCATGGGGCGCGGCGGCGAGATCTTCATTCTCGACATGGGCCAGCCCGTGAGAATCGTCGATCTCGCGCGCGACCTCATCCGTCTCTATGGCTTCACGGAAGAGCAGATCCGCATCACGTTTACTGGGCTGCGTCCGGGCGAAAAGCTCTACGAAGAACTGCTCGCCGACGACGAAACCACCACGCGCACGCCGCATCCGAAGCTGCGCATCGCGCAGGCGCGCGGCGTGCCGGACGATTTCATCGACGAATTGCTGCCCTGGCTGATGCAGCATCGCGTGCTCTCCGACGAAGAAGTGCGCCGCGATCTGCGCCGCTGGGTGCCCGAGTATCAGACGGCGACGATGCCCGTGCTGCAAAGCGTGCCCGTCGCGAAGGCGGCGAACGAACGCGGCGCGGCCGGCTGACCGCAACGGGGTCACGCATGACGACGCTCGACGAAGTTCATGCGCTGACCCACACGGGATCGCTGTTATCGCTAAGCGGCGAGATCGTCGCGCCTTACGATCTCGAAGTCGCGCACGCCGATGCATCCGCGTTCTCCGCGCTGCCCGCCACCATCCTGAACGCGGGCCGCGAACCCTTCGACGCCGACTATGCGCGCGAGCGCCGCGTGCATCTCGTCAACGCGTTCGGCGTCACGCTCGGCGATTCGATCATCGGGCTTACGGCGCTCTCCGCCGTCAAGCGCCTTCATCCGCATCTTCGGTTCACGATCTATCGGCCGGCGCGCGCGCCGCGCTACGTGCAGCGTCTTTACGAGCTTGCCGCGCCGCGTCTCGCCGATATCGTCGGTCTGCCTGTGCCGCTCGCGAGCCTGCCTGCCGATGAACCGAAGATCGACGTCGGCAATCAGCTTTTCTGGCCGCGCTTCGCCTCGATGCCGATGATCGACTTCTTCCTTTGGGCGATGGGCATCGCGCCTTCGACCATCGCCGCCGCCGACAAGCGCAATCGCTGGCTCGCCGATGTGCCGCTCAAGCCGATCGCAAACGAGCCTTACGCGCTGTTCTGCCCGAACGCGAGCACGCCGGTGCGCAGCATTCCGGCGTCGATGCGCGCGCGTATCGTCGCGCGTCTCGCGGATGAAACCGGCCTGCCGGTGATGGGTTTCGGGCCCGTCGACGATCCGCGTTATCGCGATATCGCGCCGTTTTGCATCGACACGGACGATTTCCTCGCGTGGATCGGGCGCGCGCGCTATCTCGTCACGGCGGATACGGCGGCGCTACACGCCGGCGCGGGATTCGACGTGCCGACGACCGCGTTCTTCACGACGATCCCCGCCAACATGCGCGCGCGCGATTATGCGAACTGCGTCAAGGTGGAATTCAGCTTGCCGCATCTGGAGGGCGTGCACGCGAGCGCGCGGCCCGCCGATCTGCGCGCGCTCGAGCGCGCTTATCGCGATTACGACTGGCGCGCGATGCCGTTCGCGGATGCATCGCCGCAAACGACGCCCGCGTTCAGTTTCCCTTGCTCACCTGAAACGACGGCAGGCGCGCATACAACTCCGCAACCCAGTCGATGAACACGCGCACGCGCCTCGGCTGATGCCGGTTGGCCGCATACAGCACCGACACCACGCGCGGATACGACGGATATTCCCGTAGCACTTCCTTCAACGCGCCGCTTCTGACGAGCGGATCGAGCGTATAGCTCGAGCTTTGAATCAGCCCGAGCCCGTTGGCGCCCGCCGCGATATACGAATCGCCGTCGTTCACGGCGATCTTGTGCTTCATCGCGATGGTGCGCGTTTCGCCATCGACGACGAATTCCCAGTTGCGCACGCGTCCCGAGTTGTTCAGCACATAGCCGACGGCGAGATGCTGCTCGAGGTCATCGAGCGACGTCGGCTCGCCGTGCTTTTCGATGTATCCCGGCGACGCGCAAGTGATCTGCGTATACGCGCCGATGCGTTTCGCGACCAGCCCGACATCGCCGACCGCGCCCACGCGCACGACACAATCGACCGCTTCCTCGACGAGATCGACTTGCCGGTCCGTCAGCACCAGTTCGACGCCGATATCCGGATACGCGGCGAAGAATTCCGGCAGCGCGGGAATGATCGTGTTCTTCGCCATCACTTGCGGCAGGCTGACTTTCACATTGCCCTTGGGACTCAGCTTGGAATGCGACAGCGACGCTTCCATGTCGTCCACTTCGCCGAGCACGCGCACGCAGCGCTCGTAATAGGCTTCGCCGTCTTCGGTGATGCTGATGCTGCGCGTCGTGCGATTGATGAGGCGCGCACCGAGATGCGCTTCGAGCGCCTGAAGCGTGCGCGAGACGCTCGCGGGCGGCAGGCGCAGGGCATCGGCTGCCTTGGAGAAACTGCCCGCCTCGACGACTCGCGCGAAGACTTTCATTGCAAGGAAGCGGTCCATGCTCGATCCCGGAAACGTGATCGCGCGCCTCTATGGGCGCGCGAGAGAAAAGAGCCTGCGATCATACTGAAGTTCGTCAGCCCATGCGCTGCGAGTGAACTGACGCGAAGCTCAGAGCCCGAGTCCCTGACAGAGCCGCCACGAATAGTGCTCGATCATCCGCTGGAACGGCGCGTGATGGCCGTAGGCGATCGACGAAACCGCCAGCAGCGCGCAACCCGCGACGAGCGCGCGCGGCATCTTGCGCGGCGTTTCGAAGACGCGCATGAGGAAGAGGGCGGCGACGACCGCGCCGAGCACCCAGCCCGCGACGACTTCGGCGGGCGTGTGCGCGTCCTGCATGATGCGGCTCGCGCCGATGGCCGCCGCGAGCGCGAGTCCGCCCGCCGCGCCCAGCCGATGCCAGCTTCCGCCGAATGCGCCGAACAGCAAGCCGCCGGCGACGGTGTAGATCGACGCGGCGAGCATCGTGTGTCCGCTGATCATGCGCAACTGGATCGCGGCGATCTCGACGCCGCAGCCGGCATAGAGAATCTTCGACAGACCGACGAGCCCCATGCCGATCGCGAGCAGCACGGCCCAGCGCAACGCGAGGCGCACGTCGACCGTGCGCAGCCACAGCGCGCAGACGAGCGCGAGCGGCAGCAGAAAGGCCGCGTCGCCGAGATTCGAAAGCGTCCAGAGTACCTTTGATTCCATGCGTATTTGTTCTAGGCCGGCTCCGGACGTTTACGAACCGTCGCCCTGTTTTCGGCGGCCTGCCATCCGGTATTCGGTCGGCGAGATCGAGAGCCGCTTGCGGAAGATTTTCGCGAGGCCGTCGCCGCTGCCCGCGCCGCAGCGCCGCGCGATCTTGTCGACCGGCAGATCGGTCGCGGCCAGCAACATGCAACTCGCATCGAGCCGCGCGCGCAACAGATATTCCGACGGCGTCAGCCCGATCTGCGCCTTGAAGCGGCGCAGGAAATTGCGCTCGCTCATCGCGGCGACGCGCGCCGCATCCGTGATCGAGATCGGCCGCACGTAGTTCTCGCGGATCCAGCGCGCGGCGGCGTCGATCTTCTGGCGCACGCTGCCGGCTTCGGTATCGTCGAGCACGGTGGCGAGCTTCTGCCACGCGCCCGGAATGGAGCGCTCCGATACTTCACGCGCGAGCGCCGCGCCGTGGTCGCGCTTGATGATCGACAGCGCCGCCGCGATCGGCCCTTTGGGATCGTCGAGCGTGAGCGTTTGTTCCGCGATGAAAAGCGGATTCGACAACGCCGGCGCAAGCGCGCGGCCTTGCGGCTCGCCGGCGAAATCGAGCGTGCGGTTCTGCACGTCGAGATTGGCCGCGGCGAGAATCTGCGCGCCTTCGCCGATCGCCTTGATGAACGGAATCTTCGGCGCCACGCGCGCGAGGCGCTTGCGCAGCGCGGCATCGTTACGCGCATGACGCGCGCCCACGCCGCCCGCGATGAACAGCGCGTCGCATTCGTTCATCCAGCGCGTTTCGAGACTCTCGGTCCAGATCCGCATCGAGCAACTGCTCGCCACGCTGCCGCCATCGCTCGACAGAAACATCAGCGAATAATTCGGCGCCTGCGCGCGTGCGTTGGCGTCGGCGGGCAGATGCACCTGATTCGCGACCGAGAAGACCTCGGAGATCGAGCTGACTTCGACGAGCGAAAAGTCCTCGAAGATCAGAATGCCGATTCGCTTCGCCGCGCTGGTCATATCGGCGGACGGCACGTCGGGCGCGACCGCGCGCACGACCTGAAGCCGGCCCGTACCATTGGCGTACACCATCGACTTCTCCCTGTGCGAACCGCGGCAGGCGTCGTGTCCGGCCGGGGTCCGATCGATGCAGGAACGTAAGTAGCGGGAAAGTGAGCTTACATGGGCGCACTATACGCGGCGCCCGGCAGCCGCCGCGCGCCGAGTCCGAAATTGACGAAGTGTTGGCAGATGATCTCGGTACGCGCCTTTTCGCGCGGATCAGCGGAAGTAGGCCTTGGTGTTTTCGTGCACGTCGTCGCGCGCGAGCAGTTCGTCGGGCATAAGCCATCGATAGTCGCTGTGCTGATCGAAACGGCCGATCGGAACCTTGCTGGAGAGCGTCAGCGCGTAGGCGAGCACGATGTAATGCGTGCCGATGCCATCGGCGCCCGCGAAGTTGTCGTCGTAGAGATGCTCGTAGACGCCGAAGAAGCGTGCGGCCGAACGCTGCGCGCTCGCGACGCCCAACTCGTTGCTGACGATGCGCCTGTAGGCGGCATCGAGCGATTCGTCTTTTCTGATGCGGCCGCCCGGAACGAACCATGTGCCCTGCGCGGGCCGGTTGCGCCGATGCCCCACGAGGATGCGCCGGTTGCCATCGGTGACGATCAGATCGATTGCCACGAGCGGCGCGAGCCGCACGACCGTCAGGAAATCAGCGTTGCTCAGCATCGTTGCTCCGGTTGGCTTCGGTGAGTCGTGCGTCGCGCAAACGATGCCCGCTGCGACGCCGCATGACCGTGCGTGCGCGCACGCGCGAGGGAATTTCACGACTGAAACAAGCAAGGCTGACGAGCAACGGTCAGCACATTGTCAGCGCGGGCGGCAAACCTGACCGATTTGCGTGTCCGCGCGCTGTACGAAAATTTGCGTGAAGACGATTGCGAACGTACGCGCGATTCGAGCCGCATTCAGCCGATCATTGCAAAACAAGAATTGGGCGATTCGGCAAATAGTGTCAAAGCGTGCGCCGCCGCAAAAATACTAGCCGATGGCGGACGGTGACAGCGCCCGAGTCCCGCGCGCATGCAGGTTCGACGCGATCTCGTGTCCGCTGCAATGCAGCATCTAAGTTCATATGAAAATACCGCATTATGCCTTTGAATAAAAATAAAACGGGTTAATCAAAAATCACGTTGGGGACCTCGATTGCGTTATTAGAAAATCATTGAGTATTAATGCCGAAGCCGTTCGCGGATTTTAATCGGCGTCTGAAATGCGCATTACATATCGTTCCTAAATGTAACGGCGAAACCAAAATTTTCCGATTGCAGCGGTACGAACGTCCGCTTTCGCACACATCGATGTTTCATAAATGAATCAATTCGAATGATCGGACTTGGCGGCCATCGCATCCGGCGGACCGCGCAGGGCCGTCCTGTGGAGCTTAGTGAGCAACGCTGTGTCCGATCTGGCGGCACGGGAATCAGATTGAGCTAAACCGCCGAATCAACCCTTGTATGACAAATCCGTATTTGTTTTCCATGCATTGAATGCAGGCTTTCCGGAATTTGGGGAAGGATTTCAATGTGCGCTCACCCTCATAGCGGAACAGATTCTGTGGTTTAAGCGCGAAAATCCAGAGCACAAAAAACATTGTCTGCTTATTATTCAAGCCAGCGGATCGATTCCGCCAACACTTCGTTCCAATCGGTCACGGCAACCCGGCGAAGTTCGGGAAGTCCATTGATGCGCCGCAATGACCGAACAACTCTTCCGCGCCTTCCAGGAAACAAGCTGCAGAGGATGACCATGCCTTACGCCACTCTTGAACCCGCAGTCATGGGTTGGACGCCTCCCGCGTCGAACGCCTCGCAGACCGAGGTGCGCCAGGTCGCGATCCTGCTGTTCGACGGCTTTTCGCTGCTCGGCGCGGGAATCGTCGCGGAGGTCTTCCACATGGCGAACGAGCTGTCGTCGGCGAAGTCGCGGCCGGATTGCACGTACGACGTGCGGTTCCTGTCGGTCGAAGGCGGCAACGTGGCGTGCTCGTCGTCGGTGCGCGTCTGGACGGACGGTCTCGATGCGCGCCACTACGGCGGCTTCGACGCGCTTTTCGTCGCCGGCGGCCGTGGCGCGGAAGAAGCGGCGAAGGACGATCGCATCATCGAATGGCTGCGTCGCGTGCAGACCAAGACCACGGTCGTGCGCGCGATTTCCGAGGGCCGCAAGGTGCTCGACGCCGCGGGCATCGGTCAGGCGCAGGACGCGCAGGCGCGCTACGGCAACGCGATGCAACTCGTGCGCGACGAGCAGCAGGGCGACGCCGGCGACCGCTACGAGTCGATGAAGGGCGCGCTTCTGATCGTGAAGCGCGATCTCGGCATCGACGTGTCGCGCAGCGTCGCCGAACGTCTGATGCCCGGTTCGGCCGCGAAGCTCGTGTCGATCCTCGGCGACAGCGGCGTGGCGTCGGCGGGCGACAAGATCCGCGCGGCGGCGCGCTGGCTGCAGGACAACTGCGAACGGCCGATTTCGGTCGTCGATGCGGCGCAGGTGGCCGCGATGAGCGAGCGCAACTTCTTGCGCCGCTTCAAGATCGAGATGGGCATCACGCCATCCGATTATTTGCTGCAGGCGCGCCTCGCCGTGACCTGTGCGCTTCTGACGGATTCGGAACTGCCGGTCGACAAGATCGCGCGCAGAAGCGGCATGGGCAACGGCGACAGGCTCGCGAAGATTTTCCGCAAGCGCCTTCTGATCTCGCCGACGGAGTACCGGATGCAGAGCAGACGCGAGGCGAACGGCTGACCCGCGCGCTTATGTGACGTGGGCCGCTCTGAGCCCGACTATGGCGTAAAACGTCGGACCTTTGGCCGGACCCGATCGGTCCGGCACTTAATCATTTCCCGAACGGTTCGCCGTTCGGACGAACAGGCAGGCAGGAGTTCTTTATGACGAATGAAGCACGCACGGAAGGTGGGGTGAAGCAGGGAGCAGCAGGTGTGGAGGCGGGCCCGGCCAAGGCGGCCGGGCCGTGCCGCCGCCTCGTCCCTGTGATCCTCGCCGGCGGCTCGGGCACGCGCCTGTGGCCGATGTCGCGTGAACAATTCCCGAAGCAGCTGATCGGCGTCGTCGGACGTGACTCGCTGCTCCAGGCGACGGTGTCGCGGCTCAAAGGCTTTGCCGGCAACTTCAAGGTCGATGGCGAGCCGATCATCGTGTGCGGCGAAGAGCATCGGTTCACGACGGAAGAACAGACGCGCGAAGCCGGCGTCGATGCACGCATCATCGTCGAGCCGGCGCGCCGCGACACCGCGCCCGCGCTCACGCTCGCGGCACTTGCCGCCGTGAAGGACGGCGAGGACGCGATCATGGTCGCGATGCCGGCGGATCACTCCATCGCCGATATTCCGGCGCTGCATCGCGCGATCGCGATCGCTGCGGAACATGCGGAGCGCGGCGTGATCGCGACGCTCGGCATTCCGCCGACGCGCCCCGACACCGGCTTCGGCTACATCCGTCTGGGCGCGGCGCTCGATGACGGCGCGCACGAGATCGACCGCTTCGTCGAAAAGCCGGCGGCGGAACTCGCGGCGCAATACGTCGCGGCGGGCACGTACTGGTGGAACAGCGGCATCTTCGTCGTGCGCGCGAGCGTGTGGCTCGCGGCGCTGCAAAAGCTCAATGCCGACATGCACGCGGCGTGCTCGGCCGCCGCGCAGGAGGGCGAGGCCGACGGCAAGTTCTTCCGCCCGCAGGCGGCGCAGTTCGGGCGCGCGCCGTCCGACTCGATCGACTATGCGGTGATGGAGCACATCGGCACGCCGACGAAGCCGTGCGACGGCGTGGTCGTGCCGCTCGTCGCGGGCTGGTCGGATCTCGGTTCGTGGGACGCCGTGTGGGACGCGATGGACAAGGACGAATCGGGCAACGTCGCGAGCGGCCGCGTCGTGTTCGAAGGCGCGACATCGAGCTATGCGCGCTCCGAAGGCGGACGGCTCGTCGCGTGTGTCGGCACGACCAACGTGATCGTCGTCGAGACGGACGACGCCGTGCTCGTCGCGGACCGTTCGCGCGTGCAGGACATCAAGGGGCTGGTTGCGCGCATCCGCGAGCAGCACGCGCCCGAAGCGGATACGCATCGCAAGGTGCGCCGCCCGTGGGGTTTCTACGATTCGATCGAGCACGGGGAGCGCTTCCAGGTCAAGCGCATCGTGGTGTCGCCGGGCTCGAAGCTGTCGCTGCAGATGCATCACCATCGCGCGGAACACTGGATCGTCGTGTGCGGCACGGCGCTCGTCACGCGCGGCGAAGAGCAGTTTCTGCTCTCCGAGAACGAATCGACGTTCATTCCGCTCGGCGTGCGGCATCGTCTGGAGAACCCGGGCAAGGTGCCGCTCGAAATCATTGAAGTGCAGTCGGGGAGCTATCTCGGCGAAGACGACATCGTGCGTTTCGACGACACCTACGGGCGCAGTTGAGCGTTCGAAGGCAGAAGACTTTCTTGCAACCGTTCACAAGAAGAAGACGGGGCTAACGCGAGGAGGAGACTGAAGGGCGGTAAAGGGCTGATTGCGTTCCGGGGAAAAAAACATGCGCGATTTACAGGGATTGCTCGCGCGCCTGTTCGACGTCTTGATGATCGTCGGCGGTGCGGCAGTGGCGTCGCAAATCAGGTTCGAGTACATCGAGGCACACACCTATTCGGTGGCGTTCGTCGCGTTCGCGGCGGCGTTCTCGCTTGCGCTCTTTCCTGGCTTCGGCGTCTACCAGTCGTGGCGCGGCCGCAGCAAGCTTCAGCTTGCGTGTCAGGTCTCGCTCGGCTGGCTCGTCGTGCAGGGCTGCGCGCTCGCGCTGATGTTCTCGCTGCATCGGCTCGACTACGTGTCGCGCCTCTGGTTCGCCTACTGGACCGCGATGTCCGGCGGCCTCATGATCGCCGGCCGTCTCATCACGCACGCGATTCTCGCGCACATGCGCAACGCGGGCCTGAACCTGCAGCAAGTGGCGATCGTCGGCTGCGGCAGACATTGCGATTCGATGCTGCGCAAGATCGAGCGTTCGCAGGACACCGGTTTTCGCATGTGCGCGGCGTTCAACGCGGCGGCGGGCAAGTCGCGTCTGAACACGCGCCTGCCCGTGTATGACGATTTCGACGCGTTCGTCGCCTTCGTGCGCGCGCAGAACGTCCATGAAGTGTGGCTCGCGCTGCCGCTGTCGGAGGAGCCCACGATCCTGCGCTTCGTGAACGAATTCCGCGACGATCTCATCAACGTGCGCTTCATCCCCGACGTGCGCAGCCTCGCGCTGTTCGAAAGCGGCGTCACCGATCTGCTCGGCCAGCCCGCGATCAATCTCGTCGCGACGCCGTTGTCGGCGTCGGCGCAGCTGCAAAAGGAAATCTTCGACCGCCTGTTCGCGCTCGGCGCGATCATCGCGGTCTCGCCGGCGCTCATCTGCATCGCGCTCGCAATCAAGCTCACTTCGCGCGGGCCGGTGTTGTTCCGGCAGAACCGCAAAGGCGCGGATGGCCGCGTCTTCACCATCTACAAGTTCCGTTCGATGCGCCTGCACACGGAACAGGCCGGAGTGCTTCGCCAGGCCACGCGCAACGATCCGCGCGTGACCCGTGTCGGAGCGTTCCTGCGCCGCACCAGCCTCGATGAGCTGCCGCAGTTCTTCAACGTTCTGCGCGGCGACATGTCGGTCGTGGGCCCGCGTCCACACGCGCTCGAACATGACGACCTGTATCAGAAGGTCGTATCGGGGTACATCCATCGTTACCGGATCAAGCCAGGCATCACCGGCTGGGCCCAGGTCAACGGTTTTCGTGGGGAAACGGATCGGATCGAAAAGATGGAAGGACGCGTCGCTCACGATTTGTACTATCTGGGTAACTGGTCGTTCGGGCTCGATATGAGAATCATCGCCGCAACGATCTTCAAGGGACTACGCCACACCAACGCTTACTGATGCAGGGGACGACCATCATGCACAACCAACAACAACCGGGCACCACCTCCATGGCCGCCAACACCAACGTGTCGCGTATCTTCCGCCTCACGAGCCTGGCTGCGGCAGCTTCCGTCGCCGTGATCCTGACGGGTTGCGGGCTCTCGCCGGGCATGCACATGGAAAAGCCCGCCCAGCTCGTCGAAACGTCGAACGATCAGGGCGATCCGGCCACGACCACCAACATTCCGATCACGACGATCGACGCCGCGCTCGTGAAGAAGATGCGCGCCGCGCAGCCGTCCGTGACGGGCGATCCGAACGCCTCGCTCTACGGCAAGCCCGCGCCTTACAAGCTGGGCGTCGGCGACGTGCTGCAGATCACGGTCTGGGATCACCCGGAACTCGTCGCGGCGCTCGGCCAGCCGGCGAACCAGACGCGCACGTCGGATGCCGCGCCCGGCTTCGTCGTCGATGCCGACGGCAATCTGCAATTCCCGTACGTGAACAAGCCGCTGCACGTCGCGGGCAAGACCGAGACGCAGGTTCAGCGCGAGCTGTATGCCGAGCTGTCGAAGGTGTTCGTGAAGCCGCAGGTGACGGTGCGCGTCGCGTCGTTCCGCGCGTCGCAGGTGTATATCGACGGCGATGTCCGCACGCCGGGCGCGCAGCAGATCAACGACATTCCGATGACGCTCACCGAGGCGATCGGCCGCGCGGGCGGTTTCGCGACGACGGCGGATCAGAGCCGCGTCACGCTGATCCGCGATGGCGTCACGTATCACATCAACATGGCCGGCATGACGTCGAAGGGCCGCAGCCCGTCGGACATCATGCTCAAGCCGGGCGATGCGCTGCGTGTCGATTCGCGCGACGAAAACGGCGTCTACGTGATGGGCGAAGTGACCAAGCCGGCCACCGTCATCCCGATGCGCAACGGCAAGCTCACGCTGTCGGACGCGATCTCGCAGGCGGGCAGCTTCAACCCGGAAACGTCGAACCCGCGCGAGCTGTACGTGATCCGCAACGGCGCGACGGACCAGCCGGAGGTCTACAAGCTCGACGCGCTGTCGCCGGTGTCGATGCTGCTCGCGAACAACTTCGAGCTGCAGCCGCATGACGTCGTCTATGTCGACAACAACGGGCTCGTGCGCTTCTCGCGCGTGCTCAACCTGCTGCTGCCGGCGATCAACGCTGGTTTGACGGCGGCCGTGTTGACGAAGTAAGCATCTGGCATCAAGTGTCTGACCGGCGCGCGCGGGGCGCGCCGGAGCATCATGGTTCGACTTAAAAAATATAAGCGAGCGAGATCATGTCGATGAACTTTGATACGCGATACGTGGACGTATCGACGGGTGACGAACTGCGCCTGTCCGATTACCTGGCCGCGGCGATGCTCAACTGGAAGCTCGTGACGCTCGTCATGCTCGCCGTGATTGCGCTCGGCACCTCTTACGCGTATCTCGCGACGCCGACCTACAAGGCCGACGCGATGATCCAGGTCGACGAGCCGGCGAACACGAACAACGCGAACGCCGGCGCCAAGGCGCTGCAAGCCGCCGTTCCGCAACTCACCGAAACGAAGACTTCGACTGCCGCGCAGATCGAACTGCTGCGCTCGCGACTCGTCATCGACGATACGGTGCGGCGTCTGCATCTGGATATCGATGCCTCGCCGCGCGTGTTGCCGGTCGTGGGCAAGCTCGTCGGCAACGTGTTCGCGATGCTGAACCGGCCGATTCCGCAGGGTTATCTGTCGCGCTTTGCGTGGGGCGGCGAAGCCATCGACGTGCCGCTCTTCGACACGCCGAAGGAGCTCTACGACAGGAAGTTCACACTCGTCGCGCTCGAGCGCGGCGCTTACGAACTGCGCGATCCGAGCGGACTGGTCGTGCTGACGGGGCAGGTCGGCAAGGAAGTGTCGGGTGCGACGCCGCAAGGCCCGGTGACGCTCAAGGTCGACAAGCTCGACAGCAAGCCCGGCGTGCAGTTCGAACTGCAACGCTTCTCGACGATCACGACCATCGACCGTCTTCAGCAGCGCCTGACCGTGGCGGAGACCGCACTGCAATCGGGCATCATCGGCGTATCTCTGGAAGGTAGTAATCCGAAGCAAATCGCGGCGATCGTCAACAACATCGCGAATCGTTATGTGGAGCAGGACACGCAGAAGCGTTCGGCCGAAGCGGAGCACACGCTCGCGTTTCTGGAGCAGCAACTGCCGCTCGTGAAGAAGCAGCTCGATGAAGCCGAGCAGCGCCTGAGCGCGTTTCGCAACAAGCAAGGTTCCGTCGATCTCTCCGAAGAGAGCCGCTTGCTCCTGCAGCAGATCGTCGACAACAAGACGAAGCTCTCCGATCTTCAGCAACAGCGCGCGGAACTGTCGCTGCGCTTCACGGCGAATCATCCGTCGGTGCAGGCGCTCGATGCGCAGATTGCATCGCTCACCGCCGCGCAGACGCGCCTCGGCAAGAACGTGTCGACGCTGCCCGATACCGAGCAGACCGCGCTGCGCTATACGCGCGACGTGCGCTCGAACAGCGAGCTTTACGCGAACCTGCAGAACAGCGCGCAGCAATTGCGCATCGCGAAGGCGGGGCAGGTCGGCAACGTGCGGATCGTCGATCTCGCGCAACCCGCCGACGATCCCGTGCGTCCGAAGCGCGCGCTCGTGATCCTGATCTCGGCGGGCATCGGCCTCGTGCTCGGCATCATCGCGGCGTTCGTGCGCAAGTCGCTGTGGGGCGGCGTCGAGCGTCCCGAAGACATCGAACGGCAACTGGGCACGCGCGTCTTCGCCATCGTGCCGCGCAGCACGCAGCAGCTTCGTCTGCAACGTCAGGTCGGCATGCGCCGCGAAGGCATGCACGTGCTCGCCGCGCAGGCACCGGAGGATGCGGCCGTCGAAGGCATTCGCAGCTTGCGCACGTCGCTGCAACTGCAGCTCGGCGAAGCGCGCAACAACGTCGTGATGCTGACCGGCTCGCGGCCCGAAGCGGGCAAGTCGTTTCTGTCGGCGAATCTCGCGACGCTCGTCGCATCGACGAGAAAGCGCGTGTTGCTGATCGACGGCGACATGCGCCGCGGCGACATCCACTCGCACTTCGGCGTGCGTCACACGCCGGGCCTATCCGACGTGCTGATGGGCGCCAACGCGATGGACGTCATCGTTCACGACGTGTTGCCCGGCGTCGATCTGATTCCGAAGGGCTCGCTGCCATCGCATCCGGCGGAACTGCTCGCGAGCGATCGGCTCGGCGAAATCCTCGGCGAACTGAAGCAGCTCTACGATCTCGTCGTCATCGATACGCCGCCCGTGCTCGCCGTCACCGACGCGACCGTGATCGGCCGGCACGCGGGCACGAGCCTGCTCGTCGTGCGGCACGGCAAGAATCAGGTGCAGGAAATCGGCGAAACGATGAAGCGCCTCTATCACGGCGGCGTGCACATGAAGGGCGTGCTCCTCACCGATGTGCCGCAATCGAAGGTGCTGATGGGCAGCACCTACGCGGGCTATTACAGCTACGAGAGCATCGCGGAGTAGGTCTTCTCAGTTCAATACGGCGACTTGTAGATGTCGCGCGCACGCGCGGCATTCGACGCCGGCGCCTTCAGACCCGAAGGCGCCGGATAAAGCGTCGCCGCCGCGCTTCGCGGCATCATCATCGCTTTTGCGTCGGCCTTGCGCGTGCCCGGACGCAGCCGCGCGCCGCCCGCCGGATTGCCCACATAGCCGTTCTGTTGCGCGAGCAGCGCGTCCATCGACGGAGTATCGGCCGAATCGCCCGCATACGCGAACGACGGCGCGAAGGCCGCGATGGCCAGCCACAAAAGCGCGTGTTTCATGTGTCTCCTCCTGATCGCGCGATACCGCACGCAAATGGTTGCCGAAAGCGGGCGTCGTTATAATCGCCGTCCGACCTGATTCTTTGGCTTTCCGTCCGTGAAAAAGCTCATCGCTCTCGCAGTCGCTTCGATCGTCCTCACCGCGTGCTCGTCCGTCGAGAAGGAGCAGACGAAGGAACGCACGTTCCTGCTCTCGCAGCAATCGCTGGATACGGCGCAACGCAATGCGACCGTCGCATGCCGCGACGCCGCACAGTGCGATGCGGCCTGGAAGCTCACGAAGACTTACGTCGAGCAGAATTCGAAGGAACGCCTGACACGCGCCGACAATGCCGCGATCGAAACCGACGTGCCTTCGGACACCGGCAAGCCGGTGTTCTCGGCGACGCGCGTCCCGAACGGCGACGGCGCGACGATCTCGCTCTTCGCGCAATGCAAGGGCATGTTCGAGGACGAGCGCGCGCGAGGCTCGGATTTCGACGACTGCGCGACGAAGATCATCTCCGTTCAAAACGGCTTCGCGCCTTATCTGCGGGCACATCTGCGCGCGCAGTGAGCGGACGGACCTTACTGCGCGGGCAGCGAACCTGACGCGCGCGGCGGATTCGCCGGACGTATCTCCGTGAGCGGCCCGTCTTGCGGATGCATGTCGGGCGGCGCGCCGTAAAAAGGCGCGCTTTGCTGCGGCGTGCGACCGGCCGCTTCGGCGGCGCGCGCGTGGATGCCATGCGCGATGCGCGCATACGACGCGACGACGAGACCCAGCGCGACACCGAACATCAGCCCCGGAAAACGCTCGCCGAGCGGATTACCGCCGATCGACGTCGCGGGCAGCGCAGCGAGCACGAAGAGCGCACGGCCGAGCACCGGCAGCCAGGGCGCATCGGGCGTGCTGTGCCGCCATGCGCGATACGCCCGCGAACCGCGCCAGAGCGCCCACAGAATGGCGATCGGCAGCGCGAGCCCGAACAGCACGCCGCCCGCGAAGAACTGATAGACCCAGAAGTCGCGGCCGGCCGCCCATTTTTTGAAGGCGTAGAAGTCCTGCTCGCTGATGTCGCCGGCAAGATCCGGCAGATACGACGGCGCGTAGCGATAGTCGTGTCCGTAGCCCATGCCGACGATCGTCGACATTGCCGACGACGTAGTCTGATCGACCTGATCCTTCATTTCCGCGAGACGCGCGATCAGCACCGGATCGCGTGCGGGTGGCGCATCCTGCACGAGCGACAGACGCTTCATCCACGGCGCTCCGATCGTCGGAAAGAACGTGGCCGTCGCGGTGGCCATCGCGATCAGCAGCGTCAGGATCGTGGCCGCGCGCAGACCGGCGGCGAAGAACGCGCGCAGCGAAGGCGCGGCGAGCCACGTCGCATAAGCGATCAGCAGCACGGTGCCGACCAGGAGGCCCGGCGTGCCGAACAGAATCTCGATGACGATCGTCGCGAGAAAAAACAGCCCGGCCAGCTTCCCGATGCGCTGCGCGAAGACGATTTCGTGCAGCAACAGCCCTTGCAGACAAAGGAACGTGACCGGGACGACGCGAATGCTCAAGGTGTCGATGCCGCCAGGCATCGCCATGCCGAAACCGCCGCCGAACACGAGCGATGCGATCATCGACCAGACCATCGCGCGTTCGATCTGCGCAAGACGCTGCGCATCCCACGGACGGCAGCCTACGAAATAGCCGAGCAGCATCAAGAGGAACGGCAGCACGACGCGCGCGTAGTTGCCGGCGTCGTTGCCTTGCAGCCATTGGGTTGCGTCGCTGCCGAAGATCGTGAGCAGAAAGAGCGCGCTGACGAACCCGCGCATGCGCGAGCGGCGCGCGAAGCGCGGCGCGATGAGCAGCATCGCGCAGGCGGCGCCCATCGATGTCACGGTGAGCAGAACATCGATGGCCTTGCTGGCCGTCTCGACGCTTCGTAAGTCGAACGCGAGCGGAAGCAGGCAAAGCCAGATCCAGACGACGGCGAACTTGTTGCGCATGACGGCCCCGGCACCCCTATTTTTTGCGTCGAATATAGCAGCGGCTCTTGTCGTGCGCGGTTGCGGCGGCGTCTTGCGACTAGTCTTCGGCGCGAAACGACGGAAGCGCGTGTGCGCCGGACCACGCTTCATCGGACGCTTCGAATCGATGTCCGCAAAGCACGGCATTCTGGCGGATCGCCGCCGTTCGATGGACCGAAGATGCAATGGCCGGAAGCGGTCCGATCCGGCTTGAGACCACTCAATATGCGCGATGTGCGTGCTACACGCCGGAACGAGGTGCCCCGCGATGCCGGGGAAGCAGGCCCACGAGGACGCGCGGTTCCGGCCGCGCGAGCCACTCGATAACAATCGACCCTCGCAGAAGGGAAATGGCATGGGCGGTTCGGCGCGACACGCATGCAAGGCCCCGATCGATCGATACGCTCGATTCATCCGGGGACTCGCGATCATCGCCGAGATGAGTGGTCCGCTTCGAGCGCGGCGCGGGAAAGTTTGGATATGATGGGCTCGCTTCATCATCCAGGAGACTTCCCATGTCCGAGACGCTCAGCATCTCCATCCCCGATGGCAATTTCGACGCTTACGTCGCATATCCCGCGCAAACGACCGCGCCGGCCGTGATCGTGATTCAGGAAATTTTCGGCATCAACGCCGACATGCGCGAAACCTGTGACGAATACGCGCGCCAGGGATACGTCGCGCTATGCCCCGATCTCTTCTGGCGGCTGGAGCCGAACGTCGAGCTCACCGATCGCACCGAAGCCGAATGGCAGCAGGCGCTCAAGTACTACAACGCATTCGACGTGAACACGGGCGTCGAGGACATCGCGGCGACGATCGGTTTCGCGCGCGGACTCTCACAAGTGCAGGGCAAGATCGGCTCGGTCGGCTTTTGTCTCGGCGGCTTGCTCTCGTTCCTGACGGCGGCGCGCACGGATGTCGACGCATCGGTTTCGTACTACGGCGGCGGCACGGATCAATACCTCGCCGAACTGCCGAAGATCAAGGTGCCGCTCATGCTGCATCTCGCGGAAGAGGACGAGTTCATTCCCGCCGATGCGCGCAACCGCGTGCTGGCGGCGGTGAAGGGGCAGCCGAATGTCGAGGTGTACACGTATCCCGGCTGTCATCACGCGTTCGCGCGCAATCAGGGCGCGCATTACGACGCGGCGGCCGCGCAACTCGCCAACGGCCGCACCGCGGATTTCTTCGCAAAGCACCTGAAATAAGGCTTCGAATGAAAAACGCCGCCTGGAACTCAGGCGGCGTCGCTTCATTTCTTCACCGTGTGCGGCCGGCGAAACACGAGCCAGCGCGGTGATTTGAAGCGCACGATGCTCATGTAGAGCCACACGTAAGTTGCCGCGAACACGACGACGAAGCAGAACAGATGCACCGTATGCCGCCAGAAGAGCGTCGCGGGAATCACGGCGACGAGACACAGCAGCCACAGATACGGCGACGTCAGCGAATTGCGCCGCGTCAGCTCATGCGCGTTCTTCACGCCGACGGCCCAGCGCATCAGACGCTTGTAGACGAGCATATGCAGATGCACGCCGTCCGGAATGCCCGGCGAAATGCCGCGAATGAACTTCTTGCGATAGATCGAGAAGCACGTCTCGAAGATCGGATACATGAAGAGCAGCACCGGATACCACGCGGAGACATCGCGGTTGCGCATCACGAGCATGATCGAGAGTTCGCCCAGCATGAAGCCGACGAAGTACGCGCCGCCGTCGCCGAGAAAGATCAGCCCGGCGGGGAAGTTCCAGATGAAGAAGCCCATCACCGCGCCCATCATGATGAGCGAGCCGGAAAGCACGATCGGATCGTGCACCTGGAACGCCACATAGGCGAGCGAGGCGAACATCATGAAGCTGACCATCGATGCGAGGCCGTTGAAGCCGTCGATGATGTTCACCGCGTTGGCGAGCGCCGCGACGGCGAGCACCGTCACCGCGCATGAAATGACCGCGTAGGACAACAGGAAATCGAGCGGCGGCACGCTGATGCGCGTGACCGCGATGTTCAGGAACGCATAGGCGAGGCCCGCGGCGGCCATCGTGCAGACGAGGCGCGCGAGCGGCGAGACGCGCTTGGTCAGGTCTTCGATCAGCCCGGAGAGAAACGCCGGCAAGCCGCACGCGACGATGCCGAGAATGCCGCCCGATACGGCCGGATAGCCCCATCGCAACTGCACGGCCGATGCCGTGAGCCCGCAGATGATGCCCACGCCGCCGATGCGCGGAACGGGCCGCGCGTGAAACTTCTGCACGCCGGCGAGATCGGTGTCGCCGAGCACGCCTTCCTGCAGGTGTGCGAAGCGCACGATCAACAAGGTCACGAAGAGCGAGACCAGAAAAGCAAGCGCGAAACTGAGCATGAAATAGAACCGATGGAAAAAAGCGGCGCCGCGCGCAAAGCGCAGCGCCTCGACGCTTTTAAGCGAACCCTTGCGGATTCTGCGACTGCCAGCGCCAGTGATCCGCGCACATGCGTTCGATGCCATGCTCCGCGCGCCAGCCGATCAGTTCCGCCGCGGCGGCCGGATCGGCGTAGCAGGCGGCGATATCGCCCGGACGGCGCGGCACGAGCTCATACGGAACCGGCTTGCCCGACGCGGCCTCGAACGCCTTCACGACATCGAGCACGCTATAGCCTTGCCCGGTGCCGAGATTCACGACGAAGCTGCGGTCGAGCTTCTTGAGCGCATCGATGGCCGCGATATGCCCGCGCGCCAGATCCACGACGTGAATGTAATCGCGCACGCCGGTGCCGTCGTGCGTATCGTAATCGCTGCCGAACACGCGCAGTTGCGCGAGCTTGCCGACGGCCACTTGCGCCACATACGGCATCAGGTTGTTCGGAATGCCCGCCGGATCTTCGCCGATCAAACCGCTCTCGTGCGCGCCGACCGGATTGAAATAGCGCAGCGTCGCGATGCGCCACGACGGATCGGACACTTCGAGATCGCGCAGGATCTGCTCGGCGATGAGCTTGCTCTGGCCGTAGGGGTTCGTCGCGGAAAGCGGAAACGATTCGTCGATCGGCACGCTCTTCGGCACGCCATATACCGTCGCGGACGAGCTGAACACGAAGTTGCGCACGCCGCGCGCTTTCATGACCTTGAGCACCGCGAGCAGGCTGCCGATGTTGTTCTCGTAGTACTCGATGGGCTTCGCGACCGATTCGCCCACGGCCTTCAACGCCGCGAAGTGGATCGCGCCGGTGATCGCGTGCGCGTCGAAGATGCGGTTGAGCGCGGCTTCGTCGCGGGCATCGGCTTCATAAAACGTGACGCTCTTGCCCGTGATGCGCTCGACGCGCTTCAACGACTCCGCGCGACTGTTGACGAGATTGTCGATGACCACGACGCCATAGTCCGCGTCGAGTAGTTCGACGCACGTATGCGAACCGATGAAGCCCGCGCCGCCGGTGACGAGAATCGTGCCCTTCGTCGGCTGATTGCCATTCATCTTGTGCTCTCCCGATTGCATGAAATCAAAGTGAAATGCCGGTAATGGCATGTATTGTGCCCTTGTAGCGTTCGACGACATTTTTTTCGTCGAATTCGCTCGCGACCTTTTCGCGGCCGCGCCGCGCCATGGCGGCGCGCTCGTCGGCAGAGAGCGTCAGCATGCGCTCGAGCGCTTCGGTCAGGCTGTCGGCGCTTTTGACCTCGCAGAGCAGGCCGTTCACGCCGTCCTCGACCACTTCGCGGCAGCCGGGAACGTCGGTGGCGACGATCGGGCGGCCCATCGCCGATGCTTCCATCAGCGTGCGCGGCACGCCTTCGCGATACGAAGGCAGCACGACGCAATCCGCCGCGGCGACGAGCGGCCGCACATCGTTCGCTTCGCCGAGATATTCGACGATATGCTCCGCTTCCCACTTTTCTACGTCGGTGCGGCTGATCGCGCTCGGATTGTCGACGCCGACCGGCCCGAGCAACTGAAAACGCGCGTGCGGAAACTTCGCGCGAATCCTGCGTGCGGCTTCGACATATTCCGCCACGCCTTTATCCCACAACAGACGGCCGATCAGGATGAACACGAAATCCTCGCGCGCGGGCAGCGGCTCGAACGCGAATTCGTCGAGATCGACGCCTTCGCCATGCAGACGCCGCGCGCGATCCGGATGCGCGAGCAGATTCTCGTGCAGGAAGGCTTCGTGATCGTCGCGATTGAGGAACCACACTTCGCGCGGAAAGCGGAACGCGAAACGGTACAGCCGCTTCGCGACCTGCGCCGTGCGGCTCTTCTGGATGAAGACGTAGCCGAGACCCGTCGTCACCGCGATCGACGGCACGCGCGCGAGCATCGCGGCAAGCGAGCCGTAGATGTTCGGCTTGATCGTATAGTGAAACACGATATGCGGACGCGTCGCACGATATTCGCGAAAGAGCGCGGCGAGCGTCCTGAGGTCATCGCGCGGATCGGTGCTTTTCGATGCGACCGGCAACTCGACGCAGCGGCAGCCCATTTCGGTGAGCGGCTCGAAGGTGCGGTCGCGCGGCGCGATGATCGTGACTTGCGCGCCGCGCGCGGTCAGCATGCGCAGCACGCCTTGCCGGTAGGTATAGATCGCCCACGCCGTGTTGCACACGAGGGCGATACGAAGCTTCGACTTTTCTTTGGTCATCCGGAAGTCAGGAATAGGTTCACGCGGCGGATGCGCGCTTCAGCAAGCGCGCCTTCAATCCACGCAACGCGCGATACGGCAAAACGAGATGCGCGATGCTCTTCGCGACGCCCGCCCAGTCGAGCGGATTGCTCACGCGCAAATGGCGCAGTTGCAGACGCAGTGTCGACATGATTTGCGCACGCCGTTTGGTCGCGCTGATGCCGCTTTCGTTCAGTTCGTAGAAGAGACCGAACTCGGGCAGATTCGCGCCGTCGTGCCGTTGTAGCAGACGCAGGATCAGATCGAGATCCTCGGCGGCGCGATACTGCGCGCGATAGTTGCCCGCTTCGATCACGGCGTCGATGCGCAGCATCAGCGACGGATGCGTGAAGCATGTGCGCGCGAGCATCATGCGGCGGATCGCGGCGGGATCGGCGGGCGGCGTGAGATCGAAGAGCGGCGCGCCATCGGTCGATACGACGTGCGTCCACATGCCGAGCACCGCGACGCGCGGATGCGCCTCCATATACGCGCGCTGCTTCGCGAGGCGAGCGGGCGTCGCGAGATCGCCTGCGTCGATGCGCGCCGCGTAACGGACGCCTCGCGCGTACAGCGCCGCGATGCCCGCTTCGAGCGCGCGCTCGATGCCGCCGTTTTTCGGCATGCGCAGAATGTCGATGTTCATGCCGTCGATGACGGGCGCGACGATAGGCGGCGTGCTGCCATCGTCGACGATGAGCACGTTCACCATCGACGTTTCGCGAAACGACGCGAGCGTGCGTTCGACATCGGCCTGGCCGTTGAACGCGGGCATCAGCACGGCGACATCGTGGAGTTCGTTCATGCGCGCAGCCGAAAACGGATGTAGTAGAAATTCACCGATGCCGCCGCGACATAACCCGCCGCGAGTCCGATCAGCGCGCCGTAGCCTTCCATGCGCGGTATCGCGAACCAGTTCACCGCGAACGCGACCGCGAGCGCGAAAAGCCATTTCGATAGCAGCACATACTTCGCCTGATATTTCAGCACGACGAGATTGCCGATCGCTTCGATGCCCGCGGGCACCGAAAGCCACACGGCCCAGCGGAAGATGTCCGCCGCGCCCGCGTAATTCGGTCCGAACACGCGCGCGATGATGAAGCCCGCGAGCGCATCGAGGACGGCCGCGCCTGCGATCATCAGCGCGGCGGTCATCGCGAAGAGGCGCACGAGATTGCGCTTCAGGCGCGCGGTTTCCTGCACGCGATACACGAACGCCGGCGCGATGGTCTGCGAGAGCATCAGCGCGAGCGCGATCCAGTTCTCGTTCAACTGCTGCGCGGCGGAGTAAAGCCCGAGTTCCGCGAACGACACGCGATGCGCGAGCATCAGCCGGTCGAGCTTCAGGAACAAATACATGCAGATGAGGCCGAGCCAGAACACCGTGCCCGCGCTCGCGAAATGTCTGAACAGTGCGCGGTCGAAACCCCAGCCGAGCGTGCCGCCGTGACGGCGCACGTAGTACGCGACGAGCGCGGCGCTGATCGCCGCGGCTTCGAGCGCCCAGAGCCAGCCGAAGCTCGACGGCGCGGCCGCGATGCGCACGAGCGCGAAGACGAGCGCCGCCTTGACGATGGCCGCCGCCATGCTCGCGATGAGCTGCGGCTTGCTGTAGGTGAGGCTTTGCAGCCACGAATTGACGACGCCGATGAACGGCTCGCGAAAGAGCATCGTGACGGCGAGTCCGGCGAGCATCAGCCCGACCATCGGGTCCGTGCCGCCGGCGGCGATCCAGATCCACGTTACGCAGAGTGCGACGACCGACACGCCCATGCGCAGCACGAACGCGCTGCCGAGTACGGCGCCGGTATCGGCGGGCTTGCGGTTGACGATCGTCGGCACGAGAATCTCCGCGCCGCACACCCAGGTGATCGGCGCGATGACGAGCAGCAGCGTGTTCGCGTATTGCCATTTGCCGAAGTCGTCCGGGCCGAGGTAGCGCGCGAGCAAACCGGAGATGACGATGGCGACCGCGATCTGCGTGAGCCGCTCCAGCCCGAGCCAGACGATGTTGGCGAGCGCGCGGGCGACGTCCGGATTGCCGGAGCGCGTGAGCGCCTTCATGCGGTGAAGCGCTCGGCGTAATCGGGCACGGCGCGTGCTACCCAAGCCTGACCGCCTCGCGCAAACGAGCGATCGGTCAAGTTTTGTGTGTTTGCACGCAGACGCGCCTCATTCGAAGGCATCGAGGCGAAAGAGCGTTTGAGCATTGGATTAGAATGAACGCGCAGGCTCCAACCGGCTTCGTCAGAGCGAGCGCAACCACCAGAGCGCCGAAAGACAGCGATTATAAGTGCGATCCATGGGCCGCCCGCTGCGCCGGTTTTGCATCCATTTGCTTCGAATTGTTTCTTTCGTATTGGTTTACCAGACGCATAGGCAGAATTCGATACGTCATCTGGCAGTCGTTCGCGCGCGCTGTGCATTGCAGCGGCGCGCCAACCGTCACGACCTGCATGCCCTCATGGCTGCATCGCCGAGAAACCATCAATTAATAGAGAGGAGGTAGCCATCTCATGAGCCAAGTTTCCCAATCCATCTTCAAGGCCTACGACATTCGCGGGATCGTCGGCAAGACGGTCGACAAGGACGTCGCTAAGAGCATAGGCCAGTCGTTCGGCAGCGAGATCAAAAAGCAGGGCGGCGATTCGGTCGTGGTCGCGCGCGACGGTCGTCTCTCCGGTCCCGAACTCGTCGGCGCACTCTCGGATGGCCTGCGCGCGGCGGGCGTCGATGTCGTCGATATCGGCATGGTGCCGACTCCGGTCGGCTACTTCGCGGCGAGCGTGCCGCTGCCGTTGCCTTCGGGCGAGCGTCGCGTCGATTCGTGCATCGTCGTGACGGGCAGCCACAATCCGCCCGACTACAACGGCTTCAAGATGGTGCTGCGCGGCGCGGCCATCTACGGCGATCAGATCCAAGGCTTGTACAAGCGCATCGTCGATAACGACTTCACGACGGGCGAAGGCACGTACACCGAATTCGACGTGTCGCAGATGTATCTCGACCGCATCGTGTCGGACGTGAAGCCGGTGCGCGCGATGAAGATCGTCGTCGATACGGGCAACGGCGTCGCGGGCGGTCTCGCGCCGCGTCTTTTCAAGGCGCTCGGCTGCGAGCTGGTCGAACTCTTCACGGAGATCGACGGCAACTTCCCGAATCATCATCCGGATCCGGCGCATCCGGAGAATCTGCAGGACGTCATCAAGGCGCTCAAGGAAACGGACGCGGAAGTCGGCTTTGCGTTCGATGGCGATGGCGACCGTCTCGGCGTCGTCACGAAGGACGGGCAGGTCATCTATCCGGATCGCCAGTTGATGCTGTTCGCGCAGGAAGTGCTGTCGCGCAACAAGGGCGGCCAGATCATTTACGACGTGAAGTGCACGCGCAATCTCGCGAAGTGGGTGCGCGAGCAGGGCGGCGAGCCGGTCATGTGGAAGACCGGCCATTCGCTTGTGAAGGCGAAGCTGCGTGAAACGGGCGCGCCGCTCGCGGGCGAAATGAGCGGCCACGTGTTCTTCAAGGATCGCTGGTACGGCTTCGACGACGGTTTGTACACCGGCGCGCGTATGCTCGAAATCCTGTCGCGCGTGGCCGATCCGAGCAAGCTGCTCAACGATCTGCCGAATTCGCTTTCCACGCCTGAACTGCAATTGAAGTTGCAGGAGGGCGAGAATTTCGAGCTGATCGCGCGTCTGCAGAAATCGGCGAAGTTCACTGGCGCGGACGACGTGCTGACGATCGACGGTCTGCGTGTCGAGTACCCGGATGGGTTCGGGCTGGCGCGTTCGTCGAATACGACGCCGGTCGTCGTGATGCGTTTCGAAGCGGACAACGACGCGGCGCTTAAGCGCATTCAGGAAGATTTTCGTCGGGTGATTCTGGCGGAGAAGCCGGACGCGCAGTTGCCGTTTTAGAAAGTTGATGAGATATCGGCGGCTTTCCGGAGCATGGAGGCCGCTGATTTGTTTGCGGACGCTGGGCGACGTCGCCGGGTGAGTCAACTGTTATTCGGAACAGGCGACCGTCAACACTAGTGATGCATGCCCGCACCAAGCCCGTGATGACGGGTTAGTTTCCTCAAGAAACGCAGTTTCGGTTCTCGCCTTCTTCGCTTCTGCCGCTATCAGATAGCACTTGTCCAGGCATCAGGCAGGCTTGGCACAGTGCATGAATAGACGGAACCTGAGGAAAGTGACAAGGCACCAAGGGATCTGCGGCACATGACCAACAATATGTGCCAGGATATGCCGCGGGCGTCGGCGGAGCGTCCTGCAAAGGCTGGACTATCCTTTCTAATTCGAGAGCTACCAGCAATTAATCGATCCTCTCTGGCATTGTTCAATCTCGGTATTGGACAGTGCTCGCTCCCGGATAGCATTCATGGCCTCCTCGGACTGTATTTCCATCGAAACTGCTATCCCCGTTGAGTCATCATTCCACTTGAAGCCAATTGCGCGGTGCAGATCCAGCCTTTCGCCCTTCACTCTATAAAAGTATCTTATGGCTTGAAATTCACCGCTGCTCGACGTCAAGCCGGAAAAATAACCCTGCATGAATCTGTCCTTGGCCAACAAGGGAGCACTTCCGAGATCAGTTATAGATCGTCCGTCCTTCGAGATCTTCCAATAGTGCATTCCGTTTGCATCGCGCCCTTCGCCAGTGGTGACACCAAGGCCTTGACTGATGCCATTGTCGAAATCGATCAATGAATCCAGCGAAAGCTGATAGGCTGAGTCCGCATAGACTGTTCTTGTCCAGGCGCGCTTTTCAGCTCCGACTAATACCGTCAGCGTGATCGTCCCGCCGCCTTCGTCGTCGGGGCAGGCTTCAACGAGTACGCGGCCGTTGCTGACTTTAGATAGTGATAGATTCGCGCGTTGACATGACGCAAAGACGCTAGCCGATAGACAGCAAGAAATAGCGCCAATGGCGATTATGAATTTGCGTCGCATAAAATGTCCTTTGCCTTTAGGGAGCGAAGCTTCTTAGCCCGCTCACATGACCTCGGGTACGTGTCGTGGCATCGGTCGACAATGGGTTGAAATCTAAACTTCTTACCTGAAGCCGACAGCGCAATTTCTTCATCGGTTCAACCGTCTAGTTTCCGTCCTGCAAAGCTTCGGTTCGTTCCCGTCATAGTACGTGCTCACGAGTACATGCTTAACGCGATCGACCCGCAAATTGACGAACTCATCCGCGCATTTCGGACGTATTTCCACGAAACCACGTCTGATTGGCGAGTAGAGAAAAACACGCGATATCGTGCTCGTTGCCATTCCTTCGTCCAAATACCACACAGAAAAGCCCCTGGTTCCATCGAAGCCGTAATCATCCACGCCAATATGAGGAGCGCTCTCTGTATCGAGTTCTATGTCTTGGGACGTTAAACCAAAGATGGTATCGCGGACATCCACATGTACCGACCGATCCTTCAATCGAACGGATGCTGACGCTGTTTCGGTCACTTTAAACGTCACGGTCTGAGCCGAGGCCCTTGCTAGTGCAAATAGGAAGGCGCAGACGACAATCATTAATGGTTTGTGGATCTTCATATCATTCGTTGCTCCTGGTCAGATCGGGCTTAATCGTGGTTCGTCGAGTAGGCGCGATTATTTCCGGGAAATAGCCGAGCGTTGCGTCCCATAATTCATTCATTATAAAAATGGTATAAGCCTGTCGTTCGTTGTATCCATTGAAACCGCCGTTGACCAGCCTGTTGATGAGTCCAATATTATCGGCGGAGTATTCTTTATCTGCGACGCGATTGATATTCTGACCTTGCGAGAATGCCTTTGAAACCCAGTAGAATCCTCCAGAATCACAGGCTAACGGAGGCTCCTCCGCAATGCGATCAGGATCGAAACGAGGGAACCAACGCATAGGCATCCCGCCATCTCGAGGATTGAAATTATAGTGCTCAGAGGTCTCGGTAATTCTGACGGGCGAGTTAGGAAGTCGCTCAACGTAAGGCCCAACGTGCGCAGGCAATGCCCGATACGTTCCATACTCTGAAAAATTTCCAGCCCAAGTCAGTTGCATAATCCCGCGTCCGTAGAACGGTCCATAAAATTGAGTCGCTGGATTTACCGCCGAGTACTTACCGAAACCCCACTCACTCAACAATCGCCTTACGCCTCCCAAATTCCGCCACTGGGCAGTCTCCAGCAGAACCTGAGCGAGAAATATTGCAGTTCTACGGGCGTCTGCTCCCAGATATTTTCGAATCGTCTGATTCAGCGCGATTACATGATTTTGTATGCGCGCGATTGCAGTGGATTTTGTGATGACATACGTTGAATTGTTCGTTGTTATTGCTGATGCGGGCGATCCGTTATTCGTATAATACGGATAGCGAGGAAAAGTGTTGGCGAACTCCTTGTGATTCAACCACCCACACTTCCTAAAATGCCGAATAAACGCAAGCGGATGAAAGAACCAAAATTTCTTTCCTTCGCCAAGCGGCGTTTGCGCCAGGAACTGACACCGCTTCACGAAGTTGATGAAGTTCTCGTAACCGTGCGGATCAGTATCCTCGCGTTTGCCAAAAAATCCCTCCGGCTCGTTCAACCAGCCGTAGCGCTGATCGTTGTTGCCCGCATCCCATTCGCTCCGGGCGTGACAGATGAACCCTTTGAGCTTGGCGCGCACGCTCACATCGCGCTGTACTAGCGCCGCTACCTGCTGATCGTGGCTGAATTCTGACGTCATATCGCTTGGAGTAATCGGCTGCGAATCGGTCGCACCCGCAATTCGACACAACGTGTCGTATCCGCACAGCCCATCCTGATCGAACGGCGTATTGCCATCTTCGATCTTCTGCCAGTGCATGAACGACGGAAAGTCCGCATCCGAAAGCTTCTGGATGCCGGCCTGATTGATGTCGATATAGCCCGTTTTGCCCTCAGCAAACGGCACCGAGACCCATGTAGCCTGTTCAGTGGCAGTCAAGGTCGGCGTATCCGTGCTCAGGATTCGCCCGAAACGCAATAACTCGAAGCCTTCGCTCGGACAGGTTCCATAGAGCGCAGTGGCACGCTCATAAAGGCCGTACTCGTATTCCTCGAATTTGTCCCGTGCGAAATCGGATGTCACCGGAACAGGCTTACCGTCTCCGCGATCAATCCACGCACGCATAAAGCGCTCGCCACGATTGAAATACGTCTCGACATAAAGCGTGCTGTTTTCGTTCAACGCACCAGTGTCCAAAGCCGGAAAGAACGGCTTGGGCGAGCGGCCCTTAGTTTTCAGATCACCTAACCCCGCCGGCACGCTGACGAACGTCGAACCGCCCGGAATCACAAAATACGTGCTTCCCCAGTAATCCTTCGACGCCGGCGTCGTTGGCTGCGCTTCGCCTAATGCGACCTTATGCCCGTCTTGCTCAAAATATGCGATGAAATCCTCCTCGGTCATGAAGATCTCAAAGTGCAGATGAGCCTCGCCCTGATACCGGCCGCGAAAACCCAACCGATCCTTCCGAAAAACCTTCTTGCCCGCGCCCGCCTGCACACCGTCCGTCTCGGCGAGCAGCCACGCGGGCAGCGCATTGGGCGAGCTGTCCGAAGCAGGATGGTTCGGCTGCGGGCTCAGTTCATTCGTTTTCACCAGATCAAGCAGGTGCATATACAGCGAATAGAACGTGATGGTGCGGCCTTCACCGGTATCGGTTACATGCTTGAGCAGTACGAATCCGATGTTGCTGTTCAATGCCTCGGTGCCATCGGCGTTTCTCTGTCCGTCCGAGATGGCCTTCAACGACACGCGATAGGCGACGACCTCTCCGTCTGCGATCGCGCGCACGGGCTCAAGCTGGCCGAGCCCTCCGAACGGCACCACGTGCATGCCGCAATGCCAGCGACGATCGAACGCGATAGGAAATACGCCACTGTGCGACAACTCGAAAGTATCGACCACATCCATCATCGGGTCGGTCTTCCATTTCTCAGCGGGCATGTTGAGGCCTTCAGCCGGAAGGAACGGCGGGCTGATTATCATGATTTAGCGTTACTAAATATACAGTGCGACAGAACTGAATCTTTCTCGGCTTATGGAGCAGCAGCGCGCCAATGCGACGACGTCCGAGTTCCGCTCAGCCAGCATTATTTCAGACCTGAACCGCCGCGAAAGTCACGAACTGTGCCCGTTCAGCAGGCAAGCCGCGCTAAAATCCCCGTTTTCCTGCTCACCGCGCCGCGCCGTCCGCGCTTCTCCATCTCAGCGTGCAAAAGATCCTGATCGTCCGCGTGTCGTCGCTTGGCGACGTCGTCCACAACATGCCGGCCATCGCCGACATCCGCCGCCGCTATCCCGATGCGCAAATCGACTGGCTCGTCGAGGAAAGTTTCGCGAGTCTCGTCGAACTCGTACACGGCGTGCGCCGCGCGATTCCGTTTTCGCTCAGGCGCTGGCGCAAGGCGTTCACGTCGCCGGCGAACTGGCGCGAGATCGGCAAGTTCAAGCGCGAGCTCGCCGCCGAAAAATACGATCTCGTCATCGACTGCCAGGGTCTCATCAAGACCGCGTGGGTCGCGAGCTGGGCGCGCGGGCCGCTCGTCGGCCTCGGCAATCGCACCGACGGCGCGGGCTACGAATGGCCGGTGCGCTTTTTCTACGACCGGCGCGTGCCGATCGAACCGCGCACGCATGTCGTCGAGCGCACGCGGCAACTCGTGGCGGCGGCGCTCGACCTGCCGAAGCCGCAAACGACCGACGACATCGACTTCGGCCTCGACACGCGACGCGCGACGCTCGCCGTCTCCGCGCTCGGGCTGAATCTTCCCGTGCCTTACGTCGTGTTCGTGCACGCCACCTCGCGCGCCGACAAGCAATGGCCCGAAGCCGCGTGGATCGAACTGGGCCAAGCGCTCGTGACGCGCGGCGCGTCGATCGTGCTGCCGTGGGGCAGCGAGGCCGAACGCGCAACGAGCGAAAAGCTCGCGAAGGAATTCGGCGCGGCCGCGATCGTGCCGCCGAAGATGTCGCTGCCCGCGGTCGTCGGGCTGATCGACGGGGCCGCGGCGACCGTCGGCGTCGATACCGGTTTGGTGCATATTGCCGCGGCGCTGAAGCGCCCGACCGTCGAGTTGTACAATTTCTCGACCGCATGGCGCACCGGCGGCTATTGGTCGCCGAACGTCGTCAATCTCGGCGACGCGAGCCGGCATCCGACGCTTTCCGAAGTGAAGACCGCGCTCGCGGGCTTCGGCCTGCTGTAGTTTTCACCGCGCTGCGCTGTGTGCGGGCAACTCAAGGTCGTAGACACATGACGGAATCTCAAATCATCGAAGTCGCCTCGGGCGATTGGCAAGGCAAGAACCTGTCCGTGCCGCGCGAGACGCTGCTCGCCGGCGTCGAAAACGGCAAAGTGCTGTATTTCCCCAACCTGCGCTTTCCGATCGAAGGCGGCGAGCTTTCGCTGCTCGATCCGGGCATCGCGGATCCGAAGCGCAAGAACATCAGCCTCGCGCCCAACGGCGGCGCGTTGAACGGCGTGCTCGGCGACAGCGTGATGCAGTCGGCGGTGCGCTCGCTCATCAAGCGCTATCAGGATCATGCGCGTTCGCTCGTCGACGGGCTCTTTCCCGAATACGACGGCAAGCTGCGCGTCGCGCCCACGAGCCTCAGGCTGCGTCAGGTCGAGACGCGCGAAACATCCTGGCGAAAGGACGATGCCCGTCTTCACGTCGATGCCTTCCCGTCGCGGCCAACGCACGGCGAGCGCATCTTGCGCGTGTTCACGAACATCAATCCGAAAGGCGCGCCGCGCGTGTGGCGCGTCGGCGAGCCGTTCGAGGACATGGCGAAGCGTTTCCTGCCCGGCATCAAGGCGCAGGCGCCCGGCTCGGCGTGGCTGATGAATCTGCTGCACATCACGAAGTCGCCGCGCAGCGAGTACGACCATCTCATGCTGCATCTGCATGATGCGATGAAAGCCGATCTCGACTATCAGAAAAATTCGCCGCAGGAGACGATGCCGTTTCCGCCCGGCTCGGTGTGGGTCTGCTTCTCCGATCACACCTCGCATGCGGTGATGTCCGGCCAGTTCATGATGGAGCAGACCTTCTTCCTGCCCGTCAAGGCGATGGCGCGCCCCGATCACGCGCCGCTCGGCATTCTCGAACGCCTGAAGGGCCGGGCGCTCGTTTGAGCGGCGCCGCCTCGTCCGCCGCTACGCCGGGCGCATCGGCTTCCGTGCTCCGGCTCGTCTATCGCGCGCTCTGGTGGATCGTCGCGCCGCTCGCGGTGCTGCGGCTCTACATCCGTTCGCGAAAGGAGCGCGGTTATCGCGAGCATATCGGCGAGCGTTTCGGCCACATCGCGCCGCGCCGCGCCGACGATCTCGCGCCGCTCATCTGGGTGCACGCGGTGTCCGTGGGCGAGACGCGCGCGGCGCAGCCGCTCATCGACGCGCTGATGAAAGCGCATCCCGAAGCGCGCGTGCTGCTCACGCACATGACGCCGAGCGGCCGCGCGACCGGCGTCGAGCTTTTCGGCGACCGCGTGTTGCGCAGCTATCTTCCCTACGATCTGCCCATTCTCGTGCGGCGCTTTCTGCGCGCGTGGCGGCCGTCGCTCGGCATCGTGATGGAAACCGAAGTCTGGCCGACGCTCATCGACGAATGCAAACGCGCCGACGTGCCGCTCGTCTTGACGAACGCGCGCATGTCGGAACGTTCGTACCGGCGCGCGGCGAAGTTCGGGCGCGCCGTGCGCGAGGTGTTCGGCGGCTTTTCGCGTGTGCTCGCGCAGACGCCGTCCGATGCCGAGCGGCTCACCGCGCTCGGCGCGCGCAATGTCGCCGTGCTCGGCAATCTGAAGTTCGACATGACCGCGCCGCCCGAACTGATCGCGCGCGGTCACGCGTGGCGCGCGGCGATCGGCGAGCGGCCCGTGTGGGTCGCGGCGAGCACGCGCGCGGGCGAGGAAACGCTCGTGCTGCGCGCATTCTCGGCCCTCAACCTGCCCGATGCGTTGCTGATTCTCGTGCCGCGTCATCCGCAGCGTTTCGACGAAGTGTCCGCGCTGATCGCGAGTCTCGGGCTGACGAGCGCGCGCCGGTCGGTGTGGGCGCCGAAGCCCGTCGCGGCGGGCTCGGGCGCGGACGTGCCCGAGCCGTTGCCGGCGAGCGTGCAGGTCTTGCTCGGCGATTCGATGGGCGAGCTCGGCGCGTATTATGCGGCCGCGGATCTGGCGTTCATCGGCGGAAGTCTGTTGCCGCTCGGCGGGCAGAATCTGATCGAAGCGTGCGCGGCAGGTGTGCCGGTGCTGATCGGCCCGCACACGTTCAACTTCACGCAGGCGACCAACGATGCGATCGCGGCGGGCGCGGCGTTGCGCGTGCAGGATCCGCAGGAACTCGCGCGCGGTCTGCGCGAGATCTTCGGCGACAAGGCGCGGCGTCTCGCGATGAGCGCGGCGGCTTCGGCGTTCGCGGCGCGGCATCGCGGCGCGACGGAGCGTACCGTGAGCGTGCTGAGCGCGCTGCTCGAAGAGGACAGCGACGCGGCGAAGTGATCCGACGCGATCTCGCTGTTTCCTGCCGCCAACTGCGCTTTTCCTCAGATGAATCTTGCGAAGTAAGTTCGGAGGATAATGAACTTCCTCAAGCCGATCCTTTCGAACGCATAACAAGCGGCCGGGTGCCTGCGAACGTGCTTCCAATTTTCTTCGAGGACGCGCATGCAAGATCTCATCAAGTCCGTCGTCAAGGACATGTTGCCGCCAAGACTGTTGCGCCTGCTGCGGCCATCCCCAGGACCGACCGATGCATGGGGCACCGTCCGTTACGGCGCGCATGGCCTGATTCTTCCCGGCAATCGGCGCTTCGAATACCGGCCTTGTCCGGCGGATCGCTCGGTTTGTCGGCAGATCTTCTTTCTTCGCGAATACGCGACGGATCATCTCATGCGCGCGAAGGAAATCGCCGCGTTCTATGAGGCTTGCGAAAATCCGCTGATCGTCGATGCGGGCGCCAACATCGGCGCCGCCGCAGTGTGGCACGCGCTCACTTATCCGAAAGCGAAGATCGTCGCCATCGAGCCGGACATATCGAATTTCGCGCTGCTCAACAAGAATGCACAGGCGTTTCCGTCGATCAAACCGCTCAACGCCGCGATCGCGGCCAAGCGCGGCACGCTTTATCTGAACGATCCGGGCGGCGGCGAGTGGGCGTTTCGCACCGCGGAGCAGCCCACCGAGAAAGGCTATGCCGTCGATGCGCTCACGCTCGAAGACGTGATGCCGTCCGGCACGACGCCGTTCATCCTGAAGATCGACATCGAAGGCGCGGAGGCCGACCTGTTCTCGCGCCATTGCGATGCGCTGAACATGTTTCCGGTCATCATCATCGAGCTGCACGACTGGATGCTTCCCGGCGAATCGAACAGCCGCAACTTCCTGCAATGGCAAGTCGCGATGAAGCGCGACTTCGTGCAGGTCGGCGAGAACGCGGTCTCGATATCGAATTCGATCGCGCTGCCGTAACGCGCTGTCGTCACGCGATTTTCCGCGTCAAGCCAGCAGCAAACCCTTCTTCTCGATGAAGCGGATGACTTCGTCGAGCCCATCGAGCGCCTTCAGATTGCACATCACGAAGGGCCGCTCGCCGCGCATCTTCTTCGCGTCGCTCGCCATGATGTCGAGATTCGCGCCGACGTGAGGCGCTAGATCGGTCTTGTTGATGACGAGCAGATCCGACTTCGTGATGCCAGGCCCGCCCTTGCGCGGAATCTTCTCGCCGCCCGCGACATCGATCACGTAGATAGTCAGATCGGAGAGTTCGGGGCTGAAAGTCGCCGCGAGGTTATCGCCGCCCGATTCGATGAACACGATATCCGCATCCGGAAACTTCGACACCATGCGATCGACGGCTTCGAGATTGATCGACGCATCTTCGCGGATTGCCGTATGCGGGCAGCCGCCCGTCTCGACGCCCATGATGCGCTCGGCCGGCAGCGCGCCCGCGACGGTCAGCAGGCGCTGATCTTCCTTCGTGTAGATATCGTTGGTGATGGCGACGAGATCGTATTTCTCGCGCATCGCCTTGCAGAGCATTTCGAGCAGCGTGGTCTTGCCGGAGCCGACCGGCCCGCCGACACCGACACGCAACGGCGGCAGTTTCTTGGTTCGGCGAGCGGCGGAAGAGTAAGCGGGAGCGTTCATGGAGTGTCGGTTCAGGAGCGGAAAAGCCGCGAATATTGCGATTCGTGCCGCGCGGACAAAACGCCGAGCTGCGGTGCGAAGGTGTTGATGTGTTGAGGCGCTGTATCGAGCGCGCGGCGCACGGCGGCATCGATCGGCTCGCGCAACGCGACGATGATGCGCTGTCCCGCGAGCTGGCCGAGCGGCACGGCCTTGAGCGCGGCGGCCGCCTGATTCTCGACCCAGCTGAATGCGTAGGCCGCGAGCGCGGCGTCGGGTGCCGCATCGTGCGCGAACGCGGCGAACGCGAAGGCGGTCGGCTGCGCGATCGGCTTGATCGCGGCGAGCGTCGCGCGGCGTGCTTCGTCGCCCCATTCGAGCGACACGCACAACTGCGCGAGCGACCAGCCCATCTGCTCCGTTTCGCGTCTCAATTCCGCCGATTCGCGGCTCGCGATGTATTCATCGTTCGCGGCGCTCAGCGCGGCTTCGTCGTGCGAACGCCAGTGTTCGATCTGATGCGCGAGCATCGGCAATTCGCCGCGCGCGAGCACGCTGGAAAGGCCGCTCGCGATCCAGTCGCGCGCGCTGTCGCCGTCGTGGATCAGGCCGTGCTCGATCGCCGCTTCGAGCCCTTGCGAATAGCTGAACGCGCCGATCGGCAATGCCGGCGACGCGAGATGCAACAGCGCGGTGAGCTCAGCGATGCGCATGGCCGTGGTGATGATGACCGTGATCGTGACCATGATCGTGGCCGCACGACGAATGATCGTGATCGTGCCCGTGATGCTCGTCGAATACCTTCTGCGCGAGCGCGTAGTCTTCGCTGAACGTCTCGTCGTGGCCGTGCTTGTGTCCGCCGCCGTACGCGCCCGTTTCGGGCTGGAACGGCTGCGATTCGTGCGCGACGAGCACGCCTAAGCGCTTCAGCATGTCTTCGAGCACGGGATCGGCTTCGAGCTTCAGATACTCCGCGCCGACTTCGACCGGCGTATGCCGGTTGCCGAGGTGATAGGCCGCACGCGTCAAGAGACGCACGCTCGGCGCACGCACGATGAGCACGTCCTCCGCCGCCGCGACGACGCGCACGAAGCCGCCGTCGTCGGCGACGAGCATGTCGCCATCCGCGAGCACGGTGCCGCGCGGCATGACGAGGGCGACTTCCTCGCCGTTGTCGAGCGTGGCGGCGAGGCGGCTCTTGCAGCGCGCATCGAAGGGAAGAGTCAGCGTGGGCGCGCGTTTTTTGAGGACGTCGGCAAGCTTCGCGGTCAGACGTTTGTCGATGGTACGCATATCAGAACAAGAAGTAACGCTGCGCCATCGGCAGAACGGTGGCGGGATCGCATGTGAGCAATTGTCCGTCGGCGATCACCTGATAGGTCTGCGGATCGACGCTGATGGACGGCTGCCATGCATTGTGAATCATGTTGGCCTTCGTCACATTGCGGCAGTTCCTGACCGCGACGATCTGCTTTTGCAAGCCATAACGATCCGCGATGCGCGCCTCCATCGCCATCTGCGATACGAATGTCAGCGACGTCTTGCCGAGTGCGCCGCCGCGTGTCGCGAACATCTCGCGATAATGCACCGGCTGTGGCGTCGGAATGGACGCGTTCGGGTCGCCCATTTGCGCGACCGCGATCATGCCGCCCTTGACGATCATCGCGGGCTTCACGCCGAAGAACGCGGGTTCCCAGAACACCAGATCGGCCCACTTGCCCGGCTCGATCGAGCCGACTTCATGCGCGATGCCGTGCGTGATTGCCGGATTGATCGTGTACTTGGCGACATAGCGCTTCGCGCGGAAATTATCGTTACGCGTGCTGTCTTCGGGCAACGCGCCGCGCTGCACCTTCATCTTGTGCGCGGTCTGCCATGTGCGAATGATGACTTCACCGACGCGGCCCATTGCTTGGGAATCCGAAGAAAGCATCGACAGCGCGCCGAGATCGTGAAGGATGTCTTCGGCCGCGATGGTCTCGCGACGAATCCGCGATTCCGCGAACGCGATGTCTTCCGCGATCGACGGATCGAGGTGATGGCACACCATCAGCATGTCGAGATGCTCATCGAGCGTGTTGACGGTGTAGGGGCGCGTCGGATTCGTGGAAGAGGGCAGCACGTTCGATTCGCCCGCGACCTTGATGATGTCCGGCGCATGGCCGCCGCCCGCGCCTTCTGTGTGATACGTGTGGATCGTGCGGCCCTTGAACGCGGCGATGGTCGTTTCGACGAAGCCCGCTTCGTTCAGCGTGTCGGTGTGGATGGCGACTTGCGTGTCGGTGTCGTCGGCGACGCTCAAGCAATTGTCGATCGCGGCGGGCGTCGTGCCCCAATCCTCGTGCAGCTTCAGGCCGATCGCGCCCGCTTTCACCTGCTCGATCAGCGGCTCCGGCAGGCTCGCGTTCCCTTTGCCGAGAAAGCCGAGATTGACGGGCCAGCCGTCGGCGGCCTGCAGCATGCGCTCCATGTGCCACGGGCCCGGCGTGCAGGTTGTCGCGTTGGTGCCGGTCGCGGGGCCGGTGCCGCCGCCGAGCATCGTCGTGACGCCGCTCGCGAGCGCTTCGTCGATCTGTTGCGGGCTGATGAAGTGAATGTGCGTATCGACGCCGCCCGCCGTCACGATCATGCCTTCGCCCGCGATCACTTCCGTCGCCGCGCCGATCGCGATGTTCACGTTCGGCTGAATGTCCGGATTGCCCGCCTTGCCGATGGCGAAGATGCGTCCACCCTTGATGCCGATATCGGCCTTCACGATGCCCCAGTGATCGAGGATCAGCGCATTGGTCACGACGGTATCGACGACGTCGGCGGCGGGGCGCTGCGACTGGCCCATGCCGTCGCGAATCACCTTGCCGCCGCCGAACTTCACTTCTTCGCCGTAGGTCGTGAAGTCGCGTTCCACTTCGATGATGAGATCGGTGTCGGCGAGGCGCACGCGGTCGCCGGTGGTCGGGCCGAACATTTCCGCATAAGCGCGGCGGCCGATGCGTAGCGTCATATCTGTCCTTTTTTAGAGCGGGCCCATGACGAGCGCGTTGAAGCCGTACACATGGCGATCGCCGGCCAGCGCGACGAGTTCGACGGTGCGTTCCTGACCGGGTTCGAAGCGGACTGCCGTGCCCGCCGCGATGTTCAATCGGAAGCCGCGCGCCTTCTCGCGCTCGAATTTGAGCGCCGCGTTGACTTCGTAGAAGTGGAAGTGCGAGCCGACCTGCACCGGCCGGTCGCCATGATTCGCGACGACGACCGTAACCGTCTCGCGGCCCGCATTGAGCTCGTGCTCGCCATCGTCGATGAAATATTCGCCGGGGATCATGGTGTCAGGGAATCGGATGATGAACGGTGACGAGCTTGGTGCCGTCGGGGAAGGTCGCTTCGATCTGGATGTCGGGAATCATCTCGGGCACGCCTTCCATCACGTCGTCGCGCGTGAGCAGCGTGGTGCCGTAGTGCATGACTTCGGCGACGGTCTTGCCGTCGCGCGCCGCTTCCATCAATGCCGCCGATATGAACGCGACCGCTTCCGGATGATTGAGCTTGAGGCCGCGCGCGCGGCGACGCTCGGCGAGCAGGGCCGCTGTGAAGATCAGCAGCTTGTCCTTTTCTCTGGGCGTGAGTTTCATGGGCTTCTTCTATGGAGAAAAGTGTTTCGGGCTTTGCAATGCTAGCACCGGAATGCCGCGTCTCATGCGCTTTTAAGGGGCTTTCGGTCGGCTTTCGGCTTACTGGATGAAGCGCTGCAACTCCACGGTCGACGGCCGCTCGAAGATGGCGTCCGGCGCGCCCGATTCCCACACGCGCCCCTGATGCATGAACACGACCTTGTCGCTCACCTTGCGCGCGAAGCGCATTTCGTGCGTGACCATGATGAGCGTCATGCCGTCGCGCGCGAGGTCTTCGACGACCGCTAGCACTTCGCCGACGAGTTCGGGATCGAGCGCCGATGTGATCTCATCGCAGAGCAGCACGGTCGGCTTCATCGCAAGTGCGCGCGCGATCGCGACGCGTTGCTGCTGACCGCCCGAAAGCTGATCGGGAAAAGCATCGAACTTGTCGCCGAGACCGACGCGTTCGAGCACGGTATGCGCCGTCGCGCGCGCCTTCGCCCTGTGGATCTTCCTGACGACGGTCTGCGCGAGCATCACGTTTTCGCCCGCGGTGAGATGCGGAAAGAGGTTGTACTGCTGAAACACCATGCCGACTTTCAGCCGCAGCGCGCGCAGGTCGGCATGACGCGCATCGATATGCTCGCCGTCGATTTCGATCGAGCCTTCGTCGATGCTCTCCAGACCGTTGAGCGTGCGCAGCAACGTGCTCTTGCCCGAGCCGCTGCGCCCGATGATCGACACGACTTGTCCGCGCTCGACGGCGAAGTCGATGCCCTTCAGCACCTGATTCGCGCCGAACTGCTTCTGAAGATTGCGGGTTTCAACGAGCGGCATTCCATTTCCTTTCGAGCGTGCGCGCATAGCGCGTCAGCGGATAGCAAAGCAAGAAGTAGATAACGGCGACGAGCCCATACACGAGAAACGGCCGGAAAGTTGCGTTCGAAATCATCGTGCCAGCCTTCGTCAGTTCCGTGAAGCCGATGATCGATACGAGCGCCGTGTCCTTCACCGCCTGCACCGCGAAGCCGACCGTCGGGCCGACCGCGATGCGCGTCGCTTGCGGCAGGATCACGTGACGAAGCTGCTCCATGTAACTCATCGCGAGCGACGACGATGCTTCCCACTGGCCCTTCGGCACCGCTTCGACCGCGCCGCGCCAGATCTCCGCGAGATACGCGCTCGTGAAGAGCGTGAGACCGACGCTCGCCGCGAGCCACGGCGACACGTCGATGCCGAGCAAGGGCAGGCCGAAGAACACGAGGAACAACTGCATGAGAAGCGGCGTGCCCTGAAAGAGCTGGATATAGCCTTTGACGAGCATGCGCAGCACTTGCGATTTCGACACGCGCATGACGAGCAGCACGAAGCCGACGATGCCGCCCAACACGAACGACACGATCGACAGCACGATGGTCCAGCGCGCCGCGAGCAGCAGGTTCTCGAAGATCTGCGCGAGCGTGAATTCGATCATCGCGCGGCGCTCCGGTGATTCATCAGAAAGCGCTTGCCCATGGCGTTCAATGCGGCGCGCAGAGCGAGCGCCATCACGAGATACGCGGCCGTGATGAAGAAGCACGTCTCGAACGCGCGGAAGTTGCGCGACTGGATATAGCTCGCGGCATACGTGAGATCGGGCACCGATATCTGCGAGACGACCGCCGAGCCGAGCATCGTAATGACGATCTGGCTCGTCAATGCGGGGAACACTTTGGCGAGCGCTTGCGGCAACACGACATGACGGAACGTCTCGCCACGCGACATCGCGAGCGATGCCGCCGCTTCGAGATGACCCTTCGGCACGGCGGCGACGCCCGCGCGCACGATCTCGATCGAGTACGCGCCGAGATTGAGCGTCATCGCGAGAATGGCCGCGACGTATTCGCTGAGATGAATGCCGAGCGCGGGCAGGCCGAAGAACACGAAGAACAGTTGCACGATGAACGGCGTGTTGCGGACCGCTTCGACATAGGCGCCGACGATCGCCGCGAGCCACGCATGCCGGCTGTTGCGCGCGGCGGCGCCGAGCACGCCGACCGACACGCCGAGCGCCGTCGAGACGGCGGTCAGCGCGAGCGTGGTCGCCGCGCCGCTCGCGAACATGCCCGCGTACTGCGCGAGATCGGCGAATTGAAGTTCATAGGCCATACGATGCCGCGCTCCCGATCAAAGGGTCGCGGGCAGCGGCTGGTTGAACCACTTCTTCGACATCGTGTCGAGCGTGCCGTCCTTCTTCGCCTGCGCGATGGTGTCGTCCACTTTCGACATCAGGCGCGGCTCGTTCTTGTTCATGCCGACGAAGCACGGCGAATCCTTGATGATGAACTTCGCTTCCGGCCGGCGCGGCGGATTCTTCGACAGGATCGCCGCCGCGACGATGTTGCCCGCCGCGATCAGTTGCACCTGTCCCGAGAGAAAGGCCGAGATGGTCGCGTTGTTGTCCTCGAAGCGCTTGATGGTCGCGTTGGGCGCCATCTGCGAGAGCGCGATCTCTTCGAGCGCGCCGCGCGTGGCGCCGACGGTCTTGCCGGTGAGATCGGCGGGGCTCGTCACCTTGATGTCGGCGGGGCCGAACACGCCTTGGAAGTAGGGCGCGTAAGCCGTCGAGAAGTCGAGCACCTTCTCGCGTTCCGGCGTCTTGCCGAGCGACGAGATCACGAGATCGACCTTGTTGGTCGTCAGATACGGGATGCGGTTCGCGCTGTTGACGGGCACGAGTTCGAGCTTCACGTTCATCGACTTGGCGAGCAGCGCGGCCATGTCGACGTCGTAGCCTTGCGGTTTCATGTCGGCGCCGACCGAGCCGAAGGGCGGATAGTCTTCGGGCACGGCGACGCGCAGCGTGCCGTTCTTCGCGATGGTGTCGAGCGCGTCGGCATGCGCGGCGAGAGGCGCGAGGGAAAGCAGCAGCGCGACGAGTGCGGTGCGCCGCGTGCGGGAAAAAGTCGTGAGCATCGATGATCCTTCGGTCTTGAACGGCCGCGTTGGAATGCGCGGCTCTCGAGCGAAGGCTTAAAGCGAGAGTCGTGCCATCGATGCTTATTTCTTATGCTGTCAGCGTTTGCCGGTTACGCATATATCGCCGCGCACAACGGATGTGCAGACGCGTGCGCTTCGTTGGTGCGTACTAGGTAGTCCACAAACGCAGAGGTCGCGCATCGACGCCATGCACGAGCGGACGAAGACGCGACCAGCAATCGGTGAGTGCGTTTTGCAGCGGTTCCATGGAGCGGCTGATCGCGCGCACGATCAGCACGCCCGGCGCGACGCACGATGCGCCTGCGCGGAGCTCATCGTCGAAGGGAAGATGTGCGGCGAGGGTCTCGGCGAGGGCATCGTCGCATGCGGGGCCGATCGCCCAGAGCGTGCCGTAAGCGGGGAAGCCCGCGAGACCTTGAGCGGAGTCGCGCAGCGGATCGCGCGCATCGAGCAGCGTGCGTTCGAACCAGAGCGTCGAACCATTGCCATGCGCGATACGCGATGTCGCCTTGATTTGCCCTTGCGTCCACTTTTCGCCGGCGGCGGCGCGCCCGAGCAGCATTGCGTCCCAGCCGATCGCGCTCGCGCCTTCATCGAGTGTCAGGTTGAATTCGAGTTCGACGTTCGACGATTCGAACACGATGTTGTTTTGCGGCAGCCAGTCGAGCTTCGCATGCGCGGCGAGATCGATATCGATGCGCTGCGTCGCGAGCTTGCCGTTGGCCTTGTACCACTTGGTCGCGCCGGGCGTCGTGATGACGGCGTGCGTGTCTTGGTGCAGACGAACGTCGATGGAAAGACGATCGCCGCCCGCGACGCCGCCGGGCGGGTGCACGATCACCGAATGACAGATATCGCCTTCGGGATAGAGCGGCCGTTGCAGCCGCAATGGGCCTTCGTGCTTGCGATGAACGCAGACGGTGCGGCCGTGCTGACGCGCGTAGCCGAGTTCGAGCGAGCCGCGCCAGATGTTCGGATCGGCGAGTGTTGCGTGCGATTCGTGGTGCATGAGCGATGCGTTCTTCTAGAGCGGAGCCTCGATCATACGGCGATCAGCTCGCGCACTCCATGCGCGTCCATTTCCGAGCCCGCGCCGCCCGCGACGATTTCGCCGCGGCTCATGACCCAGTATCGATCGGCGAGTTCGCGCGCGAAGTCGTAATACTGCTCGACGAGCAGGACGGTCATGCCCATTTCGTCGACGAGTTGCCGAAGCGTTCGGCCGATATCGCGGATGATCGATGGCTGAATGCCTTCGGTCGGCTCGTCGAGGATGAGCAGTTGCGGCTCGCTCATCAGCGCGCGGCCGATTGCGAGTTGCTGTTGTTGACCGCCGGAGAGATCGCCGCCTCGGCGGTTCTTCATGTCTTTGAGGACGGGGAACAGCGCGTAGATGTGATCGGGAATCTTCGATGGCGCTTTGCGGCTCGCTGCTCCGACGAGCAGGTTTTCTTCGACGGTGAGACGGCCGAAGATGTCGCGGCCTTGCGGCACGTAGGCGAGGCCGTTTGCGACGCGCGCGTGGGTGGGCATCGAGGAGAGCTTGTTGCCGCGCCAGGCGATGGTGCCGCTTTTTGTCGGGACGACACCCATCAGGCAGCGAAGGAGCGTCGTTTTGCCCACGCCGTTGCGGCCCAGCAGGACGGTGAGTTTTCCATCGGGGACGGTGAGTTTCACATCGCGGAGGATGTGGCTGCCGCCATAGTATTGGTTCAGGTTTTCGACTTCTAGCATTTGCTTTGTCTCTTGGTCTGCGCTTGTTTGCTTACGCTTGCGTGGAATCCTGTGATCGCGTCGGTCTATTAGCACTGCCCCGCACAGGGGCAGTGCTAATAGACCACTAAGAAAACAGGCTTCCACGACGACCCACGCCGACATAAAACACTAACGCCCAAGATAAGACTCAATAACGGCCTCGTCCCGTTTGACGTCATCGAGCGTGCCTTCGGCAAGAACACTCCCCTCAGCCATAACAGTAACCTTCCCGCTATCCCCCGAAAGCGCAGCAACAAACTCCATATCATGCTCGACGACCATCATCGAACACGACCCACGCAGCTTGTTGAGCAACTCCGCGAGTTCCATCGTTTCATGATCGGTCATGCCGGCCGCAGGCTCATCGAGCAGCAAGAGAGCAGGCTGCTGCATCAACAACATGCCGATTTCGAGCCGCTGCTTCTGCCCATGCGACAACTCGCCCGCAAGCCGCGTCGCCTGATGCTGAAGGCGAATCAGCTCGAGCGTCTCTTCGATGCGAGCCTGCGCGGCACCATCCAGCCGCGCCCTCAACGATGCGAACCAGCGCTTGTCCGTCTTCATCGCGAGTTCGAGGTTCTCCCACACCGGATGATTCTCGAACACAGTCGGCTTCTGAAACTTGCGCCCGATGCCCGTGCGCGCAATCACCGGCTCCGACATGCGCGTGAGATCGAACGTCTGCCCGAGAAAAACCTTGCCGTCGTCGGGACGTGTCTTGCCGGTGATGACATCCATCATCGTCGTCTTGCCCGCGCCGTTCGGGCCGATCACGCAGCGCAACTCGCCCACATCGATCGACAACGTCAGCTTGTTCAGCGCGCGAAAGCCGTCGAAGCTCACGGTGACGTCCTCGAGATAGAGGATCGTGCCGTGCGATACATCGATCTCGCCGGGCGCGAGCACATGCCCCAGGCCCGACGACACGTTGATGTTCTTGTGGCTCGTCTCCGGAATCGGCGGCAAATCCACGATCAATGCGTTATGTGCAGTCATTCGGCAGCGTCTCCGTGCGCCTTCTTGCGGCGCGCGAGATCAATCAGTCCCATGATGCCGTTCGGCAGAAGCAAGGGCACGAGCGTGAAGATGAGGCCGAGGAAAAACAGCCAATACTCCGCGAAATAGGCGGTGAAAAAGCTCTTCGCGCCGTTGACGGCGAACGCGCCGACGATCGGTCCGATCAGCGTGCCGCGTCCGCCGACCGCGACCCAGATCGCCATTTCGATCGAGTTCGCGGGCGACATCTCGCTCGGATTGATGATGCCGACCTGCGGCACATACAACGCGCCCGCGATGCCGCACAACACCGCCGACACCGTCCAGATGAAGAGCTTGTACGCGAGCGGGCTATAGCCGAGGAACATCAGGCGCGCTTCGCCGTCGCGCACGCCGGTGACGACTCGCCCGAGCTTCGACGTGACGATCCATCTCGCCGCGAGAAACGCGAGCACGAGCACCGCGAACGTGATGAGAAAGAGGGCAGTGCGCGTGCCCGGATGCGTGATTGGAAAGCCCGCGATGCGCTTGAAGTCGGTGAAGCCGTTGTTGCCGCCGAAGCCCGTTTCGTTGCGATAGAAAAGCAGCATCGCGGCGAAGGTCATCGCCTGCGTGATGATCGACAGATACACGCCCTTGACGCGCGAGCGGAACGTGAAGAAGCCGAACACCCACGCAAGCACGCCAGGCACGAGGACGACGAGCAACAGCGCATACCAGAGATGTTCCGTGCCCTCCCAGTACCACGGCAGCTTGTGCCAGTCGAGAAACACCATGAAGTCGGGAAGATCGCTTTGATACGTCCCCTCGCGGCCGATCGAGCGCATCAGGTACATGCCCATCGCGTAGCCGCCGAGCGCGAAGAAAAGCGCATGGCCCAAGCTCAGAATGCCGCAATAGCCCCATACGAGGTCGAGCGCGAGCGCGCCGATTGCGTAGCACATGAGCTTGCCGACGAGCGTCATCGCATAAGCCGAGAGATGGAACGTGCTCGTTTCCGGCAGCACGAGCGCGCTGACGGGCACGAAGATGCTCATCGCGATGACGAGCGCGATCAACGCGAGCCAGCCTTTCTTCGGCAAGAGCGCGGCGCGCGGCGGCAGGCCGAGCGCGAAGCCCGCGCGCGCCGCGCCCGGATCGGGTTGCGGCGTGACGTCGAGGTTCGTGCCGACATTGGTCGAGGCGGTCATGTCTCAAGCCTCCGCGCTGCGGCCCTTGAGGGCGAACATGCCCTGCGGACGCTTCTGGATGAACAACACGATGAGCACGAGCACCGCGATCTTCGCGAGCACCGCGCCCCAGAACGGCTCGACCGCCTTGCTGACGAGCCCGAGCCCGAAGCCGCCGATCACCGTGCCCGCGAGCTGGCCGACGCCGCCGAGCACCACCGCCATGAACGAATCGATGATGTAGCTCTGGCCGAGATCGGGCCCGACGTTGCCGATCTGCGAGAGCGCGCAGCCGCCGAGTCCCGCGATGCCCGCACCGAACGCGAACGCGTACGAATCGACACGCGCTGTCTTGACGCCGACGCACGCGGCCATGCGGCGGTTCTGCGTCACCGCGCGCACGAAGAGGCCGAGGCGCGTCTTCGTGAGCACGCCCCACGCGATCGCGACGACGGCGAGCGAGAACGCGAGGATCGTCAGACGGTTGTACGGGAGGATGAGGTTCTGCATCACGGTGACGCCGCCGCTCATCCACGAGGGATTCGTCACCTGCACGTTCTGCGCGCCGAAGAGCGTGCGCGTCGCCTGAATCAGGATCAGGCTGATGCCGAAGGTCGTCAGCAGCGTTTCGAGCGGACGTCCGTAGAGATGCTTCAGCACGAGCCTTTCGAGCACGATGCCGACGAGCCCCGCGGCGATGAACGACGCAGGCACCGCGAAGAGCGGATACCAGTTGAACGCGGCGGGCGCGTAATGCTGCACGAGGTTCTGCACGACATAGGTCGCATAGGCGCCGATCATCAGGAACTCGCCGTGCGCCATGTTGATGACGCCGATCAGCCCATATGTGATCGCAAGCCCGAGCGCCGCGAGCAGCAGCACGCTGCCGAGCGAGAGGCCCGCGAAGATCGTGCCGAAGATTTCGCTGCGGCGCTGAATCGAATCGAGTGCGTAGATGCCTTCCTGAGCCGCGTTGCGTACGCGTTCGTCGGGTTCGTTGAACGTGCCGTCGGCCTTCTTCGCGACGATCGGGCGCAGCAGTTCGTACATGTCGAGGTCATGGCGCGCCGCGACGAGTTGCGCGGCTTCGAGACGCCTGTTCACGTCGGGATCGTGCAGCGCGGTCATCGCCCAGAGCGTGTCGAGGCGCTTCTTTAGTTCGGAATCCTTTTCGATTGCGCGGGCTCGGTCGATCATCGGCTTCATCGATGCGTCCGGGTTCTTCAGCAACGCAGCGATGGCGTCGCGGCGTTTGGCCGTATCGGGCGATGCGAGCTGCAGCCCCGACAACGCGCCCGCGACCTTCGTGCGCAGCAGATTGTTCAGCGTGATCGGTTGCGCATCAGGCGCTTCGGCGGTCTTGCCGGTGATCGCGTCCTTCGTGCCGTCATCGGTCTGAATGTAGACGTGACCGTTATCGGTCGCGACGAGCGAGCCATCGGACAGCGCGCCGAGCACGGCGATGGAAGGCGCATCGGCATTGGCAATGAGCTTGTCGATGGCGGCGGTCTTGGCTTCGAAGTCGTCGCCGGCGAGCGGGGCGAGATCGTCGTTGGTGAGCGCGTGGGCCGCGAGCGACGTCATCGCGAGGATGAGCGCAAGGAGCGCGCGCTTGAGGGAGCCGGTCATGTGGGCCTTTCCGTTAGAACTCGAAAGGCCGCGCGCATCGCATGAAACGCGCGGCCTCGCTGCATCGACGTCAGGCGTTACGCGACACGCACACGCTGACGGCGCAGGAACGCGGGAATCGAGCTGACGACATCCGGCTTGCCCTCGTTGCCCGCGATATACGGGCTCCACGGCTGCGCGCGTATGGCGGTCTTCGTCTTCCAGACGACGTTGAACTGACCGTCGCCGCGAATTTCGCCGATCATCACGGGCTTATGCAGATGATGGTTGCCGTCCATCGTCAGCGTGAAGCCGGAAGGCGCGGCGAAGGTCTGACCGACCATCGCGGTGCGGACCTTGTCGACATCGGCGCTCTTCGCCTTTTCGACGGCCTGCTTCCACATGTGGATGCCGACGAAGGTCGCTTCCATCGGATCGTTGGTGACGCGCTTGTCGCCGCCCGGAAGGTTCTGCGCCTTTGCGTACGCAAAGAATTCCTTCTCGAACTTCGAGTTGTTCGGGTTCTTCACCGACATGAAGTAGTTCCATGCGGCAAGATGGCCGACGAGCGGTTTCGTGTCGATGCCGCGCAGTTCCTCTTCGCCGACCGAGAACGCGACGACAGGCACGTCCGTCGCTTTCAGGCCCTGGTTGCCGAGTTCCTTGTAGAACGGTACGTTCGAATCGCCGTTGATCGTAGAGATGACAGTCGTCTTTCCCCCTTGGGCAAAGGTCTTGATGTTCGCGACGATGGTTTGATAGTCGCTATGTCCGAACGGTGTGTAGACCTCCTGAATGTCTGCATCTTTCACGCCCTTGGAGTGAAGGAACGCGCGCAGGATCTTGTTGGTCGTGCGCGGGTACACGTAGTCGGTGCCGAGCAGGAAGAAGCGCTTGGCGCTGCCGCCTTCCGGTCCCATCAGATATTCGACGGCGGGAATCGCCTGCTGATTCGGCGCGGCGCCCGTATAGAACACGTTGCGGGACATCTCTTCGCCTTCGTACTGCACGGGGTAGAAGAGCAGGCCGTTGAGTTCCTCGAACACCGGCAGCACGGACTTGCGCGACACCGAGGTCCAGCAGCCGAACACGACCGCGCACTTGTCCTGCGTGAGAAGCTGACGCGCCTTCTCGGCGAAGAGCGGCCAGTTCGAAGCGGGATCGACGACGACGGGCTGAATCTGCCGGCCCATGACGCCGCCGCTCTTGTTGATATCGGCGATGGTCATGAGTGCCGTGTCTTTCAGCGACGTCTCGGAGATCGCCATCGTGCCCGACAGCGAATGGAGGATGCCGACCTTGATCGGACCGGTATCGGCGGCGTGGGCTTTCGTGATCGGAAGTTGGCCCGCAAGGGCGAGCGCGCCCGACATGGAGCCGAACTTCAGCAGACTGCGTCGTTTCATTTCTGTGTTCCCCTTGCCGATGTGGTTGTTTGAGCAATGACGATTGCTCGGAGCGTTCTGCAAGGGGTATGCCAATTGGGGTCTTTTGCCCTAATGGCGGGGGTTTGCGGGGAATCGCAGGGAAGTTTTACTTCGGGGGATGGGGGTTAGCGGGCGAGGTTTTGGTGCATGCACGGGGGATGTGCATCGTTGCGGTGCGGGTTTCGTTCTTTTCCGCCGGCTCGCGATTACGCGTCGGTCTATTGGGACTGCCCTGCACAAGGGCAGTGCCAACAGACCGACGCGATCACAGGCTGCCGCGAAAAAGAAAGCGGAACGCAACCTTACCGATTAACCAACCGCGCCGGCACACTAAGCACAAGCACAGCCCCAAGAACGAGAAAACCCGCGAGCATATACATCCCACTCGAATTAGAAGCAGTGACCTGCTTCAACCACCCCACGAGATAAGGACTCAAAAACCCGGCGAGATTCCCAAGCGAGTTGATCATCGCAATACCCGCAGCCGCCCCGGTGCCGGCAAGAAACGCCGTCGGCAGACTCCAGAACAGCGGCAGCGTCGTGAGAATGCCCATCGTGGCGAGCGTGAGGCCGAGCATCGCGAGCGTCGTGTTGTTGAACCACACCACCGACAGCACCAGCCCGATCGCACCGATCAACGCCGGAATCGCGATATGCCAGCGACGCTCGCCGGAACGATCCGCGCTGCGCGCCGCGTACAGCATGCCGATCACCGCCGCGCCATAAGGAATCGCGGAGAGCAGGCCGACATGCAGCGCATCCTTGATCCCCATCGACTTGATGATCGTCGGCAGCCAGAAGCTCACGCCATACAGTCCCATCACGAACGAGAAGTAGATGATGCTCATCAGCCACACTTTCGGGCTCGACAAGATCTTGCCCAGCGACAGATCTTCCTTCTGGACGTTATCCGCCGCGATGTTGCGTTCGAGCAGTTCGCGTTCTTCCTGCGTGAGCCAAGAAGCCTTCGAGATACGATCGTCGAGCTTCAGGAACACGACGATGCCGACGATGATCGACGGAATGCCTTCGAGCAGCAGCAGCCATTGCCAGCCGTGCCAGCCGTTCTTCATGTGGAACGCATCCATGATCCAGCCGCTGATCGGCCCGCCGATCAGACCCGAAAGCGCGATCGCCGTCATGAACAGCGTCGTGATGCGCCCGCGCCGCTGCGCCGGAAACCAGTACGTCAGATAAAGAATGATGCCGGGGAAGAAGCCCGCTTCCGCCGCGCCGAGCAGAAAGCGCATGACGTAGAACATCGTCGGCGTGGTGATGAACATCGTGAGCGCCGAAATGACGCCCCACGTAATCATGATCCGCGCGATCCACACGCGCGCGCCGACGCGATGCAAGATGATGTTCGACGGAATCTCGAAGATGAAGTAGCCGAAGAAGAAAATGCCCGCGCCGAAGCCGTACACGGCATCCGACAGTTGCAAATCGGCGGCCATCTGCAGCTTGGCGAAGCCGACGTTCACGCGGTCGAGATACGCCACCACATAACAGATCAGCAGAAGCGGCGCGAGACGCCAGACGACCTTTCGGTAAGTGGCCTCCTCGAACGCGGAAGGCGTGCCCGCGCCGGGGCGCGGCATGGGTTTGGCGGTGCTGGCCATGATGCTTGTCTCCAATATTTTTTGTGTGCGCCAGGCGAGCGGACGGGCCCGCTCGCGATTACAGGCGCGTAAGGATTCTAGCCCGTCGGCCGCACCGCAAAACGCCCGTTTCTGCTAGGGAAAGCACCGATGCCCGCACTCGCCGCACACGGCGCGCGGCGTGCGCGGGCAAGCGTCAGACGCAGCGTCCGCCGTCCACTTCGAGCGCGACGCCGGTGATGAACTCGGCATCGTCGGATGCGAGATAAAGCGCCGCGTTGGCGATGTCCTGAGGCGTCGAAAGCCGGCCGAGCGGTATCGTCGCGAGAAACTTGCGGCGGTTCTCGGGCGTGTCCTCCATGCCCATGAACTCGGAGAGCAGGGCGGTCTCGCCCATCACCGGATTGATGCAGTTCACGCGGATGCGGTCCGCGCCCAGTTCGACCGCGAGCGCCTTGCTCGCGATGATGACCGCCGCCTTGCTGCCGTTGTACCAGACGAGTCCCGGACGCGGCCGCACGCCCGCCGTCGACGCGATATTGATGAACGCGCCGCCGCCCCGTTCGCGAAAGTACGGCACGAACTGCTCGACGCTCCAATAGATGCTCTTCACGTTCACCGCGTAGACGCGGTCGAATTCGGTCTCGGTGACGTCGAGAACGGGCTTGTTACGGTGCGTCGTGCCCGCGTTGTTGACGACGATCTGCACGCTGCCGAAGTCCCCGATCGCGGCATCGAAGAGCGTTTGCCAGTCGGCGCGCTGCGTCACATCGCCTTGAACGGCGATCGCGCGGCCGTGCTTCACCTCCGGCGACGATGCGAGCGCGATCTCGCTCGCGACGCGCTCAGCGGCCGGCCCGTTCAGATCGTTGACGACGACGTTCGCGCCCTCACGCGCGAACGTCTTCGCGATGCCTTCGCCGAATCCCGAGCCGCCGCCCGTCACGATGACGGTTTTGCCTTGCAGTCGCATGCGTGTCTCCTTATCCGTGTTTGATGGCGATGGTCTTGAGCGTCGTGAAGCCGTACAGCGCCTCGAAGCCTTTCTCGCGTCCGTGTCCCGAATGCTTGACGCCGCCGAACGGCAATTCGATGCCGCCGCCCGCGCCGTAGTTGTTGATGAACACCTGTCCGGAACGCACGCGGCGCGCGAGCCGCATCTGACGCGCGCCGTCGCGGGTCCAGATGCCGGCGACGAGCCCGTAGTCGGTGCCGTTGGCGAGTCGGAGCGCGTCGGCTTCGTCGTCGAAGGGCATCGCGGCGAGCACCGGGCCGAACACTTCCTCGCGCGCGAGACGATGCGTCGGCGGGACGTCGCGCAACAGCGTCGGCGCCTGATAGAAGCCCGCTTCGGGCGCATCGCCGACGACTTCGCCGTGCGCGGCCATCGGAATGCCGTCGTGCTGCGCATCGGACAGAAAATCCCACACGCGCTGCTGCTGCTTCGCGCTGATGAGCGGGCCGCAGTCGAGATCGAGCTTGCTCGGACCGACCTTCAGCGCCGCGAACGCCTCCGAGAGACGATCCAGCAAGGGTTCGTACGCCGCGCGCTCGATCAGCACGCGGCTGCCCGCCGAGCACGTCTGTCCGGCGTTCTGCACGATCGCGGCGACGAGCACGGGAAGGGCGGCGTCGAAATCGGCATCGGCGAATACGATTTGCGGCGACTTGCCGCCGAGTTCCAGCGTGACGGGGACGTGATTGTCGGCGGCCATCTTCGTGACGGCCGCGCCCGTCGCGGGCGAGCCGGTGAACGAGATGTGATCGATGCCCGGATGCCGCGCGAGCGCCGCGCCCGCTTCGTGACCGTATCCGGTGACGATATTGAGCGCGCCATCCGGCAGGCCGGCTTCCGCCGCCAGTTCCGCGATGCGCAACAGCGACAGGCACGCGTCCTCCGCCGGCTTCACGACGCACGCGTTGCCCGTGGCGAGCGCCGCGCCGACGCTGCGCCCGAAAATCTGCAGCGGATAGTTCCACGGCACGATATGCCCGGTCACGCCGTGCGGCTCGCGGATCGTGAGCACGGTGTAGCCGTGCTGATAGGGCAGGGTTTCGCCGTGGAGCTTGTCGGCGGCGCCCGCGTAAAACTCGAAATACCGCGCGATGCCGGTGGCGTCGGCGCGTGCCTGCTTCAGCGGCTTGCCGGTGTCGCGCGCCTCGACCTGCGCGATCTCCTCGTGGCACGCGCCGATCAGCATCGACAGGCGCGCGAGGATGCGCCCGCGTTCCGCCGCGCTCGTCGCGCCCCATCCGCCGTCGAAGGCCGCGCGGGCGGCGGCGACCGCGCGGTCGATGTCCGCCGCGGTGCCCCGGGCGATCTGCGCGAAGACCTGGCCATCGGACGGATCGACGACCGGAATCGTCTCGTTGCCCGATGCCGCGATCCAGCGGTTATCGATGAAATGCTTCGCGTCTTCCATGCATGTCTCCTGAAATCGGATGTTCTGGAGCCGGAAACCGATTATCGCGCCAACCGGGAACGTGCGTCGGGCGTGCGGGGTCGATTGGCTATAATGGCGAAATCACGCGCAGACAGGCGCGACGGGCCGCAAGACACCGTCCGCCCGTGCGATTCCATCTCCGATCTCAACTTCTCCAGAGAGCGCTCATGAGCTTCAACAACGTACCTCCCGGCAAAGATCTCCCGCACGATTTCAACGTCATCATCGAAATTCCCGCGCAGAGCGATCCGGTCAAATACGAAGCGGACAAGGACATGGGCCTGCTCGTCGTCGACCGTTTCGTCGGCACCGGCATGCGCTATCCGGCGAACTACGGCTTCATTCCGCAGACGCTCTCCGGCGACGGCGACCCGGTCGACGTGCTCGTCATCACGCCGTATCCGCTGCTGGCGGGCTCGGTCGTGCGCGCGCGCGCGGTCGGCATGCTGCAGATGACCGATGAATCGGGCGTGGACGCGAAGCTCGTCGCGGTGGCGCACGACAAGGTCTGCCCGATGACGGCGAACATCAAGTCGATCGACGACGTGCCCGAGTATCTGAAAGACCAGATCAAGCACTTCTTCGAGAACTACAAGGCGCTCGAAAAGGGCAAGTGGGTGAAGGTCGAAGGCTGGGCCGGCATCGACGCCGCGCACAAGGAAATCTCGGAAGGCGTCGCGAACTACAAGAAGTAAACGCGTTCTCCGACAAAACGCCGCCGCGTGTCACCCACGCGGCGGCGTTTTTTATTCTTCTTCGCTTGCTTCGGTCTGAGGCAACAACGACTCCAGCGTCCTTTCCCCCGCAATCAACGCGCGCTTCTGCTGCGCGGTCAGTTGCTTGACGCGATATTCCGCGCGCAGCGCCTCCGATTTCCCCGCCAGTTCGAACGACGCCAGCACGCGCACCGGCTTTCGCGCCCGCGTGTAGCGCGCGCCCTTGCCGCTCGCGTGCGCGGTGAAGCGCGCCTCGACGTCCGTCGCGATGCCCGTGTAGAGGCTGCCGTCGGCGCATTCGATCAGGTACAGAAACCAGGGCATGGAAGAACGATGAAAGATTTGCCGCGCATTATCGCCGAAAGCACCGCGCCGGGGCGTTTTGTCCGCATCGGCGCGCCGCTGCGACTTGCGCGAGAATAGCCGCTTTCGGGCGCGCTCTGCGATGGTTCGGGCGTGCTCGTCGGTCAATCACAGCGAGGTAGCCTGTTGAATCGCGAGGTCGAAATTCATGTGGTCGATGCGCTCGCCGACATCGCCGCCGACGACTGGAACCGGCTCGCCGGCGAAAACCCGTTCGTGCGTCACGCGTTTCTCTCGGCGTTGCAGGAGACGGAGTGCGCCGTCAAGCGCACCGGCTGGCGCGCGCATCATCTGATACTGAAGCGCGGCGGCGAATTTGCCGGCGCGATGCCGCTCTACATCAAGTCGCATTCGCGCGGCGAATACAAGCTGTTATGTAGGCTGACGGTCATTGACTTACTGAATGAACGGCCCATAAAGGTTACATGATGGGCTTCCGACGCTGGAGCGACTACGATGATTACCCGGACAGAAAAACAGCTTACGTTTCGCGATGTCTGGAGCCATAGCTCATTCCGCGGCCCGCTCTGGGGCACGCAGTTCCGCCGCGTTCATGCAAAATGTACAGATGATGGATACGTGATTCAAACGGTCGACGCCCAAGGAAACGCGATGTTTCGAGAGCTAAAGCGCGCGGAGTTTGGGTTAGTTCCGGGTAGCATCTTGGAACTTGCGATAAAACTCTCGCCACAAGAAGTAGACAGCGAAACGTTCCATGCATTCAACATAGTATTCCGTGTTATCTCGAAGAGCCCAAAGGGACAAGAAATTTTGTCTTCCCCGCCGGAGAGTATTAGCGCGTCGAAAATCCAATCTCTGCTGTTACTCGCAAATCGAAATTATTCTGGGAAACCTGAATCGAAAATAATTACCTTGAAAGGGTTCGCGAGCTTTATTTCGTACTGTCCCAGACTTATCCGTGGTGGCAAAAAAATTGCGGAAATAGCCGCATTCTTTTTTGCCAAATTCAAGCTACCAATCGGTGATAATTACGTCGAAATAACCACAACGGCGATGGTCCATGGGGTGAGGACCGAGTATCTAAAAATAATTGATTTTGATGCCCTTGGTCTTAAATCAGGGGGATTGTTGTCAGAAGCGCTTTCAGGTGCTCCTGAGATTATTCAACATTCATCCTTCTACCAAGTCATAGCAGTTCTTCGAAAATTAGTAAAAACAACGGATGGAAAGAGACTGCTATCGACCCCGGCAGCGGAGTTGGAAGTAGAAGACGTATCCAATCTCTTTTCCTTAGTCGACACGTTGTTACCCAATAAAAAATCGCGAAACAGTCTCTATACGTCATTCAAAGTATTCACAAGCTACAGCTTGGCACGTCTTAAAAATGGGCAGAATTTCTGTGACGCAGCACATGGATATCGAGTAACTCCTTTTGTCGCGAACAGAGACGATGCTCCCGCATCTCATAACGTCCTGGATAGCTTGAAAGTAATCTCAGCAAGTAGTGATGTCGATTTCTACGAGAAAGCGACGTCAAAACTTCGTTCGCTGATGGATACATACTTAATTGCTTGTGAGCAGGTCTTAAACGACCATGGTGAGTGTATTGAAAAGATGAACGCCATTCTCGCACTTGGGCCACCTAAAACGCTGCCGAAGCGTATCTTTGAGCGATATACCGACGGCATCATCCCCGTCTACGACACGATGAAGCGGCTTCCACAGGACGCCGTAAATTGGCTTTTGATGTCGTACGTACATAACGAGCAGATGTATGTCACTGGAACCGCCAACGAACGTGGTTTTGGCCTATCACACTTTCTCACCGGATACGGATTGCAGGCCACCGCTGGTTACGCTTTCGATGTTGCTCTATCACAGTTTTACCTTACTCAACGCTCGCTTATCGCTTGCTTCATAATTCTTGCAATCAAGACGGGGTGGAACGGTTCTACGCTCGTCTCACTCAACTCGGGCAGAATTCGTCGAATTGGAACTGGTTATCGTTTGACGGGGATAAAAACAAAGACGGACCAATTCCAGCAAATCGAGATTGAAGAAGTGGAGTGGCGAGCCGACGACAAACTGTCGTGCAGAGCTATCGAACTGCTGATTTGGCACAACAGGAACATAGACGCGTTCCTTGAAAGGCGGAATCCATCCATTTTCTGTGCGTTGCGTTTGAGATACGATGGACGGCGAATTGCACATCTCCCCCAAATTAGCAGATATTTGCAGATATTCCTAGAGAGCAATAACCTCCCGCACATAACGATTCGAGATTATAGGACTCTGAGACTTAATTACACATACGTTGAAGGTGGAGGTGACATCATCGCTACTCAAGTCCAAGCTGGTCACTCAAGCATGGCCACCACGGTACGTTATCTCAGGTTGAAGGTCCAGACAGAACTTCACGACGCCAACATACGTAGATATATGCGAGTGTTAGGAAAATCCATACTTTGGGTAACAGGTAATAAAGAAATCGACGACAGCGAGGAATCAAAAGCCGCAAAACGTCTCCTTTTTCCTGCGTCTCCATATGCCAGTGAGAACCGGGACAGCGTCGCCGACAGTTGGATAGCTTCAGGGGGTGAGATGCGTGTTGAGATAACGGAAGACGACGCCATACATTGCTGTCTTCAGCAACGATTCTACGAGCAAAGACTAAGCTTCCTGATTTCATTTAATGAGAAGCGGTTTCTTGCCTTTCATCTACCACGGATTGTTTTTTGTGCCGCGCTTTACAGGCTCCTCCGGCGAAGCCCTTTCGCTTATGTACTTAGGGAGACATTGAAGCGTTAGCGTTGAAAAGCAATGGTCAGGTCAAAATCATCTCACTCCAGTTCCGGAGGTAGAAAGAAATGTGCTCGCGTAAAGTAAGTAACGCCTTTCGGAAAGAGGTTACAGCCGGTGCAGGCCGCCGTGATTTTGACGCAGCAAGAAGGTTCATAGAAGACAAAAAGCACCGCAGATTTGTGAGCCACTGGGACGATGAAGAGATTCGTATCGATGTAGCCCCAAATGCCTCAGGCGTCTCGGACGTTAAGACTGTTTTCGATAGCAAAACAGTAATCGACTTTTCTGGCGGGGAGAGCATTTTTAAGCCTCAGGGACTCCGTAAGCATCCTGAGCTGTTGGCAACGTTGAAGGCGTTGGTGAATGAAGACTGTCACGCGCACGATGCGGGAGACATCGAGCGTGAAGTCGGACGAACAGTTCGCTCTTTCCTTCGACTTATCGTCTGGTTGTTTCGACATGCACGCTATAAGTTGAGTAAGGTCGAACCAGAACTTGTCCAAACTCTAGCGACCGAACTTGCGAACGGTGGGTGGTGGAGTGCGCTTGACTACGATGCTCGATTCGAGCTACTCCTTCAACGGGCAAATGTCGACCTTAAGTTCAGGAACTCTCTGGAGGGCAGCGGTCACATCGGCGAGTTCTCGTGCAACATGGATGCCATTAGCAGGCACTTGATGCTTCCAATCGCGAGCGCGAGCCTACCAAAGGCTATCGTACAGCGCATAGCAGAGGCAACAGGTTCGCAGCGGCCTGTGCAGAAAGATAAAGACTTGCCCTTGGTGTCGCCGCACAGTCTTTACCAAAACCTCAAATTTTTGAATCGATGTGCTCTCATCGGCGGCTTTGACTCGTTCGGAGAGCGCCCCTTCAAATCGGCGCACAGGCGCGCAATAGAGTTGTACAAAGGGGAGCATCCTGACCTGCGCACCGAGAACTTGGGTATCACCGATGTCGTTACGATTTTCACCGAGGCGATGCGATGGATTCACGTTTGTGCTGACGGTGTCATTATGGTTTGCGAAACGGCCCGTAATGAGCTGGAGTCATGTGACCCATCGGTTCTCTCATTAGAAGTTATCGGTGATAGAGTTACCCGCAAAACGGTCGCTCTCCACGAACAAATTGCAGATAGCTATGGGTTACCAAAAGCCTTGCGAGCACTCGCTCGAAATCAGGAAAGCAGCTTGCGACATCTTATCCTCAAGCTGCAATTTTCATGCGCTATCGCTGTTTTGTTCAACCATGGGCGAAGGCGTGAGGAAGTGCTCGGGACCGGGAAAACATACGGACTGTACCGCGGTTGCTTGACACCGGCGAATGACGGGCGCGATGGCTCTTATCTAGATGTGTACATTGAGAAGACGCTTCAACGCTACGCGTCGATGTGGGCGAATGAAATCGTTGAACGAGCCGTCGACGTAATGGAACGCCTTGGCCAGACCTTTCGACCACTTGGAACAGAACCGCTCGCCGTCGCGCCTACCCTCGATGAGGCCCGGAAAGAGAAATTGTTCGTCTGGCGCCATTTCTCATACGCAGCCTTTAACGACCGCCCGAACGTATTCTCTTTTCAGGAGGGAGCAAAGCTATTCTTTTCAGACTTGAACGTCTCGATTACGAAGGTGAGCGCTTCGCACATCTACCGACGCTGCTTCGCGCTCATCTACATGTATCGGCATGACCATCCCGTGCTCATGGCCCTGAGCCGACATCTGTGCCATTTCACATTGGAAACTACTCGCATCTACACGACAGACGGCAGAGACGTTGCTGACGACCGTAGCATTGAGTCGCTTTTCGCGGCTATCGAGAAGGAAGACGCAGACTTCAGCGACGAGTTCGAAGACATTCGTTCAACATACTTTCAAGAAAAGGTTGTAAACATATTAAGCGGCGTTGACGTTGGCGGCGGGTTCGCTCGAATCGTTGTTCGCATTTGCCGAAAGCTTGAATCAAATGCTTCATTTCGCGAGGCTTCACTGGAGGAGAAGGCGCGTCAGACCCGTGAAGTTGCAGAGCGAGAAGGGTACGCTCCCGCGCCTATGGCGAACACATCTTGCACCGCTGGGTCTGCCGCCAGAACCAAACGGCAAGCTAACTGCTATAACGAGGAGGAGGACCGTGTGTGTCCTGAGACGGCGAGTCCCGCGACTTGCATCGATTGCATTCACTCAATTAGAACAGGTAACCATCTCTCAACGATGGAGGAAGAGGTAGAGGAGTTGGATAAGGCGGCGACGGACACGAAGCGGCCCCTGCACTACCGCTTGGCAGCTCGTGACACGGCGGATGAGCTTAGGGTAATCATCACAAGGGAGCGCGCAAGCGCGACGGAGATGAAAGTGCTTGTGGAAAAATTGGTGAGTGAGTGGAAGCCTGTTGTGTTCCGGGAGAAGTCACATGCCTGACCACGTGTCCGTATCCGAAAAGCGCCGAGTAGAAGCGGCAATCGAGGCTAAACTTGAAGTCCTGCGACGCTGGAGCAAGTCAATACCATGGAGAGCTAACAGCGAAGGCGAGCCGGTCCGCGACAAGAACGGCGAGCTCGTGCTCGAATACTTTCCAACGAGTGTCGATTCATTTTGCGCATGGGATGGTACCCAGAATTCAAGCTTTGTGAGGAATCGAGAAAATCTAAACTTCGCAGGTCCGAGTCGGTCTGCCGTGAACAGTGCCGCCCACGACACTTCGAGGGGACTTCTTAAAAAAATATTTCCTACGCTCGAAGCTCGAGCGTCTCACCAACGGTTGGTCGCGAACAAAGCAAACCTCATCAGCCGGCTGTTACGCGAGCGTTCCTGGCAACGGAAGCTGATTCATCAGCAAGAGACGGAAATTGCGGTCTTGTTGGATGAAGTAACGATGAGCGGAGCGGAGCTTCAAAGCGAACGAGCGACGCGGAAAAATAACGAGGAACAACTGTTGGCCCGCATTGAGCAACTGGAAACTCGCAACGCCGAACTGGCTACCATAGCGCGGAAAGTGACCCCATTAGCATCGAGCGAGCGCAGACACCGTGAAAGCGATATCGAATAAGGAAAAGGCGGACAATGCTAGGCGCCGATTGTCAGATTGGGTCGTTGAGACGCCGTTGCAGTCTGTACCACGGAACCAATTCCGACGAGTTAGCCGGCAGAAGGTGTGCAAGCTCCTACGAATCTCGCCATCCTCGGTCGGTAGTAACAGTGCAATCCGTAAGATTTTTGATGAACTGGATGACCGTTTGGAAAAGTGGCTACCCCCGCGCACCTCAACTTCGAACGAGGTAGCGTTCGAGCAAACGGATATCCACTACCACGCTCCGTCCGAGCAATCTGAGATGTTGCTTCAAAAATTGGCTCGCCTGTCCTACCTCGAGGAGTTCGCAACATGGATTCCGGAATGAGGAGCTTCAGTGTGACCGGCGTAGTCACGAGAGTCACAAGTGAGGGCCCATTTGGTGGGGCTATTTTTAGGGTACGGAGTAGAGCGTCTCCGCAGGGAGTACGTGTACGCGCGTCGTATCGAGTAATGCGAGACGCGCCGTGGGCCGGCGAAGTACTTGAAGCGACAGGAACTTACAACGACTCTAGCTTTGGTCAGCAACTCGAGGCGGCCCTGATATTTCGAAAGCTACCTGAGCGCGACCAGATTGTCTCGTTTGTTGAGCACCATCCATACTTCATCGGTGTAGGTCGTCTCGCCATTTCTAGGATTTGGAGGGAGCAGGGAATTCGGCTCTACGAACTGTTATGTACTTGCGATGTTCGAGGGCTTGTCCAGACGGGTCTCACCATGCGGCAAGCTGGGGTTATCGTGCGTGGGTGGAAGCAGTACCAAGATGAGCTGGAAGTTCAACGATTTGCGACGGACCACGAATTGTCCGTCTCGAGCGTCGCGAAAGCCAAGGCGATATGGGGAAACGGCGCCTTTGAAAGGATTACATCCGACCCCTTCAGCCTCGTGTACTTCGAACGGTGGGCAGCAGTCGATTCGTTCGCAAAGGCTGTGTTCGGCGTTGGACCCAATTCGCTGGTGCGCCGCCGAGGAGCTTGTTTAAAAGTTCTGAATGACGCAGCGGCAATGGGTCACATACATCTCAAGGAGTCTGAGGCCACGAGGCGTATTGCTCGTCTTTTGGCTTCAGATGAATTGGCTCGGAAAGCCATCAGAGAATGCATAGAAAGAGGCGATGTAAGAAAGCAAGGCAAGGCGGCAGCTTCACGCTTGCAGGGTCAAGGTGCCTGGATACTTGAGCGGTCTCTGGCTCAACTCTTTGCACACAGGAAAGTTATTTTTCACGGTAATGGTAACGGGGTTGCGCTCTGTGCAACCGACCAAAGACCGACCCTCGAGGTATGCGTTTTCGATGAGATGCGACGGATTGGTAACGTGAGCTCGTGGCCTTCGGAACGACCAGCCCTTCATGTGTTCAGCTCCAACAGCGTGTCGTCAAGATTGCGGAATCACGTCATCGGCGCTTCATTCGTCTCTGTCCAGGACTTGTTGGCTCGTGGCATGGATGCGGCCTACGATGTTGATATGGTCGTTGTGCACGACGCAGCTATTCTTAGCTTCGTCGCAATACACGCTCTTTTGCGCCGGCTGGTTGGGGCAGTCAGAATAATTTTGTCGTGCTATGCGCCATGCATGTTCGAGCGATTTTTTCTGAAGCATCTCACTGCGGGAGCAACTTTGAAGCTTGGAGAAGCCGAAGGTTTATTCACCGGCCCGCGACAGCCATCCTGGTCCCGAGTAAGTCACGAGACTTCAACTCCGGAGACGTTATCACTGTCAATGACGGCCGGTGGCAGACTGGCTAGGTTGATGATTTGCGTGAGGGACTTCCGCGAAGGGTACGACGTGGCTGGTGGACAGTTTAGGATGTGTGTCTCTATTGGAAACGCGCTTCTTGTAACGATGACTCGAGCGCATGCGATGCTGGTGAACAGACAATTTCACGTTGAGAATCTGGACGCTAGAAAGTATCAAAATTTGCCGACTCCGGTCGTCGCATTGGCGCGCCAACAGTTCGTGACTATCGGAGACCATGTAATCTGGGATGGCAACAATTTTGCACGGCGCTTGTTACGCGGCATGCGTGGAGAAGTGCGTCACGTATGGAAAAGAGGTTTTGTTGAAGTCGACGAGACTGGAGTGCATGAACTCGCGTTGACGGTCTCTTTTGATGGGGTCGGAGATGTGAATATCCGTCGCGAAGAGACTTCGCTCTTACGGCTCGGATATGCGACCTCATTTCTGGAGCCAATCTCGACCCGAGTAGAGTTTGTGGTTGTCATGCTAAGCCGCAGCCGTTTCTCGGTGTCCGACGCAATTGCCTTGGCCGTGGCGCGCTCGGCAGCAGCAACGGTAGTCGTCGGGACTGGCGATGAATTGCGCCGAGCTGGAATCATAGGTCGGCGACGGTCCTCCAAGGGAGAATCGAAATGAAGCAACGTATAGACGAAGAACGCGAGTTCAGAAGTGAACTTGACGTATCTGAGACGGCCATCGCGAATGTTACTCGCTTGCATGCGATAAGGGCGCCGAGGCGAGCGCGACCGACGATGCGAATTGTCAGATTTAGAGGTAGTAGGAGAATACCAATCTATCGCGATGCGCGTCTCCGGCGCATCGACGCGTTCAATCTTTACGCGCAGCATATCGCACGCGGTCTTCTCGCTCAGTGCTTTTCTCCTACGTCGCAAGCCTACGATTCCGGCATAAACCGGGTCGCAGATGGTCTACAGGCTTTATCTCTCTTCTTGGACGAAAGAAGCATTGTGTGGTCTGAGTTGACTGACAGCATGCTCGACCTTCTGCGTGAATGGTTGCTGGAAAAAATCCAACGGGACCCGCGGTCTCGAGACGAATTATCAGTACAAAGAACCACGAATTACCGGCTTCGAGTTGTGTACGAATTCTGCTGCTGGGCGCAAGAGACTGCGCATCTCTGCGCTAACCTAATCGGCAAAGGAGAGGGATATCGAATCCAGAGCGTGATTGTCGAAGCGAAGAAGACAGAAAAGTCGTTTCCTGATAAGCGGACGTATCCGAAATGTTTCGCCGATGTTGGCGACTCATCCCGCGTTTCGGACGACCAGTATTGGGCGACAGAGGAAGATGTAGACAAGCTGATTGCGTATTTCCGAGACAATCGCGGTCCGGCAGTCGCGGAAAGAAATATCCTTGTCATGCGGCTTGCCCAGTACAACGGCTGGCGAAGAAACGCGCTCTTGAGCTTAACAATTGACCAGTTTTCTCTTGAGAATATCGAACGGGCCGCAGCGAAGGGTGACACGAAAATGCTGATAAGACCCTCAGCGCAGAAGAACGGAAATACATTCAAGAAGCCAGTGAGTATTTTGTGGTGTCGAATGGTCCACACGTACATCTGTGAAGGAAGGGCAAAAATCATAGTTCGATTGGGATTGAAGAAATCTCAACAATCCAACGCTCTGTTCATCAATGTTGACGACGGAACGCCGTTGACCTTGCAGCACATATCTCAAGAGTTCGGCGAGGCGTTCAAGGCCATTAGAGCACCGAAAGGTGCCGGCTTGCATTCGTTCAAGAGGCTATATGGCGACAATACCGCCGATGAAATCGTCGCTTCTTTCCAAAGCCGCGGCATTGCTCTCACATGGGAAAACCTAGCGTCGACAATGAGAAAGGCGCTCGACCATCGCGGTGATTACTCATGGGAGTGTTACATCCGAGCAGTCACCCGCTTACAACGTCAGAGCGTGGAGGCTCGCCTGCGAGAGCAGGTCACCGATACAAGCGCCGAAATCGCGATTCTGGAGGCGCGATTGAATCAACTGGAAACCCAAGCTGCGGAAATGGAGTCGGAGCTTCGAAACAAGCTCGAAGAAGCAGTACAGATGGCGCGTTACTGGAAGGATGTAGCGAAGGGCCGTAAGCGACCCGAGCCGATTATGCTCGATTCTTAAACGGCGTATGTGCTTCCAACTCCCCGATGTGCTCATCCATGGCGGCAGTCTCTGCATCCAGGAACTCACTGATAGCATGAGCAAACCGGTTGTCCGCAATCCAGTGCGCAGACCAGGTCGGCGTTGGGAGCATGCCGCGCGACATCTTGTGAACACCTTGGGCGCCGCCTTCGAACGCGTCCAGGCCGTTCACGATGCAGTACTCGATGCCCTGCATGTAGCAGGTCTCGAAGTGAAGGCCTGAAACGAACTCCCGCGTGCCCCAGTAGCGACCATACATGATGCCGGCCCTGATGACGTTCAGCGCGCATGCGAGCCGCTCGCCATCGGCTTCCGCGATAACGAGCAAGATGCTCTCAGGCATCGCTTCGTGAATGAGACCAAAGAACTCACGCGTCAGGTACGGCGGGTTCCAGTGCTCACGGTAGGTGTTCTCGTAGCAAGAGTAGAAGAAGTCCAGCGCCTCCTCATCAATCTCCGCTCCACGTAGCCAAGTGAACGTGACACCGGCCTCGGCAACATGCCGGCGGTCCTGCTTCACCTTCTTGCGCTTCTGCTGATTCATGGAAGCAAGGAACGCGTCGAAGTTCGTGTATCCCTCGTTCTTCCAGTGGAATTGCACGCCCTCGCGCTGCATGTACCCAGCGTCAGACATTGCGGCCAGGTCGTTCTCTTCTGGAAACAGGACATGCAGAGACGATACGTCGAGCTGCCGGGCGTACTGAATCGCGCCGCGCGCAAGCAGCACCCTGTCTTCATGCGTTTTTGCTAGCAGGCGCGGCCCCGTCACAGGCGTGAAAGGTACCGCGCTCAAAAGCTTCGGGTAGTACCGCAACCCGTGCCGTTGGAAGGCGTCTGCCCAAGAATGGTCAAATACGTACTCTCCCCTGGAATGGCTCTTCAGGTACAACGGCATGGCGCCAATGAGCCCCTCACCGCGGCGCATCAGCAGATAACGCGGCTGCCATCCCGTCCGTTTGGCAGCGCATCCGGAGACATGCATCGCGGAGAGGTAGGCGTGCTGGACGAACGGATTAGTGCCCGCAAGGACGTTCCAATCCTCAGGGGTGACGTCTTCTATGGAATCGACTACGTGGATTTCGACGCTCGAAGTCACGCTGCTGGGGCCTGTGAGGAAGTTTCTAAGGGGGGCGACTATCTGCGAATGAAGCATTCTGCTACAACTCGCAAGTTCACGCCCAAGGTAGGTCGGAGTGTTTCGACCCCTCTTCCGGCGGAGCGCGCACTTTTCGCCAGCCGCGCCAACGGCTAGCCGTCGGACTATACGATGCATGAGACCGGCGGGGGCGTAACTTAACTATTCCTATCTGAGCTTGCAAGAATTCGAAAGATTCTAGGGCCGCCGGAACGGAGGGTGTTCGCGCGGATAGGAGGCGGGACTTGGGTTCTGGCGCCGCGGGCAAACTTGACCGCCGAAATTGCTTCGATGCCGCGTCGACTTGGACCTGAGTTCGGAGCACGCAAAAGCGGGGGCTCAGGTCTTTTTTCTAAAAGTTCGATGGCGAGTTTTTTCAGCGACCGGGGCCACGGGCGGTGCGTTCTGGGTGCTTGTCTCAACTTTTGCGAACAATTCGCAAAAGTCACAGCCTAGGGCGGTGGCGAGCAACGCAATGTTGTCCATGGAGGTGTTCACGACCATCCGTTCCACTTGAGAGACGTACGTCCTGTGGAGTCCAGCGAGGTCGGCAAGTCCTTCCTGCGATATTTTTTGGGCGTTCCGGAGTCTTTTTACATTTGCAGACACCCGGCTGCGAAGCGCCTGCTGCTCAGGTTTTAGTTTTTCTTCCATAGGCGAAAGCATCGCCGAACACGGCTTTTGAATCTACAGCCTTTGCATCCACGTTTTTTGCGTCCACGTGTTTTGAAGCCACTCGTTTTACATCTACAACGTTTACATCTACATGGTTTGAATCTACACTTGCTGCATTGACGGCCCTCATGGGCTTGCTCGTCAGCGTGGTCCCCATCTAAAGATTGCGGGCGGCTTCTGGAACCAACGGAAGGCGCCGAGATGAAATAGCTCTTGGGTGACGGCTGACGGTGTACCGAACGTGAGCCAACTTGCGACAAGGAAGTGCTGCCCTTCACTCCGGTTTCTGCGAGCACAGGAGTTTTCGCAAGACTGCTGCGAGGAGGGCGTTTCGTCGGCAATCAGCATCGGCGCCGCTTCTGATGCCACCTATTTGGTGTGCCTTGAAAGCGCGGTCGAGTCATCCACGGCCGACGATGAGGTGTTGCATCTGTAGGAAGACATTGTGTTGTTAGCGAAGGAAAATTTGGACTGTCAGCGCAGCAGGTAGTTTCATCCTGCGATTGAAGCTGTGGAGCACCTGTGCATTCGTCATGGACTTGCCGCGCGCGCAGGAGTAAGCCGACGCGGCCGCACACGATGTCGTCACGCGAGCATATCTGCTGCAAAGGAACGTCGATGCAAAGCAATGCAGAAGAGCTAGCCGGCCCCTGAAGGTCAACACATTCAAACCCTAAAGGGCCGAATTTCCTTGCTCGATGAGCTATCTAATCAGACGTGATTGATGGAGAGTTGATGGGACCAGTCCACATGAGTTACGCCCCTGCGACCACGAGAACGATGATGGCGCGCGTCGGCGCTTACATCACGGTCGAGGTAGAGGGCGAGCGTTACCGACTTTCACCGCACGAGATGCCCGGTGAGGTGGAATGGCGAATCGACTTCATCCGATGGCTCATCCTCCGCACGTTTCATCAAGTCAGCGGACTGCCGGCAGCAAGGCGCATCCCAACGCTCGTCAACCTTGAAGTTGAACTGATGCGGAAGACGAGCCTGCACCCCTACGAAGCGGAGGCTGTGGTCAGGGGCGCGCTGCACACACTCGACGAATACACCGCAGATGAGATTGCAGACATGCGCTTGAAGCGGTCTCTCTATGACTCCAAAGTCGAGAGCGATGGCGCGGTTCTAATAGCGCGTTACCTCGACTTAGTGAGGAACTACGGTCGCAAGAAAGACGAGATGGCAGTTGAACGACATCCCGACGCGTCCCCGGCTGATTGGCTCTGGGGGCAATTCCTTGATTGGTGACAGCCATCTCGGTGGCCGAGTATCGAGCGCCAGCTTTCACCGAAGACGCGCATAACACCCCGCTTTTTGCGCGCACTCCGGTCAATGCTCCAAGTATTAGACTCCGCTCGCGCCAATTTTCCGACTCCGTCGACGTGATTGAGCTATGCGAATCCAGATTGCTTCCGACCTACATCTCGAATTGCTTTCAGACTCTTTTCCGGGCGAGACCATCATTCGACCCGCCCATCAAGCCGACGTCCTTGTGCTCGCAGGAGACATCGCTCGCGGGTGCGAAGTCGTGAACTTGTTCGAGGACTGGCCTGTGCCTGTCCTCTTCGTTGCAGGGAATCACGAGTTCTATCAAGGCCGCATCGAGGCCACGCTTGACAGCATCCGTACCAAAGCGGCCGGGACCTCTGTGCGCCTACTTGAAAGAGAAGTTGCCGACTTTGGTGGCACGAGATTTCTTGGTTGCACTCTGTGGACCGACTATCTGCTGAACGGAATCGAACTACGGGCAACGGCGATGAAGGAAGCTGCTCGATTCATTCGAGACCATCGAGTCATTCGGATGAACTCGGGCGACCGCTTTACGCCTGAGGACGCACTCGAAGTTCACCGTAAATCACGAGCTTGGCTCCAAGAACAGCTCGCAAAGCCATACGACGGCAAGACAGTTGTTGTCACTCATCACGCGCCACATGCGAACTCAATCCATCCGCGGCATCCAGGGTCGCTGCTCGGCGGAGAAGGGGACAATTTGAACGCGGCATTCGCAAGTGACGTGACCGAGCTTCTTGGACAGGCGGACCTTTGGATTCATGGTCACGTTCACGATAGCGTCCGATATCAGATTAACGATTGCCAAGTCGTAGCAAATCCGGCTGGCTATGTGAGAGGCCGATTCAAGTTGTCGAATGTTGCGGGCTTGAAGTTTGAGAAACCGAACTTTGAATTCGCGTGCGTCGTGGACACCGCTGACCTCCAGCAGCCCAGTCGATGCTAAAGAAGGAGCTTCGATGAAGGTAGCTACATTGATTTCGAAGTTGAGCGAACTTGACCCCAACGCGGACGTTCTGCTGCTCTCAGGAAGTGCGGACATCTCGGGCGCTGACGAGCTTCGTCGCGTCGAGGAGCAAGATGATTGGGGATGTGAAGTTCACTTTCGTGACGACGGACTCTCGCAATCGCTCTACGCACCAAGCTCCTTCGGCCAAAGCATCGGCTTCGATGAAGAGTACGACAGAACAGTGCATGGACCGGTCGTGCTACTTGCGGCGTACAACGCCAATTTAGACTACATGTATGTCGGCGATTTCGAGTCCCAAAACAGCACGCTCAGCCAGGAAAGTCTCGATAGAGAAATTTTGCGTAACCGGCGAGAGATGCTTGAAAACGGCACCCTCATCTCGCGCGAACTGCTGATGCGCTTGCTCGACATTACACCCGAGCAGTTGCACATACTCGTAGAGCAAGGCCGCATCTTTGCCGTCAACGTCGACAGAGTGGCGTACTACCCAAGCATTTTTGCGAGCCCACGCGTCAATGCGGAGCGCTTGCAGTCAATCTGTCGGCTGCTTCAACCTATCTCAAACACTTGCAAGCTCGACTTCCTGCTGTCAGCGTGGGGCCACCTCGGCGGTCTTCGTCCGGTTGAGCTGCTTGACGATGACAAGGACTATAAGCGGGTTCGTCAGTCGGCGGCGGTGCGGGTGCAGGAGTCCACAAGAACTGTCATCAAAATTTTTCAGGGTCACCATGCGTCGCTTCCGCAAGCAGAGCCGCTCTACACCGCGGCAGCGGAGATTGAGCGACGCAGGCCGCTGTGGTCTCGTGCTCGAGCGACGTTGAGCGAATTCGGTTACCAGTTTCCCTATGCGCCGTATCCAAGCTCAAGTCTTTTTACCGCCTTTGTCGAAAGGCACTTCGAAGGAACGTCCGACGGTGTGTTGGAAGGCGGTGTTTGTGTCCGTTGCGATGACCACGCGTGGCGAATACTGGCTGTATGGCCAGCAGTTTCGTCAGAGATGAATGAGCCGATTTTGTGCGAGGAGCAGGACGTTGTGTCTGTCGCAAAGGCTGCTTTTGAGTATCTCAAAAAGCTAGGCACAACCTGAGCGCCATCACCAAAAACAGCTGGAAAGAAATCTTGAAGAAAAGTTCGCTGGACGAGCAGGCCGACTCCGTTGAAGGTCCCGTCGAAGGAGACCTAGACGCTTCGAATGTCGATGACGAGATGGGACCATTGCCGGCCATCATCGTCGATATATTCGATGGCCAAGTACCCGACGACACGAATACTTCGAGGCGCATCTGTTCCCTGGAAGGCGGTCTCCGTGTGGTCAGTGGACCGCGATTGGATACACTTCAGGAAGGCGCGAGGTTATTAGAAATCAGCATCGAGAGATACGCCGTACCGACGCTCTCGGGGGACGCGATAACCGCCTTCGTCTCAATACGCGCGATGGACGGAGTTGTCCCATTTATGCGAATCGACGGCAGGGTCGACGACGGCTACCTCTATGCGAACATCCAATTCGCCGACGGTTCCGAACAGAGCATTCAGCGTGCAGCAGTAATCTCTCACGACGATGTGACGGTTTTGATTCATCGCATCGTCGCCCATGCGCAAACGCAGGCTCCGAATGGCTGATGTTTCAGGCGATTCACAGCACGACGATTCTAGATACGTATGTTGCTTCTGGTCTCGTGGGCGTATCACACGACCACCAGGTCTCCCGACACATCTTCTCGGAAGTGTCTTCGTGCGTTCACCCCTACGGACGACGGCATGTTGACAGGAATGTCAGGTCCCTCTTTCGAAATCCCGCCGCCGCGGCAGCTCGGCGGGCAGGTGCTGTATTGCGACTACGATGCAGTTTTGCATCCGCAATCCGTCTACGTGAAGCGGCGGGTCGGGCCTTTTCTATCGAATGCGCCAGGCCATCGGCTATTCGAGCACGTGGCGTTGCTCGAGGAGCTTCTGAAGCCCTATCCCAACGTGCACATCGTGTTGTCGACGTCTTGGGTTCGTCGATATCGAGGAAGCATCGCCCGAGTGACTAAGCAGTTCACACCTAGCTTACGGGCGAGAGTCATCGGTGCGACTTATCACAGTCGGATGGACGACGCTTCATTTGCAAGCATGGCTCGAGGCATGCAAGTTTGGAGCGATGTCCTTCGACGCCGCCCGAGCGCTTGGCTTGCGATTGATGACGACGATTACGGATGGCCGGTCTGGTGTCGTAACCAGTTGGTGAAGACGGACTTAATGCTTGGAATTAGTGAACCCGCAGTGCTTGCAGAACTTCAATCAATGCTCCAATCGACCTTTGGAAGGAAGGATGGCCACAGCGTTCCGCAGCATCGATGACATCGCGAGTTGAGAGTTGCGCCGTGCACCGCAATAAAGGCGCCGACCGCTTCGGTATCCGCCTGTCCTCGATAAGCCCCGCCGTGCTTGACGTTACGGCTGTTCGCAGGGAAATCCGGGGGGCCGACGCCGGCGATGAAACAGCCGCTATGCGGATAAATTGAAAATAACCGAAGAACGGGTATCTATGTCTGCTCCTCTCTTCTCTCAGCGTCTCGTCACTGCGCCACAGCTCGGCCAGTTCCTCCGTACCCAACGCAAATCGCGAAAACTTACGCAGTCGCAAATCGCGCAGCGCGTAGCCTTGAGTCAAAACCGCGTCTCGTACTTGGAAAAGCATCCAGAAGATGTGAGCTTCGGACAGCTCCTGAGTTGGTGCGCAGTTCTTGGCCTTGAGTTGCACCTTCAATTGCCGGACCCGACCAAGTCGACGAGCGTCTCGGAATGGTGAGGGCCGGCTCCTCCACTCGAATACGCGAATCTACGGTGGAGCAGCGAGTACTCCGCTCAATTCGTCGCCGTTCTGGTGTCGTCATTCTCCGCTCTGACCTCACGAAGCTTGGAGGCACATCGCAACTTACTCGCGTACTAGCGAAGCTCGTCACTGCTCTCACGCTCATTCGGGTTGGCCACGGGATTTACTGCAAGACGCGGATAAATCGGTTCACCGGCCGGCTGGCACCGGCAGCCACGTTTGAGGCCATCGTCTCGGAAGTCTTCGAGAGGCTAGGAATCGACATCGGCCCCGGCAAGCTCTTTCGCGAGTACAACGCCGGCAAATCGACTCAGATTCCCATGCAGATGACAATAACGACAGGCGCACGTCGCGTCACCCGGTGCATAAAACTCGGAACAAGAACGGTGGCGTATGAAACCATGAGCGGTCGCGTCAAAAAATAAAGGAAGCGTTCCAATATTCCGGCAGGCCGGTTCCTCAACGCTAAGCTAGACCAATCGCTTAGTTTGTCATCAAGGGGCGCAAAGAGCCGGCTCGTTCCCACCTGAATTCGTGTGACCGGGGACGCCAAGCGAGCTGACCGCCGCGCGGCTCGAGTTAGCGGAGCGCGACATAAATGCGCTGCGTCGCCCCATGGATGAACGAAACCGTTTGTTTGATTAAAGATTTTCGTTGGGGTGCCGTTAAACCGGTGTCGCAACGCCGCTGGACGCCGAATGGACGTATTCAAAGATTTTCCAAAGTATCATGACCCGAAGAACCCGAATAACCTTGCGTGTCTCCAATTGCGCGCCAAAGAGCATGAAGTACGCATTCGGAAAGGCATAGCCAGAAGGAATGATTGGTTTGGGTTCGCAGCCGGCCTGGCCATGCTTTTCATAACCGGGACTTCGCTTCAGATGGTCTGGGAATTCGGGCTCGGCGAAAAAATTGGTAACGGAGCACTCTTGTTCTGTTGCGCTGGCGCAGCGCTCGGACTGTTTTTCCTGACTGCTCCTTTGAGGCATCGAGCACGGCAGCGCACTTTCGAAGCCGACATAGCGACTATTGAAGGGAAGCTCTCTGCCCTGAATTGTCCTTGCGCATCTGAGAAGCTAAACGGAAGGTCGGACAGATAACCGCAGTCGAGCGCCGTGTGTTGATGGAATTCGATAATCCGCTATGACGTGAAATGTTCAAGCCTCGTCGCCCAAGCCCGAAATTGCGACTATGTCAGGATTCCAGGCCTTGTGAGGTTGTGGTCAACCCGCGCCCGCCTGTCGAGATTGCTAGCCGCGGAGGACTCGGCAGACGTTCGCCGTCAACTCTTCTGGCCAAATTTTTTTCCGTTGCAGTCAGGAACGCTTCTGGTGCAGAGAAGCGTTTTTCACAGCCAGTGCTTCGTCCTAGTCGCTGCCGCGTCGCTTGTATGTCCGGTCGACGAGCGCTCGACCTTCTCGAGGATGCACCACTCGACTGCCTGCTCGGGGTAGTCCTGCGGCCATTCCCCTGCGAGCAATTCCACCGCACCCCGAACGCGTTCCATCGCGTCTAGCGCATCGTCTCTCCCGTGGTCTTCGCTGGCGCCAACGTCGCGACCGCCGCAACCGCCTTCCTCTGCCGACACATCCGCCGGCCTCCGGCCGGATTGCGTAACCGCGGCCTTCTGCATTGCCTCCAGAACACCCAGCGCACACTCAACCCGGTCGAACGCCCGCCGAAGCCTTTCCCGCATCTCGTCCCTGAGCCCAAGCTCCCTTGCGACCACTTCAACGTCGCTCGCCACATCTGTAACCAGGACCTCCAACAGCTCCAGCAGCCTTGCCGGCAATCCACGAGCAAAGCCGCAATCGCCGTTCGGCCCCGCTTCTCTGATTTCATGAAGGTCATCCATGCAACCAGATAGAGAGCCTCACTTATATGGGCGCAGACGTCCAAGCCGCTGACGCCTTGTCGACATTTAAGTTGGACATTGAGACGCGTTGCGTCCCAATGCCCGACTAGATTTGGCTTGGCTGGAGAAAGAGCGTCATAACGACGCCGAGGCATTGTCGAAAAAGGGGGAGCGTGGATATGAGAATCTTGGCAACAGTCGGGCTGCTGCTACTGGTTGCATCATGTACGCGAGGGGATGACGATGGTTCGTGGAGTTACGTCATGGCACATCCCGAAAGTCGCTCACGCGAGTTCCAGACTGAAAACATGATTTGCGTGGTGTGGGTGCCACGGGGAATCGGCGACCCAGCGCTTTCCTGCGCGAAGAAGTGAAACCTTAGCGGCGGCGAAGAATTGTCGGCCGCCGGAAGAACCGTCCACCGCGATTCTGATTAGCGCTTGCAAGCAATGGTAGCCCTCCCAAAACACATCGAGGACATCCACCCGTCACTGTGGAGAGGGTCTCAACTTGCTCGTGCGTATGGGAAGACTATCGACACCGGTTACGCTGAACTTTCCGCAGAGTTGCCAGGGGGTGGTTGGCCGGTCGGTTCGCTTGTCGAGTTGCTCGTCCAACAGCCCGGCGTCGGAGAAGTACGGCTGCTGCGTCCAGCCCTTGTATCTGTCAGCAAGCGACCACTCGTCTTACTTCAGCCCCCGCATGTCCCCAACGCGCTCGCGCTCGCATATCTTGGTCTTCCTGCGGACAAGTTCATGCGGCTCCACGCGCCCAAAACCGCCGACGCCCTCTGGTCGGCCGAACGCATTCTCAGTGCGGGAACGTGCGGAACGCTCCTGTTTTGGCAGCAGCACATCCGACAAGAATCGTTGCGTCGGCTCCATCTTGCGGCTCAGTCGACCGAGACACTTCTGGTGCTAATTCGCCCGCTCGCGTCCGCGCAAGACGCGTCACCTGCAACCCTGCGACTTGCCGTCAGGCCGGCGGACGGCGGCGTCGATGTGAACATCGTCAAGCGAAGAGGGCCTACGCGAAGCGAGAAGCTGTTCGTTTCACTTCAGCCTTCGCCGGTGCTCATCAGTCTGCGTGGCCGAGCGCGCGGTCCAACTCACGCTACGGACTCGGTGGAAGCCGCGGTGTCAGCGGACATTGCGGCGGCTCGATGAAGAGTTCCAATCAGCGATTGCATACGTGCTCCCCGCTGTGCCTTCGCATGCCCCTCATTCTTGGTCGGTCGCTGCGGCGCTTGTCCGCAACTCGTCCCGTTCATGCTCGCCTACGACTCATCGATGTCGCGGTATTCGCCGCTTTTGATTTTGGCACCATCGAACGCCGCGAGGAAATCAAAGCAGGGCTTGCTTTGTTTCATCGTCCTCCATCGTCATTACCAACAGAATTCCGGCCATGTGTCGGAGGCACTCCGACACACTACTTCTTCGGCATTTCCGGTCAAGGTACAAAGTTAAAATTTTATGTTCATAAACAAGCGGTTACGGCAGGCAATCAACAATCTCGAAATTGGCATGGAACGTGAATAGGTTTTAGTGAGCGTTGCGTCGCACCGCTCAATCACAGTCCCGGCCGTTGCCGTCACGCTACTCGTAATGGGTGAACCGAAATGAGCACACTAACTGTTGTTGACCTATCCCAGGAAAAGGAGCTATCTCATGCAGAGATGGCCCGTGTCGTCGGTGGGCATGATGTGGAAAAGGAAAAAGCGCTTGTAGAAGCCTACCGTGTCATCAACTCGATTAACACGTTAGAGAATACGCCCGACCCGGCCCCCGCCCACGTAGGGATGAGGCTGTAGTACTAAAGCGCAAATTGAAAGACGAGGTGCGAAGAGCACTATGACGCTAGTCGCTTTGCATAAGGGCTGGATTTGCGGCCCTTATGGTTTTTCATCGCTGTCCAACATCATCCGCCGACGCGAGCACCCTTTAGCGACATGTGCGACCGTGCGAAGCTGTTGCGACGCCCGCGTTACTCAATTCCCGCTCATTCCGCCGGCATAACGGCGTGGGAATCATGGCTGGCTGTTCGTCCGCGCGACGTTGAGTGCGTGAATGCCCTGCGAGGGATAAGCGACCGGGCCCATATTGCGATGGACTTTCCGTGGAGCGCAGGCTGTGAGATTTGACTCGAACCGCCTAGGCGTCTATTTGCGAAAGCAATGCGTTGAGTCGGCTTCGTTGAACAACTATCATTCCCGGCGTTGACAGCGCCTGCAAAACTCTCTCCCGCCAGTAAGTCCGCGCGAAGGTCGAATGCGCTCCCTCACCACGAAGGACCCGCTCGAGATGTCGAATCTCGGCGTCGAGGCCCAGAGCGCTATGCATGTGCTCTCCCGAAGGGTGCTCAAATCGTCTAATCATTTCCATTCAGCCGGCGTGCCTGTTTGGGGCGCCTCGAATCTTTAGATTCAAGAGTTTTGAATATGCCCGAAGTTTACCTGTTTGAAAGGAATTATTCATCATTGAAAATTCTGTTTGTTGTTCGAAATCAGCATTAGGAGCGACGGGCGGTTAGTGACCATTTAAGCGCGAACGTTCGATACACGACCCTCACCGCTTTCGGCGCGTGACAGAGGAAACCAGCGCCCAACACCACAAGAGTCGTTCGACAAAAACCGGTCAATATTGCTTTTTGTGCTGCCAGCGTCAATATAATCAGCAAATTTATCCTATCGAACGTTTGGCGTGAGAAACTGCAAAGGTTTATTGGGAAGGCGGCCAACGTGCTTACAAACGAGGGCGCTGATGACGCCGAAATCATCATACGACCCGCCGCGGGAGGTGTGTGGCGTGCCGAGATTCCACGCGACGGGGTCGTTGTCGTCAAGATTGTGAACAACCGAGAAGAGGCCCTTTCGCTGGCGCGGAGGCTGTACCCCCGAGCACATCTCCGCCTCCTGCCGGCAGACGAGTCTGTCGAGACCCTTTGTGACGACCTGCCTTGCGCAGACATGCCGCACGCAAAGAGCCGCTCTGCCTGAAGAGATGGCTGGAGGTCGTCGAGGCATCCGAGCCCGTGGTAGACCGAAGAATAATACGAACCAGCGGAGGACCGCTAGCAGACGGCGAACGTCTCGTCGGCTATCGCACCGTCGGGGTGGTTGGACATACGCCTTCTCAGGAAGGTCAGCGCTCGCAACCTTTGAGTTTGCCTCAGTTCGGGCATAGGCCGTGCGCTTGATTTCGAATCCCGACAGTGTCTCAGGCCAATAAATGTCTGCTTCCGGTGGTCCGCTGACCTCGCGTTCGCCCGTGGTCTTGCTTATCGACGATGAACCGGACATTCGCAATGTCTGGGCGATGATGCTCGAAATGGAAGGCTTGACGGCAAGCACCGCGGCGAATGGACGAGAGGGGCTGGAGAAGGCGCACGAACTGCGGCCCGATGTAGTTATCTGCGACTTCATGATGCCGGGACTGAACGGGCTCGAAGTCTGTCGCCAGTTACGCGAGGACGAGGCCCTAAAGAACATAGCGGTCATCTTGTGGTCAGCGGTAAGAGGCATCGATGCTGACGGCTCTGCCGACCTGGTCGTGGAGAAGCCCGTTCATATCGAGGCCTTCCTTGAAGACATCAAGTCGCTCGCCAGCCGAAGTTCAGGAAAGTAATGACCAATTTGTTCGGCGAGCAATCTCACAATCGGGAGTGCCCCACTTCTTGACGAGTCAGTTTTGCTGTCAACTCGAGGCGCGCTATCTAAGTTGCCGTGCATGCCCGACCTTCCCGCACTTGGTCGGGCTTACCGGACGCGTCATATCTACACCGACGTGGAGAGACCGGGCCGGGAAACTTCACGCGCCTCGGCGAAGTCCGAAACCTCAAACACTGGGAGAAATCATGCTCGAGCCATCCGGAACGGTTGAACTTTTGGTCGTCGAGACCGCAACTGGTGACGAAGAAGTACTCGTCCTCACGGGGAAGGATTTTCACCCTGAGCGCCGCTCGATGCTTGACGATGAGGTTTTGCGCGACGATGACGAGGGCGAATACGTTGCGCACGCAAGCGCGTTGGGCTTTGACTTCAAAGTCGTCGCAACGCCGCCAAGCCAAATTGATATCGAAGATGACGCAGAAGAAATCCGCGTCGAGGTAGTCGAGAACAACCTGGAGTTTGTTGAGCCGGACGAAGACGAAGCCGAGGATGAAATAGAAGGCTGAGACTTCGCCCCGTCGACTCCGTCCGAGTGCAGGCGCTTGCCTGTAGGCTGATAACGCGGCTCGACCACTTCACGTGCTTTGGGCTATTCGCCGAAGGGGTCGGCTTTCTCTTTCGTTTCGGTGCTGAGGTTGTATTCGGCACGTACCGCCTTCAGCACACGTTCGATGTCGCGTTCAAACCCGACCGCGTTCCCGAAGTGACTCATGTTCCAATTACAGCCCGTACCATCGGTTTCCTGCAGTTGGGGGCGCGGCACCCGAATCTTCACGCCATCCTCGATGACCTCTTGCAGCCGATGAATGCGCCGGTCGACCTCCTGCTGGAGGCGAGAAGCGGTAAGCATCTTGCGTATCATCCAGGCCTCCTTCCGGTGCTCAAGCTTACTATTGATGCGGGCGTACCGCCCCAATTTTTCCCGTCTTATCGTCGCATTCGTAGGAGAAAGCTTGCCGGCTTGTCTGATATAGCCTCAACTTGCGCTTAGCGAAAACGAAAGGTGGTTGTAAATTCTACTGTTACGGATAATTCAGGCTAAGGCCCGTTTCCGAGACAGGAACGTCGTAGCTCGCCCCCATTCCATTGCATTCAGCCTCATGCTCGGATTTTTATTTCAGCCTCGCCGACTCCAGTATGGCGAGCAGCGCTTCCGTTGCTCATCGTCCTTCACAGTCGCCCCCATATGTCGCGGGCGGTCCCGGCGACACAGCCATCGCATCGATGGACTCCTGAAGCGTGGCGCTAAGTCTGTCCCGTTCGTGCTTCAAGAAAATCTCGGCAATCCCCTTCGTCGGAACGCTCGCATCGATGCGACGCAGCGCTTCGAATCGCGGCCACTTGCATCGCGCAATTTCGTTCGCTGGCACCGGCTGGGCCTCGGGGTCGACGCTCGCAACGAAAACGAAGTGTCGATTCTGGAATCCGCGGAACTGAAAAGCGTAGCGAACCTGCACTGCCTCTCGTTTCTGACCGAGGGTTATGAGATGGCCGGACCCAAACCGGTGTGGGTCCGTCGAGTCGAAGATACCCGTGCAACGGTTGCTCGTTTCTTCAATGCATCGCCGTTGGAAATCGCCTTCACGAAGAACACGTCAGAAGGTCTTAATATCGCTGCCAATGCGGTGCCACTGGTAGCGGGCGAGTCCGCGCTCTGGAGCGCCGCGACTGCAAGGCGCGACGAACCTGTGCCCATGCATCGAAGCGGCACGTTCCCATCGTGAAGAGCAACACCATTCGCGTTCGTCGAGAAGCTCGTGTGGTCGAGGTTCGCGGCAAGCTGAGTCCGCACTTCGACACCGAGGCGGGAGATGTCCGGTGCAACCGACTCGATGGTGTTCTTGAAGGTCTGGGCGCTGCGTTGAGCAAACGCATCGCGCGCGTCGCGCAGCAACTCGTTCAGAACCGCTGGCAGGCGTTCGGGGTGTTCGCCGACCCGCGACAGCGCTGAACCGCGCCCCCACGACAGGTGTCGGTCGGCGTAAACGCCGAGGCGCGCCGGAGCCATCTGCTTTCGGTCGGCGAACTGGACTCGTCTGGACTTGTCGGTCCCGTCGTTTTGATTCGGGATATACCAGACGGGCTCGAGTGTCTCATCAACCGTCAGCGCGAGCGTCAAGGCAGGAAAAAAGCCTTCGCCCTCGGCCGGTTCGGCCCGCGATTCGTGAGTCTCCGCTTTCCATCCACCGAGCATGAGCCCGTATTTGTTGTCACGCAGGAAGGCCTCCGCAAGGTCCACGACAACGGCTGCAATACAGATTTGGTTGGCAGGCGAGGCGTCGTAGAAATCCAGGTCGTCGAAGGACACATTCTGCCGCTCCGCGAACAATAATTCGATTGCGTCCAAGACGGTCGTCTTGCAACTATCCCCTGGCCCGATGAGCCCATTGATGCCTGGCTGCGGAGCCCAGGTCAGTTCGCTGATTCCTCGAAAATTCTTGATGTAGAGCGATGCGATATGCACGTCGGTCTCCTGCCCGATTCCGGCTGAATGCAGAATATATTTGGCACCGACTATATATGTTTACATCGCGGAGCGAACGCCCGAAAGCGAAGATGTGTCCGATAATCCTGTGCTGGTGCTTCATGAGTTGGACGCGGCCATCTTGCTGTCAAGATGTAGTGCAGCTAGTTCTGAATAACGACCGGTGTCAAGAATCGAACCTCCTTGTCGGCAATCAGGTCCCGCGTCGCTTCGTCATAGACCGCACGATACGGCTTCTGAGGCTGTTCTTCGCGTCAATTTGGGTGGCGACGAACCATGTCTTGGCCAGCGAGGCGCGGCAGAAGTTAAATGGACAGGCGAGCAAGTGTTGCGGGGAGCGCTTACTCGTCCAATCCAGCGCGCGGTTGAGCCAACGTCGTGGCGAGGGCGCGCAGCGCCTGGGAACGCGGGGATACGCGCGGTGGAATGCCACGAGCACCGACAGAAGACGCACAGCTATATTGCTGTCCAGCGAGCCGATGGACAAGAGTCCGTGTGGCTCATCGGCGCTCAGTAAAGTCCGAGCCTCATCACACAAGTCCAGTATTCGGCGGACGTAATCCAGAAATACCAGTCCCGCCGCCGAGAGCGCAAACCTCTTCTTCTCCCGAATGAAGAGGTCAACGCCCAGTGCTTTTCAAACTGCCGAAGTCGAGTTGTGAGGTTAAATGGAATGCGGTGTGGGCGGCATGCTGCAGCTTGGATACTTCCGGTTTCGGCTATCGCACGGAAAATGGCGAGCTTTGCGAACTCTCTTGCGACTCCATAGAATCGACCTACTTCTACGTTATCCCTTTCTCTCGCGTCGGAGGTAATGCCGGCGTTCCGTTCGATTGGACCTGGATTACCATTCGATGCTGTGAAATGGCAGTGCTTCGTCCATCCAGTCGACTTGTTGCCCATCTCGCCGCGACGACTGCGACTGGTCGCCATGCGTGGTGTTGGAACCCGAGCCTGTGCGGCTCGCTTCAACTTCTTCGGTGTCGTGTCGCATGTTTTCTGTCAGCATCTCGCTATTAAGCCTCATTGTCTAGGTCGCTCATCCGGTCAAGTTAGGCGCGCTCCGCGGCGGAGTTGTTCAGGATGTCCTTCGCTTTAGCAATCACAGGGGCATCTACCATTTTTCCGTCGACACTAATCGCAGAACCGTCGCCTTCGTGGGCAACGCTCAGCACTCGCTGCGCCCACTCGATGTCTTCCGGAGGGGGAAGGAAGGCCGCGTGAACAGGTGCTAGCTGCTTCGGGTGGATACACAACTTGCCTCGAAAACCGAGATTGCGCGCACGAATCGTGTCTTGCCGAAGCAGTTCTACATCATCGATGGCTGGGGTCACCCCATCAACCGGGGCCGCGATGCCGGCAATCCGTGATGCGAGAGTCAGTTGCGAACGGAAATAGATAAGTTCGTCGCCGTCGCCCTTGATGCCCGTATCGACCTGAAAATCGATTGTCCCGAACATCAATCGCTCGACCTTTGGCGTCCTTGCCAAGGTATTAAGGTTGTCAAAGGCTGCCGCCGTCTCGATGAGCAGCAGCAGCGCAGTGCTATCGGAAAGCATTTTCGACAGGTTCGCTAGCACATCGGCTCGCTCGGCCTTCGGAACGACGATTCCGCGAAGGGCCCGGCAACCGAGGAGAGCTTCGATGTCATCCTGATACCACGTCGTATCGGCGGCGTTGACTCGCACGTATGCGCTACCGCCGTTCTTCAGCCACGTTACAACGGCTTCTCGCGCCTGAGCTTTTGCTGCGTATGGCACTGCGTCTTCAAGGTCAAGGATGACAGCGTCAGCGCCGGCTGCGAATGCCTTGTCGAATCGTTCGGGTCGATTACCAGGAACGAAGAGATAGGATTTCGGGTACATAGCGGTTCCGTGTAGAGGCTGAGCTCACACGCGGGTTTCAAAACCCGACGAGCGAAGTTGGTAGCGCCTCAAGGATTGAAGAGCGAGGCTTTCTAACAGAGCGTTAGAAAGCGTCGGTCCGCGGAGCACAGGAGTTACTCCTTGAGACAGACGCTGCAAAGCGATTTCCTACATTAGTGTGCGACCTTGACGAGGCGCTCTGATACTGAGTTCTGCTCGGCGACCATCTGCCGCCCGAGGTAGAACGCGGCCCACGCGCTAATCAAGGACATGAACGCAAGGAATGCCGCAACAGCGTACGCCGAGTGAAAGGTCTGGAACAGCCACAGGGAAATCATCGGAGCGGGTCCGCCGGCGATAATTGAGGCGCCTTGGTAGCCGAGCGAAGCGCCGCTGTAGCGAATGTTGGCGGGAAACGACTCAGCAATGAAAGCTGCCTGCGACCCGTAGAGCGCTGCGTGAATAACCATGATGATGACCGTACCGGCAATGACAGCAAGCGGGATTTTCGTATTGAGCAACGCAAAGTACGGGAACGCGAAGAGCATCATGCAGATTGCTGCCGACATGTAGGTCTTCCGACGGCCAATGCGGTCTGCGAGATGCCCAAAGAACGGTAATGCGAAACAAGCGACGACTGCAGCAATCAGAACCGCGTTTAGGATAAATTCCTTGCCGAGACCGAGATTCTTGGACCCATAGAGCATCGCAAACGAGGTGAGCATGTAGAACGCAGCCTGCTCGCCGGGTCGCACCAGAGCCGACAGCAGAATCGCCTTCCACTCGGTCCTGATAGCTTCCCGAATCGGGCTCTTGGTGCGGTCGGCCGACTTGTTTGCTTCGACGAAGTCCTTGGTTTCAGGAACGCCCATCCGAATCAAAAGCCCGAACACTAGAAGCACACCGCTTGCATAGAACGGAACGCGCCAACCAAACTCCATCAACGAGTCGCCGCTCCAACGACTGCACACACTCCAAACGAGCACGGAGATGACCAACCCAAGAGGGACGCCCACGTTCGGCAATGATGCCATGAAGCCACGACGCTTGCCTTGATGGCTTTCCATTGAGAGCAATACAGCGCCACCCCATTCCCCGCCCACGCCAATCCCTTGGATGAAACGGAGTGCAATGAGAAGCCAGCCGGCGGCGGGGCCAATCTGCTGCGCGGTCGGCAGAAGACCGACGAGCAATGTTGCCACGCCCATCAAGGTCAGTGTGGCGACAAGAGTCGATTTGCGGCCTACCCGGTCACCCATGTATCCAAAGATTGCTCCGCCCAACGGTCGCGACAGGAAGCCCACGAAAATCGTGGCGAACGATTCCATTAGACCTTCTGAGCTTCCGTGCGCAAAGAAAAGCTTTGGGAAAATTAGAGCTGCCGCGGTGCCGTAGATGAAGAAGTCGTACCATTCAATCGTGGTCCCGATGACGCTCGCGATTGCTGCGCGGCGTTCAATGCGCTTTGAGTCCTTCGATTGAGTCAACGCTTCCTGACCAGGGGGGGATTTCGGGTGCATCTTTGTCTCCAATCTTGAGAGTTTTCGTTAAGGCAAGCTTGTGTGGGTCTAGAACGAGGCTTCCGCTCGCATCGAGACGGCACCGCCGGGTAAGCTCACCCAAACTACGAGTTGGTCACCGTCTTGCGCGGCGTTGAACTCCAATTCGTTACCGAGTATCGAGGGCTGCACTCCGCGATAGCGAAAGTGTTTCAGCCGACGTCCGCTCACTTCTTCGGCGAAGCCGGCAAGAAGCGTTGCATTCAGTGGACCGTGAATCACGAGATTCGGATAGCCTTCGACTTCGCGGCAGTAGTCCGCGTCGTAATGAATGCGATGGCCGTTGAACGTCAGTGCGGAGTAGCGGAACAACATCGTCGAATCTGGTTTCACCCGACGCGTTTGCTGCGGTTGGGGCATCTCCAGCTTCGCGGCCGTAGCACCGGCCCTGGACGCTTCTTTGTAGACAATGTCATGGTGCTCCGTGACGAGGACCTTGCCTTCGTGCACGACTTCATGCAGCACCGTCACGAAAACAAGCTCGCCACTTCGTCCTTGCTTGTGCTCAACCGACGCTATACTCGAGCGCTTTTCAACTTCCGCGCCCAGCGGCAGGTCGCCGTGGAATTCGAGCGTGCCGCCGGCCCACATGCGGTTCGACAACGGCACGGGAGGCAAGAAACCGCCTCTTGCTGGGTGGCCGTCTCGACCGAGCGCCGAAGCCGGCTCGCCACTGAGGAAGTAGAGCCAGTGCCAAAGTGGAGGCAGTGGTGTGCCGTCGACGAAGTCCGATTGAGAAATTCCGAGCGTTGCTGCCATCAGTCGCGCTTGGCGCGACGAGAGTACGTCACGGTCCGACTGGCTGTTGCCAATCCACTCGCGCAGGCGAGTAATGTCGACGGTGCTCATGCGAGTTCTCCCACTTGTTTCGTTGCGAACTCCGAGCGGATGCGTTCGGTGTGCTCTCCCAATAGGGGTGCAGCATCAAAGTGCTGACTATCCCAGGGCGCGCGAACCGCCGGAGCAATCATTCGCAGTTCTTCGCCATCAACCGTCATCGGCCACGTCCGCAACGCTGGATGTTCGGCCATCTGAGCAATCGAGCGGACTTGACCGTAAGCGGTGTTCGCCGCCGACAGCCGTATAAGTGCTTCGTTTGAGTCGACTCCGGAAAATGCGTCGGCAATCACCAAGTCAAGCGCTCCACGATTACGCACCCGACTTGTGTTGGATGAGAAGCGTGAATCTTCAGCAACCTCGGGCTGTTGGAGGAACGCCGAGCAGAACTGTCGCCACTCGCGCTCGTTCTGGATGCTGATGACGATTTCGTCGCCGTCTTTCGTCTTGAACGCTCCGTAGGGGGCGATTGAGGGATGTTTCAGTCCCTGCCGAGTGGGCGCACCGCTTCCATAGACTTCGTGGACGTAGGGGATGGTCATCCAGTCGGCGGCGCCGTCGAACAAGGAAACGGATACCCCGGAGCCCTTGCCGGTGCTTGAGCGAAACGCGAGGGCCGACAAAACTGCGATAGTCGCATTCATCCCTGCGCCGATGTCACAGATTGAGACGCCGATTCGCCCGCATGCATCCGGCGCGCCGGTGATTCCTGCGAGACCGCTTTCGCATTGCACTAGAAGGTCGTATGCCTTAAGGTTGCTGGCAGCGTTATTTGTGCCGTACCCGCTGATGTCGCAGGTGATGAGCTGCGGATGGAGTTCACGCAGCTTTTCACTGCCGAAACCTGCCCGTTCCAGAGCGCCCGGAGCCAGGTTCTGAATGAAGACATCTGCCTCAGCGATGAGCCGATGTAAAAGCTCCGCGTCATCAGCGCTCTTAAAATCCAGAACGACAGACTCCTTGCCTCGATTTGTCCAGACGAAATAGGACGATTGGCCGTTTGCCGCTGCATCGTAGCCTCGCGCGAAGTCGCCTTCTGCGCGCTCGATTTTAATGACGCGAGCCCCCATTTCTGCAAGACGCCCTGTGCACAACGGGGCGGCAAGTGCCTGTTCGATGGACACCACTACCACACCGGCAAGCGGCTTGGGGGAGGTTGCGCCTTCGATTGATGTCGCCATCAGTGTCTCCTAGAGTTCTGTCGATGGCTCGCAGTATCGGAGCAGGGCGCGGAAATTTACAGCGAGATTTAGCAAAGGCAGCGTTCGATAAATTCGAAATCGTGCACTGCAGCACAATTCGCGCGGTCTTTTTAAAGAAGCCTATGTGCTATAAAAGGATTGGTACCTTTCGCCGAATCCGAACTCGATGAGCTATGACTTGACTGACCTGAAGGTGTTTGTCGCTGTCGCGGAGGAGGGCAACGTTTCGCGCGGTGCTGAGCGATGTCACTTAGCACCGTCGTCCGCGAGCCTTCGGGTGAAGAATCTCGAAGACGCAGTCGGCGTGACTTTGTTAAGTCGACATCCAAGAGGTGTAGCGCTGACTGCCGCCGGACAGGTTCTTGTTGAGCATGCAAGGCGTTGCCTTGCGCAACTGGAGCAAATGCGCTCGGACCTTCTCCCGTTCGCTCAGGGAATGACGGGCCACGTCACAGTGTTCGCGAACAACAACGCAATCAGCTCGCATCTTCCGGACGACCTCGCAAGATTCTTCGCTGCATTTCCGAGCGTTCGCATCACGTTAGAAGAGCGGCTAAGCCACGACATCGTCGGCGCTGTCGTTGCAGGCCGAGCGGATGTTGGTGTTGTGGCACTAGAGTCTGAACACCCGGCATTGCGATTTGTACCGTACAAACAGGACCAGCTTGTTCTGCTCACACCGGTTACACACGTGCTTGCCAAACAAAGTCCTGTCAGCTTCAAAGGGTGCCTGGGCCAGCCATTTATTAGCCTGCAATCGGGAGCTGCTTTGCACACGTTTCTAATGAATCATGCGAGTGCGCTGGACGGGCGATTGGATGTTCGCGTGCAGGTTTCCGGCTATCGCGCAATTGCCAGGCTCGTTTCATCTGGAGCCGGAATCGGCATCGTGCCTCGGACGGCCATCGAAGCGTCGGATGAAGGAAAAGTCGCAGTCATTGAGCTACTTGAACCATGGTCTCAACGAAACCTGCACGTATGCTTCCAGCGCAATCCAGCAGAGAAGAATTTATATCGCGATGAGTTGGTAGACATCCTGTGTCAGCCGTCCAAATGACTCGCTCGGTGCTTACCGATTGAGCGAATTAGGGCTAATGGCCGAGCGACCGCCGGCACGTTGTGCCCAAGAAACAACCGCGTCAACCATGGGATGGTGACGCCCAGGGTTCCAAGCGAGAGCGGCCGTGACTACTATAACTCGCTCCTTCAAAGGCCTGATGACAACGTTTTCAGACGCAAGCTTCTGCATCGATGCGGGAACGAGCGCGAGACCTTGACCGCATCCGACGAAGGCAATTTGTGACATCACCGACCGCACCTCATGCAGCACTCGAGGAGCAAAGCCGTGTGACTGACAGACTGCCGTCAGAAAATCGAAGTACGCGGGACTGACCTGCCGCGACGACATTATCAAGGGCTGGTCGGCGAGTGACCGCAGACGAACTCTAGGCACATCCGCGAGCGGGTGGTCGCGCGGGATGGCAACGGCGAGTCGGTCCTCCGCCAGCGGCAAAGTCGAGATTCCGTGGCCGACCTTGCCGTCGAGCCTCACGAACGCGACATCAAGCTCACCAGATTCGAGTGCAGGTATCGCTTCCACGCTATCAATCTCTCGAATGAACACTGTGAGGTCCGGATGGTCCCGCTTCAGTGCTGCTAGGACTGCAGGAACCGTCTCCAGCATTGCAGACGTAATTGCGCCGACCTGCAGCACGCCGGTTTGACCTGCCGCGACCTCGCGCACTACGCGTTCGAGGCGCTCGACTTGGTCTGCGAACTGCCGCACCGCAGGCAGTATGGCCGCCCCGGCGGCGCTCAACTGAGTACCGCGTCTTGAGCGGTCAAACAACGTCAGTTTCAGCGATTGCTCAAGAACCTTTATCTGTTCTGTAAGCGGCGGCTGCGACATGTTCAATCGCTGCGCAGCCCGTCCAAAGTGCTTTTCTTCGGCTACCGCCAGGAACATCCAGAGCTGACGAATAAGCCGGAAATCGATAGTGGTCATTTCCGTGTCCTCAGACTGCAAGCATTTCGAATGCGTTGATTGCTAAATCGTATCAGACAGATACCGTATTGCGAATTTACAAATCAAGTGCATCGTCCGACCATTGCGTCATCACGCAAACGGAGCTTTATCGATGACTCACGCGTCAACTCTTGAGCGACTCGCCTCGCTCGACACGAACACAGTCTCTGATGCACTCGATTTTCTGGGACTGGCAGGCGCCACATTCGGTCTTCGCCCTCTTTGGGACTGCCCGAAGATTGTCGGCCGTGCGAGCACTATCCAGCTCGCTCCCAAGACGGATGCCGCACCGACGGTCCATCTCATCACCCCGGTTGTTGAGGCAATCACGAGCGACGACCGTGTTCTGGTCATCAGTGGTGGGCTCGAGGGCATCTCGTGTTGGGGTGACATCCTGGCAAACGCTGCTGTCGCCAAAGGGGTCCGCGGCTCGATTATCGACGGAGTAAGCCGAGACATCGAAGGCAGCGAAGCTGTCGGTTACCCGGTTTTCGGTCGTGGCGTAACGATGATTAGCGCGCGCAATCGCGTCATTCAGGTCGACTCTGGCAAGCCTGTTCAGATTGCAGGAGTCGCCGTTCATGAAGACGACTTCGTGATTGCTGACCGCTGCGGCACCGTGTTCGTGCCGGCTGCGCGAATCGATGAAGTTCTCGACCTTGGTGAGCGCATCGTGCGCCGTCAAGATGGAATGGTCGCCGCCGTTCGGGCGGGACGCTCTGTCGCCGATGTCATGCACGACAAAGAATTCGAGGCCATCCGGGCTCAGTAATTTTCCTCTCTGGAGTTCCCTATGATGAATCCCAAAAAGGCAAGCGCGGAAGACCGCGAGCTTGTCGAGCTCTTCGCGGGCCTCGATACCCCCGGCGTGTCAGATGCGTTGGACAAGCTGGGCATCCACGGACAGGCGCTTGGTATCGCACCGCTTGCCGATTACACCGAGGTCGTTGTCGGACCGGCATTCACAGTCAAATACGTTCCCGCAAGCGTGCCGCCTGGCACCGTCGGTGACTTCATAGACGAAATCGCGCAGGGCGATGTTGTTGTCATCGACAACGATGGAAGGACGGACTGCACGATATGGGGCGACATCATGACCCAATATGCAGGGATGCGAGATATTGCCGGCACGGTCATTGACGGAGTCTGCCGTGATGTGAACAAGGCCTTGGGAGACGGCTACCCGCTGTTCACTGCTGGTCGCTTCATGCGAACCGGGAAAGACCGCGTTCAGGTGGAGTCGGTGAATTCCACGGTCGGAATCGGAACCGTACGTGTCGCCTCGCGAGACATCGTCGTCGCAGACGCAAATGGCGTGGTCATCGTTCCCCGAGCGCGTGCTCGGGACGTCGCCGCCACGGCGCGTGAGATTGAGGAAAACGAGTCTCGCATCCGAGAACAGCTCGCACAAGGAAAAACGCTTGGCGAGGCGCGCGCTGCTCTGGGCTACCACACACTGCAAAGGAAGGATTGATGGCTACGACGACGTACGACGAGCGCATCCGCGAGCAAGCACGCGCCTTGGGAACCTCGACGCTCTATGAAGCCTCAGGCATCTCAACCGCTGCAGTTGACTCCAATATCCGAACCGTGTGGCCGGGCGCGTCCATCGCTGGCCCCGCTTTTCCTCTCGAGTGCTCTCCGGGCGACAACCTCTCCATACATATCGCCATGGAACGCGTACCTCGAGGTAGCGTGCTGGTAGTGTCAACGGGAGGCTTCATCGCTGGATACTGGGGCGAGGTCCTAACCGTTGCAGCTGAGGCCGCCGGAGTCGTCGGCCTGGTCATCGATGGTGGCGTTCGCGACATTGCGGCCTTGGTCGCAAGGTGCTTTCCGGTTTTCTCGCGAGCCGTCTCGATGCGAGGGACGATTAAGGCAAGCTCGCCGTCGGTTGGCCGGCGAATAAGCTTTGCTGGCACACTTGTCGAAGCCGGCGACCTCGTCGTTGCTGACGACGACGGAGTTCTCATTCTCCCGGCTGAACACGCTCTGCGCACCATCGATGATGGGCAAGCACGAGCGGACAAAGAGGCCAGGATGATGAACGAGCTTCGCGAGGGGCGCAGCACGCTTGAACTCATGGGTCTGACGAGCTGGCGGGAGGCGCGATGAGCACGGTATCTGCCCAGTTGAACCGTTTCCTTGCAGATGCGCGCCCGTCGGCGACCTACAAGGTGATAGACCGCGTGGCAGCGCGCCGAGCCAGCGGCGCCTCCATCATCTCGCTTAGCGCGGGAGAGCCCGACTTCGATACGCCCGAGCACGTGCGCGATGCTGGCATTGCTGCCATCAAGTCCGGTCAGACTCGTTATACTCAGGTCGCCGGCCTCCGGGCATTGCGCGAAGCGATTGCGCAGAAGTTCGAGCGCGAGAACGACCTCACTGTGGGATGGCAAGACACCCTGGTATGCACCGGTGGGAAGCAAGTTATCTTTAACGCGCTTGCTGCCACACTCAACGAGGGTGACGAAGTTGTCATTCCCGCCCCGTACTGGGTTAGCTACCCAGAAATCGTTCAACTATGCGGCGCTACTTCGGTCATCGTGCCGTGCACTGCCGACACGGGTTTCAAGCTGACGCCGGACGCGCTGCAATCGGCTATCACGTCCAAGACGCGCTGGTTGATTCTGAACTCGCCGTCCAATCCGACCGGCGCCGTTTATAGTCGTTCAGAGCTGCAAGCGCTCGCCGACGTCCTACTCGCGCATCCACATGTCTTAGTCCTGTCGGACGACATCTACGAGCACTTGATTTTCGACGGCCTGCAGTTCACAACGATAGCGCAGGTCGAGCCGCGATTGCGTGAGCGCGTGCTCACGATGAACGGCGTGTCTAAAGCATATGCGATGACCGGATGGCGCATCGGATACGGCACGGGTCCGCGCTGGCTTATTGATGCCATGGAAAAGTTGCAAGGGCAGCAGACCTCTGGCGCATCGAGCATCTCGCAGCATGCAGCGCTTGCCGCCCTGAACGGTCCTCAAGACTTCATCCATCATTCACGGTCTGTTTTCCAGCGACGCCGCGACCGGGTGGTCGAACAAATCAACCAAGCACCCGGGTTGCATTGCCTTGTGTCGCAAGGCGCGTTCTATGCGTTCGCATCGTGCGAAGGTTTGATTGGGAAGACGACAAGGGCCGGTACGCATCTGGACAGCGATGAGGCGGTGGTCAACGCTTTGCTTGATGAGGCTGGTGTTGCAACAGTCCATGGCAGCGCTTTCGGCCTCGGGCCGTACATTCGGATTGCTTACGCGCTCGACGACAAGTCCTTGGCACGAGCGGGCGACGCCATTCGAGGTTTCTGCGAGACCCTTGAGCGCTGAGCCGGTACACAACCGCATCATAGGCAGGTATTAACAAGAAAGGTCTTTCGAGGCCTGTCGTACATTCGCGAAGCCATGAAATCTGAATTCCAGCGGTCGTCGATTCCTTTATCGGTATCGGGGACATCAGTGACCGTGTCGGCGTTGTACCGACACGGCCCGAAAGCGCCCGTCCTGTTCTTGCATGGGTTCGGCTCCACGAAAGAGGACTACGCCGACATCGTCCGACACCGAGAATTCGAGGGACGCGCCTTCGCGGCATACGACGCGCCGGGGTGCGGAGAGACCGACTGCGCCGAACTCGGTAAAGTATGCATTCCCTTCCTCGTCGAAACGGCCCGTGAGGTCGCAGACCATTTCGGCTTCGAGCGCTTCCACCTGGTAGGGCATTCTATGGGTGGCCTGACAGCGCTAATGCTAGGGTCGCGGCTCCCGGAGCGCGTCCTATCTTTCTCCGATATCGAGGGGAACATCGCGCCCGAGGACTGCTTTCTCAGCAGGCAGATTGACCAGTATCCCGCCGACAGTGTGGAGCGGTTCTTCGACGATTTCATCGAACGTGCGCTTCACGCCCCAGCATATGCAAGTGCTCTCTATTCCTCCAGTCTGCGCCACAAGGTACGCGCCGACGCGGTTCCAGGCATCTTCAAATCAATGGTCAGCCTATCGGACGATGGAGATTTGATGCGGAGGTTTCTCGGACTTCCGTTCCCGCGCATGTTCATGTACGGCGAGCAGAACTCAAACCTGTCTTATCTGAGCCATATCGAGCGCGGGGGTGTCGAATTGGCCGAGATTTCGAACTGCGGACACTTCCCGATGTATTCGAATCCCGTGGTGATGTGGACGGCCATCGCTGATTTCATCGAAAGAACAGAATCCACCTACTGAACGGAGGAGAGGCATTCCATTGGGGTACCGCTTTCTTAAAGCGACGGGCCCCTAAGGACTGTCAAGCCGGTGCGAACGGTGCCTGCGACGACCGCATGTACCGGTCAGCTTCTTGACACGCAAGTTCGGCAACAAATCGAATGGCATCGGATGCGCGATTTTCGAGATAGCTGACGACGAGTCCTTGCAGCGGCAAGGCATGGTTGCCGGCGATGACCCGCAACTCGCCGTTCTCGACCTCGTGACGCACCGGGGGAGGGGCATCAGGGCATTCCCGAAGCCACAGCGGACGAGCCGTACGATTGCCGCAATCCGAGCTGACGCATTGCACCTTTCCAGGCAGCATATCGGCGCGGCGATATACGTGGCGTACTTGCACAAGCTCGCCTAATAACAGTTTTCGCAGTATCACCCTCCGACCTTCTCAGCTGCATCTACGACCATGGACCGCACAGAGGTTGCGGTCTTGGGGTATGGTCGTGAATTGAGAGGGCGGTCTTCAGCACAGCCGTCGTAAAGAAAACCTTTGAACATGGTATCGGGAAAGCGGCCCAGCCAGTCCGGCTCCCCTGTAATGGGGCTATCTTGGCCTCTCTCGGGAGGTGTTGTCTATTCCTTCCCCGGCCCATCGTCTATCGCTCCCAGACGGCTCAGGCACTGCATCAAGCTATCGCTAATGTCCCGGCGAGTCGTACTGTCTGCCAAATTGCAGCCGGGAGTAGCGTACCAGAGCTAGGAAGCTCCCGCTCCTTTGTGGCGCTGCTACTTCGACTATTCCAATGCTCACCTGCGGGTTTACTCCAGCTACCCACCACATTCCGCTTGTGAGAATGTACGTACATTCGAACAGGCGGACAGGCGGACATGGAAAATTCTTCGGCAAAACCCTCACGAGCGCTCGAAGGCGTGCGCGTTCTCGACATCTCGAACTTTCTCGCTGCGCCGATGTGCGGCATGTTCCTCGCCGACCACGGCGCGGACGTCATCAAGGTGGAGCGTCCGCAGGTGGGTGACGAAATTCGCCGTTGGGGCGAAACGAAGGACGGTGTGGGGCTGTTCTACAAAGTCCTGAACCGAGGAAAGCGTTCAGTGACGCTCGACCTGAAGACGGAAATCGGTGTGGAAGCGGTCAAGCAGCTCGTCAAAGACGTCGACATCGTCATCGAGAACTACCGCACGGGTACGCTGGAGAAGTGGGGCCTCGGCTACGACACGCTGAAAGAAATCAATCCTGGGCTCATCATGGTGCGAATCACGGGCTTCGGTCAGACCGGTCCCTATAGGTTCCGGCCGGGCTTCGGTACGCTGGCCGAGGCCTACGCTGGTTACGCTTTTATCAGCGGCAACCCTGACCAACCGCCGCTGCTTCCGGGCTTCGCGCTTGGTGATGCGAGCACCGGCATGATGGCCGCCTTTCTTGCGATGGTCGCGCTTAATGAGAAGCGCCGGACCGGACGCGGACAGGTTGTCGACCTCGCCATCTATGAGACGCTGCTGACACTCCTCGGACCGCATGTCGTCAATTACGACCAGCTCGGCCAGATTCAGCAACGCAATGGCAGTCGTCTGCCGTTCACCGCGCCGCGAAACACCTACCAGACCGAGGACGGCAAGTGGCTCGCCATTGCCGGTAGTTCGCAGGCGGCGTTCGAGCGCATCTGCGACATGATTGGCCGGCCCGACTTGGTCGAAGACCCCCGTTTTGCTACCAACCGTGCACGTCTGGACAACGACAAGGCGCTCGACGAGCAAATTCAGCAAGCGATTGGATGCATGGACTTGGAAACGGTCATGCACCGGTCCGAAGAGCTCGGTGCGACGGCGGCGCCTGTCAATGACGTCTCGATGATTTTTGAAGACGCACAAATCAAGGCCCGGGAAAATATTTGCCATGTGCCCGACAGCGAACTCGGTGCGCCCATCGGCATGCAAAACGTTGTTGGGCGACTGACTGAGACCCCAGGCCGCATCGACTCAGCAGGGCCGGCGCTCGGCGCCCACAACCGCGAGATTCTCATCGACCGTCTCGGTTACACCGAAGCGCAGTTGCAGCAGTACGGAATCACGGTCTGAGGAGCGCGCCATGAGTCACAAATCTTTGCAAAACCGGGGTTCCCGACAGGAGGCCGCTAAAAATGGGCGACAATACGCACATTCGAAGCATGCTATTGACACGGGACCTCATGGCAACCACTACCGACGCAGCGCCGGAACGCCTCGCGCGCAGCGCAGGGCAACAGCCGCTGTACTCGACGCTCGCGGAAATGCTTTCGCGCGAAATCCACGAGGGCAAGTATCCGCCCGCAAGCACATTGCCCTCGGAGAAGGAACTGACCGAGCGGTACGGCGTGAGCCGGCAAACCGTGCGCTTTGCGCTGCGGATGCTCCGGGACCGCGGCCTGATTTCCTCGCACCCGGGCATCGGGACAATCGTGCGCGAGCCAGCGCAGGAACAGGGTCGGTTCAAGGCTCTGAACTCGGCCGAGGCGCTCCTGCAGTTCGTCGAGAACACGGAGATGCACGCGCATTCGATTCGGGAAGTCATTGTGGACGCCCAGCTGGGCGCGCTCATCGAGTGCAAGGAAGGTTTGCTGCTGTCGGAAGCAACCTTTGTCCGCAAGACGCCGGGCGACGACTTGCCGATGAGCTTCGTGAAGGTGTACGTTGCGCCTCGATTCGCAGCGGCGCAAAAGAAGCCGGCTGTGTCGAGCTCGCCGGTGTATCAGAACATCGAGAAGATGTTCAACGTGCGCGTGCGAGAGATTCGGCAGGACGTGACGGCCGCGATTCTGGACGAGGAACTCGCCTCCATCCTGCAGACCGCGCCTGGAGAGGCCGCGTTGCAGATGACGCGTTTCTATTACGACGCGAATCAGCAACTATTGCAGGTCACCGTGAGCTACTACCCACGCAGCCGCTATACGCAGTCTGCGCGGTTTCGGGTAGCGGACGACGAGACGTAAGCCGCGCTGTATTCAATCTCGGGGGGCGCGCCTGATGAACGCCTCTTCGAAAATCCGCATTCAGCGTAATGACCGTTACGCGGTTGTTACGCTCGACAATCCGCCGATGAACGTGGTGTCGGCGCCACTCACGCGCGAGCTTTACGCCGCGCTTCGCGAACTCGAGCGCGATGACGAAATGCGCGCCCTTGTGCTGACCGGTGCGGGAGAGCGCGCATTCTGCGCGGGCTCCGATATCGGCGAAATTCGCGACATGCTGACTCCGGGCGCCGTGCTCGAAAAGAAGCTTATCTTCCAGAATAAGGTGTTCGAACTGCTTCGCACGTTTCCGAAGCCGACCATCGCCGCGCTCAACGGCTACACCTACGGCGGCGGACTGGAAATCGCAGCGTGTTGCGATTTCATCATCGCTGAAGCGCAAGTACAACTGTGCCTGCCTGAAATCAAGCTCGGCCTTTTCCCGAGCAGCGGTGGAACGTATCGCGTTGCCCGGAAGATTGGCGAGGCCCGCACGAAACGCATGGTGTTGACCGGCGAACCCATCGACGCGCGCACTGCGCTCGACTGGGGGCTGGTGAGTGATGTCGTGGGCAGTGGCGAGGCGCGAAAAGAGGCAGAAGCACTCGCCGCAACGCTTGCGAAACGACCAGCGCAAGCCATGCGTTCAGCCAAGCGACTCATTAACGCGTGTTTCGACGCACCGGAGACGTCGCTTGTCTCGCAATCGCTGATGGAAAGTGACCACATCTTCTGTTCGGACGACGCGAAAGAAGGTGTCAGCGCATTCCTTAAGAAACGCACGCCCAACTTCCGGTAAGCCATGACCTATCCTTTTATCAACTCACTGCGGGTCATCGAGAGTTCAGCGTTCATCGCTGCTCCACTCGCTGGGCTCACGCTCGCGCAATTCGGTGCCGATGTGATTCGCATCGATATGATTGGCGGTGGCATCGACTATGGCCGCATGCCGCGCATGCCCCATCCGAGCGGCAGAGGGCGGAGCATCTACTGGACATCGCTCAACAAAGGTAAGCGCTCGGTGGCAGTCGACCTGCGCAAGCCGGAAGGGCGCGAACTGATTCAGGCGCTCGTTACCGCGCCTGGCGATGATGCCGGCGTGCTGCTCACCAACATGGGTACGCCGTGGTTGGCGCACGACGTGCTCGAAAAGCGGCGGCGCGATGTCATTTCGTGCACGATTCAGGGTAATGGCGATGGGAGTACGGCCGTTGATTACACGGTCAACTGTGCAACCGGCTACCCTGCGGTGACGGGCGGTGGTTCCGTGCAACGACCCGTCAATCACGTGCTGCCGGCTTGGGACATTGCGTGCGCGTATCAGGCTGCGTTCACGGTGCTTGCCGCCGTCAATCATAGGCGATTGACCAGAGCCGGAAGTGAATTGAAGCTTGCCTTATCGGACACCGCCTTCGGCGCGCTGTCGCATCTCGGCTTGCTGGCCGAGGCCGAATTGCTGCAAGAGGACCGGCCGTCGATTGGCAACCATCTCTACGGCGCATTCGGGCGCGATTTCGCGACGCAGGACGCTCAGCGAGTCATGGTCGTCGCAATTTCAGCGGGCCAATGGCAGGCACTGGTCCGTTGCTGCGGCATCGCGGAGGCGGTTGGAGCGCTCCAAACGCGGATAGGTCTCGACTTCACCGATGAAGCCCAGCGCTTCGAAGCGAGAGATGAAATCGCAGCCCTCATCGAACCGTGGTTCGCCGGCCGAAATTTCGAAGAAGCTAAAGCCACCCTCGAAGAAAACAAGGTTTGCTGGGGCCAGTACCAGACGGTGACAGAACTGCTTGCAAACGACCAGCGCGTCTCAGCGGCAAACCCGATTTTCGAACGCATGAAAACGCCAGGTATTGGCGAGCACATCAGCGCGGGAGCAACGGTGCGAGCCAGCGCGTTGTCGCGCAAACCGATGCAACCCGCGCCGTATCTTGGAACGCACACAGACGAGGTCCTGTACGAACTGTTAGGGCTGGATAGCGGAGCTATCGGAAAGCTGCACGATGCAGGTGTGGTGGCTGGCCCCGAGCGCGACCCTACAAATAACTGAAGCAATTTAACGATGACGGTGCCGCACGCGCGGCTAATCCGCAGGAGACGAGCAAATGGATGCAAATACCGGAATCTCAATACCGGACACGTTGAAGAAGCGCTGGATGATTATCATGCCGGCCGCCTTCATCATGTACATGATTTCCTTCTTCGACCGCGTCAACGTGGGAATGGCTTTGCCCCATATCACAAAGGAAATGGGTCTGACGTCGGTTCAGGCAGGATGGATTGGCGGAGCATTCGCTTGGGGTTACATCGTCACGCAATTGCTTGCGGGCATTCTCGCGCTTCGGCTCGGACCCAGAAAGTTGATTGGGATTTGCCTCGTCTTATTCGGCAGCATTGCCATGGTGACCGGCTTCGCCCGCACTTTTGAGGAACTCCTCGCGATTCGGTTCGTGCTTGGTCTCGCAGAAGGTCCAATCTACGCGGCCACGTCGATGCTGCTGGCGCAATGGTTTCTGAAGCCGGAGCGAGGTCGCGCTTTCGGCGTGTGGAATCTGAGCGTCGCGGCGGGCGGCTTTCTCGCAGGGCCGATATCTGCTGCAGTGCTCGCACATCACAACTGGCGCGTGATGATGGTCATCGAGGGCTTACCGGCTGTCCTCTTCTGCATCGTGTGGTTTTTCGCGATTCCTAGAAACCTCGAAGCAGCGCGTTGGCTATCTACGCCCGACCGTGAGAAAATCCAGAACTCTCTGGCTGAAGAGCAGGCCACGCACAAGGACAAGGACAAGGATGTGGACTCTTGGGCCACCATCTTCAAAGAACCTTCGGTATGGATGCTCCTCATCGGTTTCGCCTGCAGCCAGATTATTTTGTACGGCCTCACGCTATGGCTACCGACAATTTTCAAGTCTGATAGCCGCATCAGCGGAATGATGGTCGGCGTCTTGTCCGGCGCACCGTTCGTCATGTCGATGCTCGGCATCTACTACATCACCAATCGCTCGGACAAGCATGGGCAGGAGCGCCGCTGGCACGCGGCGGTGCCGATGATTATCTCGGGTCTGTGCCTGTGTGTTCTCGCGGGCGTCTCGGCGCAGCTTCTCTATCTCCAAATTGCCTTGATTCTTGCCGTCGGCTTCATGCTTAAAATGCCGACACCGCTCATCTCGTCTTATCTCACCGAGATTCTACCGCTGCGTAAGGCTGTGCCGGCGGTTGGCATCGTGATTGGAGGCGGGAGCTTTCTTGGACAGTTTCTGGGGCCGCTCATTGTGGGCTACACGAAATCATTGTCGCCTGGTTTCGGCCCTTCATTCGTGGCACTTGGTGTGGCCGGTGTTGTGGGTGGTGCGCTCTTGCTCGCAGCGCGTTCGGGAGCGAAGCAAAGAAAGGAAGCCATCGCGCGTGCTGAATTGGCGCGCGAGCAGTAAGGCCGTCGATACTCGATGAACGGGAAGGGAAATGGACGTTGACACCTTGTATGTCGGCTGGACCAGCCGCACTGAGATTCTGCATGAGCACGTCGACGCACGCCGGGTAGAAGCACTCGCGGCGACACTCGATGTTTCGATGGACGTCGCCGAAGGCAATCCCCTGCCACCTGGGTGGCAATGGCTTTTTTTCAACCCGGTCGCCCGCCGCAGCGAGCTCGGCATGGACGGACATCCGCGACGCGATACACCAGGCAGCTTCCTTCCGCCAGTTCCGCTGCCACGACGGATGTGGGCGGGCAGTCGGATTCAGTATCTACGGGGGGTGCCAATTGGCTCCGAGATGACGCGCACGAGCCGTATCGCCAAGCATGTCGAGAAGGAAGGTCGGGCGGGGAAGCTCTGCTTCGTCACCGTTGAACATCGAATTAGTGTAGACGGCGAAGGCTGCATTTTCGAAGAACAAGACATCGTTTATCGCGAGGCATCTTCGGCATCTCCGATGACACAGCCTGCGCCTGATGCTCCCAGCGAATTCAGGCAGACCTTCACTGCGGATAGCACCGTTCTATTTCGTTATTCCGCACTGACGTTCAACGGGCACCGCATCCACTACGACAAGTCATATGCCTGTGAAGTAGAGGGCTATCGAAATCTCGTCGTGCATGGTCCGTTGACCGCAACACTTTTGCAGAACTTCGCGAGTAGTTGCAGGCCTGGACATCGATTGAGCGGATTTGAGTTCAAGGGTGTCAGTCCGCTTCTTGTTGATGAAGGGTTCGAGCTCCAGGCATGGGCCGACGCGGATGATTCCAGCCTGTTAAGAATGCGGGTCATAGACGCCCGCGGTGCACTCGGCATGCTGGCGAGCGCTCAATTTCGAAACCGCTGAATAGAAATTAGATAGGGAAGCAAGATGCCTCAAACTCGCAACCAAACTCACCGTTCCTTTCTCTTTGTGCCGGGCAACAAGCCGGAACGCTTTGACAAAGCGCTTGCGAGCGGCGCTCACGCAGTCATCATCGATTTGGAAGACGCTGTTGCACCTGATGACAAGGTCGAGGCACGCCACATGATTGCGGACTACCTTAGTCCCGGCCGGGAGGTGTTCCTCCGCGTGAACGCACGGGGAACTCCGTGGTTCGAACAAGACGCGTTATTGTGCAAGTTGCCAGGGGTTCGTGGCGTTGTTCTTCCGAAAGCTGAAAGCGCGTCGGATGTAACGGACCTAGTCTCACTCGTCAAAGCCAAGATTCCCGTCTATCCACTTATCGAGAGCGCGCATGGCATGTGGGATTCTCTGCAAATCGCGAAAGCTCCATTCGTCAAGCAACTTATGTTCGGCACCCTCGATTTCATGGTCGACATGAACATGGAGCTCGAGAATGCCGAGCTGAATTCATACCGCGCACAATTGTCGACCGTGTCCCGTGTTGCAGGCATTCGTGCTCCGATTGACGGCGTCACGACTGACATCAATGACGTTGAAGGCCTCACGCGCGACACCCTGAACGGGAAGCGATGGGGCTTCGCTGGCAAGCTTTGCATTCATCCGAAGCAGGTCGGGACGGTGAATAGTTCGTATGCGCCTTCGGAATCCGACATCAACTGGGCAAAGCGCGTGCTCGAAGCTTTCCGTATCTCTGCCGGAGGTGCGGTTTCGGTCGACGGGAAGATGGTGGACAAGCCCGTCGTCTTGCGTGCGCAGAGCCTACTTGAGCTGGCCGACGCGAGGTAAAGCCCAAGCAAGAGCCTGTTGGAAGGCGAGGAGAGTCGTCGACCCGTTCACCGAACTCCGCCGAGCCCCTGTGGCTGTATGGACGGGTTGGAAGCATCGCAGAGTCGAGCAAGACGGAAAGAGCGCGGGATGCTGGTCGCAGCCTTCCGCGCAAAGTGGTACTACAAAGGTGGCTATCGGACGAGAAACCTGTAGGCCAGAGGTCCCGTTCATCGACATTCCACTTGCCAAGCTCCAGATATAAGCCTTGCTTTGATTCCCGGAACCACCGCCTCGAAGGCGCCAACCGTCCTTTTTCGCCGAAGACGCGGCCCCTAAAAAAGTCTTGATGACGGACTGCGTGTCATGCGTGAGGTGGCCGCAGCCTGACGCTGCGCTTAGCGCCGTCTATAGAAGACAAGTTTCGACCGTCACGCATGCAACTCACTTCTTCACTTGCCACTGTTTTCTCGGGCGTCTTGAAGTCCATATTGCTTAATCCAACGCCATAACGTAGAACGGTTCACGCCGAGCATCGACGCGGCTTCCGAATATTTGCCACGGCATGCCGTTAGCGCGTCTATAATCTCCGTGACTTTGTGCGACGACTCTTTCTCTGGCGCGCGAAGCTGCAGTATCTGGTCAACTTCTTGGGCGGATATTCGCTGACTCTTGCTCGTGATTACGAGTCGTGCCATGCAATGCTCTAATTCTCGGACATTGCCCGGCCAGGGATGAAGTTCCAGCCGTTTCAGCGCAGCCGGTTCCATGGAGAGTTGTTTGCCATTTTCTCTTCCATACTGGTTGAGGAAGGAATTTGCAAAGAGCCTCACGTCGCCGGCCCTATCCCGGAGCGGCGGCAATGTAAGCGTCAGCACATTGAGCCGGTAGAAAAGGTCTTCTCGGAAGCTCTTCTCGGCGACAAGAGTTTGGAGATTCTTATTCGTCGCCGCAATGATTCGGACGTTTACGGGAACATTGCGGTCAGAGCCTAATCTGCGAACGGTCCGCTCCTGAAGAAAGCGAAGGAGCCGTCCCTGATTGCCGTAGTCCATCTCTCCAATTTCGTCGAGGAAGATGGTCCCATTGTGCGCAACCTCGAAGAGGCCAGGCTTGCCGTCACGGCTTGCCCCTGTGAATGCGCCCGCAACGTATCCGAAGAGTTCACTTTCGAGAATCTGGCCGGGAAGCGAGGCGCAGTTGATTGCGACGAATGGACCATCGGCGACTTTTGAACAATTATGAATACTCTGCGCGAACACCTCTTTACCGGTGCCAGTTTCACCCAAAATTAGCACACTGTAGCTTGATGCCGCGTAGTCCTTCGCGACTTGCTCAATCGCGGCAATCGCCGCGCTCTTGCCGATGGCATGCTCAAACGTAAAGTTGGCAACGTGGCCTTTCGCGTACGTCCTTCTTCGAATCGACGCTTCCATCTTCTCAATGCGGTCAACTTCTTGGAATGTTGCGACAGCACCGATTACTTTCTTATTGGCGACTATTGGCGCTCTAACACATACAAGGCGTGCACCACCGACCTCAACTACGGCATCGGGCTCTTTCGACTCACTTCGCGTTGTGGACGGCAACTGTAAAGAGGGCCACACGTCGTTCACATTCGCGCCTAATGCTCTCGCACGAGGAATTCTAGTCAGCCTTTCAGCGGAGGGATTGAACGCTGTTATGTTGCCATCGTAGTCGGTTACGACGATGCCTTCATGGGCGTTATCGAAGACCGCAGAAAAAATCGTGCTGCGCTCCCTGGCAAGGTCCATGGCAGCCGCGATTTGATGAGCCTGTTGAGAAGCAAGATTGATTGCTTCCCGACCCATTGGAATCAAACCCGCGTTGATGCCATGTCGCGCTGCACATTTCACGCTGATGCCGCCGCCAATGATGGAGTGGTGCCCGTCTTTGCGCGCATTAAGAATCGCCGACTCGACGTCGTCGCTGTTCGTGATGAAATACTTCCGCAGTTCTACGCCGAGAAGATTGCCCACCCATTCCAGGTCGTACACCATCGTCGGAAAACAGACAACTCCAACTTTTGGTCCGTGAGGCTTCACGACCTCTATCGCGTATATGAGGTCGGAAATTGTTATCGGCACCTCGACAATCGGGGCGCGGAGCGGACTGCGCTTCAGTGAGCGCGCGGTCTCTGCTCGCGCGACTATCACTTCGGCGCCGTCAGCAACTAGCTCTGCGGCTATGCCGTCAGCATCGGTCACTAAGCCTACCCGGACTTTTATGTCGGCCGGGCCAGAGAGCGTTTCAATCGCCAGCAATCGCATCTCTTCGCTCGGAACGATAAAGCCAATCTTTACGGTCATGCACGCCTCGTTGACTTTGCAACGCCCCGGTCGAGGCGCCCATACGGAGAATGCAACGGAATGCGACGAAATGCAACGTCGTGCAACGTTTCGCGGCCTGTCCTTGCAACGTTTTGCTGTACGGGGCTTCTCTACGGCCCTCAAACGCCTGGCCTGGACCTTGCATTAGTTGGTGACGCGGCCATATACCGCTGGAAATCAGGAGACGACTTGAAACACTATTTCTTCAACACCACGGTCAATATTGAGTTTGCCACGCTTCGCGCCTGGGTCGCCGACATCTTCCGGGCAGTCGGAATGCGTGCGGACGACGCGGCGCTGGTGGCAGAGACGCTTGCAGTTGCGGACGCGCGCGGAGTGTTCTCCCACGGTTGCCTCAGAGTCCCTTTGTATGTGAAACGCATTGATGCGAAGAGCGTCGACCCCCTAGGCACGCCCGCCGTCGTCAGGGAGCGAGGCGCGATGGCGCTCGTGGACGGTCGCAACGCCGCCGGGCAAGTCGTTTCGTGTCTAGCTATGAACAAAGCCATCGAGTTGGCTAATACTCATGGCGTGTCCTTCGTCACGGCCAACAACAGCAATCACAACGGCGCTGTGGCCTACTACTCGATGATGGCCTCGTCGCGAGACATGGTCGGCTTCTGCAGCTCTATCGGTGGCGGCAACCTTATGCCAGCTCACGGAGGAGCTGAGCGGAAAATCGGGAATAATCCATTTAGCATCGCTTTCCCCGCATTGCGCCACGAAGCGCTCGTCCTCGATATGGCGCAGAGCGTTGTCGCCAAGGGCAAGATTATTATGGCGCAGAAGACAGGGTCGAAAATCCCGGAGCAGTGGGCGTTGGACGCGAATGGTTCGCCAACGACGGACCCAAGTGCAGCGATAGACGGCTTCCTGCGCACAATGGGCGATTACAAAGGCTCCGGCTTGTCCATTGCCATCGGGATGCTCTCCTCGATGATTTCAGGAGCCGCCATCGGGCCGACGCTCAAGGACGTTTACGAAGACCTTGAGCCGCTTAACATAGGACACTCGTTCTGTGCAATCCGACTGGATTTCCTTACTGAAGTCGACGAATTCAAAAGCAATATGGATACGCAAATCGACTTCATCAAACAGGGCAAGCGGGCGCCTGATGTCGAGGAAGTCTTCGTACCTGGTGAGATTGAAGCAAGAACTTTCGCGCGCCAAATGAAAGACGGCATCAGTATGCCTGCGGAAGTCATCAACACGCTCATTGATTTGAGCCGCCGTTTCGAAATTGAAGTCCCGGCGGCGCAGCGAGACGAAAGTCCACATTTGGTCTCGTAACCAGAGCCTCAGAGCGGCAGACACCCCCGACGTTCTATCCAGAAGAGTCGTTCAGTACCAACTCTTAGGTTGGACCGGGGAAGTCGTGCATTGACCAAATAAAGATTCGACTGTAAGTCGGAGAAGGAGACAATCGTGGACTTCGGAACCAGTGCGCCTTCGAGCGCGGATGTTGAAATTGCGGGCAAAAAAGCTAAGCGGCGCCCGCTTTATAAGAGCTTGGGATTCCAGCTTATGTTGGCCATTCTCTTGGGTGTCACGCTCGGCCATTTCTATCCATCGTTCGCTCAGGAGATGAAGCCGTTGGGGTACGGCTTCATCAAACTCGTGAAGATGCTTATTGCCCCAATTATCTTTTGCCTAGTGGTGCATGGCATCGCAAGTGTTGGAAGTGTAAAACAAGTGGGCCGGATTGGCCTCAAATCTCTAATCTATTTCGAGATTCTGACGACGGTCGCTCTGGTACTCGGAGTAGTTGGAATGGACATCTTTCGTCCGGGCGTCGGAATGAACGTAGACGTAACGACGATTGACAGTTCGTCTCTGAGCAGCATATCCGGTAGCGTAAAAAAGATGGGAGGAGTGACGGACTACTTCCTCCATATCATCCCTGACACCTTTGTCGGCGCCTTCTCGGAGGGGCAGATTCTGCAGGTTCTGTTCATGGCGATTTTGTTTGCGTTCGCTCTTAACGCGTTAGGTGAACGTGGAAAACCGCTTGTTCAGGTTATCGACCTCGCGGCGCAGTGTTTCTTCGGCGCCATCAACTATGTGATGAAGGTAGCTCCTATCGGCGCCTTCGGAGCCATGGCGTTTACCGTCGGTCGCTATGGTATCGGGTCTTTGGGTTCGCTCGCCTATTTGGTCGCCGTCTACTATATCGTTGCGGTGTTCTTCTTAGTCGCTTGCTTGGGCACCGTCTCATGGATTGCCGGGTTCAACCTGTTTTCGTTCATGCGCTACCTCAAGGACGAAATTCTCCTCGTATTCGGAACTTCTTCCTCTGAGGCGGCCCTGCCTAGATTGATGGCAAAGCTTGAAAGCTTGGGGGTTCCGAAGAGCGTTGTTGGGTTGGTGGTGCCGACAGGTTACACATTCAATCAAGATGGAACATGTATCAACCTCACGGTTTTGGCGATGTTCGTCGCGCAAGCAACGAACACTCACCTGAGCCTTGGGGCCACATTGGGGCTGCTTGCCGTATTACTGCTTACATCGAAGGGTGCGGCAGCTGTAACGGGTGGCTCTCTGGTCGTTCTTACGGCAACGCTGGCGAGTACTCACATCATCCCTGTCGCCGGCGTCGCAATCATTCTCGGCATATATCAGTTCATCTCAATCGGCGGCGCCATTGTCAACATGCTCGGGAACGGCGTCGCGGCGGTTGTAGTCGCTCGCTGGGAAGGCGCGATTGATATGAAGCAGTTCCGAGTTCGCCTTCGCGAATCAAGGAACAGCCAGTAACGCGGGCAAAGACCATCTCAAGACCGCATGCCTGTGATGGTCGCTTCCGCAACGGCATCGCCGAACTGAACCACGAACACTTCAAGGAAAGATGAGAACCCTGATATTAGCCGACGACCTGACAGGGGCGGCCGACTGTGCGACAGCCTTTGCCCGTTGCGGGTACTCGGCTCTCTTGGCGGTTGAATCGCGGATGCCACGATGCGGCGAGTTGGCCGATGTAGTGGCCGTGGATACAAACACAAGGCATCTCTGCAGCGATGATGCAGCCGAGCTCACCTTGAGAACCTATAACTCGTTGAGGCTGCCAGACCAACGCTTATACAAGAAGGTTGATTCGACGATGAGGGGAAACTGGGCGCAGGAGGTGGGCGCTCTTCGAGCTGTCGCCGGATTTCCCGTTGTAGCGCCCGCTTTTCCCGCGATGGGCCGAACTGTACGCGATGGAAACGTCTACGTTTACGGCGAGAAACTTGAGGAGACGGAAACTTGGCTGCTCGAGTGTAGGGGCCGGGCATCAAATCTTGCCGACCAGCTTCGCGCCGCGGGGATGAGAGCGGCAGTCGTCGATGTGAGCGCCCTGGCAGCTCGCGATGACAGCCTATCCTTCTACATAAAGGATGCCATCGATGAAGGATTCCAAGCGTTAGTGATTGACACAAGAACTGACGATGGGCTTCGAAGTCTTGCGTGTCAGACAATGGAAAGGGACGTGCCGTTCTTTTGGGTGGGCTCGGGCGGTCTCGCACGCGAGTTGGCGACGGCAGAAAGGCCTAGCGCATCAAGACCGGTTGAGTTCAGAGCTCGAGCGTCAAGGCGCGGACCCGTCTTGGTCGTAGTCGGCAGTATTTCCGCAGTCAGTGACCGCCAATGCGCGAAGTTGCTCAAGGGCAGTCATATGAGGGTGCTGGAAATACGACCCGAGTTGCTCACCGAAGGGCCAACTCATCCCGACTGGAACCAGCATAGAGACTTTGGGGCGGAAACCATGCAAGCTGGCTGCGACCTTCTCGTGACTATCGCGCGAGGCTCCGAAGTCAATTCAGTGAGTTCTAAGCTCTCCCAACAGCTTGCCCGCCTCGTCGAACCTGCGCTGCGGCTATCCGGTGGTGTGATAGCCACGGGTGGAGACACTGCGAGGGCCGTTGCAGTGGTAGCCGGTCTCCACACCCTGCAAGTCATCGGTGAAGTTGAGACTGGCATCAACGTGCTTCTAGCGCGCACAGACGAGCAGGAATCGACACTTCGCCTCATAACGAAGGCGGGCGCATTTGGAACCGACTCAGCCTTGCTTGACGCTTGGACATATTTGAGAGCCAACGCGAATCTTGAATGTGTCAGCGGTAACTGCTAACAGCTACTTTTGTTGGAGATTTTTGATGAAAGAACAACTTCCTATCATTGGTATCACAATGGGCGACGCTGCAGGCGTTGGCGCTGAAATTGTTGTCAAATCGCTTATTGACCGAAGCGTATCGGCGATATGTCGTCCTCTCGTCATTGGCGACGCCGCGCGGCTCGAACGGGCTGCTGCAATCTGTGGAGCAGACGTAACGATTGCGAGGATAGCAGACCCAAGCGAGGCGGAATATCGACTCGGAAAAATCGACTGTATCGACCTTGGTCTAATCCCCGCAGACCTGCCCTTTGGTCGACTCTCCGCGGTGGCGGGTGACGCTGCATATCAATTCATCAAGCGCGCCGTTGACCTCGCGAAAAGCGGTGCGATTGACGCGATATGCACCGCGCCGCTGAACAAGGAGGCGCTGCACGCGGGCGGTCACCGCTATCCAGGCCATACGGAGCTGCTTGCCGAACTGACAGGAGTGAGCGAAGTTTCGATGATGCTCGTTGCGCCACAGTTGCGCGTCATCCATGTAACGACGCACATCGGCATCCTAGACGCAGTCAGAAAAATCGAACCGGGCCTGGTCTCTAGAACAATTGAACGCGGTAATGCAACTTTAAAAAAAGCTGGCATTCAAAGCCCGCGTATTGGCGTATGCGGAATCAATCCTCACGCAGGCGAGAACGGATTGTTTGGCTATCGTGAAGAGGAAGAGAAAATCATTCCGGCAGTCCAGCAGCAGCGAGAACTTGGGGTCGACGTCACCGGGCCTCTCCCAGCGGACACTCTATTTTTCCGGGCCGGTAGAGGCGATTTTGACCTAGTTGTGGCGATGTATCACGACCAAGGCCACGGGCCTGTGAAAGTGTTAGGGTTGGAAGCTGGTGTGAATGTGACCGTGGGTTTGGACGTTATTCGCACATCGGTCGACCACGGTACTGCGTTCGACATCGCTGGCAAAGGAATCGCTGACGAAGGAAGCATGCTCGAGGCGCTAAGACAAGGCGCGGAACTCGCTGCCCATCGAGTTTGAGCGCACGATGCGAGAGGCGCCGGGTCACCCCGGTGCCATACGAGAGAGCATCTTCATGCGCGGTTTGTGGCAGCAAGGCTTTTAAGCCCGGCACGAGTCATGTGCTGTCCACTGCTTATTTTCACTGAAAGGCGTTCTCCAAAGTTGGTTCGCCCGACGGTATGGGCACGACCGAGTGCAGGCATCGTGCAAATGCACGGTTCTGGAGACGCCTTCAACGAAACTATTCAGGCAAACGCACAGTCCCCGACGCCGCAAGCAATTCGCCACAAACGGTTCGCACAATTTGGAAGTAAGTTGGTACGGAGGAGGCTGGTGAAAATAGCGATAGTTGTCGTCGCGGTCATGGTCGGCATGCTCTTGCCACTGCCGCCACGTATTCGTCAGTCAGGTTTATTTACCACGTTTCTGGGTGCGCCTTGAACATAGGCGTTGACGTTATCCATGAGCTGGTCAGCGAGCGACTGAATTGCTTCTTTGCTTGCCCACGCGATGTGGGGAGTCAGAATGAATCCCGGGTGACTGAGAATGTCGTTCAGCGGGTTTTCGTTCGACAGCGGTTCCTCGGTAACAACATCGAATCCCGCACCGGAAATTTGTCCGCGTTTTATGGCGCGCACTAGCGCTGACTCGTCAACGAGACCGCCCCGGGCAGTGTTGATAAGAAGCGGTCGGCGCTTCATTTGCTCAAATTCGGTATCGCCAATCAGGCTGCGAGTCTCGTCAATCAGAGGGCAGTGCAGGGTGATGATGTCGGACTCGGCAAGGACTTGCTCGAAAGGGGTATAGAGCGCACCCATGTCGTTACGCCCCTTATATGCTGAGAATAACACTTTCATTCCAAGCGACCTGCCGATTTCAGCCGTGGCTTTCCCCAAGGCACCGTCACCGATAATGCCCAGTGTCGACCCCGCCAAATCGCTGATAGGGAAATCGAAGAAGCAGAATTGACCCGACTCCCCCCACCGTCCGGCCTGTACCGCCGAACGGTACGGCGCGAGACTTCTACGGAGAGCGAAAATCAGAGCGAACGTGTGCTCTGGCACCGTGTTCACGGCGTAGTTCCTGATGTTGCACACAGTAATGCCACGCTCGTTGCACGCCGACAAGTCGATGTTGTCCGAGCCCGTTGCTGCTACCGCGATGAGCTTTAATTTCTGTGCCTGCGCGACGACCTCGCGACCGAGTTTCACTTTGTTCGTGATGACAATGTCTGCATCACTGATACGCTCGGCAACTTCGCCTTGGTTCGTCGCCTCATGCAACTCAAGCGTGTGAGGAAACAAAAGTTCCTTCAGCCTTGTAGTAGGAGGGATTGTTGCCTTGTCCAAGAAAACAACCCGTAAATTCGAAGCCGATGACATTGGAGATTTCCTCAAAAGGTGAGTTCGTTGGAAGGGTGTTCCCCACTGCGTCCGTCGCGAGCACACCTTCCGATTCTGAGTATTAGCGTTCGCCTAGTCGTCCCCGGGGCCGCGAGCGAGTTCCAACTTGAACGTATCGCGGTCCAATGCTCGCTCCCATTTCGCGACCACGATGGTTGCGATGCCATTGCCGATGACATTGATGAGAGCTCCTCCTTCCGAAATGAACCTGTAGACACCGAGAACCAGAACCAGTCCTGCGACGGGAATACCTGGAACAGAGCTAAGCGTTGCTGCCAGAACGATGAAAGCTCCGCCACTGACGCTTGCTGCACCTTTAGACGTAAGTAGGAGAATGAGGAGGAGGGTAAGTTGATGCCCGATGCTGAGGGTGCTGTCGGTTGCTTGCGCAATGAAGAGGGCGAGCACAGTCATATTGATGCAACTGCCGTCCAGATTGAACGAGTAGCCGGCGGGCACAACAAGCCCGACGACCGATTTCTCGCATCCCAGGCGCTCGAGCTTCGCCATGAGCCGAGGAAGCGCAGATTCCGAGGACGACGTGCCAAGAACAATCAGCAGCTCTTCGCGGATGTAACGGAGGAATGCGATGAGGCTGAAGCCAGCCAAACGGCAGACCAGGCCGAGAATCACGAACACAAACACGAGCCCAGTGAGATAGTAGGTCAGCAGCAGATGACCGTAAGAGGCCAGCGAAATGATTCCGTACTTCCCGATGGTGAATGCGATAGCACCGAAGGCGCCGATTGGCGACACGTACATGACGATGCGGACCATGTTGAAGAACGTGTTGGCGCCTGCATCAATGACTGAGAGCAGAGGTTTGCCCCGTTCGCCGAGCATCTGCAAAGCGAAGGCGAAGATGATTGAAACGAACAGCACCTGCAGGATGTCGCCTTCGGCAAAGGCCCCGAACACAGTGGACGGAATGATGTGTGACAGGAAACCGACGACGCTCTGGTCGTGAGCAGCTTTGGTGTAAGCCGCAATCGAGGAGACGTCGAGTGTCTTCGGGTCAATGTGCATCCCGCTTCCGGGTTTCATGAGGTTGACCGCAATCAGCCCGATTGCAAGTGCAAGCGTGGTCATCACTTCGAAGTAGATGAGAGACTTCACGCCCACCCGGCCAACCGACTTGATGTCCTTCATGCTGGCAATGCCATGCACCACCGTACAAAAAATGAGCGGTGCAATCATGAGCTTAATGAGCTTTAGAAAGTTGTCTCCCAGCGGCTTCATCGCCTCGCCAATCGACGGATAAAAGTGGCCAAGAAGGATACCCAGAATGACTGCTATTAGTACCTGGATATAAAGATGTTGGTACCACCGTTTCTTGACACGGGGGCGGGCTTGTGGCTCGACGCTAGCTTCCGTTGCGATGCTCATCGCTGTCTCCTACTAGGAATATTTAACTTTGCGGGTCGGCTTATTCGCCGTTCACCGTCTTAGGACGAGTTCTGTCCCATCGGCCCAGGTATTACTGTGGGCCGAGCTGATGGGTAAATCTTTTTACTGCGCTAATCAGATAAGTTCCGAGATTTCGATGAGGTTGAGGTCTGGGTCGCGAACGTAGATGGAGCGAATTTTCTGGACCGCACCGGTACGCTCCACCGGGCCCTCCAAGATTGGCCAATTGCATTGCTTGAGATGCGAAATGACATCGTCCAACGGAACCGCAGCGATGAAGCAGAGGTCAAGCGAACCAGGTACGGGCAAATGCGCTTTGGGCTCGAACTCTGCGCCTCTGACGTGTATATTGATTTTCTGATTTCCGAATTTGAGCGCGGTGCGCCCCTCGCCGAATGTCTCGACTTGCATTTGCAGCACTTCGATGTAGAACTGCTTCGTTGCGGCGAGGTCGACGCAGGTCAACACCAGATGGTCAAGGTGGTCAATAAAGGTCATCTCACACTCCGGTGGCAAATGCGCGTTGCTCCGGGAGACCGTCATTCGACAGGCATGGCATCGTATGCAAATCGGAGCGTCGGCCAGCCTTCAGCAGTTGGCTTGGAACGTCATGGCCGATAAGGCGGGGAAGAGAACCTGATGCGGAAAGCAGTTCAGCTAGGTTCACCCCGGTGTCGTAGCCGTCGAGCTCCAACATATGCACCAGTTCTTCCGTGCATACATTGCCCGTCGCGCCGGGCGCATATGGGCAGCCGCCAAGTCCGCCCAGGGATGCGTCGAACCGGTCGACACCCGCACCGAGAGCTGCCAATGTGTTGGCAAGAGCCATACCGCGCGTGTTGTGGAAGTGCAGAGTCAGTTCGAGTTCCGGGAACTGGGCGAGCGCGGCGCTACATAGGGTGCCGACTTGTGAAGGGAAGGCCATCCCGGTCGTGTCGCAGAGAGTTACACCGTGAACGCCTTCCGCGGCGAAGCGCTCCATCCATCGGAGCACTTCAGTCTGGTCGATGTCGCCTTCCATCGGACATCCCATCGCGGTGGAAAGCGAAACGTTAATTGCTACTTTCGTCTGCTTCACGACACCGATTACGTCCCGAAGCTGGGCGAATGACTGCTCGCGACTCATGCGCAGATTCGTGCGGTTATGGCTTTCACTGACCGACATCACGAGATTAACTTCGTCCACGCCACACGACAGAGCTCGTTCAGCACCTCGGATGTTTGGGACGAGCACCGTGTAAATCACGCCTTCATGGCGCTTGATGCCATGCATGACAGCCTCGGCGTCACGCAGTGCGGGTATTGCCTTGGGAGATGTGAACGAAGTGACTTCAATCTTGGCGTACCCGCATGCGCTCAGCTGGTCAACCAGCGCGATTTTCGCGTCGGTGTCAACGAACTGCGCTTCATTCTGAAAGCCGTCGCGAGTAGCGACCTCTTGGATATAAACGCGTTTGCCTTTCATCACGGCTCCCCTCTTAGATAATGCCCCGCGAGCGCCATGCGTCTCGCGTTGCTTGGTCGATGCCAACTCGCTCCAATACGGCGTCCGTGTGCTCGCCCAGAGTTGGCGCAGCAGATTCAACCGTTCCGGGAGTCGCACTAAGCTTAGGAACGATTCCGGGAACCTGAACCGGCGTCCCATCGGGCAATTTTGTCTCGAGAATCATGTTTCGGGCGTGGTAGTGCGGGTCCTGAGCGATGTCGGCGACGTCGTAAATCTTGCCCGCGGGGATTCGCGCCTCGTTGAGCGCGGCGAGAACATCCCCGAGTGGCTGCCGGCTCGCCCATTCTCCAATAGCCGCGTCAATGCGCTCGACTTGGTTCACGCGGCCGTCGTTTTGCGCAAGAGAGGGGTCGTCCGCGAGGTCGCGACGTCCGATGACGTCCATCAGGCGTCGGAAGATGCTGTCTCCATTACCTGCGATGAGCGCATATTTGCCATCGGCACAGCGATAAGCGTTCGACGGGGCGATACCCGGCAAGCTGCTACCGGCCGGCTGGCGTACTGCGCCGAACGCGGAGAATTCGGGCAGAAGGCTCTCCATCATGTTGAAGACGGACTCGTAGAGAGCGACATCAATCATCTGCCCATCGCCACCGTTCTGGTCGCGATGACGAAGTGCCAGGAGGATGCCGATTACGCCGTGCAGCGCGGAAAGGGAGTCGCCGATGGAAACCCCGACGCGAACGGGCGTACGACCCGGCTCACCGCTGAGGTGGCGTAAGCCGCCCATTGCTTCTGCCACAACGCCAAACCCCGGTCGGTCACGGTAAGGACCACTCTGACCATATCCCGATACCCGCAGCATGACCAGACGCGGATTAAGGGCATGGAGTTCGTCCCAGCTCATCCCCCATCCCTCAAGCGTTCCCGGGCGGAAGTTTTCGATGAGCACGTCGCTCTCGGCAATGAGCTTGCGAGCGACTTCTTGCCCTTCTGCCGAGCGAAGGTCGAGTGTCAAAGATTCTTTGTTGCGGGACTGAGCAGCCCACCAGACAGACGTTCCTTCGTGAAGCAGCCGCCACTTGCGCAGCGGGTCACCGGTTCCTGGCGGCTCAATCTTGGTCACATGAGCGCCGAATTCGGCCAGCATTTTTCCTGCAAAAGGACCAGCGATGAGCTGACCCATCTCCAGCACGCGAATGCCTTCGAGCGGCTTTTTCGTCACGGTTGTCTCCTATGAAACGTCGTTTAACCGATGCTTCACTGTGCGACAATCTGTGAGAACTGAAAATCGATGAATTTTCAAGGACCCTTTCCGAGTTGGAAAGGGTCCCCGGGCGCTACGCGTGGGTGCGCCCGGCCATGAAGTTGAAGAGGCGTGCTGCTTCCGGTGACAGCGCATCGACCGAGCGAGCACCAATGAACAGCGTTCTATCCGCCCAATCGTCCAAGAGTCGAACTTGACGCAGCCCGGCGGCGAGGATTTCGTTTCGGACCGCCGCCTCCGGCAGAACTCCGATGCCCAGTCCTTGCTCAATCATGCGGCATATCCCGTCGAAGCTGCTGACCTGGATGCGCACCTTGAGCGTGCGCTCAGCGGAGAATGCAGCGGCTAGCAACCGTGCCAGCAGAGAACTGCCTTCGTTCAGGCCGACGTACTCATAGTCGAGAGTATCGACGAACGATACGCTCTGCTCGGTTGCGAGGGGATGATTATTGGGGACGAGAAGCACGAGTTTGTCGCAACGGTAAACAGCCTTCTCGATACCCAAGGCTGGAACATTGTCGGCAAAGATGCCGATGTCGGCCTCGCCGCCTCGTACTGCCCCGATGATGTCTCCACTCAGGCGCTCTTCAAGTGAAATCTTGACGCTAGGGTTGTCGGCGAGAAACATACGAACGTCGCGTGGGAGGAACTGCACAATGGCGGATGTGTTTGCCCACATCCGTACATGGCCTCGGACTCCGGTCGCGTAGTCGCTCATCTCTGTGGCCATCCGATTGACGCGTTCAACCACCTGCCGCGCATGGGCCAACAGCCCTTTGCCTGCGCCTGTTAGCTCGACTCCACGAGGTTGCCGAAGCAGCAGTGAGCACCCCGTGCTTCGCTCCAGGTCCGCAATTCGCTTGCTTACCGCTCCCAGTGTTAGGCTCGTACGCTCAGCAGCCTTCGTCAAGCTTCCGAGTTCGGCGACTACAATGAAGAGTCGGAGCGATTGTAGGTCGTAATGGAAGTAGTTCGACATGGCGAGCGAACCGGAAACGGTCGGTGTGACGGAATCATATTTTAGCCATACACGACAACCGCCCCGGCAACCAACTCGTTGGACGGCTGCTGACGGGGCGATGAGAACCCCAGAGAAGCGCTCGTCGGAATGAGGAGCGCCAAAAGTTCGGTAAGCGGTAGCGGCCGTCTGCTGTCAGATGCCGCCCATGCACATGTACTTCAGCTCCATATATTCGTCGATTCCGTAATGGGAGCCTTCCCGGCCGAGGCCTGACTGTTTGATTCCGCCAAACGGAGCGACCTCGTTCGATATGAGACCGGTGTTGATGCCGACCATTCCGTACTCAAGCTTTTCGGCTACTCGCCATACCCGTCCAACATCGCGAGTATAGAAATACGATGCCAGCCCATACTCCGTATCGTTCGCAAGCCCGATGACCTCCTCCTCTGATGTGAAGCGGAACAAAGGCGCCAACGGACCAAAAGTTTCATCCCGCGCAACAAGCATCGACCGCGACGCATCGGCGATGACCGTAGGTTCGAAGAAGCTACGTCCGAGGCTGTGGCGATTTCCGCCGACGAGGATTTTTCCGCCGTTCGAAACCGCGTCGCTAATGTGGGCCTCGACTTTGCGCACAGCAGCTTCGTTAATCAGAGGGCCAACAATCGAGTCAGCATCTGTCCCGGGGCCGACCTTCAATGCGCGAACGGCTGCAGAAAGACGTTCCGCGAAATCGTCGTAGACTTTGTCGTGCACGTAAAAGCGGTTGGTGCAAACGCAAGTCTGGCCCGAGTTCCTATATTTCGAGGCGACTGCGCCTATCACCGCTTCGTCGAGGTCAGCATCTTCGAATACGATGAATGGCGCGTTTCCTCCGAGCTCAAGCGAGAGCTTCTTGATAGTCGGTGCGCTTTGCGCCATCAGCAAGCTCCCAACCCGTGTGGACCCCGTAAAAGAGAGCTTCCGCACCATCGGGTTCCGAGTCAACTCTTCGCCGATTTCGACAGGGTCCCCGGTAACAACACTGAGCACGCCGCTCGGAACGCCCGCGCGCTCTGCGAGCACGGCCAGCGCGAGGGCGGTAAGCGGTGTCGCTTCCGCAGGTTTGACCACTATCGTGCAGCCCGCGGCTAGCGCTGGGCCGACCTTGCGCGTAATCATCGCCGCAGGGAAATTCCATGGAGTGATTGCAGCGCAGACGCCGATGGGTTCCTTTGTAATAACGAGCCGTTTGTCGCCGGCGATAGTCGGAATCACATCGCCATTCGTGCGCTTTGCTTCCTCGCCGAACCACTCGATGAAGGACGCTGCATACTGAATCTCTCCCTTCGCCTCCGCGAGAGGCTTTCCTTGCTCGGTCGTCAGGATTAGGGCGAGGTCATCGATGTTCGAAATCAGTGAGTCGTACCACTTCCGAAGCACCACGCCACGCTGCTTCCCTGTAAGGGCTCGCCATGCGGGCCAAGCAACATTCGCGGCTTCGACGGCTCGACTAACGTCGCTTCGGCCCATCTTGGGCACGGTGCAGACGACTGCGCCCGTCGCGGGATTGATGACCGAAAAAGTTTCCCCATTCGAGGCACCTTGCCATGTGCCGTCAATGAAGCATAGGTCCCGCAGCAGGGACGGGTCGCGAAGTGTGATTGGGTTCATAGCTATCAGAATGCTCGCGAAGCGTCGCAAAAACAAAGCGATGTAGGAAAAGGTCAGCGTAGTGCGGCGATACATGTGGCGCGGTTCGCGGCGCGCTGTATGTCTCGCGGTACTTGCGTTACGGAAGACTGCTCAGTTCGTCGAGGGCTGGCATCAGATACTCGCGACACAAAGGATAATTCTCCGAGATTGGAAAATGCCCGATGTCCTTCATCCGGCCACCCTTCGCTCCGGGAATGGCTTTGATGGTTGCCTCAGTTTCGTCCGCGGAACACGCGTAATCGAACTCGCCCGTGAAGAGATACACTGGGCAGCGCTTTGTGTCGATTTCGGCCTCACGCCCTCGAAGGTCAAGCCCGGAACTGTAGAAGTAGGTGTCACCTCTGTAGACTCCTGGGCCGCCTTGGGCGTAAATCCACCACACCTCCTTGCGTGCCGACAAGGGACTTTGCGGTGCCATTAAGGGGTACGTCCAGGACGGTACCGACTGATTGCTGTTTATATCCGGTGCCAACGGCCAATCTTGGAATCGTCCTTGGACATGGGCGGCTCCCGAGAAGCCAATGACACCGCCCAGCTCGTCTCCGTGGAGCCTTGCTAGTTCCAAGACAAGTGAGCCCGCCATGGAGCAGCCAATGACGATAGGCCGAACGAGGCCAAGCGAGCGTATTACCGTCATCACAGTTTCGACGTATAACTCGGATGACAGCAGGTATTCCTCGGTCCACCAGCCTTCGGGCGGCAACGATTTGCCATGCCATGGCAGGTCAAACGCGATGACCCGGAAGCGCGACAGCACCGCCTCATCGGTCTGAAAGTGACGGTACTGGCGAGAGTCGGCGCCGGCCGTGTGAAGGCAGACCACAGGCTGACCAGCTCCCGATTCTTCAAAGTAGATTCGGTTTGGACGACCCGCGATGTCGACAGTAATGTACCGCCCGGCGATTGGTTCAACGTTGGTCATTTTGATGCCTCTGGTTGCACGCCGCACGTCCTCATTAAATCGAGCACAATGGTAAGCACGCGCAGATTCTGAATTAGTGCATGTCTGCCCGAAGCGATACTGAAGTCGTCGCAACGACGGTCCATCGCAAGTACGTGGTGATGATGAGGAGGCGGAAAGGGCTTCAGGAACTCGCACCAAACCCGGGTCGAGCCCTCTAGTTCCACAATCGCTTCGCCCGCTGCCACATCAGCGGGCGACAAGGTCGCCGCGTGAACCCGGTACGCTTTTTTCTCGCCGTCAACGGTGATGACGAAGGTCACGTCGGTCCAGCGGGACGTCTGTTTGAACTCAGGGTCGCTGCTGACACGAGCGAGCCATTCTTTCTCTCGAAAGAGCTTAGATAATTCAGTCATGGCGCTAATCTCGGGTGCGCAACCAGCTCACGCCTGCTTGCCGAGGAAATCCTCATCATCAATTGCCGAAACGAGTCCAATCAAGGCGGCCAAATAGCTGTGGTGACGCAGGCCCATAGACATTCCCGTGGCGGAGCGGGTGAAGTTTGACTCCCACGGGCCGCCCGGGAGACCACGGCCAGACCACGGGGGAGCAGAAATATTCGAGAAGTGCACTTCAATCCAGGGCTTGCCGGTCTCTTCGAGGGCGTGCCGCGTCGGTTCGCCGGTTTTAGTCAGGCCCGCCGGATTCAGAATGTACGCGTCAGCGTGAGCAGCTGTTCGGTGGATTTCATCGAGAAGGTAGCCTTCGTGATTGGACGCGAAAGCTTCGACCGTCACGCCCAGCTTTTCGCCAACTTCCTTAACGAAGCTTTGAAGAGCGTCGATTGAAGCGATAGGCCCGTAGACACGCTTGTTGCGGTTGCCCAGGTTCGGCATGTTGGGGCCGTCGAGAAGGACGATGTGAAGCGGGCGGGTTCCAGCGCGGTTCCAGCTAAACGAATTAGTTGCCATAGTCGTACACGGTTCAAGTTGTTAAGTTGGCGGGATGGAAAGCTTTAAAGAAGCTACAGGGCGCTCAAGCGCGTGAAGCGAATGCGCTTACTTCGCCTTGCCCTTGTACAGCACCATCGATTGCGACGGAGCGTCATACTGCATCGTCGGCTTATGCATGCGGTTTGCGATTTTCCATTCGCCGTTGACCTTCACGAGTTGGTCCACATAGTCGATGGTCCGCACCTGGACTCGTCCGAAACCCTCGTCGCCAGCGTGCAGCGTCGCGGTGACGATGCTGTGAGCAACTGCTTTGTCTCCGTCGACCTTGATTCGGGCATTACCAAGCGCGTGGATGGTGGCGTTATACGCGGCCATCCGGTGAAGCCATTCGGCAACTCCTTTGCCGCCCTTCAGTTCGTGCGGCTCGTTGTTGTAGTGCGACACGGCATCTTCAGTGAAACAGTTTGCGATGGCGTCGTAGTCCTTGTCGTCCAACGAGCCCAGATAGTCCTCCAGGACCTCGCGGATGCGCATGCGTTCAAGAAGTTGTTGGTCCGATGTAGCAGCAGACATGTGCGTCTCCGATTTTGCGTGTTGATGGAAAGCCGGCCACGAAGTAGCTTGCGTGCAATGTACGACAATCGAAGCGGTGGGTAAATGAAAAAGACGCTAGAAGCGTGTCACTCACGGCATGAAACAATAGAAATGTCTTTCGGCATCTGACATATGCCATTGTTTTTAAGCGGGTTTATGCGAGGGACCATCTGGAGATAAGGGATTTCCCGGGTATTGATTGCACGGCTATTGTTGTCATACAATCCGCCCATTGAAAGCACGAACAGACGGCTCGCACACGCGCCGGGCGCCAATTCCCAGATAGAATTGCTCTTCGCTGGCAGACTTTGTACGACAGACGTGAGGGGCGGAGTGAGAGAGAACTTGGAAGAGAACGAAGAGGTCGTGGCGTCGACGCGAACTCGACTGACGTTAGGAATTCGTGCCGCCATCGGCCGGGGCGAACTCCGAGCGGGCTCGCGCCTGAGCGAGCGAGAGTTGTGTGAGCGGTATGGCGTAAGCCGTACCGTTGTGCGCGAAGCTCTGCGCCAGTTGGAGGCAGAAGGGTTCGTCAACATGGAAGCTCATCGGGGCGCGATTGTCTCGGAGATTTCGTTTGACCGCGCTGAGCATTTGTTCGAAATCAGAGGCGCGCTTGAGTCGCTGGCCTGCGAGTTATGCGCCGCGAAGGCGACAATCGAGCAGAAGAGGAAGGTTGCCGATGCAGTGGGTCGAATCGAACGTGCCATAAACGGCGGAACGCTCGATGAAATCCTTGTCACAAAGAACCAGTTCTATGAAGCGCTTCTTTCCGGCGCGGGCAATCCCGAGCTCACCACGGCGCTTCGATTGCTGCACGCAAGAATTCAACAGCTGCGCCGATATTCGCTTTCGGCGGATAAGCGGCTGCCGCAAAGCTTGAGGGAGATACAGGCAATCTGCAACGCGATTATCGCGGGCGATGCAGAGGGCGCTTCGCGCGCAGCCAAGTATCACGTATCTCAAGCACGCTTTGCGGCGTTACCGCAAATTTTCAAGCAACAGTATGGCGGGCTCGTTTGAGCTCAGAACCTTCAACTCACCACTTGCTCAAAGGAGCTTACCGAATGGCTGAAACTAACGAAGCGCTGGACTACATCAACGAGATGGCGCGCGTGCGCGGCTACGTTCTGCCGTATCACAAGCGCATGGCCGCCGCCGATATGGACGCGCTCAAGGCTGCGAATAACCTCGTTGCAGCCTGTTATACCGACCAGCGACGTCTTTCGAAGGAAACCAAAGAACTCATTTTCATCACGAGTCTGACAGTCCTTCGCGCGACTCCCGGGCAAATTGCAGCGCATATCCGGGTCGCGCTCGACTTGGGCGTCTCTAAGGAAGAGATTCTGGAAGCTATCGAAATCACGTTGCCGGAATGCGGCGTCGTCACGTTCCAGCATGGTTTCGAGGTCTGGGCAGATGTCTGCGGCATCAAGGGAATCGAGCCGACGGTCTCTGTACACGACGGTAGCAAGTAAAACGCGTGAGCGTCTTGTTCCGATGCCTCTCGTCAAAATTGAGGACTACTTGGAACATGTCGCAGGAAACAATTTGGAGGAGACTAGCGATTATGAATCCAGCGATTCCGAAGCAAACGCCCGGTGACGTCGGGGAAGACGCGGCCGTGGGCCGCCGAGAGGCAAAACCGCGGACAGCGGAGGAGGCGCAGCTCATCTCGAAGGTGCTCCGTCACGTCATCCCACTGTCGGTCATTGGGCTGTTTGTATCGTTCATCGACCGAACGAACATCTCGGTAGCTGGTCCGGATATGGAGCATGCAATCGGGTTGACTCCTGAGACATTCGGCTTGGCATCCGGCCTGTTTTTCATCGCGTATCTCATCTTCGAGATTCCGTCGAATCTAGCGCTGAAGAAATACGGTGCAAAGGTGTGGATTGCGCGAATCATGATTACCTGGGGCTTGGTATGTGTCGCGACAGCCTTAGTGAAGACGCCGGCATCGCTGTATGTCATGCGCTTGCTCTTGGGCCTGGCTGAGTCAGGCTTTTACCCTGGGATATTGTTCTATCTCGGCCTCTTCGTTCCGGCGCGTGAGCTGACGAAGGCTTACGCACTGTATCAACTCGGAATCCCTATCTCACTTGCGCTTGGAAGCATGCTTACGGCGGCGATTCTTCTCATGGACGGGTTCCTTGGCGTCGCCGGCTGGCAATGGGTGTTCATATTGGAGGGAGGCCTCGCCGTCGTCGTAGGCGTCATCTGCTATATCGTGATGGCAAGTCATCCAGGCTCTGCGAAGTGGCTAACGAAGGTTGAAGCTGCAGCTCTCAATGAGTTGGTCAATCGAGACAGGAAAGCAGATGACGACGAGGATGCGCATGGAATGAAAGCGGTCAGCCTTGTCTTCCGAAACAAGCAGGTCTGGTACTACTCGGTGGTCTACACGTTCATGATGCTGGGCTTCTATTCGGTGACGTACTGGCTACCGCAGATAATCAAGCACAAGTTTTCGCTTACAAACGTCCAGTCGGGTCTTCTTGCAAGCATTCCTTGGTTGACGGCGACAGTCGCCTTGTTCGTCGTGTCTTGGTATGTCAGTAAGCACGGGCATCGCGCACGGGTGTTGACAATTGTGTTGGTTACATGCGCAGTAGGGATGCTCGCATCCAGTCTGTCGTCAAATGCAGCGGTTGCGTTCGCCGGCTTGTGTCTCGGAGCTTGTATTCAAGCAGCCGTCCCATTGCTCTACAGCTTTCCATCACAGCATTTTCCCGGTGCAAAGGGAGCCGTAGCACTGGCATTGGTGAACTCAATCGGCCAAATCGGCGGGTTCTTCGGCCCGTATATTCTAGGAATTCTTCGAGGTGCGACTGGGTCTGATACTACCGGGTTGCTCCTCCTCGGCTCGTCGTTCCTACTCGCGGCGCTTATGTCATTGGGCCTTTCGCGGCAGCTTCGGAAATCCCCTGCCTATGTGGCTGGTATCGAATGAGTTTAGAAGGTCGGGGGATTGCCCCGACCTACTCGAATAAGCCCGCGCGGATGTGGGTAAAAGGACAGCGCATTCTGCCGGACTCTTCGCACGAAGGGGCCGGCATTGACATTACCGTGACCCGCGCTGACTACACAACGATGCATTGAGCAACTATGAGGGAAGCGTTACGGGCGGACCTGTGAGCCTACGATGTTCCGCGGTGTCCGCTGAACGAATGCAGTCACGTTATCCAAGAGTTGGTCAGCGAGAGACTGTATAGCCTCCTCGCTGGCCCAAGCGACGTGCGGTGTAAGTGTAAAAGCGGGATGATTCAGTATCTCGTTGAACGGATGGTCGACCGGCAACGGTTCTTGCGTAACGACATCAAATCCAGCCCCAGAAATCTGGTTGGTCTTCAGTGCTCGAACGAGTGCGTCTTCGTTGACGAGACCGCCACGCGCCGTATTGATGAGAAGCGGGCGTCGCTTCATCTTCGCGAACTCTGCGTCGCCGATAAGGTCCCGTGTTGCGTCGATGAGCGGACAATGAAGCGAGATGATGTCCGACTCTTCCAAGACTCTCTCGAAAGGGGTGTACAACGCACCCATATCGTCGCGACCCTTGAACGCAGAAAAGAGCACGTTCAGTCCCAACGCGCGCCCAATATCAGCGGTCGCCTTCCCAAGCGCGCCATCTCCAATGATGCCGAGTGTTGAACCGGCCAAGTCCTTGATTGGGTAGTCAAAGAAGCAGAACTGCCCGCATTCCTGCCAACGACCTGCTTGAACGGCAGAGCGATATGCCGCAAGGCTTCGACGCAGCCCAAAAATCAATGCAAAAGTGTGTTCGGGCACCGTATGTACCGCGTAGTTGCGGACGTTGGTCACCGCAATGCCGAGCTTGTCGCACGTGAGAAGGCTCACATTATCCGTCCCGGTCGCCGCAATCGCGATGAGTCGAAGGTTTCTGGCCTGCTCGAGAGCCTCGGCGCTCAACGTCACCTTGTTCGTAATTACGATATCGGCGTCGCGGATTCGCTCTGCCACCTCGTCTGGACTCGTCGCGTCATGCACCGTGAGAGCGTGACTGAATGGCAATTCCTTGAGGATTGTTACGGGAGGAATCGTCGAGCGGTCGAGAAAGACCACGCGCAGGGGGGAGGACGGTAAGGACATGTTCAGTGAAAGAAGCTTCGATGTGTTCGAGACGATGTACTCAAAATTCGAATCCAACCAGGCAGGCTCGCGACCGCCCCTTTTAGGCAGAAGTGAGAAGCTGACGTGAGTCCCTTTCGAGATACAGGAGGATGGCCAGTACGCACGGTCGCTCCAACGAAGTACTACGTCGCGACTGACCCGGCGCCACAGTAGCGACCGCTTCAACTTAGTGTCAACGGGGCTGCTACGGACATAGACGCCATCTATACCCCGTAGTCGAAAACAGTATTTCATGTCGGTCGTGGTTCTTGAGTACATTCGAAACACACAGCAGAAGAAGCCTCGACGTCAGGCACGGAGACACTCATGTATCAACAAATCTACAGCCCGCTCGGGCATTCTATTGGCGCGTCTGCCGCTGTTGCGGCACTTCCGCTTGCAGTCCTGTTCATCCTTCTAGGCGTCTTCAAAGTCCAAGCACGATGGGCTGCCCTTTGCGCGCTCGTATGTTCGTTGGCAGTTGCGACAGTCGTCTATCACATGCCCTACGCACAAGCCGGTAGCACGGCGGCTTTGGGTGCGTCGACGGGATTCTTCCCCATTATCTGGATTGGTATCAACGCAATCTGGGTCTTCAGGCTCACGCAGGCGAGCGGGCATGACGTAGTGCTGCGAAACTGCCTTTCCCAAGTCAGTCCGGACACTCGCGTGCAGGCCGTGCTTATCGCTTTCTGCTTCGGTGGTCTCCTCGAGTCCCTGGCTGGGGGCGGGGCGCCGGTCGCGATTTGTGCAGTGATGTTGATTGCGGTCGGATTGGACCCAGTGAAAGCGGCCGCAATCTGCCTTCTGGCGGATACGAGCCCGGTGGCATTCGGCTCGTTGGGGCTACCTATTTCGATGCTGTCCAAGGTTACCAGCCTGCCGGTCGAATCGCTCAGCATGATGGTAGGCCGTCAGACACCACTCCTGGCGTTGTTTGTGCCGCTGATTCTTATTGGTGTCGCGGACGGCAAGCGTGGCGTGAAGGAGGTGTGGCCGTTGGCGCTTGTGGCCGGAGCCGTGTTCGCAACAGCACAGTGCATTGGTTCGACGTTCCTGCCTCTTGAACTTGTCGACATCGTTTCGGCTCTTTCTGCGACCTGTGCTGCGCTGTTGTTTTTGAAAGTCTGGCAGCCCAATTCAGCGATGCGATTCGATAGCAAGACGCAATTTACGACCGCAAAGACCATCGGCGGTGCGTCCTCGTGGGCCACTCCGGCGATGGCAACTGGTGTTCCGGCGATGGCCGCGTCGGCTGTTGGCGTCCGAGTCGACTCGCGACTCAACAAGGAGGAGGCGGCTACAGGTCGCGCGAGCGTGGGCAGCTCAAACGGAACCGTCGCCGCCGCCGCAACCTATCCGACGCACAGCGCATTGGAGATTCTTCGGGCGCTGGCACCATACATGGTCATTATTGGACTTGTTGCTCTCATGCAGGTGAAGTGGATTGGACATGCATTCGCCTCTGCAACGTCCAGCTTCGACTGGCCTCTGCTTGACATCACGACGGCAAGCGGAAAGCATGTGAACACGAAAGCCAAGTTTGAATGGCTGGCTTCTGCTGGGTCGATTGTCTTGTTGGCGGGTCTCATTGTTGGCCCGATTCTCGGCCTCTCTTTCAAGCAATCTCTGTCCGCTTACAAGGCGACACTGCATCAACTGCGCTGGGCGGTATTCACGGTCTGTTGTGTCGTCGGTGTAGCGTACGTGATGAATTATTCGGGCCAAGTTATTACGCTCGGTATTTTTGCGGCCAATGCTGGACCTGCATTTGCGTTCGTCTCGCCGGTGTTGGGCTGGATTGCAACGGCGCTGACGGGGTCGGACACGTCTGCAAACGCGCTGTTCGGCGTGCTGCAAACGACTACGGCGCAGCACACTGGACTGTCGCCCATCTTGCTCGCAGCCGCGAACTCCTCAGGCGGTGTCGTTGGGAAAGCAATCTCACCGCAAAACTTGGCAATCGCAGCGGTCGCTGTGGGAATGGCTGGAAAGGAAGGGTTGCTCTTCCGACGCGTCTTCGGTTGGACACTCCTCATGATTGCCGGCATGAGCATCCTCGTATATCTGCAGTCCACGAGCGTCCTTGGCTGGATGGTTCCGTGAGTCATTGCGCCATGGACTCTTTCAGGAAATTGACTATGACTTACCCACTCGACGATATCCTTGTAGTTTCGATTGAACAGGCGATTGCCGCGCCGTTGGCCAGCCGTCATCTCGCCGATTGGGGCGCACGGGTCATCAAGATTGAGCGCCCTGAAGTAGGCGACTTTGCGCGGCAATACGACACGGTGATGGACGGGCAATCCAGCCAGTTCATCTGGGCAAATCGCTCGAAAGAAAGCCTCGCCATCGACATCAAGACCGAAGAGGGCAAGGAGGCGCTCGAAGAGCTTCTCAACCGGGCGGATGTGTTCATTCAGAACCTCGCCCCCGGAGCAGCCGTGCGCCAAGGTCTCGACGCAAAAAGCATTGTAAGCCGCCATCCGAAAATCATTGCCTGCGATATCTCGGGATACGGTTCTACTGGCCCGTACCAAAAGAAGAAAGCCTATGACCTGTTGGTCCAATGCGAGGCCGGGTTTTTGTCCATCAACGGCACGCCCGAGACGCCCGCGAAGTGCGGCCTTTCGATTGTCGATATTGCAACGGGTATGTATGCGTTGAACGGCATCCTGATGGGCCTACATCAGCGAGACAAGACTGGCAAAGGCATGGCTTTCGAGGTGTCACTGTTCGACTCCATAACCGAATGGATGAGCTATCCGGCGTACTACACGCGCGCAACGCAGAAGCCAATGCCGCGGACCGGCGCTCGTCACGCGACCATTGCCCCCTATGGTCCGTTCAAAGTGGGTGATGGCAGCACCGTTTTTTTCGGGATTCAGAACGAGCGAGAATGGAAGAATTTCTGCAACGTCGTCCTGCTGGATGGAGGTGTCGCAGTTGATGCTCGATTTACGTCCAATTCACTTCGGCTCAAAAATCGCGCGGAACTCGAAGTGGTAATTGAGACGTACTTTTCGAACCTGAGTTCCGAGGCCGTCGTCGAGCGCTTAGATGAAGCGGCAATCGCCAACGGACGCATGAACGATGTGGACGGGCTAATCAACCATGTACAGGTTTTGGAGCGTGGACGTCTTCGCCCCGTGGAGACGGAAGCAGGCTCGCACGACCTTTTTCTTCCCCCTGTCATCATCCCTGGTGTCGAGCCTGTGATGGGCAAAGTTCCTGCGGTTGGTGAGCACAACGAGAAAATTCTGGCAGAGTTGGGATTGTCCTCGAAAGAGCCGACCGGCGAAGCCGTGGAGAAAGCATGAGTAAGCCTGAACTTCAAACGTCGATGCGCTTGGTTCGCTCGGTTCTCGCCGTACCTGGGCATCGGTATAAGATGGTGCAATCGGCGGCGGCAAGCGCGGCCGACGGAGTGTTCATTGACTTGGAAGATGCAGTACCTCCGAGCGAAAAGGCGGAGGCCCTTGAGGGTGCCGTCAAGGCACTCAACGAGTTGGACTGGGGACGGAAGGTCGTCACGGTACGGGTCAACTCGTTCGATGGGAAGCTCGTCGAAGACGAAATCAAGACCTTGAAAGGTGCCGCGCGTCTGGACACGATTCTGATTCCGAAGGTGGAGTGTGTCGATACGCTGCGTCAAGCTGAAGATTTGATTGAGAACGAAGCGAGTGGTTGTAAAGACCTGTGGCTCGAAGCGCTCATCGAAACGGCAGGTGGTCTTGCCAACGTTGAGACGATTGCCGCCGCCCGTGGCCGTTTGGTCGGGCTCCACTTCGGTGTCGGAGACTTCTCCGCATCAATCGGTGCGCGGAACGTCGAAGTAGGCGGAACGCACGCAGGTTATGCGGTAACGCGCCGAGACGATGTCGGAAATTACGTATCAGTAACCCAGGACCTCTGGAGCTACCCGATGATGCGCATCTTGGTTGCAGCACGTGCAAACGGACTGCGCGCGGTGGATGGTCCCTTTGGTGGATTTCGCGACTTGGTGCTTACGCGTTCAATGGCACTCAAAGCAGCGGCGATGGGATTTGACGGGAAGCAGGTCATTCATCCGGCGCAGATTGAGGTCACACGGGCGGCGTTTACGCCGACGACTGAAGAGGTTAGCCAAGCTCGGGCGATGGTGAGCGCGATGGAAGAGGCTGAGGCACAAGGCTTGGCTGCTGTATCTGTCAACGGCAAGATGGTCGACTATGCCAATCTGCGGATGGCACGCCGCATTCTGCTGATGGCCGAAACTAAATGATACGTGTTGGTCTTCGAGAGTGCGAAGTGTATTCTGGCGCTCTCTGGGTCATCTGCTCTCGTCATGGACGTCAAGCAATTGCGATACTTCGCGGCCGTAGTTGAGGCCGGCAGCCTCTCGAAGGCAGCACTGAAGCTGGCCATATCTCAGCCGTCATTGAGCCACTTGATTGCGACGATGGAAGAGGACGTCGGCGTTGAGCTCCTCTTGCGAAGTCCATCCGGTGTGCGGCCAACAGATTCGGGCACCACGCTGTACCGCCACGCGAAAACGATTTTGAGACAGTTTGACCAGATGCGGGACGAGGTCTCTCTCGGATGCAACAACGAGGTCGGTCGCGTCGCCGTTGGGCTGCCTACGAGTGTAGCCGCAGTCATAGCGCCGAAGCTTTTCGCAGAGCTGCGAGAAAAATCGCCAGGGATTCAGCTTGAGTTGTTTGAAAGCATGAGCGGATATCTAGTAGAGTTGCTCGCAAATGGCCGGCTCGATATGGGCGTGCTTTTCCGCGACATTGAGACGACTGGAATCACTGTGCTCCCTCTTATCAACGAGAACCTTTCGCTCTACGGGCTTTCGAAAATTGGAAGGAGAAAATCTGCGACGGTTCGTCTCCGAGACCTCGACGGCATACCGCTCGTTCTCCCGACGCAATCCAGCGGGCTGCGGTTGCTTGTCGAAAGAGTATTTGCCCGAGAGGGGGTAGGACTGAACGCAGTCGGCGACATTGATTCCCTTCCCACGATGCTTGCAGTCGCCGCACAGGGAAATGTGGGGACCATCCTTTCGAGCGCTCTCGGAAAGCTTCCTATCGCTACGATGCCATATCGTACGATTGTCGAGCCCGAGTTAGCACGCACAATTAGCCTCTGCATTCCAAACGCAATACCGCAAAATGCGGCGTCGCGGGCTGTACAAAGAACAATCGAGCGCTTGATTCAAGAGCACTCGGCACTATGGAAACAAGACACGACGTGAAGCACATGTTTTCTTATTCGCGCTCTTCGGAGATTGACGCTGGACTAGCGAGCCCACTGGTCCGGACCAGTCGCCTCGTCGATACGAAATTTCTGAACAGGGCGACTCGTTGAAACGTAACCAACGTCTGTCACCGGCTACTGCGAATCTGATACTCACCCGCTGTCATCTCGCATTAGAAGCTTTTGGAGTCGGGAAAGCTTCAGCCGGAATGGGTTTAACGCTCTTGGAAGTTATTGCTGTTTCGAATCTCCTTTCAAGCTCAGAGTCGAGTTCCGAGTACAGGGCAATTGCAGTCGCGGCTAAACGCGCGATGGGAATCTCCATCAATTCTGGCGCATCGACGGGCGTATGGGTGCTTCGACCGGATGAGTTCGACGCGATGTGTAACCTTGTCAAGGTCTTCGAGGCACAACTTGATGCGGCGTCTGGCGCCGAAATCCAGCGAGCCTTCGAGCGAGCCGTGGACCTGCTTGAAGTAACTCATCGACGCCGCGTGAGATGAATGGTATGTCTAACCAGGAAAAGTCAATGATGAACGTAGGAAACAAAGGTGCGGTTGAGCAAGAGCCCGCAGATAGTGCTGGGCCAGCCGCGCATGATGTTTATGCCCAGAACGAGGCGGGGGCTTCCTCTGAGACGCCGAATTGGCCTTGGTTGACGAGCTGTCAGAGGTTCGACTGGATGGATGTTCACGTTCCATCATCAACCGCCATTAAATTGCCGCTGCTGCACGGCACGCGATTCGCTACAGATTCTGTCAATACCCTTGTCAGCACGCCGCGTTAGTAATCGCTATTCCCTTCTCTCAGGGACAAGCTTCGTTCGAAGCTTGTCCTTTTGGCGCCATGACGTGGCGCCGTTTTTTTTGGGAGTCGTGTTGCCGGGATTAAGGCGTTGTTCTCTGCCGCATTCCATCGACTCCTTTCGTACCGTCAACTCAAACTCATGCAAGGCTGGAATGCTGCTCAGCGGACGAAGAATCAGAATGCATGACGCGGCGCCGCCTCTGCGGCGACCGCACTCTAGCAAATCGCCGAATCAGGATTCGCACTGAGTTTGTCTTGCTCATCTCTACATGGTATGGATTCATCCAGCCACTGAGCGGGCGTTTTTTCTGAAGAAGCGCCGGAGCCTGCGGCTAGCCCTCAATCTCAGGCGGACACGATGGTCGCTGCTTCAGGTATAGGCACTGTTGCTGCTGTCGTGGTTGTCCCTGTCGCTCTGCGAGCAGAAGCCTTCTTTGCAGCGACGGTTGACTTTGCCGAAGCCTTCGTCGCGGCCTTCTTCACGCCTGCAGACTTCTTGGATGCCACCGTCTTCTTGGCGCCAACCTTCTTGGTCGCAGCGCGGACCTTCGGTGCGGCTTTCGACGGGCTCGATTCGTGAGTCGCCGACGAATCTGCCGGAGCGGACGATACCTGTTCAATCAAAAGCTTGGTCCGGTTTTTGGCAGAGGCCAGCCACCCAGGCGCTGGACCACGACCGCTCCATGTAGCTCCGGACTTGGGGTCTCGAAATTTTGCTGGCAACGCACCCTTTGATTGCATTTTACGAACCGGGGTTTTGCCGCCGGACGCGCCGAACGTCTTTGTTGAAGACGCGGTACTGGTGCCCTCGATGAGGAATTTCGTACGGTCTTTCACGTCTTTAATCCAAGCCGGCGGTCGAGCATGCCCGCTCCAAGTCTCGCCGGTTTTGGGGTTTTGATACTTTGCTGGCAATTTTCCTTTGGTAGCGATTGGTGCCTTGGTGCCGCGGCTGGCGGCAGTGCGAACGTTGGCCTTGGCGTCTCTTTTTGCTTTTGCTCTGGCTTCGATGTCCGCGGTGGTTAAGCCGTGCTTCAACATCAACTTGCGAATCTGGTCGACTGCGGCTTGTGCGTTCTTGGCGAGAATGGCTTCCGCTTGTGCTTGCAACCTCTTCATTCGCGCCTGGATTTGTTCTAGTGTCGCCATGGTCTTCTCCGTGTGGTAGCACAAGGAACTATGACACAGCATTCTTGAAAAGAGTACCGAAACACCTTCGCTTGTATCGGAAGCTCAATCAGGTAAATCCCGGGGGCGAGGAGACTTTTGAGGAGCGTGATACGGGAACGGGGCAGCCACAAAAAAGCGGGCGGCGAAAATTCAACTTCCATAAATCGACACGCGGCGAAGGAGGCTGGCTGGCTCAAAGCCGGACGCACACCCAACGGCAATCAGACCAGCCTTCTTAGCTCAAAGATTATTTGCCGGCATCAGCCTCGCACTTTTTCATGAACGACGTTTTGGCAGCACCCGCGAGCGGCTTTCCGTCTTTTCCAACCGCTTTGCTCGCACACGAAGTGGAGACATTGCTCTTGTTGCCAGCTTCGCATTTCTTGATAAAAGTGGCAACGGAGGACTGCTCGGATGTTCATACCGTATGGCCATTTCGCAGGCATCTCAACAGAGTTGTAAAGGCGGACTCTCGGCAGCATACTGTTCTACGGTCACCGCGGAGGATGCTGAAATGCCAGTCTTGGTCATTGCGAACACGAAAGGCGGCGTCGGCCGAACAACGCTTGCCGTTGAGCTTGCTGTCGGTTTGGAGTTTCGTCGGGGAGGGCAGGTCGTCCTTGCAGACTTGTGTCAGCAACAAGCCGTTCGGCATTGGTGGCAGGACCGGTCTGCGCCGACGCCGCAACTCCTTGAAGAGAGCAGTGCAGACGGCCTGCGGCGCTGGCTGACGGGGGACGCCATGTCCGGTGGGGCGTGGCTCGTGGTCGACACTCCCTCGCACTATCCCGATGTGACCGCCGCGGCTATAGCGTTGGCTGATTTCGTACTTATTCCTGTACGAGACTGCGGTATGGAACTGCCCGGCGCGATTGACACTGCTAAGGAGTGCGCACGTCTGAATAAGCGGTTTGCCTTCGTGCTAACAAGAGTCGACACGAGCAGTGAAACGCTCCTATGGGTGCTCCAACTCATGAAACATGGCCCCATTCTCGAGGCTTATGTCAGGCACCTTCAAGAGTTCTGCCGGCTCGACAGAGCAGGACTGTCTGTGTTCGACCTCGGCGGGGGCAAAGCGGCACGAGATGACATGCTTTGGGTAGTCGAATGCCTACTCGACGAATTTCCGGCAGAGAAACGTTTTGCGCTCAAGGCTGAAAGCGACAGAGACATTCGAACGTACCGACGTTGGGCACAGCGTTCGTCGCATATGTTCTGCGAACAGTAGTCCGTTATGACTCGCTCGAGGTCGGAACCCGCAGCCATTGCAATTTGCAATTTGTGCGCATATTCAGATGAAATCGGGACCGTGGCTACACCGAGCAGTTCCGACGACTCGCCGCGTACCTCGTTCAGAGGGCGCCTTGCAGTCAAACTTGGCCAGACGTATCCAGTTCGTCGTCAAAGGCTCACACGCTTCGAGGAGTTGCTCGACCGGAAAGGTAGCTGCGTCAGCGAGCCTCGACACTTTACGGATTCGCCAATCAGGATAAATGGCCTGCCGATTGACAGGCTCTCCTTGGAAGACGTGCGACGTCAAGCGAGCTTGTAGGTTCGCTGCTTGCTGGCTACCCATTGATTGGACTTTTTGACGTCTGCCAACAGGGTATCACCAGACCCATCTACCTCAACTACTACAGCTTTCGAGGGGCGGATAGCAAGGACACGTGCGCTGGCGTGCTCGCATATCGAACGAAGCTCCTCCTGCGGTATGTCTCCAGGCCCCCTGAAGACAAGAACAAAACGACTTGTCATGTTACTCCACCCATGTGAGGCAGACCTCTACCTACGTCAGAGGTGCCAAAGCCGAGCAAATTGCACTGGTCGTATAGCAAAGCCTTCAAGTCCGCCAAGCGCGCTTGCGAACGCGTCCGTCCCCTCAGTAGTGGCGAAGATTCCAATAGCTTGGCGGCAAGTCCAGACACCACCGGGCAAGCCATCGACGTCCCGTCCAGTGCGGCATAGCCTTTCGTGCCAATGGTCGAAATGACGGCCACGCCCGGTGCTGCAAGATTCACCGCTCCCCAATTCGAAAAATTTGGGACAAAGTCATCCGTATCACTGCCAATAGCCCGCGCTTGGTGCGCCGAGTGTTCAGAATTCGCGGGGAAGGTCCCTCTACGACCCAAAGCGGCTACTGAAATCACGCTTGAATACACGGCCGGGTACTGAGGAACGTTGCTCCCCTCATTCCCAGATGCTGCCACAACCAATATTCCGGCAGCCTCGGCGTCTTCAATGGCTGCGCGAAGGACGTCATCCTCGGCCTCTTGTCCAAGACTCAGGTTAATCACGTCGACCCCGGCATCGATGGCAGCCTTGATTCCCTCATACACGTAGGTCGTGTCAGTTGTCGCAGAATCGCGTTCGAACACTCGAACGCTAATCAGCTCAGCATTGGGCGCCAAGCCTCGTGAAACGCCATTTGCTCCGATAATTCCAGCAACGTGCGTACCGTGCCCAGTCCCATTGTCACCAAGGTCATCTTCCTCGTCAGCCTGAGTGAACGACGTGCGCTCGGACACATTCGGGAGGTCGCAATGCGCGTCGATTCCCGTATCAATGACCGCAACTTTGATTCTCGGCTCCTCCTTTTGGCAAACGTCGGGCTCGAGTGCTTGAGAGCAATGGTACTTCAAGCAATCGGCTGCTGCCGGCGTCACGCTCTTCAACGTAAAAATTATGGGCTTGGTCGATGTCAGGCCGCGCCTCATTTCTGCCCAGTAGTCCGAGAATGGGGCAACCCGGATGTATTCAGCGCATCCGCTCGCTGAGTCAAAAGTGACGCGGCCACGTTCATTTGTGACGCTCGAGAAAGGCTTAGCCATACCGGGCTCCTTCAATACCACGGTGACGCCAGCTAACGGGTTACCTTCAGCGTCGCACACCTTGATTTTGAATGCCTTGCCGGGAATGGCGTTAATGCCACTGAAGTTGAAAGGCGCACTCGTCATCAGGACCTTGTCGATATCGACCGCGGCCAGACGATATCTGCGAACAGGATGAAGGGGAACTTTCGGATTGGCTGCCTCGAACGCGCCTACCTGCGTGTCAGTGAGCTCAAGAACCGCCAACCCATCGTCGAGCGCCGAAGCGGTAACAGGAATCTGTGCGCCTCGCGGAAACGCCTTTTGCAGCAAGGACTGGAGAACCGCTGACTTGCGACCCGATTGGGCGAATGGACCCACGAACTCCTTTTCTCCGATGGTTCGCGGCATGACGATATATTTTTTGCTATTTTCAGACATGTGCTTGACTTCCGACTATTTCGTTTACTTTGCTTGCGGGCGAATGCGCATCGCCGCGCGAATATCGTTCAGACGCACGGCCGACGTCGCCACCAATTCCTGTGCGAGGTCACCGTACACGTTGGCGGTGCAGCTCGGGTCGGAGATAGTCAACACGACCGCGAACGGGATGCCGTCCTTAGGGAACTCAGCCTGGTCTCGCAGGACGTAGTTGACGCACAGTCGCCATTCTGCCGACCGGCCGGTGCCCTTGAAGTTGCCCTCGAGCACCTTAACCGGACTCCACTTCAATCCGTCAACGAGCAACGCGGCTTCGCGAGAAGTTCTCTTGAGGCCGTGTGCATGTACCGGCTTCGCACGTCCTTGCCATCCAGCGCTAGATGCGTCTTCTTCGTCAGAAGCATCGTCTTCATCGTCGTCAGGTGCGGCCTTGGCGTTTGTCTTGCGCTGACGAAGTGCCAACTCGAGGTTGATGCGCGCGACTTCCGCTCCGTATTTGAAATCAAGAGGAGGGGAGTAAACGAGCGTGAGGCGTGCAAGACCGCGACACCGGCCTTCGTCGTCGACCAGTTCCTTGGGCCAACGGAAGTCGATGATGGTGTTCTCGTCGACCTGCAGATTGTCGTGGACCACGACGCCGAAAGTGTGCCGGTCCAGCGCAAGCGATTGGTGACTCGCACGGGGGTAGCCGAAACCAATCAGGCTTCTGCCGATGCGGCGGGCCTGCTGGCTCTGGAAAGGCTTCTCAAAGTATGTGTTATGCAAAAAGAGCGCTTGCACGACCTCACGAGGTGCTACTCCCGTCAGCTCCATATCGAGAGCGGCAAGGGTCTTGGCAACCAAGGGAGCGGCCATGCTCGTGCCCTTTACGGAGGCGAGCATGCCGTGTTCGGAGACGCTCGAGAGCCCCGAGACGTCGTCCTTTCCGTCAGCGCCCCCGATGTGACAAACATCAGGCTTGACGGAGCCTCGCACACCCGGGCCGCGCCGGCTATAGCACGCGGGCACGTCCGGGAGGCAGTCCTTGACGCCAGCGCCGTTCATTGCGCCCACTGAAATGTTCAGCAGGGAATCTGCCGGCCCCCAAAGCGTGTCAGATTTGCTCTCAATCAGCTGTGAGGCCGCCACGGTGATGCGCTTATCCCACTCCGGCCGCTTATCTTCATCGTGCGTGTTGCCTGCCGAGATGACGAAGAAAACGTCGTGCTCGCGTGCAATCTTGTCGAGGCGCGTCGCCTCCTCGCTGAATCCGCTGTGTATGACGTCTTCCTTGTTGTTCAGACTGAAATTGAAGACACGTACACCGTGCTCCCTACGGCAAATCTTCACGACACGCTCAAGTTCGTCCATGAAGCGGGCGGAACCGTTGCCGTAGTGCTTGCCGAAGTGGTCGTCCTTCGCATGAAGCGCGACATCAATCAGCCAGCAACCATCGTCCTCGAAGCGAAGCCCGTAGCCGGGGTTAAAGTGCCGTGCGCCGACAAGGAGGCCCGCGATGTTGGTCGCATGGTCGAGGTCTCGATGACTGACGGGAATCCTCCCGTACTTGCCTAACACCCATTTATCGAACTTGTCGGAGATGCCACCATCCACGACCGCGACCATTGGATACACAGCATCATCGTCGGGTTCAGGGATGTCCGCCGGGGTGACCGAGATAACAGTCGATTTGCGCTGCACCTTTTGCGGGAGAGCCGACGCATCGAGCGAACTTGACCGGTCGTTGGAGAGGATGCTCGGGACCGAGACCGTGCGGACGTTTGGATGTTCGCCAAGCAGCTCAAGAAGTCGGTGATGCGAATCGTCCGAGTAGTCACCGTCCACAATCAAGTGCTCGCTGAATTTCGCAAGCTCGGAGACGCTGTGGAAAACGGCAAAGCCGGGCGAATCGGTAAGCCCGACATACGCCTTGTTGATAGTCGGGACAGAGTCGTCGAGGACGACATACACGCCCAGCGTCTGCGCAAGATGCTTCAACGAGCGAACGAACGACTCCGCCGGGGTGTCCCGAAGCGCCTTGCTTTCGCGCCCCTCTTCATGCCGTTCGAGAGCGATTGATATGGGGTCGAAAAGACGCACCGCGTACATCGGCGCAAGGCCCGTCCTTGCGAACCTTCCAACCGCATATTCCGAGTCAGGCAGGCGCCGGTCAGCGGCGGACCACAAGCGAAGACCTTCAAGTGCACCTACTTCGGAGCGCTCACGATTAGGATTGACCACCAAATGACCTTTGTTGTCGGTGCGTCGAGACGTGGCCTCGTCGGCGCGGCCGACGCTTTCAAGTATTCGGCCCAACCCGGCAACGTCCGTGCGGACAATAAGCTCGCCAATATCGTCGCCGCCGACGACGGGCGCATTATCGGGCGTAAAAAGCTTCTTAACCGGACGATGGGTTTTTGCCCATGCGTTCTCTTGAAGCCGAACTTTCACAAAACCTGACGAGCAAAATCGCGCGGCATTTTGCCGCAACTGGCTTTGAATGGTTTTCAGGCTTGACGTCACTTCTGCTCGAAGCTCGGCAAATGCCGCATCGCGGTCGGCAAAGAAATCGGTTTTCTTGCCACCTACGTTGGTCTTGCGCGCTTGACGCAAGACCTTCGGATTTTGCACGTAAAGGAGCGGATATTCCCCGGCCATCACTTTCTCCGGAGCCGGGTCAAGTAACCCAGCGGCTTATCGTTGTTCTGTTGACTCCAAAGACTTCCCCGAGCTCTACTGTGTTGAACGCATAGCGCTCGATAAATGCTCGGGCAAGCTCTCGCAAAGGCATGTTGAGGATGCCTATTGCGTCGCTAGGCACCCTAGCTGCGTGGATGCCCATGACGGTCTGCAACCGCTCTGCGAAGGATAACGTTGGCCCATCTAAAATCCAACTCTTTTTAAGCGACTTTACAACATCTTGAATCTCCGCACCTGACGTTCCCTCGAGGAGAGCGGCCAGCAGTTTCGCTTGGGCATGACTGAATTTGAGTGGCTCTGCATAACGGCCAATAATCTCGATTCTTGAGTCCAGTGCCGGTTTCGGCAGCTCAATTTGAAGCTCGAATCGGCGCCACACAGCAGGGTCGAGCAGCTGTGGGTGGTTGGTGATTCCGATGGTCAACCCTCGCTCGGCACGTTCGTCGAGCTTTTGCAGCAACGTGTTGACCACGCGCTTTATCTCGCCTACCTCGTTTGGGTCGTCGCGCAGTTTCGCGATGGCATCAAACTCGTCCAGGACGAGCAAGGCACGATGTCTGTTTGCAAAGTCGAACAGGTTGCCGATGTTTCTCGACGTCGTGCCCAGAAACGAGGACATCAGGCCATCCAGACGCGCGAGGATAACGGGCAGTTCAAGCTGCCGCGCGAGCCAAAGTGCGAGCTGCGTTTTTCCCGTCCCAGGTTCGCCAAACACCACGCAGCTTCGTGCCGGCTCGATACCGACATCGATGAGCTCTGCCGCGCGGCGCCATTCGTTCACCCACGACTCAACACCCACGGCAAGCCTTGAGGGCAGGACAGGGCCATCGGTCGGCAACGACCTCACAACAGTGATGCTCGCCAACGGCGCCGAAGTCTCACGGTCGACAGGGATGCGGGAGTTTCGAGTGAGCTCGTCGCCCGACAGATGCACGACTGGTTTCGAGGCCGAGTCATCATTCTTCGGCTGCGGCGATGCGGTCACCAAGTCGCGAATCGCTTGGGCGCCGTCTATGTCTCCCGCTTTCTGGAGTTCATCTGCGCTCAGCAGCACAAGCTGAGGGTCGACGGCTTTCCCGAGAGCAAACTTACACAGCTGCACAAAAGAGACGAAAGGGTGCAACTTTGAAGGCTTCACGTGCGGTTTCCGCGAAAAATGTGCGTATGAGACTATATCGCGGTTCATCAGTCAACCGTTAGTGCGCGCCAGCCTTCTTGCGACCTGCTCCGCCCCATAATGGCGCGCTAGCTTGAGGCCGTCTGAATCGCGTGCTGAAACCAACACCAAGCGGTGAGGGCCTTCCCTGAGATGAAAAGGGCAGCTGCACCCAAAAGCACCACCTGCGAGGTGATGTGGCGGCCCGGGGAATTGCGCCATGTGAGGTTCCAGAGCCACGCGAACCAGGCAAAGTTCGTTGTGGCGAAGGTGCGCAGGCCGGCAAGGGCGTTGGAGACCGTTGCCATCACCACGAACACCATCGCCGCTGCGTTCTGAAAAACGAGCTGGCGGCCGTACTCGCTGAGGCCACGCCAAAACTGGACGGCCGATTCGTTCGCGGCGAGCGCTCCGACGGCGTGCGGAATATTGCCTTCGATGAACCGAAGTGACAGGTAAGCTGCGAGCGCAAACACTACGGTGGGAACGGCAGAGAGCATCACCGGCCGCGTGTCTTTGCTTCGCGCATACGCCATCACCGCCGCAATGAGGCTGGGTAGCACTGCCCAGCCGGCCGCCTGCTGCATCGCCGATATTAGCTGCTCGTAGTGGCGGAAAAACTGCCAAGCTGCGAGCGCGCAGAAGACGACGGTTGCGGGCATTTCACTATCGGTGCCGCCGCCGTCGGGCGGCGGCTCGCGGTACATATTGGTCACATAGTTGTGACTCTGGTTGTGGCTGTTGTGGTTGGTCACGTTGTCGCCGACGTGGTTACCTCTACCCGTGATTGTCACGGTCGAATTCTCGAAGTTGCTCATCGTTCGCCTCTTATGTTGGTGTTTTTGCTGGCCGGCAAGCAGTCGTCAGACCGAGATGAATCCTGGGTTGAGCGCAGAAAAGTCATGCTTGTTCACGACCACGCTGCGACATTTCAGAGCGAACATGTCTGCATCGAGCACCTCGCTTGGCGCGCCGCCGTGTAAAACACGCAAGGCCTCAGAAACGCACAGGGCAGCGGCGAACGCGCCGACGAATGCCGCGCCGACGGCCTTGCCCGCAAGCTCAACAACGCCGCATTGACCGAGCTCGCCCTTTTTTAGAAGGTCGGCATAGAAGCCGCCGAGAACCGGTTCTTTATGCGGCTTTTGCGGCCATGTCTGAGCGGTCGTTCGCGACGCCGGGAAGGTATGCATACGCAAGCTCTGAAAATCGTCGTGACGGCTTCCAAGGCCTGCCTCAACGATGAAGCTCGCGCCCGCATTTTCGAGTGCCCGACGCGCTTCCGGATTGTCGACGCCGCAAAATAGCAGCGATGGCTCGCCCTGTCCCTTGCGCGTATCGCCACTAAAGTAGCGCTCGACGATGGCCGTCGAGAACCCGCGGCTTTCGAGCCACTCCGATACGACACGGGTTTTGTTGCGCCCCTTGTCCTTCGTGTCGGTCAAAACCGATGTGCTTTCGGTCGACGCGCCGACGCGGTCGACGTCCTGAAGAAGAACGTGTGGCCGCTCCAGCGCGTGCTTCGGAAACGGCAGCAAGCTCAAGCACCACGCGAACGCTTGGCCCAGATGGCCTAAACCGAGCAGCCAGACGGACGAAGGTAGCACCTGCAGCGGCGGCCCGTCGAATTCGCATGCATCCCATTCTGCCGCCGCCGGCGCCCAAAGCGAAATGCCCACCGGCTCGTAGTCATTCAACGCTCCATCGCTCACGTGATGAAAGGCCTGACTGACCGCAAGCGCGGCCGCTGCGACGGCCGACAGCGGCATTACGTATTCTGAGGCTTTGTCGTCAACGCGATGCCCCTCATCGACCGGTGCGGTGCCCGCGCGCCATCCCGCCATCAGCAGACGGACGTGAAACGGGGAGGCGCGTTTGTGCGCGGCACCGATGGAAATCGTCGGGCGGCCAGGCTCGAGGTTCGCGATGTGCGCGCCTGCTTCGAGAAGCGCGTCTGCAAGCAAGAGAGAGCCGCCCAGCGACGGGTGCAACGGCGCGTCACCACATCCGGAAACTGACACGCCACCGAGAAAAGCGCGGCGGCCGAGCATGACGACGGCGAGTGCGGCCACCTGCTCATGCAAGTCGGTCGGCGCTGTCAACTCGAGCTGCAACTGATACTTCTGCGCAATCTCGTGCGCTTCTTCGAAGGACTTCGCCTGGCCGCTGTCGATAAGCCGTTTGACGGTTCGATGAAGTGCGTCAGCATCGTATTGAAAAGACATGCTTCTACCTCACAGGCCAATGTAAAAGAAGTTGGAGTTTTGCGGGGTACCGACCGTCTCCCATTCATAGGAACCCCGGTAGAGGTAGATGCCCATCTTCGAACGCGAGAACTTCCCCATCGCGAAGTCAGGAAGGATGAGTCCGATGTGACCTTTCACCGCGACCATCGGATTCTTTCGGTCGGTGTCGCTTTGCCCGAATCCTCCAGGATGAGTGTGGATGTCGGCGATAACGGAGAGCTTTTGCTGACGGCAAATCTCCCAGAGTCGGCCCACACAACGCCCATCGATATGCACGTAGCCGGAATTGAGCGCGTTGGGGTCAAGGTCGTCGTAGAGAACGAATCCCGTAATCGTGCGAATGTCGTCTTCGCAGTGTCCGAGCAGGAAGGCGCCGCTTTCGCGAATGCCAGCGCTGCGGGTGCGCAGGTCTTCGACGAGCTGGCGCCAGAGCGAAGCCGAGCACGCCAGCTTATGCTGCGGCGACCAGAGGCGGCGAAAAGTCCGGCGAATTGAGAAGAGCATGAATTTCCTCGAGATACGTAACAATCGAACCGTCTGGCTTCCACAAGCGGGCCGGCATTTGGGTCACCCAGTTCTGATGTCCCTCGATGGTTAGCCGGTCGCATGCGATGTACAGGGCCGTTCCGCCCAGCCAATCCGTGCGGAACACATCCTTGACGCGACCGCCCTTGCTGCCTGGCCACTTCTGGTGCGCGAGCGGGGCGTTCATTACTGCATCCCACGGCTGCGCGGTGGGCGGCTTGGCGGGGAAACCGGCCAATTCAAAGCGAAGCGCGAACGCGCCGACGGCTGCGGTGACCTCGATAACGGCGTACGGCCAATCGAGAGACACGAGGCGCCAGCGACCATCGGCTGCGCCCATCTGGAACAGCGCCCCGTCGATGTCCGCCAGGAACGCGCGGGCATCGGGAGTCACCGGTTGATGAGGGGCGCTCATGGCTTAGCCTTGGAAGCGTTCGTTCGGAACGAGGTCGAACGAGACGTGGTGCTGGTGCTTCGGGGTAAGCGTGCCCAGATGCACAGAGGCAGCGGGGCGCTCAGTCGTGCCGCTCACTTGCAGGACATGCTCAGCCGCATGCATCGCGTCGATACCGAACTTATCGTCCGCCCAATGCTTCAGGCGGTGAATCGTCATCGAAGGCGGCGCCTCGCGGGTCATCTCGCGACCGTTGAAGTGGACCGTCACCTTGAGTTCATGCTGACGATGGAAGTGGAGCTTCGGGTGCGGCTTCGAACGCACGACTTCAATCAGCATTTCCTCGGTCAGCACGACGTCGCCGTCTTCCTCGAACACCTTGAGGTCAATCTCGACGCCGCCCGAAACTGCGCGAACAATCTCGATAAGCGTGACGTGCTCGGGAATCTCGAGCTTGTGCACATGACGCGAATCTTCTTTTTGATAAAAAATAGGCATAACAGTATGTAGTCCGTAAAAATTAGGCTCGTACAGCGGGTGCTGACCACAGCCTTACTTACTAATGGCGGGTCAAAGCAAAAACCGGCAAAACAAATTTAAAAATCTTCAACTACCCATCTTCGAACGCCTGACAACAAGTTACTTGTATCTTCGACGAATCCTTCAATAGTGAAATGGCAGGGAGCGCTGAAAACCGGCAAAGCGTTCCGCAGAAATTTCGTCGCTCGTCGGTGCCACGCGCTGCCAGCACCTGCCAACCCCTTCGGAGGAGCCTCCATCAGTGATATGGCATAAAGCGTCTAAAACCGGAAAAGCGTTCTGTAGAAATTTCGATGCCCACGCGTCCCGAGTGCTACGGGCACTGACTGACGAAGGCGACGTGTCCTTCTAATTTTGATATGGCAGCCATCGACGAAAGCCGGCAACGCATCTGGAAGGAAATTTCGATGTTCGGTCGGGCGGCGAACTGCTGACGATGACTGGTACCACAGATGAGTTCTTCACGAGCGATACGGCTATCTCAGAGGCACACAGAGCCCGGCGGAGCATTCAATGGGATTCGTCACTCACGGGCGTCGTTGCTGGAAGAAGTCCCAACATGAGTGAGTTCAACCCTCGGTCGGCAATGAGTTATGAGTCTCAATTGTGGGCTGCAGCCGAAAGATGAATTGATGTGGAATCAGCGGGGAGCGCCGCTTGCGTCCATTGGGACGCTCGACAAGAACGGCAACTGGGGAGCGGCGAGGAGAGCAAGCAGCAAAGTCGACGGCTGCTTTGAAGGGAGTCGGTTACTGGCTGTGCGCAGAGCATCACTTCAGTAACCGACGGAAGGCATACATCCAGAGGGTGAGACATGCTCCTTCGGGAGCTATGAAGAATTATTTTGTGACCAATCGCCTACGTGGGTTGTCTTAAAGCTCGGTTGAATATCGTTGCTTCACTTGAGAAATCGCCTCAGGAGAGAGATGGGCCGATGCCAGGGCTTCCTCGAAAGTCTCTTGTTTCGTCTCGCGCGGCGTTCCATTGTTCAAAGATGAGGTGGTAAGTCTAGCCATCTGAGGTCTTGCCATCAAATGTGCTACCACGCCTTCTTTGGCTACTTCCAGGCATGAGGCAAGGGCGTCAATCAGGCGCGCCGGTATGGTTTCAAATTGAATCTGCCTATCTCGGAGTTTGACTACTACTGCCTTGGGTAGCTGCAACTTTGCGACAAACTGCCCAAACTCCGTTTTGGACAGCCGGGATATCGGATTCTCGGCCTTCGCTGAGGACACGGGAAGTCCTCGTTTGGCATATTCGTAGCGCAGGTTGTGGAATCGACTCACAGCGATTTGAGCTGCGGCCTCGCTCGCTTCCGTTTCCACGACTTCACCGTGGAATTCGTCCTCGACGAGAGAGGCGGCGAACTCGATGAGCTCCGCCTTGAAGTGCGGGAACAATTCGATGTAACGCTGCAATTGAGCCGGTGTGGGGAGGTTGTGCTCAGCCGCGAATTGCATAAGGACCTCGTCGGCTTCCGGCTTGTTCTGCTTGGGGTAGGACATCTTTTACTCCTGGAAGTGAGCCAGCTTTTCTATGATTTGTTCTTGTCGGTACAGGATTGCGCGGCGCTTGATTTGGCAAATCGTCGCAATGGTCGTCTCGTTCGGGTCATCTGACTCTTTCTGCACGCCGAGGCCGAGAAGAATCGCGACTTCACGCAGGGCTCGCGGTAGCTCACCTATTGCCGTGAGAAGGTCCTGAGTGAAAACTGCACTCTCTGGATTAGACCGGCGAAGTAGGGGCGGGTCGACATCGACGAAGGCGTCGGTGTCGTCCGAGCCAGCCTGCTCGTCGTCCGCTGGGGTCATGGACACGAGCCGCTTGCGCCTCGATTTTTCTCGCCGCACCTCGCTGTGAATGAATCCGGCGACCGCGTGGGAAAAGGAAGCCTCGAAGAAGTCGAGCTTTTCACCGTGGGTCGTCAAATCTGTCACGAGCGCTTCGTTGAACGCGCCAAGCACGTTTTCCAAGGCCTCTTGCGAGTAGCAGTCGCGAATTCTCAGCTTGTGCGCCGCCACGCTGGAAAAACGACGGATAATACAAACGATGAGCTCTTTCTCCGCCTGTTCAGGCTGCCCGTCGCGAAGGAGAGCCATCACAGTCTCACTGCTTAAGCGGGTCTTGCCGTTCGCGGTCGAACCTCGGATGCGCTGAATCAGTTCGGCTGACCCGAGCTTGCGGAGCTCGTGAAGTTCCTCTTCCACTCCCTCACGCCGGACCATCAGTTGGTCAGTGCCGCGCGTTCTTTTAGTCAACTTCCGGTCCATCAGCCACTCCTTGTAATGCCTGCTATTGTCCAATGGCAGGCAACTCCAAAAACCGGCAAAAAAATTTAATAATTTTTCAGTCTTGCTGTTTTCCCACTATATGAAACGCGAGTGTGCGAATCGATAGTGCAGAGCATTGCCCTCGATGCGATAGCGCCTACCGGTGCACGTGTGCATCAGGCTTGGCCGCGGGCTATCCTCAGCTGCGCAAGCTCGGAACGGTCGCGGAGCGCGACCAAAACTGCTTGTGTATGACATCTCAAGGGCGTCCCGAAATTTCTTCCCGAAGGCCAGGAGCCACTGTTCGTGGCCCCACGATAGCTGCTGGGCGCGCTGTCTCCTTCGCGCGGAGCATCGACGTGTAAAGGCGGGAATTTGTTTGATTGCGAAAGTTGAGACCGAGAAGACAGCTTTGTCCTCTAATTACGCTGTTTCACAAAATGTTTGCGCCAAGCTCGCTCGGCACCTACGCTGGAATCTCGACCTGCCGCGGACTCGGACTCACGGCGAGGCCGGGGCTTGATGGAGCCGATACGGAAGGTGGCAACCCTGTGAACGGAGGCAGCGATGGCGAGTAGCCGCACGACACCCGTAGCAATGGAATTCCTGCGCCAATATCTGGGGCATCACAGCCCGGAGACCCGCTACCAATATGTCACGGACTTACCGGGTTTGAGAAACCGGAGCAGGCCGAACATCGAGAAGATAAATCGTCAGATGCAGCAGCTCGCGGTCTGGCTTCAGTTGCTCAACAATCCGCGACGGCTTCACGAGTTGAGTTTTGACTTCGTGCCTGATTTTCGGCCGGACGGCACGGCGGTAGGTGCTTCTGGTTTGCTTTGTGATGCGCAAGAGCTGTCCAGACACGACGCGTTGCAATCACACTTGGCGTCGCTGGAAGCGCGCTTGCGCGATTCAGAATAGCGAATCGGTGCCAGATTCGAGTCAGAACTGAGCGCGGATGATACCCAGACCTGGCGCATCGCGCTCAATCCTTGATTGCCTGCGAGGCAAAAAAAACGCTGAGCGCCCCACAGCGCTGAAGCCTTTTCTTCGATGCTCAGTGGCTTTTGTGTTCGCGTCGCCACGACAAAATCCTGTCGAGTACAAAGCGCTGAAGGGTAATATGCGCCCACACAAGCCAACCAATGCGGACAGCAAAGAGCGCCATTTATGATTTTTGACGACAATCGCTGGGTGTACGAGGGCCTTTCCCGGTTCAACTTCTTCCCCAATCAAAAGGCTCCTATCGGCGAACTACCTCCTTGTATTACGAGCCGTCAATTGACTCCAGAAGTGGCTGAATTAGTGCTCGCAGCAGAAGGGCCGAAAGCCCGAGACACCACCGTCGGATACGACGAAGTCTCGTATTTGATGACGAGGCATGACAATATTCCGCGGCGTCTCTCGCTCATTCACCCCGTCCCTTATCTCCGAATGGTAAGTCACATTTGGACGCATTGGAACGAGATTTCGCCGGCGGTCGGCAGTGAGAGCAGTGCAATCAAACCCGAAAGACACGATGACCCCCGCATCCTGATAATGAATTATGAGGACGTGCTATCAAAGTCTCGGCATATCTTGTCAGCAAGTTTTGGTAAGCGATTTAAGGTCGAAACGGATATTTCAAGCTGTTTCAACAGCATTTACTCGCACTCGATTCCTTGGGCAGTTGTAGGCGTTGCAGCCGAAAAAGCGCGAATTCGTGGTGAAGGCCAGATTCATTGGAGTGACCGTCTCGACGCAATGCAGCGGACGGCAAAGCGGAAAGAGACGGTCGGAGTATCGATTGGGCCTGGAACGTCAAGCGTTATCGTTGAAATTATCCTCGGTAATGTCGACGCCCGTCTTCGAGAAAAGGGATACGAGTTTCGCCGGTTCATCGATGACTACATTTGTTTCGCTGAGACATACGATAAGGCACAGGGTTTTTTGCTAGAGCTCGGTCGCTTTCTCTCGGATTTCAGACTGCACTTAAATCTTCAAAAAACTTCTATAGTCGAGTTGCCGGAGCCACTGAGCGCATCTTGGGTTACTGAACTAAGCAACGCGCTTGAAAGCCTAATGCTGGTTGCGAATGAGAAAGAGGGCGCGAAAATCTTCGCTAACGGCGCGACGCAATATCTCGACCTTGCCATCAAATTGAATCGAGAGACTCGTGATGGTAGCATTTTGAAGTACGCGTTCGGCTCGCTCATCGCATGGATTCACGAAAGCGCACTTTACGATGTCTCGGAATATTTAATCAATCTGGCTTGGCATTACCCGGCACTTCTCCCATATCTCGACTCACTCCAGGAAAAGTTTCCAGAGGGCTTGAATTCATACGAGCCACAGCTGAACGCAATAATCATCGAGAACGCGAAGCATAGACGTTCCGACGGCATGGCTTGGCCGCTTCACCTGATGAGGAAGACCGGCCTGAAACTGACTGGAGAAGCCATTGAAAGCATTCTCGCTTCTCGTGATTGCGTCGCATACACATTGCTGTTCGAAATACATCAAGCGGACGAGCAAATAATCGCGTTTGCGAAGAATTTACTCGACCAAGAATCTCTCGAACGTGACCAGTATTGGTTGTTGCTCTATCAACTGGCATATCACAAGGCAATTCCCCTGCATGAGCACGAGAAGGGGTTTGCTGTGATGCTTGAGCACACGGTGAATTTTGTGCCTTCTGACGACAAAACGACTATCGCAGAGCAATACTGCGATTACATAAACAATCCGTTTTGGGAGGAGGGCGAAGGGCCTCTTTCGATGAGTGATTGGACTCTGGAGCAGGCGAAACCGGAGACAGGGGTTGAGGACGACCCGTTAAGCACGTGACCTGTTTGTTATCTGGCTCAAATCACTTCCACTTCCCCTTGGCAAGCTTGTCCTTCAGCTCGCTGATTTGTCGCTGAGCTTCCTGCCGCGGCGTTGCCAACACTTCAATGGGGATGGTGACGCCAAGGATTTTTGCGAGATTGGAAACGTATGGGCGGGTCTGCCCAGGAATCTGTTGTCGGGCGCGCTTCACCCTCTTGAGGCCGCAAACTGAAATCAGGTAGTCGAGGGTTCGTTGGTCACGGCTGGACTCCACGATGACGTCCAGGCTCTGCAGGTCTTCTGGTCGCATGGTAGGGTCGCTGCGAGTGATTGGTATCAATGGGTTATAGGACGGGCGGGGGGGTGGCGCCAGTGGGCGCAGAGTATCGGTGCGTTTTCCCTCCCCCCGGACCCCCCACCTCATTTCGGGCGTGCTCGCCCTCATGCTCGGGTCTTCGACCCTCGTAAAACGAGAGAAAAGCAATGCGTGTAAACCCTTTCTAAGTCAGTTTGCTTCGCAAAATGACTGGACAACATAAGTGTTCGATCACGCCTGGGCCGATGCCTTCGAGCGCCACGGTCTGCGCTACTACCCGAAGGCGCTGTCGGCGGTGCCGTTTTCGCCGGTCACGGGCCCGCGCCTCATCGCCGCGCATCACGAGGATCGCGTGCTGCTCGCGCGCGGCGCGATCGAATTGACGCGGCGACTCGAACTGTCGTCGCTGCACGTGCTGTTTCCGCACGCGCAGGATGTCGAGGCGCTCACCGACGCGGGCTACATGCTGCGCGAAGGCGTGCAGTTCCACTGGGAGAATCTGCCCGGCGATGGCTACGCGAGCTTCGACGCCTTCCTCGCGACGATGAGCCACGACAAGCGCAAGAAAGTGAAGCAGGATCGCCGGCGCGTGGCGGATGCGGGCGTCACGTACACGTGGCTGCGCGGTGGCGAAATCGACGATGCCGCGCTCGACTTCTTCTACGACTGTTACGACAACACGTATCGCGAGCACTGGAACGCGCCGTATCTGACGCGCGAGTTCTTCGGCCGCATTCACGCCGATGCGCCCGACAGCATGCTGCTCGTCATCGCCGAAGCGGACGGCGAGCGCCTCGCGTGCGCGCTCAACATGATCGGCGGCGACACGATGTACGGCCGCTATTGGGGCACGCGGGAGTTCGTCTCCGGGCTGCACTTCGAGACGTGCTACATGCAGGGCATCGCGTATTGCATCGAACATAGGCTCGCGCGTTTCGAGGGCGGCGCGCAGGGTGTGCACAAGATGTCGCGCGGACTGTTGCCGACGCCGACATGGTCCGCGCACTGGATCGCGGATCAGCGTTTCGCGCACGCGATCGCCGAATTTCTCGATGCCGAAACGCAGGCGATGGATCAGCACATCGAGGAACTCGAAGCGCACACGCCGTTCAGGAAGAAAACCTGAGATGCGATAATCGATTCGACCCCCTTCGCTGCAACTCGCGCACATCCATGTCAGCCATGAGCAGAAATTTCTTCAACCTGTACAGCCACGATTTCGCGCGCGTCGCGGTCGGCGTTCCGTCCTGCAAGGTCGCCGATCCCGCGTTCAACGCGGCGCAGACGATCGAACTCGCGAAAGAAGCCGCCGCGCACGGCGCGGTGCTCGTCGCGTTTCCCGAGCTCGGGGTGTCCGCGTATACCTGCGACGATCTCTTCCATCAGCGCGCCTTGCTCGACGCGTGCGAAGACGCGCTGCAAAGCATTCTCGACGCATCGAAGCAACTCGATATCGCGATGATCGTCGGCGCGCCGGTGCGCGCCGAGCACAAGCTCTTCAACTGCGCGATCGTCATCGCTGGCGGCTTCATTCGCGGCGTCGTGCCGAAGAGCTATCTTCCGAACTACGGCGAGTTCTACGAGGCGCGCCAGTTCAGTCCCGCCGATGCCGCCGCCGAAAACACGGTCACGCTATGCGGTCAGGATGTGCCGTTCGGCGCGTCGCTGCTGTTTCAGATCGAGGGTCTTCCGCTCTTCCGATTTCACGTCGAGATTTGCGAGGACGTTTGGGTGCCGATTCCGCCGTCGTCGTTCGCGGCGCTCGCGGGCGCGACCGTGCTCGTGAATCTGTCGGCGTCGAATATCGTCGTGGGCAAGTCGGCTTATCGGCATCAGCTCGTCGGGCAGCAGTCTGCGCGTTGCGTCGCGGCGTATCTGTACACATCGGCGGGCAATGGCGAATCGTCCACCGATCTCGCCTGGGACGGGCAAGGCCTCATCTACGAAAACGGCGAGCTGCTGGCGGAGTCCGAGCGCTTCTCGGACCAGTCGCACCTCATTTACGCCGATATCGATCTCGAACGCCTCTCGCGCGAACGCATGCGGCAAACCACGTTCGGCCGCTCGACGCATCGCCACGCCGGCGAAGTCGCGCAATTCGACGTGATCGAATTTCCGCTATCGATTCCCGACGATGAAAAGCTGCCGCTCGAACGCCGGGTCGCGCGCTTTCCGTACGTGCCCGCCGATGCCGCGCGCCGCGACGAACGATGCAACGAGGTCTACAACATTCAGGTGCAGGCGTTGCTGCAACGGCTGCAATCGTCGGGGATGTCGAAGGTGGTCATCGGCATATCGGGCGGGCTGGACTCGACGCATGCACTGCTCGTGTGCGCGAAAGCGATGGACCGCCTCGGTCTGCCGCGCTCGAACATCCTCGCCTATACGATGCCCGGCTTCGCCACCAGCGACCGCACGCTCAAGCAGGCGCGCGAGCTGATGGAAGTCGTCGGCTGCACGGCGAGCGAGATCGACATTCGTCCGAGCTGCGTGCAGATGCTCGCCGACATCGGCCATCCGCACAGCACGGGCGCCGAACAATACGACATCACGTACGAGAACGTGCAGGCGGGCGAACGCACGAGCCATCTGTTCCGGCTTGCGAACTTCAACCATGCGATCGTCATCGGCACGGGCGATCTGAGCGAGCTCGCACTTGGTTGGTGCACCTACGGAGTGGGCGATCACATGTCCCACTACAACGTGAACGCGAGCGTGCCGAAGACGCTGATCACGCATCTGGTGCGCTGGGTTGCCGAGTCGGGACAGATCGGCGGAAGCGGAACCGATGTGCTCGAAAACATCCTCTCCACCGATATCAGCCCGGAACTCATCCCCGGCAAGACGAGCGGCGTGGTGGAGCAGAAGACGGAGAGCGTCATCGGCCCGTACGAATTGCAGGACTTCAATCTGTACTACACGTTGCGCTTCGGCTTTGCACCAACGAAGGTCGCGTTTCTCGCGTTGCATGCATGGCGCGATCGCGATGCGGGCGCGTGGCCGGAAGGCCCGACCGTTACGCGGAATCAATACGACATCGGCGCGATCCGCAAAAATCTGCGCATCTTCCTGGATCGGTTCTTCCGCACGAGCCAGTTCAAGCGCTCATGCGTGCCGAACGCGCCGAAGGTCGGCTCGGGCGGCTCGCTTTCGCCGCGCGGCGACTGGCGCGCGCCGAGCGACGGCCAGGCGACGGTGTGGCTCGCGGACCTCGAACGCGTGCCGACGAAGGAGTGATATCCGACGTCCTCGCGAATATACGGACCGCCTGCTCGATGAAACGCGGCTAGAATCGAAAACATCTGTCCCGCGCGGGACACGACCTTTTTTCGAACCCCTTGAATCGATCTTTACGCGAGGCACGCCATGAAACGCATCACCGCCATCATCAAACCGTTCAAGCTCGACGAAGTTCGCGAAGCGCTGGCCGAAGTGGGCCTGACCGGTCTCACGGTCACGGAAGTGAAGGGCTTCGGCCGTCAGAAGGGGCATACCGAGCTTTATCGTGGTGCAGAGTATGTCGTCGACTTCCTGCCGAAGGTGAAGATCGAAGTCGTCGTCGCGAACGATCAAACCGATCAGGTCATCGACGCGATCATCGGCGCCGCGCGCACGGGCAAGATCGGCGACGGCAAGATCTTCGTCGCCGATGTCGAGCGCGTGATCCGCATTCGCACCGGCGAGGAAAACGAAGCGGCAGTCTGAGCGCCGTTGTTCTTTCGTTTTCATCGAGGCCCGCCATTTGCGCGGGCCTTTTCTTTGCGCTTGCACCAGCGCGATGCGCGTCCAAAAGATCGCTTGCCGGAGGGCAGGAATCCGCGTCCGTGCGGTAACATCGGCTATCCCATTATCATTTTGTAAGGAAATAGTTGATGCATCACGCGATCGGCTTCATTCAGGATCTCGCAGTGATCATGGCCATCGCGGGCGTGGTGACGGTGCTCTTTCACCGTCTGCGGCAGCCGGTCGTGCTGGGTTATATCGCGGCGGGCGTGATCATCGGGCCGTACACGCCGCCGTTCAATCTGATCCACGACGAAGCGACCATCCAGACGCTCGGCGAACTCGGCGTCGTCTTCCTGATGTTTTCGCTCGGGCTCGAATTCAGCTTGCGCAAGCTCTTCAAGGTCGGTGCGACCGCCTTCGTCGCCGCGCTTTCGGAAATCGTGCTGATGATCTGGGTCGGCTACGAGATCGGGCGATGGTTCGGCTGGAGCTCGATGGACTCGCTCTTTCTCGGCGCGATGCTCGCGATCTCGTCGACAACCATCATCGTGAAGGCGCTTTCCGAACTCGGCATGAAGGGCGAGCACTTCGCGCAGATCGTGTTCGGCATTCTGATCGTCGAAGACATACTCGCGATCGCGATGCTCGTGCTGCTCTCCGGCATCGCGCAGACGGGGTCCGTAAGCGCTGGCGTCGCGGTCGTCACGCTCGGCAAGCTGCTGCTTTTCATGACGGTGTCGCTGGTCGTCGGCATTCTCACGGTGCCGCGCGCGCTCAACTACGTCGCGAAGGCGAAGAGCGACGAGATGCTGCTCGTCACCGTGCTCGGCTTCTGCTTCGGCTTCTGCCTGCTCGTCGTGAAGCTCGATTATTCGATCGCGCTCGGCGCGTTTCTCATCGGCGCGATCATGGCGGAGTCGCGGCATCTCGCGCGCATCGAGCATCTGATCGCGCCGGTGCGCGACATGTTCTCGGCGATCTTCTTCGTCACCATCGGTTTGCTGCTGAACCCGACGGTGCTCGTCGACTACGCGTGGCCGATCGCCGTCATCACGATTGCCGTCGTGCTCGGCAAGATCGTGTCGTGCGGGCTCGGCGCGTTTCTCGCCGGCAAGGACGGCCGCACGTCGATGCGCGTCGGCATGAGCGTCTCGCAGATCGGCGAGTTCTCGTTCATCATCGCGTCGCTCGGCCTGTCGCTGAAGGTCACGAGCAGCTTTCTCTATCCGATCGCGGTGGCCGTGTCCGCGCTCACGACGCTCTTCACGCCGTATCTGATCCGCGCCGCCGATCCGCTCACGATGCGCCTTTCCCGCGCGATGCCCGCGCCGCTCGCGCATACCTTCGGCCTGTATTCGCAGTGGCTCGCGAGCCTGACGCCCGCGTCCGGCGGCCCGACGCTTTTCTCGATGACGCGGCGCATCGTCATGCAGATCGCGGTGAATCTCGCGCTCGTCGCGGCGATTTTTCTCGGCGCGTCGTATGCGGCGCCGTTCGCGTCGGGCTATCTCGCGCGCTGGCTCGACACCGATAACGCGCAGCGCGTCGTGCTGTGGGGCGCCGCGTTGGTGATCGCGCTGCCGTTTCTCGTCGCGGTGTATCGCAAGCTCGGATCGCTCGCGCTGCTGCTCGCCGAAGTGAGCGTGCAGCCCGCGAAAGCGGGGCGCTTCACGAGCGCGATCCGTTCGGCGATTTCCGGGCTCATTCCGATCGTCGCGATGTTCGGCGTCTTCCTGCTCGTCGCGGCACTGTCGGGCGGGATCCTGCCGCCGTTCGGATTGATGGTCGGCGTGCTCGTGTGCGTCGCGCTGTTGCTGACCGTGTTGTGGCGCTGGTGCGTGAAAATCCACGCGACGATGCAGATCGCCTTGCGCGAGACCTTCGAGGAGCCGCGCGACCATTGAGGGTTTTCGTCACGGGATAGCCCCGACAGCGGCCCGCACCGGGTTCCCGCGATAATGTGAGCCAATGTGACCAAATGTGTGCTGGTTTGCCCCGTGCAGGTCTCAGGCGGATAATCGGGGTTTGTCCACTCTCCTTATGGCGTTCGAGCGCCTGAACCAGGAATGAGCGATAACAAAACGTCCAACGACGCAAGCAGCACCGACGCCCGCCGCAGCGGCGCCGATTCACAAGCCGCCCCGCGCAGCGCGAACCCGACGGCCTCGCCCGAAGCCGCCGCCGCGGCCTCGGCGCCCGGTCCGCAGGCGAGCGCGACCGAACGGGCATCGACGGATGCGCCTTCGAGCGCGTCGAACGTCGAGCCGGCCGACACGGCGCAAGCCCGCCGCGACGACGCGCTGCAGGACGCTCGCGAGGCGCGCGCATCGGCGGCTAGCGCGACCGCCGCGCAGGAAGCCGCGGTGCGCGAGAAGCAGCGCGCATCGGCGAAACCGCGTGCGAGCCTCGCCGAAAACTTCGAGGCCGCGACCGATGCGGAAGCCGCCAGCACCGCGAACGCGCAATCCGCGTCGTCCGATTCCCCGACTGGCCGCGCCACCGTTCTGCCGCCCGAATTCACCGAGGCGCCGGACTTCGGCAAGCTCAATCCGCCGCCGCTGCCCGCCACCGAGCAGACGTCCGCGCAGCCTCAACCCGCGTATCTCAAGCAATCCGATTCGGCGTGGTCCGTCTTTGGCCGCGTGATCGCGGCGCGCGCGCGGCAGATTTTCGATCGCGCGGGACAGCGCATGACTCAGCGCACGTTGCGCATCGGCGTGTCGGCGCGGATCTTTCATCCGGAGCCGGGCGCGAAAGGGTTGCGCGGCAAGACGCTGCAATATCTCGAGGAATCCATCGCGCATTGGGTGATGTCGCGCGACGTGCTCGTGTTCATGATTCCGACGGTCGGCAATCAGGGCATGCTGCACACGAGCAATATCCGTCTGCGCGACTACGCGAAGCATCTCGACGGCCTGCTGCTGCAAGGCGGCGCGGACGTCTCGCCGCAGTCGTACGAAGAAGCGACGACGCGTCCCGAATGGCCGGGCGACCGCGTGCGCGATATGTACGAACTGGAGTTGCTGCATGAGTTCGTCGAGTCGGGCAAGCCGGTGCTCGGCGTGTGCCGCGGCTGTCAGCTCATCAACGTGGCGTTCGGCGGCACGCTTTACGGCGACATCGCCACCGATGTGCCCACGGCCGGCATCCACGTCAACGAGCAGTACGACCAGCATAGGCATTCGATCCGCTTCCCCGAAGGCTCCACGCTCGTCAACATGTTCCCCAACCAGCGCGAGGCGATCGTCAACTCGATCCACCATCAGGCGGTGAAGACGATCGGGCGCGATCTGAACATCGAGGCGGTGTCGGCCTCCGATGGGATCATCGAGGCGGTGCGCTACCGGAAGGCGCCGTTTGTCGTCGGCGTGCAGTGGCATCCGGAGTTTCATCGCGCGGGCGGCGCGGAACTGCTCGATTGCACGCCGCTGCTCGATACGTTTCTGCGCGTCGCGCGCGAAACACGCTTCTGACGCGAGACGCGTTTTCGACGTCGCCAAGCAGGAAGGCCCGCTCGGATCGAGCGGGCCTTCTTCGTTTTCAGATGCGTATCGCGCAGATCAACGCGACGGCGACGCGCTCACCGGCGCGAGTCCGGCTTCCGTCTGCTTTTGAAGCTGCTCGACCTGCAACTGCAGCGTGCGCAGCTTGCGTTCGGCTTCGAGCTTGTCCGTCTGCAGCACGGCCGATTCGGCCTGCAATTGCTGCTGACGTTGCGACACCTGCGAATCCTGCTGCTGCGCGAGTTCGAGATCGGCGGTGAGACGGTTGGCGCGATCCGCCGATTTCGCGATCACGCGATCGAGCAGCGCTTTCTGCGCCTGCAATTGCGCGCGGCGGATTTCGCCATCGGCAAGCTCGAAGCTCTTGCGTGAGAACTGCGCGTAGATCGTTTCCGCGCGGGCCGCGTCCTGTGTCTTTACGACGCGCCACAAGCGCGCGTCCTGCGACAGCGCGACGTAATACAGCATTTCCTGCGCGAGGAAGTAGAGCCGCGCCCCGTAACTGCCGTTGCGCGTGGCGCGCAACTCGGTGAGGCTTCCCGCCTGCACGAGACTCTGCAACTCGGCGATGTTCCCCTCGACGCGCGGCGCGTTCGAGTTGGCGGTCAAGTCGGAGAGGTCTACGGGCGCGGGTTGCGCGGGCTCGCTTGCGGCGGATTTCGCCGCCGTTGCGGGCGCCGCGAACGTGCTGCCGAAAGGCGCAAGGAAACCACACAGCGACAAGGCGAGGGCGAGCGTCGCGTAACGGAGATGATGACGTAGTTGCTTCATGTTGGCGTCGTGGCCGGGAATGGTTGATCGTTCTGATGCGTATTGCGCGCTTCAGCGCGCGCTGTTCGCGGATGCGCGACCGGACGAGGCCGCGTTGCTGTCGAGTGTCGGTGAGTGCTGAAGCATCGCGTAGAGCGTGGCCGGATTCGTCGATTCCGACGCCTTCGACTGGCTCGCGATTGTTGCGGCCGGCGTCGAGCGCGTGCGCCGCGCGGGTCCGTGCTTGGCGGACCGGCTCGCGATTTTTTCGACCCGCGTCGCCAGCGCCGGTCGCGCCGATTCCTGCTTCACGACGCGCGCGTCCGACGCAGGGATGCGGTAAAAGGCCGGCTTCCCTCGCGGCGTCAGTACGGCTCGCACACGACCGCCGTTCTTTTCCGGTCCTGCCGTCGATGCCGCAGGTGACTTCGGATTGTCAGCAGTCACGATTCCTGGCGCGACGGTGTCATTGGCGGTTGCGGCCGGGAGCGAGGCGGGAGGCTCCGCGACCGAAGGCTGCGCGTCCGTCGCGGGTTGATCGGCCGTCGATACGGCGGTCGCCGCGACCGGCGCCGGAGCCGATGCGGGCTCGGCTTGCTGCGTGCGCGTCTCGCTCTGCGCGGCCGGTGCGGCGTCGCGCTTCGGGTCCGACGGATATCCGAGCACGAGCCATACGATGAACACGCCGCAAGCCGCCGCGATCGCAGTCGCGACCGGCGCGCTCAGGCGATAGGTCCGCGCGGTCTTCGGAGCGTTGACCGCCAGTTGGATGGGATCGGTGCGCGAGTCGCTGGCGTTGCTCGGGGCATTCGAGCCTTGCATGAGGCGCAGCATCGCGCGGGGAATGTCCTCTTTGCCGAACACGCCCCACAGGCTCGTGGCGCGATAGGGCGAGCTGGTGTCGGACAGGCTCAGCGCCGGCACATAAGCCGTGGCGAAGCGCGCGGCGAACAGCGCAACTTCGGATGCCGACTGGACAGGTCGCGCGCACGCGGGCGTCCACTCGCAACCGAATTTCAAGGACGGATCCTTCAGCACGCGCAGCGCCGGCAGACGCAGATTGCCTTCCACTACGATCAAGGGTTCGGACATGAAGATTCCACATGCATGCGCCCGGGCGTGGGCAACGCGACAACTCACCCGGACCATCGTGGTGTATGGAGACAGCACCGCGGGTTCGACGCGAGAATCGCCGAAATTCGACCCGCGATCATACGAAACGGTCACGTCCCCGACGACCAGAAGATTCCTATTGTCGATTTTTGACAGGAATGCTTATTGACCGAGCCGATCCTCGTGTGCTCAGTCGAGCGGATACACGTATCGAAGAGAGAAAAGCGCGACGCCCGCCATGTGATCCGCTTCGCGCGCCGCGAGTTGCCAGCCGCGCGATTCGTAAAAGCCGATCGCCGCGGCGTTCTGTTCGAGCACGGAAAGATACAGTTCCCGCGCCCCGCGCGCGCGTGCCCAACGCGCCGCTTCCTCGAGCATCGCGGTGCCGGTGCCGAGGCCGCGATGTCCCGGCAGCGCGTGCAGATTGTCGACGAGCACGCTGCCCGCCGCATCCGGCTCGACGAGACAGATGAAGCCGACCGGCTCGCCCTCGTGCTCCGCGATGAACACGGTCGCCGCGCCGGCCGCGACATCCTTCATGCGCGCGATCCAGTGTTCGGCGCGCTCCGCGCTCAGATCGCGATCGAGATACTCGTCCGGCAGGATGCCCCGATACGCCGACGCCCAACTCGACGCGTGCATCGAGGCGATGAGGGCGGTGTCTTCGGCGGTCGCCGTGCGTAGCCTGATATTCGCGTTCATCTTTTGAGGTGCTGTCAGTTAAAAGTTAGGCATACGTAATCGTATTTTAAGCTTTATTTCGGCGATATTGCGCGAAGTTGTGTACAGTCGCGAGCGGCGCGGCGTTAAGATTGTCGACGTTGCGCTTACAAAAGATGGCACAAGTCGTCCCGTCGTCGCGGCCGGCCGAGCACGGCGACCGTCTACGGTCTTGCGGCCACGCCGAAACCAAAAACTGAAGTGCGCCCACAGCTCTTTCGAGAAATTCATGTCCACAGCCCACGTAGCACCCGCCAACGAGTCGAAGTTCAAGACGGTGTTTCGCGTCGTCAGCGGAAACTTCCTCGAAATGTATGACTTCATGGTCTACGGCTATTACGCCTCGGCGATCGCCAAAACCTATTTTCCGAGCGGCAACGAATTCGCCTCGCTGATGCTCGCGCTGTCCGTCTTCGGCGCGGGCTTTCTGATGCGGCCGGTCGGCGCCATCGTGCTCGGCGCCTATATCGATCATCACGGCCGGCGCAAGGGCCTGATCCTCACGCTCGGGCTAATGGCCGTCGGGACGGCGTGCGTCGCGCTCGTGCCGGGCTACGCGACCATCGGTGCGCTCGCGCCGGTCATCGTACTAGGCGGGCGGCTGCTGCAAGGATTCTCGGCCGGCGTGGAGCTGGGCGGCGTCTCCGTGTATCTGTCCGAAATCGCGACCAAGGGCAACAAGGGCTTCTATTGTTCGTGGCAGTCGGGCAGCCAGCAGGTCGCCGTCGTGTTCGCCGCCCTGATCGGCGTCATCATGAACCGGCTCCTTCCGCCCGAGCAGATGACCGCGTGGGGCTGGCGCGTGCCGTTTTTGATCGGCTGCCTGATCGTGCCGTTTCTCTTCATCGTGCGGCGCTCGCTGCGTGAAACAGACGAGTTCCTCGCGCGGAAGCATCGTCCGAGCATGGGCGAGATCGCGCGCTCGATCGGGCAGAACTGGGGCGTCGTGCTGGCCGGCATGGGCATGGTCATCATGACGACGGTGTCGTTCTACATGATCACCGCGTACACGCCGACCTTCGGCAAGGAAGTGCTGAAGCTCTCCGCGATCGATGCGCTCGTCGTGACCGTATGCGTCGGCATCTCGAATCTCGTCTGGCTGCCGCTGATGGGCGCGGTCTCGGATCGCGTCGGCCGCCGCCCGGTGCTGCTCGTCTTTACGATTCTCACCATTCTGACGTCGTATCCGGTCGTGCAATGGCTCGTCGCGGAGCCGTCGTTCGTGCGTCTGCTGATGTGCGAACTGTGGCTCTCGTTCCTGTACGGCAGCTACAACGGCGCGATGGTGGTGGCGCTGACCGAAGTAATGCCCGTCGATGTACGCACGACCGGCTTCTCGATGGCCTATAGCCTCGCGACGACCATCGGCGGTTTCACGCCCGCGATTTCGACGTATCTGATCCACGCGACCGGCAACAAGGCCGCGCCCGGACTGTGGATGGGACTTGCCGCGGTGTGCGGCCTGATCGCGACGCTCGTGCTGTATCGCTCGCCCGAGGCGCGCAATCAGTACAAGACGGCGTGATCCGGCTGAACAGTCGAAAAAAATCCCCGCCGATGAAGCGGGGATTTTTTATGCGGGAAGCGCCGCCAGCGCCGCCGCGGTGTCGTCGATGACTTCGCGCCATTGCCCCGGCGCGCGCTGACGCACGAGCCGCGCGCCCGGATACCACGCGCATTCGGCGCTGCCGATGCCCCAGCGCCAGTCGGCGGCGAACGGCAGCATTACCCAGAGCGGCTTGCCGAGCGCGCCCGCGAGGTGCGCGACGGACGTATCGACGGAGACGACGGCGTCGAGCCGATCGACGATCGCGCCCGTATCGGCGAAGTTTTCGAGCCGGTTTTCCAGCAGATGAATCGATGCTGCGTTCGGATGCGCGCCCAGCAAGTCACGCTCGCGGCCCGTGACGAACGGCTGCAGCACGACCCAGTCGATGCCTTCGAGCGCGAACAGCGGCGCGAGCTCGGCGACAGGGATCGAGCGCGTTTCGCCCGGCTGCATCCGTCCGGACCAGGCGATGCCGATCTTGCGCTTGTGCTGGCCACCGATCGAGCCGCGCCACTTGCGCCGGTATTCGGCGGGCACGACGAGATAGGGCGCGCGCGCCGGGATCGCGTCGAGCGCGGTCATGCCGAGCGCGAGCGGCAGGCTTAACAGCGGACAGAACGCGTCGGCGTGCACCGGGACGCCATCTGACTTGCTCTTCAGTTCGACGCGCGCGGCATGCGCGGCAGGCGCGAGCAGCGGCACGAGCGCGGGCTGCACTTCGAGCACCAGCTTGCCGGCGAGCTTCGCCGCGAACGGCACGAAACGCGCGAACTGCAAGGTGTCGCCAAAGCCCTGCTCGGCGCGCACGAGCAGCGTGCGGCCCGGCATCGGTTCGCCGTTCCAGCGTGGCAGGCGCGGCGGCGGCTCGCTGCCGGGCGTCTGCAGACGCCACTCGTAACCGGCGAGACCGCGCGCGTAATCGCCGATGGCGAGCAGGGCCAGCGCCCGGTTCAGATGCGCGGCGGGCATCGAAGGATCGATGCGCAACGCTTCGTCGAATGCGCGCAGCGCCGCCTGATGCGCGCCGAGCGCAAGCCGCGCGTTGCCGAGGCACAGCCAGGCGACGCCGTATTTCGGATCGAGCCCGACCGCGCGCTCGAAGTGCGCGATGGCGTCATCGTGACGGCCCAGCTTCGCGAGCGCGTGACCAAGCCCGAAATAGCCCGGCGCGAAATGCGGATGCAAGGCGACGGCTTTCTGCAGCGCTGGCAGCGCGTCTTCCGGATGGCCGTGCGTTTCGAGGAGATTGCCGAGATTGAAGTGCGCGGCGACGTAGTTGGGCTCGGCGTCGAGCGCGGCGCGAAAGTGCGCGATCGCGCCGAGGGTATCGCCGAGCGCGTTCAACGCCATGCCGAGATTGTTGTGCGCGCCGGCATGACGCGGACGCAGCGCGAGCGCGCGCCTGAACGCCTGCGCGGCGTCTTTGAAGCGCTGCAGCGCGGAAAGCGAGTTGCCGAAGTTGTTCCACGCGGCGGCGTCGTTCGGCTGCAGGCGCAGCGCCTTTTCGAACGCGTCGGCGGCGTCTTCGTGACGGCCGGCCGCCGTGTAGGCGTTGCCGAGGTTGTACTGCGCGAGCGGAAAGCCCGGCGCGAGCGTGAGCGCGTTGCGAAAGCGCTCGATCGCGTCGTCGAGACGGCCGAGCGCCTTCAGCGCGTTGCCGAGATTGAGCTGCAGGCCGGCATCGGTCGGGCGCAGGTCGACCGCGCGGCGCACGAGCTCGGCCGCCTCCGCGTGCTGGCCCTGTTGATGGCGCAGCACGCCGAGATAGTGCAAGGCGTCGACATGATGGGGTTCGGCGGCGAGCGCGGCCTGATAGTCGCGCTCCGCGTCGGTCAGGCGACCGTCGCGATGGGCCGCGAAACCGCGGGCGAATACGGTGTCCATGACGGGGAAACTGCTGTCCCGGAAAAGCAAACCTCGCATTTTCCCACACCGGGGACAGCGCCCCGCCAAAGCGACGTTGACTTGTTGCGGCGATGGCACTTAACATATGAACATCTATTCATATGTTGACGATGTCCGTGGCTTCCGATCCGGTTTCCGATTCTTCCGCCGCCGTCCCGATCACTTCGGATGACCGCGTCGTGCCGCTCGCCGATCTGTTCCGTCTGCTCGGCGACCCGACGCGCCTGCGCATCGTGCTCGCATGCGTCGAACGCAAGCGCGCGGTGGGGGCGATCGCGGAGTTGCTCGGGTTGTCCGCGTCGCTGGTGAGCCATCATCTGCGGCTCTTGCGCGCGGCGCGAATCGTGCGGGCCGAACGCCAGGGCAAGCAGGTTTTCTACGTGGCGGCGGATCGCCATATCAGCACGATGCTCGCCGAGTTGCGAGAGCACATCGCGGAGCCGCAGGCCGATGCCGCGGACATCGAATGACACTCACCGAACAACGAGCACGCCGATGAGCACGCATCAGCACGACAAACACGAGCATCACGACGGGCACGAGCACGAGCACGGGCACGGGCACGGGCACGGGCACGGGCACGGGCACGGCGGACATGGACATCACCATCATCACGCGCCGCAGGAAGGGCAGGGCCGCACGTTCGCGCTCGCGGTCGGCCTGAATCTGCTGATCGTGATCGTGCAGGCCATCTACGGCTTTCTCGCGCATTCGACCGCGCTGCTCGCCGACGCCGGCCACAATCTCTCCGATGTGCTCGGCCTGCTGCTCGCGTGGGGCGCCGTGTGGCTCGGCAAGCGCCGGCCGAACGCGCGCTATACGTTCGGTCTCGGCAGCTCGTCGATTCTGGCGTCGCTCGCCAACGCCGCGCTCCTGCTGTTCGCGTGCGGCGCGATCGTCCTCGAAGCGATCGAGCGTCTCTTCGACCCGGCGCCCGTCGCGGGCCTCGACGTGTTCATCGTCGCGACGCTCGGCATGGTCGTGAACGGCTTTTCCGCGTGGCTCTTCATGCACGGCAGCAAGGAAGACCTCAACGTGCGCGGTGCGTTCCTGCACATGGCCGCCGATGCCGCGATCTCCGCCGCCGTCGCGGTGAGCGGCCTCATCATCCTGTTCACGGGCGCGAGCTGGCTCGATCCGCTGATGAGCCTGATCGTCGTGTCGGTGATCGTCTACGGCACCTGGGGACTCGGGCGCGACGCGATGCGCCTCGCGATGGCCGCCGTTCCGCCTTCGGTCGACATGTCGCGCATCGAGCGATATCTGACCGGGCTTCCCGGCGTGCGCGACGTCCACGACCTGCACGTCTGGGCGCTCTCGACGACCGAAAACGCGCTCACCGTGCATCTCGTGATGCCGCAAGGCCATCCCGGCGATGCGTTCGTGCAGGACGTCGTCACGACCTTGCGCAGCGAATATTCGATGCATCACGCGACCGTGCAGGTCGAGTTCGGCGAGGCATGCCAGGCGTGCGTGCTCAGCGAGCGCGGCCACGCCCACTGAGCGAGCGGTTCGCGGGCGTACACTAGAGCGCGTGACGTTTCAGGGAGGACCGACTGCATGTTCGCGCCAAAGCTGAATCCGAACGACAAGCTGGACGTGGCGCCCGTTCTCATCGTCGGCGCCGGTCCGACGGGCCTCGCCGCCGCGATGAGTCTCGCGCGCGCGCACATTCCGGTGAGGCTCGTCGACCGCGCGCGCGAGCCGTCGCCGCATTCACGCGCGATCGGCATTCAGGCGCGCACGCTCGAACTCTTCGAACAGCATCGCGTCGTCAAGCCGTTTCTCGAGCTCGGCCATCGCGCGCGCGTCGCGAATCTCTATTCCAACGGCCAGCGCCTCGCGCGCCTCGATTTCGATCCGCTGCAGACGCGTTATCCGTATCTGCTCTTTCTCGAACAGTCGCAGACCGAACGTCTGCTCGCCGAGCATCTGGCGGGCTGTCGCGTCGATATCGAGCGCGGTGTCGAAGTGGTCGATGTGTCGCAAGGCTCGGCCGGTCTGCACGCGACGCTGCGCCATCCGAACGGGCGCGACGAGCTGCTGCGGCCTTCGTATCTGATCGCCGCGGACGGCGCGCACAGTTTCGTGCGGCATCGGCTCGGCATCGGTTTCGACGGCAAGACGTTCGATCAAACGTACCTGCTCGCCGACCTCGATGCGGACTCCGACTGGCCCGACGACGAATTTCACATCTTCGCTTCGGGCGAAGGCTTGGCCGCGCTCTTTCCGATGGGCGGCGACCGCGCGCGCCTGATCGCCGATCTGCCCGCGCCTGCCGCAAGCGCGGTCAACGCGGCCGGCGCGAAAGCCGGCCCGACGCTCGACGAATGCCGCGCGCTCGTCGAGCGGCGCGTGCATCACAAGATCGCGCTGTCGAACATGACGTGGTCGTCGTACTTTCATCTGAATAGCCGCATGGTCGACAAGCTTCGCGTGGAGCGCGTGTTCCTGGCCGGCGATTCGGCGCACGTGCATAGTCCCGCCGGCGCGCAGGGCATGAACACCGGCATTCAGGAAGCGTTCAATCTCGGCTGGAAGATCGCTCGCATGCTCGCGGGCAACGCGCCCGAGCGGCTGCTCGACACTTATCACATGGAGCGGCATCCGATCGAGCGCGACGTGCTGCGCCAATCGAGCATGCTCACGCAGATGGCCGGCGCCGAGCATGGCCCGATGAAGCTGATGCGCGATCACGTGATGCCCGCGCTCGCCGCGATCGGTCCGTTGCGCGACGCGATGCGGCGCACGGTCAGCGAGCTGTCGATCAACTATCGCAAGAGTCCGCTCACGCTGGAGCGTCTGCTCGACGGCGGTCCGCGCGCGGGCGAGCGCGCGCCCGATGCGCGTGTGCATGTCGTCGACGGGCCGCTCGGGCGTTTGCCGGGCGTCGGCTGTCTTTACGATCTGCACGATCCCGGCTGCTTCTCGCTGTTTCTGCTGGTGAATCCGTCGGGCGAGGACGATATCGCCCTCGCGCCCGCGACGATCACCGTCGCCCACGCGATGCGCGATCCCGATCTCGACGGCCTCGCGCAGTCCGTCGAAGCGATCCTGCCGAACGCGGTGCGCGTGTGGCGCATCACCGATACGCAAGGCGACGGCGCGAACTCGCTCACCGACAACTATGGCCGCACGCGCCCCGCGTTCTATCTCGTGCGTCCCGATGGCTATATCGCGGCGCGCGGGCGGGCGCCGTCGGATGTGCACGCGCTCTTGCGTCACTGCGAAACGTGGTTCGGCGCGCAGGAGACGAACATCGAGCGGCAGCCGCAACGCGAGTATCGGGAGGATTGAAAAAGCCCTGCGGTGCAGGGCTTCGAGGAGTTTCAGGCGGTCGCAGCTTTCGGCGTCAGATCTATTCGATGCAGACTGAGCGCCTCGCGCACGATCGGCTCCATCGTCGCGCTCGCTTCCGGATTGTCGAGCGCGGCGAGAATCGCGAGCCGCATGCGCGGCTCCCAGAACCGGCGGATGTGATCCGCGACGCTATCGACGGCTTCGGGGCGGTCCGGCATCGAATCGAAGAATTCGCCGATGCGGTTCGCCATCTCGATCAGGTTATCGACATCCATTGCTTATTTTCCTGAAGAAGTCGTGGCGAGGTTGAGCAGCTCGAGCTGCTGCGTGTTGAAGCGCGAATACTCCTTCTGCCATTGCGACGGCTGCTCGACCGGCATCACCTGCACCGCCGTCACCTTGTACTCCGGACAGTTCGTCGCCCAGTCGGAAGAATCCGTCGTGATGACGTTCGCGCCCGACTCGGGGAAGTGGAACGTCGTATAGACGACGCCCGGCTGCATGCGCTCCGAGATCTTCGCGCGCAACACGGTCTGCCCCGCGCGCGACTCGATGCCGACCCAGTCGTCCATCTTGATGCCGCGATCTTCCGCGTCGACCGGATGGATCTCCAGGCGATCCTCGTCGTGCCATTGCGAGTTTTCGGTACGACGCGTCTGCGCGCCCACGTTGTATTGCGACAGGATGCGCCCCGTCGTGAGCAGCAGCGGATATTTGCGCGTGACCTTTTCCGGCGTCGCGACGAACTTCGTAATGACGAAGCGTCCCTTGCCGCGCACGAATTCGTCGATGTGCATGGTCGGCGTGCCGTCCGGCGCGCGCTCGTTGCACGGCCACTGGATGCTGCCGAGCTCGTCGAGACGTTCGTACGAGACACCGTGGAACGTCGGCGTGAGACGCGCGATCTCGTCCATGATCTCGGACGGGTTCGCGTAGTTCATCTCGTAGCCGAGCGCGCGCGAAAGCTTGATCGTCACTTCCCAGTCGGAGAAGCCCGCGAGCGGCGGCATCACCTTGCGCACGCGCGAGATGCGGCGCTCGGCGTTGGTGAAGGTGCCGTCCTTTTCGAGGAAGGTCGAACCGGGCAAGAGCACGTGCGCGTACTTCGCCGTCTCGTTCAGGAAGATGTCCTGCACGACGATGCATTCCATCGACGACAGCGCATCGGCGACGTGCTGCGTGTTCGGATCCGACTGAACGATGTCCTCGCCCTGGCAATAAAGGCCCATGAAGGTGCCGTGCATCGCGGCATCGAACATGTTCGGAATGCGCAGGCCGGGTTCCGGCTGCAGCTTCACATCCCACGCTTCTTCGAAGAGCGAGCGCGTCGCAGCATCGCCGATATGCCGATAGCCCGGCAGCTCGTGCGGGAACGAGCCCATGTCGCACGAGCCCTGCACGTTGTTCTGGCCGCGCAGCGGATTCACGCCGACGCCTTCACGGCCGACATTGCCGGTCGCCATCGCGAGGTTCGCGATGCCCATGACCGTCGTCGAGCCTTGCGCGTGCTCCGTGACGCCGAGGCCGTAATAGATCGCGCCGTTGCCGCCCGTCGCGTACACGCGCGCGGCTTCGCGCACCAGTTTCGCGGGCACGCCGGTGACGCTTTCCATCGCTTCGGGCGAGTTCTCTTCCGTCGCGACGAAATCGCGCCATTGGCCGAACGCGCGCTCCTCGCAGCGCTCGGCGATGAAATCGTCCTTCAGCAAGCCTTCCGTGACGATCACGTGCGCGAGCGAATTGACCATCGCGACGTTCGTGCCGGGGCGCAATTGCAGGTGATACTGCGCCTTGACGTGCGGCGTATCGACGATATCGATGCGGCGCGGATCGATCACAATGAGCTTCGCGCCTTCACGCACGCGGCGCTTCAGCCGCGAGCCGAAGACGGGATGGCCGTCGGTCGGATTCGCGCCGATCACGATGATCACATCCGACTGTTCCACCGATGCGAACGTCTGCGTGCCCGCCGATTCGCCGAGCGTCGTCTTGAGGCCGTAACCGGTCGGCGAATGGCAGACGCGCGCGCAGGTATCGACGTTGTTGTTGCCGAACGCCGCCCGCACGAGCTTCTGCACGAGATACGTCTCTTCGTTCGTGCAGCGCGACGACGTGATGCCGCCGATCGAATCGCGTCCGTACTTGTCCTGAATGCGGCGGAACTCGCTCGCCGCATAGTTGAGCGCTTCGTCCCACGACACTTCGCGCCACGGATCGGTGATCTTCGCGCGGATCATCGGCTTCTTGATGCGGTCCTTGTGCGTCGCGTAACCCCATGCGAAGCGGCCTTTCACGCACGCGTGGCCTTCGTTCGCCTGGCCGTTCTTGTTCGGCGTCATGCGCACGACGGTGTTGCCCTTCATCTCCGCCTTGAGCGAGCAGCCGACGCCGCAATACGCGCACGTCGTGATGGCGGAATGCTCCGCCTGGCCGAGCATGATGACGCTCTTTTCCTGCAGCGTCGCGGTCGGGCACGCGGCGACACACGCGCCGCACGACACGCATTCGCTTTCCATGAACGGCACGTTTTCGCTCGCGGCGACGCGCGATTCGAAGCCGCGTCCGGCGATGGTCAACGCGAACGTGCCTTGCGTTTCCTCGCACGCGCGCACGCATCGATTGCAGACGATGCACTTCGACGGATCGTAGGTGAAGTACGGGTTCGACTCGTCCTTCTTGTCCTTCAGATGGTTTGCGCCTTCGTAGCCATAGCGCACTTCGCGCAAGCCGACGACGCCCGCCATGTCCTGCAACTCGCAATCGCCGTTGGCGGGACAGGTGAGGCAGTCGAGCGGGTGATCGGAGATATAGAGCTCCATCACGTTCTTGCGCAGCGATTGCAGCTTGTCGCTTTGCGTGCGTACTTTCATGCCCGCTTCGACGGGCGTCGTGCACGATGCCGGATAGCCGCGCTTGCCTTCGATCTCGACGAGGCACAGGCGGCACGAACCCCACGGTTCGAGCGAATCGGTGGCGCAGAGCTTCGGCACGTTGACGCCGGCTTCGATCGCGGCGCGCATCACGGACGTGCCGGCCGGAACCGTGACGCTTTCGCCGTCGATTTCCAGCGTCACGTCGACATCCGCATGACGCAGCGGCGTGCCGTAGTCGGTTTCGTCGAACGGATCGCGGCGCTGCACCGATGCCGCGCTCTTGCACGCGCAGTTGCCGGAGCCGCAGCCGTTGATGGTGTTGGACATGTTTGTCTCCTTTTCTTTACGCCGCCTTCTGCGCGGGCGTGCGGGGCAAGCCGAAATCTTCGGGGAAGTGATCGAGCGCGGACATCACCGGAAACGGCGTCATGCCGCCCATCGCGCAGAGCGAGCCGGACACCATCGTGTCGCACAGTTCGCGCAAGAGCGTGATCTGCTTCACCGACGTATCGCCCTCGCGAATCTTCGCGATGACTTCCTCGCCGCGCGTCGAGCCGATGCGGCACGGCGTGCACTTGCCGCAGGATTCGAGCGCGCAGAAGTGCATCGCGTATTGCGCGAGCTCGGCAAGGTTCGATGTGTCGTCGTGAACGACGAGCCCGCCGTGGCCGACCACCGCGCCGACCTTCGCGTACTCCTCGTAATCGAGCGGAATATCCCACTGGCTTTCCGGCAGATACGTGCCGAGCGGACCGCCGACTTGCACCGCGCGCGCGGGACGTCCGCTCGCGGTGCCGTCGCCGTAGGTATAGATCAGCTCGCGCAGCGTCACGCCGAACGCGAGTTCGACGAGTCCGCCTTGCTTCACGTTGCCGGCGATCTGGAAGGGCAGCGTGCCGCGCGAACGGCCCATGCCGAAGTCGCGATAGAAGGCCGCGCCCTTCGCGAAGATGATCGGCACCGTCGCGAGCGTGATGACGTTGTTGATGACCGTCGGCTTGCCGTACAGACCCGTGAGCGCGGGAACCGGCGGCTTCGCGCGCACGATGCCGCGCTTGCCTTCGAGCGATTCGAGCAGCGCCGTTTCCTCGCCGCACACGTACGCGCCCGCGCCCTTTGCGACATACAGCTCGAACTCGTGCGACGTGCCGAGCACGCTCGCGCCGAGCCAGCCCGCGTCGCGCGCCTTGTCGATCGCTTGGTTCAGCGTCGCGATCGAATGCGGATACTCGCTGCGCACATAGATGTAGCCCTTGGTCGCGCCGACCGCCACGCCCGCGATGATCATGCCTTCGATCAGCATGTACGGATCGCTTTCCATGACGAGGCGGTCGGAGAACGTGCCGGAGTCGCCTTCGTCGGCATTGCAGACGATGTATTTCTGGTCCGCCAGCGCGCCGCGCACGGTCTTCCATTTGATGCCCGCCGGAAACGCCGCGCCGCCGCGTCCGCGCAGGCCGGAATCGAGCAGCGCTGCGCAGACGGCGTCGCCGTTCATGTCGAGCACGTTGCGCAGGCCATGGAGTCCGCCGAGCGCGACGTAATCGTCGATCGACAACGGATCGGTAATGCCGATGCGCGCGAACGTCAGACGCTGCTGGTTCTTCAGATACGGAATCTCATCGACGATGCCGACGTTCTTTTCATGCGCGCTGCCTTCGTGGAAGCCCGCATCGAAGAGCGAGGCGACGTCTTCCGCGTCGACGTTCGAATAGCCAATGCGCCCGTCCGGCGTCTCGACCTCGACGAGCGGTTCGAGATAGAAGAGGCCGCGCGAGCCGTTGCGCACGAGTTGGACGTCGAGGCCGCGCTTCAGCGCTTCGCTCGCGATGGCTTGCGCGACGGCGTCCGCGCCCAGCGCGAGCGCGGCGGAATCGATCGGTACATAGATGCGGGTCATGCCGTCACCTCCGCGACTTTCGTCTGCGCCGCTGCATACAGGCGGTCGAACTTCGCCGGCGTCACGCGCGCGTGCAGTTCGCCGTTGATCGTCATCGCCGGGGAGAGCGCGCATTGACCGAGGCAGAACACGGATTCGAGCTCGGTCTCTTCGGCATGGCCGCTGTCGAAGCGGCAACCCGTGTGTCCTTCGATGTGATCCTTCAGCGCTTCCGTGCCCATGCTGCGGCACGCTTCCGCGCGGCAAAGCTGCACGGTCACGCGCGCGGGCGGGGCGGACCGGAAGTGATGGTAATACGTGACGACGCCATGAACTTCTGCGCGCGACAGCGACAGCGTTTGTGCGAGCGGCGCGATCGCCGTCTCCGGCACATAGCCGACTTCGTCCTGGATGGCGTGAAGAATGGTCATCAACGTCGCGCCTTGTATTGCGTGGCGACGCACGATTTCAGCGGATGCAGCGGCGGAAAGCTGCGGATGTGTCATGGGGCTCCTCCAACACTCGGCATATGTTTTGTTGGTACATATTTGGACGGATATAATTACGGGTGCCGAGCCTGTAAAAGAACAATAGGCGTCGTGATATATCTTGGCAATAGGAAGGGGGAGTGCATATGGTGGACGTCGAATGCCGCGCGGAGCTGATCCTGCGCGACGCGGATGGCCGGGAAACCAGTCTCAGCGCGGTTGTGCCGCTTTTGAAGCTCGTCGCGCAGACGGGCAGCATCGCGAACGCCGCGAGCGCTAAGGGTTTGTCCTATCGTCACGCGTGGGGTTTGTTGCGCGAAATCGAAGCGCGGCTGGGCGGTGCGCTCATCACCAAATCGCGCGGTCGCGGCTCGGTGCTGTCCGAACTGGGCGAATCGGTGTTGCGCGCGCAGCGCGTGTGCGGCGAGCGGCTCGAAACGCCGTTGCAGGCGGTGGCGAACGATGTGGCCATCGAGCTGAACCGGCGTCTCGCGGGCGGCGTCAGCCAGGTGCGGATTCACGCGTCGCACGGTTACGCGGTCGCGGCGCTCGTGCGCGCGCTGGGCGATCAACGCGTGCCGGTCGACATCAAATATCGCGAGAGCGCCGAAGCGGTGAGCGCCCTCGCGCGCGGCGAGTGCGAACTGGCGGGCTTTCACTTGCCGATCGGCGAATTCCGTTCCACTTGCGCGGACATTTATCGGCCGTTTCTGGACCGGAACAGGCATCAGCTCATCCGGCTCACACGCCGCACTCAAGGGCTGTTTCTGCCGAAGGGCAATCCGAAGCAGATTTCCGGCTTGCGCGATCTCGCGCGCGGCGACGTGCGCTTCGTCAATCGTCAGCCGGGTTCGGGCACGCGCATGCTGCTCGATCTGTCGTTGCGTAGCGTGGGCGTCGATCCCGATCAAATCAACGGCTACGCGACCACCGAGCTCACGCATTCGGCGATCGCCGCGTTCGTCGCGAGCGGCATGGCCGATCTCGGCTTCGGCGTGCAGCCCGCCGCTCATCATTTCGCGCTCGATTTCATCCCGATCATCGACGAGGATTACTTCTTCGCGTGCGAGCGCGCCCGGCTCGACGAGGCGCAGCTCGCGTCGGTGCTGCGCATTTTGCGCAGCGACGGCTTCACGGAGAGCGTCGCTCATCTGGAGGGCTACGATCCGGCGCACTGCGGCTTGCTCGTCGATGTCGACGAAGGCCTGCACGGCTGAAACGGAAACACGCTGTAAAAGAGCGGGGCGGACGCAAAACTGCCATCGACGGCGAATTGAGCTAACCTAACGCTTTGCTGTCGACTTCACTGCCATGAAACTCTCGTTGCTTGCTTGTTCTTCCGCCGCGCTCGTCGCTGGCGCGATCTATATGGTTCCCGTCGCCTTTGCCCAGAACTCGCCGGGCGTGCCGGGGGGCGTGCTGCAGGACCAATTCCGTTTGAACGAGCATCCGCAGATGCAGTTCGCGGCGTCGGCGCCGTCAGCGAAATATCAGCAGGGCAAATCGGCCATGCGCCGCCGTGGCGATAACGGCGATCCGAACGGCTGCAATCTGAAGTGTCCGCAGGACGGTTCGAACTAAGGCAAAAAAAGACCTCGCACGGAGCGAGGCCAAGGTACTTGGAATGACACCTGGCCCGCCGCAAACCGCCGACGTTCCGAAGTGCAGCTTCAGAATAGGCTGAGGCTCGGACGGCGAGAATCGGAGTTTTCTGAGTAAACCGGCTTCCGATCTGTTGGTCATTGACACAAAGCAACAGCATTCGGACCGCTCCGATACGAACGCAGCGCGTGGCCGCCTATTCTCTCGGACGTAGCGATGGTTGTCTCTGTCCTCGCTATGTCTCTCAAGGATGTTTGCCCCGCCCCCGTGCGGGGCTTTTTTTTCGTCTGTCGTTGTGCCTGCCGTGCGGCCAAAGAAAAACCCGCGATGCTTGCGCGATCGCGGGTTTCACGGGGGTGTTTTGGTGGAGGCGGCGGGAATCGAACCCGCGTCCAGAAGCGCTCTACGACCAGTTCTACATACTTAGTTCTGTCATTTGATTTAACCGTAACGACGCGGACGAACACGCTGCGTTACGGCGATTCACTAGATTTTCGACTCGGGCGTCGTGACGCCACCAAAGCTTATCTGACGTATATGACCTCTCGTGGTATTGCTACCCTAACCCGTCAGCGAATTAGTGAGAGGACGGCTAGCCCTTAGGCTGCCAGTGCGAACGTATCGTCGTTTGCAGTTACGTTTTTCCCATTGATTAACGAGGTGACGGGTCCTCGGTATGCCCTGACCGCTTCACAACCCCTGTCGAAACCAGGTCGCCCCCAAGCGGAAGAGAAATTATCCCACGAAAAGCCATATGAGGCGAATCGCGGGACTTTCAAGTCAGGCGATGTCACGCAGCAGATGCTGCAACTCCTCAGGCGAATCGACGACGTGATTGGCGTGCCAGCGGCGCGGCGGAATATCGTCGCCGCAATAGCCGTAGGCTGCCGCAACGGTGATCATGCCAGCCGCGAAACCGGCCTGCACGTCGCGCAAATCGTCGCCGACATAGACGATGCGCTCCGGCGCCACATCCAGCAGCTCGGCCGCGTGCAGGAGCGGTGCCGGATGCGGCTTCGAATGCGGCGTCGTGTCGCCGCAGACGAGGCAGCCCGCGCGCGTGTCGAGTCCCAGCAAGGCCACGAGCGGCGCGGCGAACCGCGTCACCTTGTTCGTGACGATGCCCCAGCGCACGCCGCGCGCATCGAGTTGATCGAGTATCTCGGCGATGCCCGGAAAGAGCGTCGTCTCGATGCACAAATCGGCTTCGTAATTGGCGAGGAATTCCTCGCGCATCGACGCGAAGTCGTGATGCTCCGGCCCGATCTCGAACGCGCCGCCGAGCAGACCGCGCGCGCCCCCCGACGCGAACGGCCGCAACGTTTCGAGCGGGCGCATTTCGAGGCCGCGATCGTGCCGCATCTTGTTCACCGCGGCGACGAGGTCGGGCGCGGTGTCGGCGATCGTGCCGTCGAGGTCGAACAGCACGGCCTGGCACAGCCCGAGGCCATCGCCTTCGGCAAGGCGCTGGGGCAGGGGATTCGTGTGTTCCGGAAGGGGCGTGGTATCGATGGTGCCCGTAGACAAGGGATCGTCGTTGGTCATGGCGTCAGGCTTCGCGGCGGCAAGCCATCATGTAGTTGATGCTCGTGTCGTTCGACAGGCCGAAGTGCCTGGAGATCGGCCGATACGTGATGCCCTTGATATCCACGGGCAAGAGCGAGGCGGCGCGCGCGAACGTGGCGAGCTCCGACGGTTTGATGAAGCGCGCGTAATCGTGCGTGCCGCGCGGCAGCATGCGCGCGATGTATTCCGCGCCGATGACGGCGAACAAATACGCCTTCGCGTTCCGGTTCAACGTGGAGAAGAATACCCAGCCGCCCGGCTTCACGAGCGCGGCGCAAGCGGCAACGGTGCCCGCGGGATTCGGAACGTGCTCGAGCATCTCCATGCAGGTGACGACGTCGTATGAGCCCGGTTCCCGCGCGGCGAGCGCTTCCGCCGAGACTTCTTCGTACGCGACCTCGACGCCGCTTTCGAGACTGTGCAGATCCGCGACGCCGAGCGCGCTCGACGACAAGTCGATGCCTTTGACGTTCGCGCCGCGCGTGGCCATCGACTCGGACAAAATGCCGCCGCCGCAGCCGATGTCGAGAACGCGTTTGCTCATCAGATGCGCGTGCGCGTCGATCCAGTCGAGCCGAACCGGGTTCAGTTCATGCAGCGGCTTGAACTCGGCGTTCGGGTCCCACCAGCGATGCGCGAGCTCGCTGAATTTCTGCAGTTCGTGGGGATCGACGTTGGTCATGTTCGGGAGTGCCTTGTTTGAGTCGTGAATCGATTAGGACCGAGTATATAGGCGACGCAATGGGCGGGCAAAACGCGCCATAGCCGAAGCCTACCTGAATCGGCGGTCCATTAAACGAATGCGCGAAATGCTTCGGGCATAAAAAAACCCCCGCCGAGGCGGGGGTTTGATCTGCGGCAATCCTGCTCGCTGTTACTGCTGCGGCTGACGCGTCGTGCCGACAACTTCGACTTCCACGCGACGATCCGGTGCGAGGCAAGCGATGAGTTGCTTGCGATTCTTCTGTTGGCAGCTACCCTTCGTGACCGGGTCGCGCTTGCCCTTGCCTTCCGTGTAGATACGGTTGGCTTCGATGCCCTTGCTGACCAGGTAAGCCTTCACAGCTTGCGCACGGCGCAGCGACAGACGATCGTTGTACTTGTCCGAACCGATGCGGTCGGTGTAACCCGTTGCAACCACGACTTCGAGGTTCAGCGCGCCGATCTTCGATGCCAGGTCGTCAAGCGCCGTCTTGCCAGCCGGCTTCAGAACAGCCTTGTCGAAGTCGAACAGGGCGTCAGCTTGATACGTGATCTTCTGCGTCGTGATAGCAGGCGGCGGCGGAGCGACCGGCGTCGGCGGCGGTGCAACTTGCGCGACCAGCGCGCCGTCGCACTTCGCGTTTGCCGTAGCCGGCGTCCAGAATGCGTCGCGCCAGCACAGTTCGTTCGTGCCGTTCATCCACACATACTCGCCCGTACCGTTCACCCAGTTGTCATTCACGGCTTGTCGCGAGGCCGGCACCGACTGTGCCGAGGCCGATGCAGCCATAACTGCGGTAGCTGCAATGAACGCGAGCTTTGAAAGTTTATTCATATTTCTCCTCTCGAAATTGAGATTACCGCAGGTTTACTGCGAGCCTGTAGACGAAGACAAGTCATACATTGCTCGAAGTATAACATTCCCTACAGAACAAAACGCGCTGTATAGACTTCGAGCAGTGTCTAAGTTTGTGCGTTGGCATTTTGCCATATCGTTCCCTTGCAACGATAAAAATATCCCCGCACGCTGCACGCCCGCAACCTTATGTGGTGCATGCGCAACAAGAAGGGGACAGGAGACGGTCAGGCCCGAAGAAGGCGCGAAATCCGCGCATATTGCGTGCCTGAATGCCATTTCCTGCGTGTTTTTATCGCGGGTACTTTATCGATCAGCAAAAAGACGAGGCGGCATGATAGCCCGCCGAAGTGACGAAAGGACGGAAATCGTTCCCCGGTTTTTGTAAGTAATTGGTACGACGTTGCGCAATGCGAACTCGGTGTGCGCATTCCGGCTGGACGCGCGCAACACACTGTATGTATACAGCAGTCGTCAGGGCGCCAATGTCGCGCATGGTAGAATCTCCTGATGCGCTGCGTTCGCACGCATAAATATGACATGCGCAGCATATGCACCGTACGCAGCGCTCAGAGGCGTGCGCCGCATACGGGGCGCGCAGCGTACGCCGGCTACGCCCCGCGGCAGCCTCATGTCGTGCGGCTGACGGGCGAGTTTCGCGAAATCGTCGCGCGCTGCCGTGTCGCCGCTGCATAGTTCAAGACACGGATAATGGATCAATTCGCCAAAGAGACTCTGCCAATCTCCCTCGAGGAGGAAATGCGCCGCTCGTATCTCGATTACGCGATGAGCGTGATCGTCGGGCGGGCGCTTCCCGATGTACGCGATGGCTTGAAGCCGGTGCATCGTCGGGCGCTCTACTCGATGCACGAGCTGAACAACGACTGGAATCGCGCGTACAAGAAGTCGGCGCGTATCGTCGGTGACGTCATCGGTAAGTACCATCCTCACGGCGACGCGTCCGTCTACGAGACGATCGTTCGGATGGCGCAGCCGTTCTCGCTGCGCTACATGCTGGTCGATGGCCAGGGCAACTTCGGTTCGGTCGACGGCGACAACGCCGCGGCGATGCGTTACACCGAAATCCGCATGGCGAAGATCGGCCACGAGCTTCTGGCCGACATCGACAAGGAAACGGTCGACTTCGGGCCGAACTACGACGGCAGCGAAAACGAGCCGCTCGTTCTGCCGGCGCGCATTCCCAATCTGCTGATCAATGGCTCGGCCGGCATCGCGGTCGGCATGGCGACCAACATTCCGCCGCACAACCTGCGCGAAATCGTCGACGCGTGCCTGCATCTGCTGAATACGCCCGAGGCCACCGTCGACGAACTCATCGAGATCGTGCCGGCGCCGGACTTCCCGACCGCCGGCATCATCTACGGCGTGGCAGGCGTGCGCGACGGTTATCGCACGGGGCGCGGGCGCGTCGTGATGCGCGCGGCCACGCACTTCGAAGAGATCGACCGCGGCCAGCGCATGGCCATCATCGTCGACGAAATTCCGTATCAGGTGAACAAGCGCACGCTGCTCGAGCGCATCGCCGAACTCGTCAACGAGAAGAAGCTGGAAGGCATTTCCGATATTCGCGACGAATCCGACAAGTCGGGCATGCGCGTCGTGATCGAGCTGAAGCGCGGGGAAGTGCCGGAAGTCATTCTGAACAACCTGTACAAGCAGACTCAGCTGCAGGACACGTTCGGCATGAACCTGGTCGCGCTCGTCGACGGCCAGCCGAAGCTCCTGAACCTGAAGGAGATGCTCGAGTGCTTCCTGTCGCATCGACGGGAAGTGCTGACGCGGCGCACTGTATACGAACTGCGCAAGGCCCGCGATCGCGGGCACGTGCTCGAAGGTCTCGCTGTCGCGCTCGCTAACATCGACGAATTCATCGCGATCATCAAGGCCGCGCCGACGCCGCCTATCGCGAAGCAGGAACTGATGGCGCGTCCGTGGGATTCGTCGCTCGTGCGCGAAATGCTCACGCGTACCGAGACCGAGGCTTCGGGCGGCCGCGCGGCGTATCGTCCGGAAGGGCTGAATCCGGCATACGGCCTGCAGGAAGACGGTCTGTATAAATTGTCGGACGTTCAGGCGCAGGAAATTCTGCAGATGCGTCTGCAGCGCCTGACGGGTCTGGAGCAGGACAAGATCGTCGGCGAGTATCGCGAAGTGATGGCGCAGATCGCCGACCTGCTCGACATCCTCGCGCGGCCGGAGCGGATTCGCCAGATCATCGTCGAGGAGCTGGGCCAGATTCGCGCCGAGTTCGGCGACGACCGCCGTTCTCGTATCGAGATGAACGCGACCGAGCTCAACACCGAAGACCTCATCACGCCGACGGACATGGTCGTCACCATGTCGCATTCCGGTTATGTGAAGTCGCAGCCGCTTTCCGAATATCGCGCGCAGAAGCGCGGCGGTCGCGGCAAGCAGGCGACGCAGATGAAGGAAGACGACTGGATCGACACGCTCTTCATCGCGAACACGCACGATCACATGTTGTGCTTCTCGAATCGCGGCCGCGTGTACTGGATCAAGGTCTATGAAGTGCCGCAGGGCTCGCGCAACTCGCGCGGCCGTCCGATCGTCAACATGTTCCCGCTGCAGGATGGCGAGAAGATCAACGTCGTCCTGCCGGTCAAGGAATTCTCGGTCGACAAGTACGTGTTCATGACGACCGCGCTCGGCACGGTCAAGAAGACGCCGCTCGAAGCGTTCAGCCGTCCGATGAAGAAGGGCATCATCGCGGTGGGTCTCGACGAGGGCGATTACCTCATCGGCGCCGCCATCACCGACGGCCAGCACGACGTCATGCTGTTCTCCGACGCGGGCAAGGCCGTGCGCTTCGACGAGAACGACGTGCGCGCGATGGGCCGCGAGGCGCGCGGCGTGCGCGGCATGCAGCTCGAAGACGGGCAGCAGGTCATCGCGATGCTCGTTGCGGGCGGCGAGAACCAGTCGGTGCTGACGGCGACCGAGAACGGCTACGGCAAGCGCACCCCGATCAACGAGTACACGCGTCATGGCCGCGGCACGAAGGGTATGATCGCGATCCAGACGTCGGAGCGTAACGGCCGCGTCGTCGCGGCGACGCTCGTCGAGCCGGAGAGCGAGATCATGCTGATCACGACCGCGGGCGTGCTTATTCGCACGCGAGTTTCGGAAATCCGCGAAATGGGCCGTGCAACTCAAGGTGTTACACTCATCAGCCTTGACGAGGGAACGAAGTTGTCGGGACTGCAGCATATCGCCGAAGCGGAAGCCGAGGCCGAACTCGAGGCAGACGCCGGTTCGGAAGATTCTGCAGCGAAACCGGGCGACGCGGAAAATGGTGAAGGCGAAGAAAACGCCTGATATTTTTTGTGTCTCAACGCTCCCGTTATCGCTTTTGAAAGCTCGGATTGGTTAAGCTGCGCGACGTGACATGAGCGGGTTGCCGGCGTCGAAACGACAGGCAACGCTCGTCGCCAGTGCTGAACTGGATATTTTTTACAGGGAGTAATAATGCAAGGACGTTTCAAGCAGTGGATGTTGCTGGCCGCTTTCGTGCCGACCTTCGCGATGGCTCAGTCGCTTCAGAATCAGGCGCCCGCGCAAACGGCCGCACCGGCAGCCGCAGCAGCACCGGTTGATCCGGCCAAGCAAGCCGCGATCAAGGACCTGCTCGACGCGATCGACGCGCAGAAGCTGGTCGGTGCGATCGGTAACAGCGCGCAGATGCAATCGAAGCAACTCGTGCCGGCGATCCTCTCGGACGCGCTGTCCGAGAACAAGACGATGAACGACAAGCAGAAGCAAGCCGCCGTTCCGACGCTGCAGAAGAACGCAGTGCCGAAGCTGGTTGACTCCGCCGGCCAGGTTTTCGCCACCGACGCCTTCCGCAAGGACGCGATGCAAGCTCAGTACGACGCATACGCGAAGTACTACTCGACGGACGAGATCAAGGATCTGACCAACTTCTACAAGAGCACGACTGGCCGCAAGTTCATCCAGGTTCAGGACCAGGTTGGCCGCGACGTCGTGAATGGCCTGATGCAGAAGTACATGCCGCAAGCCATCAAGGCAACGCGCACGCAAGCCGATCAGGAAGTGGCGAGCGTCAAGCCGAGCGCCAAGTAAGCTCGATGACGTCGGCCTGACGGGAATCCGCCGGCCGGGCTCACCGCCCCGTGCATTGGCGGGTTTTCAGGACAGTGCGATAATGGCTGTTTGCGCGCGAGCGCAAGCAGCCATTTCTTTTTCGGGCGCGAAAACGGTGATTGCGCGGTCTTCGCTGCATTTGCCGCGCAATTCGCGCCTGCCGAATCGGATTTCCGGGATCTCCAGATGCGCGTGTTCAATTTCTCCGCCGGCCCAGCCGCCATGCCAGAAGAAGTCCTGAAGCAGGCAGCCGATGAAATGCTCGACTGGCAAGGCAGCGGCATGAGCGTGATGGAAATGAGTCACCGCGGCGCGGAGTTCATGTCGATCCACGAGGCGGCGCTCACCGATCTGCGTGAACTGTTGTACGTGCCGGCGTCGCATCGCATTCTGTTTCTGCAGGGCGGCGGCATCGGCGAAAACGCCATCGTGCCGATGAATCTGCTCGGCAAGCGGCAAACCGCCGACTTCGTCGTCACCGGTTCATGGTCGACGAAATCGTTCAAGGAAGCGCAGAAGTACGGCACGCCGCATCTCGCGGCGAGCGGCAAGACCGAAGAAGGCTTCACGCGCGTGCCGGCTTTCAGCGAATGGAAGCTGTCGGACGATCCGGCCTACGTGCATCTGTGCAGCAACGAAACCATCGACGGCGTCGAAGCCTTCGAGATTCCCGATCTGGGCGACATCCCGCTCGTCGCCGACGCGTCCTCGCACATCCTCTCGCGCCCGATGGACATCGCGAAGTTCGGCGTGCTCTTCGGCGGCGCGCAGAAGAACATCGGCATGGCGGGCGTGACCGTCGTGATCGTGCGCGAAGACCTGCTCGACCGCGCGCTGTCCATCTGTCCTTCGGCGTTCGAGTGGAAGACCGTCGCCGAGAACAACTCGATGTACAACACGCCGCCCACGTATGCGATCTACATCGCCGGTCTCGTGTTCAAGTGGCTGAAGAAGCAGGGCGGCCTCACGGCGATCGAAGCGCGCAACGTCGAAAAGGCGAAGCTGCTGTACGACACCATCGATTCGAGCGATTTCTACGTCAACAAGGTCGAGCGCCCGAACCGTTCGCGCATGAACGTGCCGTTCTTCCTCGCCGACGAATCGCGCAACACCGATTTCCTGGCCGGCGCGAAGGCGCGCGGGCTGTTGCAACTGAAGGGCCACAAGTCCGTCGGCGGCATGCGGGCATCGATCTACAACGCGGTGCCGATCGAGGGCGTGAAAGCGCTCGTCGATTACATGAAGGAATTCGAGCGCGAAAGCGCTTAAACCTGGCTTCAAACATCAAGCACCGCATGGACGACGATCTCAATACAAGACTCAAACCGCTGCGTGAGCGCATCGATGCGCTCGACGCGCAACTCATCGCGCTGCTGAATCAGCGCGCTTCCGTCGCGCTCGAAGTCGGCGAAGTGAAGAAGCATTTCAATGCGCCCGTGTTTCGTCCGGAGCGCGAGATGCAGGTCATCGCGCGCCTGCAGGAAATGAGCGACGGGCCGCTCGCCGACGAGCACATCGCGTCGATCTGGCGCGAGATCATGGCCGCGAGCCGCGCGCTCGAACAGACGATCAGCGCTGCGTTCCTCGGCCCGGTCGGCACCTATAGCGAACAGGCGATGTTCGAATACTTCGGGCATTCGATTCAGGGCGTGCCGTGCCCGTCGATCGACGAAGTGTTCCGCGCCGTCGAGGCGGGCGCGGCGCAGTACGGCGTCGTGCCGGTCGAGAATTCGGCGGAAGGCGCGGTGTCGCGCACGCTGGATCTGCTGCTGCAGACGTCGCTCTTGATCGGCGGCGAACTCGCGTTGCCGATCCATCACAATCTGCTGACCGCGTCCGGCACGCTCGACGGCGTGAAGCGCGTATGCGCGCATCCGCAGGCGCTCGCGCAGTGCCAGCGCTGGCTGTCCGCGAACGCGCCGCATTTGGAACGGCAAGCGGTGTCGAGCAACGCGGAAGCCGCGCGCATGGCGGTCGAAGATCCGACGGTCGCGGCCATCGCGGGCGATCGCGCCGCGACGCATTACGGCCTCGGCGTCGTGTTCTCGATGATTCAGGACGATCCGCACAATCGCACGCGATTCGTGATCGTCGGCAAGCAGCCGACGGATTCGAGCGGCCACGATCAGACGTCGCTCATCGTCACGGTGAAGAACGAATCCGGCGCGGTCTTCAAGCTGCTCGAGCCGCTCGCGAAACACGGCGTTTCGATGACGCGCTTCGAGTCGCGTCCCGCGCGTTCGGGCGCGTGGGAGTACTACTTTTATATCGACATCGAAGGCCATCGCGACGATGCCGCGGTTGCGGCCGCGCTCGACGAACTCGGGCGCAAGTCCGCGTTCCTGAAGATTCTCGGTTCGTATCCGCGGGCGCGTTGAGCGGCCGCTTCGTTTTCAGCTTCAGGCTGCATCGATGTTCTCTTTCAATAAACTGGTTATCTTCGGCGTCGGCCTGATCGGCGGATCGCTCGCGCGCGCGTTGCGTGAGCGCGCGGGGCTCGAAGGTCGCGTCGTCGGCGTGGGTCGGTCGCGTGCGTCGGTCGAGCGCGCCATCGAACTCGGCGTGATCGACGAAGCCGCCGCGCTCAACGACGACGCCGCGCTCGCCAAGGCGCTCGAAGGCGCCGACGTGGTATTGCTCGCCGCGCCCGTCGCGCAGACCGAGCCGCTGCTCGCGCGCATCGCGCCGTTTCTCGACGCGCGAACCATCGTCACCGACGCCGGCAGCACGAAAACCGATGTCGTCGCGGCGGCGAAGCGCGCGCTCGGTGCGCGCGTCGCGCAGTTCGTGCCGGGACATCCGATCGCCGGGCGCGAGTCGAGCGGCGTCGATGCGGCATTGCCCGATCTGTACGTCGATCGCAATGTCGTGCTGTGTCCGCTGCCGGAAAATGCGGCGGATGGCGTCGAACGCATCGCGTCGATGTGGCGCGCGAGCGGCGCGTGCGTGCGTCAGATGAGCGAGGCGCAGCACGATCGCGTGTTCGCGTCGGTGAGTCATTTGCCGCACGTGCTCTCGTTCGCGCTCGTCGATCAGATTCTCGACACGCCCGATGCCGATCTGAAATTCTCGTTCGCCGCAGGCGGCTTTCGCGATTTCACGCGCATCGCGGCGTCGAGTCCCGAAATGTGGCGCGATATCTGTCTCGCGAACCGCGCCGCGCTGCTCGCCGAGCTCGACGATTACACCGCGGTGCTCGCGCGTTTTCGCGCGGCGATCGACGCCTCGGACGGCGCGGCGCTCGAAGCGGCGTTCGCGCGTTCGCGCGTCGCCCGGAAAGAATGGCAGGAACGCGGCGGCATCAAGCCTTCGAACGACATCGCCGCCAAGTAAGCCGCGAAACAAGGAAACAACATGGAACATCTCGATCTCGGACCTTTCTCCCGCGCGTCCGGCACCGTGCGCCTGCCCGGCTCGAAGAGCATTTCGAACCGCGTGCTGCTGCTCGCGGCGCTTGCGCACGGCGAAACGTCGATCACGAATCTGCTCGATTCCGACGACACGCGCGTGATGCTCGCCGCGCTCCGGAACCTGGGCGTCGCCGTGCGCGAGGACGGCGAGCGCGTGATCGTCGGCGGGACGGGCGGCGCGTTTCCGTCGAAATCGGCGGAGCTGTTTCTCGGCAACGCGGGTACGGCGGTGCGTCCGCTGACCGCGGCGCTGGCCGTGAACGGCGGCGAATATCGCGTCCACGGCGTGCCGCGCATGCACGAGCGGCCGATCGGCGATCTCGTCGACGGGCTGCGCCAGATCGGCGCTGCGATCGATTACGAGCTCAACGACGGCTTCCCGCCGCTCAGGATCCACGCCGCGAAGATCGCCATCGACAAGCCGATCCGCGTGCGCGGCGACGTGTCGAGCCAGTTTCTCACCGCGCTCCTGATGAGCCTGCCGGTCGTGGAAGGCCGTAACGGTCCCGTTACGATCGAGATCGAAGGCGAACTCATTTCGAAGCCGTACATCGAAATCACGATTCGTTTGATGGAGCGCTTCGGCGTCACGGTCGAGCGCGACGGCTGGGCGCGCTTCACCGTTCCCGCCGGCGTGAGCTACAAGTCGCCGGGCGCGATCATGGTGGAAGGCGATGCGTCGTCGGCCTCGTATTTCCTGGCGGCGGGCGCGATCGGGCATGGACCGGTGCGCGTGGAGGGCGTCGGTCGTTCGAGCATTCAGGGCGATGTCGGCTTCGCGGACGCGCTGAACCGCATGGGCGCGAACGTGATGATGGGCGAGGACTGGATCGAAGTGCGCGGCGTCGAATCGGACGATGGCAGGCTCGCGCCCATCGACATGGATTTCAACCTGATTCCCGACGCCGCGATGACGATCGCCGTGGCCGCGCTCTTCGCGAGCGGCACGACGACGCTGCGCAATATCGCGAGCTGGCGCGTGAAGGAAACGGATCGCATCGCCGCGATGGCGAACGAGTTGCGCAAGATCGGCGCGACCGTGGAAGAGGGTGCGGATTATCTCGTCGTCACGCCGCCGGCGAAACTGACGCCGAACGCCGCGATCGACACCTACGACGATCACCGCATGGCGATGTGCTTTTCGCTCGTGAGCCTCGGCGGCGTGCCGGTCCGCATCAACGATCCGAAATGTGTGGCTAAAACCTTTCCGGACTACTTCGACCGCTTCTCGACGCTCGTGAAAGCGTAACGGGAGCGCTGTACCGTGAAACGCGATGACTTCGACTTCCATGACCGTAATAACGGGCCAGAACGGCCAGACTCAATGAAACCGACCCGTCCTTTCGACCCAACACCAGTGATTACCATCGACGGGCCGACGGCGTCGGGCAAGGGCACGGTCGCGGCGATCGTCGCGGCGACGCTCGGCTTCCACCTGCTCGACAGCGGCGCGCTCTACCGGCTCGCGGCGCTCGCGAGCATCCGCTACGAAGTGGACAAGGACGACGCCCCCGGCCTTGCAAAACTGGTCGAGGCGCTCCATATCACGTTCCGCGAAGGTTGCGCGCAGCTCGATGGCGCCGATGTCTCGGGCGAAATCCGGCAGGAAGAAGTCGGCAACCGCGCCTCCGCGATCGCCGTGCATCCCGAAGTGCGCCAGGCGCTCGTCGCGCGCCAGCGGGCTTTTCGCAAGCGCCCCGGCCTCGTCGCCGACGGCCGCGACATGGGCACGGTCATCTTCCCCGACGCCACGCTGAAGGTGTTCCTGACTGCAAGCGTCGAGGCGCGCGCGGCGCGGCGGTATAAGCAATTGATGCAAAAAGGTTTTTCTGCTAATATGGATGACTTGCTGCGAGATTTGCGCGCACGCGATGCCCGGGACATGAACCGGAGCGCCGCGCCGCTCAAGCCCGCGGCGGATGCGAAGACGCTGGACACCTCCGGTTTGTCGATCGATCAAGCGGTCGAGCAGATCATCGGCTGGTTCAGCGAGATTCGTGTAGTGCAGTAGAAGTAAGGTGCTCTGCCGGGAGGCAGGGCGTGTGTTAAACCATTAACCCCGTATGGCGTTGCGCATCTGGGTAAAGCCCGCCGGTTCATTCCGAATCACCGCGCAAAGGCCGTGCAAATATCGATTTTTATGTCCGACCTGCAAACCTCCACCCCGAATACCGAATCCTTTGCGGCTCTGTTCGAAGAGTCGCTGACCAAGCAGGACATGCGCGCCGGCGAAGTGATCTCCGCCGAAGTCGTGCGTGTCGACCACAACTTCGTGGTCGTCAACGCTGGTCTCAAGTCCGAAGCCTATATTCCGCTCGAAGAATTCCTGAACGACGCGGGTGAAGTGGAAGTGCAGGCGGGCGACTTCGTTTCCGTCGCGATCGACGCGCTGGAAAACGGCTATGGCGACACCATCCTGTCGCGCGACAAGGCGAAGCGCCTCGCTTCGTGGCTGTCGCTGGAAAAGGCGCTGGACAACAACGAACTCGTGACCGGCACGATCACCGGCAAGGTCAAGGGCGGCATGACCGTGATGGTCAACGGCATCCGCGCGTTCCTGCCGGGTTCGCTCGTCGACACGCGTCCGGTCAAGGACACGACGCCGTACGAAGGCAAGACGCTCGAATTCCGCGTCATCAAGCTCGATCGCAAGCGTAACAACGTGGTGCTGTCGCGCCGCGCGGTCATCGAAGCGACGCAGGGCGAAGAGCGCGCGAAGCTGCTCGAGACGCTGAAGGAAGGCGCGATCGTCGAAGGCGTGGTCAAGAACATCACCGACTACGGCGCGTTCGTGGACCTCGGCGGCATCGACGGCCTGCTGCACATCACCGACATCGCATGGCGCCGCGTGCGTCACCCGTCGGAAGTCCTGTCGGTTGGCCAGGAAGTCACCGCCAAGATCCTCAAGTTCGACCAAGAGAAGAACCGCGTTTCGCTCGGCATCAAGCAACTGGGCGACGATCCGTGGGAAGGCATCTCGCGCCGTTACCCGTCGGGCACGCGCCTGTTCGGCAAGGTCACGAACATCACCGACTACGGCGCATTCGTCGAAGTGGAATCGGGCATCGAAGGCCTCGTCCACGTGTCGGAAATGGACTGGACCAACAAGAACGTTGCGCCGTCGAAGGTTGTTCAACTGGGCGACGAAGTCGAAGTCATGGTTCTCGAAATCGACGAAGACCGCCGCCGTATCTCCCTCGGCATGAAGCAGTGCAAGCCGAATCCGTGGGATGACTTCAGCCGCAACTTCAAGAAGGGCGACAAGATCAGCGGCGCCATCAAGTCGATCACCGACTTCGGCGTGTTCATCGGTCTGCCTGGCGGCATCGACGGTCTGGTTCACCTGTCGGATCTGTCGTGGTCGGAAACCGGCGAAGAAGCCGTTCGCAAGTACAAGAAGGGCGACGAAGTCGAAGCCGTGGTTCTGGGCATCGACGTCGACAAGGAACGCATCTCGCTCGGCATCAAGCAGCTCGAAGGCGATCCGTTCAGCAACTTCGTGGCGATCAACGACAAGGGCGCTATCGTCGACGGCGTTGTGAAGTCGGTCGATCCGAAGGGTGCGGTCATCACGCTGTCCGGCGAGGTCGAAGGCTACCTGCGTGCTTCGGAAATCGCGCAAGACCGCGTGGAAGATGCGCGCAACGTGCTCAAGGAAGGCGAGAAGGTCAACGCGATGATCATCAACATCGATCGCAAGTCGCGTGGCATCAACCTGTCGATCAAGGCGAAGGATTCGGCCGAACAGCAGGAAGCCATGCGCAGCCTGCAGGGCGACTCGAACGCCGCCGCGACCGGCACGACCAACCTCGGCGCGCTGCTCAAGGCCAAGCTCGACGGCCAGAACAGCTAAGCCCTTAACGGCACAGCTGCAGAATGACCAAATCGGAATTGGTCGCCCAGTTGGCGTCGCGATTTCCGCAACTTGTCCTCAAGGATGCGGATTTCGCGGTGAAGACGATGCTGGATGCGATGTCGGAGGCTCTGGCCAACGGTCATCGCATCGAGATTCGCGGCTTCGGCAGCTTCGGGCTCAATCGTCGTCCGTCGCGCGTCGGGCGCAATCCCAAGTCGGGTGAAAAGGTGCTGGTGCCGGAGAAATTCGTGCCGCACTTCAAGCCGGGCAAGGAGTTGCGCGAACGCGTCGACGGCCGCGCGGGCGAGCCGCTGAAAGCTTCGAATGACGACGATGCCGACGATCACTGATCGGCACGCAACGTGACTGATGATCAGTCAGGATTTTAGGTTAGCGGCTTCGGCCTGCGAGGCAATCGACCAGAAAAGCACCCTTCGGGGTGCTTTTTTTATGCGCGGCGTTTCGATAGCAGCGATCCAGCGCGACGGGTGCGTTGTTTGCTAAAAATTCATGCGTCGAGCGGGCGACTGCCGGCGCCCGGGAGCATCAATTACAATACCGGTCACTTTGACCTGGGTGTTCAACCGCGCAGGCCCGGCCGAAACGGAAGGGCCGTCTGGTGCAACCGCTCTTGCGAGACCCTACATGAAATTCATCGTCTGGCTGATCCGCGTTCTGGTATTCGTGCTGTTGCTGGTGCTGGCGCTCGCCAATACCCAGCCCGCGACGCTGAACTTTCTCGCGGGCTACGCGTGGCAGGCGCCGCTTATTCTGATCGGCCTCGCGTTTTTCGTGGTGGGATTGCTCGCGGGGCTCGTGTCGGCTGTGCCGGCCAGGGTGCGTCTGCGCATGGAGAACGGGCGTCTGAAGCGCGAGCTGCGCGTCGCTCGCGAGACGCCGGTGGTGAAGGAAGAACCGCCGATGCCGCCGCTCATCTGACCTTTCGCGCAGACATCTGACACTCAACGACTAATCGCATGGATCTAGACTTCTGGTGGCTGCTTGTCATCCCCGTCGCTTTCGCGCTGGGGTGGATGGCGTCCCGCTATGACTTGAAAGCGCTGTTGTCCGAAAATGCGAATCTGCCGCGCTCGTATTTTCGCGGCCTCAATTTTCTGCTCAACGAGCAACACGACAAGGCGATCGATGCGTTCATCGAAGTCGCCAAGCTCGATCCCGAAACGATCGAACTGCATTTCGCGCTCGGCAATCTGTTTCGCCGTCGCGGAGAGACCGATCGCGCGATTCGCGTGCATCAGAATCTGTTGAGCCGCGCCGATTTGCCGGTCGCGGAACGCGATCACGCGCTCTACGAACTCGGACAGGATTTCCTGAAGGCGGGCCTGCTCGATCGCGCCGAGGAAACGTTCAAGTCGCTCAACGCCGGCGAATATTCGCTCGGCGCGCAGCGCGCGCTGCTGACCATCTACGAGATCGAAAAGGACTGGCCGAAATCGATCGCGACGGCCGAGCAGATCGAAAAGATGGGCGCGCCCTCGCTGCATATGGAAATCGCGCATTTCCACTGCGAGCTGGCGCAGGAAGCGCTTCAGCGCAAGAATCCAGATGGTGCGCGCGCCGAACTGAAGCTCGCGCTGGCATCGAACCCGGACAACGTGCGCGCGACCATCCTGGCAGGCGATGTCGAAGCGGCCGCCGGCAACGTCGATGTGGCGATCGCGCACTGGAAGCGCGTCGAGGAGCAGAACGAGGCGTATCTGCCGCTCGTCGCCGAGAAGCTGATGAAGGCGTACGCCGCGCTCGGGCGCAAGGAAGAGGGCGTCGATCTGCTGATCGATTACGCGACGCGCTATCCGTCGAACGATCTGCTCGATGTCGCCTACAAGCACGTTCAAGAGTTGCGCGGTCTCGAAGCCGCGCACGAGCTGGCACGCAAGCAGATGCAAAGCGCGCCGAATCTCGCGGGCATGACGCGTCTGCTCGAGGCGCAGGAGGCGACGGCCGACGAGCCGCGCCGCGGCGAGCTCGAACTGATGCGTAATCTGGTGAAACAGCGCACTAAGAATCTGCCGCGTTATACGTGTCAAACTTGCGGGTTCCGTGCGCGTCTATTCTATTGGCAATGCCCCGGCTGCAGCGGCTGGGAGACGTACGCGCCGCGTCGCGTCGAGCCGATCACGAGCTCGGCCTGAGCCAGCGCGGCGAGCATGACATCGGGCGGCGCGCGAATGCGCCGCTTCTGCCACCGGCATTTCAGGAACAACCGGAAAGCGTATGAAAGTGACCATCGTCGGCACGGGTTACGTCGGTCTCGTAACCGGCGCGTGCCTTGCCGAAATCGGCAATGACGTGTTTTGCGTGGACGTCGATCCGCGCAAGATCGAAATTCTCAACAATGGCGGCGTGCCGATCCACGAGCCGGGCCTTCAGGAAATGCTGAGGCGCACGCGCGCGGCAGGCCGCATCCAGTTTTCCACCGACGTGAAAGCGAGCGTCGAGCACGGCGACATTCAATTCATCGCGGTCGGCACGCCGCCCGACGAAGACGGCTCAGCCGATCTGCAATACGTGCTCGCCGCCGCGCGCAATATCGGCAAGTATTCGAACGGCTTCAAGGTGATCGTCGATAAATCGACGGTGCCGGTCGGCACGGCGCTGCAAGTGAAGCGCGTCGTCGAGGAAGAGTTGCGGGCGCGCGGACTCGGCGAGTCGGAGAAGCACGGCTTCTCGGTCGTGTCGAATCCGGAGTTCCTGAAGGAAGGCGCGGCTGTGGACGACTTCATGCGCCCGGATCGCATCGTGATCGGCATCGACGACGACCGCGCGGGCAACCTCGCGCGCGAGAAGATGAAGCGCCTCTACACGCCGTTCAACCGCAATCACGAGCGCACGCTGTACATGGACGTGCGTTCGGCCGAGTTCACGAAGTACGCCGCCAACGCGATGCTCGCGACGCGCATCTCGTTCATGAACGATCTGTCGAATCTCGCGGATACCGTCGGCGCCGACATCGAATCGGTGCGGCGGGGCATGGGCTCGGATCCGCGCATCGGCTATCACTTCCTGTATGCGGGCTGCGGCTATGGCGGCTCGTGCTTCCCGAAGGACGTGCAGGCGCTCGCGCAAACCGCGCGCGAAAACGGCCACACGCTGCGCGTGCTCGAGGCGGTCGAAGCGGTCAATAACGATCAGAAGGAAGTGCTCGTCAACAAGATCGTGAAGCGCATGGGCGAGGATCTGCGCGGGCGCACGTTCGCCGTGTGGGGCCTCGCATTCAAGCCCAACACCGACGACATGCGCGAGGCGTCGAGCCGGCGCATCATCGAGGCGCTGCTGCAGCGCGGCGCCACGGTGCGCGGCTACGATCCCGTCGCGCGCGACGAGGCAGAGCGCGTGTTCGCGCTCGATCTCGCGGATCGCCCCGACGACTTCCAGCGCCTGCATCTCGTGAACACGCAACAGGATGCGCTGACGGACGCGGACGCGCTCGTCATCGTGACCGAATGGAAAGAATTCAAGAGCCCGGATTTCTGGCACTTGAAGAGCGCGTTGAAGACGCCGGTGATCTTCGACGGCCGCAATCTGTATGAACCGGAAGCGATGGCCGAAATGGGCATCGACTACTTTGCAATAGGACGTCCCCATGTCGAACTCGACCGCAACGGCAGCCACAACTAACGCCGATATTCCCGTCGTCCCGCTTGCGCGCGTTTCGGCGGCGCGCGTGCTCGTGGTCGGCGACGTGATGCTCGACCGCTACTGGTTCGGGGACGTCAACCGCATCTCGCCCGAAGCGCCCGTGCCGGTCGTGCACGTGCAGAAGAAGGAAGACCGCCTCGGCGGCGCGGCGAACGTCGCGCGCAACGCGGCGGCGCTCGGCGCGCAGGCCGGCCTGCTTTGCGTAGTGGGACATGACGAGCCGGGCGAGCGCATCGTCGAGCTGCTCGGCGAAAGCAAGGTCGCGGCGCATCTCGAGCGCGATCCCGAACTGCTCACGACCATCAAGCTGCGCGTGCTGTCGCGTCAGCAGCAGTTGCTGCGCGTCGATTTCGAGAACACGCCGAATCATGAAGTGCTGCGCGCGTGTCTCGAACGGTTCACCGAGATCCTGCCGCAGCACGACGTGATCCTCATGTCCGATTACGCGAAGGGCGGCCTCACGCACGTCACGCAGATGATCGCCGACGCGAAACGCGCCGGAAAGCCCGTGCTCGTCGATCCGAAGGGCGACGACTGGGACCGTTATCGCGGCGCGACGCTCATCACGCCGAATCGCGCGGAGCTGCGCGAAGTCATCGGCCAGTGGAAATCGGAAGAAGATCTGCACGAGCGCGTGAGGAAACTGCGTGCGGAGCTCGATCTTTCAGCGCTGCTCCTCACGCGCTCGGAAGAGGGCATGACGCTCTTCACCGAGGACCAGGTGCTGCACACATCGGCCGAAGCGCGCGAAGTGTATGATGTCTCGGGCGCCGGCGACACCGTCATCGCAACGGTCGCGACCATGCTGGGCGCGGGTGTGCCGCTCGTCGACTCGATCGTCTATGCGAACCGCGCGGCGGGCATCGTCGTGGGCAAGCTCGGTACGGCGACCGTCGACTACAACGAACTCTTCGCCTGACCTTATCTGAAATAACGCCATGACCATCATCGTTACCGGTGCAGCCGGCTTCATCGGCAGCAATATCGTCAAGGCGCTCAACGAGCGTGGCGAGAATCGCGTGATCGCGGTCGACAACCTCACGCGCGCCGACAAGTTCAAGAATCTCGTCGATTGCGAAATCGACGATTACCTCGACAAGACCGAGTTCGTCGAGCGCTTCAAGCGCGGCGATTTCGGCCGCGTGCGCGCGGTGTTCCACGAAGGCGCCTGTTCGGACACGATGGAAACCGACGGCCGCTACATGATGGACAACAACTTCCGCTACAGCCGCGACGTGATGGACGCGTGCCTCGCGCAGGGCGCGCAGTTCCTGTATGCATCGTCGGCGGCGACATACGGCGGATCGAGCCGTTTCGTCGAAGAGCGCGAAGTCGAGAAGCCGCTCAACGTGTACGGTTATTCGAAGTTCCTCTTCGATCAGATCGTGCGGCAGGTGCTGCCGAAGGCGGAAAGCCAGATCGCCGGCTTTCGCTATTTCAACGTGTACGGCCCGCGCGAAACGCACAAGGGACGCATGGCGTCGGTCGCGTTCCACAACTTCAATCAGTTCCGCTCGGAAGGCAAGGTCAAGCTCTTCGGCGAGTACAACGGCTATGCGGCCGGCGAGCAGACGCGCGACTTCATCTCGGTCGAAGACGTCGTGAAGGTGAATCTGTTCTTCTTCGATCATCCGGAGAAGTCGGGCATTTTCAATCTCGGCACCGGGCGCGCGCAGCCGTTCAACGATATCGCGTCGACGGTCGTGAACTCGCTGCGCGCGTTGAACGGCGAAGCGGCGCTCTCGCTCGCCGAACTCGTGCAGCGCGGTCTGATCGAGTACGTGCCGTTCCCCGACGCGCTGCGCGGCAAGTACCAATGCTTCACGCAGGCGGACCAGTCGAAGCTGCGCGCAGCCGGTTACGACGCCTCGTTTCTTACGGTTCAGGAAGGTGTCGATCGCTACGTGCGTTGGCTATTCGGCCAGCTATAAACGCGCTTCGAGCCTCTCTAAACTGGGTCTCACGGTTGGCGCTGGTGCCGGCCGGTTCTTCACGGAGACTCAGTCATGTTCAAGCAAGCACTCTCGTCGATCGCTGCGTTCGCGCTCATCTTTTCCATCGGTAGCGCGTTCGCGGCCGTCGACGTCAATACCGCCAACTCCGACGCGCTGCGCGGCATCAAGGGCATCGGTCCGGCGAAGGCGAAAGCCATTCTCGATGAACGTCAGGCGCACGGTCCGTTCAAGGACGCGAGCGATCTCGGCACGCGCGTCAAAGGCATGGGCGGCAAGACCGTCCAGCGTCTGGAAGCGGAAGGACTGACAATCGGCGCAACGACGAAGACCGCGGCCGTCGCCGCACCGCCTGGCGGCGCGAACTCGGCTGTCGCGACGCCGGTTTCGGCGTCCGCATCAGCTAAACCGGTCATTGTGAAGAAATAAGCACGGCCCGGAGGCGCGCCCTGGTGCGCGGCGCGCCATCGATCTCCTTCAGCCTTCGGATGTCTTGGGCTCCCCGCGGACGGCCTCCCCGCGGGGCTTTTTGCATGCGCGGACGGCGCGCGCGAGCGGCATTCCATCCGTGCATCAGGGATGCGCCGGCATCAGCGGAACCGGTGGGCTACAATCGACGAATCCCTATATCAAAATCCGCGCGGAAAGGCAGTGTCGTCCGCGGGGAATCCGAATCGGCTCCGCATATGGCTTACATGACTATCGAAGACACGATCGGCAACACGCCGCTCGTGCAACTCGTCCGCATCGTGGACGATGAAATTCGCAGCCGCAACAACGTCGTGCTGGGCAAGCTCGAAGGCAACAATCCGGCGGGATCGGTGAAGGACCGGCCGGCGCTGTCGATGATCAGGAAAGCTGAAGAGCGCGGCCGCATCAAGCCGGGCGACACGCTCATCGAAGCAACGAGCGGCAACACCGGCATCGCGCTCGCGATGGCCGCCGCGATGCGCGGCTACAAGATGGTGCTGCTGATGCCGGAAGATCTGTCGATCGAGCGCCGCCAGAGCATGGCCGCGTATGGCGCCGAAATCGTGCTGACGCCGGTGACGGGCGGCATGGAATACGCACGCGATCTCGCCGATCAGATGCAGCGTGACGGCAAAGGCATCATTCTCGATCAGTTCGCGAACCCGGACAATCCGCTCGCGCATTACGAAGGCACGGGCCCGGAGCTGTGGTGTCAGACCGAAGGCCGCCTTACGCACTTCGTCTCGTCGATGGGCACGACCGGCACGATCATGGGCGTGTCGAAGTATCTGAAAGAGCAGAACGAAAAGATCGAGATCATCGGCGCTCAGCCGGAAGAAGGCTCGCGCATTCCGGGCATCCGCAAGTGGCCGGAAGCCTATCTGCCGAAGATTTTCGATCGCAGCCGCGTGGATCGCGTGGAGAACGTAAGTCAGGCGGCCTCCGAAGCGATGGCGCGACGCCTCGCATCGGTCGAAGGCATTTTCGCGGGCATTTCGTCGGGCGGCGCGTGCGAAGTGGCGCTGCGCATCGCGCGCCAGGTGGAGAACGCGACGATCGTGTTCATCGTCTGCGATCGCGGCGACCGTTATCTTTCGACGGGCGTGTTCCCGGCGTGATGCCGCGCATCCTGATCGCGCAATGAGAGAACCCCGGCGAGCCGGTAATGCCGTTCAGTTAAGGTCTTTTCTTAGATAGCGAACGGTGTACCGTTTAGGGCGGGATTTGACGACCCGGTCGCATGTGCGTCCGGGTCGTTT